>NZ_BSTL01000005.1:45009-462173 GCF_030269485.1 Actinoplanes sp. NBRC 103695 | reverse complement strand
GAACGCGGCCTTATCAAACGCACCCGGCTGAGCGGCATTCATCTTCTCCGCATTCGCCGCCTTACCCTGCGCCTGCTTATCATCGGCCGGCGGCTTCGCGGCGGCCTGCGCGGCGCTGGCCTTCGACGCGGGCGGCGGATGCGCGGCGAGAGTCCTCTGCTTACCGGCTACATCTGACTTGAGAGTGTTGAACTTGGGCGTCGACGCCGCGGGAGGACGCGAGAAACGCTGGACCGGCGTCGCCGGCGCGGCGTCCCCAGCGGAGGAAAGAACGTTCGTTCTCGCCGTGTCCGTCCCGCGCACGAGGTCGGCGGACTGCTCGCCGGCCGGCGCCGCCAAGGCAGAGGTGTCGACGGCCGTCGCCGGAGCGGAGATGGCGGCAGGCGTCGCCGGAGCGGAGGCGCCGACAGGTGTCGCGGGAGCGGTGGTGCGGCGCTGAGCCAGCATCGCGGAGACCGCACGGTTGCCCACCGCGGACTGAAGGCGTTGCGCCACGCGGGGATTGATCGGCCGCCGGGGAGACGGCGCCCCCTCGGCATGCTCGGCCGGCGCCGCCGGTCGGTCGCGGCGTGCGGCCGCCTGCTCGGTCGTCTGGTCGTCGGCCGAGGACCTCACCCGTCGCCACCCCCGCATCCGCCGGCCCACCGGATTCCCAGTGTCGGGTGCGGGTTGCCGGAGTTGACCGGCGCCGGAGGCAACCGGCTGGGCAGCGCGGGTTGCCTCAAAGGGCAGAGCGGCCGGTCAGCCCGGCTCGGTGGGCGATGACGGCGAGCTGGGTGCGGTCGCGGACGTTCAGCTTGGTGATCAGCCGGCTGACGTAGGTGCGGGCTGTGGCGGGGCTGAGGAGATGGTGTGCCCGGCCGACCGCCGGGTAGCCGGCCGCGTAGTAGGCGAACAGCCCGAACGCGGTGACCAGCAGGACCGCGCGCGGGTGGGTGCGCCGGGCGAGCATCAGCGCGCCCAGCGCGCCAGCCCAGCCGTAGGCGAACGCGTCCGGCTGCTGCGTGCCACCCTGCCGCGCCGAGATCACCGCGGCGGGGCACGTTCGTCAACCAGAGTTTGCGAGCCGTGCCCCCGAGCTGGTCCTCGCGCCTTCGCCACCGCGTCCAGCCTCTTCACCGGCCTGATCACGGGCGCCGTCGCCGGCCTGATCGCCTGGGGCCTGACCAGGCTCAGCCTCGCCCGGGGCCCGGCCCGGCTCCGGTGAGCGTCTTGCGCATGCGGACCAGCGGGACCGGCGCGCCGCCGGAGTCGTCGGTCAGGTGCTCGACGGGCTGGTAGCCGGCCGCCTCGTAGAGCGGACGCCCCGCCAGCGTCGCCACCAGGCTCGCGGTGGTGAAGCCCTCGGCCGCGGCCGCGCTCTCGCAGTGGGCGAGGATCAGGCGGCCGACACCTCGGCGGGCGAAGGACGGGTGGGTGTACATCGCCCGGATGCGGGCCGGGTCGGCCGCCGGGTCGAGCAGCGCCGCGTCGCGGCCCGAGGAGTGGTCGCCGCCGTACAGGGTCGCCCGGCGGCTCCAGCCTCCGCAGCCGGCCAGGTCGGTGCCGCCGAGAACCGTGTAGTAGGTGCCGTCGTCGATCAGCTGGGTGTCCAGGCCCATGATCGCGCGGCTGGACTCGACCTGCGCCGTGGTGAGGAACGGGCGCAGGAGCTCGGACGTCGCCGCCTCGATCAGGGGAAGCAGGGCGGGCAGGTCGCCGCGGGTGGCCGGACGGATCGTGAAGCGCATGGCGTCGATTGTGAACGGCGCGCAAGATGAGCTGATGGGCGACTACCGGCAGGCGTACGAACGGAGCATGCGAGATCCGGAGGGCTTCTGGCGGGAGGCCGCCGCGGCCGTCGACTGGATCCGGAAGCCGGGGCGGGTCCTCGACGACAGCGCGGCGCCGCTCTACCGGTGGTTCCCGGACGGGGTGCTGAACACCTGCCACAACGCGCTCGACCGGCACGTCGACGGTGGGCTGGGCGAGCAGGCGGCGCTGATCCACGACAGCCCGGTGACCGGCGTGCTCAGGTCGTACACCTATCGGGAACTGCGCGACGAAGTCGCGATCTTTGCGGGCGCGCTGCGGAACCAGGGGGTGCGGCGGGGCGACCGGGTCGTGATCTACATGGCGATGGTGCCCGAGGCGGTCGTCGCGATGCTGGCCTGCGCGCGGATCGGCGCGGTGCACTCGGTGGTGTTCGGCGGCTTCGGGGCGCGGGAGCTGGCCGCCCGGATCGACGACGCCAAGCCGGCGGTGATCGTGGCGAGCTCGTGCGGGATCGAGCCGACACGCGTGGTGCCCTACCAGCCGATGCTCGACGCGGCGCTCTCCCTGGCCACCCATCGGCCTTCAAAACGCATCATCCAGCAGCGCCCGCAGCACCCCTTCGACCTCGGTCCGATCGACGTGAGCTGGGATGACGCTCTAAGTAACACAGAGCCTGCGGATTGCGTCGCCGTGAACGCGACCGACCCGCTCTACCTGCTCTACACCTCGGGTACGACCGGCAAGCCGAAGGGCGTCGTCCGGGACAACGGCGGGCACGCGGTGGCGCTGCGCTACTCGATGGAGGCGGTGTTCGCGGCCGGCCCGGGCGACGTCTTCTGGGCGGCGTCCGACGTCGGCTGGGTGGTCGGCCACTCGTACATCGTCTACGCCCCGCTGCTCACCGGCGCCACCACCGTGCTCTACGAGGGCAAACCGGTCGGGACGCCGGACGCGGGCGCGTTCTGGCGGGTCGTCGCGCAGCACGGCGTCACCGTCATGTTCACCGCGCCCACCGCCATCCGCGCCGTCAAGAGGGAAGACCCCGAAAGCAAACTGCTCGACGGGTACGACCTGAGCACGCTGAAACGCCTCTTCCTGGCCGGCGAGCGCCTGGACCCGGAGACGTACTCGTGGGCCGGCGCCAAGCTCGGCGTCCCCGTGATCGACAACTGGTGGCAGACCGAGACCGGCTGGCCCATCGCCGCCAGCCCGCGCGGTCTCGAGGAGCTGCCGACCCGGGCCGGCTCGCCGTCGTTCCCGGTGCCGGGTTTCCGCGTCCGCGTGGTCGACGGCGCCGGTGACGACGTGCCGCCGGGCGACGACGGCGCGATCGTGCTCGGCCTGCCGTTGCCGCCCGGCTGCCTGCCGACGCTGTGGGGCGACGACGACCGCTACGTCGCGTCGTACCTGTCGGCGTTCCCCGGCAACTACCTGACCGGCGACGGCGGCCGCTTCGACGCCGACGGCTACCTGTACGTGATGGGCCGCACCGACGACGTCATCAACGTGGCCGGGCACCGCCTCTCCACCGGCGCGATGGAGGAGGTGCTGGCGTCGCATCCGGCCGTCGCCGAGTGCGCGGTGTTCGGCGTGCACGACCCGCTCAAGGGCCAGGTGCCGCGCGGGCTGGTCGTGCTGAAAGCCGGGGCCGGCGCCGACCCGGCCGACCTGGTCGCGCTGGTCCGCGAGCAGATCGGCGCGGTGGCGGCGCTGCGGCGCATCGACATCGTGGCCGGCCTGCCGAAGACCCGCTCCGGCAAGATCCTCCGCGGCACCATGCGCGGCATCGCCGACGGCCGCGACGAGCCGGCGCCGTCCACCATCGAGGACCCGGCCGTGCTCGACGCGCTGCGGCCGTTACTCCGCGGAAACCGGGAGTGACAGCCGCCCAGCGGACGACCAGGTCCCTGATCTCGTTCTCGTTGTCGGTCATACCCCTGTAACCCGGCGAGCGGACGGAACTCATCGCCCATGCTGAAAACTCATCGCCCATGCTGAGAAGAGTGCGGGAAGTCTGGGCGGGGCTCGCGGGTGTGCCGGTGTCGTTCGGGGATCCGGTGGTGGTGTCGCCGCAGTCCCTGCTGTGCCCGCCGGGCTGGGCCGGCGTGGTGGTGATCGGGGACGCGGCCATCGTGACGGCGCCCTCCGCCCGGGCGGCCGAGCTGATGCGCGGCGGGCTGGCCGGGCTGCCGGTCGAGGACTGGACCTCGCCCGAGGCGTTGCGGTCGCGGCTGCCGATCGAGGCGGTGCTCGGTCCGGCGACCCTGGCGTACTGCTCGCGCCTCTCTTCTCCCCCGCCTGTGGGAATTGTCCGCGGTGACGTCGCCGACCTGGTCGCTTCCGTCTCCGAGGACGACGCGGGTGAGGCCGGGCTGGACGAGATCACGTCGGCGGCCTCGGTGATCCGGTCCGGAGGGCGGGTGGTCGCCGCTGCGGGCTACCGGCGCTGGCCCGGCGACGTCGCGCACCTCAGCGTGCTGACCGCGCCGTCTCATCGAGGCCGCGGACTGGCGAAACAGGTCGCTGCCGCCGCGACGGCCGACGCGTTGGAGGCCGGGCTGCTGCCGCAGTGGCGGGCACGTCCGGAGCCCTCCCGGCGGGTGGCGCGAGCGCTCGGCTTCACCGAGATGGGTGCCCAGCTGAGCGTGACCCTCGCCACTTGAACACTGTTCAGGATTGAACATCGTTCAAGTCTGCTGCGAGACTGCCACGCATGCAGCTGAAGCGTGCGGACGTCGTGACCGGGGCCCTGGCCCTGCTCGACGCCGACGGTCTCGACGGGCTGACCATGCGCAAACTCGGCGCGCGGCTCGGTGTGCAGGCCGGCGGCATCTACTGGCACTTCACCAACAAGGAGGCGCTGCTCGGCGCCATGGCCGACCGGATCGTCGGCGAGATCACCGCGACCCCGCTCGCCCCCGGCCGGTGGGACGAGCAGCTCATGGAGATCGGTCACCGCTACCGCCGCGCCCTGCTGAAACACCGCGACGGTGCCCGCGTGGTCGCCGGCACCTGGGTGCAGGAACCGAACACGGTGCGCGGCGGCGACCAGATCATGCGCATCCTCACCGACGCCGGGTTCCCGCTCGACCGGGCCGCCTGGGTGCTCTTCGCGGTCGGCTACTACGCCCTCGGCCACACGATCGAGGAGCAGGCCCAGCGCGCCGCCGGCGACTGGGAGGAACGCACTCTGGAGGACACCGAGATGCACCAGGTGATGGGCAACGTGATCAAGGCCGACCCCGAGGAGCGTTTCGCGTACGGTCTGGAGCTGTTCCTCGACGGCGTCCGCCTGCGCATCGCCGAGGCACGGCGGTGACCCGGGTGATCGGCACGACCGCCGAGCTCCGCGAGTACGTGAAGACGCCCCTGCGCCTGATCGCCGACAAGGGCATCGACCACATCGACGCCGAGACCCGCCGCTTCCTCGAACTGAGCCCGTTCTTCCTGGTGGCGACCGCCTCCGACGACGGCACCGTCGACGTCTCCCCCCGCGGCGACCCGGCCGGCAGCGTCCTGGTGCTCGACGACCACACCTTGGCGTTCGCCGACCGCAAGGGCAACCGCCGCCTGGACAGCCTCGAGAACCTCCTGCGCAACCCGCACATCGGCCTGCTGTTCCTGGTGCCCGGCTCCGGCGACACGGTCCGCGTCAACGGCCGCGCCCGCATCGTCGCCGAGGCCCCCTACCTTCCCCGGATGGCCGTCCAGAACGTGACGCCCCACCTGGCCGTAGAGGTCCACGTCGAGGAACTGTTCCTGCACTGCAGCCGAGCCTTCGTACGCTCATCCCTCTGGAACACAGAAACCTGGCCCGACCGCACGGACGTCCCCACAGCAGGCAAACTGGCCCGCAGCCAGTCCGGCGTAAAGGTCCCGGTCAAAATGCTCGACGCTTTCATGGACCGCGGCTCCCGCAACACTTACTAACCCCCAACCCAGGCCCATCGCAGCCAAGGCGTACGCGGGGAATCGGGTCATGCCCCGAAGCCTCGCGCCGAACGGTGACCGAGTTCCATCAGGGTTGCCCCTGGCCGCTCCCGGAGATGCGTCCCAAACTCATGAGGGCGACCGCACGAACAGCCCCGGCTCGGGAGGGCGACCGCACGAGCGGCCCACGCTCAGGAGGGCGACCGCACGAACAGGCCCAGCATTCCGGACAGCGCCGACGAGAACACCGTCACGATCACGTCCGGGCTGGTGCTCTCCTTGCCGTCCCCCACCGTCCAGATGATCCCGGCCAGCGCGATCACCAGGATCGCGGACAGCGCCACCACCAGGATCTTCCACAATGTCCCCGCGTCCGCGCCGGCCGGCGTCGGGATGCTCTGAGCCGCAGCCGCCGCACCCACCGCCGCCTTCACTTCCACCGACTCGCCCGCCGCCCCCTCCATGGCGTCCCGAACCATCTGCTGAACAGTCATGTGCCGTGCTCCTCACCCCAGCGCGTCGTTTCGTACCGGGAAGGAGGACGCCACCGCCCGTCAGATACAGATCACCGCGAACCGGACACGCGCCGCCCGGGGGTCTTGGCGACCGCCGCCGAGGGCAGGTCAGGCGGGGCGAAGCACAACCACCCGAACAACTCCGGGAACACTCGCGAGTGTGGCAGCCGGGGCGGCGGCCACGAGGCCGCCGCCCAGCATGGCTGCGCCGCCGGGCGAGGAGGAGAGAACGCCGGGACGGGCGGGACACGTGCGTCTCCTTAGGACGAGGGACCGATCTCCCTCGTTCCGGCAGACGCCGGCATCAGCCCGCGGCAGCGGCCATCAGGCTCTTCTTCCGGCTCGGCAGGACCACGTCGACGATGCCGTACTCCTTGGCCTCCTCGGCTGTCATGATCTTGTCGCGGTCGATGTCGCGGACGACCTGCTCGAGCGGGCGGCCGGTGCGCTCGGACAGCAGTTGCTCCATCTGCTGGCGCATCCGCATGATCTCCCTGGCCTGGATCTCCAGGTCGGTGCCCTGGCCCTGGGTGCCGCCGCGGGCCGGCTGGTGGATCATCACGCGCGAGTGGGGCAGGGCGAGCCGCTTGCCGGGGGTGCCGCCGGCCAGCAGGATCGCCGCCGCGGACGCCGCCTGGCCGAGGCACACGGTGGTGATGTCGGGGCGGACGTACTGCATGGTGTCGTAGATCGCGGTCATCGCCGTGTACGAGCCGCCGGGGGAGTTGATGTAGATCGTGATGTCACGGTCCGGGTCGGTGCCTTCCAACGTGAGCAGCTGCGCCATCACGTCGTTGGCGGAGGTGTCGTCCACCTGCACGCCGAGGAAGATGATCCGGTCCTCGAACATCTTGGTGTACGGGTCCTTGGACGCCGTCCCGTACGAGGTCCGCTCGGTGAACGACGGCACCACATAACGACTCTGCGGGTTCATGCTCCGACACTAGGCAGGCGGGCCGGTTTTGGCCCGCCTGTTCGCCCTGAGCGTGTTCGCCCACAGCGGAGAGCCGGGACGGACCCGTAGGTCCTGTCTCGTGGATCACCCCAGTGCGAGGCGGGGTCCACGAGAGAGGACCTAGTGCCAGCGGCCGACGCGCATGCCGTCGAGTGACGGCTTCCAGTCGGCGCTGTCGCGGCTGTCGGCGACGTATCCGAGGCGCGAGGCGAGGGCGATGAGGACGAGGAAGAGAAGCAGGCCGAAAGCCATGGTAACCACTCCTGAGCTGGCGTTTTCTTGGTGATGAGACCAGTCTCCGCCTCTTCCGTGCGGCCAGACAGTGGCAGGGATGCCATACATCTACAAAATGCTGCCAGCACCGGTTAGGCTGGCCGCATGTTGCGCAAGGTGGCCGTGATCGCGCTCGACGAGGTGGCCGTGTTCGAGCTCGGCGTGCTCTGTGAGCTGTTCGGTTACGACCGGACAGCCGAGGGCCTGCCCGGGTACGAATACGCGCTGTGCACCCCCGGCGGCGCTCCCGTCCGTACGCATGCGGGGTTTTCGATCGTCCCCGACCACGACCTCGCGCCGGCCGACGACGCCGACCTCGTCGTGGTCGTGCCGAACGACACCGACCGTGAGCCGCCCGCCGAGGTCCTCGACGCTCTGCGCCGCGCCCACGCCCGCGGCGCGTGGGTGATGAGCGTGTGCACGGGCGCCTTCGTCCTCGGCGCGGCCGGCCTGCTCGACGGCCGCCGCTGCACCACCCACTGGCTGCACACCGACCGCCTCGCCCAGCGCTTCCCGGAGGCCAAGGTCGACCCCGACGTCCTCTACGTCGCCGACGGCAACATCCTGACCAGCGCCGGCACCGCCGCGAGCGTGGATGCCGGCCTGCACCTGATCCGCGAGGAGCAGGGTTCCGCGGTGGCCACCATGATCGCCCGGCGGATGGTGATGCCGCCGCACCGCGACGGCGGGCAGGCCCAGTTCATCGAGTCGCCGGTCATGCCGATCTCCTGCGAGACGCTGCAGCCGGTGCTGACCCAGGTGCTGGCCACCCTGCACGAGGCGCACACCGTGGAGACGATGGCGGAACTGGCCCACATGGCTCCGCGTACGTTCGCCCGCAAGTTCCGCTCCGAGACCGGCGCCACACCGCACGACTGGCTGACCGGCCAGCGGCTGCTGTTCGCCCGGCGCCTCCTCGAGGACTCCGACCTGGGCGTGGACAGCGTCGCCGGGCGGGCGGGCTTCGGCAGCGCGGCCACCCTCCGGCACCACTTCGCACAGCGGATGCACACGACCCCGCAGGCGTACCGGGGAACCTTCCGGGGAACGATGTCCGCATGACGAGTCTGCGACCCACCGTTTTCGTGCTGTTCGGCGCTACCGGCGACCTGGCGAAACGGATGGTCCTGCCGGCCTTCCACACGCTCGCCGAGGAAGGGCTGCTGCCCGACAGGTGGATGCTCGTCGGGAACGGGCGCGGCGACGTCGCCCACGACGAGTTCCAGCGCACCGTGCACGAGGTGCTCGAAGGTAAGCCGTCACGCGGCTTCCTCAGCCGGCTGCGGTTCGCCGGCGGCGGCTTCAACTCCGACGATCCCGGGAGCCTCCTCGACGTCATCGCCGAGGCACGGCGCGAGGTCGGCAAGGATGCGGATGTGGTGCATTACCTGGCCATCCCGCCGGTCGCCTTCCCGGAGATCACCCGCGCGCTCGGTGAGCACGGACTGGCCGAGGGCGCCCGCGTCGTCTACGAGAAGCCGTTCGGCACCTCGCCCGCCGAGTTCCGCAAGCTGGACCGGCTGGTGCACCGGGTGCTCGACGAGGATCAGGTCTACCGGATCGACCACTTCCTCGGTAAGGAGGCCACGCAGGCGCTGCACGTAATGCGGTTCGCCAACGAGATGATCGGCGCGATGTGGGACCGCCACCACATCGAGAGCGTGCAGATCGACGTGCCCGAGACGCTGGACGTGGCCGACCGGGCCGGCTTCTACGACGCCACCGGCGCCACGCTGGACATGCTGGTCACGCACCTGTTCCAGGTGGCCGCCGAGGTCGCCATGGAGCCGCCGGCGTCGTTGGCCGCCACCGACCTGCAGAGCGCCCGCGAGAAGGTGATCCGTTCCTTCCGCCCGCTCGACCCCGCCGAGGTGGTGCTCGGCCAGTTCGAGGGCTACCGCGACACCGACGGCATCGCCAAGCGGTCCCGCACCGACACCTACGTCGCGGCCCGGCTGTGGATCGACAACCCGAGATGGCGCGGCGTGCCGTTCCTGTTGCGCACCGGAAAGCGGCTCGCGCGGAGCGCGCAGAGGGTCAGCCTGATCTTGCGTACGCCGGACGGCCCGTTCCGCGATCTGCCCCCACGAGGCAACGTGCTCAGCTTCTCCCTCTCCGGCGACGGCGAGATCGACACGTCCCTGCTGGCCAAGAGGCCCGGCGTGGCCCTCGACCTGGAACCGGCGTCGGTGTCCCTGCCGCTCGGCGACCTGCCCGGCGCCGATCCTCTGCCCGCGTACTCCCGCCTGATCCACGACGTGCTGAGCGGCGACCGCTCCCTGTTCACCCGCCCCGACGGCCTCGCCGCGGCGTGGAAAGTGGTCACTCCCCTGCTGGAGAACAGGCCGCGGCTGGCCACGTACCCGCAAGAATCGTGGGGCCCGGCGCGGGCCCGCAAGCTGGCCGCACCGCATGGCTGGCTCCTCGGCCAGTGATCCGGCGCGATAATTCACTGCGCCTGGCCGCACGGCGCGGCTAGCGTCGGCGCCATGACCACCCGAACGATCCGCGTGACCGTCCGCGGAGCCTTCACCGGCCTGACCGACGCCCAGCGCGCCACCCTGCTGGCCGAGCAGTCCGACCACGACTTCGGTCACACGGTCTACACCCGCGAGGGCTTCCTCGCGTACGACATAGCGGCGCGCCCGTTCTTCACGTTCCGCTACGCGGCCGAGGTCGCCGGCGAGAAGGACATCCCGACGGCGGCGACGCAGGCCGAGCTCGACACGATCACGTGGCTGGACGAGCACGGCTACGGATACCAGGACCTCAAGGTCCAGACGGTCGACATGTCGCAGGTGCCGCTGGGCGCCCGCGGCCGCCGCCGCACATCCTGATCAGGCTTCGGCCGCGATTGTCTCCCGACCAGACTGGTCACCAGACAACCGGCGCGAGTTTTGTCGCATCTTGCGGTGCAAGATTCTCCGTGGCTCCGCGGAAGGGCGCGTGCCTAACCTGACGTTCAGGCGTGCCTTGGGGGGCCTTGACGTGCACGAGTCCGTTCCGCCGCGCCAACTGCCCCCGCCACCCCGGGTCTTCGTCGGCCGTGACGCCGAGTTGGCCGAGCTCATCGAGCTGGCGGAGCCGGCCGGGGAGGGGGCCGCACGGCTCGCCGTCCTTACCGGACCCGGCGGCGTCGGGAAGACCGCCCTCGTCCGGCGCCTGGCGCACGACCTCATCCCGCGCTTCCCGGCCGGGCAGCTCTACGTAGATCTGCAGGGCTTCAGCACGTCCACCGCCCTCGACCCGGGCGAAGCCCTGGGCCGCCTGCTGCGCGCCCTCGGCATGCCCGCCGACCAGGTTCCCGCCTCGATCGGTGAACAGAGCGCCTGCTACCGGTCCCTGACCGCCGGGCGGCCGGTGATGATCGTGCTGGACAACGCGTTCAGTGTGGGCCAGGTGCGCACTCTGCTCCCCGGTGCGGGACCGGCTCTGGTGCTGGTCACGAGCCGACAGCGGCTGGCCGGCCTGGTCGCGGACGGCGGCGTCGTCGTGGAACTGCGGCCGTGGACGGTGGACCATGCGGTCGCACTTCTCGAACAGACCCTCGGGCCGGAACGCGTCCGGCCGCAGCGCGCCGACGCGGTCGATCTGGCGCACATCTGCGGCGGTCTGCCCATCGCACTGGCGGTGGTGGCCGCCCGGCTCGCCGCCCGCCCGAAGATGCCGCTCTCCCGGGCGGCCGTCGAATTGGCGGAGGAGGGCGACCGGCTGCGCGTACTGCACGACGCCGAAGGGGTTTCGGTGGCCGGCTCGCTGGATCTGTCCTATCAAGGGCTCGGCGCGCCGGCGCAGGCGGTCTATCGGCGGCTCTCGGCCCTGCCGGCCCGCGAGTACGGCTCGGGCACGATCGCCGCGCTGACCGATGCGGCTGGGGACGGTGAGGCCGTGGTCGACCTGCTGATCCAGGCGAATCTGCTGGAGGAGGTGGCCGCCGGCCGGTTCACGCAGCACGATCTGCTTGTTCTCCATGCCCGGCAGCGGTTCGACGCCGACGACCCGCCGGGTGAGCGGGACCGGGTGCATCGGGCCGGTCTGGAGTGGTACCTGGCGGCGGCCGCCGGCGCCGACCAGGTGCTCACGCCGTACCGGCGGCGTCCTTACCCCTACCCGTTCGCCGCCGTCCCGCCCTCGCTGCCCTCGTTCCCCGGCCGGGAGGCCGCGCTGCGCTGGCTCGGCGACGAGCGGCCCGCCCTGATCGCGGCGGGTGCGAAGGCCCTGGAGCGCGGTCGGTACGAGCTGGCCTGGCACCTCAGCGACGTTCTCTGGCCGCTGCTGCTGCTGGAGAAGCATTATCGCGACCGGATCGGCATCGAGGAGCGCGGTGTGGCGGCCGCCCGGCGGTGGAAAAACGTGTGGGCCGAGGCCGAGTCGCGCAAGCGTCTGGGCATCGCGCACGCCGAGGCCGGCCGGCCCGCCGAGGCCGAGGCCGAACTGCGCCGGGCGCTCGAACGCTATCGGCAGGTCGACGATCCGGTCGGCCTCCTGGACGCCGAGGAGCGGATCGCCTCGGTCTATCGGGACACCGGCCGGGAGGGTGCGGCCATCGAGATGTACGCCCGGATCGTCGCCGCGAACCGGACGGCCGGCGAGTCGCGACGCGCCGGGGTGACGCTCATCCGGTTGGGCGCCCTCCTGTGCCGCACCGGGGCGCCGGGCGAGGCGGTCGCCCGGCTGCTGGAGGCACGGGAGATCTTCCGGGGACCGGGGTCGGCCGACCCTTACAACCGGGAGCGGACCGAGATCGCTCTGGCCGGCGCCTATCTGGCGCTGGGCGACCTCGACGCCGCCGCGGCGACAGCCACCGGCGCGGTCGCCGGGATGCGGCGGCTGGGCTCGCGGTTCGAGCAGGCTCAGGCGCTCGAGGTACTCGCGCGCGCCGCCGACCTGCGCGGCGACCCGGCGCGTGCCCGGCGACACCGGACGCGCGCGCTGGTGCTCTACGACGATCTGGGCTCGTCACGGGCGCGGGTCCTGCGTGCCGAACTGTCCGATCCAGACGCGGTAGGCGCAGGCGGCGGCCCGCCGGACTGAGCCCGACGAGCCGAGGCGGAGCGTGGCGGCCGTTCCGTCGCGGGCACCGACCACAAGGTAACGGCCGGCGCCCACCACGAGGATCAGGGTCAGGCCAGGGTAGGCGTCGAACAGCGCGGCGATCTGCTCGGACCGGGGCCGTTCGTCCGGCGCGGTGATCAGCACGTCGGCCAGCCGGATCAACCGGTCCGGCACGGACGGATCGCGGCGTACGACGAAAGGCTCGGGCGCGGCGCTCACGGCGCTGATCCCGGCGCCGGCACCGGGGCGATGCGCCGATGGCGGCCGGGCTGCGGCAGATCGAGCAGCCGATAGAGGTGGCGGCGCAGGCGTTCGCCGGCCATTCCCGGGTACGACGTGAGCCGCGCGGTGACGACCTCGGCGTCGAGTGTGGGCGCGTCGAGCAGTTGTGGCTCCAGAGCCTCCCCCACCCGCAGCCGGGCCGCCTGCCGGCCGACCAGTTCCTGCGCGGTGCCAGGCGCGCACCGGTCGGACCATCGGCCCTCCAGGCGCATCGTCGGCACGCCCGCCGCGGCCGCGTACGCGGTGACCGAACCGTGGTCGCCGATCACGTGGTCGGCCGCGGCCACCACCGCCCGCCAGTCCTCGGCCGGTTCGGGCAGGATGAGTCCGGCCGCGCGGCAGTCGGCGGTCCACGCCCGCACCTGACGGTGCCCGTGTGCCCAGACGGCCGGGTGGAGCAGCGCCGCGACCTGGAACCGGTCGCGCGGCAGGCCGTCCAGCAGCCGGGGCAGCAGGTCCCGCCGCGCGCCGAAGATCCCGTCGCACCCCCACGTGGAGCTGACCACGACCAGCCGCTGGTCGTCGCCGATCCGCATGGCGCGGCGGTACCCGGCGCGCTCGGTCAGGCTCCGGACCAGCCGGTCGAAACAGACGTCGCCGGTCACCAGGGCTACGGGCAGCGCCGCCGGACACTGCCGGCGCAGGATGTCCCGTTCGAACTCGTGAGCCAGCACCAGGGCGGCCGGGAGCACCCGGCCGCCTCGGAGCAGCCGCCGAGCCTCCAGTCCGAAGACCTCCGGTGGTTCGGCGATCGGGCCACCGCGGTCGGGTGGCCGAGCGGTCTTACCGTGCCCGGCACCGTGCGCCATCAGGACAAGTGGGCCGTGGATCTCGGCGAGCCCGTCGTAGGCCGCGGCCAGGGCGAGGTCGAACCGCTCGCGGGTGGCCTGCGCCCATGGCAGGAGCAGTGCCCCGAGCCCGCGCAGGTAGTCCTCGACACCCGGGTTGAAGACGTCCGGCGCGATCGTGAACACGACCTGCACCCGCGGGTCGGATTCCACCAGATCGATCACGTCGAGCAATCTCTGACAGCTCACCACGGTGTGCGCGACCACCAGCACCGTCCGGCAGCCGGCCCGGGTGACCCACCGATCCGCGTCGATGCCGATCGGCACCGTCATCCATCCCTGTTCCATGCTTCCGCCCTCTCCTCCGGCCTGGTCGTGCCCAGAGTCCGAAGACGACCGGACGGCGGACTGGTCGGCGAGCTTGCAGCGGGCTTGCACGGTCACTGGCAAGCGCATGTCAGATCTCGCGCAGTTCGCAAGGAGCCGATTGGCGATCAGGGAGCTCCTGCCAACACACTGAGTAGCGGAACGGCTACACAGGGGGGTCTCGTGTGGTTCGGCGTGCTGGGTCCGACAGAGTTGCGGGACGGAGAGCGGCCGATCTCGCTCGGCGCGGCGAAGCAGCGTGGTCTGCTCGCTCTGCTCCTGGTACACGCCGGCCGACCGGTCAGGGTGGACAGCCTGGTCGAGCACCTGTGGCCGGACGGCGGACCGGATGATCCCCGGCAGGTCATCTATTCGCTGGTCAGCAGGTTACGGGCGGTTCTTGGCCGGCACGGGGTGCCGGCCACGCTGATCAAGGAGGGCAACGCGTACCGGTTGGACGTCGATCCGCTGATGGTGGACCTCCACCGATTCCGGATGCTCGTGGAACGCGCCCGCGCCGCGCTGGACGGGGATCGGCCCGGTACAGCGGTGTCCGATCTGGAACTGGCCGCCGGTCTCTGGCGCGGCGACGCGGTGCTGGAGCTGCGCGGCGCCTCAGCCGAGCAACTGCGCCGGGAGCTGGGTGACGAACAGGTGGACGCGCGCCGGCTGCTCGCCGACGGCCGGCTCCGGCTCGGCCGGTACGACGCGGTGCTGGCGGACCTGCCGGAGCTGTTGCGCGAGCATCCGCTGGACGTGACGTTGGCCCGGCTGTGGATCGGCGCGCTGTGTGCCGCCGGCCGGGAGGACGACGCGCGCCGGCACCTCGCCACCTTCCGGAAGAAGTACCGGCGCGAGATGCGGGCCGATCCGCACATCGATATCGACCGGATCCTCGCCGGTCGTCCAGGGGCCGCGACGGGCCGGCCGCACCAGTTGCCCGCCGCTGTATCCGGCTTCGTCGGCAGGGAAGCCCCGCTCGCCCAACTCGACCGGTTCGCCGAGCGGATACTCGGCCGGCCCGACATCGTGGTGATCACCGGGATGCCCGGCATCGGCAAGACGACGCTGGCCGTCCACTGGGCACGCCGAAACCTCGGGAAGTTCCCGGACGGACAGCTCTTCCTGCCGGCCGGCGCGTTCGGACCGGGCGCGCCGGTCGACCCGAAGGAGGCGCTGGCGCGTTTCCTGCATGCGTTCGGCGTGCCGCCGGATCGGATTCCCGAGGGCCTGGACGAGCGGCGACACCGGTTCAACGACCTGCTGGACGGGCGCCGGGTTCTGGTCGTCCTGGACAACGTCGCCTCCGCCGAGCAGGCCCGCCCGCTGATCCCGGCCACGGGTGGCTCCCTGGTCATCATCACCAGCCGGGACCGGCTCAGCGGGCTCGCCATCCGGGACGGGGTGCACCATCTGGTCAGCGATCGGCTGGCCGACGCCGAAGCCCGGACGCTGCTGGCACGGACGATCGGGGAGGCACGAGCGGCGAGCGAGCCCGCGGCCGTCGATCGGCTGGCCGGCCTGGCCGGCGGCCTGCCCCTGGCGGTACGCATCATCGGCGTACGAGTCTCGGAACGGCCCCGGGCCCGAATCGCCGACCTGGCCGACGAACTCCGCGACCGGTTGCTCTGGGAACACGGCGGGCAGGACAGCCTCGACGCCATCTTCTCCTGGTCGTACCGCGACCTCGATCGCGCCGCCGCGACCATGTTCCGGCGGCTTGCGCTGCACCCAGGCGCCCGGATCAGCCTGCCCGCCGCCGCGGCGGTGGCCGGCGCGGGCCTGCGTGAGGCCGAAGGGGTCCTCGACCTGTTGGCCCGGGTGAATCTCGTGGAGCACGACACCGCGCGGCGCTACCAGATGCACGATCTTTTGCGGACGTATGCCCAATCACGCTGCGACGCCGAGGAGAAGCCCGAGGAGATCGCCGATCGCAGGCTGGCCGTGACGACCTGGTTCCTGTGCTCCGCGGCGAACGCGGCAGCGGTGCTCGCACCGCAGCTCCCGCCCGTGCCCGATCTGCCGGACGCTCCACCGGGCACTTTGGAGTTCGACTCCGAGGCGGCGGCCCGGGCTTGGTGCGAGAACGAGCGGGCAAACCTCGGCGCGGCCACCCTGGAGGCCGCGCGGCACGGGCTGCATCGGCTTGCCTGGCAGCTCCCGGCGGCGATCCACGAGACCTTCTCGCACACCGGACGGTATGACGACCTGATCCACCTCAACCGGATCGCGGCCGCCTCCGCACGACTGGATGGACACCGCTTCGGGGAGATCGCCAACCTCAACAACCTCGGCCACGCGTACAGCGCCACACACCAGTACGGGCGGGCCATCACCGAGCTGGTCAAGGCCCGTGACCTCGCCGCCGCGGCGGGGAACCTGACCGCCGAGAACATCTGCGCACACAACATCGGGGTGGCATTCCTCCACCTCGGTGACACAGCCCGGGCGATCGAGACGCTCGAACAGGTCCGGGAGGCCGCGCGAAAACTGGGCAACTCCTACGGTGAAGCGGCGACGCTGCTCCGGCTGGGGGACGCGTACCGGGTGGAAAAACAGCCAGAGCGCGCGCTGGAGGCATACGCCGACGCGCTAGCCATTCAGGAGAGCGGGAACGCGATCCGCGAACAGGGCCTGACCCACCAACGGTTGAGCGAGTTCCACCTGGATGCGGGTGACCTGGCCGCGGCGGCGCGGCACTGTGCGATGGCATTGGCCCGCCATGATCGCGCCCAGGACACCGCCGGCCGCTGCGACGCCCTGATCACCCGGGCGGACATCGAGCGTGCCGCCGGTTCCGGGTCGGCCGTCGCCCACGCGCGCGCCGCGGTGGCGGCCTGCGCCGCACTGGACGACTCCTTCCGCAGAGTCCGCTCGCTCGCCGTCCTCGCCGACGCCCTGGCTGCCACGGGCACGATCAGTGCCGCCACACGAATCCGCGCGGGAGCAATCCGGACGGCCGCCGAGCTGTCCGGCCCCGACGCGCAAACACTGAGGGCCAGACTGGGGTCGGTCCCCTGAGATGCGCCTGCTGCGCCATCCGTCCGGGTGACGCAGCAGACAAGTTGTCGAGCGACTAGTATCGTCTCCTACGCGAGTTGAAGGAGATGGGCGATGGCGGAAGCCGGTCCGGACGCAAAGGTCATTACCATCGAATAAGACATACAGGCAACGATGCCTACGAACTTCACCATCGGCGACAGATCCTCTTTCATGGTGGAGAAAACGTCCTCGGTACGGACGTCGAAGAAGATCATGACCGCCTTACTAATATATGTCTACTTTTAGTTAGTTAACCTCATCAATTAGAGCGACTCGGCGGTGACCGTCCGGATCGCCTCGGTGAGGGCGGCCAGCCCGGTGCGGGCCTCGTCCTCGGTCAGTGTCAGCGGCGGCCCCATCCGCAGCACGTTGTTGTAGAGGCCGCCCTTGCCGACCAGGAGCCCGTTCTTCCGGCACTCCTCGAAGACCCGCACGGTTGCCGCGGCGTCCGGCTCGGTGGTGCCGGGGCGGACGAACTCGACCGCCAGCATCAGGCCGCGGCCGCGCACCTCGGCGACGATCGGGGAAGATCCGGCGACTGCGCGCAGGCCGTCGAGCAGGATCGTCCCCGCCCGCTGCGCGTTGCCCTGCAGGTCGTGCGAGAGGACGTAGTCGAGGACCGCGTTGCCCGCCGCCGCCGAGACCGGGTTGCCGCCGAAGGTGGAGAAGCTGATCGCCGGCACCGCGTTGATCACCTCGGCGCGGCCGACCACGCCGCCCAGGGCGAACCCGTTGCCGATGCCCTTCGCGAAGGTGATCAGGTCGGGCACGACGCCGTGCGCCTGGTAGCCCCAGAAGTGTTCGCCGGTGCGGCCCCAGCCGGTCTGCACCTCGTCGGCGATGAGCAGGATGCCGGTCTCGTCCAGGACCTTCTTGTACGCGCCCAGCATGCCGTCCGGCGCGTGCACGAATCCGCCGACGCCCTGGATCGGCTCGGCGATCAGGGCCGCCACGTCGCCCGCGGTGACCGTGGCCAGGGTTTCGCGCAGTTCCTCGACGGCCACGTCGAGCTGGTCGCCGTCGGCGAGGCCGGCCATCCGCCCGCGGATCCGGTCGCCGGACGGCAGCCAGGACACCTGCACCGGGTTCAGCGAGCTGGCCGACCAGCTGCGGTGCCCGGTGACCGCCATGGTCCCGAAGCTGCGGCCGTGGTAGCTGTTCTTGATCGCCAGGATCTGGTTGGACCTGCGGATGTTCGTGGCCATCAGCAGGGCGGCCTCGTTGGCCTCGGTGCCCGAGTTGGTGAAGAAGACCCGGGCGTCGGGGATGCCGGAGACCCGGGCGATCTTCTCGGCCAGTTCGACCTGCTGCCGGATCAGGTACAGCGTGGACGTGTGCACCACCCCGGTCCGCAGTTGCCGCTCCACCGCGTCGCGGATCTCCGGCACGTCGTACCCGATCATGTTGGTCAGCACGCCGCCGAAGAAGTCCAGGTAGGTGCGTCCGGACGCGTCGGTGACGTGCCGCCCGGCGCCGGAGACGATCTCGATCGCCTCGTCGCCGTAGTAGATCGGCATCCAGGCCGGCAGCACCGCGTGGTGCCGGGCGAGCAGGTCGTCGGTCATCGAAACCTCCGGTTTTCGGTACGGTGGGCGGCCGAAGCCAGGATGCTGGCGAGTTCGTCGAAGCCGTCGGCCACCAGACCGGCGGTCACCCGCACGTGGTCGATGGCGGACGGCGTGACCATGAAGGGACCGCCGGGCGCGACGCTGATGCCGTGCGCGGCCAGTGTGACCAGGGCGTGCTGCTGGTTGTGGACGGTCAGCCACAGGTTGATGCCGTCCTCGGCGGTGGCCTCGACGCCGTGCTCGGCCAGGCAGGCGAGCAGCGCGGAACGCCGGCGGGCGTATTCGGACCTGGCTGCCGCGACCTGCGCGATCGACGTGGGCGAGGTGAGCAGATCGAGGAGTACGCCCTGGAGCAACCGTGACGACCAACCAGGGCCGAGCAACCGCCGTGACGTCACCGCCTCGATCAGCCGGGCAGGTCCGCCGATGGCCGCCAGCCGCAGGTCAGGTCCGTGACTTTTGGAGAAACCCGCGATGTGTACGGTGCGGTCCGAGCCGATGCTGACCGGCGCCGCCGTCGCGATGTCTCCGGCATGGTCGTCCTCCACGACGATCACGTCGGGGTGCTTCGCCAGCAGCGCGGCGAGCTCGGCGGCACGCTCGGCCGACATCGACGCCCCGGTCGGATTCTGCGCCCGGGGCTGGAGAAACACCGCGACCGGGTCGGCGTCGAATGCGCCCGGCGATAGCTCGATCACGGTGGCACCGACGGCGTCCAGCAGGTCGAGCAGCGGCGGGAACGTCGGGTTCTCCACGACCACGCGGTCACCGAACCGCACGACCGCACCGATGATCCGGTCCAGCGCGTCCAGGGCGCCGTCCACCACGGTCACGGCCTCCGGCGGGAACGGCCAGCGCTCCCGCAGCACGTCCTCCAGCGCCGGCAGCACCGGGGCGTCCAGGTAGCTGCTGGTCAGCCGCCCGTCCCCGATGCGCTGGAGGGCATCGGTCAGATCAGGCAGAAGATCATGATCGGGTACGCCGGACGACAGGTCCCGCGCCAGCGACGGCCCGCCCAGTTGGGTGTAGCGCAGTCGCGGCCGGTCGAGCGCCGCCACGAACGTCCCGGACCGCCCGCGTGTCTGGATGGCCCCGGCCCGTAACAGGCTCTGCCACGCCTCGGAGACGGTCGTCGGGCTGACCCGGAGCTCGCGCGCGACGTCCCGCACGGTCGGCAGCCGGGTGCCACTGGGCAGGTCACCGGCGGTGACGAGCCGGCTCACGGCCGCGGCGATCCCACGGGAGCTTCGATCCTCGACGGACCGGGCGATCAAGGCGAGCAAATTACGTCTCCGAAACATTGCGTAACAATCAGGCAATTGTCCGCCGTCATCTGTGTCGTAACGTTCTACCACCTCGGATGTCAAGCTCCCAGGAGCGATGACATGCGGTGGCGGGACGATCACACTGTCTTGGTGACCCACGCCACAGGGAGAAGAGAGGGGCCCGGCTCATGACCGACGTCATCCGCGCCGCCCTCGTCCAGACCAACTGGACGGGCGACAAGGAGTCGATGATCAAGGCGCACGAGGACTACGCGCGGGACGCCGCCGCGCAGGGCGCGAAGGTGATCTGCTTCCAGGAGTTGTTCTACGGCCCCTACTTCTGCCAGGTCCAGGACGCCGCCTACTACGAGTACGCCGAGTCGATCCCCGGCCCCACGACCGAACGCTTCCAGGCGCTCGCCGCCGAGCTCGGCATGGTGATGATCCTGCCGATGTACGAGCAGGAGCAGCCCGGTGTCCTCTACAACACCGCGGCCGTGGTCGACGCCGACGGCAGCTACCTCGGCAAGTACCGCAAGAACCACATCCCGCAGGTCAAAGGCTTCTGGGAGAAGTTCTACTTCCGGCCCGGCAACCTCGGCTACCCGGTGTTCGACACCGCGGTCGGCCGGGTCGGCGTCTACATCTGCTACGACCGGCACTTCCCCGAGGGCTGGCGGGCGCTCGGCCTGAACGGCGCCCAGATGGTCTTCAACCCGTCCGCCACCAGCCGCGGCCTGTCCAGCTACCTGTGGCAGCTGGAGCAGCCGGCCAGCGCGGTCGCCAACGAGTACTTCATCGGCGCGATCAACCGCACCGGCGTCGAGGAGCTGGGCGACAACGACTTCTACGGCCAGTCGTACTTCGTTGACCCGGAGGGCAAGTTCGTCGGCGCGGTCGGCGACACCCACCACCCCGAGCTGATCGTCCGCGACCTGGACCTGGGCCTGCTGAACACGGTCCGGGACCGCTGGCAGTTCTACCGGGACCGGCGCCCGGACAGCTACGAGGGGCTGGTCGCGCCATGATCGAGCGCACCGAGCTTCGCGCACCGCGAGCAGCCCACCTTCGTGACAGCGAGGGCCACGAGAGCATGGCTGAGGAGGCTCTGTCGTGAGCACCCTGATCAAGGGCGGCACCGTGGTCGGCCCGACCGGTCCGTACGCGGCGGACGTGCTCGTCGACGGCGAGACCATCGCCGCGCTCTTCGCGCCGGGCCGGGCGCCCGACGGCCCGGAGGTCGTCGACGCCACCGGCAAGTACGTGATCCCCGGCGGCATCGACGCGCACACCCACATGCAGCTGCCGTTCGGCGGCACCGAGGCCAGCGACACCTTCGACACCGGCACCAAGGCGGCGGCGATCGGCGGCACCACCACGATCGTCGACTTCTCGGTGCAGCGCTACGGCGAGGTGGTCCAGGACTCGCTGGCCGCCTGGCACGCCAAGGCGAACGGCAACTGCCACATCGACTACGCGTTCCACCAGATCCTCGGCGGCGTGGACGACGACGCGCTCAAGGCCATGGACCAACTGGTCAACGACGAGGGCATCACGAGCTTCAAGCTGTTCATGGCGTACCCGGGCGTCTTCTACTCCGACGACGGGCAGATCCTGCGCGCCATGCAGAAGGCCCGCTCCAACGGCGCCCTGATCATGATGCACGCGGAGAACGGCCCGGCCATCGACGTGCTGGTCAAGCAGGCTCTCGAGCGCGGCGAGACGGACCCGATCTTCCACGGCGTCACCCGGCCGCAGGAACTGGAGGCCGAGGCGACCAGCCGGGCGATCTGGCTGGCCAGTGTGGCCGCCGACTGCCCGCTCTACATCGTGCACCTGTCGGCCTCGAAGGCGCTGGAGCAGGTCAAGAACGCGCGGGACCTGGGCCGCAACGTGTTCGCCGAGACCTGCCCGCAGTACCTCTACCTGACCCTGGAGGACCAGCTCGGCGCGCCCGGTTTCGAGGGCGCCAAGTGGGTCTGCTCGACGCCGCTGCGCAGCAAGCACGAGAGCCACCGGGCGGACCTGTGGCAGGGCCTGCGTACCAATGATCTGTCGGTGGTCTCGACCGACCACTGCCCGTTCTGCATGAAGGACCAGAAGGAACTGGGCGTCGGCGACTTCTCCAAGATCCCGAACGGGATCGGCAGCGTCGAACATCGCGTCGACCTGCTCTACCAGGGCGTGGTCGACGGCAAGCTGTCGCTGGCCCGCTGGGTCGAGGTCAACGCCACGACGCCGGCCCGGATGTTCGGCCTCTACCCGCGCAAGGGCGTGATCGCCCCCGGCTCGGACGCCGACATCGTGGTGTACGACCCGAACGCGCGTACCCGGATCAGCGTGGAGACGCACCACATGAACCTGGACCACTCGGCCTGGGAGGGCTGGGAGATCGACGGCGGCGTGGACACCGTGTTGTCCCGCGGCGAGGTCATCAGCCGTGGCGGCACCTACACCGGCCGGGCCGGGCGCGGGAAGTACGTCAAACGCGGGCTGTCCGACTACCTGGTCTGAGAGGCGGTGCGCATGGATATCGGTGTGGTGCTCCAGAACGACCCGCCCGCGATGCGGGTCGTCGAGTACGCGAAGCAGGCCGAGGCGCTCGGCTTCAGTCACGTGTGGACGTTCGACTCGCATGTGCTGTGGCAGGAGCCGTTCGTCATCTACTCGGCGATCCTCGCGGCGACCGAGCGGGTGATCGTCGGCCCGATGGTGACCAACCCGGGCACCCGGGACTGGACCGTGATCGCGTCCCAGTTCGCGACCCTCAACGAGATGTACGGCAACCGGACCGTCTGCGGCATCGGCCGGGGCGACTCGGCGTTGCGGGTGATCGGCAGGCCGCCGCAGACCCTGGCCCAGCTGCGGGAGTCGGTCGAGGTCATCAAGGCTCTGGCCAACGGCGGGACGGCCGGCGGGCTCAGCCTGGCCTGGGCGCCGGACAGCCGGCTCGACGTCTGGGTCGCCGCGTACGGACCCAAGGCCTTGAAGTTGACCGGAGAGGTCGCCGACGGCTACATCCTGCAGCTCGCCGACCCGGACATCGCCGAGTGGATGATCAGCGCGGTGCGCAAGGCGGCGTCGGAGGCCGGACGCGACCCGTCGGCCATCAGGTTCTGCGTGGCCGCGCCCGCCTACGTGGGCGACGATCTGGAACACCAGCGCGATCAGACCCGGTGGTTCGGCGGCATGGTCGGCAACCACGTGGCCGACATCGTCGCCCGGTACGGCGGGAACGGCGCGGTGCCCAAGGCGCTGACCGACTACATCAAGGCCCGCGAGGGGTACGACTACTCCGAGCACGGCCGGGCCGGCAACTCGCACACCACGTTCGTGCCGGACGAGGTGGTCGACCGGTTCTGCGTCCTCGGCCCGGTCGCCGACCATCTCGAGCGGCTGACCGAGCTGCGTGATCTGGGCGTCGACCAGTTCGCGGTGTACCTGCAGCACGACGACAAGGACGCGACCCTGGCCGCCTACGGTTCGTCCGTGATTCCGGCGATGCAGTGAGGAGGGCCCTCTTCGCGATCGGCGGGCTGCTCGCTTTCCTGCTGCTCTGGGAGGGCTACAAGCTGGTCGGCAACCCCGACGGGACGGTGCTCTTCGGCACGCGGGTGCTGCCCCGCGCCGACGACCTGTCGATGCCGCACGTGTGGACCGTGCTGTCCCGGCTCGGGCAGCCGGAGCTGGCCGGCGGCAGTCCGGTGTGGACCGTGGTGCTGCGGGCGTGCCTGTTCACGCTCGGCATCACGGCCGCCGGGTTCGTCGCCGGCACGGTCGTCGGGCTGCTGCTGGCCGTCGCCATGCAGCGGTTCGTGATCGTGGAGCGCGGGCTTCTCCCGTACGTCATCCTCTCGCAGACCGTGCCCCTCGTCGCGCTCGCGCCTCTCATCGCGGGCTGGGGTGGCACGATCTGGCCGGCCTGGATGTCGGTCTCGGTGATCGCCGCCTACCTGGCGTTCTTCCCGGTCGCGGTGGGCATGCTGCGTGGCCTGCAGTCGCCGGGCACGGCGGGCGTCGAGCTGATGCGCAGCTACGCCGCCGGCTGGTGGCGGACCCTGGTCAAACTCCGCCTGCCGGCGTCGCTGCCCTATCTGTTCCCCGCACTGCGCCTGGCCGGTGCGGCCGCCGTCGTGGGCGCGGTGGTCGGGGAGATCTCCACGGGTACGCGCGGCGGAATCGGCCGCCTCGTCATCGAGTACGCGCGGGAGGCCACCTCGGACCCCGCGAAGGTGTACACGGCCATGCTCGGCGCCGCCGTCCTCGGACTGGTGGTCGCCGGCCTGGTCAGTCTGCTGGAACTGCCGCTCATGCGGCACCGCCGACGGGTGGAGGTGGCGACGCTGTGACCGCTGTCGAGGTTGCCGGCGTGACCAAGGTGTTCAACGCCGGCCGCCCGGACGAGGTGACCGCGCTGTCCGATGTGGACCTCATGGTCGCCGGCGGCGAGTTCGTCTCGCTGATCGGGCCGTCCGGGTGCGGCAAGAGCACGCTGCTGCGCCTGATCGCCGACCTGACCCCGCCCACGTCGGGGTCGATCTCGGTGGCGGGGGACACGGCCACGTCCGCGAGGCGCAAGCAGGAGTACGGCATCGCGTTCCAGCAGGCCGGCCTGTTCGAGTGGCGGACCGTGCTGCGCAACGTCGAGCTGCCGCTGGAACTTCGCGGGATGTCCCGCGCCGCGCGGCGCGACCGCGCGAGGGAGATGCTGGAGCTGGTCGGGCTGGGTGACTTCGCCGGGCACTATCCGGCGCAGCTGTCCGGCGGCATGCAGCAGCGGGTGGCGATCGCCCGCGCCCTCGCGGTGTCGCCGCCGCTGCTGCTGATGGACGAGCCGTTCGGGGCGCTGGACGAGATGACCCGGGAACGCCTGCAGGCCGAGCTGCTGTCGATCTGCGCGCAGACTGGCGCGGCCGTGGTCTTCGTGACCCACTCCATCTCCGAGGCGGTGTTCCTCTCGCACAAGGTCGTCGTGATGTCGCCGCGGCCCGGCCGCATCACCGCGACCATCGACGTGTCTCTCCCCGGCCGTGACGAGACAGTGCGTCAGTCGGCGGGCTACTTCGACACGATCACCTCGGTGCGGAAGGCGCTCCGCGGATGATCCGGCGCATCCTTCCCCCGCTGGTCTTCGGCCTGCTCGCTCTGGTCGCGTGGGAGCTGACCGTCACCCTCGGCCGGGTCGCGCCGTTCATCCTGCCCGCACCCAGTGCCATCTGGCGCGAGTTGCTCGCCCAGCGCGGCAACATCTGGGACGCCGCCCTGGCCAGCGGTCTGAACGCCCTGATCGGGTTGGCCGCCGGCTCGGTCCTCGGCGTGCTCGCGGCCATGCTGACCAGCCGCTCCCAGGCGTTGAGCGAGGCCAGCGTGCCGTTCGCCGCGGTGCTGAACGCGCTGCCGATCATCGCGCTCGCCCCGATCCTCAACAACATGTTCGAGTCCACCAGCAGCCTGCCGCGACGTGTCGTGGCCGCCGTCATCGTGTTCTTCCCGGTCTTCGTGAACACGCTGCGCGGGCTGCGCGAGGTCCAGCCCGTACACCGGGAGCTGATGGAAAGTTACGCGGCGAGCGGCTGGACGTTCGCCCGCAAGGTGCGCCTGCCCGGCGCGCTGCCCTTCGTCTTCACCGGCCTGCGACAGGCGTCGTCGCTGGCCGTCATCGCCGCGGTCGTCGCCGAGTACTTCGGCGGACTGCAGGACGGGCTCGGCGCACGGATCACCTCCGCCGCGTCGTTCACCGCGTACCCCCGTGCCTGGGCCTTCGTGGTCGGCGCCTGCCTTCTCGGACTCGTCTTCTACCTCACCACGCTGCTCGTCGAACGCCTTGCGACGCCCTGGAGATCACATGCGTAAATCCCGCCTCTTCCTTGCCTCCCTTCTGGTCCTCGCCGCCTGCGGCACGGCGGACACCCCGGCCACGACCACCGCTTCCGGCGGGGCCCTCGCCCCGGTCAAGCTGCAGCTCCAGTGGTTCTACCAAGCCCAGTTCGCCGGCTACATCGCCGCCGTCGACCAGGGCTTCTACAAAGAACAGGGCCTCGACGTCGAGCTGCTCGAGGGCGGCGTGGACATCGTGCCGCAGACCGTGCTCGCCCAGGGCAAGGCCGACTACGCGGTCGCCTGGGTGCCGAAGGCGCTGGCCTCCCGCGAGCAGGGCGCCAACATCACCGACGTCGGCCAGATCTTCGCCCGCAGCGGCACCTACCAGGTGGCGTGGAAGGACAGCGGCATCACGTCGGCCGCCGACTTCAAGGGCAAGAAGATCGGCAACTGGGGCTTCGGCAACGAGTTCGAACTCTTCGCCGGCATGACGAAGGCCGGTCTCGACCCCGGCAAGGACGTCACCCTGGTCCAGCAGCAGTTCGACATGCAGGCGCTGCTCAAGAAGGAGATCGACGCCGCCCAGGCGATGAGCTACAACGAGTACGCCCAGCTGCTGGAGGCCACCAACCCCGCCACCGGCAAGCTCTACACGGCCGGCGACTTCCAGATCATCGACTGGAAGACGGCCGGAAGCTCGATGCTGCAGGACGCGGTGTGGGCCAACACGGACAAGCTCAACGACCCCGCGTACCAGCAGCAGACCGTGAAGTTCCTGACCGCCACGATCAAGGGCTGGGCGTTCTGCCGCGACAACGCGGAGAAGTGCCGCGACCTGGTGGTGGCCAAGGGTTCCAAGCTCGGCAAGAGCCACCAGCTCTGGCAGATGAACGAGGTCAACAAGCTGATCTGGCCGGCCACCGCGGGCATCGGCACGATCGACGAGGCAGCCTGGAAGCAGACGGTGGACCTGTCCGCGACCACCAAGAACCAGACCGGCGACACGGTCCTGACGAAGCAGCCCGCAGGCCTGGCCTACACCAACGACTACATCAAGCAGGCAATCGACCAGGCGAAGTCCACCGGCGTCGACGTCAACGGCGCGACCTACCAGCCCCAGACGGTGACCCTCACCGCCGGCGGCGCCTGACCCCTGCCGTGCGGTCGTCCTCCCGTCCGGAGGGCGGCCGCACCGACGTCATTCGTCCGAGGCGGCGTCCGGATCGCCGGTATCCAGGACGAACCCGCGACCCGCGACCTGCCAGGGGCCGTCCAGCCCGATGACCGCCGCGTGCGGTCCCAGCGTCGCATCGATGAAACGCACACTCAGCGCGTCCGTGCCGAACCTGGTCTCCGAGAACACGGCCCGGCCGTCGAAACGCGCGCCGGTGAGGTACAGGTCGCCCTCGACGCACTCGGCCTTCTCGAACACGGCCGCCGCGAAGAAGCGGGCCTGGTTGAACTCGCCGTCGGCGGTGAAGGTGGTGCGGACGAAGAACGCGGCACCCACCGCCTGGATGCCGCTGAAGTCCGCGTTCCCGCCGAAGACGGCGCCACTGAATCCCGCGTTGCCGGCGAAGACGCTGCCGCCGAAGGCCGCGTCCCCGAGGCACCGCATCCCGAAGAAGGAAGCCCGGCCGTGAAACACGGCGCCCTCGGCGCGAATGCTCTCGACCACGCAATCTTTGAGATCGACATCGGCCAGGTGAGCGCCGGACAAGTCCAGGGAGCATCCCGCCCACCTCACGTCGTCGTCCACCTCGGTCCTCCGCACCAGACGCGTGCGCAGAACCCGATGGATCGCCAGCCGCACCTGTAGTTCCTGGTAGCCCGCATGCAGTTCTTCGTTCGGCGCGGACCTGAGGATCTGTGGGCGCTCACCCGGGGACTCCACCAGCTCGGGTGCGGCTGCGCGATAGGGCCCGCTGAAGGGCATCCGGAGATAGGCGCAGAGGACATCGACGCACATCTGCCGCCCCGCACTCCAGTCGTCGGCCAGCTCCTGCATCGCATACACGCCGGCCAGCCGGACCGCGGCCTTGTCGGCGCCGAGCTGCTCCGCCGAGGACCGGAAGCGATCGTTGTACAGCTTGGTGTCCTCGCGCCGGGCCGCTGCCTCCGCTCGCAGATGGTCGGCCTCGCCGAGGCGCTGCTTGCGATAGGCGACCACGAGAGCGACGAGCCCGCCGACCCCGGCGACCACCGAGAGGGACAACTTCACGTTGTCCAGCAGGTCCTTCGACGACAGGGCGGCCTGGGGCGGGATCTGTGGCCGGCCGAGGACCTGCCACAGAGCGAGGACGATGACCGCGGCGAGGAGGATCCCGCCCACCAGGACGACAAGAATGTGCGCCACGAACGGGAACGTCAGGGTCGCCCGCCCGCCCGGTCGATCACGTGCGCCTGCCAAGCCGTCCACCTAGCCGAGTCGCCGCGTGGTCGAGATGCCGTGGGCCTCGGCCGGCACGGCCAGCACCGCGTCGGCGTGCGCACCGGTCTGCGCCGCGAGCAGTCCGTCATCGGCGTCGAAGAGAGTCACCACGGCCACCGCGGGCCCGGTCCAGATCGGCTCACCCATGGGCCCATCCTTCTACCTGCGCACCCCCGCCGCCTGCCGTCGCCTACGATCAAGGGGTGCGAAGAGCCGCGTTTGTCCTGGTGGGAGTGCTCTTTCTGAATGCGTGCAGCACCGCGCCGGACCCGGCTTCCCCACTGCCCTCACCGGCCGATCCGGCCTCCGAGGCTCCCGCGCCGCCGTCCGCGGCGCCGTCGGTGACCCCGTTCAAGCAGGCGGCGCCGCGCGCTCTGCCGAGGCCCGGGAATCCCGGCGGCAAAGCGCCCGTCCCGGCCGAGGCTCGCGCCGTGGACACCAGCCGCCCGACCCGGGTGGTCGGCGCCGGCACCGCCGCCAGTTGCACCTCGGACGCCGTGGTGGACGCGGTCCGCGACGGAGGCATCGTCACCTTCGACTGCGGCACGTCCCCCGTGACGATCACGCTGACCAGTACGGCGACGGTCCGGAACGCCAGCTCCCGGCTGGTCCTCGACGGCGGCGGCAAGGTGACGCTGAGCGGCGGCGGCAAGCGGCGCATCCTCTACCTGAACACCTGCGTGAAGCCCAGCACGTCGCACTGCCAGGACCAGAACAACCCGAGCCTGACCCTGCAGAACCTGGCCCTCGTCGACGGCGACAGCAGCGGCCGGCCCGACGGCGGTGGCGCCGTCTTCGCCCGGGGCGGCCACCTGACGGTGATCAATTCCCGTTTCACCGACAACCAGTGCGACCCGACCGGCCCCGACCTGGGCGGCGCGGCGTTGAGGGTCCTTTCGCAGACCAGGCCGGTGTACGTGGTGAACAGCACCTTCACCGGCGGCCGGTGCTCGAACGGCGGCGCCCTGAGCAGCATCGGCGTCTCCTGGGTGGTCCTGAACAGCGTCTTCCGCGACAACACGGCGATCGGGCGGGGCGCGAATCCCGCCAAGGCCGGCACGCCGGGCGGAGGCAGCGGCGGCGCCCTTTACATGGACGGCAACAGCTTCCAGGTCACCCTGGCCGGCACTCTCGTCGAGAAGAACAGTGCCAGGGAGGGCGGCGGCGCGGTGTTCTTCGTCAGCAACGACCGCACCGGCACCCTGACCATCAAGGACTCGGCCCTGCGGTCCAACACGAGCACCGGCTTCGAGACCTCGGGCTACCCGGGCATCTTCTTCCTCGGCGCCGGAAAGCCCGCTGTCACCGGGTCCACCCTGAAGAAGTAGCGGTCACGGCCCGAGCACCCGGAACTCCCCCGCGTCCCACCGCCTCAGGTAGTCGGCCACTGGGCCGTCGAGCCCCTGCCGGATGACGGAGACTCCCCGCGGCACGAGCTCGCTCTCCGGGTCGCCGAAATCACGGGCCAGTTCCAGGTAGGGCAGGGTGAGCAGCAGGAAGGCCGGCTTCCAGTCCCGGTCGGAGCCGTCGAACAGCGACATCTCCCACGGCCGGAGAAACCTGTTCTGCTCGCGGTCGATCTGCTGGAACTCGATCTGCCACGAGGCGCCGGAGAACCACGGCGTGGGCCGGTCGAGGAGGTGATCGACCAACGCTCGCACGTCGTGCGACGGCTCAGAGAGGAAGTGCATCAGGAAGGATCCGATCCACGAGAAGGAACTCCCCATGGATGTCTGGAACCGGTAGAGGTTTTCCAGATGATCCGTCGCGAACACCCCGGAACGACCCCACCGCGCCAGCCATCGGTCGTGTCCGGCCGACACCTTCCGCTCGATCGACGTCTGCAGCTCGGCCAAATCGGCCGAGGCTCCGCCTGACGCCAGGGTGCTGCCTTTCGTCAGCGTGCTGAGTAAGAGGTGTCCGCGGTCGTCACCCGCTTCGATACGCCGGAGGATGGCCGACTCGGTGGCGCGCCGCACCGAGGGCCGGTTTCCCGCCAGGGCTAGCTGGGTGGCCACGGCGAGAGGCGCGTCGCTGTCCGCCATCTCGTAGTAGAGCAGGTCGCCCAGGATCGCCCGGAAGCGGTTCTCGGCCGGGACCGCGAAGTAGCACCGCACCGCCACATCAACCACGTGGTCGACGAGCGCGGGCGGAAAAGTGACGTGCTGCAGAGCGCTCGCGCCGAAACGCGCCAGGCGTTGCTGCTCCCGCACCGGGGATCGCAGTGCGTCCTCCATCGCCGCGTGCACCAGCGTTTCCGCTCCGTCGATCGTGTTGCGGTCGAGCAGCTGCAGTGCCAGCTGCGCGACGACCTCCCACTGCCCGGTGCGGACGCGCCCGATCAACTCGGCCCAGACCACCTCCGGCGACCTGCGGGTGCGGACCAGATGCTCGGCGGCGAAGAACTCCAGGAAGGTCCGATGGGCGAAGCCGTACGCGGGCTCCAGGTCGGTCGAACCGACCTCGGCCAGCACCCACGCCCGGCCGGCGCAGAAATCGAGGAACTCGCGCGCCGCGGCCTCGGCGTCGTCCTCGCCGAGGCCGCGCTCGATCAGATGGCCGACCAGGAGCCGGACGATCCGGTGCCGGGGCAGTTCGGCCTCGTCCTCGGTCAGCAGGTGCCACGCCAGATGCTGCACGGCGCCGCGGACGCGGCCCTCGAACTCGAGCTGCCGCCCGATGCCGCGCATGCTGTCCCAGCGCTCGAAGACCATCAGCGCACAGCGTTCGTAGATCTGGGCGCGCAACCGCGGGATGTAGTGGTCGGTCGCGTACATCGCGCACAGCAACGCCAGCAACAGCGGGTTGCTGCGCAGGTCCTCGACGGAGGCGCTGTCCCTCAGGAACGACTCGGCCAGTCGCTGCCGGTCCGTCGGCGGTGTCCCGTCGTCCAGCGCGAACCAGTGGCCGATGTACTTCTCCACCTGCTCGGCGTCGAACGGCATCAGGTCGTGCACCGGGAACAACGCCGCGTCCAGCGCCGCCTCCCGGTAACCGACCCGGCGGGAGGTCACCACCATCGGAACCATCGGGTAGAGCGTGGCGAAGCCGCGGACCAGCTCGGTCAGGCGGCGGCGCAGGCTCACGTCGGTCAGCTCGTCGAGGCCGTCCAGGATGACCACCGCCTGGCCGTTGAGCAGCAGGTAGTCGACGGTCGCGGCGGACATCGCCACGTTGTAGGGATCACGCGCGACGGTGAGCAGGTGCTCGGCGAGGGTACGTTCGCCCGCCTGCAGCGCCGACGACAGATGACGCAGCACGACCAGGAACGGGACCTCGGTGCCCGACGGGTCGGCGGCCAGGTCGTAGGCGAGCTTGGTGGCCAGCGTCGACTTGCCAGCGCCGGGATCGCCGAGGACGACCAGGCGGCGGCCGGTCTGGGCGAGTTCGCGGACCGGCGCCGACTCGCGGCGCATGTCCTGCGGGCGGGACTCGACGTAGAGCTGGTCCCACGGCACGCTGCGGCTCACGCCGGTGTGCGGCATCCGGAGCTCGGCGTGCACGGCGGCGACCTGGGTACGCAGGCGCTGGGCCTCGGTACGGCAGGCCGACAGGTCCTCGAGCCGGCCGAGGAGCTCGCCGTTGCGGGCGGCCGTCGCCACCAGGTGGCCCAGTCGCGCGGCCTGGGCCGGGTTGCCGGGCGTGTGCTCGGCGGCGAGCAGCGCGTCGAAGACCACGTCGGTGATGCCGAAGCGGCGCTCCGGCGCGAGGGTCGTGGCCAGGCGCAGACCCTGGCGGATCTGGGCGCGGGCGGCCGACAGCAGTTCGTCGCGCTGGGCGTCGCGCGGGTGCAGCCTGGCCACCGCGAACTGCAGCGCCACCTGCTCGAAGTCCGGCGACACCAGGTAGGCGGCGAGTTCGGTGGCCTCGGCGGCGGAGAGTTCGCCCAGGAGGCCGTCGGCGACCCGGCGGGCCATCAGCGGGCGCGCCGAGTCCCGTGCCCCGCGGAGCTGGGCCTGCTTGCCGACGTGGCCGCCGAGCCGGCGGATGATCTGGCCCGCGGTGCGGGCGATGGCCGTCTCCAGCCCTGTCGCCATGGCGATGCTCTCCGTGGTCGTCGGGGGCCAGCACGCTACCACCAGGGCGCGACCGTCCCCTGGGGATGAAGGCCGAAAAATGTCGTACCCGGGCCCTACGTTGATGCCCACCCAGTGCCGGGGTGGGGGAGGTGGCGGTGCCCGCGCCGGCCGTTTCGATCTTGGTGGTGCCGGGACCGGTTCGATCTTGGTAGTGCGGACGCAGGGTTCGATCTGCGAAAGTGGCCTGGTGGAGATACCTGGACCGGCGGATCTGTGGCGGCGGTGGGCGGCGCTGGCCACCGCCCTCGCTGTGGTGGGGTTCGACGACGTGTGGATGGTGGGTGCCCGGGGCGCTCACCACGACGACCACGGCGGGAACTGGGCTCGGCTCGCCCTGGTCGAGGGCGGGCGGGCCGTCCTCTACGGCTACGACCACGAGTACAGCGCCACCGTCGACGCCGAACCTCCGGTCGATGTGCTCGCCGGCGCGCCGGACTGGGTGCCCTGGGACGAGCTGTCGCCGTACGCCGCCGAGGATCAGCTCGGCTACGTCTACTGGCACGACGGGACCGCGTGGGGGTGTGCGCCCTATGACGAGCAGGACGGGCTCGCTCAGACGGCGGGAGCGGTGCTCGACCGGGCGGCCGCTCTCGCCGAGCTCTTCGACTTCGTCGTGCAGTGGGGGAACTACGAGCCTGTGGACGACGCCGACGAGGCGCGGGTGCGGGCGGCGTGCGAGGGGCTGCTGGCGGCGGCCGAGAGGCAGGCCGTCGACGGGAGCGTGCTCCGGCCGTACCCGGGAGGTCTGATCGAAGCCGGACTGGCAGTGGCCGCCGCCGGAGGGATCACGCCGGGTGGGGTTCCGCCGGTCATCGCCGCGGGGACGCAGCCGCGGGAACGGCGTGTGCGCAAGCTCTCCGACCGGGAGCACCGGCGGCTGGTGTGGGACGCGATGCAGCGGGCCGAGGAGCTGGACCGGCCGCTGCCGCCGCCCACGCCGGCGATGGACAATCTGGTGCGATGGGTACGCGACCGCGCGCCGAACCATGACGGCCGGTGCTCGCTGCTCTTCTGGGCCAGCGCCTCGGGGGCGTCCGAACAGGACGGCGAGTTCCCGCCGGAGGTGAGGCTCGGGGAGGAAGCACTGACCGTTTTCGGCCAGGCAGTCGATCTGGTGCATGCGGTCCGGGTCGAGGAGGCCGACCGGCGGACCGGGGCGTGGTTCTTCCTGCGGGTGGAGACGACGGCCGGCGACGCGACGTTCGAGCGGCGGTACGACTCGTGGCCGGACTGGTGGCCGGACAACGGCATCTCCGGTCCGGGGCGGGACGACCTGGCCCGGGAGATGGCCGGCCGCGAGGAGCCGTGGCGCCCCCGCTGGACCGCCCTTCTCGACTCCGACGTGGCCTTCGGGGACTAGGACCTCAGTAAAGTGACCGCCATGTCAGGGGAGGGCGAAGTTCTGCCGCCGGACCAGCAACATGCCTATCGATTGCTGGTGCGGCTGTCCGGCACCGACGTGCTCGCGTTCGCGGAGAGTGCCGGGGTCACCGCCGATCAGGCCGCGGTGACGCTGGAGGCCTTGCAGGCCAAGGGTCTGGCGACGCCGGGCCCGGTCTACCATGCGCTGCCGCCGGATGTGGCACTCGGCGAGATCCTCCTGCGCCGGCAGCAGGATCTGCAGGCGGCGCGGCAGATGATGGCCGCGCTGAGCGAGGACTACCGGACGAACGCGCGGCGGCACAGCGCCGAGCATCTGGTCGAGATCGTGGTCGGGGCGGGCGCCCTGCGGCAACGGCTCGCGGAGATGCAGGAGTCGGCGACCGACGAGATCCTCTGGTTCTGCCGGGCCAACCCGATCGCGATGGAGGGCCCGGCGAACGACGAGGAGTTGCCGGCGCTCAAGCGGGGCGTCAAGTACCGGGCGATCTACGAACGGGATCTGCTGGACACCCCGGGTGAGCTCGAGGGGATCGTCGGGGCGATCGAGGCCGGCGAGGAGTCGCGGGTGCTGCCGGCGTTGCCGGTGCGCCTGGCGATCGCCGACCGCAAACTGGCGATCTGCCCGCTGGTGCCGGACGAGGCCCGCGGCATCGCGCAGCCGAGCGCGGCGCTGATCCGGCCGAGCGAACTGCTGGACGCGCTGGTGGCGCTCTTCGAGAGTCACTGGGAGCGGGCCACGCCGGTGCTCGCGGCGAAACCGGACGAGCAGCTCGACACGCTGCTGCTGTCGTTGCTGGTGTCGGGCCTGCCGGACAAGTCGATCGCGACGCATCTGGGGGTGAGCCGGCGCACGGTGCAGCGGCGGCTGGACCGGATGATGGACCTGGCCGGCGTCGACACCCGCACAGGGCTGGCCTATCAGGCCGCGCGCCGGGGGTGGCTCTAGCCCGCGAGCAGCTTCTCGATCGCCTTGGCGACGCGCCGCGCCCGGGTCTCGGCGGCCTTCGCGCCCGTGACGGACTCGGCGTGCTGCCTCTGGTTGCTGTAGGAGAGCTTGTCCCAGCGCTCCTTCGCCTCGGGCTCGGCGGCAAGAGCAAGGGCCAGGTCCTCGGGTACGTCCACCGTCCGCTCCCGCGTGTCGAGGACGATGTCCAGCTCGACCACGTCGCCCGCCTTCACCCCGGCGGCGGTGCGGCGCTCGGCGCTCACCCCGAGCCAGTACGCGCCACCCATCTTCGCGATCGAGCTCTGGTACTCGTACCCGTTGACCGTGACGACCACCTTGGGCCGGCCGCCACCACCGAGATCCCCGACGACCTCGTCCGGGATCGGGAAACCGGTGGTGTTACCGCCCGTGGCCTGGAGCTCCGCCGTGATCCTCATGGCGGTGAGGATAACGGCGGAGCCCCGCCTGTCACCCGAAAGCTCGGATGACCGTCTGGGTGACCGCGTTGCCGGCGCGGTCGGTGGCGGTGACCCGCAGCGACACCGGCTGGGTGTGCGCGGGGATCCACGCGCTGTATGACGGCCCGCTGCCGGTCGTGTTCAGCAATCGCCAGGTTTTTCCGTCATCAGCCGACATCTCCGCCCGGAACGAGGTGCCCCGGGCCGGTTTGCCCGCGACCGCGAGGGTGAAGTCGACCCGGCGCGGCTTGGCGTCGTAGCCGACCTGCACCAGCGGCAGCGCACCCTCGGCGGCCGACCGGAACTTCCACGTCGACTCGGTGCGGGTGCCGTAGGTCCAGTCCTCGTTGCCGGGGGCGGTGCGCACGGTCAGCTCGTACGCGGCGTCGCCGGGCGTCGTGGTGACGTCCTGCCAGCCGTCCGGCAGCTCGGCCAGCACCGTGCCGTCGCGGCGCAGCGTGGCCGAGGTGCCACCGGCCCACGTCCAGTGCTCGTCGGTGCTGTCCACCAGGTCGGCCACGCGCAGTTTGAGCACGTCACCGGCCCGGGTCGAGGACCAGCCCGCCGGGGTGGCGGGCCGGACCACCGGCGCCGCCCAGGACTCCTTGGCGGTGCCCGCCCTCACCGGGCCGGCCGCCTCGACGAAGCCGCCCTGGACCAGGGGCAACCACGGGTAGGCCGGGTGCACCTGGTGCTGCCAGAGCGAGTCGCCGGCCGAGACCCACTCGACCCGGCGGAACGGGGTGGGCACCGCGCGGGCGGCGTCGTTCCAGGCGAACTCCTGCCAGGGGCGCCAGCCGAAGCGCTGCTCGCGTACCCAGTCGAAGCCACCGTTGTCGGCGTAGTCGGTGGTGATGCGCCGCGTGTTGGCCGGGGTCACCCGGTGCACGATCCGCTCCGGGATCCGGTTCTTCGACACCTGGATGACGTCGTAGAGGTACGGGCTGGCGAAGGTCAGCTCGAGCGTGATCCGCGGGTCGGGCAGGGTCGCCCGGCTGATCAGGCGCTTGCCGTCGGCCGCGGTGACCAGGATCGCCGGGATCGGCAACTTGGGCCGTTCCGGGTCGAGCACCCGCCACGTGCTCTGGCCGGCCGGCCGGATCAGCATCGCGACCGCGGCGCCGCCCTCGTACGCCTGCTGGACCTGGGTCTCCTCGTCGAGGTTCGGGTCGGAGGGCAACAGCACCGCCTTGCCCTCGATGTCCGCGGCCCCCCACGTGGTGAGCGGGAAGGTGCGCGTGCCCGGGTAGTCGGGCGAGTCGCCGCGCAGGTTCAGCTCCGGCTGCACGGCCAGGCCGGGCACGGTCACCTGCACGTCCGGCTCGACCAGTTGCCAGCGCGAGGAGAACTCGAAGCTGCCGCCCTCGACCTTCCTGGTCGGCGTGACGAACACGTCCCGCACGTTGCTGAAGTGCATGACGCCGTGCGAGATGCTCCGGCCGCCGTCGGTCTCCCGGTGCGCGTAGTAGCTGAGCACCGCCTGCTGCTCGGCCGGCTTCGGCGTCTCGATCCGGATCGGGGTGCCCTTGCGGGCGTCCAGCAGGATCTCGGTGTCCCGGTCGAGGGTCAGTTCCGGGATGACGATGTAGGAGGCGTTCTCCCGGTCGCCGTCCCTGCCCCCGATGGTCGCGGTGATGATGTAGTCGTCCTCGCCGATGTCCAGGACGGCCTCGTCGGTCAGGAAGATCGAGCCGATGAAGTCGTTCTCCGGGTCGTCGCCGAAGACGGTCAGGGCCGGGACCTTGGTGGTCTTCCCGTTGCGGTCGACCGCCCGGATGGTCAGCCTGTGGTGCGGGGCGCCGAGGCGCAGGCCGTACGCGGTGGTGACCTTCTCCCCCGCCGGGCCGGTGCCGACGATCCAGCCGCTGTGCAGGCCGGAGTCCATCGTGGCGGTGTCGATGCTCGCGGTGACCGAGGCGCTGCCGCCGGCCGGCACGGTGACGCTCTTCTCCACCGAAACCTCGGCAGGTGCGCTGAGGGTCAAGGTCACCGGGGCGGAACCGGAGTTGGTGTAGGTGATCGTCCTGCTGTGCCGGGTGGGCGACTCGCCGGCGCTGTGGTCGGCGAAGTCGGCGGTGGCGGTGCCCCGGATCGTCTGGGACGTGGCGCGGGCCAGGTCGACCCGGCCGACGCCCTGGCCGTACACGTCGATGCCGGGAGCGGTCTTGGCCGAGCTGACCAGGGCGTCCTTGATCTGCGAGCCGGTCCACCCCGGATGCTCCTGGGCGAGGATCGCGGCGGCGCCGGCCACGTGCGGCGATGCCATCGAGGTGCCGGAGGCGCCGGTGTAGAGCGCGTCGACGGGCTGGCCCATCGTGGTGCCCTCGGCGCGGGCGGCGACGATGCCGACGCCGGGCGCGGTGATCTCCGGCTTCAGGGTGTTGCGGACGGCGGTCGGGCCGCGGCTGGAGAACTCGGCCAGCGTCTCGTTCCGGTTCACCGCGCCGACGGTCAGCGCCGCGGGCGCGATGCCGGGCGAGCCGACGCTGTACGAGGCGCCGTCGTTGCCGGCCGCGACCACGAACAGCGTGCCGGTGCGCTCGGAGATGTCGCCGAGCGCCTCGGCCAGCGGGTCGGTGCCGTCGCTCGCCGGGCCGCCGAGGCTCATGTTGACGACCTTGGCGCCCGAGTCGCCGGCCCACTGCATGCCCTCGATGATCCACGACTCCAGGCCCCAGCCCTCGTCGTTGAGCACCTTGCCGGCGAGCAGCTCCGCACCGTACGCGACGCCCTTGCGCAGCCCGGCCGACCCGTTGCCGGACCCGGCGACGGTGGCCGCGACGTGCGTGCCGTGCCCGTGGTGGTCGGTGGTGTCCGGGCTGTCGGTGAAGTTCCGCGCGGCGCCCAGCTTGCCCTTGATGTCGGGGTGGTTCGCGTCGATGCCGGTGTCCAGCACCGCGACCTTCACCCCGCGGCCGTCGAACCCGGCCTGCCACGCGGCGGGCGCACCGATCTGTGCGGCGCTGCGGTCCAGGGTGGCCCGGACCTTCCCGTCCAGCCAGACCTTGCCGGTGTTGCCCTTCCAGAACGACGCGAGCGACGCCTTCTCCGCCCGCATCGACGTCGCGCCCAGGCTGCGCAGCGTGTGCGACGACTTCGCGCGCAGGCCCGCGGGCTGCGTCACGATCAGCGGCAGCGTGGGCGAGGCGGCGTCGGCGTAACCGTCGGCGACCAGCTTCTCGACGTCGAAGAGGTCGGTGTCGAGCCGGCCCGCGCCGATCGCCGGGATGACGTCCTCGGGCAGGACGCGGAGCCCGCCGTCGACCTCGACGGTGTGGAAGGTGATGCCTTCCCGGCCGGGCGCGGGGCGCACGGTCGCGGCGGTGCGGTCACCCACCTTGGTCAGGGAGACGACGTCACCGGTGATCAGGGTGACGACGTCGGCACGGCCGGTGCCGGGCGGCGGTGCCGGGGCGGCGATGGCCGCACCGGTGGGCGCGATGGCGGTGAGGCCCGATCCGATCAGGACCGCGGCGCTGAGTGCTGCGAGGGGACGACGCATGCCTGGGATTGTTGGGCCATGTCGATGCGGTCGAAAGCTTTTCCTCGCGCGCTTTTCCAGACATGACGCGATCTGGCCAGGGCCGATTTACCTGCTGTTTACACGTCCTCGGCGTCCGGGACGCTCAGACCGTCCCGTTCGGCCCACTCCAGCAGGGTGTCCAGCCGGAAGGCCGTGTCGTCGATCGACTCGTGCAGATCGCCCAGCTTCGCGAAGCGGGCGGGCACGGTCTGCAGGGTGAAGTCGTCCGGTTCCACGTCCGCGATCTCGGCCCAGGTGATCGGTGTGCTCACGGTGCCGCGCTGGTTGCCGCGCACCGAGTACGCGCTGGCGATGGTGTGGTCCCGGGCGTTCTGGTTGTAGTCGACGAACAGCGCCTCGGGATCCCGGTCCTTGCGCCACCACGCGGTGGTCACGTCCTCGGGGGCACGCCGCTCGACCTCGCGGGCGAAGGCGAGCGCGGCGCGGCGGACGTCGGCGAAGCCCCACTCCGGCGCGATCCGCACGTAGACGTGCAGGCCACGGCCGCCGGACGTCTTCGGGAAGCCGGTGGCGCCGAGCTCCTCGAGCACCTCGTGGGCGACCCCGGCGACCCGGCGCACCCGGTCGAACGTGCAGTCCGGCATCGGGTCCAGGTCGATCCGCCACTCGTCCGGCTTCTCGGTGTCGGCGCGACGGCTGTTCCACGGGTGGAACTCGACGGTGGACATCTGCGTCGCCCAGACCACGTCGGCGACCTTGGTGACGCACAGCTCGTCGGCGGTCCGCTTGTACCGGGGGAAGAAGATGCGCACCGTCTCCAGCCAGGGCGGGGCGCCGTGCGGCACGCGTTTCTGGTGCACCTTGTCGCCGGCCAGGCCCTCCGGGAAGCGATGCATCATGCACGGCCGGTCCCGCAGCGCGCGGACGATGCCGTCGCCCACGCTCAGGTAGTAGTTGACCAGGTCGAGCTTGGTCAGCCCCAGCTCCGGGAAGTAGATCCGGTCCGGGTTCGTCACCCGGACCGTGTGCTCCCCCGCCTCGACCTCGATCGACGGGCTCTTGGTCGTCGCCATGGTCACCAAACTAACGCTGATCAGCGCCGGTACGCGGGGGTTGGGCGTACCGGCGCTGATCGTCGAGCCGGAGAACTAGAGCCGCAGGATGGCCAGGATCTGGTTCAGCAGGTCGGCGATGAAGCCGAGCGGCAGGCCGAGGCCGCCGTTCAGCAGGTTCGTGATCGCGCACAGCAGGTTGCCGAGGAGGTTGCCGGCACCGGACTGGGCGACGATGTCCAGGACCACGCGGTTCAGGTCGACGACCAGGCCGAGCAGGTCCAGGTGCAGCGGGCCGAGCACCAGATTGAGCACATCACAGGAGATCAGCGCGGCGTTCGGCGCGGCCTTGTTGGCGGCCGCGGTCTCGGGCAGCTGGACCGGCATGGAGACGGTCTTCTGAACCGTGCCCAGGTCCACGCCGAGCGAGTCGGTCAGCGTGCTGGTCAGGATGCCGGTAGCCAGCACCTGGCCCTGCTTGGTGGTGAACTTGCTGGGCGTGAACGTGCCGGTGACCGCGCCCAGCCCGCCGACCACGTCGGTGAACGAACCGGTGACCGTCGAGCTCAGGTTACCGGCGGCCGACTCCAGCTGAGGGCCCGCCTTGGCCACGGCAGCAGCCGGGGCGGGAGCGGGAGCCTTGGGCGCGGCCTGAGCGACGGCACCACCGGTAGCCGCCACGGCGGTCATTGCCAGCGCACCGGCCAGTACCGCCTTGGAGATCAAGCCAACTCGCATGTGGACCCCTTTCATCGATGAATGTCCACGGGCCGCAGTGCCCTCCCCTTCGCCCCGGAAACACAACCGGCGTCCGTACTGGATTCATTTGGTGCGATGTCGACCTTGTGCCCAGTTCGTCCAGAAGGTTTAGATCATCTGAGGTAGACCTGGAGGTATGACAAGAGTTGCGGTGACCGGCGGCAGCGGGAAGCTCGGCCGCGCGGTGGTCAAGGACCTGGTGGAACACGGGTACGAGGTGACGAACATCGACTCGGCCGCCCCGCCGCCCGGGCAGGGCGCGCGGTGGCGGCGGATCGACCTCACCGACTACGGGCAGGTGGTGGACGCGCTCAGCGCCACGCTCGACGAGAGCCCCGGCCCGTTCAACGCGGTGGTGCACCTGGCGGCCATCCCGGCGCCCGGCATCACCGGGAACGCGGCCACCTTCGCCAACAACGTCCCGGCCACCTACAACGTGTTCGCCGCGGCCCGGGCGGCGGGGATCACGACCGTGGTGTGGGCGTCCAGCGAGACGGTGCTCGGGCTGCCGTTCGACACGCCGCCGCCGTACATCCCGGTGGACGAGGACTACCCGGCCCGGCCGGAGTCCACCTACTCGCTGGGCAAGCATCTCGAGGAGCAGATGGCAGCGCAGTTCTGCCGGTGGAACCCGGAGCTGACGATGATCGGGCTGCGGTTCTCCAACGTGATGGAACCGGAGGACTACGCCGCGTTCCCCGGGTTCGACGCGGATCCCTCGCTGCGCCAGTGGAACCTGTGGGGTTACATCGACGCGCGGGACGGCGCTCAGGCCGTACGCAAGAGCCTGGAAGTTGAATTGACGGGCGTCGAGGTCTTCGTGATCGCGAACGCGGACACCGTCATGAGCCGGTCGTCGGCCTCACTGGCGGCAGAGGTCTTCCCCGGCGTCGAGGTGCGCAAGGAGCTGGGCGAGCACGAGACCATGCTCGGCATCGACAAGGCCAGGCGGATCCTCGGGTACGAGCCGGAGCACAGCTGGCGTGATCACGCCTCCAGGTAGGTGAGGATCGCGAGCACGCGGCGGTTGTGGTCGGCGTCGTCGGGGAGCTCGAGCTTGTCGGTGAGGCCGGCGATGTGCTTCTCGACGGTACTCAGCGAGACGTGGATGCGGGCGTCGGGCTCGGCCACCGGCCCGCATGGCGGAGAACCGTAGATGTCTACGCCCCGGCGCGATGCCGGCCGGCCCTCGCCGGCGCCACAGCCACCCGGCTGTCGTACTTGACCGCGTACATGGCCTGGTCGGCGGCGCGCAGTGCGTCCTCCGGGTCGGAGTCCGCCCGGGCCAGGCTGACACCCACGCTCGCGCCGACCGACACCAGCTCGTCGCCGATCTCGAACGGCAGCTCCGCCTCGGCGCGCACCCGATGGGCCATCGCCTCGGCCGAGGCCGCGTCCGCCACTCCCGGCATCAGGATGACGAACTCGTCGCCGCCCACCCGGGAGACCACGTCCTGATCCCGGATGGCGCCGCTGAGCCGCTTCGCGAACTGGCGCAGCAACTCGTCGCCGGCGTTGTGGCCGTACTTGTCGTTGACCGGCTTGAAGCCGTTCAGATCGACGTAGAGCACCGCGACGCCGTCGGCGGTCAGCGTCTCGCCGAGCGCGTCCCGCATCCGGCGCCGGTTCGGCAGGCCGGTCAGCGAGTCGTGCCGCGCCTCGTGCGCCAGCCGCTCCTGGAAGATCCGGTTCTGCGTCACGTCCCGGGCGTTGATCACCACGCCGGTCAGGGCCGGGTTGTGCAGCTGGTTGGAGGCGGTGAACTCGAACCAGCGCGGGCGCCCGTCCGAGGTGACCATCCGGGTCTCCCGGCGCAGCAGGCCGTCCCGCTTCCCCACCAAGGCGTGGAACTGCTCCATCAGCGGGCCACGGTCCTGCGGATGCACCACGTCGAAGACGCTGCTGCCCTGCAACGAGCCGGGCTCGAAGCCGAGCACCGCGGCGGCGCTCGGGCTGGAAGAGGCGATCAGGCCCTCGGCGTCGACCACGGCCACCATGTCCGGTGCGTGCTGGAAGAGCGCCCGGAACTTCTCGTCCGCGCGGCGCCGGGTGATCATCGTGCGGTAGGCGAAGACCGAGATGCCCAGGATGCCGGCCAGCAGCATGGCGATCATCGCCAGGTCGAGCGTCTGGCTGCGCCGGTGCACCGCGCCGTCGAACGAGGCGACGGTCTGGGAACGCACGTACGTCCAGCCGCCGGGCATCCCCGGGACCACGACCGCGATCATCCGGGTGCCGTCCGGGACGGCGTACTCGACGAAGTCCGCGGCGCGCATCTCGTGCGCGGCCGCGATCAGCTGCGGGTCGATCGTGGTGCCGATCAGCCTCGGGTCGCTGGTGGCGCCCACCCGGCCCTCGGCGTCGACGATCGTGGTCAGATGGGTGTCCGCGCTCAGCCGCGCCACGAACGCCTGCAGCTGCGTGGCCGCGACCTGGTTGTAGCCGATCAGCACGGCCACCGGCACGCCGCCGGCCAGCACCGGAACGGCCACCGCGGCCAGGGCCACGCCGCCGACGGTCATCACCGAGGAGAAGCCCGGTTTCCCGGCGCGCAGGCCGGCGTGCAGGGTCGCGTACCCCGGATCGGTCGCCTCGGGCAGGCCGCCGGCGCGGGTGGTGGTCAGCACCTCGCCGCGCGGCGTGGTGAGCGCCAGGCCGTAGCCGAAGAACGCGCTCTTGCCGGCGAACGCGGCCAGCTTGGCCCGGTCGGCGACGTTGCCCTTGCCCAGGTTCAGGGCGTTCGCCTCGGCGAAGTCGTTCAGCTCCTTGGCCGACAGCAACTGCATCTGCCCGGCGAGCGTGCCGTTGTTGGTGCCCAGCGCCATCGAGTCGGCCCGGTGCACCGCGTCCGCGGCGCGCAGAGCCGACCGGTTGACGAGCACACCGACCACTCCGATAGCCACCAGCACCACCAGGCTGACGGCGACGGCGATCCCGCTGCGCAGCCGCATTCGACCATCCCTCCTCGAAGGGATGCATCGGCAGCACGCACCGGATCTGTAGCGAAACAGTGGTAGCTCAGCGCGGCGCCGACGAGCCGGTAGATCAGCCCGTCGGCGTAACGCCATCTGCTCACGTCAACCGCAGGACTTGTCCTTCGCGGGGAGATCACCGTCGACCAGGTACGCCTCCAGGGCGCCGATCGCGCAGTCGTTCGGCCGCGGGTGGATGAGCACGCCGTGGCCGCCCGCGTCGACGGTGACCAGCACCGCGTCCCGGCCCAACGCCCGGCGCATGCCCTGGGCGGTGCGCAGCGGGGTCGCCGGGTCGCGCTCGTTCTGCAGGATCAGCACGTTCCGCCGGCCGAGCGGCTCGACCGTCGGCTCGGGGGCGTCCGGCCGCACGGACCAGGCCGAGCAGGGCGCGTAGTTCGCGGGAGCACCGGCGGTCAGCGGGAACTCGGCCCGGTCGGCCGCGGTGTTGCTGGCGTACGTCCGGACATCCCGCGGCCACGCCACATCGCCGCAGGCGAACGCCCAGCCGGACGAGAAGAGGTTGTCCTGCGGCACGTTCGGCAGGGTGCCGTGGACGAGCAGGTCGTTGGCGAGCCCGGCCAGGACGGCCCGGTCCGCGGCGGTGGCCTTGCCCGCGGCGGCGTTGCCCGCGGCCGCCCAGAACTGTCCCATCGGCGCCGGCGCCTCCGGCGTGCCGATCAGGCTGGCGTCGCTGTAGGAGAGCTGCCACGTGAACAGCCGCAGGAAGTTGCCGTTGATCGGCGCCTTGGTCTCGGCCAGCGTGACCGGATGACGGTCCAGCTTCGCGGCCAGGGCCAAGTAGTTCTTCCGGACCTCCCGCACGGTGCCGCCGAGGTGGACGGTGCCGGCGTTGGCGGCCCCGAACGCAGCGAGGTCGGGCCAGCGGTCCTCCATGGCGCCGCTGAACGTCAGGAAGTCGTCGTAGCCGCGAACGTTCGGGTCCACCGAGCTGTCGATCACCATCCGGTCGACGGTCTGCGGGAAGAGCTCGCGGTAGAGCGAGCCGACATAGGTGCCCCAGGAGATGCCGTAGTAGGACACCGTCCGCTCGCCCAGCGCGCGCCGGATCTGGTCCATGTCACGGGCCACGTTCGCGGTCGTCACGTGCGGCAGCAGGTCGCCGGAGTTCGCGGCGCACTGCCGGGCCATCCGCTTGGCGTAGGCCACGTTGGCGTCGATCGAACCGTCGGCGGCCGGGAAGGACAGGATCGAGAACTGCAGGTCCCGGACCAGCTCGTCGCCGCCGCGGCCACAGCTGATCGGCGTGCTGTAGCCGATGCCGCGCGGGTCGAAGGCCACCAGGTCGTAGCTGTCGCGCACCTCGGCGGGCAGCAGGCCGCCGAGCGCGGTGGGTACGTCGAGGCTGGGGCCGGGGCCGCCGCCGTTGGTCAGCAGGACGCCCTTGCGCTTCGCCGGGTCGGCGGCCGGGATCCGGGAGACCTCGACGGCGATGGTGCGTCCGCGCGGCTGGCGGTAGTCGAGCGGCACCCGCAGGGTCGTGCACTGCTGAGGGGCCGGCGCACCGCTCGGGCAGGCGCCCCAGCGGAGTTTCGAGGCGGCGGGCCGCGGCGCCGTCGAGGCCTCGGCCGGGATGAACGCCGTGGTCACGACCCCGGCCCCGAGCGCCGCCACGACCGCGATGGCCGACGAGATGATTTTTCGCATGGGGAAACCGTAGGAACATCGGCGTCCGAGATCGATCCCGCTGACTGCCCGCCACGAGTACAGCTGGCTGGATGGACTGCTCAGGTGCGCAGGAAGAGCAGGACGGCCAGGACGCGGCGGGACTCGCTGCGGGTGGCGGGGATGCCCAGCTTGGTGAAGATGCTGGAGACGTACTTCTCCGCCGCCCGCAGGGTGACGCTCAGGCGGTCGGCGATGCCCTGGTTGGAGGTGCCCGACGCCATCAGCTCGAGGACCTCGCGCTCGCGGGGCGTCAGCACGGCCAGCGGATCGTCCCGGCGGCGGCGGGACAGCAGGGTGGAGACGATCGTGGGGTCGATCGCCGAGCCGCCCGCGGCCACCCGGCGGAGCGCGGACACGAACGACGGGACGTCGCTGATCCGGTCCTTCAGGAGGTAGCCGACGCCGTCCGCCGAGTCGGCCAGCAGCTGCATGGCCAGGCCCACCTCGACGTACTGGGAGAGGACGAGCACGGCCAGGCCGGGATGCGCGGCGCGCAGGTCGATGGCGGCGCGCAGGCCCTCGTCGGTGTGGGTGGGCGGCAGGCGGATGTCCATGATCACCACGTTCGGCAGGGAGACCTCGAGCTCGGCGCGGAGCTGGTCGGCGTCGCCGCACTTCGTCGTCACATCGAAGCCCGCGTCGGCCAGCAGCCTCGCGATGCCCTCGCGCAACAGGACGCTGTCCTCGGCTATCGCTACTCGCATGGGAGCTCCGCTCGTACCCTCGTGCCTTGATCCGGAGGTGTCCACACCCGCAGCCGGCCGCCCAGCGTCTCCACCCGGTCGGCCAGGCCGCGGAGGCCGCTGCCGCGCTCCGCGTCGGCGCCGCCGCGCCCGTCGTCGACGACCTCGATGACCAGCGTGCCCTCGGACGATCGCACGTCGACGGTCGCCGACGAGGCCGCGGCGTGCTTACCGACGTTGGTCAGGCACTCGGACACCACGTAGTACGCGGCCACCTCGACCGCTTCCGACGGAGAGCAGCCCAGGTCGACGGTCAGCCGCACGGGCACGGGTGCGCGGACCGTCAGCGACTCCAGCGCCACCGCGAGGCCGTGCGCGGACACCACGGCGGGGTGCAGGCCGTGCGCGACGTCCCGCAACTCGGCCAGCGACGTCGCGATCTCGGCGCGGGCCTCGCGCACCAGGGCCAGCGCGTCGGCGTCGTCGCCGAGGCGGGTCTGCAGCACGCCGAGGTTGAGGGACAGCGCGACCAGCCGCTGCTGGGCGCCGTCGTGCAGGTCGCGTTCCAGGCGGCGGCGCTCACGCCGGCCGGCCTCGGCCACCCGGGCCCGGGAGCCGCGCAGTTCCTCCACGTTCGCCCGGAGCTGCGCCTGCAACCGGCCGGTACGCACCGCGATCGCGGCCGCCGCGGTGACCGCCGCCAGCAGGTCCGCCTCGTCGCGCAGGGCCGGGTCGTGCACCAGCGCGGCCACCGGCGTCCGGTGCTCCTCGATCACGGTCACCCGGTCCGGGTCGTCCGGCAGCGTGGCGGGACGGCCGTCCTCCCCCGCCCAGGCGTCGAAGTCGGGCAGCCAGTAGAGCAGCCGCAAGGACGGGTCGCGCAGGGCCCGGGCGAGCGGCGTGCCCAGATCTGCCGGGTCCTCGCGCAGCTCGAGCACCAGATCGCCGATCGACCCACGGGCCAGCCGGGCCTGCAGCAGCCCGGCGAGGAACACGACCGGCGCCACCCCGAGCAGCACGATCGCCAGCCGCTGCACGGCCGGGAAGGCCGGACCGCCGAGCACCCCGACGACCAGCAGGACGGCGATCATCACCAGGCCGAGGGTGAACGCGTCGATCAGCACCGTCAGTGACCGGCGCAGCGGACGGGTCCGGCGCCGCGCGACCATCAGGGCCGCGCCGGCCAGGGCGACCGCACCGACCAGCAGCAGTTCGCCCTGGTAGAGCACGGCGGGGAAGTCGAGAGCCACCGACACGACATGCACCCCGACGGCGGCGACGTAGCCGATCCCGAGGAGGACACGCGCGAGGCGGCTGGTGAGACGACCGGAGGGGTACGACAGGAAGACGTGCACGATCAGGATGAGCGGCACCAGGTCGGCCACGAGCCCGATCTGATGCAGCCAGCTCACCGAGCTGGCCAGGGAACCCGCCCCGGTGAGCACCATCAGCGGCCCGAACCGGTTGCCCGGCCGGTGCCGCCAGGCGATCAGGCCGCTCACCGTGTACGCCGCGGTCAGCCAGCAGACCGCCGCGACGTGAACGGGCGCGACGCCCTGCCGGATCCCGGCGACGGCCACCGCCGCCTGCCCGGCGAGCAGAGCAGCGCCGAGCGCTGTCCGCCCTCCGGGCTTCGGCATGGCCGACACGCTACGCCGCATCCACCGGCCTCCGGAAGGCGTCGCGATCGGTCACCACCAGCGTCAACGCGATGATCGTCCAGGCGGCGAACTCGATCCACTCCTGCCGGGCCAGACCGGCGCCGGAGTAACCGAGGTCGGTGAACGTGATGAAGCCCTGGGCACTGTGCAGGATCAAGGTCAGCAGCACGCTGCCGCCGGTGCGGCGGAACAGCCACACGTACACGAAGGTGATGACGAAGGTGCTGCCGAACCCGGCCACCCCGATCTCCGCCGCGAGCGGCAGATGCCAGCCGGCGATGAGGACGCCGAGAAGGGCCGCGGAGCGCAGCCGGGCCGGCATGCGGGTCACGGCGTAGCCGCGGAACGACGGCTCCTCGGCCATCGGCCCGTCCAGCGGGTTGACCATCCGGACCAGGAACCACAGGGCGAAAGTGCTCCATGACAGGTGCGCCCAGTCCGGGCCGGGCGCGCTGTTCAGGCCGCTCGACACCGCCCGCACGACGAGCGGCACGAGCAGCGCGAACGCGTAGTAGTACCAGGGCACCCGCCACTTGATCAGCCGGCGGCCGAGATCTTTGAAGCCGGCCCGGCCGTCGGCCACCGCGATCACGATGACGGCGGCGATCAGCGCGCCGACGGCCTGGAACTGTCCGAACGGCACCATGCACCAGGCCAGTGCGTAGGCGAGGACGAAGAAGGAGACCAGCCGGTGGCGGGCGATCCAGTTCCGGCGGACGGGGGCTTCGATGATGCGCGTTTTCATGTCCTCGACGCTGCCAGTGCCGGGTCGTGGAGGATAAGCCGGTACGCCGGTCAGCTCACAGGGCGGTTTTCTCCCTCCCGGTGGTAGGTTCCGCCGCATGAGATCGACACGCGTGCTTGCCGTTGCGGCCCTCGGCCTGGCCGTCATCGCCTCCAACGCCGGGTTCACCACCCCCGGACCGACGTGGCAGCTCACCGACACCGGCGTCACCGCGCGCTTCCGCGGGCTCGCACCGGTCAGCGACAAGGTCGCCTGGGCCGCCGGTTCGGCCGGCACGATCCTGCGGACCGTCGACGGCGGCCGGCACTGGGCGAGCGTCAGGCCGGCCGGCACCGAGGCGCTGCAGTTCCGCGACATCGAGGCGTTCGACGCGAAGCACGCGGTGGCGCTGACCATCGGTGAGGGCGAGGACTCCCGGATCTACCGCACCGGCGACGGCGGGCGCACGTGGGACGAGGCGTTCCGCAACGACGAGCCGGCCGCCTTCTACGACTGCGTCACCTTCCTCGACAAGCGCAACGGCCTGGCCCTGTCCGACCCGGTCGGCGGCAAGTTCCGCATCCTGGCGACGTCGGACGGCGGGAAGACCTGGGCGGTCCGCCCGGCCACCGGGATGCCGGACGCGCTGCCCGGCGAGTTCGCGTTCGCGGCCAGCGGCACCTGCCTGGTGACCGCCGATCACTTCGGCGCCGGGCGGGCCTGGTTCGCGACCGGTGGCGGCGCGCTGTCCCGGGTGTTCGGGACCACCGACGGCGGGCGCTCCTGGTCGGTCACCGCGAGCCCGCTGCCCAGCGGTCCGAGCGCGGGCATCTACAGCCTCGCCTTCAAGGACCCGTGGCACGGCCTCGCGGTCGGCGGCGACTACGCGGCCGAGACCAGCGCGCCGGACGGAGCCGCCACCACGAGCAACGGCGGCCGCACCTGGACCGTGTCGCGGACCGTTCCCGGCGAGTACCGCTCCGGCGCCGACTGGCTCGGCCTGCTCCCGGTGGCGCTCGCCGTCGGCCCGACCGGCAGCGACATCACCTACGACGGCGGCCGCACCTGGAGGCGGTTCGACACCGGCAGCTTCGACTCGGTGTTCTGCGCGCCCGACCTGTCCTGCTGGGCCTCCGGCGCCAACGGCCGGATCGCGAAGCTGAGGCTCAGCCGTTGAGATAGGTCAGCCGTTGAGATAGGTCAGCCGTTGAGATAGGTCAGTACCGCGAGGACCCGGCGGTTGTCGTCGTCCGACTGCGCCATGCCCAGCTTCGTGAAGATGTTGTTGATGTGCTTGCTCACCGCCTTCTCGGTGACGAAGAGCTTGCCGGCGATGGCGGCGTTGGACCGGCCCTCGGCCATCTGACCGAGCACCTCGCGCTCGCGGGCGGTGAGCACGGCCAGCGGCTCGCGGCGGGCGAGCAGCTGCGACACCACCTCCGGGTCCAGTGCCGTGCCGCCGCCCGCCACCCGGCGCACCGCATCGACGAACTGGGCCACATTGGACACCCGGTCCTTCAGCAGGTAGCCGATGCCGCCGGTCCGGTCGGTGAGCAGCTCCCGGGCGTACAACGGCTCGACGTGCTGGGACAGGATCAGGATCGGCATACCGGGGACTTCGGTACGCGCGGCGATCGCCGCCTGCAAGCCCTCGTCGGTGAACGTGGGCGGCAGCCGCACGTCGACGATCGCGACGTCGGGCCGGTGCTCGACCAGCGCCGGCAGCAGGGCGGGGCCGTTGTCCACGGCCGCCACCACAGTGAACTCGAACGCCTCCAGGATCCGGGTCAGGCCGTCCCGGAGGAGGGCGAGGTCTTCGGCGATGACAACGCGCACGGCAGCTCCATGGTCACGACGGTCGGGCCGCCCGGAGGGCTGGACAGCGACATCGTGCCATCGAATGCGGCCAGGCGACGGCCCATTCCGTGCAGGCCGGTCCCGCGGGACGGGTCGGCGCCGCCGCGCCCGTCGTCGCCGACCATCAGCACCAGCAGGTCAGCCTCGTGCCGGATGCTGATCCAGGCGCTGGTCGCGCCGCTGTGCTTGACGATGTTCGCGAGCGCCTCGGCGACCACGAAATAGCAGGCCGACTCGACCGGCGTCTCCAGCCGCCCGAGCACGCCGCCGTCCACCACCGTCGGCACCGGCAGGCTCAGCGCGAGCGCGCGCACCGCGCCGTCCAGCCCGCGCTCGGCCAGCACCGGCGGATGGATGCCGCGGACCAGGTGCCGCAGCTCGATCAGGGCGGTGTGGCTGGCGTCCCGGGCCTCGGCCAGCAGCTTGCGGGCGGCCGCCGGGTCGCGTTCCATCAGCTCTTCGGCCAGCCCGATGGTCATGCCCAGCGAGGAGAGCCGGGCCTGCGCGCCGTCGTGCAGGTCACGCTCGATCCGGCGCAGCTCGGCGGCCTGCGCGTCGACCGTGTCGGCCCGGGTCTCGGTCAGCTGCGCCACCCGCAGGCGCAGCTCGGCGGCCCGGGTCGGCGCCAGGAACAGCCGCGCGAACCAGGCCTCGGCGGACCGCAGCCAGGGCGCCGTGAGCAGGGCGAGGGCGAGGATCACGGCGCCCTGCGGCAGGGACAGGAAGCCGTCGCCGACGGACTCGATCGGCCAGATCGCGCCGTAGCCGTACCAGCCCGTACCCAGCCAGACCCAGAGCGGGATCAGGAAGATGCCCTCGAAGCCGTAGATCGGCAGCGCCATCGACACCGCGCCGAGCACCACCCCGGCGATCGCGCCGGGGATCAGCCAGGCGAAGTCACGCCACGTCGCCACGTCCTGGAGGATCCAGCGGAAACGCCGCCAGCCGACCGGGTAGCTCTTCGCCGGGCGCGGCGCGTAGGGCGTGGCGATCGGGATGCCGCGCTTGGTGGACCGGCGCCGCTCCAGGTCGGCGCGGGCCCGGACGAGGCGGGTCATCAACGGCAGGACGACCTGACCCAGGCCCGGGATCAGGCCGACGATCAGGGCGGCCAGCCACAGCACGAAGAGCGGGAAGTTGAGCACGCCGAGCACGAACGACGCCGCGCCGGCGCCGGTCCCGCGTACGCCCCGCCAGACGAAGTCGCTCAGCTGCTCGTCCGAAACCAACTCCATGCCGTCGATTCTCGCCGCATCCGGAAGCGAGCGCGGTAGTGGTAGCCCTACCTTCGGGACACCTGGTGCAGATGCGTCAGCGCCTGCCGGTAGGAGTCGATCAGGCCGGTCATCTCGTAGTCCACGTCGATCTCGGCGCAGAACTGCTGCACCATCGGCTGGGCGCGGCGCAGGTTCGGCGTCGGCATGGACGGGAACAGGTGGTGCTCGATCTGGTAGTTCAGCCCGCCCAGCGCCACGTCGACCAGCACGCCGCCGCGCACGTTGCGTGACGTCAGGACCTGCTTGCGCAGGAAGTCCTCGGTCCCGTCCGGGTGCGGCATGCCTTTGTGGTTCGGCGCGAACGTCATGCCCAGGTACACGCCGAACACCGCCTGGTGCACCACGAAGAAGACCAGCGCCTGCAGCGGCGACAGGACGAAGATCAAAGCCAGGACATACCCCACGATGTGTACGCCGAGCAGCAGCGCTTCCCGCCCGCGCTGCGCGATGTTGTCGTTGAGCAGCGCCCGGATGCTGTCCCGGCGCAGGCTCAGCCCGAGCAGCGTGAGCAGCGGGAAGAACATCCACGCCTGGTTCCGGACCATCCAGCCGCCCTTCGCGGCGGCCGCCTCGGGCGTCCAGACCAGCACGCCCGGCCCCACGTCCGGGTCGAGGTCGTCGTGGTTCGGGTTGGCGTGGTGCCGGGTGTGCTTGTTCTGCCAGTAGCCGTAGCTCATGCCGATGCCCAGGTTCCCGGCGATCATGCCGGCCCGGCCGCTGGCCGATGCCGTCCGGAACACCTGCCGGTGCGCCACGTCGTGCGCCACCAGGGCGGCCTGCGCGTACGCGACACCGAGCCACACCGCGATCGCCACTGTCCACCATGAGCTGCCGACCAGCGCGAACGCCACCCAGCCACCGGCCAGGAACAGCGCGGCCAGGGACAGCCGGATGACGTAGTAGCCGGGTCTGCGATCCAGCAGACCGGCTTCTCGGATGCGGCGGCTGAGCTCGGCGAAATCGGTTCGCGGCCCGGTTGTCGTCGTCATGACGCCCAGTCTGCCCAGCCGAAACGCGCTTGACAGGAGTGCTGACCCCCCAAACCGACGGTGAGGTCAGCACCACCTTTGCTCTGCTTACCCAGAGGAAGCGCCTGCCTGGCGGCTGCGCTCGTCAGTCCGTGGCCACGTCGACCAGGACCTTGCCGACCGCGCCGTCCTGCACGGCCCGGTGCGCGTCGGCGGTCCGGTTCAGCGGGAACCGCGTCAGCGGCAGCCCGTGTTCCTCGCCCACCGGCATGGCGCCGTCCCGCACCGCCGCCGCGATGTCCTCCGCGCCGGCGGCCAGCGCCTCCTTGCCCACCGTGTAGAGCACCATGAACTGGAAACGGGTGTTGAGCAGCATGTTCTGCCGCACGTCCAGCTCCACCGGCTTGGCGCCGTCGTTGGCGTACGTGCAGATCGTGCCCCGCGTACGCAGAACCGCCAGGTCGAGCGCGAGATTGGCGCCCAGCGCGACCTCCGCGATGGTGTCGACGCCGTCCGGGGCGATCTTCCGGATCTCGGTGACCGGATCACCCTCCCGGTAGTTGATCACGTGGTGCGCCCCCGCGGCCGTGGCCAGCCGCGCCTTGTCCGGCCCGCTGACCGTGCTGATCACTGTCGCGCCGGCCCACCGCGCGAGCTGGATGGCCGCGTGCCCCACGGCCCCCGCCCCGCCGGCGACCAGCACGACCCGCCCGTCCAGAGCACCCGGCGCCAGCCTGTCCGGCCCGCCCTCGCCGACGGTCAGCGTCCGGTGCGCGGTCAGGGCGGGCACCCCGAGCGAGGCGCCGGCCTCGAAGCTCGCGTCACCGAGTGGCACCGCCTGCCAGTCGTCCACGACGGCGTACTCGGCGGCGGTACCGGTCGACCGCCCCTGGGTGGCCATGAGCAGCCAGACCCGCTGCCCGACCCGCCCGGCGTCGACCCCGCCGCCCACCGCGTCGATCACCCCGGCCCCATCGAGATGAGGCGTGACCTCGTCGAACTGCTTCGGATTGGTGGCGCCCGACCGCGTCTTCCAGTCCGTCGGATTGACCCCCGACACGGCGACCTTGACGCGGACCTCGCCCGCTTCCGGCTCCGGCACGTCCTTGTCGACGAGCCGCAGAACCTCGGCCTCGCCGACCTCGCTGTAGATGATGGCCTTCATCCCCCGATCATCCCCCCGGACGAAGACCGGCGCCTCACAACGCCGCGGCTGAGACAATCGGACCCGTCGGCTCCTTCCCGCCGCCGGCGGTCCGGGAACTGTTGGAGGACGTGGACAGCGACGCGATCGACGGCGCCCTGCGGACCGGGCTGTTCAACAAGCGCGACGTCGTCTGGCGCGGGATGACCGAGGGCGGGGCGCAGGAGCGAACGCCCGCCGGGAGGTGCCGGAATCTCGCGAGCCGGTCGGCGGGGTGGCCGCGCTGGACATGGAGGCGGCCACCATCGCCACGGTGACCGCCAGGGAACGGGTGCCGAACTCGGCTGACGACCGGTGCGGGTGGAGGGATTCGAACCCCCTAGGCGTTAGCAAGTGGTTTACAGCCACTCCCGACCCTCCCGCGTCGGCGCACCCGCTGGAGGGGGCCGCGCCCCGTGACGCGGCCCCCGACTGTGGACCCGGCCGGGCTCGAACCGGCCACCTTCTGTTTGCAAGACAGACGCTCTCCCCGATGAGCTACGAGCCCTTGCGTACCCGGAGCGCGATTCGAACGCGCACTATCGCCGGTCTGAGCGGCGTGCCTCCTGCCAGTTGGGCTACCCGGGCCTGCTGTTCAGTTGTGGTGCGTGCCCTCGGCGCGATTCGAACGCGCACGACCGGCGCTCTCGACGCCGGGCCTCTGCCAGTTGGGCCACGAGGGCTCGGTTGCTCGGTCGGGCCGCGAGGACCCGGTCGGGACACGAGGACCCGGTCGGGACACGAGGACCCGGTCGGGACACGAGGACCCGGTCGGGACACGAGGACCCGGTCGGGACACGAAGGCCCGGTGATGGCCGTGTGCGGAGACGGGGTACGCCTGCCGAAGCCGTTGGCGGGGTAGCGCAAGTTCGCCCCTCCAGCCCGCACTCGGTGCACTCTCCACCGCGCCGGCCCGGTATCGGTCCTGTCGTTCCCGTCTCCACACCCGAATGATCGAACGTTCCGGAAGGCCGAGTCATTCGGAATGCCAAGCAATCTCGTTTTGATCAAGAGTAGAGACAATTGTTGTCGATCCATTTCCGAAGCAGGATCGACCCATTCTTCCCGCAGGGAGACAGGCACTTCCGCCCGTCTCGGAGAAGTCGCGGATCAAGTCTTTTCCGGATCACCCCGCCACGCGAGGTGGGCCTCGAGACCGGCACTCGGGGCGAGCCTGCTGGTGCCCGCAACTCCGCGTCCGGAGCGCTAGCCCAGCCAGGGCAACAAAAAAGCCGCCCGACCCGAGTGGGTGGGGGCGGCTTTCCCGCGCGGACTCGCCGCGTTACCCGCCCACTCCAAGGCCCATAAGTCGGTCATAAGCGCTGTGGGAGCCGAACAGCCGCACGGCTCGCCCACGGCGCGGCGTCAGCCACCCCGTCATCGTGGCGATGTGCTGGCACATGATCGATCTCCTAAGTGTGTGTCGTCGCATCTGAGCGATGCGACTGAAGTGAACGGTAGTACAGCCTCTCGAATGAAGCAATACCTATTGTTTATTTCGGGGCGCCGAGGTCATCGAGCGCCTTGACGGCGCCGCGGTGCAGCGGCACGGGATCAGTCTTACGCGCCTTGTCCAAGGTGATCTCCTTTGCCGCCGCATTGGCCTGTTCCAGCTGCGGCTTGCGGTCGAAGAGGGCCTTGGTGAGCACGCAGGCGACGTTCGCGTCCAGGTCGTCACGGACCAGCAGGACATTGGGTACGACGATGGTCCGCACGTCGGCCGGCGTCTTGTACGTCGCGGCGGGGATCGCGCCGGTCTCGTACACCGGATTGATCTTCTGCATCTCGCCGAGAAGAGGCGTGACGTCGAGGAACCGCACCTGCCCGGCCGCCGTGGTGAACAGGTCGGTGACGCCGGGCGTGGGCAGCCCGCCGGACCAGAACATGGCGTCGATCGAACCGTCCTTCATGCCGTCGACGGTCTTGGTCAGGTCGAGCTTCTGGGCGCTGACGTCCTTGGCCGGGTCGAGCCCGCCCGCCTCGAGGATGCGGTTGGCGATCACCTCGGTGCCGCTCTTGGGCGAGCCGGTGGAGACGCGCTTGCCCTTCATGCTCGCCACGTCCGTGATGCCGGCGTTCGCGCGGACGATCACCTGGGTGTAGTTGGTGTGGATCCGGGAGATCGCCGCGACCGGCTGCTTGGCGGTGAAGCTGCCGGTGCCGTTGATCGCGTCGGCGGCCGAGTCGGCGAGCGAGAAGGCCAGGCCGAAACTGCCCGCCACCAGCTGCTGGATGTTCTGCACGGAGGCGCCGGTCTCGCTCGCGGTGGCCTTCACCTTGCCACCGGTCGCGCCGAGCTGCTCGGCGTAGGCGTTGCCCAGCGCGAAGTAGACGCCGGTCGCGTTGCCGGTGGCGATGCCGACCCGGGTGTCCTGGGTGACCTCGCAGGTGACCTCGCCACCGGCGTCGGTGCTGGCGGCGTCCTGCCGGCCACCGCAGGCGGTCAGGGCGAGCACGGGCACGAGGGCGAGGGCGAGCGGTCGCAACGGGACGGTCATGACGTGCCTCCTGAAGGTGGGGCGGAACGGCGGTGCCAGAACGCGAGGGCGGCGGCCAGGGCCAGGGCGATCACACCGGCCGCGATGGTGGTGGGAGCCAGGTAGAGCAGGAGCAGGCCGGCCGCGGCGGCGAGGACGCGGGCGGCAGGTGGGGCCGCCCCGACGCCCGGGAACCACGCGCCGGTGGCGATGGCCAGACCCAGGACGGCCAGGGCGGCTGCCGCGGTGGCCCAGACGACGCCGAGGACCGGGCCGCGGGCCAGGAGGTACTCGCCGGCGTCGGTGAGCACGAACGCGATCGGGGCGAGGAAGGCGGGCAGCGCGTACTTGAGGGCCTGCCACATCGTCGGCATGGTGCGGCCACCGGTGATCGCGCTCGCCCCGACCGCGGCGAGCGCGGTCGGCGGGGTGACCTCGGAGAGCACCGAGTAGTAGAAGACGAACATCGCCGCCGCGGGCATCGAGACGCCGAGGTCGAGCAGCGCCGGACCGATGATCACCCAGCCGATGATGAAGCTGGCGGTGACCGGGACCGCCAGGCCCAGGACGGCCAGCGCGATCGCCGCGAGGACGGCGGTCAGGGCCAGCACGACGGTCGGGTTGTCGGTGATCGCGCCGGCGGCGTCGACCATCAGCGAAGCGACCTGCGTGCCGATCCCGGTCTTGGTGACGGTCGCGGTGATGATGCCGGCGGCGGCGCAGACGGCGACCACGGCCAGGACACCGCGTACGCCCGCCGACAGCGCCCGGAACAGCCGCCCCGGCGTCAGCCACGAACGCCGGTCCAGGAACGACAGAGCCGCCGCGAGGATGGTCGCGTACACCACCGACCGGGTGGCACTGACGCCCAGCGCGAGCAGCACCACGATCAGGATCAGCGACGAGAAGTGGTAGCCGAACCGGGCCAGCAGTTTCAGCGCGGACGTCTGCGGCAGCTCGACCGGCCGCACCCCGAAACGCCGGACGTCGATCTCCACCGCGAGCAGGATGCCCAGGTAGTAGAGGAGGGTCGGGATCATCGCCCAGCCGAGGACGGTCAGATAGGAGACGTTCAGAAGCTCGGCGACGATGAAGGCCGCCGCGCCCAGGGTCGGCGGGGAGAGGATCGCGCCGACGCCCGCGGCGGCCAGCATGCCGCCGGCCTGCTCGGGCGGGTAGCCGGCCCGTTTGAGCATCGGCCAGGTCACCGCGCCCACGCTGACGGCGGTGGCCGTACCCGAGCCGGAGACCGTGCCCAGCAGAAAGCCGGCGGCGACCGCTGTCCGGCCCGCCGCGCTGCGTGAGCGGCGGAAGGCGGCGACCGACAGGTCGACGAAGAAGCGGCTCGCGCCGGACAGGTCCAGCACGGCGCCGTAGATGGTGAACAGCACGATGTAGGTGGCCGCGACGTCCAGCGGGGTGCCGTAGAAGCCGGTGCCGGAGTTGTAGAGGGCGTCCACGATCTGCGCGAAGTCGAGCCCGGCGTGGGAGATGCGCCAGGTCTGGGGTAGCAGGCCGCCGTAGTAGCCGTACGCCAGGAAGAGAAGGCAGACCACCGGCAGCGCCCACCCGGTCGTGCGGCGGCACGCCTCGAGCGTCAGCACGAGCAGGATCGCGCCGAGGATCACGTCGGGTGTCTCCAGCAGACCCTGGCGGTCCAGGAACCCGTCGTACCCGCCGTCGAAGGGGTTGACCGGGTAGAGGCAGACGATCAGGGTGAGCACGGCGAGCACCCAGTCCACGACCGACGGCCGCTGCCGCGGAGCGCCGCGCAGGCCCGAGTGGTAGCAGAGGAAGACCAGCGGCAACGCGCCCGCCAGGAAGATGATCAGATAGAACTGGCTGCCCTGCGCGAGCGGCCGGAACACCTGCCACAGCACCAGCAGCGCGACCACGAACGCGGCGATCGCGACGCCGAGGCCGACCGGGCCGCCGAGCTCGCGGGCCGGTCGTTCCTCGTCGTCGTAGTGGACGGCCGGTGGATCAGCCTCCGAAGATCGAAGTTCGACCATGTCCGGACATTACCCGCCGATCAGCTGCCGAGGAACGGAGAAAGGGCCGGCCGGACCGCCGGCCGGCGACGACCGGACAATCGCCGGACAATCAGGAGCTATTCTGCTCGGCTGACAGGTGTCGATCGGCATACGGGGGCCGTGATGCGGTGCAGCACGTGTGGCAGTGAGCTGGAGTTCGCGAGGCAGGGGCACACCTGCCGGTCGTCGACGCCCCAGGTGTTCGCGCCGCCCGGCGGGTGGGTGATCGGCACGTGGGTGGTGGCCACGTTCGCGGTCGTCTACATGGCCTGCGCGGTCATCCTGGCCGTGGTGACGCTGGAGCTGCCCGCCGTCGGGGAGCCGGTGCCGGCCGGCGCGCTCGCCCTGGTGCTGACCGTCTCGGCCGCCTGGCTGGCGGTCCTGGTGGGCACGATCGTGTCGCAGGTGATCTGGAACCGGCAGACCCGGCGGCTCGCCGAGCGGTACGGCTTCGACGGCAGCCTGGTCATCAAGGGCTGGTTCCTGCGCGTCTACGCAGCCACCGTCGTCGTCACGGTGTGCCTGCAGGGCGGGCTGGGCCTCAGTGCGGCCGGCACGGTCTGGGTGGTCACCGCGATCCGGGTGACCGCCGGGCTGTTCCTGCTGGCCAACGTGCTGGTCGGCCGGGCGCGACTGCTCGGCCTGATCGCCGACGCGAACCGTCAGGTCCTGCAGGCGCCCTCGTCATAGCTCTGGTACCAGCCGTCGCCGGTGGCGGTGAAGGCGAGGTCGGTCCCTCGATGAGTTCACGCCACACCCCTGTCTCCGCCAGGTGTCCGGGCCGTTCACAGGTTGGCATGCTCGCATGTCGTGGATGGTGAGGGCATGCTGGCGGGCGGGAGGCGGTCATGACGACATCGGCATTTCGGGACGCCCGGGACTTTCTGGTGGCACACCGGGAGGACTACGACGAGGCGAGCGCACAGTTCCGGTGGCCCGAGCTCGACGAGTTCAACTGGGCCCTGGACTGGTTCGACGTGATCGCGGCGGGCAACGACCGGCCCGCGCTCTGGATCGTCGAGGAGGACGGCTCCGAGCAGCGTCTCTCGTTCGCCGAGATGGCGGAGCGGTCCAACCGGGTGGCCAACTGGCTCCGCGGGCAGGGTGTGCGGCGCGGCGACCGGGTCGTGCTCATGCTCGGCAATCAGGTGGAGCTGTGGGACACCATCCTGGCGGTGATCAAGCTGGGCGCGGTGCTCATCCCGGCCACTCCCCTGCTCGGGGCGGCCGACGCCCGCGACCGGGTCGCCCGGGGCGAGGCGAGGCACGTGATCGCCCTGTCGAGCGCGGCGGACAAGTTCGCCGGCGGCGTGACCAGGATCGCGGTGGGCGAGGCCGTCGACGGCTGGTCGCGCTTCTCCGACGCGTACGCGGAAAGCGCGGATTTCGACCCCGACGGCGTCACCAGGGCCGGCGACACGCTGCTGCTGTACTTCACGTCGGGCACCACCGCGCGGCCGAAGCTGGTCGAGCACACCCATGCCAGCTATCCGGCCGGCCACCTGTCCACGATGTACTGGATCGGCCTCCAGCCGGGCGACGTGCACCTCAACATCTCGTCGCCGGGCTGGGCGAAACACGCCTGGAGCAACGTCTTCGCGCCGTGGAACGCCGAGGCCTGCGTGTTCATCTACAACTACACCCGGTTCGACGCGGCCCGCCTGCTCGCCGAGATGCAGCGCTGCGCGGTGACCAGCTTCTGCGCTCCGCCCACGGTGTGGCGGATGCTGATCCAGGCGGACCTCACGGCTCTGCGTACGCCGCCCCGGCTGGTCGTGGGCGCCGGTGAGCCGCTCAACCCGGAGGTGATCGACCGGGTCGAGAAGGCCTGGGGCGTCACCATCCGGGACGGCTTCGGGCAGACCGAGACGACCGTGCAGATCGCCAACACCCCGGGCCGGCCGGTCAAGCCGGGCTCGATGGGCCGGCCGGTGCCGGGCTACCTGGTGGCGCTGATCGACCCGGCCACCGGTGAACCGGCCGAGGAGGGCGAGATCTGCCTGAGCCTGGAGCCGCGCCCGCTCGGGCTGATGGTCGGCTACCACGGCGACGACGAGCTGACCGCGGAACGGATGGCCGGCGGCTACTACCACACCGGGGACATCGGCTCCCGGGACGCGGACGGCTACATCACCTACGTGGGCCGCACCGACGACGTGTTCAAGGCGTCCGACTACCGGATCTCGCCGTTCGAGCTGGAGAGTGTGCTGATCGAGCACGAGGCGGTGGTCGAGGCGGCGGTGGTGCCGTCGCCGGACGAGCTGCGGCTGGCCGTGCCGAAGGCGTACGTGGTGCTGGCCGAGGGCTGGGCCGCCGACGAGGCGACCGCGAAGGCGATCTTCGCGCACTGCCGCGAGCACATGTCACCGTTCGCGCGGATCCGGCGGCTGGAGTTCGCCGAGCTGCCGAAGACGATCTCCGGCAAGATCCGCCGGGTGCGGCTGCGTGACGCCGAGCGGGAGAAGCACTCCACGCCCGGCGCCACGCCGCCAGGGGAATTCAGCGATTAGATCGTGTTTCAAAACCCGGCCACGCCTCGCGCCTGGCCGGGTTTGAAACAGACCTGGCTAGCAGCGGCCCTGGTCCTCCCACTGCTGGGTCCAGCCGGGCTCGGAGCCCTGGGTCCAGTAGCGCGCCTTCCACAGGTGCGGGCCGTCGCCGGACTTGGGGCCGGACGGGTCGCCGTTGCGGCTGCGCTCGTGCACGACCAGGTTGCCGCCGGTGTAGACGGAGCCGAAGTTCCAGGCGGGAGCGTCGTCGCAGTCGGTCGCGGGCGGCGGGTCCGAGGGCGGGTCTGAGGGCGGGTCCGAGGGAGGTGTGGTGCCCCCGCACTCCGCGATCGTGTCGTTGAAGGCCTGCCCGCCGCTGCGGTACGAGCCGACCTGCGAGGTCACCTGAGCCGGCGAGAGCACCGCGTTCTTGGCGTGCAGGAGATAGTCGACCTGCTGGACGTAGGTCGCCCGGCCGCCGCTGTGCGTGGCCGTGTCGATGAACCACTGGTTCCAGTTGATCGTCATCGTCTGGCGCGGGTAGAACTTGCCGGAGTGGTCGCCGACCTGCACGCCGTCGATGAAGTACCGGACGTGCCCGCCGGCCACCTGGGCCACCAGGTCGTGCCATCCGTTCAGGCTGGAGCGCTGCTCGGAGTGCACGTTGTCGGCGAACCACGGCTCGTTGCGGTACGTGTACCAGGTGGTCTGGTAGTTGATCGGCCCGGTCTCGCCCCAGCCGCCGTTCGGCAGGTACTCGGAGATGTCCAGCTCGGAGTAGGTCGGGTCGAGGTCGTACGCGAGCGGGCTGATCGTGAAGAACGTCTGGTTGACGTGGTCGCCGTCGGTGCCGCTGGTGGGTGCGTCGCTGAACTTCACCCGGCTGGCGTAGGTGCCCTCGAGGTACCGCTTCTGCGACGAGTAGAGCTCGGCGTGACCGGTGCCGGCCCCGGTGCCGTCGGTGTACGAGGTCAGCTGCATCACCTTCTGCCCGTCCGCGGTCGGGAAGGTGATGTTGGCCGGTGACCAGGTGGCGCCCGGCACGCCCGGCCCGCCGGCGTAGCTGCGGGGCACCCAGCCGTGGCTGGTCAGCGCCGCGTCGGACGAGGACGCGTAGGAGAAGTCGTCGAACAGCTGACCGCAGTCGGCCGCGGCGGCGGGATTCGCCGCGGCCACCGCGAGGGAGGCGCCGGCCAGCAGCGCCACCGCCGCAATTGATCGAAGTTTGTCGATTTTCACGAGCGGGGTGACCTCCAGGGGGGATAGAGCCGGGGATTTCAGTGCCGCCGGTGGGCGGCGACCGCGCGCACGGTCAGTTCGAAGGCCTCGGTGGTGCGCTCGTACGTGCGCTGAGCCACCGCGACGTAGATCAGGTCGAGCACCAGCAGCGCCGAGTGCAGCGCGGACAGGGCAGCGACCCGGAACGTGGTCTCGTGCACCGACGTCACGAACACGACGTCGGCGACCTCGGCCAGGGGGGACCGGGGGTAGGAGGTGACCGCGACGGTCAGCGCGCCGTGGCCGGACGCCTCCTCGAGGGTCTCGATCACCTCGCTGGTCCGGCCGGAGTGCGACAGCCCGATCGCCACGTCACCCGGCCCGAGCAGGGCGGCGTTGGTCAGCGCGGTGTGGCTGTCCGCCCGGGTCCACACCGGGATCCGGATCCGCTCCAGGCGGAACGCCATCTCCCGGCCGGCCGCGCCGGAACTCCCCAGCCCGAAGATCTCCACCCGGGAGGCGGCGGCGATCGCGGCGGAGACCCGCTCGACGTCGCCCATGTCCAGCCCGGCGGCGGTCGCCTGGATGGCCCGGGTGTCCGCGGTGGCGATCACCTTGAGCACGCTGTCCAGCGAGTCGCCGGGGTGGATGTCGCCACTGATGTCGGTCTCCCAGCGGGCCTGCTCGGCCCGGCCGGTCTCGGTGGCGATCGCGACGCGCAGGGCCGCGTACCCCTTGAAACCCAGCGCCCGCGAGAAGCGGGTGACCGTCGCGGTGGAGGTCGCGGTGGCCTCGGCCAGGTCGACGATGCTGGCCTGGGCGGCCGCCTCCGGGTCCTCGACGATGGCCGCGGCGATCTTGGCCAGCGCGCCGGGCATGGTCGGCCCCTCGATGCGCAACCGCCCGAGAAGCCCGCCACCCGAAGAGGACACCGTGGTCATCCTTTTCACTCGTAACTTTGTTTGATGAAAATTACGACCATCAATGCCGGTAGTCAATGATTACTTTCCATGGGACTAGCACTCGGCGTCGACGCGGGCGGGACGGGCTCGCGGGCGCTCCTCCTGGATCATGCCGGCGTCCAGGTCGGACGTGGTGACGGCGGCCCCGGCAACCCGATGGCCGGGCCGGTCGCGGCGCAGACGATCGGCGCGACGGTCCGGGCCGCGCTGCGCGGCCACGACCCGGCCCGGGTGGGATTCGCGGTGGTCGGGATCGCCGGGCTGAGTTCGCTGGCAAACCATGCGGTACGCGACGCGTTCGCGGCCGAGTGGCGGGCGATCGGGCTGAGATGTCCCGTGCGGATCGTCGGCGACGCGGTGACCGCGTTCGCGGCCGGGGCGCCGGACGAGACGCGCGGCGCGGTGCTGATCGCCGGGACGGGCGCGGTCGCGGCGCTGGTCGACGGCCTCGAGGTGCGGCGCACCGCCGACGGGCACGGGTGGTTGCTCGGCGACGAAGGGTCCGGCGCGTGGGTGGGACTGCAGGCGGTGCGCTCGGCGGTCCGGCGGACCTCGGCACTGGGCACGGCCGTCATGGAGCACGCGGGTACGCGTACACCCGACGAACTGATCGCCTGGGCGAACCGGCAGTCACCGCGAGCCTTCGCACGACTCGCACCCCTGGTCTGCACCACCCGCGACGCCGAGGCGGAGCGGATCGTGGCGGAAGCGGTCGACCGGCTGCTCGCCACCGTCGCCGAACTCGATCACCCGGACGGCCCCGTGGTCCTCGCCGGCGGCCTGCTCACCGCGGACACCCCCATCCGCGCCGGCGTCCGGGCGGCACTCGGCGACCGCGCCCGCCCGTCCGGCGACCCGGTGTCAGGCGCCGCCCGGCTGGCTCTGCAACGGAGGGTAGGTGTGGTCGGGTAGGGATCGGGAAAGGACGACACATGGTGGATCGGGTCGCCCGGCACCCCCGAGGCATCAGCGACGCCTTCCGCGACGCCGAGCTGTGCGCTTCCGCCCTGGACGAGGCGTTGAGCGGCAATCGGGACCACAAGGAGGCGATGGGCGACTACTGGGCCGCCCGCGACGCCCGCTCCCTGCCGGTGTACGACCTGACCGCGATGGTCGCCGAGCTGCGCACTCCCGGCAACGCCCTGGTCGCCGCGGTGCAGGACAGCTCCGATGCCCAAGACGCCTTCACCCGGGCGGCGGCCGGCGTCATCGCCCCGCCGAGTTCACGGACCTCATCGGGCGGATCTAAGAACCGCTCGGCGCGTCGTCACGGACGAACACCCCGACACCAGCCAACGTCTTTGTGATCTCTTTGACCCGAAGTATTTGCATCGCACGATCGACGACCGGCTCGGTGACCTCGTAATGAACCGTCAGCTCCCGTCGGCTGGGCAGGCGTGAGCCAGGCGGGAACTCTCCGCCCACGATCCGCCTTTGCAGGTCATCGGCAATCTCCTCGTATCGGTAACGCGGCGGCATGCTGTCCCCTCGGTCGGCTTTCCGAGTAGATCACCTCGACCGGCCTTGACCCTTGACTACCCAATGCTAGCTGTGGGAGGTAACCTCCAGGCACCCAGTCGGGCGATGACTGGCTCGTCATCCAGCCATCGTCGAGTCAGTTCAAGCGCTGCCGACGGCACCTGTGCGGAAGCAGGTGGACGACCCACCTCGCGTATAGGAGCCTTGACCCATGAAGGAGATCCACGCACAACTGGAAGGGCCTGACGCCGAGCCCGGCCGCGTCGCGGCAGCCGATGTCGCCAGGATTATCCTCGGCCTCGAGCGGGCCATCGCCCAAGCGGCCTACTTGGTCCTGGGTCGCCCGCGGCGAGGGAACACAGGGCGGCACAGCCAGGCCATCGAAAGCGCATCACGGCTCCGGTTCGTCGGCTCCCAGCGTGGAAGCTTCATCGGAGTTCTGGCACTTGCCGATTCCGCTGACCTATCGGACGAAGAGCTTCCGATTTCAGTCGCAGACCTCAGCTCAATGGCGTTCAACAGGCTTCTTGACGAGATCACCAGCGACGATCCAGGAACGGATAGTCAGCTGGCCGCCGCAGTGGCGAATATGGCCTCGGAACTCGGCATCGGCGACCGCAACAACTCTATTACGCTCATCGACGAAACATCCGCAGTGCCGGGAGGGCGGCGCCGGGCAAAAATCGACGCGGCTGTCCGAGAAAGAATGCAACGTATCAGTGAGCGACGCCCGGACACGCGGGACGAGACTCTCGTCGGAGTGCTGTTCGAAGCCGATTTTGAGGGGAATACAGCGAAGTTGCGCCTCGCCAGCGGAGGAGTGGTAATCGTTAGTTTCGCGCCAGATCTGGCAGACGAGATACAAGAGGCGCTCAGATCACAGGCCGGAATCGAAGGGGTTGTTCATTACGACACCCGGACGACACAGGCCCGAACTGTAGAACTTCGAGCGATAGTTCGCAACGTCCAGCTCGCGCTGCACTCGGAAGCGTTCTGGCAGCCACTGGACTTCACGGCGCTTCAGAACGACCAGGACACCACCGGTCGAGTCGACCCGGACGATCTCGCGATCGGTGATTTGACCGAGGACGAGCGTAGGGCGTTCCTGGCGGCACTCACAACATGGCAGTCAGCTTCGCCACCTGGGGTGAGCTACTTGCCAACTATCACCGTCTGAACTGGGGAACGAAACGCATAGCGCAGCTACGAAACCAACTCAGGGCCTTCGTAGTCGTTCCCTATTCGATTCAAGTAGTCGAACTTTGGGCTCAGATGCATGCGAAATTGTCGGGGCACCTGCATAAGGGTGGAACAAACGATCTATGGACCGCAGCCTGCGCGCTCTCAGTAAATCCCAAGCTGCCTATTGTTACCAACAACCTCAAGGATTTTCAAGCCATCGCCGGCCACTTCACTGATCTAAAGGTTGTTCATCCAGATCTGTGACAACGACGTACAACTTGACTACGCGTTGTGCGTTTTGGCGGCGGCATCCAGGCCGAGCAGGGTGACGGACTTCTCGCGCATCTCGACCTTGCGGACCTTGCCGGTCACGGTCATCGGGAAACCGTCCACCACGTGCACGTAGCGCGGGATCTTGAAGTGGCTCAGCTTTCCGGCGCAGAACTCGCGGACCCGGTCGGCGGTCAGGGGCTCGGCGCCGGGGCGGAGCACCACCCAGGCCATCAGCTCCTCGCCGTACTTCGGGTCGGGCACGCCGATCACCTGCACGTCGGCGATGTCGGGGTGGGTGTAGAGGAACTCCTCGACCTCGCGGGGGTAGACGTTCTCGCCGCCCCGGATGACCAGGTCCTTGATGCGGCCGACGATGTTCACGTACCCGTCGTCGTCCATCGTGGCCAGGTCGCCGGTGTGCATCCAGCGGGCCGCGTCGATCGCCTCGGTGGTGGCTTCGGGCTGGTCCCAGTAGCCGAGCATCACCGAGTAGCCGCGGGTGCACAGCTCGCCGGGCACCCCTCGTTCCGCCACCCGGCCGGTGTCCGGGTCGAGCACCTTCGACTCCAGGTGCGGCATGGTCCGGCCGACCGTCTCGGTACGCCGGGCCAGGCTGTCGTCCGAGCGGGTCATGGTGGACACCGGCGACGTCTCGGTCATGCCGTAGCAGATCGCCACCTCGGCCATGTTCATCTCGGCGACCACCCGTTTCATCACCTCGACCGGGCAGGGCGAGCCGGCCATGATGCCGGTGCGCAGGCTGCTCAGGTCGTACTCGGCGAAAGTGTCCAGGCCCAGCTCGGCGATGAACATGGTGGGCACGCCGTAGAGCGAGGTGCACCGCTCGGCGGCGACCGCGGCCAGGGTGGCGGCCGGGTCGAAGCCGGGCGCCGGCAGGACCATGCAGGCGCCGTGCGAGGTGGCCGCCAGGTTGCCCATCACCATGCCGAAGCAGTGGTAGAGCGGCACCGGGATGCAGATCCGGTCCTGTTCGGTGTAGTCGACCAGCTCGCCGACGAAGAAGCCGTTGTTGAGGATGTTGTGATGCGAGAGGGTCGCGCCCTTGGGGAAACCGGTGGTGCCGGACGTGTACTGGATGTTGATCGGGTCGTCGAACGTCAGCTCTGCCCCGGGGAGCTCGCCTCCGTCGACCGACAGCGCATCCCACTCCGGCGACCCGATGAAGATCGCCTTTTCGTACCCGATCTCCTCGATCATGGCCTGGTAGTCGCTGGTCTTGAAGCTGACCGCGCTGATCAGCAGGCTCAGCCCGGACTGCTTCACGACGAACGCCAGCTCGTGCGTGCGGTAGGCCGGGTTGACGTTCACCAGGATCGCGCCGATCTTCGCGGTCGCGTACTGGACCAGGACCCATTCGGCGCAGTTCGGGGCCCAGATGCCGACCCGGTCGCCCTTGGCGATGCCGCGGGCGAGCAGACCCCGCGCGAGCTTGTCGACGGCGGCGTTCAGTTCCGCGTACGTCCATCGCCGCCCCGCCGCCACGTCGACGAGGGCCTCGCGGCCGGCGAAGCGGGCGACCGTGCGCTCCAGGTTGGCGCCGATCGTCTCACCGAGCAGTGGCACGTCCGAGATCCCCGAGGTGTAAGCCAGCATCCACGCAGCATGCGCTCTTCTGCCCTGGAGGCTCAACCATCTGGCGCATCGCTTTCGACGCGCCTAACGTCGGCGGAATGCGGCGCTTAACGCATTACGACGTGGTGGTCGTCGGCAGCGGGTTCGGCGGGAGCGTGAGTGCGTTGCGCCTGGCCGAGAAGGGCTATCGGGTCGGCGTGCTGGAGGCGGGACGCCGGTTCACGCCCGGCACGCTGCCCAAGACCTCGTGGGACCTGCGGAGCTTTCTCTGGGCGCCCGCGCTCGGGCTGCGCGGCATTCAGCGGATCACGCTGCTCAAGGACGTGATCGTGCTGTCCGCGGCCGGGGTGGGTGGCGGTTCCCTGGTGTACGCGAACACGCTCTACCAGCCGCCCGCGCCGTTCTTCGACGACCCGCGCTGGGCCGGCATCACCGACTGGGCCAGGGAGCTGGAGCCCTACTACGGCCAGGCGACCCGGATGCTCGGGGTAAGCGTGCAGCCGTCGATGACCCCGTCCGACGTGGTGATCCAGCAGGTGGCGCAGGACATGGGCGTCGGCGGGACGTTCCGCCGTACCCCGGTGGGGGTGTTCTTCGGCGAGCCGGGCAAGACCGTGCCGGACCCGTATTTCGGCGGCGCCGGACCGGACCGCACCGGCTGCACCGAGTGCGGCAACTGCATGATCGGCTGCCGGGTCGGCGCGAAGAACCGGCTGGACGTGAATTACCTGCACCTGGCCGAGCGGTCCGGCGCGACGATCCACCCGGACACCACGGTGACCGGGCTGCGGCCGCTGGCCGGCGGGAAGTGGCGGGTCGAGACCAAGCGTGGCTTCTACACCGCGGACGACGTGATCATGTCCGCCGGAGCGCTGGGCACGCAGCGGCTGCTGCACCGGATGAAGGACACCGGCGTGCTGCCCCGGCTCTCCGACCGGCTGGGCTCGCTGACCCGGACCAACTCCGAGGCGTTGCTCGGCGCCGAGACGGAACGCGTACCGGAAGAGCCGTTCTCGAAGGGGGTGGCGATCACCTCGTCGTTCCACCCCGACCCGGACACCCACATCGAGCCGGTCCGCTACGGGCCGGGCAGCAACGCGATGGGCCTGCTGTCCACGATCCTGGTGGACGGCGACGGGCGGCTGCCGCGGCCGGTGCGCTTCCTCGGCCAGGTGCTGCGCAACCCGGTGCTGTTCGCCCGGTCGCTGTCCGCCCGGCGGTGGAGCGAGCGCACCATCATCGCGCTGGTCATGCAGACCTTGGACAATTCGCTGACCGTACGCCCGACGCGCACCGGCCGGCTGACCACATCGCCGGGCCACGGAACGGGCAACCCGAAATGGATCCCGATCGGCCACGAGGCGGTCCGCCGGATCGCCGACCGGATCGGCGGCCACCCCGGCGGCTCGGTGGGCGACGTCTTCAACATCCCGATGACCGCGCACATCCTCGGCGGCGCCACCATCGGCGATTCCGCGGAAACCGGCGTGGTGGACCCGTACCACCGGGTCTACGGCTATCCGGGCCTGCACGTGGTGGACGGCTCCGCGGTCCCGGCCAACCTGGGCGTGAACCCGTCGCTGACGATCACCGCGCTGGCCGAGCGGGCGGTCGCCTTGTGGCCCAACAAAGGCGAACACGACGAACGGCCCGCGATCGGTGAGCCGTATCGGAGCCTGCCGCCGGTGGCGCCGCACAATCCGGCCGTACCGGAACACGCGCCGGCCGCCCTGCGTCTGGTGTGACCATTCCTACTGTGCCGGGACGCTCAACGAGGCAAATAATGCGACATGCTTGTGCGGCAATTTGCACAAACATCATCGGCGGTACAGAATGCGAACTGACAGCGCGCATTACGTGTGCCGGAAATCGCCGTTACAGGAGCTGCCACACCATGGCCAAGCAGGTAATCACCCTTCTCACCGACGACCTCGATGGCGGCGAGGCGGACCGCACCGTTGAGTTCGGACTCGACGGGGTCAACTACACGATCGACCTCTCGGAAAAGAACGCCGGAAAGCTGCGCAAGGCGCTCGACCCGTACCTGAACGTAGCCACCCGGGTGGGCCGGGCCGGTGCCGACGCCCGTGTCCGCCGTGGATCGGCCAGCACCGGCCGGGCCAGCCGCGATCAGAACCAGGCGATCCGCGAGTGGGCGACGAAGAACGGGTACGAGGTCTCCGAGCGCGGACGCATCCCGAGCTCCATCGTGGAGGCGTACCACGCCAAGCGATAGATTCATCGCGACCTACGACGCCGCCGGTCACCGGCGGCGTCGTTTCGCATTCCGCGACAGATGAGGAAACCATGACGGTCGTCATCCTGACGGGTGCGTCGAGCGGCATCGGAGAAGCTACCGCGCTCCGCCTCGGACGTCCGGGAATGACCCTGGTGCTGGCCGCCCGGCGGGTGCCGGAATTGACCGCTGTGGCCGAGCGGGTGGCCGCGAATGGTGGCGCCGCGGTGACCGTGCCGACCGATGTGCGCGACCCGGATCAGGTCACCGCGCTCATCGAACGGGCGCGTGCCGTGAACGGTCGGATCGATGCATTGGTGAACAATGCGGGCGTCGGCACGAACCCGTCGGTGCTGGTCGAGGACGACAGCGTCGACCGGGCGATCGCGGTGAACCTGCGCGCCCCGATCCGGCTGATGCGCGCGGTCATCCCGATCATGGAGGAGCAGGGCGCCGGCGGCATCGTCAACATCGGCTCGGTGGCCGGCGAGGTGGGCATCGGCGGGGTCTACTCGGCGACCAAGTTCGGTCTGCGGGGCATGACCGATTCCGTACGCCGCGAACTGGCCGGCACCGGGGTGACCGTGACGCTGATCGAACCCGGATACATCGCCACCCCCGGCAACGCGCACCGCACCGGGCTGCCCGGCCCGGAGATCGTGGCGGCGGCCGTGGAACGTGCCCTGCGCCGGCCGCGCCGCCGGATCATCATTCCGTTCAAGTACCGCGCCGCGGTGCTGCTCTCCAGCACGTTCCCGGCGATCACCGACCGGATCTACGCCGGCAAGGCCGCCAGGAGGCGGTGATCCTCGTCGTTCGGGCGGGTCATCCAGGTGAGCGCCTCGTTCGGGCCGACCGGGCTGGAGTACAGATAGCCCTGGCCCAGCGGGCAGCCCAGCTCGATCAGCACCGCCTGGTGCGCCTCGGTCTCGATGCCCTCGGCGATCACGGTCAGGTTGAGCGAGTGCGCCAGGCTGACGATGCCGCCGACCAGGGTCCTCTGCTGCGGGTCGTGGGTGATGTCGTCGATGAAGGTCTTGTCGATCTTCACCACGTCGATCGGGCGCTGCCGCAGGTAGCCCAGCGACGAGTAGCCGGTGCCGAAATCGTCGATCGCGATGCGTACGCCCAGCTCCTGAAGGACCGCGAGGTCCGCCCAGATCTCCTCGTCGTCGCCCATCAGCAGGGTCTCGGTGATCTCCAGCATCAGCGCGCTGGGCGGGACGTCGGCCCACTCCAGTGACGACCGGACCTGGTCGACGAAGCCCGCCTGACGGAACTGCCGGACGCTCACGTTCACGCTGACGTACGGGCGGCGGGCGCGGGGCAGGGCACGACGCCACTGCGCCACGGTGTGCAGCGCCTGGTCGAGCACCCAGCGGCCGATCGGCACGATCAGCCCGCTCTCCTCGGCCACCTCGATGAACTCGTCCGGCGCGATCACCCCGCGCTCCGGGTGGTGCCAGCGGACCAGCGCCTCGAAACCGGCCGTGCCGCCGGACCCGAGGTCCACGATCGGCTGATACTGAAGCAGGAAATGGCCCTCGTGCACGGCGTGGTCCAGCGCCGAGCGCAGCTCCAGCCGCTCGACCATCGCGCTGTGCAGATGCGACTGGTAGCGGCGCCACTGGTTCTTGCCGGCGCCCTTCGCCACGTAGAGCGCCAGGTCGGCCTGGCGCAGCAGCTCGGCCGCGGTGTCCGCCTCCGGTGTCGTGGTGATGCCGATGCTGGCGTTGGCCTGCAGCGCGCCGCCGTCCACCAGGATCGGCTCGCGCAGCGCGGCCAGGATCCGTGCGGCCGTCTCCTCCACCGCGCCCGGGTCCTGCACGTTCTCCACCAGCGCGGCGAACTCGTCACCGCCCAGCCGGGCCGCGGTGTCGTCGGCGCGCAACGCGCCCGCGATCCGGTCGGCCACCGCCTGCAGCAGCTGGTCGCCGACCGCGTGGCCGAGCGTGTCGTTGACGATCTTGAAGTCGTCCAGGTCGATGAAGAGCACCCCGACCACCGAGCCGTCCCGGGAACCGCGGGCCAGCGCGTGCTCCAGCCGGTCGGCGAACAGGGTGCGGTTGGCCAGCCCGGTCAGCGAGTCGTGGAACGCCTGATGGGTGAGCTCGCGCTCGAGGCGGCGGCGCTCCGTCACGTCCCGCATGGTGATGACCAGACCGGCCACGCTCTGGTCGGCGCGCAGGTCACGGCACTGCACCTCGACCGTCACCTCGGTACGCCGCCGGTCCTGCGCCCGGAAGTCCTGTCCCTCGGCCGGGCCCTGGCCGGCGCGCACCGAGACGAGCAGGTCGGCGAGGCGGCGGCGGTCCACCGGGTGGATGACCGTGAAGATGTCCACGCCCACCGGGTCGTTGCCCAGCACCGGGCCGGCGGACGGGCTCGCGTACCGGACCCGGTCCTCGTCGTCCACGATCAGGATCACGTCCGACGTGTTCAGCACGAGCGTACGGAAATAGGTCTCGCTGTTGCGGCGGGTTACCTCCTCGCTCAGCGCGATCCGCTCCAGGGCCAGCGCGACCTGCGTGGCCAGCACCTCCAGCGCCTGCTGCAGCCCGGTCAGCGCCCAGCGCGGGCCGCCGACGTGCAGCACACCGACCAGCGGGTCGCCGGTCGGCCGGTCCTGCAGCACCAGCGGGCAGCGCAGCACCGTGTTGAAGTGGGTCAGCCGGATCGCCACCGCCCAGTCCACGTCGCGGGTGCCGACCAGCCGCGCGGTCGTGCCCGCGGCCCGGTCCTGCTCGGCCTGCGCCGCGGCCGGGCCGGTCAGCGCCTGCTCCGGCTCGGCGATCGCCATCGCCAGGACCACCCCGTGCGGCACGTCGGCCGGGAGGAGATCGGCCACCGCGGTACGCACCGCGTCGCCGACCTCGTCCGCATCGGCCGCCGATACCAGCGCCGCGGACGCCTCCCGCAGGCCGCGCTCGCGGGCGACGGCGAGCCGGTGGCTGGCCATGATCCCGGCCATCCGGGCCAGCACCAGCAGGAACGTGAGCCCGCTCAGGGCGCCGACCACGGCCAGGTTGGGCACCTCGCCGCGCCGGCCGACCTCGGTGATCAGCACGCTCGGGGCGACCAGCGAGGCCAGCGCGAGCAGCGCCAGCCGCAGCCGGCCGAAGTCGCCGGTGACGACCGCGCCGCGCCGGGTCAGCTGGGTCATCGACGGGTGCATCGCGGCCAGGCCGGCGGCGGCGTAGAACGGGACGCGCCCGAACGCGGCCAGGAAGCCCAGGTGGTCGCCGGGCACCACGACGTCGTACCCGATGTCGGCGATCAGCATCGCCGTCAGCCCGGCGCCGAGCAGCGCGGCGGCGACCAGGCGGCGGCTCGATGCGGTGAGCAGCCGGGTCAGCATGGCCAGGCAGAGCAGGTCGCCCAGCGGGAACGCGACGGACACCCACTCCGCGGGATGGCTCATGTCGGCGTGGCTCAGGTGCGGGGAGATCGCGTACGCCCAGGCCAGCAGAGCCGCCCCGGAGGTCACGGTGAGCGCGTCCAGCACGCTGCCACGGTCCCGGGCGCCGCCGGTGCGGATCCGCACGAACATCCACAGCACGAGCGCGAACAGCGGGTACGCGGCGATCAGCAGCCCCTCGCCGAGGATCGGAACCCAGGACAGCGAGCCGGTCAGCCGGTCCCGTGCCCCGAACGAGGCCCCACCGACGCAGGACAGCACCACGGTGACCTGGAGCAGCCGCCACGGCAGGGTGCGGGCCGGTTTGCGGCGGCGGACGGCCAGCCCGACGGCCGCCACGGCGGAGAAGCCGGCGAGCAGGCGTACCGGGGTCCGCAGGCCGGGCTCGAGCAGGAAGACGGCCGCGAGCGCCGCCATCCACGCGCCGAAGAGCGCGGCAGGCAACCGTGCCGGCATCTGCTCCTCCTCCGCACGGACGAATGTCGGCACCCTCATCGGTCACCCGCATGCCTAGCTGAGCAAACTGAACCGGTGCATACCGACTTCGTCCGCGCTCACACCCGCCCCGCGCCGGTGCCCTTCGTGCCCGAATTGACCCTGCATCAGGCGGACGAGCCGATCGCCCTGTGGGAGAGCACCGAGGCGGACGCGGCGACCGAGCAGCCGCCGCCGTTCTGGGCGTTCGCCTGGGCCGGCGGGCAGGCGCTGGCCCGCTACGTGCTGGACAACCCCGGCCTGGTTGCCGGGCGTACCGTCCTGGACCTGGCCACCGGTTCCGGCCTGGTGGCGGTCGCGGCCGCCCGCGCCGGCGCGGCCCGGGTGGTCGCCAACGACATCGACCCGCTCTCGCTGGCCGCGACCGCCGCGAACGCCACGGCCAACCAGGTGCGGGTCGAGCTGGCCGAGGGCGATCTGCTCGACACCGACGACGCGTACGACGTGATCCTGGCCGGGGACGTCTGTTACAGCCGCGACATGGTCGCCCGGGTGCTGCCGTTCCTCCGCCGGGCCGCCGCGCGGGGCAGTCTGGTGCTGCTCGGCGACCCCGGCCGCGCCTATCTGCCCGCCGGGCTGACCGAGCGGGCCGCCTGGGACATCCCGGTGGCCGAGTCGCTGGAGAGCGTCCCGGTCCGCCACACCAAGGTCTGGGAGATCTCATGACCGACGCCTATCTGCCGGCCGCCGCCACCGTCTCCGGGCTGCTGCGCCGTCCCGAGGTCGACGAGGCCTGGGACCGGCCGAGCGCGCGGTGCTCGGCCTGCTGCTGCGCCAGTCTCAGCGCCGGCACGGCACCCCCGCGCTGCTCCGCGCCTTCGCCCGCGCCGAGCGCGCCGCCCCGGTCACGGCGTTCTGACGCGCCGGTCTACGGCCGTACCAATGGCATGAAGACCTCGTCGACGATCGACTCGATCACCTCGTCGGGCACGGGCTTGAGCGTCATCATCAGTTCCTGCCGATAGAGGTCGAACGGCACCGCGACCACCCGCGGGGTGAGCTTCGCGGGGTCGGCCTCGCCCCGCTCGACCGCGCGCGCGAGCAGCGTCTCGATCCGGCTGACGCGGCCCCCCATCAAGGTGCCTCGCAGGTCGGCCAGGCCGGAGCCGGTCTCGGCGTAGTAGCCCGAGAGCTGCATCACCATCGTGATGCCGAACCACGCTCGCGAATTGTTCGCGCCGCGCAACACCTCGACGACATCGTCGCGCAGCGATCCGGTGTCCGGGATCTCGTCGTCCCGCTGCCTTTCACCGGCGTGACCGACGGCCGCCCGTACCAGCTCCTGCTTCGTGGCCCAGCGGCGGTAGAGCACGGCGCGGCTGGTCCGGGCGCGCTCGGCGACCGCGTCGATGGTGAACCCGTCGTAGCCCTTCTCGACGAGTTCGTCCCATGCGGCATCGAGCAGCGCGGTCTCGAGCGCCGCGCCGCGCCGTCGCTGAGGGACCTGGGCATCGTCTTTAAGAGTCATTGTGTTTCTTAATCTCGCGTCCTACTCTTAAGATACAGCGTGTTTCTTAAGGAGCTCCGATGTCCGACACGAAGACCGAACCCACCCCGATCGACCCCGCCGTGTGGCGCACGGTCGGGGTCGTGCTCGTCGGCGGGATGGCGGTGCTGTTCGACACGACCATCGTCGCCGTCGCCCTGCACACCCTAGCCAGCGAACTGCACGCCTCCGTCGCCACGATCCAGTGGGTCAGCACGGGCTACCTGCTCGCCCTCGGCGTGACGATCCCGATCGCCGGCTGGGCGCAACGGATGCTCGGCGGCAAGCGGCTGTGGCTGATCGCCCTGACGCTGTTCCTGCTCGGGTCGGTGCTGTCCAGCCTCGCGTGGAGCGCCGGCAGCCTGATCGCCTTCCGCATCGTGCAGGGCGTCGGCGGCGGCATGCTGATGCCGCTCATGTCGACGATGGTCATGCAGGCCGCCGGCGGGCGGAACCTGGGCCGGGTCACGTCGGTGATCAGCCTGCCCGCGGTGCTCGGCCCGATCGCCGGCCCGGTCCTCGGCGGCCTCATCCTCCAGCACCTGCACTGGTCGTGGATGTTCTGGGTGAACGTGCCGTTCTGCATCGCCGGGATCGTGCTCGCCGTGATGTTCCTGCCGGCGGACGGCCCGGTGCGCCGGGCGCCGCTCGACATCGTCGGGTTCGCACTCCTCGCGCCCGGCCTGGTCGGCCTGCTGTGGGGCCTGTCGAACACCAGCAAGCCCGGCTCCTTCGGCCGTGGCGACGCGCTCGGCCCGCTGATCGCCGGGCTCGTGCTGCTCGCCGCCTTCACCGCCTGGGCGCTGCGCCGCCGCGGCCGCGCCCTCGTCGACCTGCTGCTGCTCCGGCACTGGCCGCTGGCATCGTCGTCGCTGCTGCTCTTCCTCTCCGGCATCACCCTGTACGGGGCCATGCTGCTGATGCCCCTCTACTTCCAGGAACTGCGCGGCACGTCCGCGCTCGGGGCCGGGCTGCTGCTCATCCCGCAGGGTCTCGGCACGCTGGCCTCACGGTCGCTCGCCGGGCGCCTCTCCGACAGCATGGGCGCGCGGCCGCTCGCGGTCATCGGATTCCTCGTCGTCCTGGCCGGCACCGTCCCGTTCGCCTTCGCCGGGGCGCACACGAACCAGTGGCTGCTGATGGCCGCGCTGCTCGTCCGCGGGGCCGGCCTCGGCATTGCGACCGTGCCGCTGATGGCCCTCGGCTTCCGCGACCTGGAACGCCACGAGGTGCCCGACGCGAGCATCATCATCCGCATCGCGCAGCAGGTCGGCGGCTCCTTCGGCACCGCGGTGCTCGCGGTGGTCCTGACCGGCGCGGCGACGGCGGCGACCTCGCCCACGGCCGCCTTCCAGCGGTCCTTCTGGTGGGCGATCGGATTCACCGTGGCGGGCGTGCTGCTCTCCCTCGCCCTGCCCGGCCGGCCGCCCACGACTGTCTCTCCGGCCGCCGCTGAGGCACGGGTGCCCGTCGGCTAACCGAGGAGCTCGATCACTCCGAAGCCGTCGTCGACCGTGGCGTCCGGCGACGGCCAGGCCGCCGGGTCCTCCCGGTCGGTGCGCGGCGACCTCATCAGGATCGCCTTCGCCACCTCGGCCCGGCGCGCGCACCGCACGTCACGGCGCCGGCTGTCCCCGACGAACCAGCACTCCGCCGGTGCGACGTCCAGCTCGGCCGCCGCCAGCCAGATCATCTGCGGGTTCGGCTTCCGCACCCCGGCCTCGTCGCTGTACACCTGCACCTCGAAGAAACCACCGACACCGGCCTTGGCCAGGAAGTCGCGGTGCGCCGCCCCGCAGAGCGTGTTGCTGACCACCGCCATCGGGATGCCGCGGTCGGCGGTGGCGGCCAGCATCTCGGGGATGCCGGGGCGCAGGGCCCAGTTGTGGCGCCAGGCCCAGTCGTAGCTGAGGCGCTTCACCGCCGCGCGTACCCGAACCTGCGCGGAGCTCGGCCACCCACCCAGCACGAACCTCTCCCACACCTCTGCCTGCGACAGCTCGTCGGGGTTGTCCTCGTCGCGCCAGCGACCGTAGGCCGCGTCCGCCTCGATCAGCCGATGCTGGATCTCACCGGGCGTCAGCACGCCGCCGGTCAGGTTGTAGATGTGCAGCACGACCTCGGGCGGCGGGGTCCGGCCCTTCGGCGCGTCGGCGAGCACCCCACCGAAATCGAGCAGCAGCGCCGCGGGGCTCACCGCTGCCCGTTGACGCCGAGGGTCCACGCGCGGACGCCGCCGAGGATGCCCGCCGTGTTCGGCACCACCACCACGTCGTCACCCATCCGGGCGAGCTGCGCCGCCGTGATCAGGCGCGAGTTGCCGCCGCCCAGGTAGAGCCGGTCCCACAGGTAGACCGGCCGCAGTCCCTCCACGACGTTGCGCACCCGGCGCGACCACAGCGCATCACCCAGCCGGCGCCGCTCGTGCTCCCCGATGTACGTGTCGTAGCTCATCCCCCAGCGCACCGGCGCCTGCGACATCTCCATGTGCGGCGCCAGCTTGCCGCCGTCGAACAGCGAGCAGCCCAGCCCCGTCCCGAGCGTGATCATCAACTCGCACCCGGTACCGGCGACCACCCCCGCGCCATGCACCTCGGCGTCGTTCAGCACCAGTGTGGGCAGCCCGAACGCCTCCGCCAGCGCGGTCCGGGCGTCGAACCCGTGCCACACCTCGACCAGCTCCGGGTCGACCTTGGTGCGCGGCCCGCTGCGCGTGACGTAATGCGGCGTGGCGACGACGACGCCGTGCCGGAGCATGCCCGGCATCCCGACCGTCACCCTGTCCGCCTGGGGCAGCCGCGCGCTCAGCTCGACCAGCGTCTTCACAAAAAGATCAGGATGCAGAGGGTACGGAGTGGGCACGCGCAACGGCTGCGCCCGCATCGTGCCTGCCTCATCCAGGACCGAGGCCTTGATGCCGCCGCCACCGCAGTCGATCGTCAGGGTGAATGCCACCTGAACAGTGTCGCCCACCCGGCGGAACACCGCGAGTAGGGTCTGCGCCGATGAAAATCACCACGCGCAACGCGAGTTTCCAGCAGTGGCAGGCGTTGCTGACGAACCGCACCAAGCGCCAGCGATCCGGCACGTTCCTCGTCCAGGGTGTGCGGCCCATCACTCTCGCCACCCAGCACGGCTGGACCGTCGAGACCCTCATCTACTCCGACCGGCAGGCCCTGTCGTCGTGGGCGCGCGACCTCCTGGACGAGACCGGCGCCACCCCCGTGGCGATGGCGCCCGACCTGGTGGCCGAGCTGGCCGAGAAGGACGAGGCGGAACTCATCGCCGTGGTCCGCCGCCCGCCCGACGACCTGAGGAGGATCCGCGCCGACCGGCGGCTGCTCGTGGTCGTCTTCGACCGCCCGTCCACGCCCGGCAACATCGGCACCCTGATCCGGTCGGCGGACGCGTTCGGCGCCTCGGCCGTCATCGTCACCGGGCACGCGGCCGACCCCTACGACCCCCGTTCGGTACGGGCGAGCACCGGCTCCCTCTTCGCCCTGCCGGTGATCCGCGCCGATTCGCACGGCGAGGTCCTCGACTGGCTCGCCACGCTCGGCAACCTGCCCGTGCGAGTGGCGGGCACCGACGAGCACGGCCCGGTGGACATCGCGGACTACGACCTGACCGGCCCGCGCGTGCTGCTGATCGGCAACGAGACCAACGGCCTGTCCGCGGGCTGGCGCGAGGCGGCCGACGACATGCTGCGCATCCCCATCACCGGCGCCGCCAGCTCCCTCAACGCGGCCGCGGCGGCGACGGTCGTCCTGTACGAGGCCGCCCGGCAACGCTCGGCGCCCGCCCGCAACGCCTGACCACCCGCACCACCTGACCGCCCGCAACGCTCGGCGCCCGCCCGCGACGCCTGACCACCCGCAACGCCTGACCGCCCGCAACGCTCGGCGCCCGCCCGCGACGCCTGACCGCCCGCACCGCGCTGGGCGGCGGTCAGCGCTGGAGAAGCGGCTCGACCGCGGCCACCAGGGCGGCGGCGCAGTCGTCCTCGCTCGCCCAGGGGAGATCCTCGGTGAAATGGGTGAGGAACGCGTAGTTGAGGCACCCGCCCATCAGCATGTGCGCGATCGCCACCGGGTCGGCCGCCGCGGACACCCGGCCGGCCTCCTGCTCCGCCCGCAGGTAACCGGCCACCCCCTCGGCCACCTTCTGCGGTCCCAGACCGGCCTGGCGCATCGACTCACGATGCGCGGCCAGCAGCTGGGGCTCGGCGAAGAGCGAAGCGGCCATCGGAAACGTACGCCGGTAGAACTGCAACCCGGCCCGCACCAGCTCGCCGAGGGTGTCCACCACCTCGCCCCGGCCGACCCGGGCGGGCAGCTCTCGCAGCAGAGGGGACAGTCCCGGGGCGCGCTCGTCCAGCACCGCGAGGAACATCTCCTCCTTGGTGCGGAAGACCTTGTAGAGCATCGCCTCGGAGTACCCGGCCTGCCGCGCGATCTCTTTCGTGGTGGTGCGCGCCAAGCCCAGGGTGCCCATCACGTGGGCGGCGGCGTCCAGAATGCGGTCACGGCTTTTCTCAGGCATGTCTTCTGCAGCATAGTGGTTAGTGAGCACTCACTCACCAGCGTTACGCGAGGAGATCCGCCATGCGAATCACCGTCATCGGAGGGACCGGCGGCACCGGGAGCCAGGTGATCGAGCAGGCCCTGGACGCCGGCCATCAGGTCACCGCCGTCGTCCGCGACCCGTCCCGGCTCCCCGCCCGCGCCGCCGGAGTCCGCGCCGGCCCGGCCGCCGGAGCCTCTCCGGATCACCCCGCCGCGGTCCCCGCGCAACCCGGCACGCTGACCGTCGTCACCGCCGACGTCCTGCGGCCCGACGAGCTCGGTCCGGCCGTCGAGGGCAGCGACGTCGTGATCACCGCCCTGGGCCCGCGCGGCCGTTCACCCGAGCCGCTGGTCACGCCCGCGCTGGAGGCCCTGCTCGCCGCCGAGCCGCCACGGGTGATCCTGGTCAGCAACAGCGGCATGCACACCGAGGGCGATCCCTGGGCGCTGCGGACCCTGATCAAGCCAATCCTGCAGTGGGTGCTGCGACACCACTACGCGGACGCGTTGCGCGCCGAGCAGACGCTGCGCTCCTCGGGCGTGCCGTGGACCGTCGTCCGGCCGCCGCGGCTCACGAACGGGCCGCTGACCGGCACCTACCGGTCCACCACGCAGGGCAACCCGCGCTGGGCCGGCAGCATCTCCCGCGCCGACCTGGCGCACTGCCTCGTGCACGCCGCCGCCGACCCCGGCACCACCGGCAAGGCGATCAGCATCGGCTACTGAGACCCGGCCGGACCCTCGCCGCCGACCCCAGCCGGACCCCGCCGCCGACCCCAGCCGGACCCCGCCGCCGACCCCAGCCGGACCCCGCCGCCGGCCCGGCTACCTCCGCCGTCCCTCGACTACAAGCGCGTGCGGGTGATCGTGGGAATCGGCGGGAGCGCACCGGCAGGAAGCTGCAACCGCTCCTCAGTGGACCTCGTCGGCCCAGGTGCGCCAGTTGTCGATCACGCCGTGCAGCGCCGGGGTCAGCCAGCCCGGCGCCGACCGCCGGAACACGCCCGGCTCCATGCCGCCCGCCCCGTCCGGCAGGGCGCCGACCAGGTGCGGCACCAGCTCGCTCAGATTCGCCCAGTGCACCAGTTCCGGGTCGGCGGGCCAAGCCCCCAGGACAACCCCGGCGGGTACGCCCCGGCGGGCCAGCGCCTCCAGCGTCAACGCGGTGTGGTTGAGCGTGCCGAGTCCCGCCCGGGCCACCACGACCGTGCTGACGCCCAGCGTCGTGGCCAGGTCGGCGAAGGTCCACGCCTCCCCCGACGGCCGCACACCCATCGGCACCAGCAGGCCGCCGGCCCCTTCCACGAGCACCAGATCGTGCCGTTCCGCCTCGGCGCGGATCGCGTCCACGACTTCGTAGAGTTCCAGCGGCGGCAACTCGGCGACCTTGGCGGCGGCCAGCGGGGCGAGCGGTTCCGGGTAGGTGGCCAGCGTCCGGGCGGTGTGCGGGGCGGCGAGACGCTGAACCTGCTCGACATCGGTGGGGACGCCGAGCACCGTACCCGTCTGACCGGGTTTGATCACCGCGACCCGCAGTCCCGCGGCCTGAGCCGCGGCGGCGATGGCGGCCGTGACGATCGTCTTGCCGACGTCGGTGTCGGTCCCGGTGACCAGCACGATGCCGCGCCATTCGGGTCCTTCGACGCGGCGCGGCCGGGCGGCCGGCTCGGGGGCCTGCGCGGCCAGCTCGGCCTCGACCTCCTCGTGCAGCTGCTCCGCGGCGTCGGGCTGGGCCAGCTCGTTCCCGCCCTCGCCGGGCGCCGGCGACACGGGCACGACGGGATCGGGCACCGGCACCACGACGGGCTCCGGCTCCACGACCGGGCCGGGCTCCACGACCGGGCCAGGTTCCACGACCGGCAGGGGCTCGACGACCGGACCGGGCTCCTCGACCGGGGCGGGATCGGCGATCGGCTTCGGCTCCACGACCGGACTCGAATCCACTTGCGATCCCTGATCCGCCACCGATCCCGGCTCTGCCACGGGCTCCGACTCCACCACCGGGCTCGAGGTCGTTGCCGGGCTCGAGGTCGTTGCCGGGCTCGGCACCGCCCCCGACGTCGATGCATTCTGCACCGCCGCGTCCGGCGAGACCTGGTCGGGCGCTGCCCCTCCGGAAGTCTCAGCCAGACGCATGGTGGGGCGCCGGCCCGACGCGGGCTCGCCGAAGTTGGGCTTGGCGACACCGGGCGCACTAGGCGTAGGCACCAGCACAGCCGCCGGCGACCGGCGGCCCGCGACAGGTTGCGGCGCGACGCGAACCGGCTGGGAAACCGACCACGACGTCCGCCGCGCATCCCCGCTGGCAAGCACCGCGAGGCGCGGCACCGGACCGGGCAGCGCGTGACCGGACGCCGGCCCGGCAGGCACGTGCCCACGAGACGCCGGGCCGGCGGTCGCCTGAGCGCGCGGCGCCGCGGCAGGCAACGCATGACCACGCGACGCCGGGCCGGCGGGCGCCTGAACGCGCGGCGCCGCGGCAGGCAGCGCATGACCACGCGACGCCGGCCCCGCAGGCACGGGCTCGGCAGGTGTGGACGCGGGGCGTTTCGAGGTGGGTGGCGAGGTGGACGTGGTGGAGCTCGGGGGGCGGGCTGGTGCGGGGCTCATGGGGCGCACTCCACGATGACGTCGAGGGCTCGGCGGAATTCGCTGTCCGGGACGCCCGCATTGAGGGTCAGGCGCAGGCGGCTGGATCCGTCGGGGGTGGACGGTGGGCGGAAGCAGCCTACGGCCACGCCCCGGTCCCGGCAGTCGGCCGCCCACGCCAGCGCCGCCTCGGGGCCCGGCGCCGGCACCGACAGCACGCCGGCCGCGGGACGGACCACCGGGAAACCGGCCGCGGCGAGGCGGCGCACGGTCAGGTCGGCCCGCTCGGCCAGCAGGGCGCGGCGGTCGTCGGCGGACCGGGCCACGTGCAGGGCAGCGCGAACTCCGGCCACGACCACGGGCGGTGGCGCGGTGTCGTAGATGAACGTACGGCTCGTGTCGACGAGGTGGCGGATGAACTGCCCGGGGCCGGCCACCACGCCGCCGGCGCCGCCCAGGGACTTGGACAGGGTCGCCGTGATCAGGACATCGGGGAGGCCGGCCAGTCCCGCGGCGGCCACCCCGCCCGCGCCCCCGGGGCCGAGCAGGCCGAGCGCGTGAGCGTCGTCGACCAGCAGCAACGCGCCCCGGGGCGAGGTCACCTCGTGCAGGGCGGCGAGGGGCGCCAGGTCGCCGTCCACCGAGAACACCGACTCCGTCACCACGACGGCGTCCCGGCCGGGGTGGGCGTCCAGGATCTCGGCGACCGCGCGCGGATCGGCGTGCGGGGTCACGACCGTCTCGGCGCCGGAGATCTTGCAGCCGTCGATCAGCGAGGCGTGGTTGTAGGCGTCCGAGACGACCAGGCCGCCCCGCGGGGCAAGAGCCCGGACGGCGCCCAGGTTGGCCAGGTAGCCGGAGGAGAACACCAGCGCACGCTCGGCGCCCAGCCAGCCGGCCAGGTCGTCCTCGAGGGCGGTGTGCGCGGCGGTCGAGCCCCGGACCAGGCGCGAACCGGTCGCTCCCAACCCGTACGCGTCAAGGGCCTGAGCGGAAGCGGCGACGACCGCGGGGTGGGCGGCGAGACCGAGATAGTCGTTGCCGGCCAGATCGACGACGGAGTCGGCGGCATCCCGCGGCCGCAACTCACGGGTGAGCCCAGCCTTGGCCCGGCCGCGAGCCAGGTGTTCCAGCGCCGCCAACCAGCCCGCCAAACCAGCCTCACAATCGTCGCCGGCCGCCATCTCCCGGCCCCCACCGAACCATGCCCGACCGAGCCCGTGCCGGACAACATCGCACCGAGTCACCGGGATGGGCCGGGGACTTCCGGGTTGTAGGGTACGGGCATGCCAGAGATCATCGACCGGGCCCGCGCCCAGGTGCTCGCTGACGGTGCCGGCCTGGACGAGGCGGGTGTCCTCGAGGTGCTGCGGTTGCCCGACGACGATCTGCCCGAGCTGCTCCAGCTCGCCCACGACGTGCGGATGCGCTGGTGCGGCCCCGAGGTCGAGGTCGAGGGCATCGTGTCGCTGAAGACCGGCGGCTGCCCCGAGGACTGCCACTTCTGCTCGCAGTCCGGCCTGTTCACATCGCCGGTGCGCGCCGTCTGGCTGGACATTCCCGCGCTGGTCGAGGCGGCCCGGCAGACCGCCGCGACGGGCGCCACCGAGTTCTGCATCGTGGCCGCCGTGCGCGGTCCCGACCAGCGCCTGATGGACCAGATGCGCGAGGGCGTCAAGGCGATCCGGGAGGCCGTCGACATCCAGGTCGCGGCCAGCCTCGGCATGCTCACCCAGGCGCAGGTCGACGAGCTGGTCGAGATGGGCGTGCACCGCTACAACCACAACCTGGAGACGTGCCGCTCCTTCTTCCCGAACGTGGTCAGCACCCACTCGTGGGAGGAGCGTTTCAGCACGCTGGAGATGGTGCGGGCGTCCGGCATGGAGGTCTGCTGCGGCGGCATCCTCGGCCTGGGCGAGACGATCGAGCAGCGCGCCGAGTTCGCCGGCCAGCTCGCCCAGCTGGACCCGCACGAGGTCCCGCTCAACTTCCTCAACCCCCGGCCCGGCACGCCCCTCGGCGACCGCGCGGTGGTCGACGGCAAGGACGCGCTGCGCGCGATCGCGGCGTTCCGCCTGGCACTTCCCAAGACCATTCTCCGGTACGCCGGGGGCCGCGAGATCACCCTCGGCGACCTGGGCACACGAGACGGCCTGCTCGGCGGCATCAACGCGGTGATCGTGGGCAACTACCTGACCACGCTGGGCCGCCCCGCCACCGCCGACCTGGACTTGCTGGCCGAGCTGAAGATGCCGGTCAAGGCCCTGTCGGCCACGCTGTGACGGCGCCCGCGGTGACCTTCTGCGACCGCTGCGGCGACTCTCTCACCCAGGGCGACCACGCTTCGTGTACGGCGGCCCGCCGGCTCGAGCCGCCGCGTTACTGCCCGCAGTGCCGCCGCCGCATGAAGGTCCAGGTCGTGCCGACCGGCTGGACGGCCACCTGCGTCGAGCACGGCGACACCCACTCCTGATGCCTGTCGTGGCTGCTCGCCGCCCGGCAGCTTCCGGCCCCAACGGCTGCCACCCGCCGCGCGCCCACTCGCCGCGCGCCCACTCGCCGCGCGCCCACCCGCCGCGCGCCCACCCGCCGCGCGCCCACCCGCCGCGCGCCCACCGGCTGAACCTCCGCTGCCCGCGCCTCGACTCGCCGCGCGCCCGTCGGCCGGTCATTCACCCACCGCGCCTTGACCTGTCGCGCCGCCGTGACCTGCCGCGCCGCCGTGCCGCGGCGCGGCGGGGCTGAACGCGATGGCGGTCTGGTCACGGCTGCGCGGCCGCACGGTGACGTTGCGCTTGGCGGAAGAGCCGGACGTCGCCGATCTGGTCCGGATCCGCTCGACATCGGAGGTCCACTCCCGGTGGCGCGGCGACGACCTGGCCGCCGAGACCCGCGAGTCGATAGCCACCGAGGACACCGAGTTCTACGTGATCGAGCTGGACGGCCGCGTGACCGGCGCGATCCAGTGGTCGGCCGAGGACGACCCCGACTACCGCCACGCGAGCATCGACATCTATGTGGACCCGGCGTTCCACGGCCGAGGCATCGGCACCGACGCGGTCCGCACCCTGGCCACCCACCTGATCGACGACCAGGGCTTCCACCGTCTGGTGATCGACCCCGCGGCCGACAACACCGCGGCGATCCGCTGCTACACCAAGGTCGGCTTCCGCCCGGTAGGCATCATGCGCCAATACGAACGCGACGCCACCGGCTGGCACGACGGCCTCCTGATGGACCTCCTCGCCGCCGAGTTGATCCGCGACTGATGCCCCGCCTCACGGTCCCCGCCCACCAGGTCCGCGACTGATGCCCCGACCGCGGCCGAACTCGACGCCCTCTGACCAACACGAAGACATCCACGCGAGCAACACCGGTTCGGCGGAGGGCAGACGCACGCCCGGCAGGACCAACGCCCGGCAGGACCAACGCCCGGCAGGACCAACGCCCAGCAGACGCGACCCGAAAGGCGCGGAGACCCTCGGCTGCGGTGAGCCCGGAACCCGGACTCACCGCAGCCGCTCTCACCCCACTACCCGAAGGTCGCGGGAGCTCTCAGCGCCGACCAGTGCGGCGGCATCTCAGCTCGACGTCGGCGGTGGCTGCCTGACATCGGCCGTGGCGGGATAGGTGCCAGCAGGGTGGGTGCCAGCAGGGTGGGCGCCAGCAGGGTGGGCGCCGCCAGAGTCGGCGCCGGTCGCGTAGGTGCCGGTGGCGGCTCGGGCGGTGGCCGGGCCAGCGGTGGCGGCGGCTGGGGCGGAGTCGGCGCCGGCAGGGTGGGCGGAGTGGGCGCCGGGGACCGTGAGGGTCACCGTCAGCATGTCGCCGTCGCGGTCGGCTGGGCCAGCGCCCAAGCGGCGCAACGTGCGGAGCATGGCGATGTTGTCCGCCGACGTGTGTGCCACCACCGCCGCGAAGCCGCCCCGGCCCGCCCATGTCACCAGGCGGCGCAGCAGCGCTGTGCCCAGGCCTCGGCGTTGCCACGCGTCCTCGACCAGCAGCGACGCCTCGCCCAGGTCGCCCTCGGCCAGGAGGGTGGCCTTGCCGACGACGTGTTCCTCCCCGCTGCGCGGGTCGGTGTGCACGGCCAGCAGGGTGAGGCCGCCGATCGGTTCGAGGAGTTGTCGCAGCCGGGTGTCGGTCGGCACCCCTCGGGGGTAGCGCAGGTCGCGGGCCGCGGCCGAGCAGCGGGCGTGCAAACGGCGGACCGCCTCGGCGTCGTCGGCGGTCGCGACCCTCAGGAGGAGCTCGTCGCCGGAGGGCAGGAGCATCGTGGTGCGGGTGTCGTCCCGCCGGAGGAGCGTCGCGCTCAGCTCGATCAGCGCCTGCGCCCGGGCGAACTCGGCGGGTGTGAAGACCGGCGCCGCCCGCAGCACCTCGAACGCCCCGCCCGCGGGGTCGACCAGGGTCATCTGCCCGGCGGTGAAGCCGTGCCCGGCGGCGGCCTCGGGGCGCCAGCGGACCTCGCCGGCGTCGAGCAGGCCGACCAGTGCCTCGCCCAGCGCGTCGGGGTCGTGCACGAGCCGGCCGGCGAGGGCCAGCGCCCGGGTCGGCGGGTCGGCCAGTCCTTGTGCCTCGGCCCGGGCGACGAACACGTCCCGGCCCCGGCCGCGCTCAACGGCGGCGAGCATGTCGCGTTCCGACATGGTGTCGGGGGCGTCGACCAGGAAGTCGTCGACCGCGCCCGCCTCGGTGGTGTGCACCTGGACGGCCAGGATGTTGACCGACTTGAGCGCCAGGCTCGCGGTCAGCACCGACAGGTAGCCAGGGCGGTCCTCGACGGTCGCCCTCACCCGCCACAGAGCCATCAGTCGCCCCCTTGAGGAGAAGCCAAATCCGGAACCGAATTTAAGCCTGCCGCGCGGGTGTTACCTCGGCATTGCCGATGCTTGCCGACTTATGAGGGGTCGGTCACAACCGATGCCACAGGCGGCACAACAGACGCCACAGGCGGCACACCGACCTGGTCGAGGCGGTCGCCGAGGATCACGGCCGCGGCTCGGACGAGCTGGGCGACCCGGTCGACCTCGGTCACGTGGAAGGCGGCGGAGGAGGTCTCCTCGTCGTCGCCGCGCGCCACCACCAGGACGAGACCGGCACGGCCGAAGGGCGCCACCGCGTACTTCGTGCGCTCGGGGCCGGTCATCGGGCGGGCGCGCAGCGGGGTCACCTCGGGGAGGACCAGCGGGGACGGCGCGCGCCAGGACGCGTACGCGATCGCCGGCTCGCTCACGGACGCCTGCGGTGCGGTCGCCCGCTCGGCCCAGTCGGCGGGCACCACGACGGCGGCGGCCCAGTCGGCGGCGAGCAGCCCGGGCACCGCGTCGACCAGGGTGGCCAGTCCGTCCGACGGGTTGGCGGCGACCTGGGCCAGCAACTCGGCGTCGTGCCCGCCGGAGACGGGCGCGCCGATCGCCTTCCACACCCCGTCGACCTGGACGCCGGGGATCGCGGCGAGGCCGGCCAGGAGCCGTTCGACCCGGGCGGCGCCGGGCCAGACCACGGTGAAGTCGTCGACCGCGCGGCCGCCGAGTCGCTCGAGCACCACCACCTGGACGATGTCGGCGCCCGCGACGCCGAGCGTCCGGGCGATCTGCCCGAGCGCACCGGGGCGGTCGGGCAGGGTGACGCGAACCCGCAGCAACATCAAGCTCCCCTCGAAAAGCACTTCCGGCGTCCACTCTGCCAACAGGGCGTTTCACCCCGGTTGCGACGCCGTGTCCCCGTCATAAAGGGCAGCATATGAGCGGCTAGGCCGAGCTTCGACGGACCAGGTGGGTGTCGAGCAGAACGTGCGAAACGACGTCCCGTCCGGCGATCAGGTCGATCAGCAGCGCGGCCATCGTCCGGCCCAGTTCCTCGACCGGCTGGTGGACGGTGGTGAGGGGCGGATCGGTACGCCGGGCCACGTCCGCGTCCTCGAATCCGACGAGCGCCACGTCCCGCGGCACCACGCGCCCGGCCTCCCGCAGCGCCCGCAGCGCGCCGGCCGCCATCAGGTCGCTGGCCGCGAACACGGCGTCCACGTCGGGGGCCGAGGCCAGCAGGGCGCACATGGCCGCGTACCCCCCTGCCTCACTGAAATCACTGACCTCGACCACCTCGGGAGCGTGCGCGGGCAACGCGGCGCGGTAACCGCCGAGCCGGTCCCGGCCGACGGCCATGTCCTGCGGCCCGGCGATGGTGGCCACCCGCCGCGCGCCGAGGCTCAGCAGGTGCCGGACCGCGAGGGTCGCGCCACCCACGTTGTCCACGTCCACGAAGGCGTCCCCGGATGTCTCGACGAAGGGCCCTCCGCCCAGCACGAACGGCATCCGGCGGGCCCGGAGCAGCGCGGGCAACGGGTCGTCGTCGTGCAGCGAGAGCAGCAGCACGCCGTCCACGTGCTGGTCGGTGAGGTGGTGCTCGACCCGTTGCCGCTGGGCGGGCGTGGCGGCCATCGCCAGCCAGAGCTGCAGTGACGTCTCCAGCAGGGTCTCGTTGATGCCACGCACCACGCCGGCGAAGAACGGCTCGCCGAAGACCCGTTCCTGGGACTCGGACACCACCAGGGCGACGGCGTCGGTCCGCTGCGTCACCAGCGACCGGGCGGCCCGGTTCGGCACGTAGCCGAGTTGGCTGATCGCGGCCTCGACGGCGGCCTTGGCACGGGGGCTGACCTGCGCCGATCCGTTGACGACCCGGGACGCGGTGCCACGGCCGACACCGGCCAGCGCGGCGACCTCCTCGAGTGTCGGCCGGCCGGCTGCGGAGCGGTGCACCTGCCTGGTCACTTGCGCATTATCAACTCAGTCGCCCGGAACGGCATAGTCTGTATCGGTGATCTGCCGAGCCTGCCGGGAGAAGCGGCACGACGACTGCCGCGGCGGCTCGTGGTGCGACTGCCAGCACCGGCCGGTGGTTCCGGTGCCGCCGGTGACCGGGCCACCCGGGCCGTGACTGAGATCCGCCGGCTGTGGCCGGAGGCCGGCGGGCCGCTCGACGACGACGCGCTGCTGGAGTGCTACGCCTACCCCGCTGGGCTCGCTCGGGATGGGCCCACGCTGCGGATGAACTTCGTGAGCAGCGCGGACGGCGCGGCCACGGTGGATGGCCGGTCCGGCCCGCTGGGCGGTCCGGGCGACAAACGGATCTTCGACATGCTGCGGCTGCGTTGTGACGCACTCTTGGCGGGGGCCGCTACGGTACGTGAGGAGCAGTACGACGCCCTGCGCCCCGATCCGGTGTGGCGGGAGGCGAACGGGCTCCCGCCGTACCCCCTGATGGTGATCTTGTCCCGTTCTCTTGATCTTGACCCTGATCAGGCGATCTTCACCGACGCACCCCGTCCTCCACTGGTACTGACCGGGCCGGGGGCCGAGCCGGGCCGACTGGCGGACGTGGCCGAGATCGTCACCGTGAGCAATCTCACCGAAGGGTTGGCGGAGGTACGCCGGCGCGGGGGCATCCGCATCCTCTGCGAGGGCGGGCCGTCGGTGTTCGGGCAGCTCATCGCGGCCGACCTGGTCGACGAGCTGTGCCTGACCATCTCGCCGTTGCTCGCCGGCGGCTCCGCCGGCCGGATCTCCCACGGGCCGCCTGCCGAGGCGCGGGAGATGTCGCTGCGGCAGGTCCTGACCGATGGCGGCCAGCTTTTTCTGAGGTACGGGCGCAGCTAGCAATTGTGGACAAGTCTGTGGATGACCACTAGAAGTTGTGGAAACTCGATGCCAACCGACGTGGTGTCCGTCGATTTGTCGTACCACTGGTGCACCATGATCCCGTGCTAGACGACGTCACCCCTCCCGGCGACCCGGTCGGCCGTGTGCTCGGCACGGCCGACGCCACCCCGCTGCAGTTCTGGACGGCGGTGACCCCGGGCAGCTACCTGCAGCTCGACGACGTCGTGGTGACCCGGCGCGACCTGCCGGGACGTGAGCCGGTGACGATCGCCGGCGTGGTCACCCAGGTGCGGGCGCGGCACGAGGGCGCGCAGTTCGACTCGGACGTGTTCGCGATCGCCGACGGCACGCTGCCCGCCGTGGTGCAGGAGGCCGCCGAGATCACCACCACCCGGGTCGATCCGGAGTTCTACGTGCCGCCGCAGCCGGGCGCGGTGGTCTACCGGGCGGCCGCCGAGGCGCGCGACGCGGCCCTGCACTTCGACCGGATGGAGCGGCGCATCCCGATGGGCACCGGGCGCGACGGCGTGCCGGTCTTCCTCAACGCCGACTTCCTCGACGGCACCCGGGGCGCGCACGTCTCGATCTCCGGCATCTCCGGCGTGGCCACCAAGACCAGCTTCGCGACGTTCCTGCTCTACTCGGTGTTCCGCTCCGGGCAGCTGGGTGCCGACGCCACCAACGCCAAGGCCCTGATCTTCAACGTCAAGGGCGAGGACCTGCTGTTCCTCGATCATCCGAATGTCCGGCTGGACGAGCCGACCCGGGCGGCGTACAAGCTGCTCGAGCTGCCGTCGATCCCCTTCCCGGACGTCCGGGTCTACGCGCCGCCCCGGGCCGGCGACTCGACCGGCACGCCCGACGTGACCAGCCGGATCACCGGGATCGACGCGTTCTACTGGACGCTCGAGGAGTTCTGCGCCAACCGGCTGCTCCCCTACGTCTTCGCCGACGCCGACGACGAGCGCCAGCAATACACGATGGTCGTCCACTCGGTGACCGCCCACCTGCACCGGCACGCGGTGCCGGCCGAGGGCGGCATCAGCATCGACGGCCGCCGCATCGGGTCGTACGGCGACCTGGTCGACCACATCGTCGAGCAGCTCACCGACGACGAGACCCGGTCCACCTGGGCCGGCTCGGCGGTGAACATGGGAACGGTCAACGCCTTCGCCCGCCGCATGATCAACAGCAAGCGCGACCTGGCCCGGCTGATCCGCGGCGACCTGGCCGCCCGCCGCCCGCACCAGATCAAGACCGCCGAGAGCGCTCAGGTCACGGTCGTCGACCTGCACAACCTGCCGGACCGCGCGCAGCGCTTCGTGGTCGGCGTGACGCTGAAGACCGAGTTCGAGGAGAAGGAGAAGGCGGGCACCGGCAAGCCGCTGCTGTTCGTGGTGCTCGACGAGCTGAACAAGTACGCGCCGCGGGAGGGCACCTCGCCGATCAAGGAGGTGCTGCTCGACATCGCCGAGCGCGGCCGCTCGCTCGGCGTGATCCTGATCGGCGCGCAGCAGACGGCCAGCGAGGTGGAACGCCGGATCGTCACCAACTCGGCGATCCGGGTGGTCGGCCGGCTCGACCCGGCCGAGGCGTCCCGCCCGGAGTACGGCTTCCTGCCCCCGGCCATGCGGCAGCGCGCGTTGCTGGCCCGGCCGGGCACGATGTTCGTCAACCAGCCGGACATCCCGGTCCCGCTCTGTGTCGAGTTCCCGTTCCCGGCCTGGGCCACCCGGTTCTCCGAGGCCGGGCCGCCGCCGTCCGACTCGATGCGCTCGATCGTTCAGGGCGCCGACCCGTTCGCGGTCGTGGGTGGCCGCACCGGTGGCGCCGACGACGACATCCCCTTCTAAGGTTGCCCGATGCGCGTTCTGCACACGTCCGACTGGCACGTTGGCAAGGTCTTGAAGGGTCACAACCGCGAGGACGAGCACAAGGCGGTGCTCGCCGAGGTGATCGCGATCGCCGAGCGGGAGCGGCCCGACCTGGTGCTGATCTCCGGCGACCTGTACGACACGGCAGCGCCGACCCCGGCCTCGACCCGGCTGGTGACCCGCGCCCTGTCCGCGCTGCGCCGCACGGGCGCCGAGGTGGTGGCGATCGGCGGCAACCACGACAACGGCCCGGCCCTGGACGCGCTGCGGCCGTGGGCGGAGGCGGCCGGCATCACCGTCCGGGGCGCGGTGTCCGCCAACGCCGATGACCTGCTCATCACCGGCGTCACGGGCAGCGGCGAGCGCTGGCAGCTGGTCGCCCTCCCGTTCCTCTCCCAGCGGTACGCGATCCGGGCCGCCGAGATGTACGAGTTGAGCGCGGCCGAGACGCAGCAGACGTACGCGGATCATCTCGCCCGCCTGATCGCCCGCCTGAGCGAGAAATTCGCCGAGCCCGGCGTGGTCAATCTCCTGACCGCGCACGTGACCGTGGTCGGCGCGAGCACCGGCGGCGGCGAACGGGAGGCGCACACCGTGATGGGCTACGCGGTGCCCGCGACCGTCTTCCCGGCCACCGCGCACTATGTCGCGCTCGGCCACCTGCACCGCGCCCAGCAGGTGATCGGCCCCTGCCCGGTGCGCTACTGCGGCAGCCCGCTGGCCATCGACTTCGGCGAGGAGGAGAACGTCTGCGGCGTGTCCATCGTCGATGTCTCCGCCGACAAGGCCGCCCGCGTCCGGGACGTGCCGGTGGAGGCGGCCAAGGTGCTGCGGACCGTGCGCGGCACCCTGGAACAGTTGTCGAAGGTGAACCTTCCGGAAGCCTGGCTTCGTGTCTTCGTGCGGGAGACCCCGCGGGCCGGCCTGCGAGAGGACGTACAGGACTTGTTGCCCAACGCGCTCGAGGTCCGGATCGACCCCGAGATGGTGCCCGACCGTAAGGGGGCACAGGCCCAGCGGCAGGGCCGCACCCCGCGCCAGCTGTTCGGCGACTACCTGGACAGCCGCGGCACGCCCGAGGACGGCGTCCGGGAACTGTTCGACGAGCTGTACGACGAGGTGAGCTCCACTCAATGAGGCCCCTGCGACTCGACATGGCCGGTTTCACCGTGTTCCGCGACGAGACCACGGTGGACTTCACCGACGCCGACTACTTCGCGCTGGTCGGGCCGACCGGCTCGGGCAAGTCGACGGTGCTCGACGGCATCTGCTTCGCGCTCTACGGCACGGTCCCGCGCTGGGGCGGCGCCCGCGGCATCGTCAACGCGCTGTCCCCGTCGGCCACCGAGGCCCGGGTCCGGCTGGTCTTCGAGTCGGCCGGCGACCGCTACGTCGCCACCCGCGTGGTGCGCCGGGACGGCCGCGGCAACGTGAAGACCTCCGGCGCGGGCCTCCAGCTGATGCCGCCCGGCTTCGACGTGTCCCGGCTGGACACCGGCATGAGCCTGGACGACCTGGGCGAGGTGCTGGCCGGCACTCCGGCCGAGATGGACCGCGCGGTGATCGAGGCGGTCGGCCTGCCGTACGAGCAGTTCACCAGCTGCGTGGTGCTCCCGCAGGGCCAGTTCGCCGACTTCCTGCACGCCAAGCCGGCCACCCGCCAGCAGATCCTGGTCAACCTTCTCGGCCTGCACGTCTACGAGGAGGTGCAGCAGCTCGCCACCACGCGCAGCAGCACCGCCGAGGGCAAGCTGGCCGCCATCGACCAGCTGCTGGAGGGCCTGGCCGACGCCGACGACGAGGCGGTCGCGACCGCCGAGGCGCAGCTGACCCAGATGCGCGACCTGGCCACGGCCGTCGAGGCCGCGGTGCCGGGCCTGCGCGAGATCCGGGGACGCGAGGCCACGGCGGCGCAGGCCCGCGACGCGCTGCGGGCCGAGGTGGCGGCGCTGACCGGGGTACGCACACCGGACGGCAGCGCCGAGCTGGTGGCCGCGGTGTCCGCCGCCCGCGAGACGGCGACCGCGGCGGCCGACGAGGTGCGGATCGCCGAGGAGCGCGAGGAGAAGATCCGCGGCGAGCTGACCGCGGCCGGTGACCCGGGCTCGCTCAAGCTGCTGCTGGACAGGCACGCCGAGCTGGACAGGCTGACCGGCCAGGCCGAGTGGTTCGCCGGCGAGGTGACCGTGGCCAAGGTCGAATTCGAGGACGCCTCGACCGCCGCCGACCTCGCGCACTCCGCGCACCTGGGCGCCACCCAGCTGCTCGAGCAGGCGCGCGCCGACTACACCGAGGCGCAGAAACTGGACCGGGCCGTGGCGCTGCGGGCGCACCTGAGTGCGGGCGACCACTGCCCGGTGTGCGAGCAGACCGTGACCGACGTGCCCGCGATGCCGACCGGCTCGGCCGTGCAGGCGGCGGAGGCCACCGGCAAGGCGGCCCGGTCCGCGGCCGAGGTCGCCGAGGCGGCGTGGAAACAGCGCGACGCGGTGGCCCGCAAGCTGGAGAGCAACCTCGAGCGCAAGAGCGCCCAGCTGGAACACCACATGTCCCGGCTGGCCGAGGTGCGCGCGGTGGTCGCCGACTCGCCCGGCGTCGAGGCGGTCCAGCAGCGCCTGGCCGAGCTGAACAAGTTGCAGAAACGACTCGAGGAGGCGGGCACGCGGGTCCGCGCCGCCCGGGAGGCGCAACGGAAGGCGCAGCGCGCGGTGGCCGTGGCGGAGGATCAGCAGCGGTCGGCGTGGCGGGCGTTCGACACCACCCGGGACGCGGTGGCGCGTTTCTCGCCCCCGCCGGCCGATCGCGACGACCTGGCACAGGCCTGGTCCACCCTGGTGGAGTGGGCTTCGGTCGAGCGGACGAACCGGACGGCGGCCCTCGGGTCGGCCGAGGACGCGGTCGCGCTCGCCCACGGCGCCACCCAGTCCGCCTTCGACGCCATCGCGGCCCTGTTCACCGAGGCCGGCCTTTCGGCGCCGCGGGACGACTCCGGTCTCATCCGGGCCGCCGCGGTGGCCGCGGAACGCGCCGGGTCGGCCTGGCAGCGGTTGGTCGACCGCCGCGAGCAGGCCCGCGACTTCACCGAGCAGCGCGCCACGCTGGCCCGCGAGGCGCAGGTGGCCAAGTCGCTGGCCGGGCATCTGCGGGCCAACAACTTCGAGCGCTGGCTTCTCGAGGAGGCATTGGACCTGCTGGTGGACGGCGCCTCCGGCATTCTGCGGGAGCTGACCGGCGGGCAGTACGACCTGATCCACGAGAAGGGCGAGTTCTGGGTCGTCGACCACTTCGACGCCGACCTGCGCCGCGGCGTGCGGACGCTGTCCGGCGGCGAGACGTTCCAGGCGTCGCTGGCCCTCGCGCTGGCCCTGTCCGAGCAGCTCGCCGGCATGTCCGCGACCGCCGCCAGCCTGGAGTCGATCGTGCTCGACGAGGGGTTCGGCACGCTCGACGCCACCACGCTCGACGTGGTCGCGGCGACCCTGGAAAACCTGGCCGCGCGCGGCGACCGGATGGTCGGGGTGGTCACCCACGTGAACGCCCTGGCCGAGCGGGTGCCGGTGCGCTTCGAGGTGCACAAGGACGCGCGGACCGCGTACGTGGAAAGGGTCGGCCTTTGACCGCGATGTTCGTCGACTCGTGGGATCCGTCCTACGGCGCCGCGTTCGAGGGTGACGGCGGGGACGGTCCGGCCTCGCCGAGCACCGCCCAGGTCGAGACGCACCACGAGGTGCCCGACGCGGAGTGGGCCCCGATCGACGCCGGCCGTGGCGCCCGCTGCCCCGACGTGGTGCTGCTGGTCGACGGGGTGCGGCGCAACGACGCCCTGCTCTGGACCCGGGAGGACGACGGCACCTCGTACGCCGGGCTGGCCGCCTCCTTCGCCGCCGGGGTGGTCCGCTGCGACCTGGCGAACGGCGTGGCCGAGCTGGTGGCCGGCGCGCAGGTCGGCCGGGGGCTCTTCACGGCCAGCCCGTCCGCCGAGGACGTGCAGGCGGGTTCGGTGCGCTACACGGTCCGCCGGGTCAGCGGCTCCGGCGAGGTGAGCAAGCTGCCCGCGGCCGTGCAGGCGCCGCTCACCGAGCTGGAGATCGCGGTTTCGTCGGCCGCCCGCGAGGAGGACGACCTGCTGGTGGTCGACGGTCCGCTGCGCAGCCGCCGCCAGCTGCCCCGCACCCTCGGCTATGTGAAGACCCAGCAGCGGCAATATCTTTCGGCCCAGCTCACCGGCGTGGTCACGAGTCTGCTGCCGGGTCAGCGCACGCCGGTGTTCAAGATGGGTTCGCTGTGGGGCGGCTGGAGCTGGTACCTGCGCCTGCCCGGCAGCAGCGGCGCGCCGTGGGCCGGCATCGTGCGCATCGAGTGCTCCGCCGACCTCACCATCGAGCAGGCGGTGGAGCTGGCCGATCTGTCCGCGGTGACGGTGCCCCGGTTCGCGTCGTCGGCCTACAAGGACCCGCGCGCCCCGCAAAACCTGATCCCGATCGCCGGCCTGGAACGCCGCCTGCGCGGCATGCTCGGCGACGCCCGCGTTCTGCACCGAGCCCTGACTCTCTCCGCGGCCGCCGGCCGGCGCTGAGGCGCCGGGGAGTCCGTCGACGATCGCGGTCCGCGCGTAACCTTCCTCGATTCCGCTCCGTCATGGGTGATGACGAGCCCGGCAGAGCTCAGGTCACCGAGGAGGGAGCACATCGCCCGAGTAGACGATGATCACCTGATCCTCGGCGCCGGCGACGGTCAGCGTCTGGCGGCGGACCGACAGCGGGCCGTACACCGGGTGCTCGAACTCCTTGCGCTCGGCCCGCGTCGGTCGTACGTCATGAAGTGCCCACAGCCGCCGGAAGTCCGCATCCACCGAGAGCTCGCCGACCAGCGCGACCACCCGCGGATCGGTGAGGTCCGCCTCGGCCCGCAGTGCCGCCGCCGTCTGCGCCGCGACCGTGGCCCAGTCGGGGAAGAGCGTCCGGGCCGCCGGGTCCAGGAAGATGTCGCGGACCAGGTTGTGCCCCGGCGAGTACATCGGGGCCAGCGCCAGCGCCGCTTTGTTGCCCGCGAGCACGTCGAAGCGCCGGTTGCGCACGTAGGCGGCGCTGTCCGGCCAGGAGTCGAGGAGCTCCTGCAGGTCGGGTGTCACCGGGCTGTCGGCGGACACCGGCGGCGGGTCGGCGCGAGCGAGCGTGAACAGGTGCGCCGCCTCGTCCGGGTCCAGCCGCAACGCCCGCGCGAGTGACCGCAGCACCTGCGGCGACGGATGCCGGTCGACGCCCTGCTCGAGCCGGGTCAGGTAGTGCTCGCTGAGCCCGGCCAGGCCGGCCAGTTCGTCACGGCGAAGGCCGGGCACCCGGCGCCGGCCGAGCGACGGCAGCCCGGCGTCAGCCGGACCGATGCGGCCTCGTCGCGCCTTGAGGAAGTCACCGAGCAGGGTCATCGTCCTCGCAGGGTAGCCCCGCCAGGGTGCTGGCTGCGGGCCGGCGGCGGGCGCACGGTGGAGCCATGAAGACATGGTTCATCACCGGCGCCTCGCGCGGCTTCGGGCAGCTGTGGGCGGCAGCCGCCCTGGCCCGGGGCGACCGGGTCGCCGCCACCGCCCGCCACCTGGACGCCCTGCGGCCGCTGGCCGGCGCGCACGGCGACCGTCTCCTCCCGCTCGAGCTGGACGTCACCGATCGGGCCGCCGCCTTCGCCGCGGTCGCCCGGGCCGCGGACACGCTGGGCGGTCTCGACGTGGTGGTCAACAACGCCGGCTACGGGCTCTTCGGGATGCTCGAGGAGACGACCGAGGAACAGGCGCGGGCCCAGATCGACACCAACCTGCTGGGCGCGCTCTGGGTGACTCAGGCCGCGCTTCCCCTCATGCGTACGCAGCGCGGCGGCCACCTCCTGCAGGTCTCCAGCATCGGCGGGCTGGTGGCCTTCCCGACGCTGAGCCTCTACAACGCGTCCAAGTGGGCGCTGGAGGGGATGAGCGAGGCGCTGGCCCAGGAGGTCGGCCCGCTCGGGATCCGGGTGACGATCGTGGAGCCCGGCCCGTACGGCACCGACTGGTCCGGGTCGTCGGCCGTGCACACCGATCCGATCGCGGCCTACGAGCCGATCCGGGAGGCGCGCCGTTCCGGGGCCGGCGCCCGGGCGCCCCGGGATCCGGCGGTCACCGCGCCGGTGATCCTCGACCTGGTCGACGCCGACGACCCGCCGCTGCGGTTGTTCCTGGGCGAATACCCGTATCCGATCGCCGAGAAGGCCTATCGGGAGCGGCTGGCGACCTGGGAGGCCTGGCGCCACCTGGCCGCGCGAGCCGCCTAGGTGTTGTCGTGGATCAGCCAGGGCTGCGGTGTGGCTGATCCACGAGACACAACCTAATCGTCGTCGTCCTCGTCGGGGCGGTCGACCGGGCGCAGCCGGATCTTGGTGATCGCCCGGCCGGTCACCTCGACCACCTCGGCGGTGAACTCGGGCAGCTCCACCACCTCGCCGGGAGCGGTCGGGATGTGGCCGAGCGCGGCCAGGACCATCCCGGCGACCGTGGTGTAGTCGCCCTCGTCGTGGCCGTCGCCCTCGAAGCCGATGTCGGGCAGGTCGTGGATCGGGAACGAGCCGGGCATGAGCAGCGCGCCGTCGTCCTCCCGGACCACCGCCTGCACGTCGCGGTCCGTCTCGTCGTAGATCTCGCCGACGATCTCCTCGACCAGGTCCTCCATGGTGATGATGCCGTCGATCGCGCCCCGCTCGTCGACCACCATGGCCAGCTGGTGGCGTTCCACCCGGAGCTGGCGCAGCGCGTCCGACACCCGCAGCGTCTCGGGCAGGAAGAGGCCGGCCCGGGCGACCCCGTCGACCGGGCCGGTCGCGTCGATCAGGTCGCGCAGGTGCACCACGCCGATCACGTCGTCCAGTCCGGCGGGGCCGACCACCGGCGCCCGGGAGTGGCCGCTGTCCATCAGCAGCTTCAACGCCTCGTTCGCCGGGGTGCCGGTGGGCAGGCTGAGCACGTCGCGGCGGGGCACCAGGATCTCCCGCAGGATCCGGTCGGCGATCTCGAACGCGCCGCTGATGATGGTCCGCTGCTCGGCCGAGAAGTCCTGCTGGGCGGCGACCATGTCGCGGATCTCCTCGGTGCTGACCTCCTCGCGTTTGGCCTTCGGGTCGCCGCCGGCCAGCCGCACCACCACGTCGGTCGACACGCCGAGCAGCCACACCACCGGACGCGAGACCGCCGAGAGAACGTCCAGCGGGCGCGCCACCAGCATCGCCCAGCCCTCGGCCCGCTGCATCGCGATCCGCTTCGGCGCGAGCTCGCCCAGCACCAGCGTGATGAAGGTCAGCGCGATGGTGACCAGCACGATCGCGGTCGGCTGGGCGGCCGCGCCGAGGAAGCCGAGCGGCTCGACCAGCGGCTGGGACAGCGAGACCGCGGCGGCCGCCGACGCCAGGAAACCGGCCAGCGTGATGCCGATCTGGATGGTGGCCAGGAACCGGTTCGGATCCCGCGACAGGCGCGCCAGCACCCGCCCGCGCCGGGACTGCCGTTCGAGCCGCTGGATCTGGCTCTCCCGGAGCTGGACCAGTGCCATCTCGCTGCCCGAGAAAGCCGCGTTGACCAGCACCAGAATCAGGACCAGGACGATCTCGCCGCCCGTTCCACCCATCAGACACACATCCCGCTGAAGAGGATCACGAAGGGCACACGCTACCGAAGGCGCTTTTCGAAGAAGGTCGAACCCGCCGCCGCCCCGGCCGGGCGGGACCGATCGTGAGATCCATCAGAACCGGGCGAAGGACCGGACCGGCATGCGCGGGCCGAAGCGGGGCGCGCCGATGCCGCCCGAGGCGAGCAGGTCGCAGACCCGGGCGCGGTGGCCGCGGAAGGGTTCGAGCAGCTCCAGCATCCGGTCGTCGGTTCCGCGCGCCTCGCCGGCCAGCGCCCAGGCCACCGTGTTCGGGATGTGGTAGTCGCCGACGCTGACCGCGTCGGCGTCGCCGTACACGGTGCGGACCGTCTCGGCCGCGGTCCACGGGCCGATGCCGGGCAGGGCGACCATCCGGCGGGTGGCCTCGGCACTGTCCCCGCAGCGTTCCAGCCGCTCGGCGACCGCCGCGACGCGCAGCAGGGCCTGGGTGCGCCGCTGCTCCACGCCGAACGGGTGGAACACCCAGTACGGCGTGGCCGCCACCGCGGCCGGGTCGGGTGGCAGGGTCAGGCCGGCCGGTCCGGGCGCCGGCTCGCCGAAGTGCCGGACCGTCGCCCGGTACGCCCGATGCGCCTCCTTGCCGGTGACCTTCTGCTCCAGCACGGCACGGAGCGCCCGGTGGAAAAGCAGGCCACTCGCGGGCATCCGTACGCCGGCAAAGGTTTTGGCCAGACGCGCGATCAGCGGGTGCGGCGCCGCCAAGGCCGCGAACTCCCCCACCTGGTCGCGCAGCCCGGCGATCGCGTCCGCGCGATCGACGATCCACGCCGCTCCCGGCCCATGGCCGGTCGCCACCATCTCCGTGCCGGTGCGGGCGAGGTGCAGGGTCGCGCTTCCTTCGGGGGTACGCGCGGCGAGCCAGAACTCGTTGGCCTCGAGCCGCACGCACGGATCGCCCTTGGTGGCGACCAGCGACGCCACGGTGCCCGCCAGGTGATACCTGTCCGGCAGCGCCATCCGCCGCGTCACCTGTGCGCTCACCCGGAACACTGTGCCACAGAAGTCCGGACATGCCGATGGCCCTGACTGCGCTCCCAGTCAGGGCCATCGGGGGGCGACTACGGACACCCGAGTCGGTCCGTGTCGCCGGTGCCGGAGCTCGATGCTCGGCCCGATTGGGGTACTGCGCCTCCTTTCGTCAGCCAGTTCCTTCATCGGGCCGACTGCCGCAGGTGCCGCCCTCAGGGGGGTGGACGGCGTCACCGGGATCCCGACGGGGGGTCCTGACGTCCGGACGTGACTTGCTCAAGGTCTACGCCCGGCCGCCAGGTTCGGAGTCCCGGTGTTGCGACAGCGCTCCGTATGTTCAGTTGTGGTGCTGCGGCAGGCTCAGCGGCCGTTGTTGTTGTTCTGGTCGCCCTGCTGCTGGTCGCCCTGCTGCTGGTCGCCCTGGTCGCCGCCCTGGTCACCCTCGTTGCCGCCGCCGTTGCCGCCACCGACCGTGAGCCGGAAGGAGTCCAAGGCGGGGGTCTGGTTGGCGCGCTCCATCATCGGCATGCGGTGCGAACCGTCACCCGCCCAGGAGGAGCACTGCGTGTTGCCGGCGTTGGGCAGGCCCGGGACGTTGATGCTCACGGTGTCCGGGGTCGCGCCACCCTGGCGGTCCTCGGTCGCCACGAAGAACTCCGGGGCGGGCGCCGGGTCGGGCGCCTCGTTGGTGTTCTGCAGGCTGCGGCACGCGGTGTGGAAGTGGCCACGGACCAGGCCGTTCTGCAGGACCGAGCTCTCCACGTAGTAGCCACCCTGGCCGGCCGCGAGGAACCGGTCACGGATGAGGTTCCGGGTGCTCACCTTGATGGTGAACGCCTCGCCGACGTCGACCTGGTCCGGGTGCTCGGTGATCAGCAGCGTCGGGTTGTTCGCCGCGACGCCGACCTCACCGAACTCGGTGGAGACGCACCGGTTGCCGATCTGGAAGCCGTCGTGTGGGTCGAGCTGGCTGTCGTCACAGGTGTTGGTCAGGATGCCGAGGCCGGCGCCGGGGGGCGGGGTCGCCTGGCCGCCACCGTTGTTGCCGCCGTTGTTCCCACCACCGTTGTTGCCACCGTTGTTCCCGCCACCGGCGTTGGTGTCACCACTCTGGCTCGGGGCCGGCGAAGCGCCGCCACCACCGTTGTTGTTGCCACCACCGTTGTTGTTGCCGGCGTTCTGCATCACCCAGCGGCGGCACCGGTCACGCAGCGTCTGCGCGCTCGGAACGTCGCTCGCGCCGTCGTCGGAGTGCTGGGTCACCTTGCCCTTTTGCTGGGTGTAGGTGCCCTTCTTGGTCTCCGAAGACAGCTTCGACGCCCGCGGCGCCTGGATCCGGTCGCAAGCGGCAAGCGCGCGGTCGGTGGACCGCTTGGTGGACGCGTCCGACACCTGCGTGACCGTGACAATGCCACCGAACGCCACGAGGGTGGCGGCCGCGGCGATGAGGCGCCGCTTGCCGGAGAGCCACTTCGGGCCCTTGGTTGCGCGCCGGTACTGAGACCTTCGCATCTGAGGAACACCTTTCCTTGAACACAACGTGGCGGCGGTGGGTGCCGGCCGAGGGGGTGATACGAACGACCTGGTCGGCTGGCCAGATCGAGACCGATGAGCGCTCCTACCTGGCTCGGAAGATGCGCATCGTGGTGACGACACCGGCGACGAGTGCCACCGCCAGAACCATCAAGATCACTGACGTGTTGACGCCGGGAACGCCTCCGGTGCCCGCCGCGGCTGCGAGCATCTGCCCGTCCACCGGCACCGGTCCGGCCTGCGCCGCGGGAGGAGGAGCCGCCGGAAGCGCGCCGTACTGGACGAGGCCGCTGCTCTCCAGAAGCGTCATGTGGGTCATGACGAACTGGTTGGCCTCCTGCGCCAGCTTCCGGACCGAGTCGTTGCGGGTGCTGGCCCGGATCGTCCCGATGGCCGGGAAGATCTTTCCGTGCGCGGCCCGCAGCCGGTCGATGAAGATCTGGTCGAACGTGGTGCTGTTCGCCGTCTTCATCTCGTCCAGCCAGCCCTGCTGCTGGGCGTTCGGCACGTTCGGCAGGGCCAGGCCCAGCTTCTTCGCGACGTTCATGTCGAGCTTGTCGAGGGTGACGTGCTGCGCGGCGATGGCCTTGCCGACCGCCTGCACCCGCTTGTCCTTCGACTTCTCCATCGCCATGTTCCCGGCGGGGATCTCCCAAAGGCCGGCGAGCCGCACCTTCACGACGAAGTCACGGTCGGCCGCCGAGATCTCCCCGGCGCCCTTGTCCGACAGGCCGTCACTGGAAGGAATCGGAACCGGCACGTCCGCCGCCTGCGCCGCGACCGGCACGGACAGTAGCGCCACGACCATTGCCGTAATGCCCACGAGCCAGCGAACCAGCCGGCGCGAGAACTGAGCGGCAATCATCTGTGAAACACCTCCGACTAGTAATTCCCGAGTAGAACGGTAGAAGCGCGCATCGGTGATTCGCAATGCCATGGGCCGGAAATGCGGAACACTTAGGTGCGGCCTAAAACAAACTTATGAGTTCTGTTGTGAACCCCGGGCATCATCCGTTCGGACGATGCCCCGGTTATGACTCTCAGTAGCTGTAGTCACTCGATCCGGCGCCGCCGTCCTCGGCCTCGCCCTCGCCGGAGTCGGCGGCAGGCGGCGCGACCGGCTTGGACACCGGCGGGAGGCAGGTCAGGTTCTTCTTGCCGGTGGGCTCGACCACGAACCACTTGCCACCGACGTTCTGGCCCTTCCACTGGCCGGCCTTCTTGTCACCGATGTAGCGGTAGAGCGCCCAGCCGTCGATCGTCAGCTGCTTGCTGCCGTCGGGCCGGGTGACCGTGCCGACGAGCTTCGGGTCGACGCCCTTGAGCTCCGGCTTCCCGTCGTTGGTGAGCGCCGCCGGCCACACCTTCTCGCAGTCACCCTTGCAGTTGGTCACGGCCTTCGGCTTGTTCTTGTCGTCGTCGAAGCGGTAGAGGACCCAGCCCTCCTGGTCCACCACGACCTTGCCCATGCGCTTGACCGTGGTGCCGGTCAGCTCGCTGGTGACGTCGTCCTCGCTCAGCTTGCCGGCAGCCTTGCCGGTCGACGTGGGGTCGGCGGTGGGCTCACCGGTCGGCTCCGCGGTGGGTTCGCCGGTCGGCTCCGGGGTGGTGTCGACCGCGTTGGCCGCAGGCTCGACGGCACCGCCGTTTCCTGACGTGCTGTAACCGGCCGGCGCGCAGCCTGGGAGCGTGAGCGCCGCCGCCACGGCAGCGCCGACGACCATCAACTTTCGCTTCTCCGGTGTCACGGGGGTCCTCCACCGTCTATGTTCGATCAGCTATTCCGCGCTGTAGTACGCGGACCGGCGGCCAGAGGTTGAATCCCGGCGACTCATTTTTCTTTGTTTTTTGTTTGAACCGATCGGCCGTCGCGTCCGTACCCGCGCCGCCACCGGCCCCGGAATGCGAAAAGGCCCGGCCGCAAAAGCGGCCGGGCCTCGAAGAATCGCTTTACGTCACGGAGCGGTCACCAGGTTGGTCGGGGTGCCGTTCGCCGAGATCTCCTGCACCACGAGGTGCGCGATCGACTCCCGCGGCAGCGCCGTGACCGCCGACATCACCAGAGCCTCTTCACGCTGCGCCGTGCCCCAGCCCTTCTCGCCCACCTTCCAGCTGGAGATGACCTCCTGGTCGCCGTCCGGCTTGATCGCGACGAGCTTGCAGATCTTCGGTCCCTTGATGTTGGAGACCGCGAACTGCACCTGGGTGCCGACGTCCTTGGCCTCGAGCCCGGCATCCAGCCGCACGCCGGTGCGGGCGTCGGTGCTGGCGACCCGCTGGCCGGCGAGCTCGGTGCCACCGATGCCGGTGCCGTCGCTGAGTGGCAACGGATCCAGTTGCGCCGGGCCGCGTGCCACCGTCGGGCTGCCCGTCTGTTCCGGCGCCAGCCAGCGGGCGCCGGCGAACAGCGCGCCGATGGACAGCATCGCGAAGACCACGACCGCGGCCGCCAGCGAGAAGAGCCGCCGGCTGTTCGCCTTGCGTCGCTCCGTGCCGACCGTGCGGATCATCTTCTTCAGGACCAGGCCGTCCTTGCGGGACTCCTCGGTCGCCACCAGCGAGTCGGCGTCGACGTCGGCGAGGATGTCCGCCACCTGGAGGAAGGACTCGAGCTCCACGGCGCAGGCCGGGCAGTCGATCAGATGGTCCTCGAACCGGCCGGCGTCGTGCTCGTCGAGGATCCCGAGCGCGTACGCCGCGACGTCGAAGTGCTGTTCCTGTGTCATTCCGTCACCCCCCGCTGCTGCAAGGCCGTACGCAGAGCCCGCAGCGCGTAGTACACGCGCGACTTGGCCGTCCCCAGCGGCAGGCCAAGCACCTCAGCCGCTTCCGGAACCGTCCGGCCGCGGAAATACGTCTCGACGAGGATCTCCCGATGCGACTGGCTGAGCGTCTTCAGCGCGTCGGTGACCGTCATCAGTTGCAGCACCCGATCCGTGTCGTCCGCGGTGCTGGGAAAGCTCTCCAGCTCGCGGTCGTACGTCTCCGGAGGGCGGGCGGTGGTGCTGCGGTGATCGTCGATCGCGATCCGGCGTGCCACCGTGACCAGCCAGGGACGCAGCGACTGCTGGCCCTGCGCGCCGAGACGGTGGGCGTTGCGCCAGGCTCGCAGCAGGGTTTCCTGCACGATGTCCTCGGCGCGCTGCCGGTCGCCGCCGGTGAGCCGCAGCACGAACATCAGGAGCGGGCCGGCGTGCTCCTCGTAGAGCATCCGGACCAGCGTGTCCTCATGATCCGCCGCGTTGGGGGCCGCTTCATGGCGCGGAGCCTGCCGGGGAATCACCGAACCATCATTCTCCGCACTACGGCCTCCGTCGAGAGCCTGCCACCCGCCACCGGAACCTCGTCCCGTCATGCCGCGCACCTCGCCCGGCGCACGTCGCTCCATGACTGACGCATGCATCGATTCCTCCTGCCGGTGCTTTCCCCGTCACCCTCTTTACGGGTGCGGTGCCCGGCGGGGATCAACCCAGACGCAAGAATTTCTAAAGGTTCGGCTGTGGCGACGAACAACGTTCCTCCGGGGGGCGGAAGTCTGGACCATGGGGGGCATGGGAGCACCAGGTGAATGATCGCTAAGCATCCATCTGCACCGATATGCGCGGTGGGGCAGGCGAATACTACTCACTTCTCCGCGAGCGGCGTTAGCTGAGTATCTCTGCGTCGCCGCAGCGTCGCGCTGCGCTGCACCGTGTCCCGGGGCGACGGGAAAGGGCGTGCCCGACGGTAGCGGCTGCCGGGCCGTCTGCCCACCGCCCGAACCGGTCACGGCTCACCTGGTGTGCGACTTTCCCCTAGCCGAGGCCGTTCCGGGCCGATTCGGCAGGCCGGGGGCATTGCGGTCCTCCCCCGTACCCTCATTAGGCTCTGGGTCACCAAGGAAGATCACTGCGTGAGGGGGAGCACCGATGACCAACAGCAGCCCGGTGTCCTCGAATGCCTATGAGTACCTCGACACCACGGGCCCCGGCGAGCAGGCGCGTCTCGCGGCCGTCCGCCGCTACCGGCTCGTCGACCAGCCGGTGGAGGACGCGTACGACCGGATCGCCTTCGTGGCCGGCGCCATCTTCGACACCCCGATCGCGACGGTGTCGCTGGTCGAGCAGGACCGGGTGTGGCTGGCCGCGTGTCACGGGCTGACCGGCGTACGCCAGGTCGGCAACGAACCGGGCCTGTGCGCCTCGGTGGTCCAGCGGGACGGCGTCTATGTGATCAACAACGCCGCCGTCGACCCGCGCACCCTCGAGCACCCGCTGGTCCGCGGCGAGCTCGGCCTGCGCTTCTACGCCGCGGCCCCGATCCGGACCCAGGACGGCTACCGGCTGGGCACGGTCAACGTCATCGACAACCGGCCGCGCGACGCCACGCCCCGGCAACTGCGCGCCCTCGAGCACCTCGCCCAGATGGTCTCCGACGAGCTCGAGCTCCGCCTGATGGTGATCCGCAGCGCCGCCGCCGAGCAGCGCATGCGCCAGACCGTCAGCTGATTCGTTTCCCCGCACATCGGGTAAACGCCGGTCCCATGCGGACACCACGGAAAGTCGCGGTCGTCGCCCACGCCCGCAAAACGCTGGACGGCGGCCTGGACGAGTTGCGCCGGCGAATCACCGACCACGGCGTCGACGAACTGCTCTGGTACGAGGTGCCGAAGAGCAAGAAGGCCCCCAAACAGGTACGCAAGGCGCTGAAGAAGGACGTCGACCTGGTGGTCGTCTGGGGCGGCGACGGCATCGTGCAGCGCAGCATCGACGTGCTCGCCGGCAGCGGCACCCCGCTCGCGATCATCCCGGCCGGCACCGGCAACCTGCTGGCCACCAACCTGGGCGTACCGGCCGACCTGGCCGGCGCGGTGGACGTCGCGTTCACCGGCAAGCGCCGCCGCGTCGACCTGGGCAAGATGAACGGCGAGCACTTCGCGGTGATGGCCGGCATCGGCTTCGACGGCGCGATGATCCGGGACGCGGACCGCAATCTGAAGGACCGGCTCGGCAAGCTGGCGTACGTCTGGGCCGGCCTGCGCCACGTCAACGGCGAGGCGCCCCGCGCCCGGGTGACCATCGACGGCGTGCCGTGGTTCGACGACCAGGCCTCCTGCGTCCTGATCGGCAACGTGGGCACGATCACCGGCGGCATCAACGCCTTCGACGACGCCAAGCCCGACGACGGCTGGCTCGACGTCGGCGTGGCGACCGCCCAGGGCGCGATGCAGTGGGCGCGCGCCCTCGGCACGATGGCCGTCGGCCGGTCCGACACGTCCCCGTTCGTCCGGATGACCCGGGCCCGCAAGGTCGACGTCAAACTCGACGACAAGCTCGAGTACGAGCTGGACGGCGGCGCCCGCGAGAAGAGTCGCCGCCTGACCGCCGAGGTGATCCCGGACGCGGTCAAGATCTGTGTGCCGGCCCAGAGCCAAGCACCTCGGCAAGAACAAGCGGATTGAGATAGTCCCGGTAGGACAGGACCTGGCCGCCCCGGACCCGGATCACGGCGATGACCGTCTGATGGAACGGGGCGCCGGTCCTGATCACGGTGCCGTACGCCGCGTACTCGACGATGATCACCTCCGGGTCCGTGGTCTCGTGCAGCACCACGTCGCGGTACTCGTCGAACCTGACGAGCTTCCCGGCGCCCTCGGCCAGGAACGCGCGGATCTCCGCACGGCCCCGCACCCCGGCGGGCGCACCCGGCGGCCGGTAGGGCCATTCGATGGAGGCGTCGGGCGCCATCAGCCCCGCGAACGCCTCGACATCCGCCTCCCGGCCGGCCCGCATCACCTGCTCGACAACCTCGCGCGACGTGGCGGTCATCTCGTACCCCATTTCGTTGAACGCCCGTTGATTGAACGACCGTAGAACGAATGGGCCGGTCCGTCAACGCCCGTAGAATGAACAGGTGACCCGGGCCCAGCAACGCCAGCAGACCGAGGCACGGATCCTCGCCGCCGCCCGCCGGCTCTTCGCCGACCTCGGCTACGACCGCACCACGATCCGCGCCGTGGCCGCCGCCGCCGGCGTCGACGCCGGCCTGGTCATGCACTACTTCAAAAGCAAGGACGCGCTGTTCGCCCACGCCACCGACCAGACACCCGCCGAGCCGTCCGCCGGCGCCCGGCCCGCGAGTCAGACGTCCGCCACCGCACACGCGGGTCAACTGCCCGCCACCGCGCACGCGGGTCAGCCGCCCGCCACCGCACACGCGGGTCAGCCGCCCGCCAGTCAGCCGCTCATCGCCGGGCCCGCCGACCAACTGCCCGCCGCCGGGCCCGCTTCGGCTGAGGGCACCGTCGCGTCTCCCGCGCCCGCCGAGGCTCTGCTCACCTCGCTGGCCGATCGCCTGGTCAGCGAGCCGGCATCCTCCCTGGCCGTCCTGCGCTCGATGCTCACCAACCCCGACGCCGCCGACCGCTACCGGGCCGCCGCCGAGGCCCAGCTCAGCGGCATCATCGCGGGGATACCCACAGCCGACGCCGACCTGCGCGCGGGCCTGCTGGGCGCGATCGTCCACGGCGTGATCATCGAGCGCTACCTGCTCCGGCTCGGCCCGCTCGCCGACGCCCCGCCGGACCAGATCATCGACCTGCTCCGCCCTTGCTTCGAGGCCTTGGCCGCAACCCCGGCCGACTAGTTGTCCACAGTCCCGGCCCCCTGGGGACAACGGGACAAAAATTCCCGCCGAAGCGCTACTTTGACTCCCACCCAGTGCCGGGGTGGGGGAGGCGGCGGGTCGTCGATCAGCGCAACCCACCCCGACCTAGGTGGGACCGTGGCACCGTGGCACAGCGGCGCAGCGGCGCAGCGGCGCAGGCTCGGGCGTTCTGGTCCTTGCGCTGACCGCGGCCGCTTTCGGCGTGTGGGTGGCCGGCCCGGGCACCAGGCCCCGAGGTGCCCGCTCATCGTCGCTGCCGCCGCTCGGCGGCCAGACCGTGCGCGCAGTGGTAGCAACTCGCGCAGGTGGCAGGACCAGGCACGCAGTGGTGGGACCAGGCGGCATCCTGCCGGAAATGCCGCCCTGGGCTACCACCGTCCGCGCGGGTGGCAGGGCCAGGCGGCATCCAGCCCAGAAATGCCGCCTTGAGCTACCACCATCCGCGCGAGTTGTTACCCGCTGGGCGGTCAGGCGCCCGGACAACTCCCGGTCACACTGCCGACCGCACGAGTGGTAGGCCGGAACGGTCGTGACCGGAACGACCGCGGCCGGAACGATCGTGGCCGACCCTCCACGACCGAGTCACCGCCCTTCGCCGATCGACTACCGCCGCGAGCGGTGCCGATCACCGTGAGCCGGGCACCCCGGCCGCCTGGCACACCCGGACCGACCCCAGCTACAACGCGGCGGTAAATCCCGCTCAGACCTTCGCCAGGAAGCTTAAGGCCGAGGCTCGGGATAGCGCGCCAGCCGCAACCGCCAGGCGAAGAACCCCACCGTCCCGGCCGTGCAGATCACCCAGACCGCCGCGCCGTGTGCCAGGCCTCGCCAGATCAGGTCGGTCGAGCCGCCGTCGATGGCGTAGTTGCCGATCTCCCGGGACGACCAGAACGGCAGCAGCTTGGCCACCAGCTGTCCGGGATCGGCGAGCATCTGCACCGCCGAGAAGCTGAACAGGGCGAACGCCCCTTCCAGCTCGCGTGGCAGCACCGCGCCGATCAGGCTGCCCAGCGGCGCCGCGACGATTGCCGTGACGACCATCATCAGCATCACCGACCAGGGGTGCAGCGGTTTCTGGTCCACGACGGCCAGGAGCCCGTAGCCGGTGGCCAGCGCCAAGCCGACGCCGGTCATGGCGAGCAGCCGGCCGCCGACGATGCCGAGGACTGAGGCGCCGGTCAGGCGGAGGCGGGGGTCGACGGTGCGGGACGCGTTGACCACGAAGAGGGTGAGTGTCGAGATGGCCCAGCCGATGCCGAGGGTCAGCATCCGGATCGACGAGCCGGCCTGGGCGTGCCGGACCAGGTAGAACCAGAGCGGCAGGCTGACCATCAGTGCGAGCGCCAACCGGCGCCGGCCGACCTCGCGGGCGGAGAGGCTCGCCACGACCAGGGCGGTCATGAGCTGAGGTCCAGGACGTGGTCGACGTTGGCCAGGTCGTGCAGCAGGTGGGTGACCACCACGATGGCCCGGCCGGCGTCGCGCCAGGCGAAGACCTGCTGCCAGAAGTCCAGGTAGGCGCCCTGGTCGAAGCCCTGGTAGGGCTCGTCGAGCAGCAGCAGGTCGGGCGAGTGGAGTTCGCCGAGGACCAGGTTGAGTTTCTGCCGGGTGCCGCCGGAGAGCTGCTGTACGCGCTGGTCGCGCCGGGGACGCCAGGCGAGCCGGGCGGCCAGGTGGTCGCCGGTGGACGCCGCCCGGGGCCGCGCCATGCCGGCGGCCGCGCCGAAGAGCCGGAAGTGTTCCTCGGCGGTCAGCCACCCGGCGGTGCCGCCGTCCTGCGGGACGAGGCCGACGCGCCGGGTCCGTTCGACGGTGCCGCTGGTGGGGCGGGTCAGGCCGGCGCAGATGCGCAGCAGTGTCGACTTGCCGCATCCGTTGGCGCCGACGATGGCGGCGACCTCGCCGCCGCGCACGGTCAGGGAGACGTCGTGGAACACGTTCTGCCGCCGGTAGCGTTTGCCCACCCCGGTCAGCCGGAGCAGCACGGGACCGGTGGTCCGCATCGGGACGGGCGCGGTGACGGTGAGCTCGGAGACCAGGTGGCGGGCGTACAGGTGGGCGGGGCCGAAGATGTCGGCGGGTGCCGACGCGTGCTCGGCTGCCTGCTGGACGGTCTCGGTGCTGAGTTGCCGGGCGCGCCGGGGTTGCAACCCGAGCCGCAGCAGTTCCGCCTCGAAGACGGCCGGCCAGCTCACCGGGGCACCACCGTGGAGATCAGCATGTCGACGCCGTCGCGGAAGCGCGTCCACTCCTGCGCTTGCGCGGCCAGCGTTTCGCGGCCGGCGTCGGTGATCTCGTAGTACTTGCGCCGCGGCCCGGCCTCGGACGGCGCCCAGCTCGGCAGGGCCAGCCCCTGCTGTTCGAGCCGCAGCAGGGCGGGGTAGAGCGTGCCGCCGGGCACGTCCGCCACGCCCGCCTCCGCGAGGCGCTGGGCCAGGCCGTAGCCGTAGTCGGCGCGCTCGGCCAGCATGGCGAGCAGGCACAGGTCGAGGAAGCCATGCAGCCATGGCCGGTTCGCGATCACGTAGGCAGGCTACCTGGTTAGTAGACAGTCTGACTAGCGAGTCAAAAACGCGACAGAACGTCCGTACCCAAGCGGGGTTTTTATGTGTTTTTAGGACCATCAATCCCCTGGTTTTGCCCGCGGCGGAACCCCACACTGAGCTTCCACAGCCGCTACGCGTCTCCAGGGGGTCCGCATGTCGCACCACCAGAGTTCGGCAGTGAGCGTCGCCTCTCTCATCATGGTCGGGACCGTGCTGGTCATCGGCTATCGCGCCGGCCGCACCCACGCGGCCTGGCGGGATCTCAAGTACGCCAAGCAAGCCGTCGGGGGCGCCCGGCGCACCGCCTGGCGGCACACCTTCGTCCTCGCCATGGGCGCCATCGCCCTGCTGGTCACGCTCGCGGCCACGATGAGTTAGCCCTTCAGGCCGGTGTGCGCCAGCCCTTCGATGAACTGCCGCTGGGCCACCACGAAGACGATCAGCACCGGGATCGCTGTCATCGACGCCGCTGACAGCTGCACGTTCCACAGCGGACCCGAGTAGGCGTCCGTGAACTGCGTCAACGCTTGCGGGAGCGTGAACTTCGACGACGAGCTGATGAACACGATCGGTTCCAGGTAGAGGTTCCAACTGTGCAGAAAGGTGAAGATGGCCACCGCGCCGAGCGCCGGGCGGGCCAGGGGCAACGCGATGCGACGGAAGATGGCCGGGCGGCTGAGCCCGTCCATCCGCGCCGCCTCCTCGAGCTCGCCCGGCAGCGTGATGAAGAACTGCCGCATGATGAACGTCGCCAGCACGCTCGGCGCACCGAAGATCGGCACCAGGATCAGCGGCCAGTGGGTGTCCACCAGGCCGGCGGCGTTGAACATCCGGAACAGCGGGACGATGGTGACCTCGCTGGGGATCAGCAGGCCGGTCAGCACGACCAGGAAGAGCACGTTCTGGCCGCGGAAACGGATGCGGGCGAACGCGTACCCGGCCATCGACGACACCACCAGCGTCCCGAGGGTGACCACGAGCGCGATGTAAGCAGAGTTGAAGTACTGCTGCGCGAACGGCTGCAGCGTGAAGACGTCGCGCCAGGCCTGGAACGACGGGTCTTTCGGCCACAGGCTGAAGGCGAACATGGAAGCGTTCGACTTCAATGAGGACGTGACCATCCACCAGGTGGGGAAGACGAAAGGCACGCACAAAAGGCAGAGCAACCCGTACCCGATGATCTTAGTTCTCATGGAAGACCCACCTTCGACGCATCTGCCACTGGAAGACCGTGAGCACGAGCACGATCAGGAAGAGCAGCACCGAGAGCGTGGAGCCGTATCCGAACGCGTGGAACTGGAACGCCTGCTGGTAGAGGTAGTAGACGAGCACCGTGGTCGACGTGCCCGGCCCGCCCTGGGTCAGCACGGCGATCTGCGCGAAGACCTGCAGCGACCCGACCACCGTGATGATCGACGTGAGCAGGATCGTCGGGCTGATCATCGGCAGGGTGATTCGTCGGAACGTGGTCCAGGCGGTTGCTCCGTCGACCCGGGCCGCGTCGTACAAAGAAGCGGGCACCCCTTGGAGCGCGGCCAGGAACAGCACCATGTTGAGCCCGACGTTCTTGAAGACCTGCACCACGATCACCGAGGCCATCGCGGTGCCGCCGGAGCGCAGCCAGTTCGGCCCCTGGATGCCGACGGCGTCGAGCAACCCGTTGACGCCTCCGTTGCTCTGCAGCATGAAGCCCCACACGATGGTCCAGGCCACCAGCGACACCACGACCGGCGAGAAGAACACCACCCGGAAGAACGTGGTCCCTCGCAGTCGCTGGTCGAGCAGCACGGCGAGCAGCAGTGCGAGCGCCAGGTTGAGGACGACCAGCCCGATCGAGAAGAGCGCGGTCGCCCCGAGCACCGACGGCAGCTTCGGGTCGGCGGCCAGCTGCCGGTAGTTCTCCGTGCCGACGAAGTCGAAGGTGTCGGCCAGCACGTTCCACTCGTGCAGGCTGTACCAGACCACCAGCGCCAGCGGGACCAGTACGAAGGCGACGGTCCCGGCCAGCTGCGGCGCGATGAACAGGTACGCCGTGAGGGAATCGCGATTTCTCACAACAGTGGCTGAATCGCTGTGCATACTCCGTTCAGGACGGCAGGCACGTCGGCGTCCGGCTTCCACAAGGGATCCAGAGCGCTCCGGACCGTTTGGGACAGTTCGGCGTTCGACGTGTGTGACGGCTTCACCACACCGGTCTCGATCCCGTTGATCACCACGTCCTGCAACTGCTCCGGCTCGAGCAACGGGTTCGCCTTCGCCAGCGACGCGGCCGTCAGCTGCGACTTGCGCGGCGGCGGGAAGAACTGCGCCAGCTTCGCGGAGTTGCCGGCGTTGGTGAAGAAGGTCAGGAAGTCCTTGGCCGCGTCCGCCTGCTTGCCCTTCTTCAGCACCCCGACGCCGCCCTGCCCGATCACCGAGTACTCCCCCTTCGGCCCGGCCGGCAGCGGCACCAGCGTCCACCTGAACTTCGCGTCCTTGAGCAGCGACGCCCGCGAGATCTGGGTGACGGTCATCGCGGCCTCACCGGCGAAGAAGTCCGCCGACGTGCCGGGCCCGGGCATCGCCTCGTCGGTGAAGATCGACTTGTGGATGAACGTCATCGCGTCCACCATCGCCGGCTGGTTGAAGCCGCACGTCTTCCCGTCCGCGCTCCACGCCTCGGCGCCCCAGCCCTGGAAGATCGTGGCCAGGTTGTCCCAGTTCTTGTAGTCGAAGTCCCGCACGACCAGACCCTTCGACCTGGCGGCCGCCGCCATCGCGCTCTCCCACGTCCACGGCTCGGGGAGCTGTTTGATCAGGTCGGTGTTCACGAAGACGCCGAAGGGCGAGGTGCTGAAGGGGTACGCGATGAGCTTGCCGTCCTGGCGCCACAGCTTGGTGGCCGCCTCGGTGAGATCGGACTCGTTCTCGATCGCCCCGTCGAGCGGCGCCAGCGCCCCGGACGAGACGAAGTCCGGCGCCGCGTTCTCCAGCACCCACGCCAGGTCGGGCGGATTGCCCCCGGCGATCTGAGTGGTGACGGTCGTCGTGTAGCTCTCGAACGGCAGCGCGTCGAACCGCACGGTCACATCGGGATGGGTCTGCTTGTAGGAAGCCGCGATCTCGGTGAACAGCTTGACGTGGGCCTCGTTGTTCGACCATGTCGTCATCCGCAGGGTGACATTGTGTGAGGCGGGCTGGCCGCCGCATCCGGCCAGCCCCGCGAGCAGCACAACGGCCGCTGTTATCGCTCGGATCTTCATCGGGAGGGTCCTTTTCTAATAACCACTGACGTCGGGCCAGCGCAGCTCGACGCCGTCGGCGGTCAGACGTTGCTGGAAGTCGGCCAGCAGGGCCGGGGTGTTGCGGACCGCGCGCGGGGTGACCGCCCGGTCCAGGCAGAAGGCGGCCAGCGCACCGGCCACCTCCCCGGCGTTCCACTCGGTGGGGTGGAGCCGGTGCGAGCCGTTGGTGATGTGGGTGGTGCCGATGTTCTTGCCCGCCGGCAGCAGGTTCTCGGTACGCCGCGGGATCAGCGCCCCCAGCGGCAGCTCGAACGGGCAGGACGCCACGTCGATGTAGTTGTCGCCGCCGGTCGACGGGTGCAGGTCGATCCGGTACATGCCGACCCCGACCGCGTCGGCGTGCGACACCGCGCCCTTGTCGCCGCGCACCGCCAGCGACAGGTCCTGCTCGGCGATCGTGTACTCGGCCCGGATCCGCCGCGACTCGCGGATGTACGGCGCCATCGCCAGCCCGTCCGCGCCACCGGTGACGTCGCCGCGCAGCCGCAGCCCCCGCCACCCGGTCCCGCCGTCCGGCCGCGGCGCCTCGGTCTGCAGCCAGTAGAAGACGGACATCGACAGCTCACGGGCCCGTTGCTCGACCTCCGCCGGCGCGGGCGCCCCGATCAGCGGCTCCTCGAAGTAGTCGATCATCGGCCAGTTCACCAGGCAGATGTCGCTCGGATAGAAGCCGTCGACGAAGTTCCGCCGCGCCGCGATCCGCCGGAACGTCCACAGGTTGCCGTCCCCCGGGTTGACCCGCTGATCCGCGGACACCAGCCACGGGTCGTCGTCCGGGTTGGGCGTGAAGCTGCGGGTCGACGTCTCCAGGGTGCGGGGATTCGGGGTCTGCCAGGACAGCATCGGCGCGCCCCAGAAATCGGGCTGGTGGTCGCGCCACCGGGCATAGGAGGCCGGCCGGTCGATGGTGTGATCGCCGTCCACCTGGTCGATCGCGAAGCAGACCGAGAACGCCTGCATGTTGCTCGCACTGGGAGAAGCAGGCGCGCTCGGCTCCCCGGTCTCGCCCTGCGACTCGAACCCGGTCACGAACTCCGTCCCGGTCATCGGCAACAGCTCGCCGGTCTCGGTCGCGTCCAGCACATAGGGCCCGGTCAGCACGATCTCGGCGCCGTCGTGGGTCACCGTCACCGACGTCACCCGATCCCCGTCGGTGGTCGCGCTCACCGGCTTCGCCGGCTGCAAGACCCTTAAGAGACCGGTGCTCCGGTACGGGGTCAGCATGCTCTCGATCACGGCGACGGCGACTCGCGGCTCGTGACACAGCCGGCTCACGTGGCCCGCGCCCGGGTTCAGATCCCGTGTCCCGCGCGCCCGTCCGGTCAGCGGGTAGTGCCGCCGGTAGTAGTCGCGGATCCCGTCCCGCAGTGCCCGATAGGACGCGGTCACCCCGAAACTCTCGACCCAGCTGTGCTCGTCCGGCGGCACCGCCTGACTGGTCAGCTGGCCGCCGAGCCAGGCGTACTCCTCGGAGAGCAGCACCGACCGCCCGGCCCGCAGCGCGGCGATCGCCGCGGCCACCCCACCCAGCCCGCCGCCGATCACCACGACGTCCGCATGCATCTCACGCCCATACGTCTCACGCACGGGCCACCGCCAGCGTGGCGCCCCGCACCGGCTCACACGGCAGGAGTCGTTGCCGTTCGCCCGGTCGCCCTTCGAGCAGGTCCATCAGCACCTCGACCGCCTGCCACCCCATCGCCCGTCGCGGAATGCGAAACCCGGTCAGCTCACGGTCGGTGACGGCCGGCCGGGTGGGGTCACCCAGGGCCACAAAGGACAGATCCTCGGGTACGCGCAGACCGGCGTCCTCCGCCTGCCGCATGAGAGCGACCCCGTCCGCGTACTCCTCGACGAACACGCACGTGGGCCTGCTGCGGAGCACCTTGTCCAGGTCGACCTCCGTGACGTGGGCGCCGTCCGCCTCGCTCCGGAACCCCGTCCACCGGTCGGCGTGCGACTCGGGCCCCTCGCCCTGGCCGACGTAGACCATCCGTTCGTGGCCCAGCTCCTTCGCGGCCCGCACCTGGGCGGCCGTGGCGCCCGGATAGTCGGCGCCGACGTACGGAACCGGCCCACCGGCGTCGTCCCGGCGTCCCACGCTGACGAAGGGCAGCCCCTCGGCGAGCAGGCGGGCGAGCTCGGTGGGGTCGAGCGACCGGCCGAGAAGCACGCACCCGTCGGCCAGCCGCAACCGGTTGTCCTGATGGAAGATCCGCCGCCGCCCGTCGACGACCGGAGCGCTGGTGAGCAGCAGCAGATCGCAGCCGACCCGCTCGGCGCACTCCTCGATGCCGACCAGGAACGGGTGGTAGAAGTCGCCCAGCCCCGCCGGGAACACCGACTCGTAGGTGAACACGCCCAGGATCCGGTTGTGCCGGCTGGCGAGCCGCCGGGCGATCGGATCGGCGACGTACCCGGTGCTCCGAATCGCCTTGAGAACCCGCTCCCGGGTCTCCGGCGCGATCCGCACGTCGGCGTCCGCCCGCCCGTTCAGCACCAGCGACACGGTGGCCTGACTGACCCCGGTCATCCGAGCGATGTCCTGCTGCGTAACCCGCCCCACGGCGCTCCCTAATACGCATTAGTAAAGCCTTGCGCAGAACTATGACGTCGCCGAAACACGTCGGTCAAGAGAAAGTCGTTTGGTAATAGGTATTAGCGCACACCGACCCGCGCGCCCGCTCCGCCGGGCCCCGGATCAACCACTTGCCGTGCGGCCCGGGTGCCCGCTCACGGTTGCTGCCGCCGCCATCGCGTGGCGGCGGGCCCATGCGGGTGTGCCAGGCGCCCCGGCGCCCGCTCACTGTCGCTGCCGCCGCTCGCGGCCGTGGCCGGGCACGGTCCGGTGGTAGGAGCGGGCGGGAGCGGTAGGACTAGGCACGCAGTGGTGGGACAGAGCGGCATCCGGGCCGAAACACCGCTCTGAGCCACCACGGTCCGCGCGCGTGGTAGCTCAGAGCGGGGGAAGCTCGGTGGATAGCGCCCGCTCCTACCACCGGCCGGCCGGTGCGGGCGGCGCGCAACGGCCGGGCCGGCCGCCAACGCCGCAGATGCCGCCTTCAGCTACCACTCTCACGCCCGGCTACCACCGTCGTGCCCGGCTACCACCGTCGTGCCCGGCTACCACCGCGAGCGGCGGCAGTGACGGTGAGCGGGCACCGGGGCGCCTGGCAACCCGGCCCAACCCCACACCCAGCGGAGACGCCGGCAGCAACGCCACGCACCGGGAAGGACGACCGATCAGACCTTCACCGCGTACGGTATCTAGCGCCTCTCGCGTCACCGGCATGGAGACGGTGGCCCAGGCTTTGGCCTGCAGGGAGTAGGCGCAGGCGATCGTACGGTCGCGGCCATCTGGTTGTAGTCGATGAAGACCCGCTAGCCTTTTGATCTCGAGCTATCTGCCCGAGCCAAGGCATAGCCTCGCCGACTTCGGTGACGGCGCCCCCGCCCTGTTCCTCGCCATCGACCCTTACGCCGAAACCACTCGACCGATTCGTCCGGCGAGGACCTTCGGACGGGCATTGGAGCTACGTTTCGGCGGAAGACCGGCGGAAGATCGAAGCATCTGCCGCCTGATACCTCAGCCCGACCGTTCAGAGGACGAAGGCGTCGGTCCAGAGCTGCCGGGAGCGTCCGGTCAGCGCGTCCATCAGGCCCATCGCCTGGTTGTCGGTGAGTGCCGCGACGAAGTCGACGACCGCCCGGCCGCGCGCCCGGGACACCCGGTCCGGCGTACCCTCCGGAAGCTCCGCCTCGGCGAGCTCGACCAGGTCGCGCAGGCGGGTCGGGAGCCGGTCCGTCTCGTCCGGGTCGGTCAGCCAGGAGAGCAGCGCCTCCACCAGGGTGGCCAGCAGGCGGGCCTGGCCGCGCTGGATCAGCGCCAGGTCCGGCCGGGCCAGCACGAACCGGTTCTGGACGAACTTGAGGATCTGCACCTCGTGCCACTGGGCCGGCGCCAGCAGCACGTGACCCGAGCGGACGGCCGGCTGGTCGGTCGCCCGCACCGACTCCACCAGCCGCTGCGTCCACGTCGCCGAGAAGGCCGCCACCTGAGCCTCCGCCCTCAACGACCCGTCGAACGGCGCCGCCAGCAGCCCGTCGACGAGCTCGGCGCGGACCTTCTCCACCGCCGCCGCGAACGCCTCGTCGTCGGCCATCCACGCGTCCTTGCGGTGCAGCTGCCGCCGCAGTGACTCGATCGCGCTGCCCGGCCCGGTCTCCGCCGCCGAGTGCCGCTGCCAGGCGGTGAGCTCGGCGGCCACCGCACCCGGCTGCAGCACGCCGACCCGATGCACATCCTCGAGATCGTGGATGGCGTACGCGATGTCGTCCGCCGTGTCCATCACCGAGGCCTCGACCGTCTGCTGCCAGTCCGCGACCAGCCCCGCGAACGGCGCGCGCGCCTGCGTCATGTCGTCCACCTCGGTGGAGTACGCCCCGAACTTCACCGACCCGCCGTCCGGATCGTCGGCCGGCGCCGCCGCGCCCCGGGGCACCGGATCCATGAAGCGCGGATGCGGCACCGGATGCGACCGGCGCGTCCACGGGTACTTCAGGATCGCCGCCCGGGTCGCCGCCGTCAGGTTCAACCCGATCGTGGCCTGCCCGCGGATCTCCGTGCTGGTCACGATCCGGTACGACTGTGCGTTCCCCTCGAACCCGTCCCGCAGCCGCAGCCGCGACCGGGCGAGCTGGTCCAGCGTCCGCTCGCCCAGGTGCCCGAACGGCGGGTGCCCCAGGTCGTGCGCCAGCGCCGCCGCCTCCACCACGTCCGGGTCGCAGCCGCCCAGTTTCTCCAGCAGCGGCCCCTGCTCGCCGGCGGCCAGCCGCTCGGCGATCGCCCGGGCCACCTGCGCCACCTTCAGGCTGTGGGTGAGCCGGTTGTGCACCAGCAGGCCGATGCCGCCCGGGCTGATCACCTGGGTGACGCCACCGAGCCGGGCGAAGAACGGGCTGCTCACGATCCGGTCCCGGTCCACCCGGAACGGGCTCAGCGCCAGATCGCCCGGTGCCAGGAGGCCGTCGCCGAACATCCGTCGGGCGCGGGGGTCGGTCATCACCCGATCTTATGGATGCTGAGAACCTGCTGAGGGGCCCGGTGGCAGAGAGCCCTTGATCCCGGTCAGACTTGGTCGATCAGGGGCTGTGTGGGAGGGCTTAGGTAATGGCTAAAAGAGGACGAACCGGTGCACTACTCGCTCTAGGGGCGGGTGCCGCACTGGCCTGGCTGGTGAAGGACCTTCCCAAGCAGATGGGCGCGCGCCGCGCATCCGGCGAGCGGCTCGACCGGATCCGGCGCTCGCCGCAGTTCCGGGACGGCAAGTTCCGCAATACCGTCGCGGCCACCGAGCTGCTCACGCCGGCCGGCATGCCCGGCATGATCGTCAAATCGCTGCGCGACACCGACCGGCGGCACCCGCACGCGCCGATCCCGTTGGTCAAGGCTCCGGACTCGGATGCGTCCGGGCTCTCGGTGATCTGGTACGGGCACTCGTCCGCCCTGATCGAGATCGAGGGCCGCCGCGTCCTGGTCGACCCGGTCTGGGGCGACCGCTGCTCCCCGTCCCGGGTGGCCGGCCCGCGCCGCCTGCACGAGCCGCCGGTCGCGCTGCGCGAGCTGCCTCCACTGGACGCCGTGCTGATCTCCCACGACCACTACGACCACCTGGACATGGAGTCGATCCGCAACCTGGTCGACCTGCAGGCGGCGCCGTTCCTGGTCCCGCTCGGCGTCGGCGCCCACCTGGAGCGCTGGGGTGTCCCGCCGACCCGCATCATCGAGCTCGACTGGAACGAGCGTCACACCGTCGCGGGCGTCGAGTTCATCGCCACCCCCGCCCGCCACTTCTCCGGCCGCGGCCTCACCCGCGACGAGACCCTCTGGTCGTCGTGGGTGATCACCGGCCCGACCCGCAAGGCGTTCTACTCCGGCGACACGGGTTACTTCGACGGCTTCGCCGAGATCGGCCGGGAGCACGGTCCGTTCGACGTCACCCTGGTGCAGATCGGCGCGTACGGCGACCAGTGGCCGGACATCCACATGCTGCCCGAGGACGGCGTCGCCACTCACGTCGACGTCCAGGGCGGCCTGATGATCCCGGTGCACTGGGCCACCTTCAACCTGGCCCTGCACGACTGGTCGGAGCCGGCCGACCGGGTCTGGGCCGAGGCCAAGGCCCGCGACGTGCGCCTGGCGATCCCCCGCCCCGGCGAGCGCGTCGACGTCGACGCCCCGCCCCCGGTCGACGGCTGGTGGCAGTCCGTCGCCTGAGCGTCGATCTGTTCAGCGGCGGCGCGCGGTCACCGCGACCGTCGTGTAGTGGATCGTCGTGTCGACCAGGCCGGTGGCCAGGTCGGCGAGGATCGCGGTGCGGGTGTCGGCGGGCAACCGCGTCATACCGCCCGTGGTGGGCAGCATTTCGAGCAGCTGGGCCCTGGTGTAGTGGCGCGTCCACGGCCGGCGCCACTCCTCGGGCGGGTGGAAGGCGCCGGCCTGGATCATGCCCTGGCCGGCGCTGTCCATCATCGACCGGTAGAGGTCGATGGCCGGGCGGTCGAAGAACGCGGGCGCCTGGGGTACGAAGCGGCTGAAGGCGCCGGCCAGGACGGACGCGACCTCGGGCGGGGGCTGGAAGACGTTCCAGAACACGGTCAGCCGGCTCCCGGGCCGCAGCACCCCGGCGGCGGTCACGGCGCCGGCGAGCGGGTCCACCCAGTGCCAGGCCTGGGCCGCGACCACGGCGTCGAAGGTGCGGCCGCGCGGCTCCCAGTCCTCGAACGTGGCGACCTCGACGTCGGTGCCGCCGCCGCGGGCCAGGGCCGCCATCCGCTCGTCCGGCTCGACGCCCAGCACGGTGCAGCCAGCCTGCTGGAGCTGGCGGGCGGCGATGCCGGTGCCGATGCCCACGTCGAGGATGCGCGGGCCGGGCGCTTCCCGGACGATGCGGTCGATGATCTCGGTGGGGTAGTCGGGGCGGGCCCGGTCGTAGCGCTCGGCCTGGGCGCCGAACGACTCGGCGACGTCGCGGTGCTCGTGCGGCTGAGGTTCTATAGTGGGCATGCGCCCACCTTAGTGGGCACGTGCCCACTCAAGCCAGAGGAAAGGGTGCGGATGCCGACCGGCGTGGCCATTCGAGACGTACGGGAGCAGCTCTTCACCGCGGCCGAACGCGTGCTCCTCAGGGACGGGGTCAACGCCCTGACCAGCCGCGCCGTCACCACTGAGGCGGGTGTCGCCAAGGGTGTGCTGCACCGGCACTTCGCCGACTTCGACGCCTTCCTCGCCGAGCTCGTCCTGGACCGCATCGGCTGGCTCGCCACCCGCCGCGACGGGTTGCTGGCACGCGTGGGAGAGGGCACGGTCGAGGGCAACCTGGCCGATGCGCTGCGCGACGTCTTCGGGTCGGTGGCCGGCGTGATGCTGAGCCTGATCATCGCCCGCGACGAGCTGCGCGCCCGGCTGCGAGCCGCCGGGCAGCCCGGCATCCCGATGGCGGCCGACGCGATGAAAATGATCACGGCCTACCTGGCGGCCGAGCGCGGCGCCGGCCGGTTGGCGCCGGACGCGGACGTGGACTCGATGGCGCTGATGCTGGTCGGCTCCAGCCATCTGATCGCCGCCGCCGAGGAGGACGACTTCGAGCGCGTGGTCGCCGCCGCTCTCCGGTCCAGCCGCTGACGGGTGTCTCGCCGACGACGGGCCTATCCGGTCTCGGCTCTCTAGGCCCTCTTTTCGGCGGCGTGCCGGGGCGTGCCGCGGCCGGCCGACGTGACCGTCCCGACCAGCGCGGAAACGGTCACCCCCGCTCGGTTTGGTGATGATCCCGGCGCGGCCGGGGACAGCGGCGCCGCCAGCTCGGCCGGGATCTGCACCGTCGCCGTGATGCCCCGGTCGCCGGACGGCCGGAGGACCACGCCGATCCCCCGCTCGGCGGCCAGTCGCCCGACCACGAACAGGCCGAGCCGGTTGCTCGTGCCGGGGTCGAAGTCCTGCGGCTGGGTGAGCCGGCGATTGGTCTCCTCCAGTGCGGACGCCGACATCCCCAGGCCGTGATCCTCGATCTCGACCACGATCCCGTCCGGCGCCGGTCGCGCCGACACCCGCACCGGAGTGCCCGGCGGCGAGAAGGTGGTGCCGTTCTCCAGCAGCTCCGCGAGCAGATGCCCGATGTCGGTCACGGCCGGCTCCGGCACCTCGGCGTCCGCCATCGCGCCGATCTCGATCCGCTCGGCGTGCTCCACCTCGCCCGCGACCCGGGTGATGATGCCGGCCAGCGTTTCGGGGCCGAGCCCGCGCCGGCTCCGCGCCGAGCCCGCGAGAATCACCAGGTGGTCGGCGTGCCGGCGCATCTGGGCGGCGAGTTGCCCGGCTCGCGCGGTGGACCGGTCGCCGGAGTTCAGGGCTTCGAGCTGCCGGTCGATCAGCGTCTGGTTGCGGCGGGCGATGTTGACCAGCACCCGGTTCAGGTCGTACCGGAGGGCGGCCTCGCCGGCCGCGGCGTCGATCGCGCTCCGCTGCACCTCGGTCAGGGCGGACCCGACGTCCGCGATCTCGTCGTCGCCGAGGGCGAGCCGTAACGTGGTGCCGTCCACGTCGACCTGCTCCCCGGTCTGTTCTCCGGTGCGGAGCCGCCGGACCGTCCCCGGCAGCCGTTGGGCGAGGTCGGTCGCCGCCGTCCGCAGAACGGTCAGCCGCCGCACCACCGAACCGCCGATGTGGATCGACAGCAGCAGCGACGTCACGATCGCGATCAGGCCCAGGACGCCGGAGATGACGAACCGGACGATGATCCGGTCCCGTTCCGCCGTCGCGAAGGCGACGGCCTTGTCGTAGCCGCTCGAGAGGAAGCCGTAGAACTGCCGGATGGCCGGGGTGAAGGTGGTCTTCCAGACGGCCGCCGTCGTCGGCACCGGATCTCCGGAAGTTCCGGCCCGGAGGAGCTGGTCCTCGACGGCCCGCAGCGCCGAGAACTCGGGGCTGCGCAGCATCTCCTTGTAGGCGGCCTGGTCCGGCGCCGGCAACGTGGAACCGGCGGTGGGGATCTGGAAGCGCAGGGCCCCGACCACCTCGATCAGCTGCCGGGACTCCCCGGGGCCGAAGCGGGCCGCCGTCGTCACGCCGGTGAGCAGGGCGTCCTCCTGGTGGAGCAGTTCGCCGGCCCGGCGCAGGCCGACCCCCGTACGGATGACCCGCTCCACCAGCGGAGAGCTGGAGGTGGCGGCGGCCGTCGACACCGTGAAGGCGTAGCCGATGACGCCGGCGTACCCGCTCACCACCTCGGAGCCGCTGATGTCGGCGGCGTTGACCCTCATGCGCAGCTGGGCCAGGGCGTCGAAGGCGGTGCTCATGTCGGCGATCCGGGACCGGGCGATGTCGGCGGAGATGCCACTGCCCCGGTAGAGCTGGGAGAGCTTCCGGAACTCGGTGATCTTCACGTCGGTCGCCAGCCGCTCGTCGCTCAGCGCGGCGATGTCCCGGCCGGCCGCCAGCGTCTCCACGGACGCGCTCCGCTCGGCCTGCAGCGCCGTCACCATCCGGTCGACGGGCAGGCTCAGATTGTCCCGGGTGTGAAAGCTGTCCCGGAGCGCCGCCGCGTCGGCGACCGACACGCTCAGGTCCAGGGTCCACAGCCCGATCAGTGCCACCACGGGGACCAGGAGAGCTAAAATGATCTTCGAGCGAATGGATCTCGGTTTCCTTCGCATGACCTGAATTACTCCCGCGGGCCGCCCTGGGTTCAGACCACGGGCCTAATGTCAGGCAACCGACAATTCCGGGATTTCCCCGAAACTTACGGGCCGTCCACCCGGACCAGCTTGTCGACCAGCCGATCGAGCTCTTCGGACGGGTCCGCCGCCAGTCCCATGTGTACCGCGCCGGCCCGCAGGATCGTACTGCGCGGTGCCACCATCCAGCGGAAACGCTCGCCCAGCGACATGCCGTGCGCCTGGCCGCCGCCCGCGCACGCGGCCACCCACGCGCCGAGGGCGGTCCGCACCGCGTGCACGTCCGCGGCCGGGTCCAGGGCGAGCAGCCGCTCCGGCACGAGCAGGATGCCCGCCTCCAGGAAGTCGGTCCGGTGGCAGTAGAGCAGCACGCCCACGTTGATCAGCTCGCCGCGCTCGACCCGCGGGCAGGCCTGGATGGTGGCGTACTCGTAAGGGATCCTCATGGCAGCCACGCCTCCGGCCGGGCGGCACGGGCGGCGAGATGGTCCACATAGCGCTCCGGCGGCACGTCCAGCCACTCGGGCGGCACCAGTGCGACCACCTCGGCGAGCAGGTCCGGGGTCACGACCGGAGGATCAAGAGCCTTCGTCGCGTACGACCTGAGCACGTGATCGCCGGCCCGGAACGGCCGCAGCACCACCCGCTCGGCGCGGTCCCAGTCGTGGTGGAAGTAGAGGCTGGCGCCGTGGTCGATGAGCCACAGGTCGCGGTGCCAGATCAGCATGTTCGGGTTGCGCCAGCTGCGGTCCACGTTCTCCACGAAGGCGTCGAACGCGACGATCCGGCCGGCCAGTTCCGCGTCGACCGGGTGCGCCGACGGCTCGTACCCGAGGGCTCCGGGCAGGAAGTCCATCCCCAGGTTGGCGCCGGCGCTTGCCTTGATCAGCTCCTGCACCTCCTGGTCGGGCTCGGCCCGGGCCACCACCGGGTCGAGGCCGGCCACCACGAGCTCGGGGACCGGGAGGCCGAGGCGCCGGGCCAGCTCGCCGGCGATGATCTCGGCGACCAGCGCCTTAGGGCCCTGCCCGGCGCCGCGGAACTTGACCACGTAGGTGCCCTCGTCGTCGGCCTCGACGACCCCGGGCAGCGAGCCGCCCTCCCGCAGCGGGGTGACGTAACGGGTGGCGGTGACCTGGCGAAGCACGCGGTCAGCTTATGCAGGGCCCTGCCGGCGCACCTCGTCGACCTTGGACATCGCCGCGCGCAGCTCGCCCAGCCACTCCTCGGTGTGCTCGCCGGTGAGCTTGACGCACCAGGCCAGCGCCTCGGAGCGGGACCGGGCCACACCGGCGTCGACGAGCGTGTCGAGCACCTGACGCTCGGCCTGGCGGAGCCGGGTCATCACCGGCGCGGCGAGGTGGGTGAACAGCTCGCTGGTGTCGCCGCAGCGCACGCCCCAGGCGACCTTGCGCTGGTAGCGGTGCTCGACCTGGCGGGCGACCCGGATCCGGTCGTCGCGGGTGTCCTCGCGGAACTGGTTGATCCGGCCGGCCTGGGCGGCGGCCCGGTCGGCGTCGGAGGCGTCGGCGCCCAGCTCGGCCTGGTTCACCCGGCCCCAGATGATGATCTCGTCGCGGTCGATGACGACCTCGGGCGGTTCGGTGAACCAGGTGTCCGGGGTCGCCCCGGTGATCCAGGCGGCGGCGTCGTCGGCGGGTGGCGGCTCGGTTCGTGCTCCCGGAGGAGTGGGTCGGTAGCGCATGATTACATGATTACACCGTTACTTGCCTTACCGACCACCGCCGTATGTTCGCTCACAGCGAACAGCCCGGGCTTCGTCCCCCCGTTGATCAGGGCAGACTGTGGCGATGGACCTGCCGATCAACCCGCCTGTGAAGCCGATGCTGGCCAAGCCGGTCGCCGATATCCCGCCCGGGCAGATCTACGAGCCGAAATGGGATGGTTTCCGGTCGATCATCTTCCGGGACGGCGCCGAGGTGGAGATCGGCAGTCGCAACGAGAAGCCGATGACCCGCTACTTCCCCGAGGTGGTCGAGGCGGTCCTCGCCAACTTCCCGGACCGGGCGGTGATCGACGGCGAGGTGATCGTGGCCGACACCGCCCGCAACACCCTCGACTTCGAGGCGCTCCAGCAGCGCATCCACCCCGCGGCCAGCCGGGTCAAGCTGCTCAGCGAGCAGACCCCCGCCGGGTTCGTCGCGTTCGACCTGCTCGCCCTCGGTTCCGAGGACCTGACGCAGCTGCCGTTCGCCGAGCGCCGGGCCCGCCTGGTGGAGTGCCTGGCCGGCGCCAAGCCGCCGATCTACACGACGCCGGCCACCGAGGACCTCGAGACGGCCCGCCGGTGGTTCGACGAGTTCGAGGGCGCCGGCCTGGACGGCCTCATCACCAAACCCAAGGACATCGTGTACGAGCCGGACAAGCGCGTGATGTTCAAGGTCAAGCACAAGCGCACCGCCGACTGCGTGGTGGCCGGCTACCGGGTGCACAAGAGCGCCGACAACCGGATCGGCTCGCTGCTGCTCGGCCTCTACGGCGAGGACGACAAGCTGGTCTCCGTCGGCGTGATCGGCGCGTTCCCGATCGCCGTGCGCGAGGAACTGTTCGAGCAGATGCAGCCGCTGGTGACCACGTTCGAGGGGCACCCGTGGAACTGGGAGGCGCACCTGTCCGGCGAGCGCACCCCGCGGAAGAACGAGGTCAGCCGCTGGAACGCGGGCAAGGACCTGTCGTTCACGCCGCTGCGCCCGGAACGTGTGGTCGAGGTGCGCTACGACTACATGGAGGGCGCCCGGTTCCGGCACACCGCCCAGTTCGAGCGCTGGCGGCCCGACCGCGACCCGCGCACCTGCACCTACGAGCAGCTGGAACGCCCGGTGCAGTTCAACCTCGCCGAGGTGCTGACGAGCCGGTAACGCCCCCTGTCAGACTCACCGGCTAGCCTTCGTGGTCGCAGCGTCAACTCCCCCTGGAGAAGGGTCCAGCCTCGTGCCGCGTCACCCCCGCCTGGTCGTCGCCCTGCTCGCCGCTCTCATCGCCACCGCGGGGTGCACGCTGCCGGTGATCGCGCCCGACGAGTCCGGATCGGACTCGGCCGCGCCCGGCGCGGTGCCACGCTCGCCGTCGGTGCCCGGCACCGTGGCGAACTGGCAGTCCTGTCCCGAGGTGCCCGAGCAGCTGGTCGGCCGGGGCGCGTCCGGCATGCGCTACGACTGCGCGGCGGTCGCGGTGCCGCGTGACTGGGCGGCGCCGAAATCCGGCGAGACGTACGACATCCAGATGATCCGGATCCGGGCCGAGGACCAGAAGAACCGGATCGGCTCGCTGGTGCTCAACCCCGGCGGTCCCGGCGCCTCCGGCATCGACACCTCGGTCTACCTCTCCTTCGGCCAGCAGCTCGGCGGCCTGCCCACCGAGATCACCGACCGCTTCGACATCGTCGGCTTCGACCCGCGCGGCGTCGGCCGGTCCAGCCCGGTCAAGTGCATCGACAGCAAGGACCAGGACGAGTCCTTCGCGTTCGAGCCCGACCCGGTCGACCAGGCGGCGTTCGACGAGATCGCGGCGCTGAACAAGAAGATCGCCGAGGGCTGCGGCCGCAAGTACGGCGACCAGCTCGCCTACTTCTCCACCGAGCAGGCCGCCAAGGACATGGACGCGGTGCGCTCCGCGGTCGGCGACGACAAGCTGACCTACCTGGGCTACTCGTACGGCACGCTGCTCGGCGCCACCTACGCCCAGCTGTTCCCGCAGAAGGTGCGCGGCCTGGTGCTGGACGGCGCGGTCGACCCCGAGCAGGGCTACATCGCCGGTTCCGAGTCGCAGGCCAAGGGCTTCGAGCGGGCGTTCACCAACTTCACCACCTGGTGCAGGGCCACGGCCGCCGAGTGCCCGATCTCGGCCGACCCCCGCGGCGCGGTCACCGACGCCCTGGCCAAGGCGAAAGCATCGCCGGTCAAGGGCGCCGACGGCAGGGACGCGACCTCCGGCTGGATCTTCGTCGCCGTGATCTCGTCGCTCTACACCGAGTCCGGCTGGAAGTCCCTGGCCAAGGCCATCGACGACCTGCAGGCCGGCAATGCCAAGGGCGTCCTCGACCTCGCCGACCAGTACGCCGACCGCAAACGGGACGGCAGCTACTCCAACCTCTTCGACGCCAACCTCACGGTGAACTGCGCGGACACCGACGACGCGCCGTCGCTGGCGACGATCCGGCAGCTGCAGACCCAGTGGCGGGCGAAATACCCGCTGTTCGGGGCGGCCCTGGCGATCGGGATGATGCCGTGCACGTTCTGGCCCGGCAAGCGCGACCCCTACCCGGTCGGCGCCGCCACCGGCGCCCCGCCGATCGTGGTCGTGGGCACCACCGGCGACCCGGCGACGCCGTACGAGAACACCGCCCAGCTGGCCGGCATGCTCGGCACCGGGCGCGTCCTGACCTGGGAGGGCGAGGGGCACACGGCGTACCCGAGCACCAGCTGCATCACCAGCGCCGTGGACCGCTACCTCATCGACCTGACGGTGCCGGCGGAGGGTCAGCGCTGTCCGGCACGGTGACCCCGCCCCGCTCGGCGAGTTCCTCGAGCAGGGTCCGCACCAGGCGCAGGTTGTTCTTCAGCTCCTCCTGCTCCTCGTGCCGGAACGCGTCCTGATCGACGATCAGCTTGCTGGCGAAGTGCGCCGTGATCAGCGGCACGACACCGAGCACCATGAGCGAGATCAGCAGAGCCGCCATCAGGCGCGCCGGCCACGACTCGGGCGAGATGTCGCCGTACCCCACGGTGGTCGCGGTGACCACCGCCCACCAGATCCCGTCCCCGAACGAGACGTCGTCCTCGAAGAGCGGGTAGAGCGAGCCGCATATCAGGATCAGGATCCCGTAGGCGACGATGAGCATCCGGGGCGAGTTGGCGAGCCAGACCAGCCCCCGGTACGCCCTGTGAAAGGGCACCAGCACGGTTCGCATCCGGCCATCGTGCCCGGTCATCGCCACGTTCCGGCTCAGCCGACCAGGCGTGTCAGGATGGCCGCGTGTTGACCTTTCGCGCGGCGGAGCGCTCCGACGTACCCGTGATCCTCGCCCTGCTGGCCGACGACGACGTGAGCCGCGCCCGCGACGGCGCCGTCTCGGAGTCCGTCGACGCGGCCCACTGGGCGGCCTTCGAGGCGATCGACGCCGACCCGTCCAACGAGCTGATCGTCGCCTGCGCCGGCGACGACGTCGTCGGCACGTTCCAGCTGACGTTCACGCCGTCGCTGAGCCGGGGTGGCGCCGCGCGGATGACGATCGAGGCGGTACGGGTCCGTTCCGATCGCCGCGGCGCGGGCCTGGGCCGGCAGATGATGACCTGGGCCCTCGACCGCGGACGCGCCCGCGGCGCCGCCATCGCCCAGCTGACCAGCGACAAGAGCAGGGCCGAGGCGCACCGCTTCTACGAGTCGCTGGGGTTCGCGGCCACGCACGTCGGCATGAAGCGCACCCTCTGAGCCCCGGTTAACCGTGAACTGCCAGCCGGCGGCGGCCCCGCTGGGTAGAGTCCAGGTCGTCCTGATCCGAGTTGATATGAACCGAGTCGGTGAGGCGAATTCATGGATTCGTACCTGATCACCACCGCCGCCGATCTGCGCCGGGAGGAACTGCTGCGCGAGGCCCAGCAGTCCCGGCTGATCGCCCAGGTCCGCGACCCCCACGAACTCCGGCACCGCATCGGCGACGCCCTCATCCGGGTCGGCCGCCGTCTGTCCGACGAGCCGCTCGGCCCCGCGACTCCCGTCAGCCGCGGCCCGTCCGGTCCCGCCCGCAACCGCCCACGCGGCCGCCCACGCGGCCGCACCGCCTGACTCGCACCCGCACCTGACCGTCGGCCCGCACCCGACCGCCGGCCCGCACCGCCTGACCTTCTCACCGAGTCTGATCGAGGGTGTCGACGAAAAGCGCGAACGCCCTGTCGGTACGGGCGTTGTCGGCGGTGGCGTCGAGGTCCATGAGGAGACCACGGATGACCGCGAGGACGAGCGTGGCCAGTTCCGGCCGGCCGATACCGCGCAGTCCCTCCTCGATCGGCCCGAGCCAGTCCGTGGTCGCCACCCGGCGGAAGCCGGGCACCAACCGCACCGCCGCGCTCTCCCGAAACTGCCCGAACATCCGCAGGTAGGGCTGCCCTTCGGACCCGGTGATGAAGGCCCAGGCCTTCGTCAGCGTGACGGTGTAGGCCTCGCCCGGCCGCACCCGCAGCAGATCGCCGAAGGCCGTGAGCTGACGTTCCCGGGCCCGCTCCAGCACGGCACGCAACAGCCGGTCCCGCGTGCCGAAGTGGTAGATCAGCATGCGCGCCGAGGTGCCGGCCGCGGCGGCCAGCGGTTCGAGCCGGTCGGGCAGCCCCTGTTCGAGCGCGTGATCGGTGCAGGCGTCGAGCAGCCGTTCCTTGATCTCGGGTTGCGGCCGCCGTCCCACCGGCGCACTTTTTCACGTAACTGCCGCTACGTCTACCGTCGTATCCGGAGGTGGCGACGATGAGGATCGTGTTCGTGCACGGCGCGTGCGTACGGGATGGTTCGTGGTGGTGGCACCGGATGACCGGGCTCCTGCGGGAGAAAGGCGTGCCGAGCGTGACCCCGGCACTGCCGAGCTGCGGCGAGTCCGGCGTGCCGGGAGGCGCCGACGGTCCCGGGCTCCCCGAGGACGTAGCCGCGGTCCGGCAGGTGCTGCAAGCCGGCGACGAGCCGACCGTCGTGGTGGCCCACAGCTACGGCGGCATCGTGACAGCGGACGCCGCCGCGGGCGTGAGCTCGGTACGCCACCTGCTGCTGATCTCCAGCTACCTGCCCGAGCCCGGCCAGAGCCTTGCCGACTTCAGCGACGGCGCCCCCGCCCCGTTCCTGGACGTGGACCCGGCCGCCGGGACGTTCGGGGTCCGCCCCGAACTGCTGGCCGGCACGTTCCTGCAGGACTGCGACGCCGACATCCGGACCCGGGCGGCGGACCATCTCGCCGCCCAGAGCGTCCGGGTCACCGAGCAGCCGGTGGGCGCGGCCGCCTGGCAGGACATCCCGTCGACCTATCTCGTGTGCGCCCAGGACCTGGGCACGCCGGCCCGCGCGCAGCGCGAGTTCGCCCGCCGGGCCGGCCACGTCGTCGAGCTCGACGTCGGCCACCACCCGTTCCTGTCCCAGCCCACCGCGGTCCGCGACCTGCTGCTGAGCCTGTAGGGCGCCCGGCTCACTCCGTCCAGTTGGCCGCGTTCTTGCGGCTCGGCTGGACCCGGGGCGGCTCGCCCGGCATCTTGGGGTGGTCGGGCGGATACGGCATGTCGCCCTGGCCGGCGGCCTCGTCGCGTTCCGACCACTCCAGCAGCGGCGTGATGTCGTACGCCTCGGCGTCGATCGTGGCGTGAGCGTCGCCCTTCTCCGCGATCCGCTTCGGGACCGTGCGCAGGTCGAAGTCGTCCGGTTCCACGTCGGGGAGCTCGTCCCAGGTGACCGGCGTCGAGACGGTGGCCCGGGGGTTGGCCCGCAGTGAGTACGCGCAGGCGATGGTGCGGTCGCGGGCCATCTGGTTGTAGTCGATGAACACCCGCTCGCCGCGCTCCTCCTTCCACCAGTTGGTGGTGATCAGCTCGGGGCGGCGGCGTTCCGCCTCGCGGGCCAGGGCGATCGCCGCGCGGCGTACCTGGACGAACGTGAACTCGGGTTTGATCCTGAGGTAGACGTGCACGCCTCGGCCACCGGACGTCTTGGGGAAGCCGGTCCAGCCCAGGTCGGCGAGCACCTCGCGGAACACGCCGGCGGTGGCGATGACGTCGCCGAAGTCGGTGCCGGGCTGCGGGTCGAGGTCGATGCGCAGCTCGTCGGGGTTGTCGGTGTGGTCGCTGCGGACCGGCCACGGGTGGAACACGACGGTGCCCATCTGCGCGGCCCAGGCGACATGCGCGAGGTCGGCGGGGCAGAGCTCGTCAGCCGTACGCATCGACGGGAACTTGATCTTCGCCGTCTGGATCCAGGGCGGGACGCCGCGCGTGGAGATGCGCTTCTGGAAGAACATCTCGCCCTCGATGCCGTCCGGGAAGCGCTGCAGGGTCGTCGGCCGGTTGCCCAGGGCTCGCATGATGCCGTCGCCGACCGACAGGTAGTACTCGAAGACATCCCGCTTGGTGTAGCCGGGACGAGGGAAGACCACCTTGTCCGGGCTGGTCAGCCGGACGGCGTGCCCGGCCACCTCGATCTCTTCCGCCTGCGCCTTCGCTGCCATGGGCCGACCCTACGACAGAACCGCCCGGCCACAGGGCCGGGCGGTTCTCCTCTGGTCGCAGCGAAGGGAACGCGGTGATCAGGCGGTACGACGGCGGCGCGTGTACCACACGGCCAGGCCACCACCGGCGACCAGCAGCGCGCCGAAGCCGATGACGGAGCCCATCGGGGCGCCGGTCAGCGGCAGGGTGCCGGCGTTGACGCCACCGGTCGGCGGCACGGTCTCGGGCAGCTCGCCGGTCGGCGGGACGGTGTTGGCGGTGGCCGGCACGGTCTCGCTCGGCGTCGGGCCGCTCGGGCTCGGGCTGGCGCTCGGGCTCTCGGAGCCGTAGCCGTAGCCCGGGTTGCCGCGGTCGTCGTCGGCGGCCGCGGAGGAGGTCGCGTTGTCGTTCGGGATGTCGTCGTCGTCGGCCTGCCCGCCGCCGTATCCGTCGCTGTCGGCGCTCGGGTCGCACTTGGTGCGGGCGTCGCTCTTGCACGGAGTGGCCATCAGGGCCGGCCGCGCGGCGTGCTCCGCGCCGTCGCCGGTGGCGAGGGCGGGCGACCCGGCGAAGGCCAGGGCGGCGAGGGCAGTGACGCCGACCGCGGGCAGTCCAGCGGCCAACCGGCGCGTCAAGCTCATGAGGGAAAGTCCGATCTGTAGCGGTAGGTCCGATTCAGTCACGGGGAGTTTAACCACTAATGTCCGGATCGATGTCAACCGGCCCCCGCGAGTCGACTTCAGCAGGGCACTCCGCCGATGCGATGGCTGCGCCACAGGTGCGAGAGCGCCGAGACCTTCAGCTCGAATTGCGGGTCCTCGGCGAGTGGTCCATCACCGCTGTAGGGCGCGGCGAGCTGCAGGCTCGCGCCCGAGACCAGATAGACCGAGACGACGGTACGGGCTCCGCGCCGCTCCGCCCTCAGATCGACCACCCGGTCCCACGGCTCATGCCCGGCCGCGGTCCGGATGCCGCGGGCGTCGATCCGGGTGCCGCGCCGTCCCAGCAGCACGCCGCCGGCCGCGCCCGTGGCCAGCGAGGAGCCCGCCAGCACGAACCACAGCACACTCGGCACCGGCGCGACCATCCCGGCGAGCAGGGCGCCGGTCACCCCGACGAGGGCGACCAGACCGCCCAGGGACAGACCATGACGGAGGGCTTGCCGCCACGTGGGCGTGAACGCTGCTTCCATGAGGGGACCAACGGCCGGCCAGACCTCGTACGCCGCACGACCGGTGCGACCGACGTACGGTTGACAGATGGCTTCCGACGACTCCACCACCCTGCCCACCACCGCTCTTCCCACCACCGAGGCGGAGTGGCGCGTGCGCCTCAGTCCCGCCGAGTTCCGGGTGCTGCGCCAGGCCGGCACCGAGCGCGCCTGGACCGGCGAGTACGTCGACACGAAGACCGCCGGCACCTACGAGTGCCGGGCGTGCGGCGCTCAGCTCTACCAGAGCAACGACAAGTTCGACAGCCACTGCGGCTGGCCGTCCTTCGACGACGCCATCCCGGGCGCCATCAAGGAGATCGACGACGTCAGCGGCGGCATGGTCCGCACCGAGATCCGCTGCGCCCGCTGCGACAGCCACCTGGGCCACGTCTTCCGCGGCGAGATGATGACGGCCAAGAACACCAGGCACTGCGTCAACAGCATCTCCATCAAGCTGGACCCGGCCTGACCTGAGCTCACGCCCGCCTGCCCGGGCTCGCTGATCGAGGAAGAACGCGCACTCGGAGAGACCCGCACAGATTCACCCAGTCGCGGGCGGAGGTCTTGCGCTGCATCTCGGCGCGGTACCCGTCCGGCGTGGTGCTGTCGTGCGGCCAGCCGTAAGCCGTCAGGTCAGCTCCAGGCCTCGCTCATCTCCGGGATCTGCTGGTTGACCGGGGTGTGCTCGCGCGGCGGCGCCGGCGTGGCGGAGAAGCCGAGCTCGAGGCCCAGCTGGCGCCACCGCTCGAACAGCACCTGGTCGGTCAGCACGTCCTTGATGTCCTGGTGCGAGGCACGCAGCTCGTCGACCGCCGCCTCGTAACGCTCCACCCGCTTGTGCAGTTCTGCACCATCGTGAACAGTCATGCCCACAGGCTAGCCAGAAATGAACTGTTTTCGCCTTGATATGGGGAAAAGCCGTCAGGCACTGAGTTTACCGGCGATGCGGACGATTCGCTCGGCCAGATGGTCCAGGGCGGCGTGGATCTCGTCGGTCAGCGGGGCGTCGTTCGAGCCGCCGGTGACGTGCGAGACGCCGTACGGATTGCCGTCGCCGAACTTGACCGGGTCGGTGTAGCCGGGCGGCACGATGACCCCGCCGAAGTGGTAGATCGAGTTGTAGAGGGCCAGCAGGGTCGACTCCTGGCCGCCGTGCTTGGTCATGGTCGCGGTGAACCCGGCGTACGCCTTGTCGGCGAGCAGCCCCTGGCCCCACTGCGGGCCGAGCGTGTCGAGGAACTGCTTGAGCTGGCTGGCGACGTTGCCGTACCGGGTGGGCGAGCCGAAGAGCACGGCGTCCGCCCACACCACGTCGTCGGCGGACGCCTTGGGCTCGTTCTTGGTCCGGTCGAAGTGCTGACTCCACGCCGCGTTGGACGCGATCGCCTCCGCGGGCGCCAGCTCGGCGACCTGCCGCAGCCGCACCTCGGCGCCGGCCTTCTCACCGGCCTGCCGCAGCCGCTCCGCCATGCCGTGCAGGGTCCCGGTGGACGAGTAGTAGATGACCGCAAGCTTCGTCATAACCCTCAGCCTGCCCGCCGGAGGCCGGAAATAACGTCAAAGCAACAGCTCGGAGCCGTTTTCATCGTCGAACCACACGCCGCCGGTGCCCAGGTAACGGAAGGCGTAGCGGCCGGGGTCGAGCCGCAGGCTGATCGTCCGGGTGCCGTCGCGGCGGAGCTTGAGCTCGTGCTCGCCGGGCTGCCAGTCGTTGAACGTGCCGACCACGCTGACCGCTCCGGCGGGCTGGTCGGCGGGGAGACAGAAGGTGACCCGGGTCTTGTTCCCGAAGAGTTTGCTGCGCTTGATCATGGAGTCCTCCAACACGGATCCGGCACTCCATGCTGACAACGCGTAGCCGTGCGTGGGTGACGGCGCGCCGCCCGTAATCTTGCCGAATGCAACCGGAGCCGGAAATCGAAACACGGACGGCGTCGTGGAACGACCTCACCACCACCCTGCTGTACGCGATCCTCAAGCTCCGCGTCGACGTCTTCGTGGTGGAGCAGAACTGCCCCTACCCGGAGATCGACGGGCGCGACACCGAGCCCGGAACGCGGCATCTGTGGCTGCAGCGCGGTGACGAGATCCTGGCTTACGCCCGCGTTCTGGACGACGGCGACGCGCTGAGGATCGGCCGCGTCCTCACCGACCGGAAGCAGCGGGGAGATCGCCTCGGCCAGCGGATCATGACCGAGGCGCTGGCGATCGTCGGCAACCGGCGCAGCGTTCTGGACGCCCAGGCGCATCTCGCCCGCTTCTACGGCGGCTTCGGCTTCCAGCAGACCGGTCCGGAGTATCTGGAGGACGGCATCCCGCACATCCCGATGCTCAGGGAAGGGTCGTCACCAGCTCGGTGACCGACCGGCGGCGACCGGTGTAGAAGGGCACTTCCTCGCGTACGTGCCGGCGTGCGCTCGACGCCCGCAGGTCGCGCATCAGGTCGACGATGCGGTGCAGCTCGTCCGCCTCGAAGGCCAGCATCCACTCGTAGTCGCCCAGCGCGAACGACGCCACCGTGTTGGCCCGCACGTCCGGGTAGCCGCGCGCCATCCGGCCGTGCTCGGCCAGCATGCCGCGCCGCTCCTCGTCCGGCAGCAGGTACCACTCGTAGGACCGGACGAACGGGTACACGCAGATGTACGGCCGGGCCTCCTCACCCGCCAGGAAAGCGGGCAGGTGGCTCTTGTTGAACTCGGCCGGCCGGTGCAGCGCCATCTGCGACCACACCGGGTCCAGGTGCCGGCCCAGGGCGGTACGCCGGAACAGCGCGTACGCCTCCTGCAGCGCGTCCGGCGACCCGGAGTGCCACCAGAGCATGACGTCCGCGTCGGCCCGCAGCCCGGACAGGTCGTAGGTGCCGCGGACCGTCACATCCTTGCCGGCCAGCTGCTCGAACAGCGTGTCCACCTCGGTCGCCAGGCCGTCCCGCAGCGCCGGCAGGGGCGCCGACACCCGGAACACCGACCACATCGTGTAGCGGATGGTCGCGTTCAGCTCGTTGATCCGCGCCGCGTTGGTCTGCTGCTCGCTCATGGGCTCCTCAGTCCTCCAGGATCTTGCACACGGTCTCGGCGGCGGTCTCACCGCTTGCCACGCAGGCCGGGATGCCCACGCCGTCGTACGCCGCACCGGCCAGCGCCAGCCCCGGCCGCCCGGCGAGCGCGGCTCGCACCGCGCCGACCCGGTCCAGGTGGCCGGGCGCGTACTGCGGCAGTCCCCCGCCCCAGCGCTGCACCCACGCCTCGGCCGGTGGCGGCAGGGGCGTCCCGATCAGATCGCCCAGCTCGGCGTGGGCGGTGGCGAGCAGCGTCCGGTCGTCGTGCTGGAGCCGGGCCTGTTCGCCGTACCTGCCCAGCGACGCCCGCACGATCACCGGGCCGCCCGGGCCGGCCAGGTGGGTCCATTTGCTGGTGACGAACGTGGCCGCCTTGACCAGCGTCCCCCGGCTCGGCGGAACCAGGAAACCGGACAGCGACGGCAGCTCGGTGCCGGGCGGCAGCGCGAACCCGGCCAGCGCCACGCTCGCGTAGTCGAGCACGCCGACGGTGGCCGCGGCGGCCGGGTCGATGCCGTCGAGCAGGCGGGCGGCGGCCCTGGCCGGCACGGCAAGGATCACCGCGTGCACGTCGTCGGTCTGGGTCGCCGGGACCGGGCCGAGCATCAGCCGCCAGCCGTACGTGGCAGGCAACAGCTCGCGGACCGGCAGGCCGAGGCTGATCCGGGCGCCGCAGGCGGCGGCCAGGGCGGCGACGAACCGGGTCATGCCGCCGTCGACCGTGCCGAAGACCGGGGCGCCGGGCTCCCGCTTCGACGCGGCCTGGGCGGCCCGGACGGCCGCGGCCAGGGTGTGTTCGTGACGGGCCGCGGCGGCCAGTGCGGGAATCGTCGCGGCCAGCGACAGACCGGAGGCCTGGCCGGCGTAGACGCCGCCGAGCAGCGGATCGACCAGCTGGTCCACGACATCGGGGCCGAGTCGTGAAGACACCAGATCGCCGACCGAAATGTCCGAGCCGGCACCCAGCAACGGGGCCGGGGACGGGGTCTCCGACGAATCACGCGGGATACCCATGAGCGTCCCCGGCGGCAATGGGGACAAATCATCCGAGGCAATCGCGGCGGGCAGCCCGGCGGGATGCGCGAGAGACAGGCCGAGACGGGCGGCGAGGCGCGCGGCGGCCGACGGACCTCCGGACGGCGCGCCCATCAGGAACGACTCGGCCCCGCGCTCCACTGTTACGCCGCCCAGGGAGCCGGTCCGCAGCTTGCCGCCGAGGACGCCGCTCTGCTCGTACACGATGATCTCGGTCTGGGGTGGGGCGAGCTCGCGCACCTTGAGGGCGGCGGACAGCCCGGCGATGCCCCCGCCGACGATCGCTACCCGCTTCCGCACGCCCTCCAGCCTAAGAGCGGTGGATGAGGTCGACGAGGCGGGTCAGCTTGCCCGGATCGGTCTCCGGCAGCACGCCGTGCCCGAGGTTGAAGACGTGCCCGGGCGCGGACCGGCCCTCGGCCAGTACCCGCAGGGCCTCCACCTCGATCGCCTCCCACGGCGCGAAGAGCACGGCCGGGTCGAGGTTGCCCTGCACGGCACGGTCCGGGCCGATCAGCTCGGTGGCGCGGGTCAGCGGCGTACGCCAGTCCACCCCGACCACGTCCGCGGCGGCCTCGCCCATCGCGCCCAGCAGCACCGACGTGCCGACACCGAAGTGGATCCGCGGGATGTCGAACTCGGCCAGCCCGGCCAGCACCGACGCAGAGTGCGGCAGGACGAAGCGCCGGTAGTCGGCCTCGGACAGCGCCCCGGCCCAGGAGTCGAAGAGCTGGACGGCGCTGACCCCGGCGGCGGCCTGCACCTTCAGGAACGCCAGCGTGATCTCGGCGAGCCGCGCGCACAGGTCGTGCCACAGGTCCGGCTCGCCGTACATCATGGCTTTTGTCCGAAGATACGTGCGCGACGGGCCGCCCTCGATGAGATAGCTGGCCAGCGTGAACGGCGCACCCGCGAAGCCGATCAGCGGCGTCGGGCCGAGCTCCGCGAGCAGCAGCCGCACGGCCTCCGCCACAAATCCGACATCGCCCGGACCGTCGAGCTGGGCCAGGCCGGCACGGGATCGGAGGGGAGCGGAGATGACCGGACCGGTGCCGGGCACGATGTCCAGGTCGACCCCGGCCGCCGCGAGCGGGACCACGATGTCGCTGAACAGGATCGCCGCGTCCACCCCGTGCCGGCGGACCGGCTGCAACGTGATCTCCGTGACCAGATCCGGTCGGCGGCAGGAGTCCAGCATGCCGATGCCCTCGCGGATCTTGCGGTACTCGGGAAGCGACCGGCCGGCCTGTCGCATGAACCAGACCGGGGTGTGCGGCACCGGCAGGCCACGGCAGGCACGGACGAAAGCCGAATCTCGGGGTGTCGTGGTCACCCGGGACATGGTGCCACGCCCGATGAAAGCGCCACGCGGCGCGGCGATCGACGACGGACACCGGTGATCGGCATACGCTTCAGTGCATGACGCCCACCCCCGCGGCACCCGAGGCGTTCACCCGCGCCGTCGCCGGGCTCCGGGCGGCCGCCCCGCGTGACGAGATCCTCCTCGAGGAGATCGCCCCGCCGCAGCGGCTGGCCCCGTACGCCTTCGCGATCAGCGCCACCGTGCTGCGCGCCGGTGACGAGGTGGCCAGCGGCCGGCTGATCCTGCTGCACGAGCCGGCCGGCCACGAGGCCTGGCAGGGTGACCTGCGCCTGGTCACGCTGATCACCGCCGAGCTCGAGGAGGACATGGCCGGCGACGCGCTGCTGCCCGCCGTCGCCTGGACCTGGCTGACCGACGGGCTGGAGCAGTTCGCGGCGTCCTACACGGCCATCGGCGGCACCATCACGCAGACGACGTCGACCCGGTTCGGCGAGCTGGCCGGGCCGCAGCCGACGGCCGACCTGGAGATCCGGGCGTCCTGGACGCCCACCTCGGCCGAGCTCGGCGCTCACCTGGAGGGCTGGTGCGCGATGCTGGCCTCGACCGCGGGCCTGCCGCCGCCGGGCGTCACCGCCCTGGCGGACCGGCACCGGGTCAACACACCTTGAAGGTCGAGCACGCATCCTTGATCGACACGGCGAGACCGATGCCCTCGGCGTCCCGGGCCTTGGCGGTGGCCAGCCCGACCACCTGCTCGGCGGCGTTGACCACCGGTCCCCCGGAGTTGCCCGGGTTGATCGGCGCGTCGAACTGGATGCTCTGCGCGTCCTGATCGCTGGGCCGGTACGCGCTGACCACGCCGGTGGTGACGGAGTCCTCCAGGCCCAGCGGCGCGCCGACCACGACGATCTGCTGCCCCGGCTTGACCTCGGCGGTGGCCGGGCTCAGCCCCTTGATCTCCCGGTCCGCGCGGAGCAGTGCCAGGTCCTTGGCCTTGTCGACCTTGACGATCGTGGCGCTGACCTCGTCCCTGCCGCGCTCCAGGAAGACCTTCTTCTCACCGGCCTCCCAGACCGACTGCACCACGTGGAAGTTGGTCAGCATGTTGGCCTTGCCCTTCGCGGCCTTGTCGCCGACCGAGAAGGCGGTGCCGGTGAAGTCGCCGGCCCGGACGCGGAAGACGCTCGGCAGCACGTGCGAGGAGACGACCTCCGGGTCGAACACGCCGTTCAGCTTCTTCTCCAGGGCGGTGGTGCGGTCGGTCAGCAGGGCGGCCCGGTCACGCTCGGCGGCCAGCTCGGCCGACAGCCGGCTGTTCCCGCTCTCCAGGCGCCACACCACGAAGCCGCCGAAGATCACCAGCACGACGGCCAGCGCGGCGAAGATCGACCCGCCTCTGCCGCGGCGTCGCCGGCCCGCTCCACCGTCGGTGTGAGACATCGAGGGTACGGACGGGGAAACCGTCCTGGCCGGGCGCGGATGACCGACGTGCGAGGGCCGCTGCGGGAACCGGACATGCTGGCCGGCCTGCCATTCCGCATCCAGGGCCCGCTGCTCGCCGGTGTCCCACTGGGACCTGAAGATGTGCTCACCCGTCTCCCACGGATCGACGGCGGGACGGAGGTCCTCCGGCCGTCGTGGTCCGGGCGCCCCGCGCTGTCCGTACGGCTCGTGCATGGCGGTCATCGCGGTGCGGCCTCCCCGGGCTCTCGGCGCTCCGGCGGGTAATACGCAGCCGACGCCGGAACGGATGTGTCCCGTCCGGAGAATTTCTCCGGAACCTCGGCGCGTCGATCGAGAATCGACGCGCCGGGACCGCTGCACACGGGACGGGGGGTACCCCCGTACGGTTACGGAGTGACCGACGAAGCACCCCTGCGCCGTCGGGACGCGCCGGAGTTTGCCGGAGACGGACCGCTCGACGTGCCCGACCCGTCTGAGCCCGGTGGACCCGTCCCGTTGACGGCACCGCGCGAGGGCACCCCGCGCCCGCTGGAAACCGACGACGAGCTGGCCGAGGTGGTCGCCCGGATGGCGGCGGGCACCGGCCCGGTCGCGGTCGACGCCGAGCGAGCCTCGGGCTACCGCTATACCCAGCGCGCCTACCTGGTGCAGCTGCGCCGGGCCGGCGCCGGGACCGTGCTGATCGATCCGATGCCCCTCAGCGACCTGCGCACGCTGGACGCCGCGCTGGCCGACAGCGAGTGGGTGCTGCACGCCGCCAGCCAGGACCTGGCCTGCCTGGCCGAGCTGGGCATGCGCCCGCGGCGGCTGTTCGACACCGAGCTGGCCGCGCGGCTGGCCGGGTTCGAGCGGGTCGGGCTGGCCGCGCTCACCGAAAACCTCCTCGGCTACACGCTGGAGAAGCACCACTCGGCCGCCGACTGGTCCACCCGGCCGCTGCCGGAGTCCTGGCTGACGTACGCGGCCCTGGACGTCGAGATGCTCACCGACCTGCGTGACCTGCTCGCCGCCGAGCTGGAGCAGCAGGGCAAGGCGGCCTGGGCGGCCGAGGAGTTCGCCGCGCTGGTGGCCACCGCGGACCGTCCGCCCCGGGTACGCCCCGACCCCTGGCGCCGCACGTCCGGCATCCACCGGGTCCGCGGCGCCCGCGCCCAGTCCCGGGTCCGCGCCCTCTGGTACGCCCGGGACGGCGTCGCCTCCCGCCGCGACTCGGCGCCCGGCCGGGTGCTGCCCGACTCGGCGATCATCGCGGCGGCCGAACTGGACCCGAAGGACGAGCGGGCGCTGCTCGTGCTGCCCGGCTTCGGCGGCCGGTCGGTGCGCCGGCTGGCCCGGGTGTGGCTGGACGCCCTGGACGAGGCTCGCGCCCTGCCGGACGACGCGCTGCCGATCAACCAGCCGGTCGAGGGCCCGCCCCCGCCGCACCGCTGGGCGGAACGTGACCCGGTGGCCGCGGCCCGGCTGCAGCGCTGCCGCCAGGTGGTGGTCGGCACCGCCGAGGCGCACACCCTCCCGCCGGAGAACCTGATCAGCCCGGACTTCATCCGCCGCCTGGCCTGGGCGCCGCCGGACGAGGTCAGCCCGCAGACGGTCGGCGACACGCTGCGCGGCTTCGGGGCGCGGGCCTGGCAGGTCGGCCTGATCGGCGAGGGCCTGGCAAAAGTGCTCCCCGATCCAAGTTCGGCCGTATCTGGCGAGGCGTAGTTACTCACGAGTAGGATTCTCCCGTCCGCTCTATTGGGAGGCTTGCTGTGCCCCGTGAAGTCCGGGAGGTCGTCTTCGTCGACGGCGTCCGCACCCCGTTCGGCAAGGCCGGCGGCATGTACGCCGAGACCCGCGCCGACGACCTGGTGATCCGCTGCATCCGAGAGCTGCTGCGGCGCAATCCGCAGCTTCCGCCCGAGCGGGTGGAGGAGGTGGCGATCGCGGCCACCACCCAGATCGGCGACCAGGGCCTGACCATCGGGCGCACCGCGGCCCTGCTGTCCGGCCTGCCGAAGACCGTGCCCGGGTACGCGATCGACCGGATGTGCGCCGGCGCGATGACGGCCGTCACCACGGTGGCCGGTGGCATCGCGATGGGCCAGATGGACATCGCCATCGCCGGCGGTGTCGAGCACATGGGCCGGCACCCGATGGGCGAGGGCGTCGACCCCAACCCGCGCATCCTGGCCGAGAAGCTGGTCGACCCGTCCGCGCTGGTGATGGGCTCGACGGCGGAGAACCTGCACGACCGTCTGCCGGGCATCACCAAGGAGCGGGTGGACGCGTACGGGCTGGCCTCGCAGGAGAAGACCGCCAAGGCGTACGCCAACGGCAAGCTCCAGCCGGACCTGGTCACGGTGGCCACCCGCAACGCCGACGAGGGCTGGGGCCTGGCCACCGCGGACGAGGCGCCCCGCGAGACCTCGATGGAGAAGCTGGGCTCGCTGAAGACCCCGTTCCGCCCGCACGGCAAGGTCACCGCGGGCAACGCGGCCGGCCTCAACGACGGCGCCACCGCGGCGCTGCTGGCCGACGAGGCGACGGCCCGCGAGCTGGGCCTGCCGGTCGCGATGCGGCTGGTCTCGTACGGCTTCGTCGGCGTCGAGCCGGAGATCATGGGCTACGGCCCGATCCCCTCGACCGAGAAGGCGCTGAGGCTGGCCGGGCTGACGATCGACGACATCGGCCTGTTCGAGCTGAACGAGGCGTTCGCCGTGCAGGTGCTCGCCTTCCTCGACCACTACGGCATCGCCGACGACGACCCGCGGGTCAACCCCTGGGGCGGCGCGATCGCCGTGGGCCACCCGCTGGCCTCCTCCGGCGTCCGGCTGATGACGCAGCTCGCGCGGCACTTCGCCGAGCACCCCGAGGTCCGTTACGGCCTCACCGCCATGTGCATCGGCATCGGCATGGGCGGCACCGTGATCTGGGAGAACCCGGCGTGGGAGGGCAAGTGATCGAGAACCCGAACGAGGTCGTCACCAAGGCCCTCGTCCGCCTTGTCCCGGTGCCCGGCCTCGACCGGAGGGCCGCGCTGATCACCCTGGACAACGGCTTCGACCACAAGAAGCCGAACAGCTTCGGCCCGGCCGGTCTGGCGTCGCTGGACGCGGCGATCACCTCGGCTCTCGACGCCGACCCGGCGTTCGTGGCGATCACCGGCAAGCCCTACATCTTCTGCGTCGGCGCCGACATCACCGGCATGCCGCTGATCACCTCCCGTGACCAGGCGGTCGAGCTCGGCGCGCTGGGCCACCGGGTGTTCGCCCGGCTTAAGGACTCGACCGTCCCGACGTTCGCGTTCATCAACGGCGCGGCGCTCGGCGGCGGCCTCGAGGTCGCCCTGCACTGCCACTACCGCACAGTGTCCGGCGGCGCCGCCGCGCTCGGCCTGCCCGAGGTCGCGATCGGCCTGATCCCCGGCTGGGGCGGCAGCCAGCTGCTGCCCAACCTGATCGGCGCTCCCGGCGCCGCCCAGGTGATCCTGCAGAACCCCCTCACCCAGAAGGTGCTGCGGCCGAAGCAGGCCGCCGAGCTGGGCGTGGCCGACGTGCTGCTGGAGCCGGCCGACTTCCTGGAGCGCTCGCTGGAGTGGGCCGCCGGGGTGGTCAAGGGCGAGGTCCAGGTGACCCGGCCCGAGGTCGACAAGGACATGTGGGACGGCGTCCTGTTCTTCGCCAAGCAGCAGCTCGACGAGCGGCTGCACGGCGCGGTGCCGTCCGCCAACAAGGCCCTCGAGCTGCTCGCGCTGGCCAAGGAGGCGTCGTTCGCCGACGGCACGGCCGCCGAGACCGAGGCGCTCGCCGACCTGATCATGGGCGACGAGTCCCGGGCCAGCCTGTACGCCTTCGACCTGGTCCAGCGCCGCGCCAAGCGGCCGGTGGGCGCGCCCGGCAAGGAGCTGGCCCGCAAGGTCACCAAGGTCGGCGTCGTCGGCGCCGGTCTGATGGCCTCCCAGCTGGCTCTGCTGTTCGCCCGCCGGCTCCAGGTGCCGGTGGTCCTGACCGACCTCGACCAGACCCGCGTCGACAAGGGCGTGGACTACGTCCGCGGCCAGATCGACAAGCTGGCGAGCAAGGGCCGGCTCGGCGAGGGCGACGCGGCCAAGCTGCGCGGCCTGGTCACCGGCTCGGTCGACAAGTCGGTGTTCGCCGACGCCGACTTCGTGATCGAGGCGGTCTTCGAGAACCTGGACCTCAAGAAGCAGGTCTGGGCCGAGCTGGAGAAGATCGTCTCGCCGGAGGCGGTGCTCGCCACCAACACGAGCTCGCTCCCGGTCAGCGCGATGGCCGCCGACCTGGAGCACCCCGAGCGGGTCGTCGGCTTCCATTTCTTCAACCCGGTCGCCGTGCTGCCGCTGCTCGAGATCGTCCGCGGCGAGCGCACCGACGACGCCACGCTGGCCACCGCCTTCGCCGTCGGCAAGGAGCTGCGCAAGTCCTGCGTCCTGGTCAAGGACGCCCCGGCCTTCGTGGTCAACCGGCTGCTCACCCGGTTCACCAGCGAGGTGTTCGCGGCGATCGACGCGGGCACGCCGCTGGAGACGGTCAACACCGCCCTCGACCCGCTCGGCCTGCCGATGCGGCCCATCCAGCTCCTCCAGCTGGTCGGCCCGGCGGTCGGCATGCACGTCGGCCAGACGCTGCACAAGGCGTTCCCGGATCGGTATGGCGACAGCCCGAATCTGCGCAAGATCGTCGACGCCGGCCTGCCGCTGATCGTCGACGACGAGATCAACCCCGCCGTGGTCGAGCTGATCGACGCGGGTTCCGCGCCGCTGACCGGTGATCAGGTACGCGAGAAAGCACTCGACGCGCTCGCCGACGAAATTCGCATCATGCTCGACGAGGGTGTCGTGGCCGAGGCGCAGGACATCGACCTGTGCATGATCCTCGGCGCCGGGTGGCCGTTCCACCTCGGTGGCGTCACGCCGTATCTGGACCGCAGCGGCACCGCCGAGCGGGTCACCGGCAAGCGCTTCCTGCCGCGTGGAGTGGCGAGCCTCCGCCCCTGATGTCAGGTATCCGACGCCCCCGTGTCTCAAAAGACGCGGGGGCGTCAGCGCAGGTGGCGTGGGATCGGTAGGCTCCGGCGCGCCGGTGAACACGACCCGTCGGCCGAGGTTGCCGTATCCGGAGGAGAAGCAGATGTCACAGCCGCCATACCCGCCCCAGCCGCAGGAGCCGTACGGCCAGCCCTACGGCCAGCAGCCGACCTCCGGCGGACCGCAGGGCTACCCGCCGCCCGGTGGCGCTCAGCCCGGGTCCGGCGGCTCGTACCCGCCTCCGGGGGGCGCGTCCTACCCGCCGCCGGGTGGCACCTCGTACCCGCCCGCGGATGGTGGCGCTTCGTACCCGCCGCCGGGCGGCACGTCGTACCCGCCTCAGGACGGTGCGCCGTCCTACCAGTCGCCGGTCCAGGGCGGCGGCGCTCCGGGCTACGGTGGTGAGCCGCCGAAGAAGAAGTCCTCGGCCCTGAAGATCGTGCTGATCGTGGTCGCGGTCATCGCGGTGCTGTGCGCGGCCGGCATCGGCGCCACCTACTTCTTCGCCAAGGACAAGGTCGAGGAGATCGCCGACGGCGCCAAGATCACCGTGGCGGCGCCGGCCACCCTGGGCGGCCGGACGAAGATCACCGACCCGGCGATCGCCGCGGCGGCCAAGGAGATGGACACCGAACTCGGCAAGGTCGCCGGCGCGACCAGCTCGGTCGGCGCGATGTACGGCGACGTGACGAAGCAGGACATCCTCATGGTGGCTGCCGCCTCGACCGTCTCCGGCTCGGCGCAGAGCCGGTTCGACGAGTTCACCTCCGGCATGGCCTCCGGCGGCATGAAGGCGGACAACCTCACCGACGTCGACCCCGGCCCGCTCGGCGGCATCGCCAAGTGCGGTGACACCAAGCAGGACGACGTGCCGATGGGCATCTGCGTGTGGTCGGACAACGGCAGCACCGGCATGTTCGCGATGCTGTTCAAGACGAAGGCCGACCTTGAGAAGGAGTTCGTCACGCTGCGTGGCGAGGTCGAGAAGAAGGCCTGATCCTCGGAGCGATACGGCGCGGATCCAACTTGGCGATCCGCGCCGTATCGCCCGGTCGGCGTGATCTCAGGATGCTGACGGGTGACGACATGCCCTGCTCACGGCACTAGAGTTCCGCACGACACCCACATCGATGGAGCTTTGATGTCGCAGCCGCCGTACCCGGGCCCGCCCGATCCCTGGTCGTCCGGCCAGCCGCAGTCGGGTCAGCCCTACTCCGGTCAGCCGCAGCCGGGACAGCCGTCGTCCGGCCAGCCCTGGCCGGGGCAGCCGGCGCCGAACCCGCAGCAGTACCCGCCCACCCAGCCGTACCAGCCGGCGCAGCCGCCCTATCCGCCGTCGCAGCAGCCCTACCCCGGGCCGCCGCAGCAGGGTGGGCCCTACGCCCCGCCGCCGACGCCGGACTACGGCCCTCCGCCGCCGGACTACGGGCAGCAGCAGTACGCGCAGCCCGGCTACCCGGTGATGACCCCGGTGAAGCCCAAGTCGCGAGCGCTGCCGATCACGCTGGTCTCGATCGCGGTCTTCCTCGTCCTCTGCGTCGGCGGCACCACCGCGGTCGTGCTGGTCGCAAGAAACACGACGGACTCGGTCAACGAGGCGGTCGACGACTACACGCCGCCGCCGTTGCCGAGCATCGAGCCGCTGGACCCGGCGCCGACCACCGAGGCGCCGGCTGGGAAGACGATCACCATCGTCGAGCCGCGCACTCTGGGCGGCCGGCCGAAGCTCACCGACGACCAGTTCAAGGGCATCACCGAGCAGCTCAAGTCCGACCTGGCAAACATTCCGAACGCCCGCAACACGGTCGGCGCGCTGTACGGGAAGGTGGCCAAGCAGGACATCGTGGTCATCGCGGGCGTAGCGGCCGACGTGGACAATCCCGCCCAGGAATTGAACGGCACCTTCCTCGGCGCGGGCGTCGGCGGGCTCAAGGTGACCGGAATCACCTCGATCAAGGCGGGCCCACTGGGCGGCGTCGCCAAGTGCGGCAAGGCCGACGCGTCCGGCACCGACATGGTGCTCTGCGCGTGGGCCGACGAGGGCAGCGTGGGCTGGATCATCTGGTACTTCAAGACGATTACGAAGGCCAAGGCCGAGTTCGCCAAGCTTCGTGGCGAGATCGAGAAGTCAAGCTGACACGCGCCGCGACGCGGTCACATACATCTATCGATCCAGATACGAACACGACGCGGTTCTCCCCCGGAGGGCCGCGTCGTCATCTTCACCAGTCAGGATGGGCCGCTGATCCGGGTCCATCATGATCGTGTGAAGGAGTAGAGACCGTGCACCTCCCGCAGCTCCGCCGTGTCCGCTGGGCCGTCCGTGCGACCCTGCTCCTCGGGGTCGCCGCATCGGTGGTGGCGAACGTCCTGCACGCCCTCGACAACCCGATCAGCCAGGCGATCGCCGCATGGCCGCCGCTCGCGCTGCTGCTGACGGTCGAGTTGATCTCCCGCGTCCCGGTGCACCGCCGCTCGCTGGCCGCGGCCCGCCTGGTGGCGACGGCGACCATCGCGGGCATCGCGGCGTGGGTCTCCTACTGGCACATGGTCGGCGTGGCGGCCCGCTACGGCGAGACCGGCGCCTCGCCCTACCTGCTGCCGCTGTCGGTCGACGGCCTGATCGTCGTGGCCAGCATCTGCCTGGTCGAGCTGGCCGGCCGCATCTCCACCCTGGAGCACTCCACCGAGCCGGCCACCCCAGCCCCAGCCATCTCCGCCCCGGTCGCTCCGACCGCCGCCCCGGTCTTCGCCACCGCCCCGGCCACCTCGCACGCGGTCGCCACGCACCCGGTCGCCACGCACGCGGCCTCCTCGCACGCGGTCTCCTCGCACGCAGCCTCCTCGCACGCGGCCTCGGAGCGGGCAGGCTCCGCGCACACGGTCTCCGATCGGACGGCCACCTCCGCAGCCCTGGCACCTAGCGTGGCCGAGGAGATCGCCGGGCTTCTCGGCTCCAAGGCCTCGAAGCCCTCGAAACCGCAGCCCGCTCCCGTGCCCCGCCAGGCCACCGGCCACCGACCCGCCGCGACCAGCCGGACCACGGCGTCCGCTCGTCCCGCCGCGTCCGCTCACCCAGCCGCGTCCACTCACCCCGCCGCGTCCACCCGTGCCGCCGCGTCCACTCGTCCTGCCCCGGCGGGACGGGCCACCCCGCCCGGCGCACGCATCCCGGAACTCACCCCGGAGGCCACCAAGCAGGCCCGCCCGGCCGCCAAGGTCCGCCGCACGCCGGCCGAGACCCTCGCCGAGGCGACCCGGATCAAGGCCGACGACCCCAAGATCACCGACTCCGCCCTGGCCGCGGCCCTGGGCATCAGCACCGCTCGCTGGCGCACCATCCGCCGCGAGTCCCCGGACCGCACCCTCGCCGCCTGAAGGCGCCGGACCCACACCCCTCGCCGCATCCCCGCGCCAGGCCCGCACCCTCACTGCCTCACCGCGACGGGTGCGAGTCTCGCCGCCCGAAAGCGCCGGGCCGGCACCCCCGCCGCCTCACCGCGACGGGTGCGAGTCCTCGTTGCCCGGAAGAGCCACGCACCCGCCGCCGGCCGGGGCCGGGCGCCCGCGCTCGCTGCGCAGCCCGGCCAGGAAGACCCGGACGAACCGGCTCACCTCGGCCGCCAGGTCGATCCCGGCCAGGCGGCTGAAGGCGTTCGCCTCGGACTGCTCCGCGTAGAGCGCGCTGACCGCCGCCGGCGGATGCGCCACGTGCCACAACCCGGCCGCGATCAGTGCCGTCGCCGCCACCAGCTCGAAGCAGGACTCCCGGCCGAGGTCCGGCAGCAGCCGGTGGACCTCGTCCACGACGATGTCGGTGGATCGGAGGGCCGCGGCCTTCGACCGGCGAAGGGCGTCGAGCGAGACGTTGCGCTCCAGGGTCAGCGAGGCGTGCGTCAACAGCTGGCAGAAGAGCGGCCGGTCGGCGATCGACCGGGCGAGCACCTCGGCCAGCCCGTCCTCGTCGGTCACCGGCGCCAGCGAGGTGACGGCGTTGTCGGCCCAGGTCAGCCACTCGGTCTCGGACAGCTGCAGGAAGATCTCCTCGCGGGTGCCGAAGTATTTGAGCAGCGCGGACTTGTGCACGCCGACCTCGGCGGCGATGGCGGCCAAGCTGACCAGGCCGACGCCGTCCCGGATGCCGAGCTCGCGGGCGGCAGCCAGGATCGCGTCGGTTCGTTGTTGTTTCTGCTCGGGCCGCCGGGCCCGCAGGAAGCCGGCGCCGTTACCTGACCTGGCGCTCACCCCGAGACTCTATCGCCCCTGAGAACCAACCGAGGATAAGAAAACAACGTTCTCTTGTTAAGCGAACACCGTTGCCCTAACGTGGCCCGCATGGTCGAAGTGGAACTGCGAGTCAACGGAGCGGCCCGGCGGGTCGATCTCGATCCACGAGTCAGCCTGCTCGACGCGTTGCGCGAGCACCTCGAGCTGACCGGCACCAAGAAGGGCTGCAACCAGGGCGCCTGCGGTGCGTGCACGGTGCTGGTCGACGGTGAGCGGATCGCCTCTTGCCTGGCGCTGGCGGTGCAGTACGGCGGGCGGGAGATCACCACCATCGAGGGTGTCGAGCATCCGTTGCAGCGGGCTTTCATCGCCGCCGACGGCTTGCAGTGCGGCTACTGCACCCCGGGCCAGGTGTGCTCGGCGCTGGGCATGCTGGCCGAGCACCGGGCCGGCGCGCCGAGCGCGGTCACCGCGGATCTCACCGCGACCGACGTCCCGCTCACCGACGCCGAGATCAAGGAACGGATGAGCGGCAACCTGTGCCGCTGCGGCGCGTACGACGGCATCGCCACCGCCATCAGGGAGACCGCCATCAAGGAGGTCGCAGCGTGAGGTCCTCGGCCAGGAAAGATGCGATCAAGGAGGTGGCGGCGTGAGGTCGTTCACCTACGTGAGCGCGCCCGACGTGGACAGCGCCGTGCGTACGCTCGCCGAGACCCCGGGCGCCAAGCCGCTCGGCGGTGGCACCAACCTGGTCGACCTGATGCGTCAGGACGTGGAACGCCCGCCCACCCTGGTGGACATCACCGGCCTGCCGCTGACCGGGGTCGACGAGCTGCCCGGCGGCGGGCTGCGGATCGGCGCGCTGGTCCGCAACAGCCACCTGGCCGCGCACCCGGCGGTCCGGTCCCGGTTCCCGATGCTGGCCCAAGCCCTTCTCTCCGGCGCGTCCGGCCAGGTGCGCAACATGGCGACGGTCGGCGGCAACCTGCTCCAGCGCACCCGCTGCCTCTACTTCGTCGACGCCACCGCGGCCTGCAACAAGCGCGAGCCGGGCAGTGGATGCGACGCGGCCGGCGGATTGCACCGGGCCGGCGCCGTGCTGGGCGCGAGCGAGCACTGCGTGGCGACCCATCCGTCGGACATGGCGGTGGCGCTGGCCGCGCTGGACGCCGTGGTCGAGGTGCGCAGCGTCCGTGGCGCCCGGAGCGTCCCGCTGCTCGACTTCTACCGGCTGCCCGGCGACACCCCGCAGCTGGAGACGGTGCTGGAGCCCGACGAGCTGATCGTGGCGATCGACCTCCCGGCGCCGGTCACGGTCCACTCGGCGTACCGGAAGGTCCGTGATCGGGCCTCGTTCGCGTTCGCGCTGGTGTCCGTGGCCGCGGCGCTGGAGACGCGGGACAGCGAGGTGGTCGCGGTCCGGCTCGCCCTCGGCGGGGTGGCCGCCAAGCCGTGGCGGGCGGTCGAGGCCGAGCGGGTGCTGACCGGCGCGCCGGCCACCGAGGAGACCTTCCGGCAGGCGGCCGAGGCCGAGCTGGCGGCCGCGGTCGGCCTGCCCGGCAACGAGTTCAAGATCGAGCTGGCGCGGCGCACGATCGTCGCGACGCTGCGGAGGCTGGCCACATCATGACCACAGCACCGGAACGGACCCGCCCGGCAGCGACCCGGCAGGACGGACCGAACGTCGGCCGGCCCGTCGACCGCGTCGACGGAGTCGCCAAGACCACGGGCGCGGCGAAGTACTCCGCCGACTTCCCCTACGCCGACATCGCGCATGCGGCCCTCGTGCACGCGGGGATCGCCCGCGGGCGGGTCACCGCGATCGACACCGGCGCGGCCGAGGCCGTCCCGGGCGTACTCAAAGTCCTGACCCACCAGAACGCCCCGCGGATGGCGCCGCCGCCGAAGGTCTCCATCGCGGACCTGAGCACGATGGCGCCCGGCACCCCGGTGAACTACCTGAACACCGACGAGGTGCACTGGAACGGGCAGCCGGTGGCGGTGGTGGTCGCCGAGTCCCTGGAGGCCGCGCACGCCGCCGCCCGCCTGGTCCGGGTGTCCTACGAACAGCAACCGGCCACCACCGACTTCGCGGTCGCGCGGGAGCATCCGAAGCAGGTCAAGAACAGCATGATCGACGTCGGCGAGGCCAGGAAGGGCGACGCCGAGCGGGCCCTGGCGGACGCGCCGGTCACGGTCGACCTGCGGTACACGACGCCGGGCCAGAACCACAACGCGATCGAACCGCACGCGACCACCGCGGCCTGGGACGGCGACCGGCTGACCGTGCACGACGCCACCCAGAACATCGACTGGACCCGCAAGCACCTGGCGCTGCGGTTCGGCGTGCCGGCCGCCCAGGTGCGGGTGGTCGCCACGTTCGTCGGCGGCGGGTTCGGCGGCAAGGGCTCGGTCTGGGCCGGGACGCTGCTGACCGCGCTCGCCGCGCGGGCCACCGGCCGGCCGGTACGGATGGCCCTGAGCCGGGAGAGCGTCAGCCGCACGGTCGGCGGGCGCGCCCCGACCGTCCAGCGGGTGGCGCTCGGCGCCGAGCGGGACGGGACACTCACCGCCCTGGTGCACACCGGCCTCACCCAGGTCGGCCGGGTGGGCGGCGGCGCCGAGCGGGTGGCCTCCCAGTCCCAGTACCTGTACGCGGCGCCGGCCATCCTGGTGCGGCACAGCACCGCCGAGGTGGACGCGCTGCCCAACACGTTCATGCGCGCGCCCGGCGAGGCGGTCGGCAGCTTCGCCCTGGAGTCGGCGATCGACGAGCTGGCCGGTGAGCTCGGCATGGACCCGATCGACCTGCGGGTACGCAACGAGCCGGAGCGCAGCCCGCTGAGCGGCAAGCGGTTCTCCCGGCGGGACCTGCGCCGGGTCTACGCGCGCGGCGCGGACCGTTTCGGGTGGGCCGGCCGCGACCCGAAGCCACGGTCCATGCGCGACGGACGGTGGCTGGTCGGCTGGGGCGTGGCGTCGGCGCTGCACATCCCGGTCCCGCTCCCCGGCGACGTCCTGGTGCGCCTCCGGGCGGACGGAACCGTGCTGGTCCGCAGCGGTCTGCAGGAGATCGGGGTGGGCATCGCGACGATCGTCGCGCAGGTCACCGCGGACGCCCTGGGCGTACCCCTCGACGTGGTCTCGGTCGAGATCGGCGACAGCGACCAGCCGACCGCGCCCGGCGCGGGTGGCTCCACCCAGACCTCGGCCGCGACCGCCGCGGTCCTGCAGGCGTGCGAGGAGCTCAAGCGCTCGGCGCTCGGGCTGGCCCGGCGAGCGGCCTCGTCCCCGCTGCGGGGTGCGCGGCCGGGCGACGTCGAGACCCGCGACGGCGGGCTCCGTCTGGCCGGTGGCGCCGGTGAGTCCTACGCCGAGATCCTCGGCCGGGCGGGTGTGCCCGCCCTGGAGGCGCGCACCGGCTCGGACTCCAGGCTGGGCCAGGCGGTCGGTCAGGCCCGGTTCATGGCCAGGTTCCTCAACGACCGGCGGCGCTGGGTCCACCCGGCGACCGGCGTGCACTTCTGCGAGGTGCGGGTCGACCCGGACACCGCCGAGGTACGGGTGAGCCGCTGGCTGGGCGTCTTCGACGTGGGCCGGGTGATGAACGCGAAACTCGCCGGCAGCCAGCTGCGCGGTGGCGTCGTCATGGGCATCGGCGCGGCGCTCTCCGAGGAGACGCTGGTCGACCCGCGCACCGGCCGGATCATGAACCCGGGTCTGGGCGAGTACCACGTCCCGGTGCACGCCGACGTCCCGCGGATCGACATCGAGTGCCTCGACGAGCCGGACCCGACGACCCCGCTGGGCCTGATCGGGGCGGGCGAGGTCGGCATCACCGGCGTGGCGGCCGCGGTCGCGAACGCCGTCCACCATGCGACCGGTGTCCGGGTCCGCGACCTCCCGGTCACCCTGGACCGGCTGCTCTAGGGGCGACACCCAGCCCTTTGGCCCGCGGCACGGTGGCGGTCGCGGCGACCACCGGAGTCGTGTCGGCGCCCGGCAGGGACACGGTGATCTCCAGACCACCGCCCTGCTGGGCGACCGCCGACACCGTGCCGCCGTGCGCGTCGCACACGGCTCGCACGATGGAGAGTCCCAGGCCGGAGCCGCGCGACCCGGTGCGTTCCCACCCGCCCCGGCGGAACGGCTCGAACAGCCCCGGCACGTCGGCCGGCTCGACCTCGTAGCCGGTGTTGCCGACGACCAGGCGGGCCTGGCCGTCCACCGTCGCGGTGCGCAGCCAGAGCTTGCCCATCAGGTGGTTGTAGCGGATCGCGTTCTCGATCAGGTTGCCCGCCAGGCGGTCGAGCAGGCTGGGGTCGCCGACCACGGACGCCGGCTCGAGGTCGGTCGTCACGTCGAGTTTCATCCGCTCGGCCTCCGCTTTGACCGCGGACAGCGCGTTGTAGACCGACGTCGCCAGGTCGGCGGGGACCTTGCGGACCAGGCGGCGGCCGGACTGCGCCTCGCTGCGCGCCAGCACCAGCAGGGCGTCGACCAGTCCGTTCGCGCGTTCCGAGGCGTTGCGGACGACCTTTGCCATGCGCCGGTACTCGGCCACGTCGGCCTCGTCGTCGCTGAGGGTCACGTCGATCTCGGTGCGCATCACGGCCAGCGGGGTGCGCAGCTCGTGCGACGCGTTGGCCACGAACCGTTTCTGCGACTCGAACGCCCCGGCCAGCCTGTCCAGCATCGCGTCGAACGTGCGGGCCAGTTCGGCCACCTCGTCGTCCGCCCCGGCGTACCGGATGCGCTGGTCGAGCGTCTCCTCACCGAGCCGCCGGGCGGTCGCGGTGACGTTGTGCAGCGGGCGCAGGGCGCGACCGGCCACCGCGTACGCGCCGGCGATGCCGATCATCCCGATGGCGAACAACGCGAGCAGGCCCTTGAGCAGCAATTCCTGCGACGCGCGGTCGACCAGCTCACGCTGCCAGTCGAGGGCGTCGAGGGTCTGGCCGTTGGTGAGCACCACCTGCGTCCCGGCCTTGAGCTCGTCGGCCGGGTGCAGCGCGTCGCCGACCAGCAGCCAGGCGAGCAGCACCAGGATGGCGCCGGCGCCGACCAGCAGGATCCCGTTGAGCAGCGTCAGCCGCAACCGCAGGGTCGGTCGCAACCAGTTCCGGGCCTGGTTGCGACCCAGATAGACGGTCACGCCGAGCCGCCGGCGGGCGTCACCACGACCGGCTCGGGCACCCGGTAACCGGCCCCGACCACGGTCTCGATCAGCGGCGGGTCGCCGACCTTCTTCCGCAACGTCATCACGGTCACCCGGACCGTGGTGGTGAACGGATCGGTGTTGGCGTCCCAGACGCGTTCCAGCAGCTCCTCGCTGGACACCACGCCGCCGCGCGCCTTGAGCAGTTCCTCCAGCACGCCGAACTCCTTGTTGGTGAGGTCGATCGGCGTGCCGCCGCGGGTGACCACCCGGCGGGTCTGGTCGAGCATCAGGTCGCCGACGGTGAGCACCGGCGGCGCGGCGGGCGTGGCCCGGCGGCCGAGGGCCTGCACCCGGGCGACCAGCTCGTCGAAGGCGAACGGCTTGGGCAGGTAGTCGTCGGCGCCGAGCTGGAGCCCCTCGACCCGGTCGGCGACGGTGCCGCTGGCGGTCAGCATCAGCACCCGGGTCAGCGCCCCGGAGGCGACCAGCGCCGCACAGATCTCGTCGCCGTGCATCCCCGGCAGGTCACGGTCCAGCACGACCACGTCGTACCGGGTCACGTAGGCCATCTCGTGGCCGGTCGGCCCGTCGTACGCGACGTCCACCGCCATGCCTTTGCGTCGCAACCCGCGCGCGATCGCGTCGCAGAGGTTCCGCTCGTCTTCCACCACCAGCACGCGCACGTCCGCGCCTCCCGACTCTGACCCGCCGCCGCCAAGCCTCGTACAGAGGCCGTGAGCCCTGCGTGAAGGCTACTTCAGGCGCCACAGTCCGACCGAGGCGTCGATCCGCCGGCAGACCAGCACGTCGGCCGTCGTCCGGCAGTCACCGGACACCTCCTCGGCCGCGCCCAGCACCCGGACCCGCAGCGTGGCCGGGTCGAGCCGGGCGTAGAAGACCTTGTCGTCGGCCAGGTGCTCGCGCAGCCCGATGACCATCCCGTCGCGGCCGGCCGCGCCGAGCGAGTGCCAGCGCCCGAAGTCGCCCCGGACGTCACCGGTGTCCGGGTCGAGCACCGACACCACCCGGCCGCGCTCCCCCGGCTCGTTGGCGGTGGCCAGCAGGTAGCGGCCGGCCTGGTCGGCGAAGTTCCACCGGTCGCCGGTCCAGCGCCGGGCGCCGCTCCGCCGGTCGATCAGCCACAGCCCGCCCTGCCAGCTCAGCGCGCAGATCCCGGTGGCGCAGCCGTCCTGCACCCAGCGCCCGCTGAGGTCGACGTCGCTGTGCCAGCCGGGGGTCAGGCCGGGCAGACGGTAGGCGTCGGTGCCGGTCGGCGCGCCGACCAGGAGCAGGTCGCCGGCCACCCAGATCGGCACGTCGGCTCCGCGCGGAGCGGCACGGAGGCGGACCTTCTTCTGGGCGACGACCTCTCCGGTACGGGTGTCCCGGACGCTGATGTCACCCGTGTCAGCGGCGGTTATCAGCGTGCGCGGAAAGCCGCCCGGATCCGACCCGGACTCAGCGGTGAACCCGCGCATCGGCTCGTCGGCCGTCCAGCGGACCGCGCCGGTGGTCAGGTCGACGCCGTACCAGGTGCGCGGTCCGGGCCGCGGGCTGTTCTGCCGGAGCAGTACCAGACCGTCGTCCCGGGCGACGCTGAGCAGCCGGGACGGCCGTCGCCACAGCGTGCGGCCGGTGCCCGCGACCAGCGCCATGGAAGCCTCGGTCTCCAGCGAGTCGACCTGGTAGGTGATCAGGATCAGCGGCCCGGCGGCGAGCACGTTGACGATCGCACCGGTGACCGTCGCGGTGGTCCGGGAGAGCAGGGCGCCGTCCGGCAGCGTGTACTCGTTGATCACCTTGTCGGTGGCCGGGGCGCCGGGCGGGAACGGGCCGGCCTCGACCACGAACAGCCGGTCGGCGGTGACGAAGGTGGCGTCGCCGAGCCCGGCCGGCACCACGGTCGGCGGTGCCGGCGGCGTGGTGTGCGCGGCGCCGGTCAGGGTGGCGAGCAGGGCGAGACCGACCAGGCCGGAGAGCAGCCGCAGCACCGGCGGGCGCAGGCGCAGCGGCTCGGGCGGCGGGACGACCGGTTCCGTCCGGGTCACCACGCCGAGGTCGATCAGCGCCTCGCTCACGGCTCGATTGTGCGCCGCACACACCGTCGGCGATAGACGGCGGGAGAGTCAGCGGTAGGCGAAGAGCTCGACGCTCTCATCGGTCCGGCACACCGCGAGGCCGTCCGCCGCCCGGCAGTCGCGGACGATGCTGCCGGCGTACCCCAGAGGTTGGATCCTCCCGGCCCGCACCACCGCGAAACTCATCCGCCTCGCGCCCGGCTCGACCCGGGACAGCAGCGGATCGCCCCCGGTGAGCACGCTCACCGTCTGCCAGCCCCGGAGGTCCTCGATCGTCCGGCCGGTGCGGGCGTCGTTCAGCCGGAGCGGCCGCTGGGTGAGACTGTCGTACTCGATGACGACGGCGCCCTCCCGGCGGAGGCTGACCTCGCGCCCGGTCTGCCACACGGTCGTGTTGGTCACCGGGTCGATCACTTTGACGGCGTCCCGGTCACGCCGGCAGAGCACTCCGTCGCAGCGGGCGCCGGTGATGGTGTCGCTGAGCAGCCGGACCGGCGACGTCCAGCGCGGGGTGAGGGTGGCGATGTCGTACCCGACGGTCCGCTGCTCCTCCTGGACCACCACCACGTCGTCGAACACGTCCGCCCAGGCACCGCCCGACGCGCGTTCCCGCAGCACCCGTCCGGTCGCCGGGTCGACCACCTGGATGCGATCGGCCGAGAGGACCAGCAGACCGTCGCGGACGGCGCTGGTGAGGCCGAGACCCCGCAGCGGCAGGCGCCACAGCTCGCGGCCGTCATTGAGGTCGACGCCGATCAGGGCGGAGCTCAGCGGCGGCTCCCGGTACGCCCGCCCGTCCTCCGCGAAGTAGAGCGGGCCGGCGTCGCCGGATTGCTGGTCGTACTCGCTGCCGGGCCGGAACACCGACTCGCGGGTGACGCCGACCCCGGGCGCGGCGGTCTCGACCCGCGCACGCGCCACGAAACGCAGGCGGCCGGTGTTCAGGTCCAGCGCCGCGGTCCGGTAGTCGGGCCGCCAGACCAGGACGGTGTCGCCGGCGACGACGACCCGGGCGCCGGACAGGACCACGACGTCGGCGCCGGGCTCGGTCATCGCGGTCGTGGCGGTCCACAGCCGGCGTGGGCCGTCCGCCTGCCAGACGCTGACCTTCCGCGTCAGGTCGCCGTCGCTGATCGTGACGATGCGGTCGCCGGTCATCGTGACCGTGCCGTCGGTGGCCAGCGGGATCGAGCCGAGCGGCCGCCACATCACCGGGGTGATCGGGGCGGCGCCGCCGAGCGCGAACAGCAGCAGGACCGCGGCGACCAGGCCGGCCGGGCGGGACAGGCGGACCGGCGGATGCGTCGTGGCGGCGGGAGCGGGACCGGTGTCGAGCTCGATCACCGCCACCAGCGTCACTCCTTCGGCGCGTACGCCCAGACGACCAGCTCGCCCGAGGTCGACCGGCACACCAACCGGCCCGGCGCGGCCTGACAGTCACCGGTGCCCGGCTGCAGGTCGGCCAGCGGTCGCGGCCCGGACAGTCCCGGCCTCGCGACGGCGACCATCGTACGTGCTCCGGCCTCCACCTCCCGGGTCACCAGCAGGTGGTCACCGGCGTCCCCGCCGACCACCCGCCAGCCGTGCAGGTCGACGAGCACCTCGCCGGTCGAGGGGTTGATGATTCCGGCCGCCTGGGTGCTCCCGCCGGCGGACCCGTACGCCACGGTCAGCCCGCCGCGCTGCTCGACGCCTCGCCACCCGGACCGGAACCAGCGCTGCACGCCGCTGGCCGGGTCGATGCCGCGCACGCCGTCCGGCGAGTTGAGGCAGGCCACCGGCCCGCAGTCGCGCACCTCGTAAACCTTGTCGGCGGGCCGCTGCCAGAGCCGCTGCAGGGTGACCGGGTCGTAGGCGGAGACCACCGCGCCGTCCCGGCCGAGGTGCCTCAGCAGGATCAGCCCGCCGGAGACGGCCGGGTTCTCCGGGCCGTAGTTGGCCGGTGGCAGCTGGGTGGAGACGAGCTTCTCCCCGGTGGCGAGGTCGTGCACGGCTGCGGTGCGGTCGTCGTGCACCAGCATCATCCGGGTGCCCGCGTCGCCGGGGCCGGGCACGCCGAGCAGCACCGCGGTGCCGGGCACGTCGACCTGCCAGAGCACGGTGCCGTCGACCGGCTGGAGCGACTGGACCGGACCCTGGACGCGGCGGTTGGTGCCGCCGCTGCGGACCGCGAAGACCCCGAGCAGCGCCTCGCTGCCGGTGAGGTTCATCACCGTGCCGTCGTGCCGCCACCGGGTCAGACCGGTCGCCAGCGACAGCGCCGTGGTGTTCGGCTGGCCGGGGCCGTAGGACGACCACGGCCGCATCAGCACCAGGCCGTTGGCGGTGCGCAGCCGGTAGGTCGGCCGGTCCGACGAGATCTCCCAGCGCCGGGCGCCGCTGGCCAGGTCGTACGCGGCCAGCGAGCCCTGCGTCTGCGCCAGCAGCTCGTTGTTGCCGGTCAGCGCGTAGGTGTCGGCCGGACCGACCCGCAGGCTGAGCAGCGGGGTCAGGGCCGGCGCGGGTGGTGCCGTGGAGGCGCTGGCGACGAGCAGCACGATGATCGCGACCATCATCGGCGCGAACCACGGAGCCACGGTCGAGCGGGTCGGTTTCCGGTAGGTCTCCGGCTCGCCGCGGTCCAGGCCGAGATCGATGATGATCGTGTTCTCACCGAACGTCTCCGCCGCCATGCCCCAAAGGTAACGGCTGAATAACGAAACCGCCCGTCGGCGATTTCAGAGGCCTAGAGGCGGGCGTGCTCCTCCTCGATCTGGGACACCGCCTCGGTCACCGCCAGGGCGACCTCCTGCGGGGTGAGGCCCAGCTCGGCCAGGATCTCGGCACGGGTGCCGTGCGCGTGGAAGCCCCCCGGCACGCCGAAGTCGCGCAGCGGCGTGTGCACCCCGGCGTCCCGCAGCATCGCCGCCACGGCATCGCCGACGCCACCGGCGCGCACGCCGTCCTCCAGCGTCACGACCAGGCGGTGCCCCCGGGCCAGGCCGGCCAGCTCGATCGGCACCGGGCGGACCCAGCGCGGGTCGACGACCGTCACGCCGTACCCCTGCTCGGCGATCCGCTCCGCGGCCTGCATGCCCAGCGCGGCGAACGCGCCCACCCCGACCAGGAGCACGTCCTTGCGGTCGTCCTCGCGGAGCACGTCGACCGGGCCGACCCGGCGCAGCGCGGGCAGGTCGGCGGCCACCGAGCCGGTCGGGAAACGCACGATCGTCGGGCCGTCGTCCACGGCGATCGCCTCGCGCACCTCCTCGCGCAGGGTGGTGGCGTCGCGCGGCGCGGCGATCCGCAGGCCCGGCACCACGCCGAAGACGCTCATGTCCCAGATGCCGTAGTGGCTCGGCCCGTCCGGTCCGGTGATCCCGGCCCGGTCCAGCACGATGGTCACCGGCAGCCGGTGCATCGCCACGTCCAGCAGCACCTGGTCGAAGGCCCGGTTGAGGAAGGTCGAGTAGAGCGCGACCACCGGGTGCAGGCCGCCCATCGCCAGGCCGGCCGCGCTGGTGATCGCGTGCTGCTCGGCGATGCCGACGTCGTAGACCCGCTCCGGGTGCTTGGCGGCCAGCGCCGCGATGCCGGTCGGCTCGGCCATCGCGGCGGTGATGCCGACGACGTCCGGCCGCTCGTCGGCGATCGCCACGAGCTCCTCGGCGAAGACGTTCGTCCACTTCACCGAAGGCTTGGCGGTCAGCGCGCCGGTCTGCGGGTCGAAGGCGCCCGGGCCGTGCAGGCAGTCCGCCTCGTCCTGCTCGGCGGGGCGGTAGCCGTAGCCCTTGCGGGTCACCGCGTGCACGATGACCGGCTGGTTGAAGCCCTTGGCCTTGCGCAGGGCGGATTCCATCGCCTGCTCGTCGTGGCCGTCCACCGGGCCGACATATTTGAGGCCCAGGTCCTCGAACATGGGCTGCGGGCTGACCGCGTCCTTGATGCCGCGCTTGACCGCGTGCAGCACCTCGTAGGCCGGCCGGCCGATCAGCGGCGTCGAGCCCAGCGCGTCCTTGACCAGGTCGAGGACCTTCTCGTAGCCCGGGTTGAGGCGCAACGTGGCGAGGTGGTCGGCCAGGCCGCCGATCGTCGGCGCGTACGAGCGGCCGTTGTCGTTGACGACGATGACCAGCCGGTTCTTCGCCGCGGCGATGTTGTTCAGCGCTTCCCAGCACATGCCGCCGGTGAGCGCGCCGTCGCCGACCACGGCCACTGTGTGCCGCTCCTCGCCGCGCAGCGCGAACGCCTTGGCGATGCCGTCCGCGTACGACAGGGCGGTGGAGGCGTGCGAGTTCTCGATCAGGTCGTGCTCGCTCTCCGCCTGGCTCGGGTAGCCGGACAGGCCACCGCGCTGGCGGAGCATGTCGAAGCCGCCCTGCCGCCCGGTCACCATCTTGTGCACGTACGCCTGGTGGCCGGTGTCGAAGAGGATGCGGTCGCGTGGCGAGTCGAAGACCCGGTGCAGCGCGAGCGTCAGCTCCACCACCCCCAGGTTCGGACCCAGGTGCCCGCCGGTGCGCGACACCTTGGCCACCAGGAAGTCGCGGATCTCGGCCGCGAGCAGCGTCAACTGCTCGTTGCTGAGGCGCTTGAGATCGCCCGGTGCGGTGATCGAGCCGAGCAGGCCGTACGGAGTGGGGAGGGCTTCGCTCATGACACCCGAGTCTATCGGCGCTGCGCCCGCCCGCATCCGCCTGACATCCATGCTCCGTTGAACCTGCACACGATCTACACATAGACCCGTCCCGGTTAATGCGCTAGAAACCGTGCATGACCGTCGATTCAACCAGTTCAGCGGCGCCCCCACGCCGCCGCGACCGCTCCCATTGGCTCTACATAGCCGTCCTCGTCGCGATGGCCCTGGGCATCGCCGTCGGCTTCCTCTTCCCGGAGTTCGGCAAGGAGCTCCGGCCGCTCGGCACCGGCTTCGTCAACCTGATCAAGATGATGATCGCGCCGGTCATCTTCTGCACGATCGTCCTCGGTGTCGGTTCCATCCGCCGCGCCGCGCAGGTCGGCAAGGTCGGCGGCCTGGCGCTCGGCTACTTCCTGATCATGTCCACGGTCGCGCTGGCGATCGGCCTGGTCGTCGGGAACATCCTCAAGCCGGGCGCCGGCCTGCACCTCACCGAGGCGCTGGCCGAGACCGGCAAGGCTCAGGTCGCCGCCGAGTCCGAGGGCACCGTCGACTTCCTCCTCGGGATCATCCCGGACACCCTGCTCTCCTCGCTGACCGCCGGTGAGGTGCTGCAGGCCCTGCTGGTGGCGCTGCTGGTCGGCTTCGCCGTGCAGGCGCTCGGCCCGCGGGGCGAGCCGGTCATCCGGGGCGTCCAGGCCATCCAGCGGGTGGTCTTCAAGATCCTCGCGATGATCATGTGGCTGGCCCCGATCGGCGCGTTCGGCGCGATGGCCGCGGTGGTCGGCGCGACCGGCTTCGACGCCCTGAAGAGCCTCTTCACGATCATGGTGGGCTTCTACATCACCTGCGCGCTCTTCGTCTTCGTGATCCTCGGCCTGATCCTGCGCCTGGTCGCTCAGATGAACGTGTTCCGGCTGTTCAAGTACCTGGCCCGGGAGTTCCTGCTGATCCTGTCGACGTCGTCGTCCGAGTCGGCGCTGCCCCGGCTGATCGCGAAGATGGGTCATCTGGGCGTCAGCCGGCCGGTGGCGGGCATCGTGGTGCCGACCGGGTACTCGTTCAACCTCGACGGCACGGCCATCTACCTGACCATGGCGTCGCTGTTCATCGCCGACGCGATGGACAAGCCGATGTCGATCGGGCAGCAGGTGGGCCTGCTGGCCTTCATGATCATCGCCTCGAAGGGCGCGGCCGGGGTCACCGGTGCGGGCCTGGCCACGCTGGCCGGTGGCCTGCAGAGTCACCGGCCCGACCTGGTGCCCGGTGTCGGCCTGATCGTCGGCATCGACCGCTTGATGTCCGAGGCGCGCGCCCTGACCAACTTCGCCGGCAACGCCATCGCCACGGTGCTGGTCGGCAAGTGGACCAACGAGTTCGACCCGGCTCAGGCGGAACGCGTCTTCTCCGGCGAGGACCCGTTCGACGAGACGACGTTCTCGGACGAGGCGCACGGCGAGGAGCCCCCGCCCCCGCCCAAGCGCGAGGAACCGGTCACCGCGTAGGGGTCAGCAGCGCCACGCATTCGATGTGCCGGGTCATCGGGAAGCAGTCGTACGCACGAACCTCGGTCGCCGTCCAGCCGAGCTCCGCGAACGTCCCGATGTCCCGGCCCAGCGCCGCCGGGTCGCACGCCACGTAGGCGACCGCCCGTGGCCCGGCGGCCGCGATCGCCCGCACCACCTCGGCGCCCGCCCCCGAGCGCGGCGGGTCCAGCACCACGACGTCGACCGGCCCGGTCACCCGGCGCCGCCGGAGCGCCCGCTCGACCTTGGCCTCCACGACCTCGACCAGCGGCAGATCGGCCAGGTTGGCCCGGGCCGCGGCGGCGCCGGAGAACGCCGACTCGACCAGCGTCACCCGCGCCCCGGTCCGCTCGGCCAGCGCACCGGCGAAGAGCCCCGCACCGCCGTAGAGGTCCCAGGCCGTCTCCCCCGGCGCCGGCTCGAGCATCTCCAGCACCGCGCCGACCAGCGTGTCCGCCGCGGCCGGGTGGACCTGCCAGAAGCCGGCCGCCGGCACGGTCCAGTCCCGTCCGGCCGCCACCTCGCGCACCTCGGCCGGCCCCTCGATCGGGCTCGCCGCGCGCCAGTCGTCATCCCCGGCATGCCCGGTGGTCAGCACGCTCACGTCGCCGCCGGAGGAGGCCACCGTCGCGACCGCGTCCGTGTCCGGCCACCGGCGCGACAGCACGTCCAGTTCCTGAACGTACGGGTGGGCGATCAGGCAGCGGTCGATCGCCACCACCTCGTGCGACCGGTGCTTCAGCAGCCCCGGCCGGTCGGCGGCGTCCACCGCGTAGCGCACCCGCGACCGCCACCCCAGCAGGCCGCCGGGCAGGCGCTGCACGCGTACCCCGGAGACCTGGTCCTGGGTCATCCCGCCGATCCTCCTCAGGGTCTCGTGCACCACGGCGGTCTTCCAGCCGAGCTGCCCCGCGTCGCTGACATGCTGCAGGTCACAACCCCCACAACCATCGGCTTTCGCGTACGCGCACGGCGCCGTCACGCGCTCCGGCGAGGCCTCGTGGATCTCGATCGCGTCCGCGCGCAGATAGCCCCGATGCACCTCGGTGATCTCCACGGTCACCCGCTCGCCCGGCAGCGCGTGCCGCACGAAGACCACCCGGCCGTGCTCCCCGCCCAGCCGGGCGACGCAGTGCCCGCCGTGCGCGGGCGCCCCGACCGTGACCTCGAGGGTGTCGCCCTCGACCAGTTCGTCCGTCATCACTTTGCTCTGCTTACACCGAGGAAGCGGGCCACGCCCTGACGGTCCTTTGCTCTGCTTACACCGAGGAAGCGCGTCACGCCCTGACGGTCCTTTGCTCTGCTTACACACACGCACCGGGTCAGGACGGGGCCTCCTCGCGCTCCGGTTCGGACGATGCCGGCGGGCCGTCGACCGGGCGGCTGCGCGGCCCCCGCGCCGGCGCCCGGGTCAGCCCGCGGTCGAAGCGGTCCAGGTCCTTGTCCTGGCTGGACCGCAGCTGCCACGGCACGCTGGTGACCATCACGCCGGGCTCGAAGAGCAGCCGCCCCTTGATCCGCAGCGCGCTCTGGTTGTGCAGCAGGTTCTCCCACCAGCGGCCGACCACGTACTCGGGCACGAACACGGTGACCACGTCCCGGGGCGACCCGCGGCGCACGCTCTTCACGAAGTCGATGATCGGCCGGGTGATCTCCCGGTACGGCGAATCCACCACGGTCAGCTGGACCGGCACCTGGCGGCGCTCCCACTCGTCCTGGATCCGGCGGGTGTCCTTGTCGTCCACGTTCACGGTCACCGCGGTCAGCGTGTCCGGCCGGGTCGCCTGCGCGTACGCGATTGCGCGCAGCGTCGGCAGGTGCACCTTGCTGACCAGGACGACGGCGTGGTTGCGGGACGGCAGCACCGGGCGCTCGTCGGTCGGCTCGAGCTCCGCGGAGACGCGATCGTAGTGCTTCCGGATGGCCAGCATGGTCGCGAAGATGATCAGCATCAGGGCGATCGCGATCCAGGCGCCGAGCAGGAACTTGGTGATCAGCACGACGATCAGCACCGCGCCGGTGAGCCCCATGCCGAAGGTGTTGATCGCCCGGGACCGCATCATCTGCCGTCGCCGGTTCGGGTCGCGCTGGGTACGCAGCAGCCTGTTCCAGTGCCGGATCATGCCCGCCTGGGACAGCGTGAACGACACGAACACGCCCACGATGTAGAGCTGGATCAGCCGGGTGACCTCGGCCTCGAACGCGACGATCAGCACCATCGCGGCGATCGCCAGGAAGATGATGCCGTTGCTGAAGGCGAGCCGGTCGCCCCGGGTGTGCAGCTGACGCGGCAGGTAACGGTCCTGGGCGAGGATCGAGCCGAGCACCGGGAACCCGTTGAACGCGGTGTTCGCGGCCAGGAACAGGATCAGGGCGGTGACCGCGCCGACCACGTAGAGCAGGATCGAGCCGTTGCCGAAAACGGTCTCGCCGAGCTGGGTGGTGACCGTCTTCTGCACGTAGCCGGGCGGGCCGCCGACGATCTGCGTCGTCGGGTCCTCGACGTACTGCAGGTGGGTCGCCCGGGCCAGGACGATCATGCCGACCAGCATGACGATCGCGACGCTGCCGAGCAGCAGCAGAGTGGTGGCGGCGTTCTTGCTCTTGGGCGTCTTGAACGCGGGCACGCCGTTGGAGATCGCCTCCACGCCGGTCAGCGCCGCACAGCCGGACGAGAACGTCCGCAGCAGCAGGAAGACGAACGCGAAGCTGGTGAGGTGGCTCTCCTCGGCCGCGATCCGCAACGTGGCGCTGGGCGCCTGCAGGTCCTGCCCGAGCACGAAGACGCGGATCAGGCCGGTGAGGATCATCCCGACGATGACGACGATGAACGCATAGGTCGGGATCGCGAACGCGGTGCCGGACTCGCGGAGCCCGCGCAGGTTCATCGCGGTCAGCACGATCACCGCGACCAGCGCGATGCCGATCTTGTGCTCGGCGACGAACGGCACCACCGAGCCGAGGTTGCCGACCCCGGCGCTGACCGACACCGCGACCGTGAGCATGTAGTCGACCAGCAGCGCCGAGGCGACCGCCACCCCGAAGCGCGGGCCCAGGTTGACCGTGGCGACCTCGTAGTCGCCGCCGCCGGAGGGGTAGGCGTGCACGTTCTGCCGGTAGCTCGCCACCACCGTGACCATCACCACTGCCACCGCGAGCGTCACCCAGGGTGAGTACAGGTAGGCGCCCGCTCCCGCGATGGAGAGCGTCAGCAGGATCTCGTCGGGGGCGTAGGCGACGCTGGAGAGGGCGTCGCTGGCGAACACCGGCAGCGCGATCCGCTTCGGCAGCAGCGTGTGCTGGAGCCGGTCGGACCGGAACGGCCGGCCGACCAGCAGCCGCTTGACGAGGGAGGTGGGACTGACCACAAGCGCACAGCGTACGGCCGCACCGGATGTGCCGTCTGCCGCCCCGGCCCACGCCCCTCGCGTGGTCGTGTCAAGCTACGCATGACAGCTCCTGAGCCCTTCGGAAGGCGACGACCTTGCACGTGGTGATCATGGGGTGTGGGCGCCTCGGGTCCACGCTCGCGCACAAGCTCGACGCGCAAGGGCACACCGTGTCGGTGATCGACCAGAACTCCGACGCCTTCCGCCGGCTCGGCGCCGAGTTCGGCGGCACCACGATCACCGGCGTCGGCTTCGACCGGGACGTGCTCCGCGAGGCGGGCATCGAGCGGGCCGACGCCTTCGCCGCCGTCTCCAGCGGCGACAACTCCAACATCATCTCGGCCCGGCTGGCCCGCGAGACGTACGGCGTCTCCCGGGTCGTCGCCCGGATCTACGACTCCCGGCGCGCCCTGGTCTACGAGCGCCTCGGCATCCCGACCGTGGCGACCATCCGGTGGGCCGCCGACCGGATGATCCGGCACCTGGTCCCGGAGGGCACCGTCGAGGTGTTCCGCGACCCGACCAGCTCCATCTCGATCGTCGAGGCCGTGCTGCACCGCGACTGGGTGGGCAGCACGGTCGGCAAGCTGGAGGACGCCTCCGGGGCACGCGTGGCCTACCTGATGCGCTTCGGCATCGGCTCGCTGCCCACCCCGTCCACCGTGCTGCAGGACGGCGACCAGGTCTTCGTGCTGGTCACCGACGACACCGTCGGATCGGTGCTGGCCATCGCCTCGTCCGCCGTGCAGGGAGGCATCTGACATGCGGATCGCCATCGCCGGGGCCGGCAACGTGGGCCGCTCCATCGCGCAGGAGCTGATCGGCAACGGGCATCAGGTGATGCTGATCGAGCGGCAGCCCCGGCAGCTCCGCCCGGAACGGGTGCCGGACGCCGAGTGGGTGCTCGCCGACGCCTGCGAGGTGAGCAGCCTGGAGGAGGCGGACGTGGCGGGCTGCGACGTGGTGGTCGCGGCGACCGGCGACGACAAGGCCAACCTGGTGGTGTCGCTGCTGGCCAAGACCGAGTTCGCGGTCGGCCGGGTGGTGGCCCGGGTGAACCGCGCCGAGAACGAGTGGCTCTTCAACGAGCAGTGGGGCGTCGACGTGGCGGTCAGCAAGCCGCGCCTGATGGCCGCCCTGGTCGAGGAGGCGGTCACGGTCGGCGACCTGGTCCGGCTGATGACGTTCCGGCAGGGCGAGGCCAACCTGGTCGAGATCACCCTGCCGCCGCAGGCGCCGTACGTGGGCGAGCCGGTCCGCGACGTGCCACTGCCCCGCGACTCCGCCCTGGTGGCGATCCTGCGCGGCAAGCGGGTGCTGGTGCCGACCCCGGACGACCCGCTGGAGGCAGCCGACGAGCTGATCTTCGTCTGCACCAGCGAGGTGGAGGATCAGGTGCGCGCGGTGATCCTCGGCCCGGACGTGCTGAGCTGAATGGCTCTCTTGATGGCCTCGCTTCGCTCGGCGGGCGCTGCGCCCCATTGGGCCGTTGTTGGGGGTGCTGGTTCTCGGACGGGAAAGAGCGCCCGTCCGAGAACCAGCACCCCCAACAACGACGGGCGCAGCGCGGGTGCGACTTCCCCACGTAGCCCGGCTACGGACTGACGGGGTCGGCTTCCGCCTCGGCCTGCCGCTTGTTGACCCGGTGGATCCACCAGGCCGTGAAGGCGAAGGTGGCGGCGTACATCGGCCAGCTGATCAGCACCCGGGTGATGCCGAGCGCGGTGGCCTGGTCGTTGAGGTAGAGCACGCCCTGGATGCCGGCCCGGATGAACAGCGAGGCGGCCCAGAGCAGGGTCAGCCACTGGAACGCGCGGAACAGTTGCCGGTTGCCGAACCAGTCATGTTTGCCCTTGTTGGCCAGCACGCCCCAGACGTACCCGATGATCGGTTTGCGGATCACCACGGAGCCGATCAGGACCACGACCTGGCCCAGGCTGAGCAGGATGCCGGGCAGGTAGAAGTCCTTGGCCTCACCGGACCGCCAGGCCAGCCAGGCGCCCAGCGCGATGCCGAAGACACCGTTGATCGCATGCCGGACCGGCTCCTTGCGGATCAGCCGGTAGACGCCGATCAGCACCGCCGTCCCGACCGCGGCGCCGATCGCCCAGTACAGCGCGGTGCGCTTCTCCAGGCCGGCGACGTTGTCCCCGAGCAGCACGTTGAGCAGCACGAACACGACGACCGGAACGCTCGACTCGACCAGGCCGCGGATCCCGCCCAGTTGCTCGGAGATCTGCTCGCTCATCGAGGGGAACGGTTCCTCCTCGGGCTCCTGATGGAGGTTCTTCTCCTCGACGATCTCCTCGGCGACCCGGTCCATCCCCTCGGCGGGGGCGGCGGCGTGTCGTGGCTCGCTGCCGGATGTCAACGCGGCGCCTCCAGCTCGTAGAACGGGTTGTAGATCACCTTACGGTCGTCCCGCAGTGCGACGCGGCCACGCGCGGTCAGCTGCCGGCCGGGCTCGATGCCGGCGATCGACCGGCGGCCGAGGAAGATCAGCGTGACGACGTCGGTGCCGTCGTAGAGGTCGGCCTCGAGCGTCGGCAGATTGGTCCGCGGCGTGTACGCCACCGTCCTGAGCCGGCCGGACACCGACACCACCTGGCCGCGGGTGCACTGCCCGGCCGGGATCGCGCCGCACTTGGCGCTCTCCCGCTGCAGCTCCTCCGCCTGCAACTCGTCCTCCGAGGCCGTCAGGCGCTCGAAGAACCGGCGCAGGCCGGTGGTGCGTTCGGTCGACATCATTTCACGGTACGCCGTCCACGCTCTCCCGGTTCGATGCGTCTCAGCCCGGTTCCTGCTGCTGCGCCTGCTCCGCCATCTCCTGAGGCAGGCGGATGGGCAGCGGCTCGCGGACCGGACGCGGCTCGTCGTCGCGGATCACCACCAGACCCTCGAGGCACTCCCACAGCACCGGCGAGAGGTTGCCGTCGGTGGCCACCGGGCCCTGGAAGGTGGCCCGGACGAACCAGCGCGGCCCGTCGACGCCGACGTACCGCACGTCGACCAGCTGGCCCTGCGGGTCGGGCAGCTTGGCGATCAGCTCGGTGCCGTACCGGCCGTGCTCCTCGTGCACGGACAGGCCACCGGCCTTCATCTCCTGGAGCATCTCGGCGCGGACCTCGTCCCAGATCCCGTCGGTCTTCGGCGCCGCGAACACGCCGAACTCGACCGCGCCGGCGCCGGAGACCAGCACCACGTGCTCGACGCTGCCGTCCTGGCCGGCCTGGACCCGCACCTCGACGCCCTCGACCGCGGGGATCCGCATGCTGCCCAGGTCGAGCCGGGCCACGCCCTCGGGCGCCCACTGCTCGTCCCAGGGCCCGAACTCGGGCGCCTCGGGTTCGCCGGCGGTCATGCTGTAGGCCAGGGCCTCGGACTGCGGCGCGTCGTCCGGACGGACGTGCCGTGCCCGCTTACGGGAGAACATCGGGGGTCACCTCTCTGCACGCTGCGGCGTGGCGGCGCGGTCGTCGACAACGCTGTCGGCCGTCCCGCCACCAACACCAACGAAAGCCTCATGGCCGCCGGTCGAACCGTGCCCGTCCGCGCCGCGGACCGTGTCCGGCAGCTCGTCGACGACGTGGAAGGTGGCGCGCTCGACCCGCTGCACCAGCAACTGGGCGATGCGGTCACCGCGAGAGATCGTGACCGTGGCGGCCCGGTCGTGGTTGACCAGGTTCACGAGGATCTCGCCGCGATATCCGGAGTCGACCGTACCGGGCGCGTTGAGCACCGTAACGCCGAGGCGGTGTGCCAGGCCCGAGCGCGGGTGCACCAGGCCGACGTAGCCCTCCGGCAGGGCGATCGCGACGCCGGTCGGCACCAGGCGGCGCTCGCCGGGCGTGAGCTCGACGTCCTCGGCGGCGACCAGGTCGGCGCCGGCGTCGCCGGGGTGCGCGTACGCGGGCAGCGGCAGGTCCGGATCGAGCCGGCGGACCATCACGTCCACAGCGTCAGGCCTCTCTGGTGAAACGGGCGTACGAGCGGCGTCCACCCTGCCATCCTGCCGCACCCTTCAACGGTGACGCGCCGTACCCTCACCGGGTGACAACCGACGCGGCCCCGGTGACCTACGCGGAGCGCCTGCGGATCCCCTGGTGGTCCTGGCCACTGGGGCTGGCCGGCGGCGGGCTGGTCGGCGTGGAGATCTGGATGGGCGCGGGCGGCGTCCGGGCCTGGGTGCCGTTCGCCGTGATCCTGCCGCTGACCGTGGCGCTGCTGTTCTGGCTGGGCCGGATCCGGGTGGCGGTGACCGGCGGCGAGTTCCGGGTCGACGACGCCCGCCTGCCGCTGTCGGTGATCGGCGAGGTGGTCGCGCTGGACGCGGCCGGCAAACGGGAGGCGCTGGGCGTCGGCTCGCACCCGCTGGCCTTCGTGATCCAGCGGCCATGGATCGGCGGCGCCGTCCAGGTGATGCTGGACGACCCGGCCGACCCGACGCCCTTCTGGGTGGTCAGCACCCGGCATCCGGTGGAGCTCGCCACCGCGCTGCGTGCCTCAGCCGGGCGGTAACTCCTTCTTCTGCTTCTTGCTCAGGTCCTTCTTGAGCTCCTCGCCCAGCTTGCCGGTCGCCCGGCGGTTGAGGTAGCCGGCCACCGCCGCACCGGTCAGCAGGGGCCCGAGCGTCGTCAGGTTGCGCCCGAACCGCTTCAGCAGGGTGCTCTGCAGCTCCTTACGGGCGGCCGTGCCCAGCACCGACGCCACGCCCACCCCGGGGACCAGGGGGTTGACGCCCCGCTGGGACGCCCATGCCTGGAGCAGGGCGGTGGCACGCTGGCCGGCCGGGCCGGTGATCGGCCGCCGGTAGATCTCGTGCAGCTCACCGATCAGTTTCAGCTCGATCGCCACCACGGCGATCGTCTCGGCGGTGAGCAGCACGGGCGCGGACAGCAGCGTGGGCGTGACCGCCCACTGCACCGAGGCGACACCGCCACCGGCCGCCCCGATCCCGGCGGTGGCCCGGGCCGCGTTTCGGATGAGACGGTCGGCCAGCTCGTCGCTGTCCATCCCGTCGAAGTGCGTGCGCAACGTGGCGAGGTCCCTGATCGGCACGTGCGGCGCGATGTCGCCCACCACGTCGGTCATCCAGCGCAGAGCGGCCTTGGGCCGGAACATCTTGCCCAGCCCGCTACTGCGTACGTCTCCTGCCAGCCGGCCCAACAGGCGCCGGCGGCGGACCGGCTCGAGGTCGCTGCGGGCGAGTTCAGCGACCGTCTTGCCGATCCCGCTCTCGTCGGTCTCCGCGGGTGTCTCGGACGGTTCCGGACTCAAAGCTCCGGTCTCGGGTGTGGTCATTGTCGTCCTCCCCGTCCTTACTTCACCGCGTACCGACCCGGTCAAACAGGCCTGCGCCGGACCGGCAGGTCAGGCGCACTCACGGCAGATCAGATCCCCGTTGCGTTCCGCGGCCAGCTGGCTGCGGTGATGCACGAGGAAACAACGGGAGCAGCGGAACTCGTCGGTCTGCATCGGCAGAACCTTGACGGTCAGTTCCTCGTCGGCCAGGTCAGCACCGGGGAGCTCGAAGCTCTCCGCCACCTCGACCTCGTCGACGTCCACTGCGCCCGACTGCGAGTCAGCTCGACGGGACTTCAGTTCCTCGAGGCTGTCCTCGCCGAGGTCGACCTCGTCGCGACGCGGGGCGTCGTAGTCGGTGGCCATCGGATTTCACTCTCCTGTATCGATGTGTCACTTGGCGTTAGTAACGCCGGTGACGTCTTCCTGGTTCCCGGTTCCCGCGGACTTTTCTTACTCAACCGTTCAGTGGAGAGCGACTGCCGCTCAGGACGTCTCCACCCCCTCGTGGATATGCCCCGGCGAGCGCGGTACCTTACCGCTCCCGTAGGACGGATGTACGCACGCAGGCGGCTCATTGTTCCCGATGTGACTGAGGCGACATCAAAGTAGGGGCCCCGACGCGTGGATCATCGTCGGCGCGCCGGAAGTATCTCCTGTTTCCGCGGCCTTGGCGGGCAGACGCTAACCTCACCTCGTCCCCATCGAGGCACACCTACTGGAGCCGGCAGTATGAGCTTTGCGCGCGTCCGGGCGTTCGTCGTCCTCGGCGTCCTCGCCGTAGCCGCGATCGTCTTCGTCGTGGTCGCACTCGTCCGCGACACCCAGGGTGGTGCCTCGGCCGACGGCGGTTGTCCCGAGGGCGCCCCGCTGGCGACCATCACGCTCCCCGACGACACCGACGAGGTCAAGGTTCGCGTGCTCAACGGCACGAAGACCTCCGGCCTGGCCGATCGGGTCAGCGACGACTTCAAGAACCGCGGCTTCCAGGTCCAGCCGCCGAAGGAGAGCAGGACCAAGTTCTCCAGGATCGCGATCATCCAGTACGGGCCAAAGGCGGTCGGCAACGCCCAGCTGATCAAGGCGTACTTCCTCGGCAAGGCGAGGGCGGAGTACAGCGCCAAGCGGACCACCGACGTGATCGACATCGTGATCGGCGACCAGTACCGGCAGCTCGCCACGAGCACCGAGGTCAACCAGTCGCTGGTCGAGCTCAGCGAGCCCAAGCTGCCGCCGGGCGCGTGCCTGGCCCCGCCGCCGCCGAAGAAGAAGGACGAGGAGGCCAAGTAACGCCGGCCCTCGTCAGGGGCCGCCCGCCGCGTCCAGCTCGCTGAGCGCGGCGTGCAGCGGCCCCCAGAGCGCCGGTGGCGCGGCGATCAGCATCCGGCTGCCCGGCGGGTCACCGTCGAGTCCGGACACGCGCAGACCGGCCTCCGTGGCGACCAGACCGCCCGCGGCGTGGTCCCACGGATTCAGGCCTTTCTCGAAGTACGCGTCCAGCATGCCCTCGGCGGCCATGCACAGGTCCACCGAGGCCGCGCCGATCCGCCGGATGTCGCGGACCCGGGTGATCAGCCCGGCGACCACCGCGCCCTGGTGCGCGCGGCGCGCGGCGTCGTAGCCGAAACCGGTGCCGACGAGCGCCTGGTCCAGTTCGGTACGGACCGAGCCCTCCAGCCGCCGAGCTAGACCGGTTTCGGCTACGACGCGCCAGGCTCCGCCGCCCCGCGTGGCCGTCCACTCGTCACCGGTCGCAGCGTTGTGCACCACGCCCGCCACTACGACACCGTCCACCTCGGCGGCCAGCGACACCGCCCAGGACGGAAGGCCGTACAGGTAGTTCACCGTGCCGTCGATCGGGTCGAGGATCCACCGCACCGCCCCCGGATCGGGCGCTGTGCTGTCGCCGTACTCCTCGCCCAGGACGCCGTCGCCGGGACGTTCGGCCCGCAGCGCCTCGACCACCTGCCGTTCCACCGCGCGGTCCGCCGCGGTGACCACATCGGTGTCGGTGCTCTTGGTCTGCACGTCCTGGATCGCCGCGTCCCGCATCCGGCGAGCCGTCGCGGCCGCGTCGCGGGCGATCCGCACCGCGAGCGACAGCAGCTCGTCCGGCGCCGATGCGCCCGAACTCGTTTTCTGCGAAATGTCGGTCACCTCCAAGGCCGATTTGCCATTACCATTCTGCCGCCGGGACGTTGCAGGACCCCTCGCGACGGGCCGGTGGCGTGCGGCGACGGGAGGATCTCGCCCGACGGCGCTACAATTCACCCCTGCCACCGATGAACGGGCTCCCAGCAAAGGGCCGGGTCCGGGATTTCGGGGGCTCCCACCAACCACCGGCCAGCCTCTTCGCCGTGCGCTGTGCTGGGCTCCAGGCCGTGCTACTCGCCCTCCGGAAGGTCATTCGTGACAGAAGCCCACCAGACCGGTGCCGACGTTCGCTCCCTCACCGAGGCCCTGATCGCCCATGCTCAGGGCGCGGGCGGGCAGATCACGGCATCCCAGGTCGCGAAGACTGTCGAGTCCGCCGAGGTGACTCCGCTCCAGGCGAAGAAGATCGTTCGGGCGCTGGTGGACGCCGGCGTCACGGTCGTCGTTGACGCGTCCCCGCCCGCGCCGCGCCGCAAGGTCGCGGCCGCCCGGGCCGCCACGCCCGCCTCGAAGGCCACCACCGCCAAGGCCGCACCCGCTCGCAAGGCGCCCGCCGCTCCGGCGCCGGCCGCCGAGGGCGACGCCGCGGCGCCGGCCAAGAAGGCGCCCGCCAAGAAGGCGGCGGCCGCCAAGAAAGCCGCGCCCGGCAAGAAGGCGGCGCCCGGCACCGCCAAGGAGGGCGAGGCCACCGGCGAGGAGATCGATCCCGAGGAACTCGCCGCCGCGATCGAGGACGTCGTCGTCGAGGAGCCGGCCGCGATGGTCCAGGCCGCCGCGACCGACGCCGCCAGCTCGGCCACCGACGGCGACTTCGAGTGGGACGACGAGGAGTCCGAGGCTCTCAAGCAGGCCCGGCGCGACGCCGAGCTGACCGCCTCCGCCGACTCGGTCCGCGCCTACCTGAAGCAGATCGGCAAGGTCCCGCTGCTCAACGCGGAGCAGGAGGTCGAGCTCGCCAAGCGGATCGAGGCCGGCCTCTACGCCGCCGAGCGGCTCCGCGCCTGCGACGAGGGCGAGGAGAAGCTCGAGCGCAACATGGAGCGCGACCTGCGCTGGATCGGGCGGGACGGCGAGCGCGCCAAGAACCACCTGCTGGAGGCCAACCTCCGCCTGGTGGTCTCGCTGGCCAAGCGCTACACCGGTCGCGGCATGGCCTTCCTCGACCTGATCCAGGAAGGCAACCTCGGCCTGATCCGCGCGGTCGAGAAATTCGACTACACCAAGGGCTACAAGTTCTCCACGTACGCCACCTGGTGGATCCGCCAGGCCATCACCCGCGCCATGGCCGACCAGGCCCGCACCATCCGCATCCCGGTGCACATGGTGGAGGTCATCAACAAGCTCGGCCGCATACAGCGTGAGCTGCTCCAGGACCTGGGGCGCGAGCCCACTCCCGAGGAGCTTGCCAAGGAGATGGACATCACGCCGGAAAAGGTGCTGGAGATCCAGCAGTACGCGCGTGAGCCCATCTCGCTGGACCAGACCATCGGCGACGAGGGTGACAGCCAGCTGGGTGACTTCATCGAGGACTCGGAGGCCGTCGTCGCCGTCGACGCGGTGTCGTTCTCGCTGCTGCAGGACCAGCTCCAGCAGGTGCTCCAGACGCTCTCCGAGCGCGAGGCGGGGGTCGTCCGGCTGCGCTTCGGCCTGACCGACGGACAGCCGCGCACGCTCGACGAGATCGGTCAGGTGTACGGTGTGACCCGCGAGCGGATCCGGCAGATCGAGTCCAAAACGATGTCGAAGCTCCGCCACCCGTCCCGTTCTCAGGTACTCCGGGACTACCTGGACTAGGGTTTCTAGTCAACCTTTCGTGTCGGAATGGTCACCACCCGTACAACACACGGTGGTGATCAGACCGTTGTACTGACGAGATCGTTGACGTGGCACCCTTGGGGGACGGCACACTTGCCGGACAACGTGTGACTTGGGTCGCCCTGGGGCACAGTGGGAAGGCCGCAACGAGCACCGATGTTGCACGATGGGTGAGCAGTAACCGAGGAACAAGTTCATCGGTGACGACCAGAGGAGGAAGGCGATGACCCCGACTCTCACGCCGCCGGCGGGAAGTTTGGCCGGCACAGCTGCCGATGAACGGTGCGACCGCTGCAATGCAGCAGGGAAGCTCCGTTTGACCCTCGCGGGTGGAGGCGAGCTGGTGTTCTGTGGGCACCACGCCAACCGCTACGCGGAAGACCTGGTGAAGATCGCGGTTCAGTTCTCAGCGGAACCGGAGTTCGTCTGGCGCGGCGCGGACATGATGCCCTCCAACTCCAACTGAATAATCCCCGGACAAAGCTTCAAAGGGGCGCCCACGGTGTGGGGCGCCCCTTTCACGTTCTGGGAACAGTTGCGATCAAAACCATCGGTTTGGTTTGAGCGCAACCGCTCACGCAGGTGGAGCGAAGCGACCCTCGGCGTGAGCTGCGGTCAGCACCACCCACCCGGCTCCGACAAATGTCTTGATCTGGCATTTGTCTTGAATGTCTGCCTGGAGAGCCTGCTCAGAGGGTCTGGACGGTGGCGATCCGCTCCTCGAGCTGTTCGATCGTCGCCTGGGCGCTCGGCGGGCCGCCGCACAACCGGCGCAACTCGGCGTGGATCTTGCCGTGCGGCAGGCCGGTGCGGTGGTGATGCGCGGCGACCAGGGTGTTCAGCTGGCGGCGCAGGCTGACCCGCTGCTCGCCCGCGCTCAGCTTGACCGGCTCGCGGGGCGCCGGCACGTCCGCGGGGGCGTTGCGCTTCGTCTTCTTCTCGGCGGCCAGCTGGTCCGCCTGGCGCCGGTTGAGCAGCGTGGTGACCTGGTCGGGAGTGAGCAGGCCGGGCAGTCCGAGGTACTCCTCCTCCTCGGGCGTACCCGTCATCGCCCCCATCCCGAACGACGTCCCGTCGAAGATCACCTGGTCCAGCTCGGCGGTCGCGCCCAGCGCCTCGAACTGCTTCTCCAGGTCGCCGTCGGCCTTCTCCTCGCGCTGCGCGCGCTCGAGCAGGTCGTCGTCCAGGCCGTCCGGGTCCTTCGGCGCGCCCAGGATGTGGTCGCGCTGGGCCTCCATCTCGCTGGCCAGGCCCAGCAGGTGCGGGACGCTGGGCAGGAACACCGTCGCCGTCTCGCCCTCTCTGCGGGCCCGCACGAAGCGGCCGATCGCCTGGGCGAAGTAGAGCGGGGTGGAGGCGCTGGTCGCGTAGACGCCGACGGCCAGGCGCGGGATGTCCACCCCCTCCGACACCATCCGCACCGCGACCATCCAGCGCTGCGTGGACAGCGCGAAGGTGGCGATCCGCTCCGACGCTCCCGCGTCGTCGGAGAGGACCACGACGGCCTTCTCGCCGCTGATGACCTCCAGGAGTTTCGCGTACGCCCGGGCGGTCTGCTGGTCGCTCGCGATGACCAGGCCACCGGCGTCGGGGATGCCGTGCGTGCGCAGCTTGGTCAGGCGTGCGTCGGCTGCCCGCATCACCTGGGGCATCCAGTCGCCCCGGTGGTCCAGAGCGGTACGCCAGGCCTGCGCGATGAGGTCCTTGGTCATCGGCTCGCCCAGCCGGGCGGCGAGCTCGTCACCGGCGTTGGTGCGCCACCGGGTCTCCCCGGAGTACGCCATGAACAGCACCGGCCGCACGACGCCGTCGCGGAGGGCGTCGGAGTAGCCGTAGACCGAGTCGGCACGGGAGCGTTGCAGGCCGTCCTGGCCTCGCTCGTAGAGGACGAACGGGATCGGGTTCTCGTCGGACCGGAACGGGGTGCCGGTCAGCATCAGCCGGCGTTCGGCCTCGTCGAAGGCGTTCTTCACCCCGTCGCCCCAGGTGCGGGAGTCGCCGGCGTGGTGGATCTCGTCCAGGATGACGAAGGTCGAGCGGGTCATCGTCCGGCGGCGGTGCACCGCGGGCGCCATGCCGACCTGCGCGTACGTGAGGACGGCCCCGTGGAAGTCCCGGGACGAGTGCACGTCGGAGTTGCGGAACGCGTGGTCCAGTTGGATCCCGACGCGGGCCGCGGCCGTCGCCCACTGGCTTTTCAGGTGCTCGGTCGGGCAGACCACGGTGACCGCCTCGACGGTGCCGTCGGCGAGCAGTTCGGCGGCGATCCGGAGGGCGAACGTGGTCTTGCCGGCACCGGGCGTGGCGACCGCCATGAAGTCCGGGGAGCGTCTGCGCAGGTACTCCACCAGTGCCTTGCGCTGCCAGGCCCGCAGGGGCGGGAAGGACTCCAGATCCGGTAGCGGCGGACTCAAGCTGCGACGTTCCTTCCTCACAAAACCGCCCCCGGCGGAGACCCGGCGGAGGCGTGAGCCAGCATAACGAGAGTGGGTCAGGAGTGTCGGCTGCTGCGACAGGTGTGCCCTTGTACACACGAACGGCGGCGCCGCCCGATCAGTGATCGAGCGTGCTGCCGCCGCGCGGGTCGTCCCTGGTCAGTGCTTCATGGCGTCGTAGATCTCCTTGCACGCCGGGCACACCGGGGATCCGGGCTTGGGGGTCTTCGTCACCGGGAATTTGTCCCCGCACAGCGCGATCACGTACGTGCCCATCACGGCACTCTCGGCGATCTTTTCCTTGCGCACATAGTGGAACATCTCGGGCCCGGTGTCCGCATCCTTGGTCTCCGGGCGCTCCAGGATCTGCGTGCTCACGGTATCTGCCTCTCGTAACGGGTCGTTCGATTTGGCCATCCGCCGGCCCTCACGTGACGTGGCCCCCGAGCGGCGGACGAAGCTCCAAACGACAAGTCTGACACCTCTCGCCTGGTCGGTCCAACGACCACCTCGCAGCGTGGCACCGTACCGTTGCCATCGTGACCGACTTCGCGATTCAGTACGGCGAGCATGTGACCCGGGCGCGCCGCGACGGACGGCCGGTGGTCGCCCTCGAGAGCACGATCATCTCGCACGGGCTGCCGCACCCCGACAACGTCCGGGTGGCCCAGGAGATCGAGCAGACCGTTCGGGACAATGGCGCCGTTCCCGCCACGATCGGAATGATCGGGGGCAAACTGGTCGTCGGGCTCTCCGCCGAGCAGATCGAGCACCTGGCCCAGCCCGGCGAGACGGCGAAACTCTCCGTCCGCGACCTGGCCGTCGCCGCCGCCACGGGAGCCGACGGCGCCACGACCGTGGCCGCGACCAGCGCCGTCGCGGCGGCGGCAGGCATCCGCGTGTTCGCCACCGGCGGGCTGGGCGGCGTGCACCGCGAGGCGAGCAGCACGTTCGACGAGTCGGCCGACCTGACGACGCTGGCGCGTACCCCCGTGGTGGTGGTCTGTGCCGGGGTCAAGTCGATCCTGGACGTGGGCGCGACCCTGGAACGGCTGGAGACGCTCGGGGTGGCCGTGGCGGGCTACCGGACGCGGCGCTTCCCCGGCTTCTTCGTCACCGACGGCGGCCACGACCTGGACTGGCAGCTCAGCTCACCCGCGCAGATCGCCGACGCGATGAAGGCCCGCGACGAGCAGGGCGTCCACCAGGGCGCGCTGATCGTGGCCAACCCGCTCCCCGCCGACGAGCAGCTCGACCCGGCATTGCACGACCGCACGCTGACCGAGGGCCTGTCCCGGCTGGCCGCCGACGCCGTCACCGGCAAGGCGGTCACGCCGTTCCTGCTGGCCCACTTCCACACCAGCACGCAGGGCAAGAGCCTGGCGGTCAACGTACGCATCATCCTGCGCAACGCGGCCCTGGCCGCCCAGATCGCCGCTGCGGCCTCCCCCGCCCCCGCCACGCTGGGTTTCTCCGTACCCGCATGACCGGTCTCGCACGGCCGGCCCCGGTGATGCACATGTGTGCTCAGAGCAAAGCGTCGCGCCGTGACTGACGCGGGCCGCGTCATCGTCGTCGGTGACCTGGTCACCGACGTGGTGGTCGTGCCGGAGGGGCCGATCGAGACCGGCACCGACACGATGGCCGCGATCACGCCGTCCGGTGGCGGGCAGGGCGCGAACACGGCCGCCTGGCTGGCCCACGCCGGAGCGCCGGTCACGCTGATCGCCTCGGTGGGCGACGACGTGGCCGGCCGCGAGCGGGTCGCCGAGCTGACCGCGGCCGGGGTCACCTGCGCGGTGCGGGCCCATCCCGCCGCGGTGACCGGCACGGTCGTGGTGCTCGCCAGCCCCGACGAACGCACCCTGATCACCGACCCCGGCGCCTGCCTCCTGCTGGACCCGGACGACGTGAACGCCGCGGTGGTCGCCGCCCCGGACGCGATCCACCTGCACCTTTCCGGCTATGTTCTGCTCAACGAGGGCTCCCGCGCCGGTGGCCGGGCCGCGCTGGCCGCGGCCCGCGACCGCGGTCTCACGGTGAGCGTCGACGCATCCTCGGCGGCCCCGTTGCGGCGGGTGGGTGCGCACGCTTTCCTGGCTTGGGTACGCGACGCCGACCTGCTCCTCTGCAACGCCGACGAGGCGACCGTGCTGGCCGGGTCCGGTTCTCCCGAGGCGCAGGCCGTGGTCTTGGCCCGCCACAGCCGGAACGTCATCGTCAAGCTCGGCCCCGACGGCGCCGTGTGGGCGGGGCGGGACCGGGTGGCGCGTCTGCCCGCCCCGGCGCGCGTACTCGTGAAAGACCCGACCGGCGCGGGCGACGCCTTCGCCGCGGGCCTGCTCCGGGCCTGGTCCGCCGGCGCCGCGCCGGAGGCCGCGCTGACCGCCGGCGCCGTCCTGGGCGCCGCCGCCGTGACCAAGGTCGGCGCCCGCCCTTAATTCGCTGGAGCGCCGCCCAGCCGCGCCGTTACGGTGCTGCGAACCGAGTCGTCGAGGCGAAGGCGCACCTTTGTACACCCTGTGAGACCTACCGAGCGCTGATCCCGTCGCGCGTCGCGCATCTGCGCCGCGCACCTTCTTGCTGCGGAATTTCTCACTGAAACCGGTGTACCTCTGTGCTCAAAAACTGGGCCGTCGTGCCCACCCGCCTGCCGCTGATTCGCCGCCGCTGCCACACGTGCCCGTCCGGACGCTTCCGGGCGAGCGGCAAATTTCGCGTCAACGCCAACCACAAGCTCCTCGACGTCTGGCTCCTCGCGCTCTGCACCGGGTGCGGGGAGACCGTGAAGCTCACGGTGCTGGAGCGGACGAACGTCCGCGCCATCCCGCCCGAACTGCTGGACCGGCTGCACGACAACGACCCCGGCCTGACCGCCGAGCTGCTCCAGGACCCGCTCGTGCACCAGCGCAACCGCGTCGCCCTGGACTGGGACGACGCCTGGCGCCTCGACACCGGCGGATCGGATCACCTGGACTGCGAGGTGGTCGACGTCTCGGTCCGCTTCGCGGCACGGATCCCGGTCCGGCCGGTGCGACTCATCGCCGAGGGTTTCGGCCTCGCCCGAGGGGAGGTGGAACGACTGATCACGGAAGGGAAGGCCGTCTCGGCGGTCCGGCTGACCGGCAAGCTCTCCGGCGACTTCACCTTCACGCTGAAACGCTGATCACTCGTCGGCGTCGATGACCCTGGCCGGCCGATCAGGGGACGCCGGCTCGATCACGTGCTGGGTGGGCTGCGGCATGGCCGCGGCCCGCTCGGCCTTGGTCTTGGGCGGGCGGTCGTTCGCGATCAGCACCGCCATCCAGGGCAGCAGCACCATGCCGGCCGCACAGAGGATCAGCCACAGCGGCAGCAGCGGGGGCTTGACGCTGATCAGCACCGCTCCCGTGATGAGGCACGCGGCACGCAGCGCCATCATCGACACGTACCGGATCTCCCGGCTGCGGAGCTGATCACCCTGGCTGCGGGCGGCGTCGGTGATCACCACCGGCCGCTCCGGCTGCTTCTTCACACTGCATCTCCGATCGTCTCCTCATCCTTGCACCGTCTGCCCCGCACTGCCCACCTTGGTCCGCGGGCTCAGCCTCACCTTGCCCTTGCCGCTGGCCTTGACCTGGTAGAGGGCGGCGTCGGCGTCGCTCAGGAGCATGCCGATCGTGGCCCGGCCGGTGGTTTCGTAGGCGACGCCGATGCTCGCGCCGACCCGGGCGCCGATCAGCGCGACGCCCGCGCTGATCCGCTCCGCGATGAGGCGGGCCTCGTCGATCGAAGGCGCCGGCCGCAGGAAGACGGCGAACTCGTCGCCGCCGAGACGGGCCACCGTGTGCCCGGCCGGGACCGCCGCGTGCAGCACCTCGGCCACCTTGACCAGCACAGCGTCGCCGGCCGCGTGGCCCCTGCTGTCGTTGACCTGCTTGAAGTGGTCCAGGTCGATCAGCAGCAGCGCCACCGGTTCGCCGGTGCGCAGGCTCAGCCCCGCCTGCTGGTGCAGGTGCTTGCGGTTGCTCAGGCCGGTGAGGTCGTCGTGGGTGGCCTGGTCGGCGAGCTGCTCGCGCTGCTGCTCCACCTCGGTCAGCAGCAGCGTGTTGCCGCGCAGGGCCAGGAACTGCCGCACCAGGACCAGGGCGAAGAGCACGAACAGCGCGGCGGTGAGGACGTCGCCGGTGTCGCCACGCAGGCGTTCGGCGGCGGCCACGACGAAGGCGACGACCACGGGTACGTACGGCAGGCCGGCCCGGGCACCGGTGGGTGCGGCGAGCCACGGGCTGTCGATGGCCGGCATGTCGTAGCGGACGACGCCGGCGAGCACCACCGTGGCGGCGAGGAAGAACCCGGACACCGCGGTCAGCTGCCAGGTGTGCCCGTACAGCGTGACCGCACTGTAGGTGAGAGCACAGACCGCGAGCGATCCGTACGCGACGGCCAGCACCGTGTACGCGGTGACCGCCCGCGACCGCGACCGCGACAGCAGCACGATGGCGACGGACAGCGCGATGATCTGGACCACGGGGAAGGCCACGCCCATCGCCCCGCCACCCGGCCCGACCAGCTCGGACGCGGGCCCGAGCAGATAGGGCCAGGCGGGCACGAACAGGGCGACCGCCACCATGGCGCCGTCCAGGATCATGCGGAACCGAACGTTCCACGTCATCGGCGCGCCCGGCCCGATGATCAGGCTGACCGCCGGTAGCACGGTGGCGATGCCGCTGAACAGGTCGGCCGGGCGCGGCGGGATCCGCTCGACACCACCGACCGCGTCGATCAGATGCAGGGTGCAGCCGATCGCCCAGGCGCCCAGGCCCACGGCGGTGCACAGCCAGGCTCGCCGCTCGGCGCCGGTGGTCCCCCGCGCCCGGCGGGTGACGACGAAAGCTCCCGCCGCGGCCGCGACCAGCACCAGACAGCTGCCGGCGATCACCAGCGACGGCGCGAAGCCGGTGGCGAACAGCGCGGCCTGCAGCGTCACCCCCGCAAGGACCCCGGCCGCGAGCAGCTTCACAGCAGTCCGTTCGGCGCGAGCACGCCGATGATGAGCCCGGTCAGGCCTTGGCGGCCGCATTCATCTCTTTCTTGTACGCCCTGACCTTCTCCAGCGAGCCCTGGTCGACGATGTCCGCCACCGACCGGTACGACCCTTCTTCGCCGTAGTGTCCGGCCGCTTCCCGCCACCCGTCCGGCCGCACACCGAACTGCTTGCCGAGCAGCGCCGCGAAGATCTGCGACTTCTGCTTGCCGAACCCCGGCAGCGAAGCCACCCGCTTGACCAGCTCCACCCCGCTGTCCGCGTCCTTCCACAGGTTGGCCGCGTCGCCGTCATACCGCTCGAGGAGCACCCGGCACACTTCCTGCACCCGTCCCGCCATGGCCTTCGGGAACCGGTGCAGAGCCGGCGGCCCCGCGAAGACCGCGATCAACTCGTCCAGGTCGAACCCGGCGAGTTCCGCGACGGTGGGCACGTGCCCGAGGCGCTGGGACAGCACGTACGGCGAGTTGAACGCCCTCTCCAGCTTGTCCTGCTGGTCCAGCGTCATCCCGATCAGCAGCGCCAGCGGGTCGGTGGAGAGCAGCTCATTGGCCGCGGCGTCGATCGGCAGCGACATCGTCATCTTGGTCCTGTCCTTCCCGGCGACGGTCATCGGACACGTCGGCTTTCTCTCCGATGCCGATAGATGACATCCTCGTTCCGCCACGGAGCCAGGCCGCCGGGACGGAGACAACTACAGCATGGCGCAGTCAGTTGTTCCAGCCGCCGCTGACCGCTGGATCTACCACTTCACCCATGTCGACAACCTCGGAGCGATTCGGGCGGCAGGCTTGCTGCGCTGCGACTCGGCGGCTCGGGAGGGGATGACGAGGACCGAGGTCGGCGATCCGGAGATCAAGGAATCGAGGCGGCGGCGCGTCATTCCCGTCGAGCCCGGTGGCCGGGTCGGCGACTATGTCCCGTTTATTTCGCGACCCGGTCACCGATGATGTATCGCATCGCGTGCGACCGCCGCGACGGCATCCCCAACCGCTACTCCGGCGGCGACAAACCACTCATCTACCTCATCACGTCCGTGGGCGCGGTAATCGACGCCGGCTCGACATGGGTCGCGACAGACGGCAACGCCGCGACGGCAACGACCGAGTTCACCGCTGACCTCCAGGACATGGCTCAGATGGTCGACTGGCCTCTCATGTCGGCTCAGCGCTGGAACAGCACACCAGAAGATCTGGACCGTCAGCGGAGACGACAGGCCGAGTTCTTGGTCTACGGCGAGTTGCCGTTGACCGTCATCCGATGGGTCGCCGTTCAGAGCGAGGAACTCGCGTCTCAAGTCGGTAAACTTCTAGTGGATCATGCGTTGGGTCAGCGAATTATTGTCAGACCCGGCTGGGACTACGGCTATGAGCGGAGGTGAGGAACGTGATCGAACCTGGAACCGGCAACCTTCTGACGTCTGACGTTGAGGCGCTCGTCAACACGGTCAACACCGTCGGCGTCATGGGCAAGGGGATCGCGCTGCAGTTCAAGCGAGCGTTTCCAGCGAACTTCCGCGCGTACCAGGCTGCCTGCGAGCGCGGTGACGTGCGACTCGGCCACGTCTGGGCCTTCGACACCGGCGTTCTCGGGCCACGACGATATGTACTCAACTTTCCGACCAAGCAGCACTGGAGAAGCTCCTCTCGGTTGGAGGATGTATCCGCCGGCTTGGAGTCTCTTGTCACGACGGTTGGCGAGCTCGGCGTCAAATCCATAGCCATACCGGCTCTGGGCTGTGGCAACGGTGGCCTCTCCTGGGATGAGGTCCGCCCGTTGATCGAACAGGCATGCGCTCGGATGCCGGACGTACGGGCCGTTGTATTCGCACCGGCTGGAGCGCCGTCCCCACAAGCGATGCCGAACGCGACGCCGCAGCCACCACTGACGCGGTCGCGGGCGCTGCTGGTTGCTGCCATCAGCCGATACCTCGAACGCGCGCGGCTCCAGGAAGTGCGTAACGGCATCAGCGAGCTCGAAATCCAGAAGCTCGCCTATTTCCTGCAAGCTCTCGGTGCACCGTTGAGGCTTGACTTCGTTCGTGGGACCTACGGACCGTACGCTCCGGCGCTGGGACAGACGCTGGACGCGATGGAAGGTCACCACCTGACGGGTCTGGGTGACAGGTCGGCCCGGGTGACCGAGTTCGTACCGATCAACCCTGTTCGAAAGAGCGCCGAAGCCGCTGACGACATGCTGGGCCGCAACGGCGACGATCAGGAGCAGTTGGACGCACTAGTTCGCCTGGTCGAGGGCTTCGAGACTCCCTACAGCCTCGAGTTACTCGCAACGGTTCACTTCGCGTCGACGCACAGCCCCGAGACCGCCGATCCGCAAGAACTCGCGGATCGAGTCGCGTCCTGGAGTCTCCGCAAGGCTCGCATGTTCACGCCCAGGCACGTCGCTCTGGCGGCCCAGCGACTGGCCGAGGTTCGGCTTCTGCCGACGTCGACCACAGCCGGTTAGCGTCTGGACCACTCGAATTCTCCAGTGTCGAAGCAGCTGCTGATCCCGCTACATCGTCATTCCGACAGTCTGCCCTGATGGTCAACCTCGGCGGCTCTCTGACAGGCCTTCAAGGCGTCGAGCACTCGGAACGAGCCGAAGACGGCGCAGTCGGCGAGTTCGTCGCAATGCCGGGCGAGGTCGTCCCGGCCGATCCGCTCGGCGTCGCGCACCACCATGCGTAGCAGCCAGAGGACCTCACGATCGTCGTCCTCCCCCTCGGCCGCGGCGAAGGAGACCGCCCTCACCGCGCGGTCGTAGGCACGCCGAAGCGCCACGTCGTCGTCCCCGAGCGACGACATTTCGACGAGCAGCAGGCTGTGTGCCACCGACTCGGCGTCGCCGGGGCCGTGCACGACGAACTGGGTGACCGCGCCCGGCAGGTGCTCCAGCAAGGGGTCGGCGGTGTGCCGGAGGACGTCGTCGCTCAGGTTGTTGCTGAGGTGCATCGAGCGGAGCGCCTCGCCCATGTCGTAGGCCGCCCGGAACGGCCGCGAGCCGTCCTCGCGGAACGCCCAGAGCATGTCCAGCTTCTCGACCGGGCCGCCCTCGGTGCGGGCCAGCACGACGTCGTTGCGGCCGTCATCGGTGCGGACGCGGCGCACGTCGACGTAGGCCATCACGCCGAACCAGGACGAGCTCGGCGCCGCCGCCCGCCAGCCCAGCGCCAGGCTCCGCAGCCAGTGGGCCGGGTCCTGGGCGCGGGTCCAGATGTCGCTCGCGCGCAGCGGTTCGCCGCAGGCCAGGGCGAGCAGGGCCAGGTTCAGGGTGTAGATCCCCATCCAGTGGTCGGCACGCTTCGGTAGTTTCCCGTACGCCAGAGGTGTCGTCTCCGGCCGGAGGAGGACGGCCTGCAACCGCCGCACCAGCCAGTCCCGGACGGACCTCGCGCTGACCTCGCTCGTGGCGAGCAGCTCGGCGACGAAGGCAAGCACCGTGTTGCGGACGGTCAGCGGCGTGTAGCCGAGCAACCCGCGCAGCAGCCCGTCGTCACCGCTGCCGGTGCCCAGGCGGCCGATCAGGTTGACCTCCCGCGCGGCGTTCTCCTGAAGGATGCCGGCCAGCAGGCGGGCGACCAGGTACTCACCGAACGTGGCGTGCAGGAACTCGTACGTCTGCAGGGCCCGGCCGTCCTGGGTGGCCTGCGCGCGCTGGATGAAGAAGAACCGTCCGACGATCTCCTGGCCGACGGTCAGCGGGCTGCGGAAGTCCTCGGTGCGGCCGGGGCGGACCGGTTCGATGCCGAGGCCGGTGAGGTCGTCGTCCAGCTCACGCTCGGTCACCCACTGGCGGCCGCGGTTGAACATCCCGAACGCCACCACGGACAGCCGCATCAGCTCGTCGGCGACCAGGCCGGACAGTTCGTGCTCCGGCACGTCGTCGTGCCATCGGCGCACCTCACGCAGCGCGAAGTCGTGCAGCAACCGGTCGTAGAGCTGCACGGTGCCGAAGGTGCCGCCGGCGTTCTGCAGCGCGTTCTCGCCCGCGTCGTACAGGGCCAGCATGAGCAGGAGCAGGGGCTGCCGGACCAGGTCGGGGAAACGATCAACGACCTTCTTCGGCAGCGTACGCAGATCACGACGCGCCAGCGACCGCCGGTTGGCCGCGTTCCACGTGGTCAGCCAGCGTTCCACCTGCCGGCCGTCGAACGGCTCCAGCCGCAGCGCCACGCTGTCCTCGACCATCCGGGCCCGGTCCGCGACCGCCAGCCTGCTCGTCACGATCACCGCCACCGGCCGGCCCTGCACCGCCTCGGCCCGCTGGAACTCGACGACCCGCTGCAGATAGTCGGACCGGTGCACGCCGGTGGCCTGGAGCAGCTCGTCGTACCCGTCGAGCAGCACGACCGGCATCGCGCCGCCCGCCGACCGGGACAGGTCGGCCCAGGCGACCGACTCGTGGATGGCGGCGCGCAGCGCGTGCTCGATCTGGTCCTGCACCGGCGCGTCGGCCGGCACCTCGCGCAGCACCACCCGGACGGCGAGGAAGTCGGTGGCCGGGAGCCGGGCGGCGAGGATCCGGGTCAGTGCCGACTTGCCGGCGCCGGGGTGCCCGAGCAGCAGCATCGGCGCGACCGCCGCCTGCGGGGTGATCAGGTAGCGGACCAGGAAGCCGGACAGGTCGCGGCGCACCGGGGCGGCGGACCACCACTCCTCGTCGCCGGGCTTCGACCCGGGACCGCACTCCTGCGCCCGGAACAGCGCGTCCACGTAGGCCTCGCCGAGCAGCGGGATGGTCAGCTCGCTGGTGTCCCCGCCGAGGATGGGCCGGTCCAGCTCGGCCCGGTACGCCGTCGCCAGCGCCGCCCGGTGACTGTCCGGGTCGCTGCCGGCCGTGGTTCGCCTGAGGGTGAGTTCCAGTTCCTGGAGGCCGCGGCCCACCGCCCGGGACTCGGCCCGGTCCACCCAGATCGCGAACTCGGGGACCTCCACGGCGAGCCGGCGGTGGCCCTCCTCGTAGTGCAGAACGGCCCGTTCCGGCAGCTGCTCGCGGGTCAGCCGGGTGACCGCCGCGCGTGCCCGGTCGTCGGCACGGTCCCACTCAGCCAGCCCCTCGAGGTAGCCGCAGAAGTAGTCGCCGGCGGCGGTGTACCACTCCCGCAGCTCGGCGAGCAGCTGGTGGTAGCGGCGTTCGGCGGCCGGGACCGGCAGCGGCGACTGGAGCAGGACACGCAGCCAGTCGCCGTGCAGCGCGGCGCCACCGGCGAGCAGCACCTGGTCGTCGCGGCTCAGCTCGGGCGCCGGGAAATCGGCCACCCGCACGATCTCGTCGAACGCCTCGAAGAACGCGGTCAGCACGAGCACCCCGTGCGCCGCCTGGAGGCGAAGGTTGCGGTCGTACCGGCCGTACCCGGTCCATCGGTCCTGCAACTGCCCGGCGGCGAGCCGGCCCAGCCGGACCATCTCCGCCTTGGCGTCGAACAGGCCCAGCGCGACGTCGCTGCCACCGGCCGTGGCCAGCGACAGGGCGCTGCCGAGCAGGTTGTCCACGGCGTCCGCGATCGGGCCGGACCCGCCGAGCAGACGGACGGCGTCGGCGTAGCGCAACCTCGGAGCCATCGCTCCATGATGGTGCACCAACGCTCCGGTAGCGTGCCCCGGGTGAGTTCCGACCTTGAGCTGCTGGCCTCGGGGAACGAGGCGGACGTGTACGCCCTGGACGAGTGCCGGGTGTTGCGCCGCCACCGCTGGATGACCGACGTCAGCGGTGAGGCCGAGCTGATGGCGTACGTGGGCAGCCTCGGCTACCCGGTCCCCGAGGTGTACGCGGCCCGGGGCGGCGACCTGGAGATGGAGCGCCTGCACGGCCCGACGATGGCCGTCGCGATGGCTGAGGGCCGGGTGCCGATCGGCGAGTCCGCCACGGTCCTCGCCGACCTGCTGCGCCGCCTGCACGACCTGCCGCCGCTGCCCGGTGGCACCGGGCGCATCCTCCACCTGGACCTGCACCCGGAGAACGTGATGCTGACCGGACGTGGCCCGGTGGTGATCGACTGGGTGAACGCCCGGGACGGGCACCCCGACCTGGACACCGGCCTGTCGGCGCTGATCCTGGCGATGGTGGCGACCGACGGCGAGCATGTCTGGTCGGCGCCGGCGGGCGAACTCCTGGACGCGTTCCTGGCGGTTGCGCCCGGCGACCCGTTCCGGCTGCTGGACGACGCCGTGCGGGTGCGGATGCGGCAACTGTCCCTGGACGACGACGGGTCGCTGGCTCCGGCCGTCGCGCGGATGCTAGGAGAGAGCTGATGCGGGCGCTGGTGCAGACGGTGAGCCGGGCCAGTGTGACGGTCGGCGGCGAGGTGGTCGGCGCGATCGGCCCCGGGCTGCTGGTGCTGGTCGGCGTCACGCACGACGACACCGAGGAGAAGGCGGCGACCCTGGCCCGCAAGGTGCACGAGGTGCGCCTGCTGCCGGACGAGAAGTCCGCTTCCGACCTGGCCGCTCCCCTGCTCGTGGTCAGCCAGTTCACGCTCTACGGCGACGCGCGCAAAGGGCGGCGGCCGACGTGGTCGGCCGCCGCCCCGGCGGAGGTCGCGGAACCGATCTTCCTGGCCTTCGTGGACGCGCTGCGTGCTCGCGGCGCGACCGTCGAGACCGGACGGTTCCGCACGATGATGCGGGTGGAGAGCGTGAACGAGGGCCCGAACACGCTCCTGATCGAGCTTTAGAAGAACAGCCCCCGCCGGGAGGCCGCCTGCCGCAGCCAGGTGTCCAGCTCGCGGCCCCAGTCCGTCCGGTCGACGGTGGCGTAGTCCACGGTGAAGCTGCCGAACGCGTCGTGCCCCTCGGTGAAGACGCCGCCGCGCTTGTCGAGCTCCAGCACCACCTGCAGGTTGTGCGGGGTGGCGATGAAGGTCAGCTCGAGCTGGTTGATGCCGCTCGCGTACGCCGACGGCGGGTAGAACTCGATCTCCTGGTAGAACGGCAGTTGCTGCTGCACGCCGTAGACCCGGCCGCGCTCGACGTCGGCGCGGCTGAACCGGAAGCCGAGCCGCAGCAGCGCCTCGAGGATCCGCTCCTGTGCCGGCAGCGGGTGCACCGCCACCTGGTCCAGGTCGCTCTTGTCGACGGCGCGGGCGACCTCCAGCTCGGTGGTCAGGCCCATCGTCATCCCGTGCAGGTGCTGGCCGTAGACCTCGGTGATCGGGGTCTCCCACGGCACGTCGAACCGGAACGGGATGTCGTGCCGGGCGCCCGGGTCCAGCCGGAACGAGCCGGTCAGCCGCTGCCGGTGGAACTCCTGATCGGAGTGGTACTCGCTGTCGCCGCTCTCCGTCTCGACCCGGGTGATCAGGCCGATCGCAACATATTCGATATCCGTGGCGTGATCGCCACCCATCACCTGAACGTTACCTTCGAGGTACCCGCCGGGACGGCAGTTGGGGTTGGTGAGCACCGTTTCCACGGACGGGCCCCCGACACCCATCGCCTGCATCATGCGTTTGAAGACCACGTCGGCTTCCCTTTCTCGGCAACACGTCAGATCAGATTATCGAGCACTTACCAGCGTGACGGAATTGCGTCGCCTTCCGCATATGTCCCGTCAATCCGGGCGTGGTGTCGGGTTCGCGACCTCAGGGTTCTCCCGGATTCATGCCAGCCGGACGCTTGCCTCACCTCCGCTTAACGCCCGCCGGTCCAAGCTTGTGATCACCGGCAACGAATGCGGCTGGCAAACGTAGGGACATCGGGAAACGCGGGGAGGGACTCGGGATGGTCGTGCAGACGCTGAAGGCGGAGTCCACGGTGGCGAAGGCTGACGAGAACATCATGACTGACGGTGTCGAGCAGATGGCCGACCTGGATGCGACCGACGAGCGCGGCGTGTCCGCCGACCTGGTCCGGGCATACCTGAACGGCATCGGCCGCACGAAACTCCTCACGGCGGTTCAGGAGGTCACCCTCTCCAAGCGGATCGAGGCCGGCCTCTACGCCGAGGAGAAGGTCGCAGACGCTTCCGACGATCTGCGCCCGCTCTTCCAGGTGATCATCAGTGAGGGCCGGGACGCCAAGAACCACCTGCTGGAGGCGAACCTCCGCCTGGTGGTCAGCATCGCGAAGCGGTACACCGGTCGCGGCATGGCCTTCCTCGACCTGATCCAGGAAGGCAACCTCGGCCTGATCCGCGCGGTCGAGAAATTCGACTACACCAAGGGCTACAAGTTCTCCACGTACGCCACCTGGTGGATCCGCCAGGCCATCACCCGCGCCATGGCCGACCAGGCCCGCACCATCCGCATCCCGGTGCACATGGTCGAGCAGGTCAACCGCATGGTGCGCGCCCGCCGCGACCTCTCCGCACAGCTCGGCCGCGAGCCCAGCATCAGCGAGATCGCCACGGCCATGGACGTGCCGGAGTTCCAGGTCATCGAGCTGATCTCGTACGACCGGGAGCCGGTCAGCCTGGACCAGGCGGTCGGCGAGGACGGCGAGAGCGCGCTCGGCGACTTCGTCGCGGCGGTCGACCCGAACGTCGAGCCGGGCAACTCCGTCGCGCAGGGCGAGCTCCGCAGCGAGGTCGAGATCGTGCTGGCCACCCTCTCCGAGCGCGAGTCGGCGGTGATCCGGCTGCGCTTCGGCCTGGACGACGGCCGGCAGCGCACCCTCGACGAGGTGGGCCGCGAGTTCGGTCTCAGCCGCGAGCGGATCCGCCAGATCGAGAAGGTGACGATGTCCAAGCTGCGGGCGCCGGAGCGCGCCGGCCGCCTGGAGGCCTACGCCGGCAGCTAGTGCCGGCTGCTAGCTAGGCGTGATCAATCGGCGAGGTCCGGAGTCCTGTCGGGGGCGGGCCTCGCCGAATTCGACGGCGGCGTGCAGGACTGAGTATCCGTCGGGGCGCGCCAGCACCGGGTTCAGGGACAGCGAGCGGATCTGTGGGTTGTCGTCGGCCAGCCGGCCCACGCGGAGCAGCAGGTCGACCAGGGCGGCCCGGTCCACCGGCTGGGAGCCCCGGTATCCGTGCAGCAGGGGCGCGGCGCGCGGCTCGTCCACCAGCGCCTCGGCGGCCCGGTCGGTGAGCGGCGCGGCCCGCCAGGCCAGGTCGCCCAGCAACTCGCTGGCCACCCCGCCCAGCCCGAAACCGACCACCGGCCCGAACGCCGGGTCCTCCACCACCTCGACCGTGCACGCCACGCCGGGCGGGACCATCGACTGCACCAGCACGTCGGGGCCGAACGCGGCGAGCAACTCGGCGTAGGCGGCGCGCACGTCGTCCGGGCCGGCCAGCGCGAGGCGGACCGCGCCCAGGTCGATGCGGTGGCGCAGCGCTCCCCCGGCGGCCTTGATCGCCACCGGGTAGCCGACCTCGTCAGCCGCGGCCAGCACGGCCTGCTCGTCGCCCGCCGCGACCGACGGGACGACGCTGATGCCGTACGCGGAAAGAACGTTCTTTCTCTCCGTGACGATCTCGGCGTCGACCTCGAACTCGGGCAGGACACCTGGCGGACGACGCAGCCAGTCGGCATAGGACGCCACCCGGCCCAGCGCGCGCACCGCCTCCTCCACCGACGGGTAGGACGGGACGCGCGGCGGCGACTGCCCGAGCAGGAGCGTCGCCACCGTCGGCTTCTCGCCGGCCAGCGCCACACTCCCCAGCGCCGCGGCGAAGTCGGCGTCCTCATCGGCGAGCTGGCCGGGCAGCGGCGGCGCGAAAACCACGATCAGAGCGTCCACCCCGTCGTCCACGGCCGCCTCGGCGAGCGCGTCGGCGAAGTCGTGAGCGCCCGCCTGCGGACTGATGTCGTGCGGATAGCCGGGCGCGACGACCAGCCCGTTCGACCGGGCGGCGGCGATCGCCAGGCCGGACAACGCCGACGAGTTGCCCACCACCGCGACCCGGCGACCGGCCGGCAACGGCTGGTGGGCGAGCAGCAGCCCGACGTCGAACAGCTCCGCGACGGTATCCACCCGGATCACACCGGAGCGGGCGAACAGAGCGGTCACCGCGCGCTCGTCCGGGCCGGGCAGCTCACCCGCCAGCCCGAGCGGCCGGGTCGCCGAGGCCACCGCGACCACCGGCTTGGTCCGGCTCATCCGCCGCGCCAGCCGGGCGAACTTGCGCGGATTGCCGAACGTCTCCAGGTAGAGCAGCACCACGTCGGTGCCCGGGTCGTCCTGCCAGAACTGGAGCAGGTCGTTACCGGAGACGTCGGCCCGGTTGCCCGCCGACACGAACGTCGACAGGCCCAGCCCGCGCCGATCGGCCTCGGTGAGCAGCGCCACGCCCAACGCGCCGGACTGGCTGAAGAAGCCGACCCGGCCCGCCGCCGGCAGCCTCGGGGCGAGCGTCGCGTTCAGGCGTACCCCAGGATCGGTGTTCGCCACCCCCATGCTGACCGGCCCCACCACCCGGAGTCCCGCCTGGTGGGCGGTCTCGATCAGCGCGCGCTGCGCGGTCTGTCCCTCGGGCCCGGCCTCGGCGAAGCCGGCCGAGATCACCACCAGGCCGCTCGCGCCCGCCGCTGCCGCGTCCGACACGGCATCCGCGACCGAGGCGGGAGGCAGGGCGATCAGCGCGAGATCCACCTCGACGCGGGCATCGACCGCCGACGGGTACGCCAGGAGCCCGCCGACCCGTTCCGCACTGCGGTGCACCGGGACGATCGCCCCGGTGAAGCCGCCGTCGCGCAGATGGCCGAGCAGCGCCGCCCCGATCCCCTGGCCGCTCGCGCTGGCGCCGTAGACCGCGACCCCGCGCGGACTGAGCAGCCGGGCGATCGAGCGGGCCTCGGTGCGCTGCTCGCGGTCCTCCTGCACGGCCCGGGACTTCTCGGTCGGCGCGATCGGAAAGCTCAGATGCACCGTGCCGTCCTCGTAGCGACGCTGTACCGGGTAGCCGGTGTCGCCGAAGACGCGCAGCATCCCGGCGTTCTGCGGCAGCACCTCGGCGACGAAACGCTCGATGCCGTTACCCCGGGCCGCCTCGGCCAGATGCTCCAGCAGGACCGAGCCGATGCCCCGGCCCTGGTGCGCGTCCTCGACCACGAACGCGACCTCGGCCTCCGGGGCGTCGGCGCCGAGCCGCTCGTACCGGCCGACGGCCATGATCTTCTCGCCCGCGACGATCACGAACGCCTCGCGGTCGGCGTGGTCGACGTTGACGAAACGTTCCAGGTCGCGCTCGGGGATGCGGGGATAAGGCGAGAAGTAGCGCAGGTAGCGGGTGCGCTCGCTCATCCGGCCGTGGAAGTCCACGATGGCCGGGGCGTCCTCCGCCCTGATCGGGCGCAGGTGGACGGTGCTGCCGTCGGAGAGCAGGACGTCCGCTTCCACGCCGGATCAGTCCCGGGGGTCGTGCGGGTCGAGGCCGTGCAGCGGGAAGACCGCCGTCCGGGTGGCCAGGATCGCCTTGTCGACCGGGTCCGCGCCGGGTTCCCACCTCGTCGACGGCACGGTCACGCCGTCGGTCAGGTCGTCCGGGACCTCGGTGCCCGGGCACCGGTCGGCGGCCAGGTCGCGCCACGACTGCGGGGTCGGCGTGTGCGGGTCCAGCGGGTCTCCGGTGGCCACGGCGAGAAGATGCGTCCAGGCCCGGGGCACGACCTCGACCAGGGCGTACCCGCCGCCGCCGGTCGCCACCCAGCGGCCCTCGCACAGCTCGTCGGCCAGCGCGCGCATCTTGATGTAGGCCGCACGCTGCCCGTCCACCGACAGCCGCAGGTCGGCCAGCGGGTCCAGTCGGTGGGCGTCCGCGCCGCACTGACTGAACAACAACTGCGGGCCGAACGCGCGCAGCACCGACGGGACGACCGCGTCGAACGCCCGCTGCCAGCCGGCGTCGTCCGTGCCCGGGGGCAGCGCGATGTTCACCGCGGTGCCCTCCGCACCCTTGCCGCCGACCTCCTCCGGGAAGCCGGACGCCCACGGGAACAGGGCCAGCGGCGTCTCGTGCAGGCTGATCGTGAGGACCCGCGGGTCGTCCCAGAACGCCGTCTGCACGCCGTCGCCGTGGTGCACGTCGACGTCCAGGTACGCGACGCGTTCCGCGCCCTTGTCGAGCAGCCGCGCGATGGCCACCGCCGGGTCGTTGTAGACGCAGAAGCCGGCCGCCCGCGCCGCCATCGCGTGGTGCAGCCCGCCGGCCACGTTCACCGCCCGGGTGACGTCGCCACTCCACACCGCCTCGGCCGCGGCCAGCGTCGCGCCGCAGATTCGGGCGCTCGCCTCGTGCATCCCCTCGAAGACCGGGTTGTCCGGGGTGTTCAGCCCCCAGCCGGAGAAGAACGGGTCCAGCGGCGCCCGCCGGACCGCGTCCAGGTAGTCGGCGCGGTGCACCCGGGTCAGCGCGGCCTCGTCGGCCGGGCTCGGGACGATCATGCGTACGCCCGGACGGTCCAGTACGCCCAGCTCCCGAGCGAGCGCCATGGTGAGCTCGACCCGCACCGGATCGAGCGGGTGATCGCCCATGTCGTACTCGAGAAGGGCCTGATCCCACACCACCGCCGTCGCGCCATCCGCCATGCCGGCCATCGTCGCACGCCTTCGTGGGGCATTCGCGACGCTCTGACCCCGGATGATTCGTCGCGAGGTACACCAGCGAGTAGTCTTGGCCGACACCGTAGGGCTCGGAGGCTCAGGACGATGGCGACCCGGACACATAACACGAGTGCTCACTCCCACTCTCACAAAGTCGACCTCGTCGACACGACGGAGATGTACCTGCGCACTGTCCTGGAACTCGAGGAAGAGGGCGTGCCACCGCTGCGCGCCCGGATCGCCGAGCGGCTGCACCAGAGCGGCCCCACCGTGAGCCAGACCGTCGCCCGGATGGAGCGCGACGGGCTGCTGACCGTGGAGAACGACCGGCACCTCCTGCTCACCGAGGAGGGCCGCGTCGCCGCCGTCTCGGTCATGCGCAAGCACCGCCTCGCCGAGCTGCTCCTGGTCAACGTCATCGGGATGCCGTACGAGGAGGCACACGAGGAGGCGTGCCGGTGGGAGCACGTGATGAGCGACTCGGTGGAGAAGCGCGTCTACGAGCTGCTCAACAAGCCCACCCGGTCGCCGTACGGGAACCCGATCCCCGGCCTCGACGTGCTCGACAGCTCCTCGCTGGCGACCGGCACCCCCGACACCGGTGAGCGCAACCTGGCGTTCCCCGGGCTCACCGGCAACGTCGTGGTGAGGCGCATCTGCGAGAGCGTCCAGACCAACGCCGACGTGCTGCGCCAACTGCACGCGGCGGGCATCGACCCGGGCGTGACCGTGACCGTGGCACAGGAGCGTGACGCGGTGACCGTCGACCGGTCCGGCGACAAGATCCGGCTGCCCCGCGAGGTCGCGTCACGCGTCTTCGTCGACGCGCACTGAGTCCTGACTCAGCTCTTCTTCTTCGGGTCCGGTTTTCCGTCGGTGCTGGACATCGTCTTCGCCATGGCGAGCAGTTTGCCGGGCATGTCCGCGTCCGGCTTCGCCGCCGTGAACTTCAGCGACTCGAGCTGGTGGCCCTCGCTCAGCCACCCGATCTCATAGGTGGCGCCGGCCTGCAGCTTGTAGGCGGCCAGGCCCAGACCCTTGAGCTTGGTCGCCTTCTTCGGCATCAGCTCGTCGTGGAACAGCTCCGCGGTCGCTGACGAATCGGTCACCGTCAGCACCAGCGACGGATTCGGCCCGTCCTCGGTCTGCACCACGCACGTCGCGGTCTTGTCGACCTGCGACCCGGCGGCCACCGTGAACCGGACACCGATCATCTCCTCGATGAACGCGTAGTCCCACAGGATGCAGGCCCCGCCGCCCGACGCGGCCGGAGGCTCGACCACCCGGACCGGCGGCAGCACCGGCTCATCCTCCTGGGCGCTACAGCCAGTCACGGCAAGGGCCGCCATGACCACACCGAGGGTCAGCAGACGCGAACGCACAGGGGTGTCCTCCCGACGAATTCGGGGCACACCGTACTTGGTTTCGAGCCGCCGATGAAAGCCCGGCTCCGACATCGCATGCGCACGGAGAGTAACTATTTGGCTTGTGGCAGGCTGGCCTGCATGTCCTTCGACCACTCGGCCCGGATCGACGCCCATCTCGACGCCACCCCCGACCAGGTCTGGCACGCGCTCACCGATCCGGAGGCGCTCACCGCCTGGTACTGGCCCGCCTCGGTCCAGCCGTCGGCTACGTCGGACCCCCGCCCCGGCGGCCGCTTCGGCATCACCGCCGGCGCCGCCGACATGGGCTTCTCCGGCGAATACGTCGAGTTCGAGCCGCCCCGGCGCATGGTCCAGTCGTGGCGCTGGGCCGGCGACGACCGCGACAGCCGCGTCACGATCGACCTCGTCCCCACGGCCGGCGGCACCGACCTGCGCGTCATCCACGACCAGGTGGACGAGTCGACCGCCGAGAAATACCGTCAAGGCTGGGAGAGCTGCCTGGCCCGCCTGCCCGGCTTCCTTACGACTGCTTCAGGAAGTCGCTGATCAGCGAGGCCAGCAGGTCGGGCTGCTCGATCACCATCGCCTGCGAGGCGTCCGCGAGCTGGACGAACCGGACGCCGCTGTGCTCGGCCTGCTCCCGCACGAACCGGCGATGCGCCTCGTACAACTCGGCGAAGCCCTCCTGCTCCGGCGTGTTGCGAGTGGGCAGCACGACCAGCTCAGGGCACCGCGTCGCGCGATAGACCGGCCCCAGATCAAGATCCTCGATCAGCGTACGCAGCTCCGACGCCGTCCCCGCCGCGGGCCGGATCGACGTCTCCCCACCCGAATGCACCAGATTCCGCCGGAAACCCTCGATCCACACCTTCTCGTTGGCGCCCATGTCCCGGGCGGCCGCCTGCTGACGCTCCACCAGATCCGGAAGCTCCTCGGCCGGAATCACCCGCCCCGTCCCCTCGGCGGCCCGATCGGCCAACGCCCGCAACTCGGCGAGCTCGGCAGCCGCCTTCCCCAGATCCATCCCCGGCAGATGCTCGGTGCGGGTAGGCGGCGGATTCCCGTCCAGGCTGACCACACCCGGCGCCTCCGGATGCCGCTCACCCCACAGCGCCGCGATCATCCCGCCCAGCGAATGCCCCACCACCGCCGGCCGGTCCAGCTCCATCTGAACCACGACGGCCGCCACATCAGCGAGTGCCGCGTCCCAGCTCCACGGGCCGTCCCCCGACCTGCCGTGCCCGCGCAGATCCAGGGTGATCACCCGATGCCGCACGCGCAGCGCCCGCGCCAGCGTCGTCATGTGGGCCAGGTTGCCCCCGGCCCCGTGCAGCAGCACCAGCGGAGGCTCCGACCCCCCGAAGTCCCGCACAGCGATGGGCAGTTCCCCGGCATCGACCAGTCGATCATTGATCACGCCGTCCATCCTCCCAGGAGCACTCGGCCGGCCGACCAGCCCCGTCGCACTGAGCCCACAAGACCCCGCCTGCCGATCGCGCCGCCGCTCAATGCCCCACCTCGGTGGGGGGCGGGTTGCGCTTATCGACGGTCCGCCGCCTCCCCCACCCCTGCACTGGGTGGGCATCAAGTTAGGCCCGGCCTACGACAATTTCCGGGCGTTGTCCACAGGTCTGGGCGCGGCGACGGCGTTCAGATGGGCTCGGCCGAAGCCGGGCGGCCAGAGCGGGCGGGCCGAAGCCGCGCGGGCCGAGCCGGGCGGGCCGAAGCCGGGCGGGCCGAAGCCGGGCGGGCCGAAGCCGGGCGGCCAGAGCGGGCGGGCCGAAGCCTCGTGGAAGCCCTCGGCAGGGCCCCCGATCGCGACGGCGATCAGAAACTCCGGCGGCTCCCACGATTGCGGCTGGCGGTCAGCGCGCCTCGGGAAAGGGTTTGGCGGCTCGGCTGGCGGCGAGGCCCAGGGCCAGGGCGGCCAAGGCGCACAGGAGGGCCTGGAGGACGCCGAAGTGTTCGGCGAGGAGGCCGATCAGCGGGGGGCCCGCCAGGAAGGCGCCGTAGCCGATGGAACCGGCCACCGAGACGCGAATGGCCGCGCGGACCGGGTCGTCGGCGGCGGCGCTGAAGCCGATCGGGAAGCCCAGGGAGACGCCGGCGCCCCAGAACAAGGCGCCCGCCAGGGCGAACGGCACGCCGAGGTCGGCGATCACCAGCAGGAGGCCGAGCGCGCCGGCGACGGCGGTGGCGCGGAGGACCTTCACGCGGCCCCAGCGTTCGATGGCCTCGCCACCGAAGAGGCGGGACAAGGTCATGGCCGTGACGAACGTGCCGAAACCGATGGCGCCGACTGTCTCGGACGTGTGGTAGCCGTCGACCAGGGAGATGGCCAGCCAGTCGTTGGCGGCGCCCTCGGCGAAACCGAACCCCAGCATGATCAGCCCGATCATGATGGTGCGCGGTTCGCGCCAGGCCTGGCGTACGCTCATCGCCGGTTTTTCGCCCTGGGGCAGGGGTGACCACGGGACGAAGCGGCGCACGGTGACCGCCATGACGACCGCGGTCAGCGCCGCCGTGGCGAAGAGCTGCACGGACACCGCCACGCCGAGGGCTGCCAGGGTGGCGCTCAGGCCGGCGCCGAACACCGTGCCGAGGCTGAAGCCGGCGTGGAAGCGGGGCATGACCGTGCGGCCGAGGCGGCGCTCGACGTCGGCGCCCTCGACGTTCATCGCCACGTCCCACGTGCTGTTGCCCATGCCGGCCAGCACCAGGCCGAGGCCGGCCAGCCAGATCGTGCCGGTGGCCGTGCCGGAGCCGAGGGCGATCAGCCCGAGCACCAGCGACGCGCTGCCCAGCAGCACCGACCGGGCCGGGCCGACGCGCTGCACGAGCGGACCGGCCAGCGGGATCGCCGAGATCGCGGCGACCGACAGACAGAGCAGGAGCAGGCCGAAACCCGCAGCGGACAAACCGAGATCATCGCGTACGGCCGGAGCACGCGCGAGCCATCCGGCGTACGCGAGCCCGTTGGTCGCGAACGTGACGGCGACCGCGACCTTGGCCGTATTGAGCCGCACGGGTTCCAGCGTCGTCGTCACCACCTCAACTTAACCGTTAAAGCTGACGGTCGGCCGGTGATGCGTCCCTCAGTGCGGGGAACTCCCGAGAAACAGAACGTCCCCGGGCCGACGTGGCCCGGGGACGTATCTGTGTATCAGATCAGCTGCAGCCGGACGTGGAGCCGCAGCCCTCGCAGACGTAGCAGCTGCCGGCCGGGCGCATCTTCGTGCCGCAGGTGAAGCAGAGCGGCGCGTCGGAAGCGTGGCCGGTGACGATCTCGAGCAGCTCGGTCGAGGAGTGCGCGGGCTTCGCCGGCGTCTCCTCGGCCTTGGCCGACGCCGCCTCAGCCTGCGGCGCCTCCGCATGCGGTGCGGACGCGGCGCCGACCGGGGCGGACACCGGCGCGGACTGCGCCATGCCTGCCAGGTCGACCGCCGAGGCCGACGCCTCGGCCGCCATCTCCGCCTGGATCTGGGCCGCCCGCTCCTTGGCGGTGAAGATGCCCAGCTCGGCGCGGTTGTCGTAGGGCAGGAAGTCCAGCGCCAGGCGGCGGAAGATGTAGTCCATCACCGACGCCGCCATGCGGATGTCCGGGTCGTCCGTCATGCCGGCCGGCTCGAAGCGCATGTTGGTGAACTTGCTGATGAAGGTCTCCAGCGGCACGCCGTACTGCAGGCCGATCGAGATGGCCACCGAGAAGGCGTCCATCACACCGGCCAGGGTGGAGCCCTGCTTCGACATCTTGAGGAAGACCTCGCCGAGGCCGTCGTCCGGGTAGGACGACGCGGTCAGGTAGCCCTCGGCGCCGCCGACCGAGAAGGACACCGTCTCCGACGGGCGCTTCTTCGGCAGCCGCTTGCGGACTGGGCGGTACTCGATGACCTTCTCCACGGCCTTCTCCGCCTCGGCCGGCGCCTCTGCCTTGTTCGGCTTCGCCGCCGACAGGGGCTGGCCGACCTTGCAGTTGTCGCGGTAGATGGCCAGCGCCTTGAGGCCCAGCTTCCAGCCCTGGAAGTGGATCTCCTCGATCTCCTCGATGGTCGCCGACTCCGGCATGTTGACCGTCTTGGAGATGGCGCCGGACAGGAACGGCTGAGCCGCCGCCATCATCCGCACGTGACCCATCGCGGCGATGGTCCGCTCGCCCATGGCGCAGTCGAAGACGCTGTAGTGCTCCGGCTTGAGGCCGGGCGCGTCCACCACGTGGCCGTGGTCGGAGATGTGCTCGATAATCGCCTCGACCTGCTCCTCGGGGTAGCCGAGGCTGCGCAGCGCCCGCGGGACCGTCTGGTTGACGATCTGCATCGAGCCGCCGCCGACCAGCTTCTTGAACTTCACCAGGGCCAGGTCGGGCTCGATGCCGGTGGTGTCGCAGTCCATCATCAGGCCGATCGTGCCGGTCGGCGCGAGCACCGAGGCCTGCGCGTTCCGCCAGCCGTTCTTCGCACCGATCTTGTTGCCGGTCTGCCACTGCTTGGTGGCCTCACGGACGATCTCGGTCGCGACGACGCCCTGCGGGCGGATGCCGTCGTTGGCCGCGGCGTGCTTGCGCATGACGCGCTGGTGCGCCTCGGCGTTGCGGGCGTAGCCGTCGTACGCGCCGACCACGCCGGCCAGCTCGGCCGAGCGGCGGTAGGCCGTACCGGTCATCAGCGAGGTGATCGCCCCGGCCACGCTGCGACCCGACTCGGAGTCGTACGGGTGACCGGTCGCCATCAGCAGGGCGCCCAGGTTCGCGTACCCGATGCCGAGCTGGCGGTAGGCCCGCGTGGTCTCGCCGATCCGCTGGGTCGGGAAGTCCGCGAAGCAGATCGAGATGTCCATCGCGGTGATGATGAACTCGACGCTCTTGACGAACTTCTCCACCTCGAAGCCGCCGTCGGCCTTGAGGAACTTCATCAGGTTGAGCGAGGCGAGGTTGCAGGACGAGTCGTCCAGCGACATGTACTCCGAGCAGGGGTTGGACGCGGTGATCCGGCCGGTCTCGGGGTTCGTGTGCCAGTCGTTGATGGTGTCGTCGTACTGCAGGCCCGGGTCGGCGCACTCCCACGCGGCCTGAGCGATGTCACGGAACAGCTTCTTGGCGTCGATCGTGTCGATGACCTCGCCGTGCAGCCGGCCACGCAGGTCGAAGGTCGTGCCCTCCTCGACCGCGCGCATGAACTCGTCGCTGACCCGCACCGAGTTGTTGGCGTTCTGGTACTGCACGGACACGATGTCGGAGCCGCCGAGGTCCATGTCGAAGCCGGCGTCCCGCAGCGCGCGGATCTTGTTCTCCTCGCGCGCCTTGGTGTAGACGAACTCCTCGATGTCCGGGTGGTCCACGTCGAGGATGACCATCTTGGCCGCGCGCCGGGTGGCGCCGCCCGACTTGATGGTGCCCGCGCTGGCGTCCGCGCCGCGCATGAAGCTGACCGGGCCGCTCGCCGTGCCGCCCGACGAGAGCAGCTCCCGGCTGGACCGGATGCGGGACAGGTTGACCCCGGAGCCGGAGCCGCCCTTGAAGATCAGCCCCTCCTCCTTGTACCAGTCCAGGATCGAGTCCATCGAGTCGTCCACGGACAGGATGAAACAGGCGCTGACCTGCTGCGGCGACGCGGTGCCGACGTTGAACCAGACCGGCGAGTTGAAGCTGAAGACCTGGTGCAGCAGCATCCAGGTGAGCTCGTGGTCGAACAGCTCGGCGTCCGCCGTGGAGGTGAAGTAGCCGTGCTTCTCCCCCGCCGCGCGGTACGTGCTGACCACGCGGTCGATGAGCTGCTTGAGCGACCACTCGCGCTGGCCGGAGCCGACCGCGCCGCGGAAGTACTTGGTGGTCACGATGTTCGCCGCGTTCACGCTCCAGGAGACCGGGAACTCCACGCCGCGCTGCTCGAAGTTGATCGAGCCGTCCCGCCAGTTCGTCATGACGACGTCACGGCGCTCCCACTCCACCTCGTCGTACGGGTGGACGCCCTCGGTCGTCCAGACCCGCTCGACGCGCAGACCCCCCGTGGGCGCGCTCGAGCCGTTGTTACGGCTGCGCTGCCGACCTGCTGTGATGCCGTCACCGGCCATGGTGCTCCCCCTCGAATCCTGCCACTACTGATGAACGCTGCCCGTTGCCCCGGCAGTCCCTTACTGAAGACCTTCGGCCCTTACTGAATGACCTTGGGCGGCCGCCCCGCCCGGGTGGTGGAGACGGCGTGTGGCACCGTCACATCCCGCCCGGTGGCCGCCGTGCGAAGGTCGGCGATCTCCTTCTCGAACTCGTCGAGCGAGTCGAACGACTTGTAGACGCTGGCAAACCTCAGGTATGCCACCTGGTCCAGGTCGCGCAGCGGCCCGAGGATGGCGAGACCCACCTCATGACTCGGGATCTCCGCCGCGCCTTTCGCCCGGACCGTCTCCTCGACCTTCTGCGCCAGCAGCGCGATCGAGTCCTCATCCACCGGCCGGCCCTGGCACGCCTTGCGAACACCACTCATGATCTTGGTCCGCGAGAACGGCTCGGTGACGCCGCTGCGCTTGACGACGGCGAGCACTGCTTCCTCAACCGTCGTGAACCGTTTGCCGCACTCGGTGCATGAGCGGCGGCGACGGATCAGTTGACCGTCGTCGGCCTCACGCGAGTCGACCACGCGCGAGTCGGCGTGGCGGCAATACGGACAGCGCACCGGACTTCCCTTCTGCCTCGGATCGCCCTCCGGGCACGCCGAAACAGCGCCAGCCTGGGTGCGGCGCTGTGGATAACGTGTGGAGAACCTGGGGGTTCCGACCCCAACCTGTGGATGACTTACAGCCATGTAACTACTAGATGTTGGGGTCAAAGTTAGGCCGATGCCGACGCCGACGCAAGCCGACCGGCGCGTCGGCGTGCCGTGGATTTCCGTGTCGGGGTGCCGCGAATTTGTTGTCGACACGTGCCGTGTACAGGAGATCACTTGGCGCTCTGACGGCGTCCGATTTGCCGTCCTTCAGCTGTCGTGTTTCCGGCGATGTGGCGCGGACGGGTGGGCGTCGTCACGTTTCGGCCACGCGCGCCAAGCTGGTTTTCGGCCGGGCGTGTCGCGGGCCCTTCGCCACGCGGACGGCCGCGGCAAGCCGGCCACGCAGGGCGCCACAGCGGTGCACTCTCGTCACGCCGGGACGCCGCACCTGCCACGCCGGGACCCGCTCCTGTCACGCCGGGACGCCGCTTTAGTCACGCCGGGACTCCGCGGCCGGGGGGACTCTCATCACGCCGGAGCGGTCGCTTCCACGCCGTCCGGGTCAGCCACGGGGAAGCTCGAGCGTCTGGCCGGGATGTACGACGTACCCCTCGAGGTTGTTGATCTTTTGAATCTCGGCCACCGCGGCATAGGGGTCACGGCGAGGCGCGGTGCGGGTCGCGATGGACCAGAGCGTGTCGTGCGGCTGCACCACCACCGACGGCGCCGGGCCGCTCGCGGGCTCGTCGGCGCGCGAGGCGGTGGCGAGCAGGAACGCGCTGGCGGCCGTCGACATCCCGATGAAGAAGGTCAGCACCACGGCGCGCCCGCGCTGGGTGAGTCGCAGCGGCGGCCGGCGGTAAGCGGTCGTGACCATGGGTTTCACCTTCCTCGTACGCGCGTTCGATCGAACGCCCGTACGACGGTTTATCAGAACACGTGTGCTGAAGTCGAGCACTTCTGAGCGACACGCCGAAGCAAAGTCGTACAGATGTTTGAAACTGTCGCACCGCGCCCATAGGGTCATTCCTCAGAAGGGGTCGGCCGGGCACGTTCCGGCAGGCCCGGAAACGCACCGCGTGCCGGCCGACGGCACTTGGCCAGAACCCTGGCCGAGATCAAGGGAGGGCAACGTGTCGACCGACGACCGGACCAGCCGGCAGCAGAACCCCGCGACCCCGCGGCGGCGGTCGCCGAGCCGCGCCCGCAGCGCCGACGCGCCCCAGCTGCGCTCGGTGACGCCCGCCTCGGTCAGCCAGTTCCCCGATGTGGTGACCAACGATCTGACCGCGCGGCAGCGACGCATCCTCGAGTTCATCCGCAACTGGGTCGAGCAGTACGGCTACCCGCCCAGCGTGCGCGAGATCGGCGAGGCGGTCGGGCTGGTGTCCCCGTCCAGCGTGGCCTACCAGCTGAAGGCGCTCGAGACCAAGGGCTTCCTGCGCCGCGACCCCAACCGGCCGCGCGCCGTGGACGTCCGCTCCCCCAGCGACCTGGTCGACGACGAGACGCTGCGCCAGGCCCGGCCGACACCGGCCTACGTGCCCCTGGTCGGCCGGATCGCCGCCGGCGGGCCGATCCTCGCCGAGCAGGCGGTGGAGGACTTCTTCCCGCTGCCACGCGAGCTGGTCGGCGAGGGCGACGTCTTCATGCTCGAGGTCAAGGGTGACTCGATGATCGACGCCGCGATCTGCAACGGCGACTGGGTCGTGGTCCGCCAGCAGCCGACGGCCACGTCCGGCGACATCGTGGCCGCGATGATCGAGGGCGAGGCGACGGTCAAGTCCTACCGCGAGCGGGACGGGCATGTCTGGCTGATGCCGGCCAACCAGGCCTTCGACCCGATCCCCGGCGACGACGCCACGATCATGGGGCGGGTTGTCGCGGTGCTGCGCCGCATCTGAGGCCGCCGGTGCGGGCCGGCGTCGGCCGACACGCGGATCTCCGATCGGGCGTGCTCGTTCGGGCTTCGGCGTGCACGACTGCTCGGCCCGGACGAGGCGACGGCTTCGCGGCCGGTGGACGAGGCGACAGCTTCGCGGCCGGTGGACGAGGCGACAAGCTATGCGGCCGGTGGACGAGGCGACGGCGCTGGGGCCTGTGGACAGCGCATGGCGCCTGTGGACAACGCTTCGGAACGTCATATTCGCGCGCTACCGTCACGCCCACCCATCAGGGGTGGGGGTGGCGGCGGGGGCCGCGACCGGCTCAAGATCAACTTCTTCGGCACGGACTCGCGGTCCGATGCGGCTGGGAGAACTGACCCCACAATGAAACGGTCGACCCCTGATGCGGGGCCGACCGTTCGAGATAGGGGCGGAATCAGCGGCCGTAGGTGCGGCCGTAGTTCTGGTCGTCGTCCACGTCGCGGGAGCGGCCACCGGACGGCGGCGCGCCACCGCCGTAGACGCCACTGCCACCACCGGTGGGGCGGCCGTTGGCCTGCGGCGGGCGGGGCTGACCACCTTGCGGGGGACGGCCACCACCCTGCGGCGGGCGAGGCTGACCACCCTGCGGGGGACGCGGCGGGCGGGGCTGGCCGCCTTGCGGTGGCCGAGGCTGACCGCCTTGGGCGGGGCGAGGCTGACCACCTTGCGGAGGACGCGGCTGACCACCCTGGGGAGGACGTCCGCCACCCTGGGGAGGACGCCCGCCACCCTGCGCCGGCCGGCCACCTTGCGGTGCACCACCCGAAGCGGGACGCCCACCAGGAGCAGGAGCACCACCCGAAGCCGGACGCCCACCAGGAGCACCACCGGAAGCGGGACGGCCACCAGGAGCACCACCCGCAGCCGGGCGACCACCAGGAGCACCGCCGGGAACCGGACGACCACCGGGCGCGCCACCCGAAGCGGGACGCACACCAGGAGCACCACCCGAGACCGGGCGACCACCTTGCGGAGCGCCACCAGCAGCAGGTCGACCCCCGCCGGGCCGCCCGTTGACCACGGGCGGACGCCCACCAGCAGCCGGAGGCCGCGGGCCAGCACCGGCCGGAGGTCGCTGACCGCCACCCGCGGGAGGGCGACCGGCAGCGGCACCGGCGACAGGACGACCGGCGGCAGCGGGACGACCAGCGCCCGCACCGGCGGACGGCCGGCCACCGCCGTAGACACCGGGTCCACCGGCCGCGGGCTTACCGCCGTACACGCCAGGACCGCCAGGGCCGCCTCCACCAGGACCGCCGCCGCCGCGGGCGGCTCCACCGGCGCCGTAGACGCCAGGCCCGGAGGCCGCGCCGCCGACCGCCAGCAGCTCGGTCGCGGCGTCGGCCGGCACGGGCCCGTCGTCGGGGCCGGACTTCTTCTTCAGCACGGCCGGCTCGGGCGGGGCGTTCCTGCGGTGCCGGCGGATGCCGAAGATGCCGACGCCGACCAGGATCAGGCCGAGCACGCCGACGCCGCCGACCAGGTAGGTGATGTCGTTCAGGTCCAGGCTCTGGAACCAGGACGGGCCGGTCTTCTTGTCGGTCTCGGCGCCCGCGGCGTTCTTCACCACCGGCGCCTCGCCGGTGGCGGGGGTGTAGCGCAGGATGTTGTTGGCGGCGCCCTCGACCGGTGAGTTCTCCATGTCGTTGACCGTGTAGAAGAACTTGCCGTCGGGGCTGTAGGCGATCGCCTCGCCCCACGGCTCGTTCGGCAGCGGGGTAACCCGGGGCTTGCCCTTCAGCGCGCCGACCACGTCGCCGTTGGTGACGGTCCATTCCAGGGCGTCGGTGTACGTCCGCAGGACCGCCTTGGTCGCGCCGGTCGAGACCGCGCCGCCGACGATGGTCCCCCTGCCCAGCCGCGCGACGTTGTTGCCGGCCGTGTTGCTCGGCGGCACCGGCACCTCGCCGACGCGCTTGAGCGGGACGCCGTCGTCGGTGTTCTTCTTGAGCTTGGCGGCCGGCACGTAGACGCCGGCGGCCTTGCCGACCTCTTTGGTCACGATGATCGGGGTGCCGTCGCCGTTGAGCAGCAGCGCCTCGGCGTCATGGGCGCCGTCGGGGTACTTCAGGCGGTACAGATCGGGCTCGGACTTGCCGGTGGCCGGCATCACCCACAGGCCGACGGTCTCGCGCTTCTTGTCGTTGTCGCCAATGTCGGCGATCCACAGCGTCTTGCTGTCCGGCGACAGGGCCATGTCCTCGGTGTCCAGCGGGCCCTTGCCGCTGTACGGGACGTCGTCCGTGATCTTGCACTTGGCGTCCAGGAAGAAGACACGCTTCCGGCTGCTCAGCGGGTTGCTGTCGTTGACGACGACGAAGCCGTCGTCGGTCGCCACGATGCCCGACAGACCTTCGAGCTTTTCATCGGTGACCTTGCACACCTTCTTGCCGGCCGGTGCCTGCGCGGCGCCCCCAGGGGCCTCCTCCGCGAAGGCGGTGCCGGCGCCGGTCATGATGAGCCCGGAGGCACAGAGAACCGACACCACGAGACGCCGCATCCGATCAGTGTCGCATGCGGCGTCCCGTGCCTGTGTTACGCGTGGATCACCACAGCTCAGGCGTCCGATGCGCGCCATCGATCACAACGTGAACGCGGACAATTCCGCGCCGAGTTGTTCATCGACGCGGACCCGGAACTCCGTGCCGTCCTCCGCGTGACGGGTGGTGAGGACCTGGCCGGTGCGGTGGATCCGGGCGACCAGGTCACCTCGGTCGTACGGCAGCAGCACGGTCAGCTCGAGCGCCGGTCGGGGCAGGTTCGCCTCGATCGCCTTGCGGAGCTCCTCGATGCCCGAGCCGGACCGCGCCGACACGAAGACGGCCTCCGGCCAGGTGCGCTTGAGGCGCAGCAGGGTCTCCTCGTCGGCCGCGTCGGTCTTGTTGATGACCAGCAGCTCGGGGAGCTTCTCCGCGCCGACCTCGAGGAGCACCTCGCGGACCGCGCTGACCTGGCCCTCGGGGTCGGGATGCGCGCCGTCGACCACGTGCAGGACCACGTCGGCGTACGCCACCTCCTCCAGCGTCGAGCGGAACGCCTCGACGATGTGGTGCGGCAGGTGCCGGACGAAGCCGACCGTGTCGGACAGGGTGTAGACGCGGCCGTCCTCGGCGGCGGCCCGCCGGGTGGTCGGGTCGAGCGTGGCGAACAGCGCGTCCTCCACCAGAACGCCGGCCTGGGTCAGCTGGTTGAGCAGGCTGGACTTGCCGGCGTTGGTGTAGCCGGCGATGGCCACGGCGGGCACGCCGTTGCGGGTGCGGCGGGAACGCTTCGTCTGCCGCACCGTACGCATCGCCTTGATCTCTCTGCGCAGTTTGGCGATGCGGGTGTTGATCCGGCGGCGGTCGGTCTCGAGCTTGGTCTCACCGGGACCGCGCAGGCCGACCCCGCCGCCCGCGCCGCCACCGCGCCCGGAGCCGCCGGACTGACGGGACAGCGACTCACCCCAGCCGCGCAGCCGCGGCAGGAGGTATTGCAGCTGGGCCAGCTCGACCTGCGCCTTGCCCTCTTTGCTCTTGGCGTGCTGGGCGAAGATGTCCAGGATCAGCGCGGTCCGGTCGACGACCTTGACCTTGGTCTTCTGTTCCAGGTTGCGCAGCTGGGACGGAGACAGCTCGCCGTCGCAGATGATCGTGTCGGCGCCGGTGGAGAGCACCACGTCGCGCAGTTCGTCGACCTTGCCGCGGCCGATGAAGGTGGCCGGGTCGGGCCGCCCGCGGCGCTGGATGAGGCCCTCGAGGACCTGCGATCCGGCGGTCTCGGCGAGGAGGGCGAGTTCGGCCAGCGAATTCTCCGCGTCGGTGACGCCGCCCTCGGTCCACACGCCGACCAGGACGACCCGCTCCAGCCTGAGCTGCCGGTACTCGACCTCGGTGATGTCGGTGAGCTCGGTCGAGAGTCCGGCGACCCGCCGCAGCGAGTGGCGCTCCTCCAGCTCAAGATCACCGGTGGTGACGTCGGGTTCAGAGAATTGAGTCTGCAAAAGTGTGACCTCCTCGGCACCGATCGTGGCAGACCCGCGCACCGAGCGCATCCACATAACCGGTCCGGAAGTTGTAATGACAGTGCCTGACGCATCAGTAACCACCGAATTGGAAGTTCCTATTCCTGACGCGCAAGAATGCGGTGACACACCCGCCAACGACGGAGGGACCACCGTGGTGACCACCCGCCTGCCCAGCGCAGGATTCTCGATCACGATCCGGATCGCGGTGACGGCCGACGCGTCGTCGATCGGCCGACTCACCACCTGCGTCGGCGAGGCCGGCGCGATCGTGACGGCACTCGACGTGGTGGACTCCGACACCACGCGCGTTCTCGTCGACCTCACCTGTGACACCGCCGACTCCGGCCACGCCGATCAGGTCGTGAAACAGCTGGAGGAGCAGGACGGGGTGGACGTCCGGAAGGTGTCCGACCGGACCTTCCTGCTGCACCTGGGTGGCAAGATCGAGGTGAGCTCGAAGGTCGCGCTGCGCAACCGGGACGAGCTGAGCCGGGCGTACACGCCTGGTGTCGCGCGGGTGTGCATGGCCATCGCGGAGAACCCGGCGGACGCGCGCCGCCTGACCATCAAGCGCAACACGGTCGCCGTCGTCAGCGACGGGTCGGCGGTGCTCGGGCTGGGCAACATCGGCCCGGCCGCGGCGATGCCGGTGATGGAGGGCAAGGCCGCGCTGTTCAAGCGGTTCGGCGGGGTGGACGCGTGGCCGGTGGTGCTGGACACGCAGGACACCGACGAGATCGTCAACATCGTCCGGGCGATCGCACCCGCGTACGGCGGGATCAACCTGGAGGACATCGCGGCGCCGCGGTGCTTCGAGATCGAGGCCCGGCTGCGTGAGCTGCTGGACATCCCGGTGTTCCACGACGACCAGCACGGCACCGCGATCTGTGTGCTGGCGGCGCTGACCAACGCGCTGCGGGTGGTCGGCAAGAACATGGCCGACGTCAAGGTGGTGGTGTCCGGCTCGGGCGCGGCGGGCACGGCGATCATGAAGCTGCTGCTGCGTCAGGGCGTGGGCGACATCATCGCGTACGACCGGAAGGGCGCCCTGCACCGCGGCATGGCGGACCTGAACGAGACGTGGCAGTGGCTGGCCGACAACACCAACAAGGACAACTACTCGGGTGACCTGGCCGGCGCCATCGTGGGCGCGGACGTCTTCATCGGCGTCTCCGCCCCGAACCTGCTGACCGGCGACGACATCGCCCGGATGGCGGACAAGTCGATCGTGTTCGCGCTGGCCAACCCCGACCCGGAGGTGGATCCGCGGGAGGCCCGGCAGCACGCCGCGGTGGTCGCCACCGGCCGCTCCGACCAGCCCAACCAGATCAACAACGTGCTCGCCTTCCCGGGCGTGTTCCGCGGCATGCTGGACGCCGCCGCCTCCGAGTTCACCGAGGAGATGGCGCTGGCCGCGGCCCGGGCGATCGCCGACGTGGTGGGCGAGGACAAGCTGAACCCGACGGTGATCGTCCCGAGCGTCTTCGACCCGCGGGTGACCCCGGCGGTGGCGGCCGCGATCCGCGCGGTGGTCAAGGGCGCTCCGGCTCCGGCCAACGCCGCCGCGGTGGAGGTCGACGAGGCTCCCGAAGAGACCTTCTAGCGGGCGGCCCAGCCGGTCAACTCGCCGGTGTGGTCGGTGATCAGACCGGCCACGCCGGCCTCGGCCAGGGCCGTCCACTCGGTGATGTCGTTGGCCGTCCAGGGCATCACGTCGATGCCCTGCGCGACCAGCGACGCCACCGTCGCCGGATCGCCGAGGACGTCCTTGACGGACGGGTTGCAGCACACGACGCCGAGCGAGGCCGCGAGCGGGACCGTGTCCGCCTCGAACCGCAGCCGCAGCAGGCCGCGCCGCACTCTCGGGGCGACGTCCCGGGCCAGCCGGACGACCTCCGGGTCGAAGCTCTGCAGGATGGTGCGGCCGGCCAGGTCACCCAGCATCTCGACGATCCGCTCGACCTCCTCGGCGGAGGCGGGCGGCTTGATCTCCAGCAGGAGCTCGACGCCGGGCGACGTGGCGAGCAGGTCGATCACCTCGGCGAGCAGCGGCACCCGCGCGCCGCGGAAGGCCGGGGAGAACCAGGAGCCGGCGTCCAGGGCGCGGATCTCGGCGAGGGTCAGGTCCCAGACGTAGCCGGAACCGTCGGTGGTCCGGTCGACCGTCCGGTCGTGGATCACCACGGGCACGCCGTCGGCGGTGGTACGCACGTCGAACTCGATGTGGGTGGCGCCGCCGTGCACCGCCGCGGCCAGGGCGGGCAGCGTGTTCTCGGGCGCCACCGCGGAGTAGCCACGATGCGCGACGCGGTGCATCAGAGGGTTACCTCTCCCGTCGCCACGAGCACCGCCGGTCCCGCGAGCCACCACTCCCCCGACTCGGTGGCGGTCACGGTGAGCGTGCCGCCGGCCACGTCGACGGTGGCGACGCCGGCGGACAGGCCCGCGTCGCGCAGGGTCACCGCCCCGACCGCCAGGGCGCCGGAGCCGCAGGACAGGGTCTCGCCGGAGCCGCGCTCGTGGACCCGCATCCGGACGTGCAGGTCGCCGACCGGGTTGACGAACTCGACGTTCACACCGTGCGGGAACAGCGCCTCGTCGTGCTCCGGCGCCACGGTCAGGTCGAGGGCGTCGAGCGGGGCCGACAGCGAGCAGACCAGGTGTGGGTTGCCGCAGTCCACGGCCACCCCGGGCATCGTGAAGCCACCGGTGGTCGCCGTGCTCGCCGCGTACACCCGAGGGGTTGTCATGTGCACGGAGATCAGGTCGCCCCGGACCACCGCGCGCACCACCCCGGCTCGCGTCGCGATCGGCAGGCCGCCGGCCGACACCTCGGCGAGCCCGTGGTGCAGCAGGTAGCGGGTGAAGACGCGGACGCCGTTGCCGCACATCTCGGCGATCGAGCCGTCGGCGTTGCGGTAGTCCATGAACCACTCGGCGTCGGCGGCGTGATCGGCGGCGTCGGGGTGTTTGGCGGTGCGGACGACGCGCAGCACGCCGTCGGCGCCGATGCCGAACCGGCGGTCGCACAACCGGCGAACCAGGTCGTCGGTGAGGTCGAGAGCGCCGTCCGGATCCGGCAGGATCACGAAGTCGTTGCCGGTGCCGTGACCCTTGGTGAACAACACGGGCACCATCATTGCGCAACTGCCAGCGCGTCCGCCAACAACGTTTCCGACGCGCCGTCCAACCAGTGAATGCGCGGGTCACGGCGGAACCACGATCGTTGCCTGCGTACGAACCGCCGGGTGGCCGTTTTGGTCGCCTCGCGCGCTTCGTCCTCGGTGAGTTCGCCGTCGAGCTGGGCCAGTGCCTGCTGGTATCCGAGCGCGCGTCCGGCCGTGCGGCCCTCGCGGAGTCCGTCCAGGGACGCCACCTCGGCCACCAGGCCCGCCTCCCACATGAGATCGACCCGGCGGTCCACCCGAATGTCCAGATTGTCGCGATCAACGCCGAGCTGCACGTGGGGATACACCGGTGTCGGGGACGGCAGCGAGGCGGTGAACGGAAGCCCGGTCAACTCGATCACCTCGAGCGCCCGTACGACGCGCCGCCCATTAGAGGGAAGAATCTTGGCGGCGGCCACGGGGTCGAGTTCCCGGAGCCGGTCGAACAACGGGACGCCTCGGGACAATTCATCCTCGAGGCGGGCCCGGATCACCGGATCGGTGCCGGGGAACGCGAAGTCCTCCAGCACCGAGCGTACATAAAGGCCTGATCCTCCGACGAGCAGCGGCACCTTGCCCCGGGCGGCGATGTCGTCGACCGCCGCGCGTGCCAGTTTCTGATATTCGGCCACGCTCGCCGCGTCCCGGACGTCCCAGATGTCCAGCACGTGATGCGGGACGCCCTCGCGTTCCTCGACGCTCAACTTCGCGGTGCCGATGTCCATGCCGCGGTACAACTGCATCGAGTCCGCGTTGACGATCTCCCCGCTCAGGGCGTGTGCGAGAGCGATGCTCAGGGCCGACTTGCCGGCGGCGGTCGGCCCGACGACGGCCATCACCCGGGGATGGGGGTGGTTCGGCACGGAGCAACGGTAGGACACCGTATGGTCACGGTCATCGGCGGGCACTTGGTCGTAACCGGGTTGGACCTGTGACAATGCGCGAGAAAGAATGTCAAGTGAGGTACGGCATTCTTGACTGCGCTGTGGCGGTGGTCGGAGCGAGGAGGCTCACGGCTGCCGGGAAGAACGAGGATGAGCTGATGAACGACTGGACAACCTTCGGGCGAGTCGATGCCGACGGCACCGTCTACGTCAAGACCGCCGAGGGCGACCGGGTGGTCGGCTCATGGCAGGCGGGCACTCCCGAGGAGGGTCTGGCCCACTTCGCCCGCCGGTTCGCCGATCTGGTCACCGAGGTCGACCTGATCGAGGCCCGGCTCAAGTCCGGCGCGGCCGACGCCGCCCACTCCCTGACCAGCGTCAAGCGGCTGCGCACCCAGCTCGACGAGGCACACGTCGTCGGCGACATCGACGGGCTCGCCGCCCGGCTCGAACGGCTGTCCACCCTCGCCGACGAAAAAGCCGGCGAGGCGCGCGTGGCCCGTGAGGCGGCCCGCGGCGAGGCGATCGCCCGCAAGACCTCGCTGGTCGAGGAGGCGGAGAAGATCGCCGCCGAGTCCACCGGCTGGAAGACGGCCGGCGACCGGCTCAAGGAAATCCTCGACGAGTGGAAGACGATCCGCGGCGTCGACAAGAAGACCGACGGCGAGCTGTGGAAGCGTTTCGCGACCGCCCGGGACGGCTTCACCCGCCGCCGCGGCGCCCACTTCGCCACCCTCGACGGCCAGCGCAAGCAGGCGCAGACCGCCAAGGAGGAACTGGTCGCCGAGGCGGAGGCGCTGTCCGAGTCGTCCGAGTGGGCGCCGACCGCCAACCGGCTCAAGGAACTGATGACCGAGTGGAAGGCCGCGCCGCGCGCCGCGAAGGAGGCCGAGCAGCGCCTCTGGGAACGCTTCCGGGCCGCGCAGGACGCCTTCTTCACCCGCCGCAGCGAGGTCTTCTCCGCCCGCGACGCCGAGTTCAAGGGCAACCTGGAACGCAAACAGGCGATCCTCGCCGAGGTCGAGGCGCTGGACGTCGACGCCGACCCGCGCGCGGCACAGAACAAGATGCGTGACGCGCAGGCCTCCTGGCACGACGCCGGCCGGGTGCCGCGCGAGTCGCAGGCCGGTCTGGATCGCCGCTGGCGGGCCGCGGAGGAACGCATCCGGGTGGCCATGGACTCGGCCTGGCGCAAGACGGCGCCGCAGGACAACCCGCTGCTCCAGCAGATGCGCGAGCAGGTCGCGGAGGCCGAGCAGCGTCTCGCCCGCGCGGAGGCGGCCGGCGACAAGAAGCGGATCAAGGAGGCCCAGCAGGCGCTCGAATCCAAGCGTCAGTTCCTGGCCTTGGCGGAGCAGGCTTCCTAAGATCAAAACCGTTCTGGAGTACGTGCACAGCACCTGCACGTCATCAGTGGCCCGGACCGTAAATGGTCCGGGCCGCTTCTTGCTTCACCGACGAGGGCGCAGTCTCGCCCCGGTGCTGCAGGCGCTCTACGACTGGGGCACCGAGCGGGCCGAACGCACCGGCGTCACCTTCCCTACGTGACCGCGCAGCCGCCTGTGGTCGCCGCCAGCGGTGCGGGCGCGCCGATCGTGGGAAGGCCCAGGTTGACGCCGGGCATCCGCGGGGTGCGGCCGGCTTCCCAGGCGTCACCCGCGCGGGTGCGGCGGTGGCTGACCGGGTCGCCGTCGGCGTTCAGGTGGTGCGGGGCGGCGTAGGTGATCACGGTCTCGACGATGTCGCCCGGACGCGGGGCCAGGCCGCCGGTGGCGAAGTGCACGAGACGGCCGTCGCGGGCCCGGCCGCTCAGCCGGCCCGTACGCTCGTCCTTGCGACCCTCACCCACCGCGACCAGCACTTCGACCGTACGCCCGACCTGCTTCTTGTTCTCCGCCCAGGTGATGTCCTCGAGCGTGGCGATCAGCCGCTCGTACCGTTCCTGCACGACCGCTTTGGGCACCTGGTCCGGCATGGTCGCGGCGGGGGTGCCGGGACGGATCGAGTACTGGAAGGTGAACGCGGTGGAGAACCGCGCCGCGCGCACCACCTCGAGCGTCTGCTCGAAGTCGGCCTCCGTCTCGCCCGGGAACCCGACGATGATGTCGGTGGTGATCGCGGCGTCCGGCATCGCGGCGCGCACCTTGTCGATGATGCCCAGGTACTTCTCCCGGCGGTAGCTGCGGCGCATGGCCTTGAGCACCGCGTCGGAGCCGGACTGCAGCGGCATGTGCAGCGACGGGCAGACGTTCGGCGTCTCGGCCATCGCGGCGATCACGTCGTCGGTGAAGTCCTTCGGGTGCGGGCTGGTGAACCGCACCCGCTCCAGGCCGTCGACCTCGCCGCACGCGCGCAGCAGCTTGCCGAACGCGAGCCGGTCGCCGAACTCGGCGCCGTACGAGTTGACGTTCTGCCCGAGCAGAGTGACCTCGAGCACGCCCTCGGAGGTGAGCGCCTCCACCTCGGCGAGGATCTCGCCCGGCCGGCGGTCCTTCTCCTTGCCGCGCAGCGCCGGGACGATGCAGAACGTGCAGGTGTTGTTGCAGCCGACCGAGATCGAGACCCATCCCGCGTACGTGGACTCGCGGCGCGTCGGCAGCGTGGAGGGGAACACCTCCAGCGACTCGAGGATCTCCACCTCGGCGGCGGCGTTGTGCCGGGCGCGCTCGAGCAGGGCGGGCAGCGAGCCGATGTTGTGGGTGCCGAAGACCACGTCGACCCACGGCGCCTTCTTGACGATGTCGCCGCGGTCCTTCTGCGCGAGGCATCCGCCGACGGCGATCTGCATGTCCGGGTTCTTCAGCTTCGTCGGCCGCAGGTGGCCGAGGTTGCCGTAGAGGCGGTTGTCCGCGTTCTCCCGGACGGCGCAGGTGTTGAACACGACCACGTCGGCCGCGTCCGCGTCGGCGGCACGCACGTACCCCGCATCCTCCATCAGCCCGGAGATGCGTTCGCTGTCGTGCACGTTCATCTGACAGCCGTACGTGCGCACGTCGTAGGTTCGTTGGTCACTCGTCATAGCAGTGAAAAGGGTAGCCCTGTCACGCCGCGTTGCGCTCCGGGCCCACCGCACAGGCGGGGTCGGCGCCGGTGCAGGGACGCAGGTGCCGGCGCTCGGTGCCCTCGTCGGTCTCGATCTCGTCGACATGCACGGTCCGCCAGGTCCCGTCCGGCTCGCTCAGCACGTACCGCGTGGGGTTGAGCGAGTCGTCGGGAAGCAGGACCGCGGCACCGAGCTCGACCGCGACGGCGCTCGCGACGGTGATCTCATGATCAACGGACGGGACGAGGTAAAGGTCGATCATTGTCGGGAACTCGCCACCGACGTGGTAGACGTCCACCAGCACGGCAGAATCCTCAGCGTCCTCGGACATCCCGGTCACGGGGCGCTCTAAGACATCGGAGATCGCAGATCGGACCGAAGCCTCATCGATCCGACCGGCAACGGCCCAGTTCCAGATGCCACCCACCGGGTCAACGTCCGCCATACCGCTCATCGTGGACAACACTCCCGACCTGCATCTCCCTGTGTTACCGCTCCGTGACCATTCTCGGCGCTAACCGATACACCAGCCCCCCTAGAGTGGCCCCATCCGAGTGAACCGACGAACAGGACGGTGTCCGCACGTGGCTGACGACAAGGCTCTCATCGTCCTTGACAAGGTCAACAAGTGGTTCGGGCCCCTGCACGTGCTCCAGGACGTGGACCTGTCCGTCGCCCGCGGCGAGGTCGTCGTCGTGATCGGACCGTCCGGCTCCGGCAAGTCGACGCTGTGCCGGGCGATCAACCGGCTCGAGCCGATCAACTCGGGCACCATCGTCTTCGACGGGCAGGAGCTGCCGGCCGAGGGCAAGGGCCTGGCGAAGCTGCGCAGCGAGGTCGGCATGGTGTTCCAGTCGTTCAACCTCTTCGCGCACAAGACCATCCTGCAGAACGTCATGCTCGGCCCGCTGAAGGTGCGCCGGGAGAAGCCCTCGGTCGTCAGGGACCGCGCGATGGGCCTGCTCGACCGGGTCGGCATCGCCAGCCAGGCCGAGAAGTACCCGGCCCAGCTCTCCGGCGGCCAGCAGCAGCGCGTCGCGATCGCCCGCGCGCTGGCCATGCAGCCCAAGGCCCTGCTCTTCGACGAGCCCACCAGCGCCCTCGACCCGGAAATGGTCGGCGAGGTGCTGGACGTGATGACCTCGCTCGCCAAGGACGGCATGACGATGGTGGTGGTGACCCACGAGATGGGCTTCGCCCGGCACGCCGCCAACCGCGTGGTGTTCATGGCCGACGGTCAGCTGGTCGAGGAAGCGGCGCCGTCGGAGTTCTTCGCCAACCCGAAATCGGAACGGGCGAAGGACTTCCTCTCCAAGATCTTGACGCACTGAGTGTCCATCAAGGAGCCCTCAAAAGGCTCACTGCATCACCACCGAGGAGCGTAATGATGCGCACTACCCGTATTGCGGCCGCGATCGGGGCCCTGGCCCTGGCGCTGACCGTGACCGCCTGTGGCGGCGACGACAGCGAGGGTGGCAGCTCCGGCAACGCCAGCTTCGCCGCCGGGTCGACGATGGAGAAGCTGAACAAGGCTCAGAAGATCCGGGTGGGCACCAAGTTCGACCAGCCGGGCTTCGGCCTCAAGGGCCTCAGCGGCAAGCCCGAGGGCTTCGACGTCGAGATCGCCAAGCTGGTCGCCAAGGCGCTGGACATCCCCGAGGACAAGATCGAGTACCAGGAAACCCCGTCGACGGTCCGCGAGCAGGTCCTCCAGCAGGACAAGGTCGACATCGTGGTCGCGACGTACACGATCAACGACAAGCGCAAGGCCGTCATCGACTTCGCCGGGCCGTACTACATCGCCGGCCAGTCGATCCTGGTGAAGGCGGACGACGCCTCCATCACCGGGCCGGACTCCTTCAAGGACGGCACCAAGAAGGTCTGCTCGGTGACCAACTCCACCCCGGCCACCAACATCGAGAAGTACCTCGGTGACAAGACCAAGCAGCTGGTGCTCTTCGACATCTACCAGAAGTGCGTGGACGCGCTGAAGGGTGGTCAGGTCGACGCGGTCACCACCGACAACGTGATCCTGGCCGGCTTCGTCGCCACCAACGAGGGCGCCTTCAAGCTGGCCGGCCAGACCTTCACCGAGGAGCCGTACGGCATCGGCCTGAAGAAGGGCGACGCCGCCTTCAAGACCTTCATCAACGACACGCTGGAGAAGGCGTTCCAGGACGGTGCCTACAAGAAGGCCTGGGACGACACCGCCGGCAAGAACGACACGTCGGAGCTCAAGATCCCGACGATCGACCGTAGCTGAAGCTGAGTAGCTGAGGACCAGGGTGAGCCAGAGCTTGGTGGTGGCGACATGGGCGCCGTGATCGACAACTTCGACGTCTTCGCCGGTGGGTTCTGGCTCACCTTGCAACTCTGCATTCTCGCCGCGATCGGGGCGCTGGTCATCGGCGCCGTGATCGCGGTCTTCCGGATCTCCCCGGTGCCGCCGCTGCGCGCGATCGGCACCGGGTACGTCACGGTGTTCCGTAACGTCCCGCTGACCATCGTCTTCTTCTTCTCGGCGTTCGCGCTCCCGGCGCTCGGCTCCAATGCCAACTTCCTGCGCATCCCCGGGCTCGAGCAGATCTTCACCCGGTTGAGCATCGACCTGCCGTACTTCCGCTTCGCGATCATCGCGCTCAGCCTCTACACCGGCGCGTTCGTCTGCGAGGCACTGCGCGCCGGCATCAACGCGGTGCCCACCGGCCAGGCCGAGGCGGCCCGCGCGATCGGCCTGACCTTCGGTCAGAACCTCCGCTTCGTGGTCCTCCCCCAGGCGTGGAAGGCGGCCATCGTGCCGCTCGGCAGCGTGATCATCGCGATGATCAAGAACTCCGCGCTCGCCGGCTTCTTCGGTGTGGTGGGAGACCTCTCCAACAGCGGGTACGCGCTGATCACGGTCCGCGGCGAACCGACCATCCCGGTGATGATCGGCATCTCGATCGGCTTCCTCATCATGACCGTGCCCCTCGGCATCCTGCTCGACCGCATCGAGAAGCGCCGGGCGGTGGCCCGATGAGCCAGCAGACCACGCTCTACGACGCGCCCGGGCCCCGCGCCCGTCGCGTCACGATCATCAGCAGCATCGTCGTCGGCCTGCTGGTCCTGGTCGGTGTCTACTTCTTCGTCTACAAGCCGCTGGACGCGCGCGGCGAGTTCGACATGGACGTCTGGGCGCCGCTGATCGACCCGTCCGACGACGACTTCAGCGCGCTGTGGACCCGGATCGGGGACGGCTTCAAGGCCACCCTGATCGCCGCGGTGCTGGCCGTGGTCGCCTCGCTGATCGTCGGCACACTGCTGTCCATCGCGCGGATCTGGCTCAAGTCCGCCAGCCACCGCAAGTGGGTGGGCTTCCCCGCCCCGGTGGCGATCCTGCTGCGCGTGATCATGGTCGCGCTCGACGCGATCAGCCGGATCTTCGTCGAGGTGTTCCGTGGCCTGCCCGTGGTCATCACGGTCGTCTTCGTCTGGCTCGGCCTGCCGTCGCTCGGCGTCGAGCTCGGCGACCTGATCTGGTACCTGGTCCTCGGCCTGGTCCTCTACAACTCCGTGGTGATCGCCGAGATCCTGCGCTCCGGCATGGAGGGCCTGCCCGTCGGCCAGCGCGAGGCGGCCGAGGCGGTCGGCCTGAGCAGCGCGCAGACCATCCGGATGATCCTGCTGCCGCAGGCCTTCCGGATCATGCTGCCGGCGCTGATCAGCCAGCTCGTGGTGGTGCTCAAGGACACGTCGCTGGGCTTCATCATCGGGTACGAGGAGATCCTCCGGATCACCACGCAGGTCGTGCAGATCCTGGACAACCAGATCCAGATGTACGTCGTCGTCGGAACGATCTACATCCTGATCAACTACGGGCTGTCCAAGCTCGCCGGCTACGTGCAGCGCCGGCTCGCCCGCGGCAGCAAGACCCGCAACCTGCCGGTCGACGCCGAGCCTCCCGCCGCCATCGGCGCCGGGGTCGGCGGCGGGCTCGCCTAGGTCGTGCCGAGCGCCAGCCGGCTTGCCCGGCGTCTGCCGGCTTGCCCGGCGTCTGCCGGCTTGCCCGGCGTCTGCCGGACGGGGCCTAGCGGGCCAGCTCGGTGACCCGGGACTCGCGGACGACCGTGACGCGGATCTGACCCGGATAGGTCAGCTCCTCCTCGATCTGCTTCGCGACGTCCCGGGCGAGCACGGCGGCACCGATGTCATCGATGTCATCCGGGCGAACCATGACCCGGATCTCGCGGCCGGCCTGCATCGCGAAGACCTTCTCCACCCCCACCTTGCCGGCGGCGATCTCCTCGATCCGCTCCAGACGCTTCACGTACGCCTCGAGACTCTCCCGCCGCGCGCCCGGCCGCCCACCGGAACACGCGTCCGCGGCCTGAGTCAGCACCGCCTCGATGGTCTGCGGCGGCACCTCGTTGTGATGCGCCTCGATCGCGTGCACCACGTCCTCCGACTCGCCGTACTTGCGGGCCAGATCGGCGCCGATCAGGGCGTGGCTGCCCTCCACCTCGTGGGTGAGCGCCTTGCCGATGTCGTGCAGGAACGCGGCCCGCTTCATGGTCCGCACGTCCAGGCCCAGCTCGGCGGCCATGATGCCGGCGATGTGCGCGGTCTCCACCAGATGCTTCAGCACGTTCTGGCCGTAGCTGGTGCGGTACCTCAACCGGCCCACCAGGGTGGCCAGCTCCGGGTGGATGTCGGTGATGCCGACGTCGACCAGGGCGTCCTCGGCGGCCCGCTCGCACAGCTGGTCCACCTCGCCCTTGGCGGACTCGAAGACCTCCTCGATGCGGTGCGGGTGGATGCGGCCGTCCAGCACCAGCTTCTCCAGGGTGAGGCGGCCGACCTCGCGGCGTACCGGGTCGAAGCAGGAGAGCAGCACCGCCTCCGGGGTGTCGTCGATGATCAGGTTGACGCCGGTGGTCGACTCGAACGCCCGGATGTTGCGCCCCTCGCGGCCGATGATCCGGCCCTTCATCTCATCGCTGGGCAGGTGCAGAACGCTGACCACGCTCTCCGCGGTCTGCTCGCTGGCGATGCGCTGGATCGCATCCACCACGATGTGCCGGGCCCGGGTGTCGGCCGTCCGCTTCGCCTCGCCCTCGATGTCCCGGACCAGGATCGCGGCCTCCCGCTTGGCCTGCGCCTCGATCGTCTCGATCAGCTCCGACCGGGCCGCGTCGGCGCTCAGGCCGGCCACCCGCTCCAACTCCTTGCGCTGCCCCTCGACGGCGGCCGCCAGCTCGGCCTCCCGGACCGACAGCGCCGCCTCCCGCCCCGACAGGTCGGCGTCCATCGCCGCGAGCCGGCGCTCCCGCTCGACCAGGCGCTCGACCTCGTCGGCGTGCTGGCGTTCCCGCTCGTCGATCCGCGCGGCGCGGCGCTCGACCTCCGCGGCATGCTCCTTGGCGGTCGCGTTGAGCAGGGCCACCTCGCGCTCCCCGCTGCGGCGGGCGGCCGTGCGAGCCTGCTCGGCATCGGTCTCGGCCTGGCGGTGTGCGTGCTCGAGGATCGTGTCGGCCTCCCCGTGAGCCGTCTCGAGCACTCTGCGTGCCTCGGCGCGGGCGGCGTTCGCCTCGGCCTTCGCGGCGGCGGCCTCCGCGCGTACCGAAGCAGCTTTTGCCTTGGCGTGCTCGACCTGATCCTCGCGGTCCTTGGCGTCGACCTTGCTGGTCTGGATCTGGCGCAGCGCGCGTGACCCCAGATAGAGGCCGCCCACCACGAACGCGGCGAGTACGACGATCGCCACCACCAGAACAAAATCCAGGGCGGTCATGTCGCCGCGTCTCCCTTCGCCAGCGCCGCCCACCCGCGGGGGCGGCGGCGCTCCCCTGCACAGTCGGCGGGCGGGGGCCCGGGACGCGGCGGCGGGTCGTGACCCACCCCGGCCGGACCCGGCGGGCCGTCTTCCCTCGGCGCGCCATCCCCGGACTGCGGCGGCCGGAGCTGGTGCCTGCGGTCTGGCGGATGGTCGTCGGTGGTGTCAGTCGGTGCCCGCCCGGCCGCTTCGTCGCGACTGTGCACTTGTCTAGTTGTCCCGGCGTGCTCGCTGGCGTTGCCGGCCTCTTGCCCGTTTTGTCTTGCGATCTCGTCTATGCGGTCTGCTCTTGGCGGACTCGTCTTTGGCTTACGAACCCACTTACCGATGTCGGCGTCCCGGCGCGCGACCCTCGCGTGCCGGTGCACAGGGTTCGGCCGACCAAGGCTCGCAGGGCACGACTGACCGTCGACGCTCGTGTCGCGTCTCTGGCCGACCGCGGGTAAGACCGTCCAGCCCTCGCACGGTCGACGAGTGGCTGGATTATTTGATGCCGGAATGTAATGCGATCTATGTTGTGCGTGTTGCTTGCGATGGTCGGATAAACCTTGTGTAACGCGAGGCTAGGTCGCGGAAGCCGGTCCGGTCAAGGACTCATGATTCGTCAGCGGATGGGACGTACGGCACAGAAACGCACATACCCTGCTCAGGGACGTGCAGGGCAATTCAGGCGTACCGCCCCCACAGGTCCCGCATCGGAGCCCAGTCCTCGCCGACGCCCGACTTCCAGAACGCCAGCATGTACGCGGCCACCGGCGTCTTCGTGTCATCCCACCAGATGCCCGCGACCGTCTGCCGCGCCCGGTTCTCCTCGACGGTGTACGCGTACTCGACGTAGCTCCCCGACGTCCGGCCGCTCGGCGTCGCCTTGTCACCCGCCGGGCCGACCCCCGGAGTGAGAGTTCGGGCGTCGACGTTCTGACTGAGCGTCTTGACCCGCGCCTTGTCCCGGTCTGTCACGGTCGCGAACTCGACGAAGATCATGCTCATGCCGTCGAGCCGGCAGCGGACCCGGGTCTTCTCACCCTTGTTGAGGATCGGGCCGCCGACCTCGCCGTTCTTCTCACAGTTGGAGAGGTAGGGCAGCCAGCCCTGCGCGGCCGGGGCCAGGGCATCGGTCAGCCGGGCCTTGTTGAGCTCGATCTGGCTCTGCTCGTAGACACCGAACGCCGGCGCGGCCGACGTCGAGGGTGCCGGTGTGGCCGGCTCCGGCGAGGCGCTGGGGGCCGTTTCCCGGCCGATGAAGAAGCCGGGCGCCCCGAAGATCAGCAAGCCGGCGGCGAGTCCGGCCAGGATGCCGAAGACCAGCTTGTTGCGCTGCTTGGGCGGGGAGGGCTCGATGCGCGGGCCCGGCCGGGGCCCCGGCTCGAAGCCGAAGCGGTCGTCCGATCCGTAGCCGGGGCCGCCGGACGAAGGGCCGTACGCCTCGTCGCCGCCCGGACCGAACCGTGGTGCGCCACCTCCGACGCCCGGACCGAACGGATCGCCGCTCGCCGGGCTTCCTGCGCTTCCCAGGCCGTCTTGGCTTCCCGCGCCGTCGTGGCTTCCCGCGCCCCCTAGGCTTCCCGCGCCGCCTTGGCTTCCCGGGCCGAAGCGTGGGGCGCCCGACGACGGGCCCAGGCCGTACTGATCGAGTCCTCCGCCGGAAGACGGTGCGATCGGGAGTCCATAGGCGTCGACCGCTTCCTCCGACGGCGGCGCCGTCCACTGCGGGGCGCCCGAGCTGGGGTCCGACGCGTAGGGGGCGCCGTGGCTGGGGTCCGACGTGTAGGGGCCACCCGAGCTCGGCGCCGCGCCATAGGCCGGCGCACCGGAGCCGGGATGCTGCGGACCGCTGCTGGACTCATGGTGGGCCGCATCAGTGTGGAACGGGCCGTACGCCGCTGCGGTGGGGTATGGAGTCGACGGCTGCGCGGCGGGCGCGGCCGGGCCGTGGGCCATCGGTGTCCCGCTCACCTGGCCCGCCACCGAGGCGCCGCCGGTCTGGCCGGCGGGCGCCTCCGGCACGCCGCTGAACTGCGCGGCCGTCCCGGTCGGTGCTCCGCCGCCGGCGCCGGTCGATGTCGCGCCGCCTTGCGGGTCCGACGAAGCGGCACCGATCGGCGCGCCGACCGGCGGAGTGGCACCTGCCGGTGGGACGACCGGCGGAGTGGCACCTGCCGGTGGGCCGACCGGCGGAGTGGCACCTGCCGGTGGGCCGACCGGCGGAGTGGCACCTGCCGGTGGGCCGACCGGCGGAGTGGCACCTGCCGGTGGGCCGACCGGCGGAGTGGCACCTGCCGGTGGGACGACGTGGGTGGGCGTCGAGGTGCTGCCCTGAACGGGGATGACGGCGGCCGCGTCGGGCTGCGGCGGCACGATCGCGGTGCGATCGGCATCATGGGTCGGATCCTGATCCGGTGCGGACTGCGCCCCACCCGAACCGGTTTCCCGCGCAGCCGGATCGGCCCCTCGCCGAAAGGGCCCGTATCCACTCGAAACATCCTGGGAATTGCCGGTCACGGTGCATCATATTACTAGTCGGTCGCCAGGACCGACGCCCCGACAGATCAACGCTCGGCAATGACATCCTCGCTGATGCCATGACCGTCTTTGATCACCGGAGGCGGTTGTCGCTCCTGACTTCAGTTCATCGCCACACGCTTTCCCGGTGGACCGGAGGACGAAATCCGCGCACCGGGAATCGGCACGTCCGAGATGGTCGGCCTCGCTCTCGCGAACGCCGCTTGGCGACTTACCCGCGCCTTGCACCAACTTCCGCGCCGTACAGCGACCCTGTCTCCCGCGCGACGCTGCGACCATTTCTCCGGTCGCTCCCGAGAGGCCTCCTAAGCAGACAGCCGCCCCCGATCCGCCCTAAGCAGACGGCCTCCCCCGATCCGACCCTAAGCAGACGGCCGCTCCCGATGGGCCTCCTAAGCGGACTGCCCGGCCGCATCAGCAACCGGGCAGTCCGTATGACGCACGATCCGTGGTGACGACGCTCGGGCCGCCACGGCGAGGTGGATCAGTCCTCGGCCTGGACCTCCCGACGACGACGGGTGACCAGGATGAGGCCGACGCCGCCGGCCGCGATCGCCGCGCCGACGCCGGCGACGGTCACCACGTCCGTACCGGTGCGCGCAAGCTCCGGGCCGTTGTTGGACGAGCCGCCCGAGCCACCACCGACGTTGCTGTTGCGGTTACTGCCGCCGCCGTTGTTGCTGCCGCCGTTTTTGCCGCCGCCACCGTTGTTGTTACCGCCGCCGTTGTTGTTGCCGCCACCGCCGCCGGTGCCGGGGTTGGCCGGAGGGGTCTCGCCGGGGCCGTCACCACCGCCGGGGTTCTCGCCGCCACCACCACCGGGGTTGTCGCCACCCCCGCCAGGGTTGTCTCCGCCACCACCGGGGTGGTCGCCACCCCCGCCAGGAATGTCACCACCGCCAGGGTGATCGCCACCCCCGCCAGGAATGTCACCGCCCCCACCCGGGTTGTCGCCGCCACCGGGGTTGTCATCATCCCCGCCAGGGTTCTGGCCGCCGCCTCCGCCGGGGTTGTCCCCACCGTTACCGGGGTTGTCGCCACCGTTGCCGGGGTTGTCACCGCCGCCGTCCGGCGGGTCGAGGGTCAGGGCACCGCCCGTGTGCACGGTCAACACCGCTGCGGAGGCGGTCGAAGCGCCCGCGATCGTGGCAGCGGCGATCGCGCCGACGACCAGGCCCAGACGCGCGACCGCACGCATTCCGCGGCTGCGAGCAAGCTGGTTGGTACTCAACGTTCCTCCCCGTACTGTCGAACAAAGAACTCATCGTCCCTATTGGACAATGTGTTCCTTGAAGCAATCAGGGAAGCAACGTACCCATTTTCCGGCAACCGCGCCATCCATGGTTGACAATACGGACACAGCGGACAGTGCTCTGGTCAGCGCCTCGAGGGAGCGCTTCGTCACAGCATTGCATTCGTGTCACAAAACCGTATCGGTCTATTCGTCTGCCATCGCATCGGGATCGATCTGCTCCACGAATTCGGCCGCTTCCGCATCACGCGCCGCTAATGCGTCCTTCACCGCGCGAATGGCGACACCCGCCGAGTACCCCTTCCGCGCCAGCATGCCGACGAGCTTCCGGAAGACCGCGTCGGGCTCGCCCCGAACCGTGCGCAGCTTGCGATCGACCAGCGCCCGCGCGGTGGCTGCTTCCGCCTCGTCGTCCACGCTTTCCAGCGCGACCCCGGCGACTTCGGCATCGACGCCGCGTTGTCGCAGCTCGTTGGCCAGCGCCCGACGCGCGAGCCCGCGTCCTTGATGCCGGGTGGACACCCACGCCCGCGCGAACGCCGCGTCATCGATCATGCCGACCTCGTCGTACCGGTCGAGCACCTCGGCGATCACCTCGTCGGAGATCTCCCGCTTGGCCAGCACCTTGGCCAGCTCGGACCGGGTACGCGGCCGCACGGCCAACTGCCGCAGACAGATCTCCCGCGCGACCTCAGCCTCCGGCCGCGGCGGCCCGTCCTCCCGAGCCGGCCGCCCCCGGCCGGCACCGCGCCCCCGGCCGCCCTCACGCTCCTGATCACCCGGCTGCCGCCACCCGGCACCACGCGCCCGGCCACCCTCGCGCTCCGGACCACTCGCTTGACCCCACCCAGCACCACGCGCCCGGCCACCCTCACGCTCCGGACCACTCGCTTGACCCCACCCGGCACCACGGCCGCGTTCCCCGAACGCACGACCTCGCCCACGAGGAGTCGCGCCCGGCTCGTTCACGTCGCCGTCGTCGCGGCCGTCGTCCGACATGCCCATACCGGTCCCATCATCACGCCTGCGTGCGCTGGACTGACTCGAACCGTGGGCCGATCGGAACCCATCTCTCGCCGTTGATCCCTCACCCGCCCGCGTAAGTTCCTCACGCACCGCGGTCAGATCACCGCCCGACCTCAACCCGGCCAGCGCATCCCTCAACGCGGCCAGCGCGGTCGGATCACCGGCCCGGCCCATGGTCAGATCACCGGCCCGGCCCGCCACCAGATCACCGGCCGGGTCCGCAGCCGGCTCGCCGACCCGATCCGGGGCCAGATCGCCGGCTCGGTCCGCACTCGGATCACCGGCTCGATCAGCGGCCTCACGCCGCTTCCCCTCCGAGATGCCGCCGACATTCGCACGACGCGCCCCCTCAGGAACCGCGTCGGTGCCCGCCCACAAATCGCTTTCGTCCGCCGGTCCGGCCCAGTCGTCCGCGGCCAGATCAAGCTCAGCCGGACCGAAACCGCTCAGGTCGAGCTCGTCCGAACCGAGATCGGCCACATCGCGGTCCGCCCGGCGCGGAGAGCGTCGACCCGGCGAGCTCCGCCGGCGGCCACCAGGAACGTTGCCGCGTTCCGGGTCACCGGGCGGAAGCTCGCCGAGAGGCCCATCGCCGGTCGGTTTCGGCGGGATCGCGTCCCACCCGCGGCCCGACCGTGCCCCACGTCGTCCGGGCATCGGGGCTCAGCACCCCGGTCCGTTCACGCAGCAGCGCGTGACCGGCATCAGACGAGGGCGCGTAGCCAGCATCAGACGAGGGCGCGTGGCCGTCATCAGACGACAGCGCGTGGCCGGCATCAGAAGTCGACCGGCGGCAGCTCGACACCGCCCGCCGCGTCGCCGGTCGTCTGGCCGACGCCCAGCTTCTCGAGGATCTTCTTCTCGATCTCCGCGGCGACGTCGGGGTTCTCCTTGAGGAACTCCCGCGCCTTCTCCTTGCCCTGGCCGAGCTGGTCACCGTCGTAGGTGTACCAGGCGCCGGACTTGCGGATGATGTTCTGCTCGACACCGACGTCGATCAGCGAGCCCTCACGGGAGATGCCCTTGCCGTACATGATGTCGAACTCGGCCTGCTTGAACGGCGCGGCCACCTTGTTCTTCACGACCTTGACGCGGGTGCGGTTGCCGACCACGTCGGTGCCGTCCTTGAGGCTCTCGATGCGGCGCACGTCGAGGCGGATGGACGAGTAGAACTTCAGCGCGCGACCACCGGTCGTGGTCTCCGGCGAGCCGAACATCACGCCGATCTTCTCGCGCAGCTGGTTGATGAAGATCGCGGTCGTCCCGGAGTTGCTCAGAATGCCGGTGATCTTGCGCAGCGCCTGGCTCATCAGCCGGGCCTGCAGACCCACGTGGCTGTCGCCCATCTCGCCCTCGATCTCGGCGCGCGGCACCAGGGCGGCCACCGAGTCGATGACGATGATGTCGAGGGCGCCGGAGCGGATCAGCATGTCCGCGATCTCCAGCGCCTGCTCGCCGGTGTCCGGCTGGGACACGAGCAGCGCGTCGGTGTCCACGCCGAGCGCCTGAGCATAATCCGGGTCGAGGGCGTGCTCGGCGTCGATGAACGCCGCGATGCCGCCGTTGCGCTGCGCGTTCGCCACCGCGTGCAACGCCACAGTGGTCTTACCGCTCGACTCCGGGCCGAACACCTCGACGACGCGGCCGCGCGGCAGACCGCCGACGCCGAGCGCCACATCGAGCGCGATGGAGCCGGTCGGGATGACGGCGGTCTGCACGACCGGCCGCTCGCCCAGCCGCATCACCGAGCCTTTGCCGAACTGCTTGTCGATCTGGGCCAGCGCCAGATCGAGTGCCTTGTCCCGGTCAGGTCCTGCAGCCATGTCCGCCACCCCTGTAGTCGCCCTGGTACCTGCGCTCGACTTGGCAGGCGTCTTCGATGAGCTTCTGTTCACCACGCGGCACACGCTAGGCGGTGGGTACGACAAAAAATGCGCCGCCCTGCCGAAGCCTGTGGATGACCATGCCGCTGTGGACGATAGCCGAACATCTGTTCGAGGATCGAGCGACACGCCGAACAGATGTGCTAACGCTGGTCAGTGCAAGCGCGACGGGATTCGATCGGGATACGCGGCGACAATTACGCGCCAGACAGTAGCCGCATCCTCACCCTGAGCGAATGCCTGATTAATTGTCCTGCCTCTGAGATCCGCGAAAGTGTGATCCTCGGCAAGACTCTGGGCGTAGGCGCGGCCGAACGCCTCCTCGAGCCGAGCCCAGAAATCCGTCAGCCGCACGTCGAGCTCCTTCGGTAGTTCAGATCTCTCCATGGTGCCGTGCCGCGGGCGTGATGCCACCGGCGGGCGGGCACCGGCACACGCGATGCGGTGAGCGTCACGCGGCCGGAGACCCGCTCCGTCCGGCAGTCAGGCTCGAACCCTCGTCAGACCTCGGCTCCCGGCAAGCCGCGCCAGACCAGATCCGCGCGGAATCGTCCCGGCAAACAGGCCGCATCGTCCCGGCAAACAGGCCGCGGTCCCGACGAGAACGTCGCGAACCGGTCCCCGTCACGCCGCTCAGACAACACCGACCCGGTGACGCCCGGACCGGCTTGACGACCCAACCAGGGCTCGCCAGGTCAGGCGCGCAGCTTTCGGTAGGCCCGCGCGGACAGCGGCAGGAACACCGCGATGAGAACCAGCGGCCAGCCCAGCGCCAGCCACACCGCGCCGTCGACCAGCGGCCCGTCCGTGATGCCGGTCGGGTTGCCGAAGAGCTGCCGGGTCGCCGACGCGGTCGCGGACAACGGGTTCCACGAGGCGACGGCGCCCAGCCACGCCGGCATCGTCTCGGCCGACACGATCGCGGTGGACAGGAAGCCGATCGGCCAGACCAGCACCTGCACGGCCATGGTCGCGCTCTCACCGCGGAAGGACAGCCCGACGAAGATCCCGATCCACAGCACCGCGAATCGCAGGAGCAGGAGAAGCAGCACGGCGAGGACCGCGGACGCCGGATCGCTGGTGATCCGCCACCCGATCAGCAGGCCGCCGAGGATCAGGACGAGCAGCTCGGCCGCCGAGTTGACCATGTCGGCGCCGACCCGCCCGAGCGACACCGAGGCGCTGCCGATCGGGAGCGATCGGAACCGGTCGGTGATGCCGCGGCGCGCGTCGGCGGCCATCGCGGTGGCCGTGGTCTCGACGCCGAACATCATGCTCAGCGCCAGCATGCCAGGCAGCAGAAACTCGATGTAGTCGCCGCCGCCCGGGACGGTGATCGCCCCGCCGAACAGGAACCCGAAGATCAGCAGCAGCATGATCGTGAACAGCAGACCGAAGATCGGCGTCCATGGCTGGCGTACCCAATGGGCCAGATCTCGCTGGGTGATCACCCAGCCGGCGCGCAACGTGCTCACCGCGCCACCTCCTTCTCGGTCAGGGTGAGAAACACCTCGTCGAGGGTCGGCCGCCGTAGGACGAGGTCCTCGGGGGTGATGCCGAGCGCGTCGAGCGCGCGGACGATCTCGGCAAGCGCGGTCACCCCGGCACCCACCTCGAAGGTCACCGCATGCGCCTCGGCGTCGACCGCCGCGGGCACGCCGACCGCCTCGGACAGTCGCCGGGCCAGATCCTCCAGCGGCTGGCGCAGGGGCAGGGTCACGGTGACCCGATCGCCACCGACCTGCCGTTTCAGGGCCGCGGGGCTGCCGGTCGCCACCACCCGCCCGTGGTTGAGCACCGAGATCCGCGACGCCAGCTGGTCGGCCTCGTCGAGGTACTGCGTGGTCAGCAGGACCGTCGTGCCGCGCGCGGCGATCTCGCGCACGGTCGCCCAGACCTCGTTGCGTGCACGCGGGTCCAGGCCGGTGGTCGGTTCGTCGAGGAAGAGCACGGCCGGGGTGAGGATCAAGCCGGCGGCGATGTCCAGCCTGCGGCGCATCCCGCCCGAGTACGTGGAGACGGCCCGCTCCGCCGCCTCGGTCAGCTCGAAGGCGTCCAGCAGCTCGTCCGCACGCGTGCGGGCGGCGGCGGTGCTCAGGCCGTACAGCCGGCCGAACATCACCAGGTTCTGCCGGCCCCCGAGGATCTCGTCGACGGCCGCGTGCTGTCCGACGAGTCCGATCCGGCGGCGCACCTGGCCGGCCTGCCGGCGCACGTCGAAGCCGGCCACGCTCGCCTCGCCCTCGTCGTAGTCGATCAGGGTGGCCAGGGCCTTGACCGCCGTGCTCTTGCCGGCGCCGTTCGGCCCCAGCAATCCGTGGATGGTGCCGGCCGCGACAGTCAGGTCGAAGCCGTCGAGTGCCTGCACGTTGCCGTAGCGCTTGCGTAGTCCGGTCGCGGTCAGGGTGTGGTCGGTGATCACCAGAACTCCTAACTCCGTACGCCTCACGGAATAAGGCGCGCGGTACACCGTACACCTCACGGGGTAATCTCCGCACATGGAAAACGAGGACGTCGATCGCACGCTCACGCTGCTGTGGCGGCGAACCCTCGGCACGCCGCAGGGCTCTCGGGGGCCGAAGCAGCGGGTCAGCGTCGACGAGGTGATCCAGGCCGGCATCGCCGTCGCGGACGAGGAGGGGCTGCTGGCGTTCTCGATGCGCAAGGTGGCCGACCGGCTCGGGCTGAAGCTGATGTCGCTCTACACCTACGTCCCCGGGCGGTCGGAGCTGATCGGGCTGATGGTCGACGAGGTGGCAGGCGAGCGAGAGCTGCCGGAACTGGTCGGGAGCCTGCGCGAGCGGCTCACCACGCTGGCCCGCAATCAGTGGGACGAGATCCACCGGCACCCGTGGCTGTTGCAGGCCGACAAGAGCCGGCCCTGGATCGGACCGAACGTCTCCGACCGATACGAGTGGCACCTCTCCGCGATCGAGGGCGCGGGACTCACCGACCTCGAGATGGATCAGGTGGTCACGCTGATCACCGGCTTCGCCGAGCAGTCGGCGCGCGCCTCGGTCGACGCGCGCCGGGCCGCGGAGAGCACCGGCATCTCGGATGTGCAGTGGTGGGAGATCAACGCACCGGTGCTGGAGCAGGTGATGCCCGCCGATCGATACCCGCTGTCCGGCCGGGTCGGCACGGCGGCCGGGCAGGAGTACAACGCGATCAGCGACCCGGAGCGATCGTTCCGCTTCGGCCTCGACCGCATCATCGACGGCTTGGAGAACCTGCTGAAGCGCCCTAACCCCGAAGGGCGGAACGGGCGACCTTGAGGTCGTCGACCAGCCCGCGATAGGCGGCGTCCCGGTCGTCGGCGCGCAGCACGGCCGACGGGTGGATGGTGGCGACGGCCTGGCACTCGGCGACCGGGAAGTCCTCCGGATGCTGGGCCGAGGCGGGCCAGGGCATGAGCTCCCCTCGGGACCGGGTGACCCGGAAGGACGGACCGAGCAGGGACTTGGCCGCCGTGGCGCCGAGCACCACCACGATCTCGGGCTTGAGCAGCCCGAACTCGGCGACCAGCCACGGCCGGCAGGCGGTGATGTGCGCCGGGCCCGGAGTCTGGTGGATGCGCCGCTTTCCGCGCATCTCGAACCGGAAGTGCTTGACCGCGTTGGTGATGTAGACCCAGGGCACCTCGATGCCGGCCTCCTCCACCGCGTCGCGGAGGACACGCCCGGCAGGTCCCACGAACGGAAGGCCCTGCTGGTCCTCGACGTCGCCGGGCTGCTCACCGACGAAGACGACCCGGGCGTCCGGAGCGCCCCGGCCGAAGACGGTCTGGGTGGCGTCCTCATGCAGCTCGCAGCCCTCGCACTGCGCGGCTGCCTGCTTGAGCTCGTCCAAGCCGCCCGGATGCGGCGGAACCCACTTCCCGGCCCCGGGCGGCGTCTCGTTCCTAGCCATCCCGGTGTTCTACCCCATACGCCGGCGACCGATCACCCCGCACCCGAATGGGTCGGCGCCCGGACGATCTCGATCATCGTGACGGCGCCGCGACGGAGCTCGGGTGCACGGCGACCGCGACCGCGTCGGCCAGGGGATCGACCCGCTCGGGATCGAGATCGCTGACCGTGATGCGGATGCCCGGCGGCGAATCGATGCGGAAGAGCGAGCCGGGCGCCACCGCGTAGCCCGCCTCGCGGAGCACCGACACGGCGCGGGTCTCGTCCGGCACTCGTACCCAGACGTTGAGGCCCGCGGAACCGACCGCCTGGACCGCGCGCTCCCGCAGGGCGCGCAGCAAGGTCTCGCGCCTGTTCTCATAGACGCCCGCGGCCGTCTCGACCCACGTGGCGACCGAAGGGTCCTGCCACACCCGCAGCAGCAGTCGTTGCAGCATGGTGGACACCCAGCCGCTGCCGATCCGCATCCGGCCGGCCACCCGCGCGATCGAGGTCTCGTCGCCGGCCACCACCGCGATCCGCAGGTCGGGACCGAACGGCTTCGACGCCGACCGCACGAACGCCCAGGAACCGGTCACCGGGCCGAGACACTGCAGCGCGGTGGTGGCGAGCTCGGCGGCATGGTCGTCCTCGATGAGCAGCACTCCCGGGTGGGCGGCGAGGACCGGCCGCAGCTCGAGCCGGCGTGCGGGCGACACGGACGCGCCCGTCGGGTTCTGCGCGCGGGACGTGATCACCACGGCTCGGGCGCCCAGCGACAGCGCGCGCTCCAAGGACGACGGCACCGGGCCGCTCTGATCCATCGCCACCGGGACGGCCTCCAGGCCGAGCACCGCGACCAGGTCGAGCAGGTTGGCCCAGCCCGGGTCCTCCACGGCGACCGCGTCACCCGGACGGAGGTAGACGGTGAGCAGCCGCTCGATGGCGTCGAGGGTGCCGCCGGTCACGGTGATGTCGGCGTCGGCCATCGGGACGCCGCCCGCGGCCAGCCGCTCGCGCGCCGCGTCGGCCAGGTCGGGCAGCACGCCGCCGTGGGTGTAGCCGATCGGGCCGCCCAGGCCTGCCGCGACCTCGCTCAGGCGGGGGCCGAGCGGCGGCAGGTGATGCACGCTGGGCTCGCCGGCGGAGACATCCCAGACCCCGGGAGCCACCTCGACGCGCAGAGCGGCACGGCTCGGAGCCACCGGCGGACGGGATCGCACCCGCGTGCCGCGCCGACCATGGGCCTCGATCACCCCGCGACGACGCAGCTCGCCGTAGGCCTTGGCCACGGTGGCCGGGCTGACCCTCAGCTCCTCGGCGAGCGTGCGGACCGGGGGCAGGGCGGCGCCCGCCTCGATCCGGCCCTCGCGGATGCCGGTCTCGATGCTCACGGAAATGGCTGAGGCACTCGCGCCGCTCACCTGATATTGTTCTGCCACAGACAATATTTTGTACTAGAACGAAGTTGTTGGCAAGTTTCGGGAGGCGACGTGACCGACAGCTACTCACCCACACCGCGGAGCACGGCAAGCCGCTACCGCGACCGCATGCACTACGACCACGACGTCGCCCACGCGATTCTGGACGAGGCGTATGACTGTTCCGTCGCCTTCGTCGTGGACGGTGAGCCTCGCGTGCTCCCCACGCTGCACGTCCGCGTCGGCGAGACGCTGTTCCTGCACGGGTCGACGGGCGGCAGGCTGGGCCTCACGGCCCGCTCCGGCGGGGTTCCGGTCTGCGTGTCGGTCACTCTGCTCGACGGCATTGTGTACGCGCGCTCGCACATGCACCACAGCGCCAACTACCGGTCCGTCGTGGCGCACGGCCTCGCCCGCCCGGTGACCGATCCGGCCGAGAAAGCGGCGGCGATGACCGCTCTGGTCGACAAGATCGGTCCTGGTCGCGCCGCGGACAGCCGGCCGCCGACCCGCAAGGAGATGGCCGAGACCCAGGTGCTCGCACTCGGCCTCGACGAGGTGTCCGCGCGCGTCCGCACGGGTGGCGTGGTGGATGAGGAGGCCGACCTCGACCTGCCCCACTGGGCCGGCGTGCTGCCCCTTCGCCGGGTCGCCGGCCCGCCCGAGACCGATGCCGGCGTGGCAGCGGCGCCGCCGGCCTATCTCGGCGGCACCTCGTCGCCCTGGCGGACGGCGGCCACGATGACCGGTCGGCACGTCCGGCTCGAGCAGCTCGCCCCGGGGCATGTCGACGGCTTGTCCGCGGCTCTCGACGACGACGAGACCTGGCAGTTCCTCTCCTCGCCGCGACCCACGTCCCGCGATCAGGTCGAGGCGATCGTGACCGATGCGCTGCGCGAGCAGTGGCTCGGCGGGCGTGTCCCGTGGGCGCAGCTTCATCCGGAGACCGGCGAGGTGCTCGGCACCACCAGCTACCACGACGTCGACGAGGCCGGCCGGGTGGTGGCGATCGGCCACTCGATCCTGGGCCGCCGTTCGTGGCGCACGGGTGTGAATACGGAGTCCAAGCTCCTGCTGCTGGAGCGGGCGTTCGAGGTGCTCGGCGCCGAGCGGGTGTTCTGGTACACCGATGTGCGCAACGAGCGGTCCCAGCGGGCGATCGCGAGGCTCGGGGCGAGCCGCGACGGGGTGATCCGGCGGCACCGGTTGCGGCCGGACGGCACCTGGCGGGACACGGTCTTCTTCGCCATGACCGCCGACGAGTGGCCGGCGGCCGCGACGCGACTACGCGAGCGGCTCGCCGAGGCAGGCCGCACGACGCAGCCGGCCTGACCATGCGCACACCACACGGGGGTGGAGTGCGCCGGCCAGGCCGGATGGTTACGGGTTGCCGGTCAGCGCATGCGGCGGCCCGCCGGGACAGGGTCGGTCTCGTCGTCGAACTCGCCGATGACCTGCTCCAGCAGATCCTCCATCGCCACGAAACCGACCCGGCGGCCGCGGCTGGTGATCATCGCCAGCTGTGCACGACCGGCTCGCATCGCGGTCACCGCGTCCGTCACGGTGACGCCGGCGGTCAGGGTGAACGGCGAATCCATCAGGTCCGCGGCGGTCACGTCCCGGCCCGCCGTGGTCGCCCGGATCGCCTCGCGGACATGCACCACACCGGCGACGAGGCCGTCTTCGCCGACCACGGCGAGGCGGGAGCGCCCGCTGTGGCGCGACGCCGACTCGACCTCGATCGCGCGGGACAGTGGCGTGACCGTGACCAGCTGGTCGTCCGGGATGAGCACGTCGGCGACGGTCTTCTCCTGCAGGCGCAGCATGCTGGTCAGCAGAGCGGTCTGCTCCGCCTCGATCAGACCCTCGGCCTCGGAGCGCTCCAGCAGGATGTTCATCTCCTGCGGGCCGTGCGCCTGCGCCAGCTGGTCCTGCGGCTGCACGCCGACCAGTCTGAGCGACGCGTTGGCCAGGCCGTTCAGGACGTTGAGGCCGGGCCGGACCACCCGCGTGAAAGCGCGGAACGGCAGCGCCAACATGGTGGCCGACCGCTCCGGGTGAGTGATCGCCCACGACTTCGGCATCATCTCGCCGATCACCAGGTGCAGGAAGGTGACGATGAGCAGCGCGATCAGCAGGGCGATCACGTGGCTCGGCGCGTCCGGCAGCCCCACCGCGTGCAGCAGCGGGCTGATCAGGTGCTCGAGCGCCGGTTCGGCGAGCGCGCCCAGCCCCAGCGAGCAGAGTGTGATGCCCAGCTGAGCGCCGGCGAGCATCACCGAGAGCTCGCGGGTGCCGTCCAGGGCCGCTCGTGCGGCACGGCTGCCCTCCGCCGCGGCGTGCTCCAGCCGGTAACGCTTGCTGGCCACCAGCGCGAACTCGGCGGCGACGAAGAACGCGTTCGCCACCAGCAGGAGCAGCGAGTTCACGATCGCCCAGGTGGTGCTCACGAGGTCACCTCCGCGTGCGTGGCGCCGGTGACGGGCGCGGCCTCGGAGATCCGTACGGTGCCCGGCACGTGCCGGTCCACCGACAGCACCCGGAGCACCAGCGGCGGGGCGGCGTCCAGGGTCGGCTGCGCCTCGACCTGCACCTCGTCGCCGACCAGCGGCACCCGGCCGAGCCTCGCCAGGACGAGCCCGGAGACGGTGTCGTACCCGTTGTCCTCGGGCAGTTCGACACCGGTCGCGTCGGCCACCTCGTCGATCCGCCAGCGCCCCGGGACGACCCAGGTCCCGTCGTCCTGTCGCACCGGCGCCGGTTCGGGCAGGTCGTCCTCGTCCCGGATTGGCCCGACCAGTTCCTCGGCGATGTCCTCGAGGGTGACGATGCCGGCGAAGCCGCCGTACTCGTCCACGACGCAGGCCAGCTGGCGGTGCCCGCCGCGCATGCGGTCGAGCACCGCGGGCAGCCGGAGCGACGACGGCACCATCAAGGGTGCGATCGCCACCTCGGCCACGGTGGTCGAGTCGCGTCGCTCCGGCGGCACGGCCAGCACGTCGGTGATGCCGACGACGCCGACGATCTCGTCCACGCCGGCGTCGGAACGCACCGGGAACCGCGACCGGCCGGTGTCCAGCAGACCGACCACGCGCGTGAGCGGGTCGTCCGCGCGGACGGTCTTGACGTCGACACGCGGCACCATCACCTCGGCGGCTGTCCGGCCGCGGAAATCGAGGCCGCGGTCCAGCAGCGCGGAGAGCTCCGGGTCGAGGTGCCCCTGCGCCCGGGACTCGGCGATGATCTGCTCGAGGTCCTCGTTGGTGGCGCCTTCCGGCAGCTCGTCGATGGGCTCGATGCCCACCCGGCGCAGCAGCTTCGAGGCCGCCTTGTCGAAGAGCCGGATGATCGGGCCGAAGACCGCCAGATACATCAGCGTGGACCGGGACAGCGCCTTGGCCAGGCTCTCGGAGCGTGCGATCGCCAGGTTCTTGGGGGCGAGCTCACCGAAGACCATCTGCACCACGGTCGCGATCAGCAGCGCCAGGAAGACGGCGACCGGGACACTGACCGCGTCCGGCACGCCGGCCACGCCGAGGAGATCGGCCAGGCCCTCGCCGAGATACGGCTCCGCGACATATCCGACGACCAGCGCGGTGACGGTGATGCCCAACTGTGCCCCGGAGAGCACGAACGAGAGACGCTCGGTGATCTTGAGAGCACGAGCCGCGGCCTCGTCACCCTCGTCGGCCAGATGCCGGAGCCGGCCACGGTCGACCGCGACATACCCGAACTCCTGAGCGACGAAGTAGCCGGTCAATGCCGTGACCACGAGGACCAGGAGCAGACCGATGAGGATCAGCACGACGGCCTCGACGGGCCGTAGGAGAGCCGGGCCGAGCCCGGCTGGGTACTGCCATTCATCCCGGGAAAGTAACAAGAATGGCTGAACGCTGCCTGGGAGCACGCTGGTTGCGCCACGTCATCAGTGTCGTACGTCACGGACGGATGCCCGGGAGAGGGTGCCGGCCCCTCCCCCGGGCACGTCGGTCAGCTGCGGGTGATCGTCACGTCGTCGACCGCGGCCTCGACCAGGCTGGCCGTGGAGAGGTCGGCGGCCTCGACGCTGAGCTGGACGGTCTGCCCGGCGTAGGCGGACAGGTTGACGGTCGCGGTCTGCCACGCGGCGGCCCGGTCGCTCGCGGCGCCGGCCTGGGTGAAGACCGTCGTCGTGGTGCTGCCCGAGACCACGCGGACGCGGAAGTAGTCCGAGCTGCTCGAGTTGTTGAGGTGCGACAGGTACCAGCCGAAGGACAGCGACAGCGTGCCGGTCGGCAGGGTGATGCTGGGCGAGCGGATCGTGGTGGCGCCGCCGTCCACGTCGTTGGCGCCCGCGCTGGCACCGGCCGTGGCACCGGTGACCAGGTCGAACGTGCCACTCACGGCAGTGCCGAGCTGGGTCGTCACGCCGGAGCTGGTCGCCTGTGGGTCGCCGCGCTCCCAGCGGCCGGAGGTCGCCGCGTCGCCGCTGCCCGCGGTCCAGCCGGTGGCCGTCTCGAAGGTGTCCTGCCAGACGGTGTCACCGGTGGGCGGCGGCTCCTCGGTCGCCGACGCGAGGGTCCACACCGTGTAGGCGATGGCGTCCGAGTTGCGGTCCAGGGCGGTGTCGTTGATGTTCGCCGTGGTGTCGCAGGAGGCGTGGTAGCAGGGGTCGAACGTGGTGGCCGTACCGCCCCACAGCTGGACCTGCGCCGCGGTCTTGCGGCCCTCCGCGCCGGTGAAGATGCCACCCGCCGGGATGCCGTTGGCGATGAACGGGCCGTAGTCGCTGCGCCCGTCGAAGTCGGTGCCACGGGTGGGCACGCCGATCGAGGTGAAGTAATCGGCCAGGGTCTGCTCGATCTCCGCCGACCCGGACGGCCCCGGACCGGAGCCGGTGCCGTCGGAGTTGTCACCGTCGTAGAGGAAGTAGCCGGGGTTGGGCGAGCCGACCATGTCGAAGTTCAGGTAACCGCCGATCGCGGCCCGTTGCGCGGAGGTCAGCGAGTTCACGTACGCGGTCGAGCCGCGCAGGCCCAGTTCCTCGGCGCCCCACCAGCCGAACCGCAGGTGCCGCTCGGGCTGGAACCCGGTCCGTGCCACGGCCAGCGCCACCTCGAGGTTGGCGGACGAGCCGGAGCCGTTGTCGTTGATGCCCGGTCCCGCGGTGACGCTGTCCAGGTGCGCGCCGATCATCAGCGTGTCGCTGGTGTCGCCGCCCGGCCAGTCCGCGATCAGGTTGTACCCGGTCGCGCCGTTGTAGGTGAACGACTGCTGCTGCGTGACGAAACCGGCCTGGTCGAGCAGGTTCTTCACGTAGGTGACGGAAGCCAGGTAACCCGGCCGGCCGTGTGCGCGGTTGCCACCGTTCGCGGTCGCGATGCTCTGCAACTGGGCGAGGTGTGCCTTGACGTTGGCGACCGGGATGTCGGGCGCTGCTACGGCAACGGCCTGGGCGGGCGCTGCTATCAGCGTTCCCAGGAGGACGGTCGCGCCGATGACAGGGAGTGTTCTCACGGGTTCCTCCGCGTTAGGGGGAACCTGAGAATGACACGCTACGGATCGATGGTTGTCATATCGGATGAGCCATATTGCGAGGCCGGAAAAGACAGCGCCGGCCGGGGGCCGTCAGCGCCGCGGCGTCGCACGCAACCCGGTCGGCTGTTGACGGTAGAACGAGCTCTGGATCATCGCGTACGTCGCCCGGTTCTGATCCCAGTCGAAGTCGCGGGTGATCCAGCCGAGGGCGTACGCGTTCGGGCCGGAGGCGAACCACCTCGTGATCGCATGCATCCGCACCGCCGAGGCGTTGTCGTAGCGGTACTCCCAGTCGGCCGCCCGGTTGAGCAGCGGCACCCGCTCGATCTCGCCGACCTGCTGATACTTCGGCAACGCGCCCGCCCGCACGAGCCGGGTCGCCTCGGTCCGGCAGGCCGCCACCGGATCGCCGGTGGGGTTCCGGCCGTGATCGATGCTCAGGATGCGGACGTTCTCCGGGTCACGGAAGCAGACCGTGGTGCCGATCCGCTCGTAGGTCCAGCCGTCCGGCACTGCGATGTGGAACCCGGCCGGATCGAGGAAGTACGAGAAGCCGGACACGAGTTCCCAGCCGTTGACGTCGGTCTTCGCGCCTGCCTGAGGGGTGCGCGGCGCGTCCTGAGCCGGCTCGCGGTCGCAGATCGCCGGACTGAACCCGGCGACCGCGGGAGTGACGGACGCCGCCGGCTCGGCCGAGCCGGTCGGCGTGACGACGACCGGGCGGGCCCGGTCGTCATCGCCCTGACGCAGGTAACCGGCCGCGAGACCGGTGCCGGCCAGGACCGCGACCAGCAGCGCACCCGCCACCACGAAGCGGGCACGATTCCGCCGCGCGCCGACCGGCAGCACGGTGATCGTGTCGGGCGGCGGCGCGTGCTCCGCCGCCGCGAGAGGCGCTCGTTTCGCGTTCTTCACACGGGGTTCGGCCGCCAGCGGACCGCGATTGCCGCGACGCGCGGCAGGTGCGGCCGCGGGCTCACCGGCGGTGACCGGCGACGCGTTGCGTTCGACGACGGGCTCCGGCTCGACATCGGGACGCGCGGGTGTGTCCGTCAGCATCCCGCTCAGCCGCGGCTGCGCCGCGTTGCCGACCTCGGCCGGGGATCGGGGCAGTGGGACGCGCGCGCGGTTGGGGGTCACCCTGGCCTTCTCCGGAGTACGCGCGCCGGCCACAACCGCACGCAACCGCTCCTCCACCTGATCGGCGGTCAGCCGGGCGGCCGGATCACGCTGCAGCAGACCCATCAGCACCGGCGCCAGCGGCCCGGCCAGCACCGGCGGGTCGGGCGAGTCGGTGGCCAGCGCCATCAGCGTGGCCATCGCGCTCTCCCGGGCGTACGGCGAACGGCCCTCGACCGCGGCGTAGAGCGAGGCGCCCAGCGACCACAGGTCGGACTCCACGGTGGAGGCGCCGTCCCGGGCTCGCTCCGGCGACACGTACTGCGGGGAGCCCACGACCATGCCCGGGCCGGTGACGGCGCCGTCGTCGACGAACGTGGCCAGGCCGAAATCGGTGAGCACCACCCGGCCGTCGCCGATCAGCACGTTGTGCGGCTTGATGTCGCGATGCAGCACGCCGGCACGATGCGCGGCGGTCAGCGCGTCCAGCACGTCCAGGCCGATGCGGGCCGCGGCGGCCGGGTCGTACGGCCCGTCCTCGGCGATGACCTGGTGCAGGGAGCGGGACGGGACGTACTCCATCACGATCCAGGGCAGGCCGCCGGCGTGCACCACGTCATAGATGCGGACCACGTGCGGGTGGTTGAGACGTGCCGCGCTGCGGGCCTCCCGGAGCGTACGGTCGCGCAGCCGGTTCTTCTCGTCGTCGGTCATCCAGTCCGGTGGTACGAACTCCTTGACCGCCACATCCCGGTCGAGCATCTCGTCACGGGCCATCCAGACCCGGCCCATGCCGCCGGAGCCGACCGGCTCGTGCAATCGATACCGCCCGGCGATGAGCATGCGCCTGACCGCCATCAGCCCCCACCCGTCGCTTGGCCTAAGAATAGTCATTCGCCCGGAAACGGGGGAACGGCGATCACCCGGCCACCGCGTAGACCACGAGGTTGTCCTTATATGACCGCAGCGTGTGATCGAAAACCCCACCGCACGTGATAAGCCGCAGCTGGCTGTCCGGTGTGGGTCCGTACACCTGATCTGTCGGGAATTTGCTCTTGGGATGCCAGGCCGTGGACGTGACGGTGTAGGCGACCGTCTTGCTCCCGCGCACCACCTCGATGCGGTCGCCCTTCTGCATCTCGCGGAGCTTGTAGAAGACGGCCGGGCCACGCTTCGAGTCGACGTGACCGGCGATGACCGCCGGACCGATGTCACCCGGCAGCGTGCCGTCGGCGTAGAAGCCGGCCTTGGCGAAGTCCTTCGGCGGGGTGAGCGCACCGTCCGGGCCGAGCCGCAGCGCCTCGAGAGGGGTGTCGACGCCGATCGCCTTCACCCGCAGGCGGGTCGGCGTGCCGGAGTAGGTGGGAGCGAAAGCGGCGAACGGGTCGGGCGCGGCGCCGTCGGTGGACACGGCGAACGGCGCCTCGTCGCTGGGGGCGGCGGCGGGTGGTGCTGCCTGCGGTGTCCCGGCCCAGCGGCCGACGTCGTCGGAGGCCGGGCGCTCCCTGATCGCCAGGTAACCGGTGCCGGCGACGAACGCCGCCAGGGCAGCGGCGATCACGGGCATGAGCGCGCTCTTCCCGAGACGGCGGAGTCTTCCTTGCGCTGGCGGCACCGGAGGATTCGGAGCCGGACCGACCTCGGATGGGTCGCCACCTGGTTCTTCTGCCTCTGCGGCGGAGGGGGTGGGAGGGCCTGGCAACGAGGTCGCGGGGGAAGGATCGGAGTTCGACGGGGCATCGGTCTCCGGCGGGGACGGCGAGCGCCGACCGACCAGCGGCGACGTCGGCACCGCCGGACCCACCAGCGGCGATCCGCTGGACGCAGGGCCCGGCGACGAACTCACGGCCGCAGACGCCGGCGAGGGCGCCGGGGTCGGCAGCATCGAGGGTCGCAGCATCGAGGGTCGCGCCATCGAGGGCGGCGACGGGGGCGGGGGCCGCAGGCGGCGTTGGAGCGGCGCGACATACAACGGCGCGTCACGCAGCGCGGGATCGATTGCGCCGTCGACCCGGGCACGCCCGCGAGCAGGCGGTTCGTCCGCGGATTCAATCCGGATCACCGCGCGCACACCGCCCGCCGCAGGCGTCGCCCCGCCCGGCAACGGCATCGGCCCGCTCGCCGAAAGCGTCACGCCGCCCGGCGAAGGCGTCGGCCCGCCCGGCGAAGGCGTCGGCCCGCCCGGCGAAGGCGTCGACTCCTCGGAAACCGACGCCTCCTCAGACTCCGCGGTCATGGTTCGAGCGCCGGGTCAGGCCGTCCGGGGACGCCGGCGGATGAGGACCACCAGGCCACCGGTGAGTACGGCCGCGATGCCCGCGATCGTCAGCGCCATCGGCATCGGGGATCCGGGCTGGGTGCCGCCTACGCCGGTGGCCACGCCGCCGCGCGGGACCTGGCCCTGACCTCCGGCGTCGATGTGCAGTTCCGGCTTGAGGCCGCCGCCCTTGGCGTCGAGCACCAGCAGCGAGTAGACACTCCCCGCGCCCAGGGTGCAGGGCAGGCTGCTGCTCCGCCCGCCACCGCTCGGCTGCACCTTGACCGTCCACTTTCCGGGCTTGACCTGGCGATAGTCCGTCGTGGTGGCGAACTGGACGCCGTCGGCGATGCTCGGTCCGTCGGCGACGTTCACATCGAGCACGGGTGCGCGTACCGAAGCTTGAATGATCCTGACCTTGGACTCGCCCGGCTCGGGCAGTTCGAGGTCGTCCTGGAGCACGCGAAGGCCCAGGTCCGCGTAACGACCGACGCCCGCGACCGTGTAGGCCTGGCCGCCCTGGACCGAGACCTCCGTGGTGAGGACCGGTTTGGTCTTGGGGTCGGCGCCCGCCTTGCGCATGGCGACCGAGTACCGCCCGGCGGAAAGCCGCAGGTAGGGGGACATGACCCCGTAGCCGACGCCGGGGAAGGTCTGCTCCTTACCGCCGGAGTCCGCCTTCAGGTACACGTCCACCTGGGGCGTATCGGGTGACAGGTGGGCGAGCCGGACGTAGCCGTCATCGGCTGCGGCGGCGGGTGAAGCGCTGAGGGTGATGGCAGCGAGGGCCGCGATTGCCGCGGCGGCGCTGCCGAGGCGCCGTACGTGTGGTGCCGAGGTGAACACGGAGCCTCCTGGCTTCATTCGGCTGTATGACACATCGAGCGCGGTCCCTGCCAATGTGCCGCAGGACACCGGAGATGCACCATGGTCCTTCCGGTCACCCGAAACCGCTGGTCGACGGTCCTACTCATGCTCGGATGACCGATACGTGGCAGTCACCGGCGAGGCGTGACCGCATTTTTGTCGTACCTCCGGGGCACCATGGTTGGCGTGCGGGAACAGCAGGTGTTGGAGCAGTTCGGCCCGGCCACGCGGGAGTGGTTCCAGGCCGCGTTCGCCGCGCCCACCGCGGCGCAGGCGGGTGCGTGGCGGGCGATCGGCGCCGGTCACCACGCGCTCGTGGTCGCGCCGACCGGCTCCGGCAAGACGCTGGCCGCGTTCCTCTGGTCCCTCGATCGGCTGGCCCACGAGCCGCTGCCCGACGATCCGAAGCAGCGCTGCCGCATCCTCTACGTCAGCCCGCTCAAGGCGCTGGCGGTGGATGTCGAGCGCAACCTGCGGGCGCCGCTGACCGGCATCCGGCAGGCGTCGGGGCGGCTGGGCGTGCCGCCGCCCGACATCACCGTCGGCATGCGCACCGGCGACACGCCGGCCGACGAGCGCCGCAGCTTCCAGCGCACCCCGCCCGACGTGCTGATCACCACGCCGGAGTCGTTGTTCCTGCTCCTGACCTCCGCGGCCCGCGAGTCGCTGCGGGGCGTGCAGACCGTGATCATCGACGAGGTGCACGCCGTCGCGGCCACCAAGCGCGGCGCCCACCTCGCGCTATCCCTGGAACGGCTGGACGAGCTGCTGCCCAAGCCGGCGCAGCGGGTCGGGCTCTCCGCGACGGTCCGGCCGATCGACGACACCGCCCGCTTCCTCGGCGGCGCCCACCAGGTGGAGATCGTGCAGCCGCCGAGCACCAAGACGATCGAGGTCGAGGTGCAGGTGCCGGTCGAGGACATGACCAGGCTCGACGAGGTTCAAGAAAACGATCTTGACAACCCCGATGGGGTACGCCGTCAGCCGTCGATATGGCCGGCGGTGGAGGAACGGGTGCTCGACCTCATCGAGGCGCACCGGTCCACGATCGTGTTCACCAACTCACGCCGCGGCGCCGAGCGGCTGTGCGCCCGCATCAACGAGCTGTCCGCCGAGCGCGCGGGTGAGCCGCCGCCGGAGGCGACCCGGCTGCCCGCCGAGATCATGGCGCAGGCCGGCGGCACCCGAGGCGCCGCGCCGGTGGTCGCCCGGGCGCATCACGGCTCGGTGTCGCGTGAGGAGCGCAAACAGATCGAGGAGGCGCTGAAATCCGGCCGGCTGCCCGCGGTCGTCGCCACCTCCAGCCTGGAGCTGGGCATCGACATGGGCGCCGTCGACCTGGTCGTGCAGATCGAGGCGCCACCATCGGTCTCAGCCGGTCTGCAGCGCATCGGGCGGGCCGGGCACCAGGTCGGTGCGGTGTCCCGCGGCGTGGTCTTCCCCAAGCATCGCGGTGACCTCGTCTCCTGCGCCGTGGTCTCGGAACGGATGACCGCCGGCGCGATCGAGGAGTTGCGCTACCTGCGCAATCCGCTGGACGTGCTGGCCCAGCAGATCGTGGCCATGGTCGCCCTGGACACCTGGCAGCTCGACGACCTGGCGACGCTGGTCCGGCGGACGGCGCCGTTCGCCGAACTGCCCGACTCGGCCCTGCACGCGGTGCTCGACATGCTGTCCGGGCGTTATCCGTCGACCGCTTTCGCCGAGCTGCGGCCGCGCCTGGTCTGGGACCGCGGCACCGACCAGCTGACCGGCCGGCCGGGCGCGCAGCGGCTGGCCGTGACCAGCGGCGGCACCATCCCCGACCGGGGCATGTTCGGGGTCTTCCTGGCCGGCTCGGAGAAGGCCTCCCGGGTCGGTGAGCTCGACGAGGAGATGGTGTACGAGTCTCGCGTCGGCGACGTCTTCCTGCTGGGCTCGACGTCCTGGCGGATCGAGGACATCACGCCCGACCGGGTGCTCGTCACGCCCGCCCCGGGCGCACCGGCGCGGATGCCGTTCTGGAAAGGTGACGCGCTCGGCCGCCCGGTCGAGCTGGGCCGGGCCATCGGGGCACGGCTGCGCACCCTGTCCAAGGCCGATGACGAGAAGGCGATCGCCTCCCTGCGCGATGCGGGGCTGGACGAGTGGGCCGCCGGCAACCTGATCGCCTACCTGCGGGAACAGCGCGAGGCGACGCGCAACCTGCCCGACGACCGGACGATTGTGGTCGAGCGTTTCCGCGACGAGATCGGCGACTGGCGGCTGACGGTGCACTGTGTCCTCGGCGCGCGGGTCAACGCGCCGTGGGCGTTGGCGATCGCCCGCCGGCTGGGCGAGCGGTACGGCGTGGACGGGCAGGTCATGCCCTCCGACGACGGCATCGTGATCCGCTTGCCGGACACCGCCGAGGAACCGCCGGGCGCCGACCTGGTCGTGTTCGACCCCGAGGAGATCAGCCAGCTCGTCGAGGAGTCGGTGGGCACATCCGCCCTGTTCGCGTCCCGGTTCCGTGAGTGCGCCGCCCGGTCGCTGCTGCTGCCCCGCCGCGATCCGCGCCGCCGTCAGCCGCTCTGGCAGCAGCGCCAGCGGTCGGCGCAGCTGCTCGACGTCGCCCGCGAGTACGCCGACTTCCCGGTGACGCTGGAGGCGGCCCGCGAGTGCCTGCAGGACGTCTTCGACCTGCCCGGCCTGGTCGGTCTGATGCGCGAGATCGGCGGCCGCAAGGTGCGGCTGGTGGAGACCGAGACGCCGCGGCCGTCGCCGTTCGCCCGGTCGCTGTTGTTCGGGTACGTGGGGGCGTTCCTCTACGAGGGTGACGCGCCGCTGGCCGAGCGCCGGGCCGCCGCGCTGGCCCTCGACTCCACGCTGCTCGGTGAGCTGCTCGGCCGGGTCGACCTGCGCGAGCTGCTCGATCCGGCGGTCGTGACCGAGACGGAGAACCAGCTGCAGTGGCTGACCCCGCAGCGGACGCCCCGCGACGCGGAGGACACCGCCGAGCTGCTGCGGCTGCTGGGCGACCTCTCCGACAAGGCGCTGACGGACCGCCACGTCGACCTGGACTGGGCCCGCTCTCTGGAGAGCACGCGCCGTGCGCTGCGGGTGCGGATCGCCGGCGAGGAACGGTGGATCGGCGTCGAGGACGCGGGCCGCTTCCGCGACGCGCTGGGGGTGGCGCTACCGGTGGGGGTGGCCGAGGCCTACCTGGAACCGGTCGCCGACCCGCTCGGTGACCTGGTCGCGCGCTACTCGCGGACACACGGCCCGTTCGCCGCGGCCACGTGCGCGGCGCATTTCGGGCTCGGCGTGTTCGTGGTCGAGCAGGCCCTGAAACGGCTGAGCGCCACCGGCCGGGTGGTCAGTGGGGAGTTCTCGCCCGACGGGGCGGGCAGCGAGTGGTGCGGCGCCGAGGTGCTGCGCCTGCTGCGGCGACGGTCGCTGGCCGCGTTGCGCCGCGAGATCGAGCCGGTCCCGCCGAGGGTGCTGGCCGCGTTCCTGCCCCGATGGCACCAGGTGGGCGGCAACGCGCGCGGGGTCGATGCGGTCGCGGCCACGGTCGAGCAGTTGCAGGGCGTCGCGATCCCGGCCTCGGCCTGGGAACGGCTCGTGCTGCCGGCGCGGGTCGCGGACTTCAGCCCGGCAATGCTGGACGAGCTGACCGGATCGGGCGAGCTGGTGTGGGCCGGCGCCGGCTCGGTGGGTGGCAACGACGGGTGGGTGACCCTGGCGTACGCCGACATGGCACCCCTGCTGCTGCCGCCACCGGACGACGAGCTGGCGCTCACCCCGCTGCACCAGTCCGTGCTGGACACGCTCGGCGACGGGCAGGCGCTGTTCTTCCGGTCTCTCTCCGATCGGGTGGGTTCCACCGACGACCCCGCACTCACCGCGGCGGTCTGGGACCTGGTCTGGGGCGGCCACCTGACCAACGACACCTTCGCGCCGCTCCGCGGCCTGCTCGGCAGCAGCGGCGCCCACCGCGCGAAGGCCGCGCCGGCGCGCACCCGCTACCGCAGGCCCGGCCGCGCGACCATGCCCAGCCGCACCGGACCGCCCGCGATGGCCGGCCGCTGGTCCCGGCTCCCCGACCGCGACCTCGACCTCACCCGCCGCGCGGCGGCACTCGCCGACCTCCTGCTCGAACGCCACGGCGTGATCACCCGAGGCGCGGTCATGTCCGAGGGCGTGACCGGCGGTTTCGCAGCCGTGTACCCGGTGCTCGGCGCCCTGGAAGAACGCGGGGCGGCCCGACGCGGCTACTTCGTCGAGGGTTTGGGGGCGGCGCAGTTCGCGGTGCCCGGCGCGGTCGACCGTCTGCGGGCACTCGCCGAGCCGGCCGAGCTCACCCGCCGGACCGGCGTGTCCGCGGTGGTGCTGGCCTCGACCGACCCGGCCAACCCCTACGGCGCGGCGCTGCCCTGGCCGGAACGCGTGGTCGACAGCGGCGACGGCGAAAAGGTCGCGGCGACCGGCCACCGGGCGGGCCGCAAGGCCGGCGCCTTGGTCGTGCTGGTCGGCGGCGAGCTGGTGATCTACGTCGAGCGCGGCGGCCGGACGCTGCTGTCGTTCGTGGACGACACGGAGGCCCTGGTTGCGGCCGGCGAAGGGCTGGCGAGGGCCGTCCGTTCCGGCGCGCTCGGCGCCATGTCGGTGGAACGCGCCGACGGCGAATCCGTGCACGCGTCTCCCCTGCGGGACGCCCTGACGACGGCCGGCTTCCGAGTGACCCCCCGCGGCCTGCGCTTACGCGGCTGACCCCATCCCGGCGCGGCACGGCGCGGCTCAGCACGGCACGGCACGGCACGGCACGGCTCAGCATGGCACGGCTCAGCATGGCACGGCTCAGCATGGCGCGGCGCGGCGCGGCGCGGCACGGCACGGCACGGCGCGGCACGGCACGGCGCGGCACGGCACGGCGCGGCACGAGGACGGTCCGGCGCGAGCACAGTCCGGTGTGAGGACCGTTGGGCGTGGGCTGACGTTGTGGTGGTTGCGTGCCACGATCGTTCGCATGCTGCGGACGTTGGAGATCACCGCGACCATTGCGCTTGCTGAGGCGCCCTTTCACAACCTCTACTTCGGGCATGGGTTCGAGTTGAGTCTGGATTGCTTCATCTGTGAGCGGGTGGGGCGGACCACCTTTCTCACGGTCGGCGCTGAGCGGGCGGTCTGCACCGGCGATCGAGAACATGGCGGGCGGCACTTCGCGGCGGCTCGGGTAGCTGGGTTCGATGTGCTCAGCGGGGAAGACCGGAAGACACTCCATGCCGTCGTTCAGCAATGGTGGGCGCCGTTTCACGATGACAAGCGGAAGCAGAGTTCCAAGCCGATCGGGCCGGGGTGGGTTCGGTTCGAGCTGCACTATCTGTGCCCGGAAGGCGAGCGGAAAAACGGCCGCACCAGCATTCAATCGAACACCGGCCGGCCGCACTCGCTGACCTGTGAGCACTGCGAGACCGTCCTCGCCCGCAGTGAGGAAGTGCCCACGATCGTCGAGCGCCCCTAACTGCTGAGCCGCGGGCAAGCTGAGCTGCCGAACCACCGCCAAGCCGGCCCGCCGAACCACCGCCCACGCCGAACGGCCGAACCACCGCCTAGCTGAGCTGCGGAGCCACCGCCGACGCGGCCAGCTCGAGGTGATGCAGGTCCGTCAGGTCGAGGGTCTGCAGGAAGATCCGGGAAGCCCCGGCCTCACCGAACCGCCCCAGCTTGTCGACCACCTCGTCGACCGTTCCGGCCACGGCGTCGGCGGCGGTGCGCAAGTCGTCGACGCTGCGGCCGATCGCGTCGGCTCGGCGGGACAGTTCGGCCTCGTCGCGGCCCACGCACAGGACCACCGCGGACGACAGGACCAGCGGGGTGGTGCGGCCGATCGCCGACGAAGCGTCGCGTACCAGAGAGAAGAGCTCCGTGGCCTCCTCGACCGAGGTGAACGCGGTGTTGAACTCGTCCGCGAAGCGGGCGGCCAGGGCGGGGGTGCGCTTCTTGCCCTTGCCGCCGACGATGACCGGCGGGTGCGGGGTCTGCACCGGCTTGGGCAGGGCGGGTGAGTCGGTGAGCTGGTAGTGCTTGCCGGTGAAGGAGTACGGGCCGTCGGCCGTCCACAGTCCGGTGACGATCTCCAGCTGCTCCTCCAGGCGGTCGAAACGCTCGCCGGTGGGCGGGAAGGGGATGCCGTACGCGGCGTGCTCGCGCTCGAACCAGCCGCCACCCAGGCCGAGCTCCACCCGGCCGCCGCTCATCTCGTCGACCTGGGCGACGCTGATCGCCAGCGGGCCGGGCAGGCGGAACGTGGCCGAGGTGACCAGGGTGCCGAGGCGGATGCGGGACGTCTGGACGGCCAGTGCGCCGAGCGTCACCCACGAGTCGGTCGGGCCGGGCAGACCGTCGGTGCCCATCGCCACGAAGTGGTCGCTGCGGAAGAAGCCGTCGAAGCCCAGGTCCTCGGTGAGCTGAGCGACCCGGCGCTGCTGGTCGTAGGTGGCGCCGTTCTGGGGCTCGATGAAGGTGACGAGACGCATGATCACCACACTATCCCGGGCCCCAGCACACCACTCTGCGTACGCGGGCGATAACGTTAACGACCATGGGTCGCTATGAATGGATCAGCCTCACGACGGACTACGGCACCTTCGACGGGTTCGTGGCGGCCTGTCACGGCTCCATCGCCCGCATCGCGCCGGACGTACGCGTCATCGACATCACCCACCACGTGCCGCCGGCGGATGTCACCCGTGGGGCGCACGTGCTCGCGCAGACCGCGCCCTACCTGCCCGAGTCGGTGCATTGCGCGGTCGTCGACCCGGGTGTCGGCACCGACCGCCGCGGCATCGCCATCGCCACGCCGGGCGGCATCCTGGTCGGACCGGACAACGGTCTGCTGGTGCCGGCCGCGGAGGCGCTCGGCGGCATCGACACCGTGGTGGAGCTCTCCAACAAGGACTGGTTCCTCGGGGACCTGTCGCGGACCTTCCACGGGCGGGACCTGTTCGCGCCGGCGGCCGCCCGGATCGCGCTGGGCGCCGAGCTCGCCGAGGGTGGCCCGCCGGTGGACGCGGACACGCTGGTGCGGCTGCCCGCGCCGGTGGTGTCCGTGGGCGACGGCTACTTCGAGGCCGAGGTGCTGACCGTCGACCGTTTCGGCAACGTGCAGCTGGCCGCGACCGGCGGGGTGCTCGACCGGGTGGGTCAGGAGCTGGTCCTGAACGGCGGGGTCCGGGCCCGGCGTGGCGCGACGTTCGCCGACGTGGATCCGGGGGATCTTCTGGTGTACGAGGACTCGGCCGGCCAGGTGGCCGTCGCGGTCAACAACGGCCGCGCCGTCGTGGTCCTCTCCGTCACGCCCGGTGACCTGGTGAAGGTGTCCACCCGGTAGGCGCAGGACGCGCTAGAGGCGGTGTTCCCGAAGGTAGCCGTGGTAGAGGCCGCCGGTCGGGTCCTGCGACATGAACGCCGGCCAGAGGCCGTTCAGCTCCTCCCACACTTCCCGGAGCGTGGGGTCGTCGGCCAGGCACGTTACGTCGAGGTCCGCCGGGGCAGGATAGGTGGCATGCCGGAGGGGGACACCGTATTCAACACCGCCCGCGTGATCGAGCGGGCGATGCTCGGCGCGACGCTGACCAGGTCGGATTTCCGGGTGCCGCAGCTGGCGGCGACCGATCTGTCGGGTTTCCAGGTCGAGGAGTCCGCCAGCCGCGGCAAGCATCTGCTGCTCCGTCTCACCAGGGAGGACCAGCGGTACACCCTGCACTCCCACCTGCGGATGGAGGGCGCGTGGCGGACCTACAAGCCGGGTGAACGCTGGAACGCCCGGCCCGCCCACCTGATCCGCGTGGCGCTGCACAGCGCAAAGGCCGTCGCCGTCGGCTACCACCTGCACGAGGTGGCCCTCTTCCCCACCGCCGAGGAGACCAAGCTCGACTATCTGGGCCCCGACCTGCTCGGCGACGACTGGGACGCGGACGAGGCGGCCCGCCGGATCGCCGCCAAACCCGAGGTGACCATCGCGGAGGCGCTGCTCGACCAGCGCAACCTGGCCGGGGTCGGCAACCTCTACAAGGCGGAGACGCTCTTCCTGCGTGGTGTCTGGCCCTGGCTGCCGGTCGGCGAGGTCGACGATCTCACCGCCATGGTCACGCTCGCGCAGAAGCTGGTCGCCAACAACAAGGGCCGGTGGACCCAGACCACGACGGGTTCGCTGCGGCGCGGTGAGACCAGTTATGTGTACGGCCGGAGGGCCCAGCCCTGCCGCCGGTGCGGGACGGCCATCCGCAAGGCGGAACTCGGCGAACGGGTCACCTACTGGTGCCCGTACTGCCAGCCGGAACCGGCGAGCCGCTCAGGCGGCGGTTGACGGCTTGTTGCCGTACTGGCGCAGCTCGTTGAGGCCGTCGGCGAGACCACGCAGGCGGTCGGTCGCCTCGATCAGGCGGAAGAAGCTGGGGTGCCGGTCGTCGGCGATCGGCTGGCCGTCCTCGGCCACCCAGCTCGCGGCGGCCGCCACCAGCCGCTCGTACGCGGTCACGCCGTCGTCGAACTGCACAGACAGGCTTTCGTGCGAGGTGCGCAGCGCGGCCTGCTGGTCGGCCGGGCTGAGCGGGATCGCGCGTTCGACGCTGGCCACCCGGTGGCCGAGGTCGCGCAGCCACTCCTCGGCGGTCGCCGCCTCCAGCACCGACTCGGACCCCGGCCCGGTCAGCCGGGTGCTCAGGCCCTGCAGGGTGCTGCTGGCCCGGTCCAGCCGGTCCCACGTCTTGGCGACGGCGGAGCCACGGACGGCGTACCGCTCGCGCTGGCGCCGGACCTCGTTGAGCATGGTCTTGCCGGCCGGGAACCGCTCGACCGCGGCGACCAGCTTGGCGCCCGGCAGCTGCGCCGGCGGGGCCGGCGGCGGTTCGATCGCCGCCAGCTCCCGATGGTCGCGGTGCCGCCAGACGGCCAGCGCGACCGAGCCACCGGCAGCGGCGGCCCAGATCGCGTCGGGGATGCCGATGCCGGCGTACGGCGTGAGGACGGCGGTCGCGGCGGCGAGGCCGCCACCGATGACGCTCCAGCGCCGCGCCGAGCCACGCAGCTTGCGCAGCCGGCGGAAGTGGCGCGTCCGCTCGTCCATCGCCGATCAGCCCGCCGCGCTGGTGTCGCCGCGCTTCTGGTTCATGCTCGCCCGGATCTCGTCCAGCCGGGCCACACTCGCCGGGTCGGCCGACGGCGCCGCGTTGTTCGTGGCGCCCTGCTCGACCGCCGGGGTGCTCTGCTTGGCGCCGAGCTGGTCGCCGGCCATCGACGCCCGGATCTGCTCCAGGCGGGACGCGCCGGCCATGTCCAGGCTCGATTTCTGCACCTCGAGCATGCGGCCCTCGACCGAGTTGGACGCGAGCTCGGCGCGACCCATCGCGTCCGCGTACCGTCGTTCGATCTTGTCGCGCACCTCGTCGAGGGACGGGGTGTTGCCGGGCGCCGCGAGCGACGACATCGACTCCAGCGACCTGGCCACGGTCTCCTGCATCTTGGCCTGCTCGAGCTGGCTGAGCAGCCGGGACCGCTCGGCGATGCGCTGCTGGAGCACCATCGCGTTGTTCTCGACCGCCTTGCGGGCCTGGCCGGCCGCGGAGAGCGCCTGGTCGTGGAGGGTCTTGAGGTCCTCCATCGACTGCTCACCGGAGACCAGCTGGGTGGCCAGCGTCGTGGCGGTTCCCTCGTACTTCTGCGCCTCGGCCTCGTCACCACCGGCCCGCGCCCGGTCGGCCAGCACGAGCGCCTGCCGGGCCATGCCCTGCAGTTTCTCGACCTCGGACATCTGGCGGGACAGCTTCATCTCCAGCTGGCGCTGGTTGCCGATGACCGCGGCGGCCTGCTGGACGAGCGCCTGGTGCTGGCGTTGCGCGTCCTCGATGGCCTGCTGGATCTGGACCTTCGGGTCGGCGTACTCGTCGATCTTCGCGCCGAAGAGCGCCAAAAAGTAACGCCAGCCCTTAGCGAACGGGTTCGCCATATCGCCGTTCTCCCTCAAATGTCGCTCGGCCCGATGGATGCGATCCATCGTTGCAGCCCCATGCCACTGTCGTCACGTGACCTCAGGGAGTTATCAGGGTCTCCCCTAACAAAGGCTACGCCCGCGACCTGAGGGGAGCGAGGGCAGATCAGGCCGCGTAGATCATGTCCCGGCCGCGCTTGCGCGTGGTCCGGAGAGTGGCCTTGAGTGGCGAGTCCTGACGCACGGAGACCTGCACGTCGCCGCCGTCGACCTTCTGCTGCTCAGGGACCGACGGACCGACCGGTGTCAGCACGCCCTCCATGCCCTCGGCGAGCGACAGCGTGTTGCTGACATCGCTCAGAACCTCGGACAGTCGAGCGCCCAGGGCGTCGCAGATGGCGGCGAGCAGTTCGCTCGACGCTTCTTTCTGCCCACGTTCGATCTCGGAGAGGTAACCCAGGCTCACGTTCGCGGCGGTGGACACCTCGCGCAGCGTGCGGTGCTGTCCCTGCCGGCGCGCCCGAAGTGCGTCACCGATAACCCGGCGTAGCAGGACCATGGCACCTCCTCCTGCGGCGGGCCACCGGCATCCGCCGGAGGCTTCCCGCAACCGTACCCGCTGCGAGCCACGCCGACATCCCGCCCCGCCGAATTCCGGAACCGGGGCCGCCTGGCGCCCCCGCTGCAACGAAATCGTGGAAATCGGCATTCCCGCAGGCCGGGCTAGGCGGGGGCGCCGGCGTGGTCGAGCTGGGCGACGAGGAGGTTTAACACGGCCGTCACGGTTCGGGCGCGGACGGTAGCCCGATTTCCGTCCAGGTGAAGTTCCTCGACGGCGCCGGCGCCCGGCCCGGCCACGGCGACATAGACCAATCCGACCGGTTTGCCGTCTTGCGGGTCGGGCCCGGCGACACCCGTAGTGGCCAGCCCCCAGTCGGCGCCGCAGCGCTGTCGCGCGCCGTCCGCGAGCGCCACGGCGACGTCCGGATCGACCGGCCCGCGCGAGGACAGCAGGTCGGCCGGCACCCCGGCCAGCGCGTGCTTCAGGTCGGTGGCGTAGACGACGAGGCCGCCACGGAAGACCGCGCTCACTCCCGGGACCTCGACGAACGTGCTGGCCAGCTGGCCGCCGGTCAGCGACTCGGCAGTCGCCACGGTCTGCTGCCGCGCGATCAGGCGACGCACCGCCTCGGCGACGAGGCTCATGCCCGGCCCCGGCGCATCCGCAGCGCCTGAAGGACGTAGTCCACACCGGTGACCATGGTCACCGCCAGGGCGGCGCCCATCAGCCACGGTCCGACCAGGTCCAGCGGCGACGGCAGCGGCAGCAGGTACCAGGCGATCGCCAGGATCTGCAGCGTCGTCTTGAGCTTGCCGCCGCGGCTGGCCGGGATGATGCCGTACCGGATGACCCAGAAGCGCAGCGCCGTCACACCCCACTCGCGCACCAGGATCGCCACGGTGACCCACCATGCGAGCTCGCCGTACGCCGACAGCAGCACCAGCGCCGTGCCGGTCAGCGCCTTGTCCGCGATCGGGTCGGCCACCTTGCCGAAGGACGTGATCATCGAGTAGCGCCGCGCTATCCAGCCGTCCGCGAAGTCGGTGGCGGACGCGACGCAGAAGGTCAGACAGGCCACTATCCGCCAGCCGGGATGAACCATCTCGGAGATGACCACCGTGGCCAGGAAGACCGGAACCAGGATGATCCGGACCCCGGTGAGGACGTTCGCCGGATTGAGCAGCGGGACGGCCGCCGCCGCCGGCTTATCGGTCACGGGGGGCCGCGGAGATCATCTCGAACGGAACGGCCACCAGGTCGACCCCTTCGGTGCCGGTGACCCGCGCCCGGACCAGGTCGCCGGGGCGCAGCACGGCCAGCTCGACACCCGAGTCGCCGTCCACCAGCGTGGTCGAGCCGTCCACCTCGGGGGCCTGATGCGCCGCCCGGCCCTCGATCTCGCCGCCGGTGGTGGTGTCGACGAGCACCTCGACGGTCGAGCCGAGCCGCTCCTCGGCGCGCTGGTTGCACAGCTCGTCGGAGAGCGCCGTGATCCGGTCGTACCGTCGCTTGATCGCGTCCTTGCGCACCTTGCCGGTCATGCCCGCGGCCTCGGTGCCGTCCTCGTCGCTGTAGTCGAAGATGCCGATGGCGTCCAGCCGAGCCTCGGTGAGGAAGCGGGCGAGCTCGTCGACGTCGGCCTTGGTCTCGCCGGGGAAGCCGACGATGAAGTTGCTGCGTGCGCCGGCGGTGGCGTCGAACGCGCGGGCCGAGGCCAGCAGGTCCAGGAATTTCTCGGTCGAGCCGAAACGGCGCATCCGGCGCAGCACCGGCTCGCTGGAGTGCTGGAAGGACAGGTCGAAGTAGGGCGCGACGCCGGGCGTGGTGGCGATCGTCTCCACCAGGCCGGGGCGGGTCTCCGCGGGCTGGAGGTAGCTGGCGCGCACCCGCACGATGCCGTCCACCGCGGCCAGCTGGGGCAGCAGTTTCTCCAGCGCGCGCGGGTCGCCCAGGTCCTTGCCGTACGACGTGCTGTTCTCACTCACCAGCACCAGCTCGCGCACCCCGGTCTTGGCCAGCCACTCCGCCTCGGCGAGCAACTCTTGCGGGTCACGCGAGACGAACGCGCCGCGGAACGCCGGGATCGCGCAGAACGCGCAGCGCCGGTCGCACCCGCTGGCCAGCTTGAGCGACGCCACCGGACCGGAGTCGAGCCGGCGGCGCAGCACCTGCCGCAGGTGGGCCGGGGTGTGCTCGTCGACCGTGGCGTGGCCGGGCACGACCACCTTGGCCGACTGGCGCTGCACCGGGGTCAGCGGCAGCAGCTCGCGGCGGTCCCGTGGGGTGTGCGAGTCGAACCGCTCGCCGGCCAGCACGCCGTCGAGCCGGGCGGCGATGTCGGTGTAGTCGTCGAAGCCGAGCACGGCCTGCGCCTCGGGCAGGCTCTCGGCCAGCTCCTTGCCGTACCGCTCGGCCATGCACCCGGCGGCGACCACCTTGGCGCCGGTCTGCGACGCGGCCATCAGCGTCTCGATCGAGTCCTGTTTCGCCTTCTCCACGAAGCCACAGGTGTTGACCAGCACCACGTCGGCCTCGTCGGCATCGGTGCTGACCTGCCATCCGCCCGCGTCGAGGCGGGCCGCGAGCTCTTCGGAGTCGACCTCGTTACGGGCACAACCGAGGGTCAGCAGGGCGACACGGCGGGGCGTGGGGGTGACGGACACTTGAAGAGCGTACCGGGCTCGGGGGTGGTCCTAGTCCACCCGCAGGGTCGCCAGGGTCTCCTCCAGCTCGTCGGGCTTGACCAGAACCTCGCGCGCCTTGGAGCCCTCGGACGGCCCGACGATACCCCGGGTCTCCATCAGGTCCATCAGCCGGCCGGCCTTGGCGAAGCCCACCCGCAGTTTGCGCTGGAGCATCGAGGTGGAGCCGAACTGCGAGGTCACGACCAGCTCGATGGCCTGGATGAGCACCTCCAGGTCGTCGCCGACCTCCTCGTCGATCTCCTTCTTCTTGCTGGCCGGAGCATCCGTGACGCCGGTGGCGAACTCGGCCTCGCGCTGGTCCTTGCAGAACTTGACGACCGCCGCGATCTCTTTCTCGTCGACCCACGCGCCCTGGATGCGGACCGGCTTGCTCGCGCCCATCGGCAGGAACAGGCCGTCGCCGCGGCCCAGCAGTTTCTCGGCGCCGGGCTGGTCGAGGATGACCCGGGAGTCGGCCAGCGACGAGGTCGCGAACGCCAGCCGGGACGGCACATTGGCCTTGATCAGGCCGGTCACCACGTCCACCGACGGCCGCTGGGTGGCCAGGACCAGGTGGATGCCGGCCGCCCGGGCCAGCTGAGTGATCCGCACCACGCTGTCCTCGACGTCGCGCGGCGCGACCATCATCAGGTCGGCCAGCTCGTCGACGATCACCAAGAGATAGGGGTACGGCTTCATCACGCGCTCGGAGCCCGGCGGCGCGACGATCTCGCCGCTGCGCACCTTCCGGTTGAAGTCGTCGACGTGCCGGACCCCGTTCGCGGCCAGGTCGTCGTAGCGCGCGTCCATCTCGCGGACCACCCACTCGAGGGCGTCCGCCGCCTTCTTCGGGTTGGTCACGATCGGGGTGACCAGGTGCGGGATCCCCTCGTACGAGGTCATCTCGACACGCTTCGGGTCGACCAGCAGCAGCCGCACCTCGTCCGGGGTGGCCCGGGTCAGGATCGACACCAGCAGCGAGTTCAGACAGGACGACTTGCCGGCGCCGGTCGCGCCCGCGATCAGGATGTGCGGCATCTTGGCCAGGTTGGCCACCACGAAGCCGCCCTCGATGTCCTTGCCCAGCGCGACCACCATCGGGTGGTGATCGGCGGCGGCCGCCCGGCTGCGCAGGACGTCACCCAACGACACGTTCTCCGGGTCGGTGTTCGGGATCTCCACGCCGACCGCGCTCTTGCCCGGGATCGGCGACAGGATGCGCACGTCGGGGCTCTTCACCGCGTACGCGATGTTGCGGCTGAGCTGGGTGATCCGCTCGACCTTGACGCCCGGGCCGACCTCGACCTCGTACCGGGTGACGGTCGGGCCGCGAGTGAAGCCGACCACCTGCGCGTCGACGTTGAACTGGTCGAACACGCCGGTGAGCGCGGTCATCACCTCGTCGTTGGCCTTGCTCCGCACCTTCGGCTGGCTGCCCTTGCCGAGCAGGTTGGGCGGCGGCAGGCGGTAGTCGCCCGGCAGCGACGAGATGTCCAGCTGCTCCGCCCGGGTGGGCAGCGGCGAGTGCTCCGGCGGGTCGGGCTTCGGCTTCCGCGCCTTGGGCAGGATGACCGTGTCGTGGACGATCTCATCCTCGTCGTCCGCTTTGCCGGTCTCGTCGGCCTCCCCGAGCCCGATGTCGGCGAGCGAGCCCTGCCGCCGCCGAGCCGGGCGACGCGTCTTGACCGGCTCTTCGGAGTCCGGTTCCTCGTTCTCGTCCAGGCCGAGGTCGGGGGCCGCCTGGGGAGAACGCCCCATCAACAGGTCACCGAGCAGCATCACCCGCTCGGGGATCTTGTTGATCGGCGTCGCCGTGATGACCAGCAGACCAAAGATCAAGAGCAGGATGAGCAGGGGTACGGCCACCCAGCCGGTCACCGCGCGCTCGAGCAGGGCGCCGATCGCGTAGCCGATCAGGCCGCCGGACTTGTCCATCGCCACGTCGTCGGCCGGGCGCTGCGAGACGTGCAGCAGGCTGGCCGTGGCGATGATGATCGCGCTCCAGCCGACCACCGACCGGCCGCGGTGCTCCGGGTCGGCCGGCTTGCGCATCAGCCGCACGGCGCCGTACAGCAGCAGCAGCGGGAGCAGCACCGAAAGGCCGCCGAAGAAGAGCCGGACCGCGTCGGCCACCCGGGCGCCCACCGGGCCCGCGCTGCCCGCCCAGACCGCGACGCCGACCAGGATGGCCAGGCCCAGCATGAGCAGGCCGCCGCCGTCGCGGCGGTGCTCCGGGTCGATGTCCTTGGCGGTGGCCGCCTGCCGGCCGACGCTGCGGGCCACCCAGCCGACGCTGTGCGCGACGCCCATCCACAGGGCGCCGACCCCGCGTACGAGCACGCCTGAGGATTGTTTCCTGGCCGGGGCGCGCTTGGCCGGAGCCCGGCGAGCGGGCTGACGGACCGGCTGTTTACGGGCGCGCGAGGACGCGGCGCCGCGCGTCGTGGACGCGTTACGGCCCCGGCTCGCCGGAGGAGTGCGGCCCGCCATGGTCCTTACGGTAACGTCGCGAAGCTCATCCATCGGTGTGCCGCACCGCAGGGATCGAACATGATGCTGCCCCGCACCCCGGACGGAGGAGACCGGGATACGGGGCAGCCGATGAACCCCCTGTTACGGAACGCTGATGCCCATCGTGTACGTGCCGCTGCCGGACGTCGACGCGACGATGTAGCGGTAGGTGTCCGCCTGCCCGTCGAAGGTCAGCGTCTTGACGCCGTTCGTACCCTCGGCCACGGCCACCGTCTTGAAGCTCCGGCCGGTCAGCTGCTGCAGCACCAGGTCGAAGTCGGCGCCGTCCGGGCTCTGGATGCAGGCGGTCTGCTCGCCGGCATTGGCCTGGAACGCGCCACCCTGCGGCTGCAGCTGCGTGGCGCCCTCCCGGCCGATCGCGCTCTGACCGGTGACCGGCAGGCTCGAGCAGTCGCCCGCGGCCTCGGCCGGGGGCGCTTCCCCGGCCGGCGGAGCCTCCTCGGCCGGCGGGGCCTCCTCGCCGCCACCGGTGGTCAGCAGCGTCAGGTCGTTCGCCGTCAGGATCTCGTTGACCGGCTGGAAGAACGTGGTGCCGCCGACCGTGCAGTCGCCCGAGCCGCCCGAGGTCACGCCCTGCGCCTGGTCGCCGGAGAGCCAGGAGCCTCCGGAGTCACCGCCCTCGGCGCAGACGTCGGTCTGGGTGAGGCCGGTGACCGCGCCCTCCGGGTAGTTCACGGTCTGGTTCTTGGCCTGGATCACGCCGCAGAAGGTGCCGGTGGTGGAACCCGACCGGCAGACCGGGGCCCCGACCGGGGCCTCGGTGTTACCGGCCACCGGCAGCTGCTCGCCGTCGATGTCGGTGACGACCACGGGCAGCAGCTCGTCGGCGAAGTTCGCGGCGACCTTCACGAAGCCCATGTCCGCGTCGCCCGGGAAGACCGAGGCCGCGACCTCGCCCTGCGCGCCGCCGTTGATGTCGGTGGTCACGTCGCCCGGCACGCCGCAGTGCCCGGCGGTGACGAAGCCGCCCTCGACCGCGAAGCCGATCGAACAGCGCGCGTTGCCGTTGATGATGTACGGGTCCGCGCCCCGGACGTCGGCCAGCGGCTTGGCCCGCGCCTGGGTCTTCACCGCCACCACGCTCTTCTTCAGACCCGCCTGCTCGGCGAAGTCCCACGCGGCGTCGGTGTCACCGGGCTGCGCGACGACCGTGACCTTGTTCGTGGTCGCGTCCACGTACCAGCCGGTCAGGTCCCCGGCCGCGGACCGGGCCTCGTCCAGCTTCTGCTTCGCTTCGTCCAGCGTCTGCGCGCTGCGCTCGACCAGCACCGGAACGGCGCCGGCCTTCTCGACCCGCGCGGCCGCGGCCTTGTCGGTGACCGCGACCTTCAGCGTCATGCCGTCCTTGGTCAGCCAGGCGCCGCCGTACTCCTTGCCGGTCTGCGCGGCCAGCGTCGACGAGACCTTGCTGGCCCAGGCGGCCCGCTTCAGCCGGGCGCGCGCCTGATCGGCGTCGACGCCCAGGTCCCGTCCCATCGCCGCGAGCAGTTGCGGGGCGACGTCCCCGGCGGCGACCTTGGCCGCACCACCGGACGGGGCGGTTCCCGCCATCGAGGGCAGGGTGAACGCCACCGCTGCCCCCGTCGCCGCTACCGCGACCGCCGCAATGGCGATCCGCTTGCGCTGCATACTCCGCACTCCCCTCGACACAGGCGCCGTGGGGGCGGCGCCTTGACCGGGAATACGGAGATGAACGTCTTTGGGTTCAAACCTCCACGACAGTGGGCACAATCATCGGCCGCCGTCGATAGGCGTCGTTGACCCAGCGGCCCACCGTACGGCGGACGACCTGCTGCAACTGATGCGGATCGGTGATGCCGTCCTCGGCGGACCGGTGCAGCGCCTGGGTCAGCAGCGGGATCACCGGGTTGAACGCGTCCGGGTCCTCGGAGAAGCCCTTCGCCGAGATACTGGGCTCGCCGACCACCTTGCCGGTGACCGAGTCGATGACCACGGTGGCCGAGATGAAGCCGCCGTCGCCGAGGATCCGCCGCTCGGTGAGCAGTGACTCGCTCACGTCGCCCACGGCCAGGCCGTCGACGTAAACATAACGGCTCTCGATCTTGCCGACGTGGCGGGCATGGCCCTCGACCAGGTCGACGACGTCGCCGTCCTCGCAGAGCACCACGCGGTCGGCCGCCACCCCGGACTCGATGCCGAGCTGGGCGTGCGCGCGCAGGTGCCGCCACTCGCCGTGCACCGGCATCAGGTTGCTCGGCCGGGTCACGTTGAGCAGGTAGAGCAGCTCGCCCGCGGGGGCGTGCCCGGAGACGTGCACCTTCGCGGTCTCCTTGTGGACCACGGTGGCGCCGGCCCGGGCCAGCCGGTTGATCACCCGGTAGACCGAGGTCTCGTTGCCCGGCACCAGGGAGCTGGCCAGCACCACGGTGTCGCCGGACTCGATCGCGATGTGCCGGTGGTCGCCGTTGGCCATCCGGCCCAGCGCGCTCATCGGCTCACCCTGCGACCCGGTGGACATGAAGACGATCTCGTCCGGCGGCAGGTTCATCGCCTCGTCCATGCCGACCAGCAGGCCCTCGGGAATGCGCAGCAGGCCCAGGTCGCGGGCGATGCCCATGTTGCGGACCATGGACCGGCCGATCAGGGCGACCTTGCGCTCGTACTCGTACGCCGCGTCCATCACCTGCTGCACCCGGTGCACGTGCGAGGCGAAGCTGGCCACGATGATCCGGCCGCCGGCCTTGCCGAAGATGTTGCTGAGCACCGGGCCGATGTCCCGCTCCGGCGTGACGAAGCCCGGGATCTCCGCGTTGGTGGAGTCGGAGAGCAGCAGGTCGACGCCCTCGGCGCCGAGCCGGGCGAACCCGGCCAGGTCGGTGATCCGGCCGTCCAGCGGCACCTGGTCCATCTTGAAGTCGCCGGTGTGCAGCACCAGACCGGCCGGCGTGCGGATCGCCACCGCCAGCGCGTCCGGGATGGAGTGGTTCACCGCGAAGAACTCGCACTCGAACGGGCCGAGCTGCTCGCGGCGGCCCTCCCGCACGGTGAGCGTGTACGGGTCGAGCCGGCGCTCGGCCAGCTTGGCCTCGACCAGCGCCAGCGTGAACTCCGACCCGACCAGCGGGATGTCCGGCTTGTGGGCCAGCAGGTACGGCACCGCGCCGATGTGGTCCTCGTGGCCGTGCGTGAGCACGATGGCCTGCACGTCGTCGAGCCGGTCCAGGATCGGCGCGAAGTCGGGCAGGATCAGGTCGACGCCGGGCTGCTCCACATCCGGGAACAGCACCCCGCAGTCGACGATCAGGATCTTGCCGTCGAACTCGAAGACGGTCATGTTGCGGCCGATGGCACCGAGCCCGCCGAGGGGGATGACGCGAAGCGCGCCTTCCGGCAGCGGGGGCGGTGTTTCCAGCTCTACGTGAGCTTGACTCATGTATTTCTTTCCGATGATCAGAGGACGATGCCGGCCTCGGCGGCGTCCTTACGCAATTGGTCCAGTTGTTCGGCGGTGGCGTCCACCAGCGGCAGTCGTACCGGGCCGGCCGGCCGGCCGAGGGCGTTCAGCCCGGCCTTGACCAGCACCGTGCCGGGGGCGCGGAAGATGCCGGTGAACAGCGGCAACGCCTGTCGGTGCAACGCCAGCGCGCCGGCCACGTCGCCCCGCTCGTACGCGAGAATCATGTCCTTGGTCGTCGCGCCGACGAAATGGGTCGAGGTGCCGACCACGCCGACCGCCCCGATGGACAGCCACGGCAGCGTGGAAGCGTCCTCCCCGGAGTAGTAGGCGAGGTCGGTGCGGCGCAGCACCTCGGAGGTGCCGGCCAGATCGCCCTTGGCGTCCTTGACGGCGACGATGCCGCGATGCTCGGCCACCCGCAGCAGGGTCTCGGTGGTGATCGGGATGCCCGCGCGGTGCGGGATGTCGTAGACCATGAGCGGCAGGCCGGTGCTGTCCGCGATGGTGGTGAAGTGTTTCGCCACGCCGGCCTGCGAGGGCTTGTTGTAGTACGGCGTGACGACGAGAAGGCCGTGCGCCCCCGCCTTCTCCGCCGCCCGGGCGAGCTCGACGGAGTGGGCGGTGTTGTTGGTGCCGACACCCGCGACGATCCTGGCCCGATCACCGACCGCCTCGGCCACCGCGCGGATCAGTGACTCCTTCTCCGCGTCCGTGGTGGTCGGCGACTCGCCGCCGGTCCCGCTGATGACGAGCGCGTCGTTGCGCTGCTCATCGACCAGATGGGTCGCGAGCACCTGCGCTCCGCCCAGGTCCAGCGCACCGTCCGGGGTGAACGGCGTCACCATGGCGGTCAGCAGCCGGCCGAAGGGCCGCGGGTCCGTGCTCATACCCACAACCTATCGGACGTGCCTCAGCCGATTCGCGGCGCTTCCGCGCGAAGGTGCTCCACCACCCGCCATCGGACCCCGGTGTCCGTGATCTGCCACTCGCCGGGTATGCCCGGCCAGTCGTTCAGCGCCGGGGCGAAGGTGTCGCCCTCGATTTTAAGATCAACTTCGGTTCGGACCAGGTGCGTGGCGTACGGGAGGAAAGCCGCGTAGACGGTCCCGCCCCCGATGACCCAGAAATCGTCGTACTTTCGCAGCACCTCGTCGACACCGCGCGCCGTCTCCACGCCGTCGAGTGCGGCACGCGTGATCACCACGTTGCGCCGGCCCGGCAGCGGCCGCACCCGCTCGGGCAACGACTCCCAGGTGCCGCGGCCCATGACCACGGTCGAGCCCATCGTGCGCTGCTTGAACGTGGCCTGCTCGCCGGGGATCCGCCACGGGATGCCGCCCTCGGCGCCGATCACACCGTCACGGGCCTCCGCCCAGATCATGTGAACCGTGGTCATACCGCGATGGGTGCCTTCAACGTCGGGTGGTGGTGATAATCGACCAGCTCGAAGTCGTCCCACGCATAGTCGAACAGAGTCGGCCGGGGAGACAGTGAAAGCCGCGGGAACGGGTACGCCTCGCGGGTAAGCTGCTCGCGCACCTGCTCGACGTGGTTCGAGTAGACGTGGCAGTCGCCGCCGACCCAGATGAACTCGCCCGGCAGCAGGCCGACCTGGTCGGCGATCATCCGGGTGAGCAGCGAGTAGCTGGCGATGTTGAAGGGGACACCGAGGAACATGTCGGCGCTGCGCTGGTAGAGCTGGCAGCTCAACCGGCCGTCGGCCACGTAGAACTGGAACATCGCGTGGCACGGCTCCAGGGCCATGTCGGGCAGATCGGCCACGTTCCACGCCGAGACGATCATCCGGCGCGAGTCGGGGTTGCCGCGCAGCGTCTCCAGCAGCTTGGCGACCTGGTCGATGTGACCGCCGTCCGGCGTCGGCCAGTTCCGCCACTGGTAGCCGTAGACCGGGCCGAGCTCGCCGTTCTCGTCGGCCCACTCGTCCCAGATCCGGACGCCGTGCTCCTTGAGATAGGCCGTGTTGCTGTCGCCGCGCAGGAACCAGAGCAGCTCAACCGCCACCGACTTGAAGTGCACCCGCTTGGTGGTGATCAGCGGGAACCCCGCCGACAGGTCGTAGCGCAGTCGCTCGCCGAACAGGCTCACCGTCCCGGTGCCGGTGCGGTCCCCTTTCGGCGTGCCCGTCTCCAGGACCTTGCGCAGCAAGCGCTCGTACTGCGTATCGACCGTCATCGACTCCCCCGCATCACACGTAGAACCAGGTGAACGGCGCCCACGGCAGGTTGCGGAGCACACTCCAGACGCCCCACACCGCGATGAACACCCCGAGCACCTTAGGACTCAACACGAGCTGCGGCAGGTTCCACCCGAAGACGCGCCGACCGGCCCACGCCACGTAGAGGTAGAGCAGGAACGGGACCGCGAAGACGAACAGCGCGTGGTGCCGGGCCGCCGCCGGGACGTCGCCGTGCATCAGGTACCACGCGGCGCGGGTGCCGCCGCAGCCCGGGCAGATGAAGCCGGTGGTGTATTTCAGCAGGCAGCTCGGTGCGTCGGCGGCGCCGGCCTCGGTCGGGCTGGTGAGCTCGGTGTAGGCCAGCGACGAGGCCATGCAGGCCAGCATCGCGGCGGGCGCGACCCAGACCGGCGCTGCGTACCACAGCCTGTTGAGGAACCGGGAGGCCCGATCCGACCCGCCGTAGTACGGCGGTGGCGGGGCCTGGACGGTCTCGGTCATGGCCGTCACGGTACACCGGCAGGGCCGCTCGCCAGCGCCGCCGCCAGCGGCCCCACGAGGTCGCCGCGCTCGGGCGGCGCGACCTCCGTCAGACCCAGCCAACCGGCCAGCCTGCGCAGCTCAGCGGCCAGTGCGACGGCCGTCTCCTCCTGGTCGGCGGCCGGCTCGATCCAGGCCGCCGGGATCTGCAGCACGCCCGCCTTGCGGTCGGCCTTGAGGTCGACCCGGGCCGCGAACCGATCGCCCAGCAGGAACGGCAGAACGTAGTAGCCGTAGGTCCGCAGCGCCGCCGGCACGTAGATCTCGATCCGGTAGGACATGTCGAACAGCCGCTCGGTGCGCGCCCGCTCCCAGATCAGCGGATCGAACGGGCTGACCAGCGTGGCGGCGCGCACCCACCGCGGCAGCCGCGCCTCGGCGTGCAGGTAGGCCGGCTGTTTCCAGCCCCGCACGGTCACCGGGCGGAGCACCCCGTCCTCCACGAGCTCGGCCACCGCCTGCTTGAACCCCGCCACCGGCAGCCGGAAATAGTCACGCAGCTCACCCTCGGCCGCCACGCCCAGCGCCCGCGCGGACAGCTGCGCCAGCGCCCGGATCGCGTCCTCGTACGCCGGGGTCGGCGCCTCCAGCACGTCGCGGGGCAGCACCCGTTCGGTCAGGTCGTAGCGCCGGGCGAACGAGGTCGTCCGCTCCGACGCCGTCACCTGGCCGGAGTAGAACAGCCACTCCAGCGCCTGCTTGACCACCGACCAGTTCCACCCCCAGTGGTCCTTGCGCCGGGGCGCGTCGTGCTCGATCTCGGCCGCCGTGATCGGCCCCCGGTCGCGCACCTCGTCGAGCACCCAGGCCACCAGCTCGGGCTGCTCCCGGGCGATGCGGGTCATGTTGCCCCAGGCGAAGTCCTGTGCCCGCGCCATCCGCCAGCGGAACAGCGGCTGCAGGTCGGTCGTGATCAGCGACGCCTCGTGGCCCCAGAACTCGAACAGCTCGCGCGGGCGCCGGTAGGCCGCGCGCTCGATCAGCTCCACCGGGTAGGGGCCCAGCCGCGAATAGAGAGGCATGAAGTGGGCGCGCTGCAGCACGTTGACCGAGTCCATCTGGATCAGGTGCAGCCGGCGCAGCACCCGCCGCAGGTGGCGCATGTCGGTGGCGCCACCCGGCTTGGGGTCGGCGAAGCCCTGCGCGGCCAGCGTGATCCGGCGGGCCTGCGCCACGCTCAAGGTGTCGGGGATGGTCACGGAGGAAAATCTAGTTCCCGGGTACGACAGAATCGATCCGTGCCGCTCACCGTTCGCACGATCACCGACTCGGACATCGACGAGGTCGCCGCACTGCACGTACGCACCTGGCAGGTCGCGTACGCCGGAATCGTGCCTGCCGAGACCCTTGACGGCCTGGACCCCGCCGTCTTCGCCGCCAAGCGCCGCGACCGGCCCCGGCTGCCGGACGCGGCGACCTTCGTGGCCGTCGAGGACGGCGCCGTCATCGGTTTCGCCAACGCCGGCCCGCGCCGCGACGGCGACGGGGGCGAGCTCTACGCCATCTACGTCCACCCCGCACACTGGCGCGGCGGCGCCGGCGCCCGGCTGTTCGAGGCCTCGGTCGGCCACCTCCGCGAGCACGGGTTTCCGACCATGACGCTGTGGGTCTTCGAGGAGAACCCGGGCGCCCGCGCCTTCTACGAGCGGATGGGCATGCGGCCCGACGGCACGCGGGAGTACTACACGCCGCACGGCAGCACGGCCCGCCTGCCCGAGATCCGCTACGAGATACGGCTGTAGGCTCGCGGGATGGCACTCGGCTTCGTCCGTCCCGCACGCCCGTCGGACGCGGCGGAAATCGCTCGCATCCAGCTCGCCACGTGGCGGACGGCGTACCGCCGGATGTTCCCCGCGCACGTCCTGGCCAGCCTGGACGAGGGCTATCTGACGCGCGGCTGGACCGAGGCCATCGAGTCCTCGCCGTCGCCCCGGCACCGCGTCCTGGTCGCCGTCGAGCAGGGCGAGTCGGCGTCCAGCACGGTCGGTTTCGCCGCGGCCGGCCCCGCCGACGAGCAGGCGCTGGCTCCCGAGGAGCCGCCGCTCGGCGACGACGTGGCCGCGATCACCGACATCCTGGTCGAGCCGCGCTGGGGCCGGCGCGGCCACGGCAGCCGCCTGCTCGCCGCGACGGTCGACCTGTGGAAAGAGGACGGCTTCAAGGCCGCGGTCGCCTGGACCTACGAGGCCGACGCGGCGATGCGCAAGTTCCTCACCACGACCGGCTGGGAGCCCGACGGCGCAGGCCGCGCCCTGGACGTCGACGACATGCTCGTCCCCCAAATTCGCCTGCACGTCTCGCTCGAAGCCTGACCCAAAATCAAGATCGAATTCGAGGTCGTAGCGGGTGGGTGGTACAGACCGTCGCTCACGCCGAGGGTCGCTTCGCTCCACGTGAGTAAATGGTTACTCCCGACAAACCAACGGCAGTAGGGTCACTCGCCGTGGATGAGGTGTTGCAGGACGATCCGCATCGGCGGGTGGAGCGGGTCGGGGACACCGTGCGGCGGCCGCTGCATCCGTGGTCCGGCAGCGTGCACGAGCTGCTGCGGCACCTGGAGGACGTCGGGTTCCCGTACTCTCCGCGATTCCTCGGGATCGACGAGCAGGGGCGCGAGGTGCTCACCTACCTCGCCGGGGATTCGGGGCCGGAAGCCTGGTCACGGGTGGTTCCCGAGGCGGGCCTGACCGCGATGGCGCGGCTGCTGCGCGAGTACCACCGGGCGATCGCCGGCCATCGACCCGCGACCGCGTGGGCCGGCGCCGGCGAGGCGCCCGCCGCCGGCGAGATCATCTGCCACGGCGACTTCGGGCCGTGGAACCTGGTCTGGCACGGCACCACCCCGGTCGGCATCCTCGACTGGGACTACGCCTGGCCGAAACCGCCCCTGCACGACGTGGCCTATGCGCTGGAGTACGTCGCGCCGTTCCGCTCCGACGAGGAGTGCACCCGCTGGCTGCGCTACCCCGCACCGCCGGACCGCCGCGCCCGCCTGGAAACCTTCGCCACCGCCTACGGCCTGACGTCGACGGACGGCCTCTACGACGCCGTACGCCTGCAACAGCGGGAGGTCATCGCCCGCTCCACCGCCCTGGCCGCCGAGGGCCTCGAGCCGCAGGCGTCCTACGGCCCGGAGGTCTACGCCGACTGGGCCGGCCGGGTCCGATGGACCGACGAGCACCGCGACGTGTTCACGCCGTGAAGACGTCCCCGATGTCGCATGCGGACGGCAGGAACCACAGCCGTTCGTAGTAGGCCCGCATGTTCGCGGCGAGCTCCGGGCAACGGACGCTGACCCCGATCGCCTTGTCCTGGACCCCGCGGTGGCTGAAGAACACCACGTCGTCGTAGATGCCGACGCTGAACACCTCGGTCGCATGCACCGAGCCGCGCAGCAGTTTCACCTGGTAGCGGTAGCCGTCCTGGGCCGCCTGGGCGACCTCGGCGAGCTCGGTGCGGTAGAACTCGGTCATCTCCGGCCGCTCGCTGTGCAGGACGATGCGCCGGAAGCTGCGGTCGCCCTGCCGCGCCCACTTCCGGCACGCCTCGAAATGCTTCGCGGTGGCCTTGCGCTGATCCGGGCCCTCGTCGCGCAGCCAGGTCACCCACACACGCTTCCGCGCCTCGGCGATCGCCTTCCGGGTGGCCTCGTAGACCTCGTCGCCGGTGTAGGTGCTCGCCTCGACCGGGGCCGGGGCGGCCGCGGCGGCGAGCAGGGCCAGGTGGCGTTCCGCCTGGTCGAGGCGCTGCCGGTTGTGCGCCAGGTCGTACACCTGGTTGAGGCCCAGCGTGACGAGGCAGAACAGGGTGGCGGCGGTGAACTCCCTGTCGTACCTGACGAGGCCGAGCTCCCGCTTGAAGAACGCGGCGTACAGGTAGACCGACAACAACCCCAGGATGATCACGGGGAAGGCGTACTTGATCAGAAACCGGAGGTAGCGATGGAAGTCCATGGTGGCCGAAGGCTAGGCCGTGGAAGTGCCGGCGGCCCGCGGAGTGGCGGATGCCCGACGAGCACGTAACCAGGAAGCGGTCACGCTCGTTAGGAGAGGAGCGGATCCAGCCCGATCGTGAGGCCGGGACGCGACCCCACCGAGCGCACCGCCAGCAGGACGCCGGGCATGAACGACGCGCGGTCCAGCGAATCGTGGCGGATCGTCAGCGTCTCGCCCGTCGTACCGAAAAGAACCTCCTGGTGGGCGACCAGCCCGGCGGCGCGCACCGCATGGATCCGCACCCCCTCGATGTCGGTGCCCCGGGCGCCGGACATCTCCTCCTTGGTCGCGTCCGGCATCGGGTCGCACCCCGCCTCGGCCCGGGCCGCCGCGATCAGCCGGGCCGTGTGGGTGGCCGTGCCGGAAGGGGCGTCGAGCTTGCGCGGGTGGTGCTGCTCGATGATCTCGACCGAGTCGAAGTAGCGTGCGGCGCGGGCCGCGAACTGCATCATCAGGACGGCGCCGATGCCGAAGTTCGGCGCGATCAGCACGCCCACCCCGGGTTTCCGGGACAGCCAGCCACGGACCCGCTCGAGGCGCTCCTCGGTGAAGCCGGACGTGCCGATCACCATGCTGATGCCCTGGTCGACGGCCCACTGCACGTTGTCCATCACCACGTCGGGGGTGGTGAAGTCGACGAGCACCTGGGCGCCCGCGTCGGCCGCGTTGAAGAGCCAGTCGCCGTCGTCGACCATCGCGACGAGCTCGAGGTCGGCGGCGGCGTCCACCGCCTTGCACACCTCGAGGCCCATGCGGCCGCGGGCGCCGAGAACGCCGACGCGGATCGGTTGCTGCTCGTCCGTCACGGCGTCAATTTACCTGAGACCGGTTGCGCCACCATCGCTCGGCCAGGCCCACCCCGATGAAGACCAAGCCCACGTACGCCCAGCCGACCAGCACGTCGATCACCCAGTGCTCGGCGGTGTAGACCAGCGTGAACGTCATCGCGAGCGGATAGGCGAGCAGCAGCGGCCACCAGCGCCCGCGCACGTACGGCAGGAAGAACGCGACCGCCATCATCGCGAACGCGGTGTGCAGCGAAGGCATCGCCGCCACCGGGTTCGAGGCCTCGACCTGCAGCGCGTTCAGCGTGTTGCCGGCGCCGTGCAGCCCGATCGCGTCCCAGCCGTTCGTGGAGATCCGGGTCGCCTGGATCAACGATCCGTGTTCCGCTTCGGCGGCCCACCACGGCGGCGCGGCGGGATAGAGGAAGTAGGTGATCAGCCCGGCCACGCAGAGCGTGAACCAGCGCCGCATGAAGCGCGCCCATTGTTCCCGGGACCGCATCCACAACAGCACCGCGATGGTCGGCACGGTCAGGAAGTGCGAGAAGTACACGATCGAGACGGCCACCTCCCACCACTGGACGACACCGGGCTCGTACAGGTGATGCTGCAGCCACTGGGTTGGCACCTGGCCACCGGTGAGCCAGCCGAACATCAGCTTGTCGGCGTCGATCAGCTCGGTCACGTGCGGCGCGAAATAGTTGTCGGCGTACCCGCGCGAGACGTTGTAGACGATGAGCAGCAGCGAGATCGGCAGCCAGTCGCGCAGGAAGAGCAGGTGCCGCTTCCAGGACCAGTGGTTGTTCCAGGCGATCGTGGCCAGCCACAGCCAGCCGAACGCGATCAGCGGGTCGCTGGTCGGCACCCCGATGAAGTAGGTGCCGACCGCGAACACGACCGTCCACACGGCCATGCCGATGACACGGCGTCGCCGGAGGTCTTCCTTGACGGGTGGGGGGAGGGTCGCTGTCATCGCCGGTCGAAGGCACCCGCCTCGAACGGACCGACCACGGCCAGCGACATCGGCTGGGCGAGCACCTCGGCGGCGACACTGTTGACGTCGTCGAGGGTGACCGCGTCGACCCGGGCGAGCAACTCGTCGACCGACATCAGGTCGTCGTAGAGCAGCTCGGACTTGGCGATCCGGCTCATCCGCGAGCCGGTGTCCTCCAGGCCCAGCACGTACGCGCCCTTGACCATGCCCTTGCCCCGGGCCATCTCCTCGGCGGTGACGCCCTTCGCGGCGACCGCGGCGAGCTCCGCGCGGGTCAGGTCGAGCACCTCGTCGACCTTGCCGGGCGCGCACCCGGCGTAGACGCCGAAGACACCGGCGTCCGCGTACTGCGTGTCGTACGAGTAGACCGAGTACGCCAGCCCGCGCTTCTCCCGGATCTCCTGGAAGAGCCGGCTGGACATGCCGCCGCCGAGCACGTTGTTGAGCACGCCCAGCGAGAACCGCCGCTGGTCGAGCCGGCCGATGCCGACGCCGCCGAGCACCAGGTGCGCCTGCTCAGTGTCGCGGGTGCGGACCACCGTCTGCGGCGGCAGGGTCCTGACCCGGCGCGCCGCGTTGCGACCGCGTTCCGGCGGGGCGGCCGGGGTGTCCAGGGCCGTGCCGGCCAGGGCCTTGCGGACCAGCCGGACGACGGCCGCGTGGTCGAGGTTGCCGGCGGCGGCGATCACGATGCGCGGCGCGAGGTAGCGCTTGCGGTAGAAACTGTTGATCTGCGTACGCGTCATCGGTGCGATCGTCGCCTCGGTGCCGGAGATCAACCGGCCGAGCGGGCTGCCCGCCCCGAAGACCGTCTCGGTGAAGACGTCGTGCACCTCGTCGCCGGGCTCGTCCTCGTGCATGGCGATCTCCTCGAGGATCACGCCACGCTCGACCTCCACGTCGGCCGGGTCGAGCACCGAGGAGGCCACCGCGTCGCACAGCACGTCGACGGCGAGCGGCAGGTCGGCGTCCAGCACACGTGCGTAGAAGCAGGTGTATTCCTTGGTGGTGAAGGCGTTGGTCTCGCCGCCGACCGCCTCGATGTCCGCCGAGATGTCCAGGGCGGTGCGCTTCTCGGTGCCCTTGAAGAGCAGGTGCTCGAGGAAGTGCGAGGCGCCGGACATGGTGGCGGTCTCGTCGCGGGAACCCACGTTCACCCAGACGCCGATGGAGGCGCTGCGGGTGGTCGGGATGCTCTCGGTGACGATGCGCAGGCCGCTGGGCAGGACCGTGCGGCGGACGCCGTCCTGCAGGGTCTGGGTAAGAGCGCGGGCCGGCCTGCCGGCCGGCCCGCGGTCACTTGCTGTCATTGCGTGGGTCAGCTGTCGCGGCCACGGTCGCCGCCACCACCGGAACGCCGGCGTCGGCGGGGCTCGCCACCACCGTCGCCGCGGGGACCGCGGTCCTCGCGCGGCGGGCGGGACTCACCCGTCGAAGCCGCGGCGTTCGCGGCGACCGGGGGCGCCTCTTCGCCCTCGGGCCGGACCTTGTCCAGGTAGATCTTGCCGCGGGCGTCGATGTCCGCGATGGACACCTCGACCTTGTCGCCGACGTTGAGGAAGTCCTCGACCCGCTCGACCCGCTTGCCGTCGCCCACCTTGGAGATGTGCAGCAGGCCGTCGCGGCCGGGCAGCAGCGAGATGAACGCGCCGAACGCGGCCGTCTTCACCACCGTGCCGAGGAACTTGTCGCCCATCTTGGGCAGCGTCGGGTTGGCGATCGCGTTGATCCGCTCGACGGCGGCCTCGGCCGACGGGCCGTTGGTCGCGCCGACGTAGATCGTGCCGTCGTCCTCGATGGAGATGTCGGCGCCGGTCTCGTCCTGGATCGCGTTGATCGTCTGGCCCTTCGGGCCGATCACCATGCCGATCTTGTCGACCGGGATCTTCACCGAGGTGACGCGCGGGGCGTACTCCGACATCTCGGCCGGGGCGTTGATCGCCTGCTCCATCACCTCGAGGATGGTGGTGCGGGCGTCGTGCGCCTGCTGCAGAGCGCCGGCCAGCACGTCCGACGGGATGCCGTCGAGCTTGGTGTCCAGCTGCAGCGCGGTGACGAACTCGCTGGTGCCGGCGACCTTGAAGTCCATGTCACCGAACGCGTCCTCGGCGCCCAGGATGTCGGTCAGCGCGACGTACTGCGTCTTGCCGTCGACCTCGTCCGAGATCAGGCCCATCGCGATGCCCGCGACCGGCGCCTTCAGCGGCACACCGGCGGACAGCAGCGACAGGGTGGAGGCGCAGACCGAGCCCATCGAGGTGGACCCGTTCGAGCCGAGGGCCTCGGAGACCTGACGGATCGCGTACGGGAACTCCTCACGCGTCGGCAGCACGGGCACCAGGGCCCGCTCGGCCAGCGCGCCGTGCCCGATCTCGCGGCGCTTCGGCGAACCGACCCGGCCGGTCTCACCGGTCGAGTACGGCGGGAAGTTGTAGTTGTGCATGTAGCGCTTGGACTTCTCCGGCGCCAGGGTGTCCAGCGCCTGCTCCAGCCGCAGCATGTTCAGCGTGCTGACGCCCATGATCTGGGTCTCGCCACGCTCGAACAGCGCCGAGCCGTGCACCCGCGGGAGGATGCCGACCTGGGCGCTCAGCGGGCGGATGTCACGCGGGCCACGACCGTCGATGCGGACCTGCTCGCGCAGCACCCGCTGCCGGACCTCGCTCTTGGTGAGCGAACGGAAGGCGGCGGAGATCTCCTTCTCCCGGCCCTCGAAGCGCTCGGCCAGGTTCTCCTGGGCCTTCGCCTTGATCAGGTCGAGGGACTCCTCGCGTTCCGCCTTGCCGGCGATCTTCAGCGCCTCGGCGGTCTCGTCGCGGACCAGCTCGGTCACTGCGGCGAAGACGTCGTCCTGGTAGTCCAGGAACACCGGGAACTCGGCGACCGGCTTGGCGGCGATGTCGGCCAGCTCGCTCTGCGCGCGGCACAGCTCGCGGATGGCGGGCTTGGCGGCCTCCAGGCCGCTGGCCACGACCTCCTCGGTCGGCGCGGTGGCGCCGGCCTGGATCAGCTTGATCGCGTGCGGGGTGGCCTCGGCCTCGACCATCATGATCGCGACGTCGCCGTCGGCGGTCACCCGGCCGGCCACGACCATGTCGAAGGTGGCGCGCTCCAGCTCCTCGAGGGTCGGGAAGGCGACCCACTGACCCTCGACGTGCGCGACGCGGGTCGAGCCGACCGGGCCGGAGAACGGCAGGCCGGAGAGCTTGGTGGACATCGACGCGGCGTTCATCGCGACGACGTCGTACGGGTGCTGCGGGTCGAGCGCCAGGATGGTCTCGACGACCTGGACCTCGTTGCGCAGGCCCTTGGTGAACGACGGGCGCAGCGGCCGGTCGATCAGCCGGCAGGTGAGGATGGCGTCCTCGCTGGGGCGGCCCTCACGGCGGAAGAACGAGCCGGGGATCCGGCCGACGGCGTACATCCGCTCCTCGACGTCCACCGTCAGCGGGAAGAAGTCGAAGTGCTCCTTCGGGTGCTTGGACGCCGTGGTGGCGGACAGAACGGTGGTCTCGCCGAGCTGGACGATGACCGAGCCGGCGGCCTGCATGGCGAGCCGGCCGGTGTAGAACGTGATCTCGCGGGTGCCGAGAGCGCCGTTGTCGATGACGGCGGTGCGGGACTCAGTCCCGAGAGCGGTGTTCTGCTCTGGCATGTTGGTGTGGAACTCCTTCGTCGAAGGACCCGACGGTGTTTTTTCTCAACGCCGGTCTTCGATCGAAGTGCCCGAGGCAGGCTCGGGAACCACTACCGAGGACCGGCCGCGGCGGGTCCGTTGGGTGTCTGTGTCGCTGAAAAAACCTCGGGGGAGCGACCGATGGTCACTCCCCCGGTGAAGCTATCGGCGCAGGCCGAGACGCTCGATCAGCGTCCGGTAGCGCGCGATGTCCTTCTTCTGCACGTAGTTGAGCAGGCGGCGCCGGCGGCCGACCAGCAGCAGCAGCCCACGGCGGCTGTGGTGGTCGTGCTTGTGAACCTTCAGGTGCTCGGTGAGGTCGGCGATCCGCTTCGTCAGCATCGCGACCTGCACCTCGGGCGACCCGGTGTCGCCGTCCTGCGCCTTGTACTCATCGATGATCTTGGTCTTGGTCTCTTGATCGAGCGCCATGTTCTCCGTAATTCTGTGTTGCCGATTTCAAGCCGGATCTTCTCGCGGCCCGCGGCGTCGGGCAGGCAGGCGAGACCGGTCGCTGGTGAGCCCAGCTCCCACCAACCCTACCAGCAGCTCAACTGAGCAACGCGCGGGTCTGTTCGACGTCCTCGCGGATCTGCGCGACGAGCGGCTCGATGCCGGTGTAGGCGCGTTGTTCCCGCAGGTGCTCGACGAAATCCAGGGACACCCGCTCGCCGTAGAGGTCGCCGTCGAAATCCAGCACGTACGCCTCCACCCGTCGCTCGCGCCCGGAGAAGGTCGGGTTGGTGCCGACCGAGACCGCGGCCATCTGCCGGCCGGAGTGCACCCCGCCGCGCACCAGCCAGCAGGCGTAGACCCCGTCGGCCGGGATCGCCGCGTACCGGTGGCACATCAGGTTCGCGGTGGGAAAGCCCAGCTCACGGCCCCGCTGATCACCACGGACCACGACGCCGCCCAGGCGGTGCGGCCGGCCCAGCGCGGCCGCCGCGGCCCGGACGTCCCCGGCGTCGACACAGCTGCGGATGTACGTGGACGAGAAGACCAGACCGTCCTCGGCGACCAGCGGCGCCTCCTCCACGCCGAAGCCGAAGGACCGGCCCAGCGCGGCGAGCAGCGGCACGTCCCCGGCCGCCCGGTGCCCGAAGCGGAAGTTGTCGCCGACCACCACGACCGACGCGTGCAGCGCCTCGACCAGCACGTCGTGCACGAACGCCTCGGGGCTGAGCTGGGAGAACGCCGACGTGAACGGCACCACGCAGAGCGCGTCGACACCCATCTGCTCGATCAGCTCGGCCTTGCGGACCGGCTCGGTGAGCACCGCCGGGTGGGAGCCCGGCCGCACCACCTCGGACGGGTGCGGGTCGAAGGTCACCACCACGGACTGGACGCCGAGGTCGCGTGCCCGCTTCACGGCGTGACCGATGATCGCCTGATGCCCGCGGTGCACGCCGTCGAAGACGCCGATCGTCACCACCGAACGACCCCAGCCGCTCGGCACCGCTTCGTATCCCCGCCAGCGCTGCATCGACAAAGCGTATCGGCCTGACGGGAGCTGTCGAAAAGCTACGATTAGTGCCGATATGGGAACCGGCTGGAGTCTTGTTGTCCTGTTCGCCGCGTTGATGACCTTCGCGGCGCTCTTCGTCCGGTCCCTGTGGGGTTACCTACGCCGGCGCGATCCGTTGCAACGGGACATCACCTGGGTCTTCCTGCCGCCGACGGTGTTCTTCGTGGCGGCCGTGGCCGGGGCGCTGCCCGGACCGCTGCCCTCCTGGGTCGAACCGATGGCCTACGCGATCATCCTGACGCAGCCCTGCCTGACCGTCCGGCTGGCCGCCCGGCTGCGCTCGGTGCCCCACGGGCTCGAACTCTTCGTGTGGCTCACCTGGGTCTTCGTGGCCGGCGCCCGGCTCTTCACCGGCGCCGACCCGACCGACCCGGTACTCGCGCTGGTCGTGGTGGTCTTCCTGGTCGGTGAGGGCATCGCCGCCGCGCTGCTCTTCGGGAAGGCTCGCCGGCGGACCGGCGCCAACCGGGCCCGGCTGACCATCGCCTCCGCGGCGACGCTCGCCTTCGGCGGCATGATCGCGCTGATCGGTGTGGGCACCTTCACCGAGAAACCCGCCCTGGAGGCCGCCGGCCGGGTGCTGGCCATGGTGAGCGGCCTGGGCTACCTGTTCGCCTTCGCGCCGCCGCGCTGGCTGCGCCGGGCGTTCTCGGCCTCGACCGCGCAGAAGGTGACCGAGCGGCTGCTGCGCGCCCCGGTCGAGTCTCCCGAGCAGGTCTGGCAGATCTACGCCGAGATCATGCGGGTGCAGACCGGCGCCGACGCGGTCGCCGTGCTGATGCCCCGGCCCGACGGGCAGCTCGCCACCATCGGCTACTCCGGCCCGTCGCTCCCCACGCCGGACAGCCTGGACAACGCCGACCTGACCGCCCTGATCCGGGCCGGGCGCCCGGCCCGGCTGCGGGAGGGCGCGCCGTCGGTGGTCGCGCACTACGGCGACGACCTCAGCGACGACTTCGTCACCGCGCTCAGCATGCCGGTGCCACCGGACGTGGACGGCGCGGTGCTGCTCTTCAACCGCCACCGCACCCTGTTCCGCGACGAGGACCTGCGGCAGCTGGCCGCGCTCGGCGGGCAGGCCGGCGTCCTGGCCGAGCGGCAGGCGGTGATCGCCGCCCAGCGCCGCCTGTCCGACGAGCTGAGCCAGTCGGTGGAGGCGCTGACCCGGGCCAGCAAGGCGAAGAGCACCTTCCTGGCGAACATGAGCCACGAACTGCGCACGCCCCTGAACGCGATCATCGGCTTCAGCGACCTGATGCGCCTGGAGGAGCCGGACAGCGACCGCCGCCGGGTTCCGGCCGAGTGGATCGAGCACATCCACACCAGTGGACGGCACCTGCTCGGCCTGATCAACGACATCCTCGACCTGGCCAAGGTGGAGGCCGGGCACCTGGACCTGCGGCTCGCCCCGCTGCGTGTGGACACCGCGTTGATCGAGTTGCTCACCGGCCTGTCACCGCTGATCACCACCAAGCAGCTGACCGTGAAGCGGGACCTGGCGGAGGTGACCGCGCTGGCCGACCGGGTGCGTTTCCGGCAGATCGTGGAGAACCTGCTCTCCAACGCGATCAAGTTCACCCCGTCGGGCGGCACGATCACGGTCACGACCCGGGACCTGCGCGACGACGTGGTGGAGGTCGTGGTCGAGGACACCGGCATCGGGATCGCGGAGGCCGACCACGGGCGGGTCTTCGAGGAGTTCCAGCAGGCCGGCGACGACGAGGGCCGGCGGGCCGGTACCGGGCTCGGGCTGGCGCTGACCAGACGCCTCGTCGAGGCCCACGACGGCGAGATCTCGCTGGTCTCGGCGCCGGGTCAGGGCAGTTCTTTCGCCGTACGCCTGCCGGCCGCCCCGATCGTCCGCTCCGTCCCGGCCGACGACGCCGACGCCCCGCTGGTGCTGCTGATCGAGGACGACCCGCAGGCCGCCGACCTGCTGAGCGCCCAGCTGAGCGCGGCCGGCTACCGGATCGCCGTGGCGGGCAGCGGCGAGTCCGGGCTGACCGTGGCCGGTACCACCCCGCCGGACGCCATCGTGCTGGACGTGACGCTGCCCGGCATCGACGGCTTTGAGGTGATCCGGCGGCTCAAGGCGGACGCCCGGCTGGCCGGCATCCCGGTCTTCTTCGCCAGCATCGTCGACGAGCGGCAGGCCGGCCTCGAGCTCGGCGCCAGCGACTACTTCGTCAAGCCGGTGGACCAGGCGGCGCTGCTCGCCGCGCTGGCACAGACGCTCGCCGACCGTTCCAGCCCGCGGGTGCTGGTGGTGGAGGACGACGACCAGGTGCGCTGCGCGATCGAGCAGGGCCTGCGGGCCGGTGGCGCCGACGTGGTGGCCTGCGCCGAGGGGCGGGACGGGCTGGAGCTCAGCCGCACCGGTCACTTCGACCTGATCGTCTGCGACATGCAGAGCACCGACGTGGACGGCTTCAGCCTGATGGCCGCGATCGCGGAGGACTCCGCGCACACGCCGGTGCTGGGCATCACCGCCGGGATCGGCGCCGACCCGTCCGACGCGGCGCCGCTGGTGGCCACCGCGATGGCCGGCGGGGTGCTGGCCGAGGCGATGGCCGGCGGGGCCGGCTGGGAGACATTGGCGCCGCTTCTGGGCAGGCGCCCGCCGTCGAGGAAGGACACCTGAGTGAGCACGATCCTGCTCGTCGAGGACGAGGACCTGAACCGGACGCTGGTCAAGGCGGTGCTGGCCCGGGCGCAGATCGCGGCGGTACGGCACGCGGAGATCATCGACGCCGGCAGCCTCGCCGCCGCCCGCGAGCGGCTGGCCGGCGGGCCCATCGACCTGGTCCTGCTGGACATGAACCTGCCGGACGGCAACGGCCTGACCCTGGCCCGGGAACTGGCCGCGGGTGAGATGGCGCTGGACGGCAAGCGGCCGGTGGTGGTCGCAGTGACGGCCAGCGTGCTGCCGCAGGACCGGGCGGCCGCGCTCGAGGCCGGCTGCGACGGCTTCCTGGACAAGCCGTACGCCGCAGCCGACCTCGTCGCGGTGGTCGCCGAACACCTGCCCGGTTAGAAGGCCGGCGTCCTGCTTCCGAAACCGGTCGCCATCCGGAACCGACGCGGCAGGGCGGAACCGTCGCCCTCGTAGCGCCACACCGCGCCGGAGGCGTCGATCGAGACCAGGTCCTGGAACCCGTCCCGGTTGATGTCACCGGCCCCGACCAGGTCGCGCATGTTCTGCCAGCTGGAGCCGATCTCCCGCCGCGTCCCGAAGCCGCCGGCCGCGCCCGGGTAGAGGTACAGCACCCCGCTCGCGGTGTGCCGGGCGATCAGGTCGTTGAACCCGTCGGAGTCGAAGTCGCCGACGCCGGCCAGCTCGCTCATCGTGTCCCAGCCGCCGCCGGTGATCTTCACCCGCGGCCCGGACACGACGCCGTCGCGACCGGGGTACAGGTAGAGGCTGTTGTCCGCGGTACTAGCCGCCAGCAGGTCCGGGAAGCCGTCGGAGTCGAAGTCGCCGATCGCGGTCAGCTCGCGCATGCTGTTCCAGCTCGTGCCGATCTGTTTGCTGACGCCCAGCGCGTTCCGGAGGCCCGGGTAGAACAGCAGCCGCCCGGTGGACGCCTGCCGCGCGACCACGTCCTCCCGGCCGTCCTTGTCCCAGTCACCGATCCGGATGATCGCGTTCATCGTGTCCCAGCTGGCGCCGAACGTGAGCGACTGCGAGGTGTCCAGCACGCCGCCGTTGCTGGAGTGGATCTGCAACTGCTCGCCGCTGCGGATGAGCAGGTCGGACCAGCCGTTCCCGGTGAAGTCGCCGTGCGGCGTGCGCGGCGCCGGGGCCACGTCCAGCCGGTCGTTGTCGATGTTGATGGCGACTCCGCCGTGGGTCTCGATGTGGTCGCCGCGCCACTGCTTGATCCGGCGCTGCGGCGACCAGTACGCCGACGGGATGCCCGGGTCGGTCACCGTGGAGATGTTGTCCCAGCGGGCGAAGTCCACGTAGTCCGGCCGGACGTAGCCCTGCCGGTTGTAGGCGGCGACCACGTCCCGGACACCCGAGGACATGCTGCTGTAGAAGCCGGACAGGTAGCCGAGGTCGTGCAGGCGCGCACTCCAGCCGCCGAGGAACTGCACCACGCCTTCGCTGCACTCCGGGTCGTTCCCGGCGTACGCCTCCATGTCGTAGATCAGCGTGCTGTCCGGGGCCAGGCCGATCGCGCGGGCCTGCGCGACCGCGTCGTTGGCGTCGGCCCGGCCCTGCGCGTACGCCTGCGTGTCGTCGATCTTGTTGGGTTTGGTGGAGAGCGTGCAGGACGCCTGCCGGCCGAGGTAGATCGGGATCAGGTGCCACCCGGCGGCGGTCTGCTCGCTCACCCAGGCGGCCGTGAGGGCCGGCTGCGCGCAGGCCCGGTTGGTGCCGCCGAAGTAGATGCCGAGTGCCCGGTACGGCGACGAATCCCAGGCGCGCATCTTCGCGCTGGCCGGCGCGGTGCAGGCGTCGAAGCCCTCGCCCGAGAACGTGCCCGGGTGCACCGAGTCGGCCATGGCCGGGGTGGCCGTCACCGCGATGGTGACCGCGGCGAGGGCGGCGGCGAGGCTGCCGCGAGAGATGTTCATCGCGACATAGAAGCAAAGTTCGCCGATGGGCGGATGCCCCGGATGTGCCAAATCCCGCGGCACCTAAGGTGGACGGGATGGAGACGGACGGTCTGATCGTGGTGGACAAGCCCGCCGGCATGACGTCGCACGACGTGGTCGCGCGGATCCGGCGCCTGGCCAAGACACGCCGGGTCGGGCACGGCGGCACCCTCGACCCGATGGCCACCGGCGTGCTGATCATCGGCGTCAACCGAGCGACGCGCCTGCTCACCTACGTGATCGGCGCCGGCAAGAGCTACACGGCCACGATCCGCCTGGGCGAGAGCACGATCACCGACGACGCGGAGGGCGACGTGACAGCCCGGACCGACGCGTCCACGGTCACCGACGAGTCGATCAGCTCAGGCCTGGCGGCTCAGACCGGCGACATCCTCCAGGTCCCCAGCGCGGTCAGTGCGATCAAGATCAAGGGCGAGAGGGCCTACAAGCGCGTACGCCAGGGCGAGGAGGTCGACATCCCCGCCCGCCAGGTCACGATCTCCCGCCTGGACGTCCTGTCCATCCGCCGCGAAGCCGCCGTGGTCGACGTGGACATCGACGTGACCTGCTCGTCCGGCACCTACATCCGGGCGATCGCCCGCGACCTGGGCGCCACCCTCGGCGTGGGCGGCCACCTGACGGCCCTGCGCCGCACCGCAGTCGGCCAGATGACCCTCGTGGAGTCCTCCACCCTGGACACCCTGGAGTCCCGGGCCCCCGACGTGATCACCCTCCCGATGGCCGAGGCCGCCCGCCGCGCGTTCCCCCAGCGCACGGCCACCGCCGACGAGACAAGAACCCTCCGCCACGGCGCCCCCTTGGAAGCCGCGGGCATCACCGGCCCCTACGCCGTCTTCTCCCCCGAGGGCACCCTCCTGGCCATAGTCAACGAGCAGTCCGGCAAGGCCCGCGCCGAGATAGTCCTCTCCCCCGCCTGACCCCAATCGCGCGCCACCCGCCCACTCCGCGCCACCGCCCCACCGCGCGCCACCGCCCCACCGCGCGCCACCGCCCCACCGCGCGCCACCGCCCCACCGCGCGCCACCGCCCCACCGCGCGCCGCGCGCAACCCGCCCTGCCCGCGCAACCCGCCCCACCGGGCGCGCCGCCCGCGCCACTTCACGCCAACCGCGAGACCCTCCGCCTGCTAAACACCATTCAATGCATGCCGCCCCGCCACCTCGCACCGGCCGACTCCGACCCTGGCGTGTGATCTGCGTCCTCGTCCACTTCCCGGCGCACAAAAAGGCCGCCCCGAAGGGCGGCCCTATTTCAGCTCTGCGCGCTCACCCGAGCAGCGTCGGCAGCTTCTCGAAGAGCTGCTGAGTGAACGTGACCATCTCGTGCAACATCCAGTTGCCCGAGAACAGGATCGCCACACCCACCCCGATCGCCTTGGGCACGAACGACAGCGTCGCCTCCTGAATCTGCGTCACCGACTGGAAGAGCGAGATCGCAAACCCGATGATCAGCGCGGTGAGCAGCACCGGCGCACACATCTTCGCGGCGATGGTCATGGCCTGCAGCCCCAGCTCGACGATCTGCGTGTCGGTCATGCCCATCACTTCGGAGAACTTGAGACCTCTCCGAGTGCGAACCGGGGGCGCAACGGTTGCCACTCAGTTGCGGCCTCCCACCCCACACCCCTTTGCTCTGCTTACACATACGCATCGCTCCAGGAATCACGGCGACTTTGCTCTGCTTACACATACGCATCGCCCCCACGCCTGTCATGCCCGGTGCTCTGCCTACACACACGCACCGCCGCCGCCCCCGTCTCGCCCCGTTGCGCTGCACTACACACGCGCACCGCCGCCGCGTCCAACTCACGCTTTGCTCTGCTTACACGCGACCACCAGGCCGTTTGCTCTGCTTACACCGACGAAGCGCCCGCCAACGTCTGGACGCATCAGGACCTCTCGCCCCGTGTCGCTCTCAAGTCGACCCTCCACCGCCACCCGCGCAGCTTGCCCAGGCGAGTCAGCGCGCCACGTCCGTCAAAGCCAACGCTCCACAGCGGTGGAAAATCCGCGCGTCCGGCAGAGGTGAGTTAGGGCGTTACGGCGGCGGCGGATCAGCGGTCGCGACGGCGGCGGCGGGTCGCGGCGGCGGATCAGCGGGTCGCGGCGGCAGGTCAGCGGGTCGCGGCGGCAGGTCAGCGGGTCGCGGCGGCAGGTCAGCGCGACGCGACGACGGCGGCAGGTCAGCGCGACGCGCCGAGGACGGCCCAGCGCGCCGAACGCCACCGCTGAAGCAAACCACCGAAGCGCACCAGCGTGAACAACCCCAGCCCCGCCCAGACACCTCCGAGGCCCAGGTCGAACGCGTACGCCAGCCAGATCGCCGGGAGGAACCCGAGCAGCGCCGCCGCGATCGTCAGGTTGCGCAGGAAACCGACGTCCCCGGCGCCGATCAGGACTCCGTCGAGGGCGTAGACCACCCCGGCGAACGGCAGCAGCCCCACGAACCACGGCCACACCACCGCGGCCTGGTCGCGTACCGCCTGGTCGCCGGTGAACAGGGACGGGATGACGCCGGCGCCGGCTGCGGCCAGGACCGCGAAGCCGATGCCCGCGATGCCGCCGGCGATGGTGACGCGGCGGGCGACGTAGCGGGCGCTGGCCTCGTCGGAGGCGCCGAGGGCCGCGCCGACCAGGGACTGGGCGGCGATCGCGACGGCGTCGAGGGCCAGCGCGGCGAAGAACCACAGCTGCAGGGCGATCTGGTGGGCGCCGACCGACGCCACCCCGAAGCGGGCCGCGACGGCGGTTGCGGAGAGCCAGCAGACCTGGAAGGCGCCGCCCCGGATGAGCAGGTCGCGGCCGAGGACGAGCTGGTTGACGATCACCTGCGGGAGGGGGCGCAGCGGCGCTTGCTCGCGGATGATCGCCCGCAGGAAGAGGCTGCCGGCGATTGTCTGGGCGGTCACGTTGGCGATCGCGGAGCCGGTCAGGCCGAGCCCGCCGGGGTAGACGAGCAGGGGGCAGAGGATGGCGCTGAGGACGTTCGCCCCGAGGATGTAGTAGAGCGGGCGGCGGGTGTCCTGCACGCCGCGCATCCAGCCGTTGCCCGCGGCGGCCAGCAGCAGGCCGGGTGCGCCGAACACGGCGATGCGGAGCCATCCGGCGGCGGCGTCTGCGGCCGACGGGTCGCTGGCCAGGGCGCGTGTGAGCGGGCCGGCGACGAGTTGGACCAGCAGGATGAGCAGCAGGCCGGTGGCCAGCGCCAGCCACGATGCCTGCACGCCCTCGGCGACGGCGGCGGAGCGGTCACCGGCGCCGAACCGGCGGGCGGCGCGGCCGGTGGTCCCGTACGCCATCAGCGTGCCGAACCAGACCGCGACCGACATCACGGTGCCGCCGACCGCGACGGCGGCGAGCGGGACCGGGCCGAGGTGGCCGACGACGGCCGTGTCGACCAGGACGTAGAGCGGCTCAGCCGCGAGAACGACGAGCGCGGGCAGGGCCAGCTGGGTGACGCGCCGGGCTGTCGCGGAGACGGCTACGGGCGTGGGCTCGGCAGGCGGGCTCATGAGTCCTCATGATGCCCGCCGAGCGGTAAGGAGGCAAACGTCCAGCAGTACTTACTGGCGGGTGTCCATCGACGTCTGGAGCGCGCGGCGCGCGGCCTCGCGGGCCTCATCGGACGACGGCTGGGGCTTGGGCTTGGCAGCCATGATCGTGGGTCCTTCCACGGCAGAACGGGCGCAATCTGCGCCCCGGAAACAGGACCAGCCCGGGATCGCCGGACGCCGGTGACTCTTGGCTCCGACGACGGGCCGTGGTCGCGACCGCGGCAGAACCAAATGACCGTTAACCCAAACTAGCGTTAACTCAGGCCGGGCGTCGGGCGGATCCCGCAGTCCGAGACGGAAAGTCAGCTCCACGACACCCGGCCTCGGCCACAGGGCCGCCGATCGAGGGGCGGAGAACGCACCGGGGCGAGGGAAAGACGCGCGAAGGCAGCGGAGGTCAGCCGGCCGGATCAGTTCGCCTGGCGTCAGCCCTGCGGCAGAAGGTGCTGCTCGACCAGCTCACGAACGCCCGCCACAACCTCGGCCGGCGTGCCGTGCCCGGTGTAGCCCGCCGCCAGCCGGTGCCCGCCGCCACCCAGGGCGACCGCCACCGCGCTGACGTCGACCGCACCCTTGCTGCGCAGGGAGACGGCCCAGGTCCGGTCGCCGGTCTCCTTGATCAGAACCGCCACATCGGCCTCCGCGACGGTCCGGACCGGGTCGATCAGGGCGTCCATCACGTACGCCCGCTGGCCGTGCCTCGCCAGGTCGTCCTGGGTGACGTACGTCCAGACCAGCCCGTGCCCGGCGGCTGCCGCCGGCTCCAGCTCGGCCCGGGCCAGCACCTCGGCGAAGAGCTTCACCGCCCCGAACGGCCGGGTGTCGAAGGTGCGCCGGGAGATCTCCCCGGGCCGCAGCCCGGTCGCGATCAGCCGCGCGGCCATCTCGTGCACCCGCGGCGTGGTCATGTCGAACTTGAACGACCCGGTGTCGGTCGCGAGCGCCACGTAGAGGCACTCCGCGATCTGCGGGTCGAGCGGGACGTCCAGCCGGGCGAGCAGTTCCTCCGCCACCACGGAGGTGGCCGCCGCCTGCGGGTCGACCAGGTTGATCCCGCCGAACCCCGCGTTGGACGCATGATGGTCGAGCACCACGGTGGCCCGCGCCCGGGCCAGCCGGCCGGCCAGGTCGCCGAGCCGGGACGACGCCGCCGCGTCGAAGGTGATGACGAGGTCGGGATCGGGCCAGACCTCGGACTCGGGGACGAGCAGGTCGACACCGGGCAGCTCGACGAAGGGCTCGGGCACCTCGAAGGCACCGGGGAACGTCGCCTGGAGCCTGGTCACGCCCAGCCGGCGCAGCCCGAGCGCGAAGCCGAGCATGCTGCCGAGCGCGTCACCGTCGGGGTTGACGTGACAGATGAGCAGCACCCGGCCGGTCGGCGCCAGCTCGCGGATCGCCGCGACCGCCGCCGACCAGTCCGAGTCCGTCGTCTCCCCGCCGGGACGGGACGTGGCCAGCTCGGTCACCCTTGGTCCTCGCGGGCTCCGACCCGGTCGGGCTCGCCGTCCTCGTCGTCGTCCTCCGCCTTGTACGGGTCGGGGTCGCCGGCGTACTGCTTGCCGGCGGCCAGTCGCTGCACCTCGGCGTCGCGGTGCCGGGCCGCGGCCAGCAGATCGTCGATCTCCTTGGCGTGGTCCAGCACGTTGTCGAGGATGAAGGTCAGGCTGGGCGAGTGCCGCAGCCCCAGCGCATGGCCGACGCGGGTGCGCAGCATGCCCTTGGCGCTCTCCAGCGCGGCGGCCGTGCCTGCCTGCTCGGTGGCGTCACCGAGCACCGTGTAATAGACGGTCGCGTCCCGCAGGTCGCCCGTGATGCGGGCGTCCGTGACCGTCAGCATGCCGAGACGGGGATCCTTGATCTCCCGCACCAGCGAAGCCACCAGCTCGCGCACACGCTCGGCGTGCCGACGGGTCTTAGCCGGATCCGACATTTTTCCCACCTCCGACAGAACGTTCTCCGCGGGAATACCAACGCACGAAGCCTACCCACGAGCCGTTACGAGCGAACGTCCCGGCGGTGCGTCTGTGGACAACCCGTCAGTCGTCATCGCCGTGTAGTCGCCGCTTGACGGACAGCAACTCGATCTCGGGCCGTCCGGCCATCTGGTTCTCGCAGGTGTCGATCACCTGCCGGACGTGGGCGGCGTCCGCGGCCACCACGGCCACCCCGATCGCGGCTCGGCCGTGCAGCTCGAGGTGGTCCACCTCGGCCACGCTGACCTCGAATTTCCGCAGCATCGCGATGATCGGCCGGACGTACGCCCGCTTCTGCTTGAGCGACCGCGAGTCGCCGGGGAGCAGGATGTCGAACTGAGCAGTCTCCGTGAACACGGCCGCACGATACGCGTACCCTCGCCGAAGATCAGCCGCGTTTCCATGGGATTCTGTCCCGATGTCCGCCCGGTACGCGATGCTCCTCGCCCCCTCCGTCAACCGTGTCTACGCTGATCAGGCGCCCAGGCTCGCCGCCGCCGAGTTGAAGGCCTTCGCGAGCGTCCTCTCCACGAGCCCGGACGAGGTCGCCACGACGGAGATCGGCGGCGTGCCGTACCTCACGTTCACCGCCGCTCTGACCGACGCCGACGTCGCCCATCTGTCGAACATGTCCGCGGCCTTCGCCCTCTTCGAGCGGCAGGACGAGCTCCTGCGCCCGGTCATGCTGACCCCGCTGGCGCGTTACGACAGCGACCTGATCACCATCCCGAAGTACGCCGGCAAGACCAATGAGCAGTTCACCAAGCTCGTCCTCAACCTGACGGTGCTGGCCTCCGCCTCGGCTCCGCGGATGCTGTCCGGCGGGCTGACCGTCCTGGACCCGGTCTGCGGCCGTGGCACCACTCTCAACCAGGCCCTCATGTACGGGTACGACGGGATCGGCGTCGAGATGGACGGCAAGGACGTGGACGCCTACAAGGGCTTCCTGCAGACGTGGCTGAAGCGCAAGCGCCTGAAGCACACCGCCGACCTGCACCCGGTCCGCCGCCAGGGCCGCAAGAGCGCCCGTCGCCTCGAGGTGACGATGGCCGCGTCGAAGGACGACCACAAGGCCGGCGCCACCCAGCAGGTCACCGTGGTCCACGCGGACACCACTCAGCTGGACGGTCTGCTGCGCCCGCGCTGCGCCGACGTCCTGGTCGGCGACCTGCCGTACGGCGTGATGCACGGCAGCTACGACGACGAGGGCGGCCTTTCCCGCCGCCCGTTGGACCTGCTGGAGCGGGCCGTGCCGCTCTGGGCCACGCTGCTGCGCCCCGGCGGTGCGATCGGCCTCTCCTGGAACCTCAAGGTGGCCAGGCGCGAGCTGGCCGAGGACATCCTGATCGCCAACGGCCTGACCCCGGTCGAGCACGACGACCTGTCCCACCGCGTCGACCAGTCGATCGAGCGCGACGTCCTGATCGCCCGTAAGTAACAAGTCCCTGAACGAGGAACGGCCCCGCACCGAACCGATGCGGGGCCGTTCTCGTGATCTACCAGGATCGGCTGCGGATCAGGCCCGCGGCTTCTCCTGCATCTCGAAGGTCTCGATCACGTCGCCCACCTGGGGCTGACCGAAGCCGGTCAGCGTCAGACCACACTCGAAGCCCTCGCGGACCTCGGAGGCGTCGTCCTTGAACCGCTTGAGCGAGCTGACCGTGACGGTGCCCTCGGAGACAACGACCCCGTCGCGGAGGATCCGCGCCTTGGCGTTGCGCTTGAGGATGCCGGTACGGACCACACAACCCGCGATGAGACCGATCTTGGACGAGCGGAACACCTCGCGGATTTCCGCCGTGCCCTGCTCGACCTCCTCGAACTCCGGCTTGAGCATGCCCTTGAGGGCCGCCTCGATCTCCTCGATGGCCTGGTAGATGACGCTGTAGTAGCGAATCTCCACCGCGGCCCGGTCGGCCAGTTCCTTGACCTTGTTCGAGGCCCGGACGTTGAAGCCGATGATCGTGGCGGTCGCGTCCGAAGTCGCGCTCGCCAGGTTCACATCGCTCTCGGTGATCGCACCGACACCGCGGTGGATGACCTTGAGCTGGACCTCGTCCGGAATATCGAGCTTGAACAGCGCGTCCTCGAGGGCCTCGACGGAACCCGAGCTGTCGCCCTTGATGACCAGGGTGAGCGAGGTCTTCTCGCCCTCCTTGAGCTCGTTGACCAGGTCCTCGAGCGTGCGGCCACGACGCGAGTTGGCGAAGGTCGCCGCGCGACGGCGGGCCTGCCGCTGCTCCGCGATCTGCCGCACCGTGCGGTCGTCCTCGGCCGCCAGGAACGTGTCACCCGCGCCCGGCACCGAGGTGAGACCCAGGACCAGGACCGGACGAGCCGGCTCGGCCTCGGCCACGTTGTTGCCGTTCTCGTCGAGCATGGCGCGGACGCGTCCGTGCGCACCGCCCGCCACGATCGAGTCGCCGGCCCGGAGCGTGCCCTTGTGCACCAGGACGGTGGCCACGGCGCCGCGACCCTTGTCCAGGTGCGACTCGACCACGACACCCTGCGCCGGCCCGTCGATCGGAGCGGTGAGCTCCAACGCCGCGTCGGCGGTCAGCAGAACGGCCTCGAGCAGCTCGTCGATGCCGATGCCGGGCTTGGCGGCGACGTTGACGAACATCGTCTCGCCGCCGTACTCCTCGGCCAGCAGGCCGTAGTCGGTCAGCTGCTGACGCACCTTGTCCGGGTTGGCGTCGGGCTTGTCGACCTTGTTGACCGCGACCACGATCGGCACCTCGGCGGCCTTGGCGTGGTTCAACGCCTCGACCGTCTGCGGCATTACGCCGTCGTCCGCCGCGACCACCAGGATCACGATGTCCGTCGCCTTGGCACCACGAGCACGCATGGCGGTGAACGCCTCGTGACCCGGGGTGTCCAGGAAGGTGATGGCCCGCTGCTCGCCGTTGTGCTCGACCGCGACCTGGTAGGCGCCGATGTGCTGGGTGATGCCACCCGCCTCGCCGGCGACCACGTTGGTCTTGCGGATCGCGTCCAGCAGCTTCGTCTTACCGTGGTCGACGTGACCCATGACGGTCACCACCGGCGGCCGGGTGACCAGCCGGTCCTCGGCCACATCGGCGTCGAGGTCGATGTTGAACTGCGCGAGCAGCTCACGGTCCTCGTCCTCGGGGCTGACGATCACGACCTCGAAGCCCAGGTGTACGCCGAGCAGCTTGAGCGTCTCGTCGGACACCGACTGCGTGGCGGTCACCATCTCGCCCAGGTTGAACATCTCCTGGACGAGCGAGCCCGGGTTCGCGTTGATCTTGTCGGCGAAGTCGGACAACGACGCACCACGCGACAGCCGGATCTCCTGACCCTGGCCGCGCGGCGCGCCCGAGCTCATCGCCGGAGCGCTGAGGTTGTCGAACTCTTGACGCCGCTGCTTCTTGGACTTGCGGCCACGTGTCGGCCGGCCACCGGGGCGACCGAACGCACCCGCCGCACCGCCGCCACGACCACGACCGCCGCCACCCGGGCGCCCGGGAGCGCCACCCGTGGGAGCACCGCCACCGGGACCGCCGCGGTAGCCACCGCCACCACCGGCACCCCCACCGGGACCGCCGCGGTAGCCACCGCCACCACCGGCACCCCCACCGGGACCGCCGCGGAAGCCGCCACCAGCACCGGCACCGCCGCCGCCACCGGGACGGAAGCCGCCACCAGCGCCGCCACCGGGACCGCCACGACCGCCACCGGGACCGCCGGGACGACCAGCGCCACCGCCGGGACCGCCGGCCGGGCGACCCGGCCGCTGCGACGGCATGGACGCGGGGCTGGGCCGAGGCGGCATCGAGGCCGGGCTCGGCCGCGGGGGCATGCCGGCCTGGTTGGGCCGGGGCATGCCGGACGGGGACGGACGGCCGGAGCCGCCGCCGGAGACACCGAACGGGTTGTTACCAGGACCACGCGCCGGGGGGCGCGGGGAGTTGCCACCGGGACCGGGACGCGGACCGGCACCGCCCGGAGCGGGCCGCGAGGCCGGCGAACCGGGACGCGGCGGGACCGCGGACGGGCCGGGGCCGGGCGGCCGCGGACGGGAGACGCCGTCGGCCGGAGGCTGCTGCTGCCGACGCTCGGCATCCCGGGTACGCGCCGCCTGAGCGGCCTTGACCTGGGCTTCCTGCTCGGCCTTCAGCGCCGAGGCGCGCGCCTCGGCGGCCGCTACCTCGATGTCGTGCGCACTGGCCGGCTTGGCGACCGGGCCGGGCGTCGGTCCGGGACGGACCGGCGGCTTGGGCCGGATGGCGCCGGGACCGGGTGCGGGGGCCGGCGACGACGGGGTAGCACTGGGCGTGCTGTCCGTGGCCGGCGCTGTGGGACGACGCGGCGGCGCGGGCCGCGCGGTCGTCGGAGCCTTGGGCGCGCTCGGAGCCGCGGCGGCGGGCGCCGGAGCGCTGCCGTTCGTCTCGAGGGCGCCACGGAGTCGCCGGGCCACCGGGGCCTCGACGGTGCTCGATGCGGATTTGACGAACTCGCCCATCTCCTTGAGCTTGGCGAGAACGGTCTTGCTGTCGACCCCGAGCTCCTTGGCGAGCTCGTGTACGCGGGCCTTCCCTGGCACTGCACTCCTCACTTCGAGGTCGTGCAGGCGGAACCCGCAGCGACCTCACTCTTGCACTAGAAGCCTGTTCATTTCAGGGACTTCATCGTGTGCTCATGTCGGTCGTCCTACCTTGCTGGGTCGTGGCGGGGCTCCAACGCCCCACCATCGGTGGCTCCGAGCGGTCGATAAACCACTCGGATGTGCTCGGCCAGCGGACCGGTGTCAGCAACACCGGCGAGTCGCAGCGCCCGCCCGAAGGCTCGGCGCCGCTCCGCCTGCGCGAAGCAAGCCGGATCGGGATGCAGATGAGCTCCCCGGCCCGGCAGTCGGCGGCCCGGATCGGGCTGGAGCCGGAGGTCATCCCCGGTCCCGACCGCGACGAACCGCAACAATGCGAAGGCCGGAGCGCGTGAACGACAGCCGACACAGGTGCGTGTCGGTCCGGCCTTCGACAAGTCTACCCCTCCGCCTACGGCTGCGCGTATTCGGTCAGCTTCCGGCGTCCGCGGCATCGCGCTCCGAGACCCCGGCCGGCTCGTTGTCCGGCTTGATGTCGATCCGCCAGCCGGTCAGCCGCGCGGCGAGCCGGGCGTTCTGACCCTCCCGGCCGATGGCCAGCGAGAGCTGGAAATCCGGGACGGTCACCCGAGCGGTCCGGGTGGCCAGGTCCACGACCTCGACCCGCAGCGCCTTCGCCGGCGAGAGCGCGTTACCGACGAACTGCGCCGGATCGTCCGACCAGTCGATGATGTCGATCTTCTCACCGTGCAGCTCGCTCATCACGGCGCGGACCCGCTGACCCATCGGGCCGATGCAGGCGCCCTTGGCGTTCACCCCGCTGACCATGGAACGAACCGCGATCTTGGTGCGGTGACCCGCCTCACGCGCGATGGCGGCGATCTCCACCGTGCCGTCGGCGATCTCCGGCACCTCGAGCGCGAACATCTTCTTGACCAGCGCCGGGTGCGACCGGGACAGGGTGATCTGCGGGCCGCGGAAGCCCTTCACCACGTGGACCACGATGCACCGGACGCGCGAACCGTGCTCGTACGACTCGCCGGGCACCTGCTCGGACTGCGGCAGCACCGCCTCCAGCTTGCCCAGGTCGACGATGATGATGCCCTTCTCGGCCCGCGCGGCATCCGCCTGCACCACGCCGGTGACCAGGTCACCGTCGCGTCCGGCGTACTCGCCGAAGTGGGCCTCGTCGGTCGCCTCGCGCAACCGCTGCAGGATGACCTGCTTGGCGGTCATGGCCGCGATCCGGCCGAAGTCGTGCGGGGTGTCGTCCCACTCCCGGACCACCGTGCCGTCGTCGTCCGTCTCCTGGGCGAAGACGAGCGCGGCGCCGTTCTTCCGGTCGATCTCCACCCGTGCGTGCGACTCGGCGCCCTCGGTGTGCCGATAGGCGGTCAGCAGCGCGGTCTCGATCGCCGCGAGGATCGTTTCGAACGGGATCTCCCGCTCGCGTTCCAGGGCGCGCAACGCCGCGAGGTCGATGTTCACTCCTCGCCCTCCTCATCCTCGTCGTCGACGTCCTCGAACTCGGCCTCGTCCAACCGCTTGAACTCGATCTGCACCTTGCCGGGGCCGAGATCGGCGTAGGCGATCACCCGATCGTCGAGCGTGATCCCGTTCTCGTCGGCGGCGGTGACCCGGCCGGTCAGCCCGCTCACGGCGACCAGGCGGCCGACGTTGCGGCGCCAGTGCCGGGGCTCGGTCAGCGGCCGGTCGACACCGGGCGACCCCACCTCGAGCTGATATTCACCGGCCAGCACCTCGCCGCCGGACTCCTCGGCCTCGTCCAGCGCCTGGGAGATCGCCCGCGACACCAACGCCACGTCGTCCAGGCTGATTCCCCCGTCCTTGTCGACCAGGACACGCAACACGTGCCGCCGGCCGGCCCGGGACAGGCCGATCTCCTCGAGGTCGTATCCGGCGGCCTCGACCACCGGCTCGATCACGGCGAGCACCCGGGCCTTGGCCGCGGCCAGGTCGATCCGGGGCGCCGCGGGCGAACGCTCGGCCGGCGCCTCATCCCGGCCACGACCGCCACCGGGGCGGCGATGACCCGGGCGAGAGCTAGCGCGACCACGCTGCGTCATCGATCTGCACCCCTTCCTGCCATTCGCCGGAAACACCGGCATGCCGCCGGGCCGATAACCCCCGGCGGCTGCGCAGAGCGTAACGCCTCGCTCCGGACGCCCGGCCGCCGCCGCACCGAATCCTCGCCATGCGCTGGTCAACGACCGGGTCGGTACCCCTGGTGCGGATGGTGTTGACTGTCCGTCGTGGGGATGTGGGACAGGCGGCGCGTGCTGAGCGTGACCGCCGCGGCGGCGCTGGCAGTGACGGCGCCCGCCGGCTGCGGATTCTTCGACAACGATCCCGAGCCGATCCCCGAGCCCGATCCACTGCAGCCCGTGCTGGACGAGGCGCGGGCGCTGGCCGCGGCGTACGACCGCCTGGCCGCCGCCCAGCCGGACCTGTCCGCCCGGATCACCCCGCTCGCCGAGGACCACCGCGCCCACGCCGCCGAGCTGGAGCGCCTGGTCGGGGCGAGTCCCGCCGCGAGCACGGCCCCGAGCGCGGGCACCGCACCCGCCGGAACGCTGGCCGAGATGCGCACCGCCGAGCAGGCCGCCGCCCGCACCGCGAACGCGTCGGCACGCACCGCCCCGGCCGACCGCGCCATGCTGATCGGCTCGATCGCGGCCTGCCGAGCCACCCACGTGGAGGCTCTCCGATGAACGAGCAGCTCGCCGCCGCCCTGGCCGCCGAGGAAGCCGCGATCTACGCGTACGGATTGATCGGGATCCGTCTGAGCCGGAACCAGGTGACGGCGGCCCGGGCCGCCGAGGCCGACCACCGGGCCCGTCGTGACCAGCTGGTCAGCCGCCTCGACCAGCTCAAGGCCAGCTCGGCGCCGGCGCCGGCGGGGTACGAGCTGCCGTTCCCGGTGACCGATCGGGAGAGCGCGTTCAAGCTGGCGATCCATGTCGAGGACGGCGTGGCCCAGGCCTGGCGGGCGACCCTCGCGACGACCACCGGCGCCGATCGCGCCACCGGCCTGAGCGCGCTGACCAGCGCGGCCGTCCAGGCGGTCCGCTGGCGCAAGGTGGCCGGCGTCGCCCCCCTGACCATGGCATTCCCAGGCCGCGCCACCTAGGACCAGGTCTGCCGCGCGGCCGGCACCACGAAAGGCCGCGCGACCTGCGCCAAGAACGCCGCGCGGCCCGGCACGACGAAACGCCGGGCGGCATAGCACTACGAAACGTGAATGCCCGATGATGAACGGGTGACCGAGATCGATGTCGCGAGCCCGCGCGGCTACCTGGCCGCCCGGCTGCGTGACGTGATCCAGACCCGCTGGTCGGCCGAGGTCCGCGCGATCGGCGTGCACGGCTCGCTGGCCCACGGCGACGACTCCGACGGCAGCGACGTCAACCTGCTCGTGGTGACCTACCGGAACGCGGGACCACGCCCGGCCCTGCGCCGGGTGGACGGCATCCTGGTCGACCTGTCGGTGGTCAGCGCCGAGGACGGCCTGCGCCGGGCCCGTGAGCTGACCCCGCGCTGGCCGCTGATCGCCGACCGGTACGTCTCGGCCAGGTCGCTGTACGACCCGCACGGCTGGTTCGCCGAGCAGCGCGACGTGCACCTGGCGAAGCTGGCGGAGACCCGGCCGGGCGAGTTCACCGGCCTGGCGAGGCGCAACTGGTGCGTGGCGTCGGCGGCGCACGCCCGGGCGGTCCGGCTGGCCGAGTGGTACGACATGGACGCCGCCCTGCTGCTGATCGCCGAGGCCCGCCTGCACGCGGCGATGGTGGCGGGCCTGCTCAGCCGCACGTATTTCCGCAGCCGGGCGGACGCGGTCAGGCGCACCGGCCTGGCCGGCGCCGACATGCAGGAGCTGGCGGCGGTGCTGAGGTCGCAGGCCGAGGATCTGACGGCGCGGGGACGCCCGGTCGACGGGCCGCTGAACGCCCTGTTCGACCAGTAGCCGTCACGGCAGGGTGAGGATCTCGTAGCCGTCCTCGGTGACCACCAGCGTGTGCTCGAACTGCGCGGTCCACGAGCCGTCCTTGGTCACCACGGTCCAGCCGTCGTCCCACATCCGGTACTGGTACGTGCCGAGCGTGATCATCGGCTCGATGGTGAAGGTCATGCCGGGTTCCATGACCGCGTCCAGTTTCGGGTTGTCGTAGTGCGGGATGTAGAGGCCGCTGTGGAACGTCTCGTGGATGCCGTGGCCGGTGAAGTCGCGGACCACGCCGTACCCGAAGCGCCGGGCGTAGGCCTCGATGACCCGGCCGATGGCGTTGATCGGGCGGCCCGGCGCGACCGCCCGGATGCCGCGCATCATCGCCTCGTGGGTGCGCTCGACCAGCAGCCGCGCCTCCTCGCTGACGTCACCGACCAGGAACGTCGCGTCGGTGTCGCCGTGCACGCCGTCGATGTACGCGGTGACGTCCACGTTGATGTCGCCGTCCTCGAGCACCGTGGTGTCCGGGATGCCGTGGCAGATCACCTCGTTGATCGACGTGCAGCAGGACTTGGGGAAGCCCTTGTAGCCCAGCGTCGACGGGTACGCCCCGTGGTCGCAGAGGAACTCGTGCACCACCCGGTCGAGCTCGTCGGTGGTGACGCCCGGCTTGCAGTGCTCGCCGGCGAGCTGGGTGGCCTGAGCCGCGAGCCGGCTCGCGAGGCGCATCCGCTCGATCGTCTCGGGAGGCTGAACGTGCGATCCACGCCACTCTTTCGGGCGGGGCTTCCCGACGTACTCCGGGCGGGTGATCCGCGCCGGCACCTGCCGACGGGGCGACTGCTTACCCGGTGTGAGCGGGGGTCGGACGGTCATGGTCCTCAGTTTATCGCCGGTGTCGTTGTCACCCGGCTGGCACAGCCCGTTGTTGCCGCCCCCGAAGCCGCTGTGTCATCGTGCTTTCCGTGGATCAAGACGGGCTGGGCGCCTTCTCCGCCGTCGGCGAGGTGAGCGACGACCGGGTCACCGTGACCGTGACCGGCGAGGTGGACATGTCGACCGCGGACGCCATGTTCCGTGCGGCCACCCCGCAGGGCGTACGCGGAGCGACCCTCGATCTGACGGCGGTCACGTTCTTCGACTCGGCCGCCCTGCACGCTCTGATCCGGCTCAACGAGCGCTATCCCGGCGGCCTGCGGGTGATCACGTCCGCCCAGGTCCACCGCGTGCTGGACATCAGTGGCCTGTCGACTCAGCCGTGGGTGACCCATCCGGCGTGAGCGGCCGCCGCAGCGTGACCGCCGTGCCCTCCTCCGAGCGCACCAGCGACATCTCCGACAGCGCCCCGATCAGCGCCAGGCCCCGGCCACGGAAGCCGGGCCCGTTGGACGGCCGCCAGGTGCCGGAGTCGCGGACGGTCACCGTCACCGCCTCGGCGTCCAGCGACGCCTCGACGGTGATGAACGGTTCGGCCGGGTCGATCGGGTGCTCGATCGCGTTGGCCGCGGCCTCGGAAACCGCCACCGTGAGATCGAACACGTCGCCCTCGGGCACCTCGTGCGCGGTGAGGAAGTCGTCCAGCCGCCGGCGCAGCACGCTCAGCCGGGTCGGGTCGGACGGCAGCCGCAGCACGAACTCGCGCGGCTCGGTGACCTGCAACGCGAGCAGCGCGATGTCGTCCCGCCGGACTTGCCGGGAGGCCTTGGCGAGCAGCGCGTCCAGCAGGTCCTCGATGTGCTCGGCCGGCTTGGCGATGTCGCTGGTCAGCTCGGCCAGACCGGCGTCGATGCCGCGGCGGCGGTCCTCGACCAGCCCGTCGGTGTAGAGCAGCAGCCGCGTCCCGGCGTCCAGTTCGACCTCGCGGTTCGGGTAGGAGACGTCGCTGAGCGCCCCGATCGGCGGGCCCATCGCCGAGGGGTGGAGGAAGGTGCCCTCGTCTCCGGAACCGGCGATCGCGGGTGAGAAGAGCACCGGCGGCGGGTGGCCGGCCGACGAGTAGGTGAGCATCCGGGTGCGCGGATCGAAGCAGACGCACACCACCGTGGCGAACTGCCGCCGGCCCAGGTTGTGCACCAGCCGGTTGAGGCGGCTCAGGCTTTCGCCGCAGCCGAAACCCTCGAGGATGTACGCCCGGAGCGCGTTGCGCAGCTGCCCCATTCCGGCGGCGGCCTGCACTCCCTTGCCGACCACGTCCCCGATGACCAGGAAGAGTTTCTCGCCGGGCGCGGTGATCACGTCGTACCAGTCGCCGCCCACCTCGGCCTCGGTGCTGCCGGGCAGGTAGCGGGCGGCCACGATGGCGCCCGGCATCCGGGGCAGGAAGGCGGGCAGCAGGCTGTGCTGGAGCGTGCTGGCGATCCGGTGCTCGGCCTCGTAGAGCCGGGCGTTCTCCAGCCGCAGGCCGATCAGCCGGGCGAGCTGGGTGAGCAGGGCCGGTTCGGGCACGCCGGCCGAGCCCTCCCAGACGCTGAGCTCACCGCGCTCCACTCCGGCGGTGTCCAGCAGCGGGAGCACCGAGACCGGCTGTGCGCCCGGCGCGGCGCCACCGTCCACCTCGGCGCGTACGCCCGTCGCGGTGAGCACCACCCGACCGGCCGAGGTCATCGCGCGCACGTGCCGCGCCGCGACGTCCAGCACCTCGGCGGTCGTGCGTACGGTATTGACCGCCGCCGCCGCGTCGACCAGCCCGCGCAACCGGCTGATGATCTGCCGCCGCACCTGGCCGAGTCCGACGTTGGCCCGCACCCGGGCGATCAGGTCGCGGGCCGAGAACGGCTTGGTCAGGTAGTCGTCGGCGCCGGCCGCGAGCCCCTCGACGGACGCCTCCTCACCGGCCCGGGCGGAGAGCACCACGATCGGCAGGTCTCGGGTCCGTTCGTCGGCGCGCAGGGCCCGGATCAGCCCGAAGCCGTCCAGCCGCGGCATCATCACGTCGGTGAGCACCAGGTCGAACGGCTCGCGCAGCGCGGTCTCGAGGGCGGCCTGCCCGTCGGCCACCGCGGTCACCGCGAAGTGGTCCCGGAGCAGCCGGGTGACGTGCTCCCGCAGGTCGGTGTTGTCGTCGGCGAGCAGAATCCGGCCGCCGGGCGCGGCGCCGCCCGATGAGGAGACACCCGGCTCGGCCGACCAGGACTGCGTCTCCTCCAGGTAGAGCCGCGGGTCGATCTCGTCGGTGAGGTGGCGCGGGTCGGCGACGAGACGATCGGCCGGCAGGTGGGCGGTGCCGAACGGGATGCGCACGGTGAACCGGCTGCCGACGCCGGCCTCGCTCGCCGCGGCCACCCCGCCGCCGTGCAGTTCGGCGAGCTCGCGGACCAGCGCCAGCCCGATCCCGGTGCCCTCGTGACTGCGCGACCAGGTGCTGCTGACCCGGTGGAAGCGGTCGAAGAGCAGCGACTGCTCCTCGGCCGGGATGCCCACCCCGGTGTCCTCGACGGTCAGCACCGCGCCGTCGTCGCCAGAGCCGGTCTCCGCCTCCACCCGGACCGTGATGCCGCCCTCGCGGGTGAACTTGACCGCGTTGGAGAGCAGGTTGAAGACGATCTTCTCCCACATCTCCCGGTCGACGTGCACCGGCGCGGGCAGCGGTGGCGTCTCGACGGTCAGCCGCAGCCCGGCGCGCTCGGTCGCCGAGCGGAACGTCCCGGCCAGCCGGGCGGTGTAGGTGGCCAGGTCGGTCGGCCGGTAGGCGGCGTGCTCCCGGCCGGACTCCAGCCGGGAGAAGTCGAGCACCGTGTTGACCAGCTTGAGCAGGCGTAACCCGTTGCGATGCATGAGGCGCAGCCGGTCGGCCAGGTCGGGCGGCAGCGGTCCGGCGAGCAGGTCCTCCAGCGGACCGAGGATCAAGGTCAGCGGGGTACGGAACTCGTGGCTGACGTTGGAGAAGAAGTTGGTCTTCGCGGTGTCCAGCGCGGACAGCTCCGCGGCCCGGCGGCGCTGCGAGTCGTACGCCCGATGGCCGGCCACCGCCCGGGAGATCTGCGCGGTGACCAGGTCCAGGAAGTCGCTGTAGTCCCGGTCCATGGACAGGTGCCGGCTGAGCCCGACGACCAGGACGCCGGCGTGCCCGGTGCCGACCGCGACCGGCAGCACCAGGGAGGTGTCCGCGGCGGCGTGCGGCGGCGGGTCGCACACCGCCCGGGTCGGCACCCGGTCCGGTTTGCCGGTGCGCATCACGCCGGCGACGATCGCGCGTTCCGTCTCGGTCATCCGGGTCAGCGGCGCCGGCGCCGCGCCGCTCGACCCGGCCAGGCTCAGCTCACCGGAGCCGCCGGCCGCGGGGTCGTCCAGCCAGAGCGCGGCGAACGGCACGTCGCCCCGGTTCGCCCCGAGCACCTCGGCCACCCGCGCGCCCAGCCCGGCCTGGTCGACCTGGTCGGCGAGCCGGCGGCCGAGGGCACTCAGGGTGCGGACCCGGCGCTCGCTGAGCACCCGCGACGTGGTGTCGGTGACGATGCAGTTGACCCCGGTCACCACGCCGTCGTCGGACCGGATCGGGTCGTACGAGATGTCGAAGTACGTCTCTTCGAGGAAGCCGTACCGTTCCAGCATGAACGGGTGGTCGCCGGCCCAGAACGACTCGTCGGAGTGGACCACGCCGTCGAAGAGTTTCTGCAGCACGCCCCACGCCTCGGCCCACATCTCGCGGCCCGGGCGGCCCAGGTAGCCGGGGTGCTTGGAGCCCATCGTGACGATGTACGCGTCGTTGTAGAGCGCGCAGTACTGCGGCCCGTGGAAGATCACGATCTGCGCGCGGGAGGCGAGCATGGCCGCGACGGCGCTCTGCAACTCGGCGGGCCAGTCCTGCGGCGGGCCGAGCGGGGTGCTGGCCCAGTCGAGCTCGCTCATCCGGCGGCCCATCTCGCCGCCGCGCTCGAACGCCGTCCGCAGCCGCCTCGGCAGGGCGTCGTCCGAGCTCACGCCCACCTCCACAAAAGCTTCCCGGCCAGGCTCTGCACGGTAACACCGACGGCGGGGAGAAGATCAGGCGGCGAGAACTTGCCGTCCCCGGTCCGACCAGCGGGACGCGGCCTCGGCGAGCGCGGCGAAGACCCGCAGGTCGCCGGTGCGCTCCGGGTGCCACTGCACGCCCAGCGCGAAGGGCCGCCCGGGATCCTCGATGATCTCGATCACCTCATCGTCCGGGCACCAGCCGGTAGCGGTGAACGTGCCCGGGTCGTTGACGCCCTGGTGGTGGAACGAGTTGACGGTGAGACTCGGCCCGAGCAGGGCGGCCGCCCGGGAGCCGGGCTGGAGCACGACCTCGTGCCGGCCGAATGCGGACGCGTCCGCGGCCAGCGGGTCGGTGCCGGGGGCGGCGCGGTGCCGGTCGTGACCGATCACGTCGGGCAGGTGCTGGTGCAGCGAGCCGCCGGCGGCCACCGCCATCACCTGCATGCCCCGGCAGACGCCGAGCAGCGGGAGGTCCCGGTCCAGCGCGGCCTTCATCAGCATCAGCTCGGAGGTGTCCCGGAGCTCGTCCACGTCGGCGGCCGGGTGCAGTTCCTCGCCCCAGTATTTGGGGTCGATGTCGCCGCCGCCGGAGAACACGATGCCGTCCAGCGAGTCGAGCACGTCGGTGCCGGGGTCGTCCGGGGTGATCAGCACGGCGCGTCCGCCGGTGGCCTGCACGGCCTTGACGTAGGTCATCGGGAGCATCCCGGCGATCAGGTTGTTGCCGTTGTACTGGACCTCCTGCTCGTAGGCGGTGAGTCCGATCAAAGGCCTTCGCACAGAAATCCCCTTCACTTGGCCTCCTTCTTCTATCGGGCGGCGTCCACGAGAGCACCGAAGAGCCGCTTGTCCCGATTCAGTTCTGGATGCCACTGCACGCCGAGGACGAAACGTCGCCCGGGATCCTCGACCGCTTCCGGCAGCCCGTCCTCGGCCCGGCCGGTCACCAGCAGTGAGCCCGGGTCGGCGACGCCCTGGTGGTGGTAACAGTCGATCTGCAGGTCGTCGCGCATGATCCCGGCGATCCGGCTGCCCGCGGTGAGCGCCACATCGTGTGTGCCGTAGACGGCCGGCGCCGGCCGGTGTTTCTCGTGGCCGAGCACGTCCGGTAGGTGCTGGTGCAGCGTCCCCCCGGCGGCCACCACGAGCACCTGCATGCCCCGGCACACGCCGAGAACGGGCAGGTCGGCCTTGAGGGCGGCGCGGGCGAGCGGCAACTCTGCCGCGTCCCGGTCGGCGCGGGCGACGGTGAGCGGTTCGGCCTCGGCGCCGTACAGCGCCGGGTCGAGGTCGGCTCCGCCGGCGAGCACCAACCCGTCCAGGGTACGCAGGACATCGGTGTCACCGTCATCCGGCGGCAGCAGCACCGCACGTCCCCCGGCGAGCATCACCGCTTCGGTGTACGCGTGCGGCAGCAACGTCGTGGGCAGGTCCTGCCAGACCCCCCAGGACGCCGGTTCGACGTACGCGGTGATGCCGATGATGGGGCGACGCATGATCCCCACGGTACGGATGACGCGTTACCGATCAAGTGCCCGAGAGGGTAAAAGGAACGCGGCGCCTCCCCGTCACCGAGGGGCGCCGCGCGCCGGGCCCTCTACTCACCCACGCGGCGACCGGCGCACACACGGGCAAGGATCCGACCCCTGCATCCTTCTTCATCGGATGTGAACGAACATTGCCCAAGCATCACCGCACCTAAACAACCCGCTCACTACTGCTACAGAGGCGTGACATAGGCCCCGGTGATACCGCCGTCGACCACGAATTGATTCGCCGTCATGAACGACGCGTCATCGCTGGCCAGGAACGCGACCGCCGCGGCGATCTCGGCGGGCTCCGCGAACCGTCCCATCGGAACGTGCACCAGCCGCCGCGCGGCCCGCTCCGGATCCTTGGCGAACAGGTCCATCAGCAGCGGCGTGGCCACCGGCCCCGGGCAGAGCGCGTTGATCCGGATCCCCTCGCGGGCGAACTGCACGCCGAGCTCCCGGGTCATCGCCAGCACCCCGCCCTTGCTCGCGGTGTACGCGATCTGCGAGGTCGCCGCCCCCAGCAACGCCACGAACGACGCGGTGTTGATGATCGAGCCCTTACCCTGCCGCCGCATGTGCGGTATCGCGAACTTGCAGCCGAAGAAGACCGACGTGGTGTTGACCTTGAGCACCCGTTCCCAGGCCTCCAGGCCGGTGTCCAGGATCGAGTCGTCGTCGGGCGGCGAGATGCCGGCGTTGTTGAAGACGATGTCCAGCCGCCCGTGCCGCTCGGCAGTTCCGTCCATCAGCGACCGCACCGACTCCTCGTCGGCCACGTCCACCTGGACGAACTCGCCGCCCACCTCGGTCGCGGCCTTCTCGCCGGATTCCGGGGAGATGTCCGCGCAGATCACGCGAGCTCCCTCGGCGGCGAACCGCCGCGCCGTGGCCAGCCCGATGCCGCTGCCGGCGCCGGTGATCACGGCGACCCGGTCCTGAAGTCGTTCCAAATCAGTCCTCCGTAGCGATGAACACGTTCTTGACGTCGGTGAACGAGAGCAGCGCGTCCGGGCCGAGCTCACGGCCGAGGCCGGACTGCTTCATGCCGCCGAACGGCGTCCAGTACCGCACGGACGAGTGCGAGTTGACGCTCAACGCGCCGGTCTCCACCGCCCGCGACACCCGCAGCGCCCGGCCCACGTCGCGGGTCCAGAGACTGCCGGAAAGGCCGTACTCGGTGTCGTTGGCCAGCCGGACCGCGTCCTGTTCATCGCGGAACGGCAGCACCGACAGCACCGGCCCGAAGACCTCCTCGCGCCAGTGCCGGTCGTCCGTCGAGCGGGCGAGCAGCACGGTCGGCGAGAACCACCAGCCGGGCCCGTCCGGCGAGGTGCCCCGGAACGCCACGTCGGCGTCATCGACGTAGGCCGAGACGGATCGGCGCTGGGCCGCCGAGATCAGCGGTCCCATCTCGGCGGTCGGCCGGGACGGATCCTCGACCCGGAACGCCCGGACCGCCGGTTCCAGCAGGGCGAGGAACTCGTCGTACACGGAGTCTTGAATGAGCAGTCGTGAGCGTGCGCAGCAGTCCTGGCCGGCGTTGTCGAAGACGCTCGACGGCGTGGACGCGGCGGCCTTTTCCAGGTCGGCGTCCGCGAAAACGATGTTGGCGCTCTTGCCGCCCAGCTCGAGCGTGACCCGTTTCACCTGGTCGGCGGCGCCCGCCATGATCGCCTTGCCGACGTCGGTCGAGCCGGTGAAGCACACCTTGCGGACCGCGGGATGCGTGACGAACCGCTGGCCGACCACGCTGCCCTTGCCGGGTACGACGGTGAACACGCCCTCCGGCAGGCCCGCCTCCAGCGCGAGCTCGCCCAGCAGCAGCGCGGTCAGCGGCGTGAGCTCGGCCGGCTTGAGCACCACGGTGTTGCCGGCGGCCAGCGCGGGCACGAAGCCCCAGCCGGCGATCGGCATCGGGAAGTTCCACGGCACGATCACGCCGACCACGCCGAGCGGCTCGTGGACCGTGATGTCGATGCCGCCGGCCACCGGGATCTGCCGCCCGGACAGCCGTTCCGGCGCACCCGCGTAGTAGTCGAGCACGTCGCGGACGTTGCCCGCCTCCCACTTCGCGTTCCCGATCGTGTGCCCGGAGTTGCGTACCTCCAGGTCCGCGAGCTCGTCGAGGTGCGCGTCCACCACCGCCGCGAACCGCCGCAACAGCCGGGCCCGGTCGCCGGGGGCGACCGTGCGCCAGCTTTCGAAGGCCTTGTGGGCACGCTCGATCGCGGCGTCGGTCTCTTCCAAACCCATTCCGGGTACGGAGGTGAGCACGCTCCCCGTCGCCGGGTTGATCACGTCGGTCAAGTCACAACCTTTCGAAGCCGCGACGCAGTTCCCAGTCGGTCACCGCCGCGTCGAAAGCGGTCAGCTCAACCGCCGCCATGTTGGCATAGTGATCGCGTACCTCGGCACCGAATGCGGCCTCGGCCACACCGCTGCCGGACCAAAGGCCGGCCGCCTCCCGCAGGGTCGTCGGCACCCGGCCGGCGGTCGCGTCGTCGTAGGCGTTCCCGACGAACTCGTCCTCCAGCGACAGCTCGTTCTCGATGCCGTGCAGGGCACCCGCCACCAGGGCCGCGATCGCCAGGTACGGGTTGACGTCCCCGCCCGGCACCCGGTTCTCCACCCGCATCCCCTCGCCGTGCCCGGCGATCCGCAGCGCGCAGGTGCGGTTGTCCACGCCCCAGCGCAACGCGGTCGGCGCGAACGACCCGGGCGCGTACCGCTTGTACGAGTTGATGTTCGGCGCGAAGAACAGGCTGAACTCGCGCATCGTGGCGAGCAGTCCGGCCAGCACCCGCTCCCCGGTCTCGGACAGATGCGCCTTTTTTGAACCGAGCATCGCCGACTTGCCGTCTTCGCCCCGCAGGGAGAAGTGGATGTGGCAGGAGTTGCCCTCGCGGGCGTTCGGCTTGGCCATGAAGGTGAGCGCCATGCCCTCCTGCGCGGCGATCTCCTTGGCCCCGTTCTTGTAGATGACGTGGTTGTCCGCGGCCTTGAGCGCCTCGTCGTACCGGAAGGCGATCTCGTGCTGGCCGAGGTTGCACTCGCCCTTGGCGCTCTCCGGGACCAGCCCGGCGCCGTACATGTCGTTGCGGATCCGGCGCAGCAGCGGCTCCACCCGGGCGGTCCCGAGCAGCGAATAGTCGACGTTGTACTGGTTCGCCGGGATCAGGTCCCGGTAGTTCTTGTCGGACGCCTGCTCGTACGAGTCCTTGTAGAGCACGAACTCCAGCTCGGTGCCCGCGTACGCGGTGAGGCCGTGCGCCGCCAGCCGGTCGAGCTGGCGGCGCAGGATCTGCCGCGGCGAGGCGTAGACCGCCTCGCCGCCGGTGGTCTCCAGATCGGCGAGGACCATCGCGGTGCCGGGCTGCCACGGGACCGGACGCAAGGTGCTGAAGTCCGGCTTCATCACGAAGTCGCCGTATCCGCTGTTCCACGACGACATCGCGTACCCGTCGACGGTGTTCATGTCGACGTCCACCGCGAGCAGGTAGTTGCAGCCCTCACTGCCGCCCTGCACCACCTCGTCCATGAAGTAGCGGCCGTGCAGGCGCTTGCCCTGCAGCCGGCCCTGCATGTCGGTGAGGGCGAGCAGCACCGTGTCGACGCTGCCGTTGTCGACGGCGACGTCCAGGTCCTCGAGGTTCATGAGCGGCCTTTCAGGCAGTGGGGTCGGTCGGCATGGTCTGTTCCCCGTGCGCGGCCTTCTCGATCACGTTCTGCTTCGGGCCGGTGAACCACTTGCGGGCGCTCGCGAACCACCAGATCGTGGCGAAGGCCAGCACCACCACCACCGCGAAGATCGTGTAGTTGAAGTTACTCGCGGTGATCGGCCCGGCCACCGGCAGGACGAAGAGAACGCAGATGATCCCCACCCACACGATGGCGATCCAGCCGATCGGCGCGCTCCACTTCCCGAGGTTCCAGGGCCCGACCCGGAACTCGGCGCCGAGCATGCGGCGCAGGAACACCGGTCCCACGTACGCGACGTAGAGGCCGATCACCGCGATCGAGGTGGCCGCCGCGTACGCCGTGGTGTTCACCAGCGACGGCACCACCAGGAGCGTCGACAGCGTGACACACAGCCAGATCGAGTTGGTCGGCGTGCCGGTGCGCGGGTTGACCTGCTTCCACAGCCGCGAGCCGGGCAGCGCGCCGTCGCGGGCGAACGCGTACGACATCCGCGAGTTCGCCGTCACCGAGGCCATGCCGCAGAACCACTGCGCCACCATGCAGATGAAGAGCAGGAACGTCCCGAGGTTGTGACCGGCGGCGTCGATGAAGATCTGCGCGGGCGGCAGGGCGAGCTCGGTGGTCCGCTCCGCGTCGTAGTCCTGGATGGCCCAGGTGATCGCGGTGAGCAGGAAGAAGCCGGCGATCACCGAGACCACCACGGACATCACGATGCCGCGCGGCGCCGCCCGGGCCGCGTCGTGGGTCTCCTCGGCCACGTGGGCCGAGGCGTCGTAGCCGGTGTACGTGTACTGCGCCATCAGCAGACCGACCAGCACCGCATAGAACGCGGCGCCGCCGAAGGTGAACCCTGTTTCGTTCCTGACCTCGAAGAACACCTCGGAGATCGGCTTGTGCTGGTCCGGCACCACGGCCAGCACGATGACGATGATCGCCACGCCGACCAGGTGCCACCAGGCGCTGACGTCGGACAGCAGCCGCACCAGGTTGACGCCGAACGTGTTCAGCAGCCCGTGCACGATGATGATGACCAGGAAGATCAGGAAGGTCCGGAGCTTGGTGACCTCCATGTCGAAGGTCAGGCTCAGGAACGCCGACGTGGTGATCGCGGCGCCGAAGTCGATGGCCGCGGTGACCGCCACCTCGCCGAGGAAGTTGAACCAGCCGACGAACCAGGCCCAGGCGGCCTTGTTCTTCTTGGCCAGCGCGGCCGCCCACCAGTAGAGCGCGCCGGCGGTCGGGTAGGCGGAGCAGACCTCGGCCATGGCCAGGGCCACGAAGGTCACCATGATGCCGACGAAGAGCCAGCCGAGCGTGATCGCGAGCGGACCGCCGGCGTTCATGGCGATGCCGTACGACGTGATCGCGCCGGCCAGGATCGAGATGATCGAGAAGGAGACGGCGAAGTTGGAGAAGCCGGACAGCCGCCGATGAAGTTCCTGCTGGTAGCCGAGCTGGGCCAGCCGTTCCTCATCGGTGCTGGGGACTTGGGATGTGCTCATGTTGCTCCCTCAGCCAGGGGGTCGGCTGTGACGCAGGCCACCGCCGTGACGTGATGATCTCGCTGAGGTGTTACACGCGTCAATGAGCCACGTAAATTGCGTTGCCGGGCCGCTCAGCGGACGGCAGACTTCGAGTCATGTCAGGGCTTATGGACGACGCGATCCTTACGCGCGCGGCCCTGCCGGTGTTCTGACGCCGACTTCGGCGCGGGCCCTCGGCAGGCCTGCGAACACCTTCCCGCGGCGGCGCGGGAGCGCGGTCACCTCTCTCTCGACGGCATCGCCGTTATCGGTCACGCCCGCTCTCGCGCCGCTATAAAAAATCTGTCGTGGCGGTACTAGAAATCTGTCTGTGACCGGCCTAACATTCAGGGGGCAAGGAGCTGTCGCTGGTAGAGGAGGACGAGATACCGCAGCAACGCGCAAGCGAAGTCGCAACGTCCCCGAACCGACAAGAGGTGATCGCAGCCGATGCCCTTCACTCCGGCCGACCGCTAGCGGCACGCACGCGGTGATACGGCCACAGAATTGAACAGCCAGGGCCCCGGTTACCCGCCGGGGCCCTGACACGTGCCCGCATACCTTCACACCCCCCGACAGCACTTACTTAACAGAAGGGTTTCATGAGCACGTCCTTCGACGACGCGGACTATCCCGCGTACACGATGGGCCGCGCGGCGGAGATGATCGGAGTGACCCCCGCCTTCCTGCGCAGCCTCGGTGCGGCCGGGCTGATCGAGCCCGAACGCTCGGACGGCGGCCACCGCCGCTACTCCCGGCACCAGCTGCAGCTGGCCGCACGCGTACGGCAACTTCTCGACCAGGGCATGCTGCTGACCGCGGCCTGCCGCATCGTCACCCTCGAGGACCGGCTCGCCGCCGCGCACCGGCGGATCATCGAGCTCGGTGGCACCCTCACGGCCGACGACGACGCCGACGTGCCCACGCACACCCACCAGCCCGACCCGCCCCACGAGTACGACAAGGCCGGGTAGTTTCTCGGCCATGCCCGAGGAATGGCAGCGCCCCGGCCCCACCCCGCGGCAGCGCCGCATCGACCTGTGGATCGCGCTGGGCGTCACCGCCACCGCGGTCCTCAACGTGGTCATGACCCGCAGCACGGGCCAGTTCATCTGGCACTTCCGGCCCAGCGCCGCCGAGCACTACGCCTGGGCGGTGGCCATCTCGATCCCGCTGATCTGGCGGCGATCGCACCCGGCGACCGTGTTCGTCGTGGTGTCCGCGCTCTTCCTCGCCGGCCAGATCCGCGGCACACAGGAGGTCCAGTTCGCCGGCGGCGTCCTGTTCGCGACGATGTACGCGCTCGGCGCCTGGGGCCGCGACCGTGCGCGGGCCAAGTGGGTCCGGACCGCGGTCATCATCGTGATGCTCCTCTGGATCCTCGTCTCCTGGCTGCTCTCGCTGGACGAGCTCGGCAAGATCTCGGACGGCCGCGGCCCGTTCTCTCCGGCGCTCGCCGCGCTGGTCAGCACCCTGCTGGTGAACGTCGGGATCTTCGCCGGCGCGTACCTGGCCGGGGAGGGCACCTGGCTGGCCGCGCGACGGCAGCACCAGCTCGAGGCGCAGGCCGAGGAACTGCGCGCGGCCCAGGTGCAGGCCGAGGACCGGGCGGTCGTCGGCGAGCGGGTGCGGATCGCGCGGGAGTTGCACGACGTCGTCGCGCATCACGTGTCGGTGATGGGCATTCAGGCGTCCGCCGCGCGCAAGGCTCTCGACCGGGACGCCGGGAAGACGCGGGCGGCGCTGTCGGCGGTGGAGGAGAGCGCCCGGACCGCGGTCACCGAGCTGCGGCGGATGCTCGGCGCGCTGCGCGCGTCCGACGATGCCCGGTCGTCGGAGACGCCGTTCGTCGCCGCCGGGCTGGACCGGGTCGAGGAGCTCCTGGTCCGGGTACGCGAGGCGGGACTGGCCGCCGAGCTGACCACGTACGGTGATCCGGTGCCGTTGCCCGATTCGGTGTCGCAGGCGGCGTACCGGATCGTGCAGGAGGCCCTGACCAACGTGCTCAAGCACGCCCATGCGTCCACGGTGGACGTCCGGATCCGCTACCTCGCACGGGAGCTGGAGGTCGACGTGGCCGACGACGGGCGGGGCGCGCCGGTGCCGTCCGCCGGTGGGGTGGGCCTGATCGGCATGCGCGAACGGGTCGCCGTGCACGACGGGTCGATCGAGACCGGCCCTCGGGCGGACGGCGGCTTCCGGGTTCGCGTACGCCTGCCTTGGGAATTGCCCGAGATCCCGGCGCAGCGTCCCGCCGAGCCGGCGGCCCACGCGTGATCCGGGTCCTCCTCGCGGACGACCACCAGATGGTCCGCACCGGGTTCCGCGTGATCCTCGAACTGGAGGACGACATCGAGGTGGTCGGCGAGGCCGCCGACGGCGCCCGGGCGATCGACCTGGCCGGCACGCTGCTGCCCGACGTGGTGCTGATGGACGTCGAGATGCCCGGCACCGACGGGCTGACCGCCACCCGCCGGATCACCGCGCAGGACGGGCCGCGCGTGCTGATCCTGACCACCTTCAGCCGGGACGAATACCTCTTCGAGGCGCTGCAGGCCGGCGCGTCCGGCTTCCTGCTCAAGAACGGCACACCCGAGGCGCTGATCGAGGCGGTGCGGGTGGTGGCCCGCGGCGACGCGCTGCTCGCCCCCGAGATCACCCGCCGGGTCATCGCCGCGTTCGCCCGGCCCGCCGGTCCGGCCGGCGCCGGAGGTCCGGCCGGACCCGCACCCGGCCGGCGCCTCGCCGATCTGACGCCGCGCGAGCACGAGGTGCTGGTGCTGCTGGCCGGCGGTGCGACCAACGCGGAGATCGCCACCGCCCTGCATCTCGGCGAGACCACGGTGAAGACGCACGTCAGCCGGGTGCTGATGAAGCTCGGCGCGCGGGACCGGACGCAGGCGGTGGTGTTCGCGTACGAGCTGGGCGTCGTCCATCCGGGTCCTTCGCGAGGATGACCCGGCCCGTCGTCCCCGCGCCTGACGACGGGGCGGCGTCACTTCTCTAGCGTTCGAGGTATGACCGATGTTCTGACCGTCGACGCCGTGAGCCGCAACTTCGGCGATCGTCAGGTGCTCAAGGACGTCACTTTCGGGGTGACCGCGGGCCGGCTGACCGGTTTCGTCGGCGCCAACGGGGCCGGCAAGACCACCACGATGCGCATCATCCTGGGTGTGCTCGCCGCCGACCAGGGCGTCGTCTCGTGGCGCGGCGCACCACTGGACCGGCCCACCCGGCGCCGATTCGGCTACATGCCCGAGGAACGCGGCCTCTACCCGAAGATGACCGTCACCGACCAGATCGTCTACCTCGGACGGTTGCACGGCCTCGGCCGCGACGACGCCCGCCGGCGCACCGCGGCGCTGCTCGAGCGGCTCCAGCTCACCGAACGCGCCGGCGACCACGTGGAGAAGCTGTCACTGGGCAACCAGCAGCGGGTGCAGATCGCCGCCGCGCTCATCCACGACCCCGAGGTGCTGGTGCTCGACGAGCCGTTCAGCGGCCTCGACCCGATCGCGGTGGAGACCGTCGTCGGCGTCCTGCGCGAGCGGGCCGCCCGAGGCGTGCCGGTGCTCTTCTCCAGTCACCAGCTGGAACTGGTCGAGCGCCTCTGCGACGACCTGGTGATCATCGCCGACGGCACGATCCGGGCCGCCGGCGGCCGCGCCGAACTGCGCGCCTCGTACGCCCTCCCCCGCTACGCCATCGAGGTCGCCGCCGACGCCGGCTGGCTGCGCGACCAGCCCGGCGTGACCCTGGTCAGCCTGGACGGCCCGCGCGCCGTGCTCGACCTGGACGCCGGCCACGACGACCAGGAGGTGCTGCGGTCCGCGCTGGCCCGCGGCCCGGTCCGGTCGTTCGGCCCGGTGCAGCCCTCGCTGGCCGAGATCTTCCGAGAGGTGGTGTCCGCATGACGACGTTCGACGCAGCGCGCCTGGTGGCCGCGCGTGAGATCAAGGTCAAACTCCGGGACAAGACCTTCCTCTTCAGTACGGTGTTCTTCCTGCTGATCGCGGTGGCGTCCACCGTGCTGCCGGCGTGGCTCAACGGCGGCCCCGACACCGTGGCGGTCTCTCCCGCGGCGGCCGCCTCCGCCGACGCCCTGCGCCAGTCCGGCGTGACCGTGCGGACGGTGGCGTCGGACGCCGAGGCCGAGAAGCTGGTCCGCGACGGCGACGCCGACGCGGCCGTGGTCGGCGGCCCCCGGGTGCTCGCCCTGGAGGAGGCACCCGGTGACGTGGTCGACGCGCTCAGCCGGCAGCCCGAGGTCCGGCTGCTGGAACCCAACGAGCGCGACTCCTACCTCCAGTTCATCGTGCCCTTCGCGCTGGCCTTCATCTTCTTCACCACCTCGTTCACGTTCGGCCTGCAGATCTCGCAGAGCGTGACCGAGGAGAAGGCGACCCGCATCGTCGAGATCCTGGTGGCCAGCATCCCCGTCCGGGCCATGCTGGCCGGCAAGGTGGCGGCGATGACCCTGCTGGCGTTCGCCCAGATCGCGGTGATAACCCTGGTCACCTTCGCCGGCATGCGGATCGGCGGCGTGGACACCGGCGTCATCACCCTGATCGCCCCCGCGATCGGCTGGTTCCTGCCGTTCTTCATCGTCGGCTTCATCATGCTGGCCACCCTCTGGGCGGGCGCGGGAGCGCTGGCCGCCCGCCAGGAGGACCTCGGCGCCGTCTCGGCACCCGTCCAGATGGCGGTGATGATCCCGTTCCTGCTGACCCTGATCCTGGTGGAGAACCCGACGGCGATGACGATCCTGTCGTACATCCCGTTGAGCGCCCCCCTGGCGATGCCGGTCCGGGCCTTTACCGGCGAGCTCGCACCGTGGGAACCGTTCCTGTCGCTGGCCGTCCTGGCCGCGACGGCGGCCGGGCTGCTCGCGCTGGGCGCCCGGGTCTACGAGGGCTCCCTGCTCCGCACCAACGGCAGAACCTCCTTCCGTACGGCCTTGCGCAGCCGTTCCCTGATCAGCTGACGCGAGGCCGCACCGCTCCACGGGTGCGGCGTCACGCCCGGGGAGCAGCGCGGCCTCGCGCCCGGGGAGCAGCGCGGCCTCGCGCCCGGGGAGCAGCGCGGCGTCACGCCCCGCCCGTCCCCTGTGCGGCGTGGCGCCCCGCCCGTCCCCGGCCGGGCGCCACGCTGCCTGTCGCCGGCGTTGCCCTCGCTCATACTCGGCAGGTGAGTGAGACTCCTCTCCCCGCGGGACGGATGACTCGGGGCATCGTCCGTCGTGGCGCTCAGCTCCTGAGACCGATGGGCTCGTGGTCCGGCGCCGTCCACGAATACCTACGACACCTGGAGTCCGCCGGATTCACCGGCGCGCCGCGTTACCTCGGCACCGACGGGGAGGCGCGAGATCCTCACCTTCATCGACGGCGAGGTGCCGGCAGATCCACAGTGGCAGCCCGGGCGAGGACACCGCCTGCCACCCGAAGCCCGTTCCGAGGAGGCCCTGGTCGCCGCCGCCGAGCTACTGCGGCAACTCCACGAGGCCGCGCGCACCTACCGCCCCACCAACACCGAATACCGATTCCACCCGCATCCGCCGCGCAAGGGCGAGGTCGTCTCGCACGGCGATCTAGGCCCGTGGAACACCGCCTATCGAGATGGCAGGCCGGTGGCCTTCATCGACTGGGATGCGGCCGGCCCGATCGACCCGCTGGTAGACCTGGCAGCAGCAGCATGGGAATTCGTGCCGCTCGGTCCACCCGAACAACTACGCCAGGCAGGTTTCGACCCGCTGCCAGACATCGCCGACCGGCTCCGGCTGTTCGTGGACGCCTACGGTCTCAGCGATCGCCTCGCGGACACCCACGACCCCGGTGGTCAACCCGCGAACACCCACCACCCGAGCCGCCAACCCGCAGACACCCACCACCCGAGCCGCCAACCCGCAGACACCCACCACCCGAGCCGCCAACCCGCAGACACCCACGACCACAGCTGCCAACCGGCGGCCACTCATACCCTCAGTAGCCGACGGGCCGTCCTGCCGGCCCTGCAGCGTTGCCGCCTGCTTGCGGCCGAACGCGTGAAGTTCGCACCGGTATCCGCGGCGGAAGCCGCCGAAGCACTCGAACATCACGCGCGCGAGCTGCGATGGCTGCAGTCCGTCCTCCCGGATCTCGCCCGCGCATTGCCTTCCTGAACGCCCTCGCCCAGCGACCGCCACGATTGCCAGCTCAGCATCACCCGAGAGCAGGTGGCGAGTGATGGCGCACCAGCCAGCGAGCGGCCGAGCGAGCAGCTCCGTGCGGCCGAGCGGCCGAGCGAGCGAACGGCTCCGTGCGGGCCGGCCGAGCGAGCGGCTCCGTGCGGGCCGGCCCACAGCCCCGGATCCAGATTTGATCTTGGATCCCTCGCCGCACCGCCACCTCCCCCACCCCGGCACTGGGTGGGTCTGAAGGTAGGGCGGGGGTACGACAATTTTGAGGCGCTGTCCACAGGGGCGGTCAGCCGACGCGGCGGACGATGGCCAGCAGGGACGCCTCCACGTCCTCGATGGGGCGTTCGGGGGAGAAGACCAGCCAGTCGACGGCCACGACCAGGCCCACGCCGAACAGGGCCGAGGACGCCACGCGGACGTCCAGGTCGGCGGGCAGGTCGCCGGAGTCGACGCCGGCCTGGACGGTTTCGGCGATCACGCCGATCGCCTGTTCGCGGAGCAGGATCAGGGTCTGCTGCCACTCACGGTTGGTGCGCCACATCTCGGAGAGCAGCAGCTGGGCGAAGGCCCGGTAGCGGCGGATGTACTCCAGCTGCGCCCGGACCAGCGCGGCCACCGCCTCGCGGGGCGGGAGTCCGGCCACGGCGGTGCGGAACTCGGTGGTGAGCAGTTCGACGCCGTGGCGCAGCAGTTCCTCGAAGAGGGCTGTCTTGGAGGCGAAGTTGTAGTAGACCGTGCCCTTGGCGACCTTGGCCCGCAGCGCGATGTCGTCCACCGTGGTGGCCGAGAAGCCCCGCTCGGCGATCAGCTCCACGGCCGCCTCGTAGAGCTTCTGCCGGGTGTCGGTGCGTCTGCGGGTGCGCCCGTCGGTCGTCAGGGGGAATCCCTCAAATCACGAGTGAAGGGTGCAGCGCGGACGGGGTCAGCCGCCGGCTGCGATGAGCCACCAGCACGGTCAGGAGCAGGGCGCCCGCGCCGTAGCCCAGCAACGCCAGCGCGCCCGTCATCACGGTACCGGTCGCGCCGCCGTCGACAGCGTGGCGCAGGGCGCTCACCGCGTACGTCATGGGAAGCAGCGGGTGGATCGCCTGGAAGAACCACGGCGTGGTCTGCACCGGATAGGTGCCGCCGGAGGACGTGAGCTGCAGCATCAGCAGCACCAGGGCGGCGATCCGACCGGCCGGGCCGAGCGCGGCGCCGAGCAGCTGCATGATCGCGGCGAACGCCGTGGCGGCCAGCGCGAGCAGCGCCCACATGGCGAACGGGTGTACCGGGGCCAGGCCCAGCCCGAGGCACACCACCGCGAACAGCAGCGTCGCCTGGGCCAGCCCGACCGCCGCCGCGGGCAGCAGGCCGGCCAGCACAACACGCGGGGTGGGCGCGCCGGAGACGAGGTGGCGGCGGTTCAGCGGGCGCAGCACCATGAATGTGATCATCGCGCCGACCCAGAGGGCCAGGGCCAGGAAGTACGGGGCGAAGCCGACGCCGTAGGTGGCCGCCGGATGCCGGGTGGCGCGATCCAGGCCGACCGGGTCGCCGAGCACGTCGGAGCGTGCGGCGGCGTCGTCGTAGCCGGGGATCTTCCGCGCGCCGTCGGACAGGCCGGTGGCCAGCTTGCCCGCGCCGTCCTCCAGGTCGCCCAGCCCGGTGGCGAGTTTGCGTCCGCCCTGGTCGAGGGTGGTGAGGCCGTCGTCGAGCTCGCGTGCGCCACTGGCCAGGCGGTAGATCCCGCCGCTCAGGTCGTGTGCGCCCGCGGCGGCGCTTTTCGCGCCGGCATCGACCCGTTCGGCCCCGGCGGCGAGGTCCGACAGGCCGTCGGCGAGGGCGTCCACCTGGGTACGCGCGGCAGCAACGTCGTCGGCCAGATGCGGGGCGGCCTTGGCCACCCGGTCGGCGGTGGTGGCGAGTGTCCGCAACTGCTTCCGCAACGCGACCAGGTCGGCCCGGCGGATCGTCGACCGGACGTCCTCGGCGGTCGCGACGAGCTGCTTGGCGGTGGCCCGGGCCTGGTCGACGCCCGGGGTCTCGTCGGGCAGGCCGTTCAGGTAGTCGCTGAGTTCCTCGGCGTCGTGCACCGCATCGTCCGCCGCGTCGTCGAGCGCACCGATGTTGTCGGCCAGGGCATCCGCGCCGGTGGACACCTGGCGGGCGGCGGCACCGAGGGCGGCGGCGTTGTCACGGAGCAGCGGCTCGACCCGGTCGGCGGCGGTGTCCACGGCCGACCTGAGCTGCTTGCCGCCGGTCGCGGCCCGGGCGGTGCCGTCGGCCAGTTGCTGGGTGCCGGCCTTGAGCTGGTCCAGGCCGGCGGCCAGGTCGCCGGCGCCGGTCGCGGCTTTGCCGAGGCCGCGATCGAGCCGGCCGGCGCCGTTCTCGGCGGTGTCGAGGCCGTCGGAGAGGCGGTCCGCGCCGGTGGCGGCGTCCTGTGCGCCGTCGCGGAGCTTCCCTGCGCCGTCGGCGGCCTCCTGGGTCTGCTGCTTGAGGTCGGTGAAGCCCACCAGCATCCGGTCGAAGTAGCCGGCCGCGGCCGAGGCTGACGCGGCGGCCCGGACCTCGCTGAACGCCGTCCGGGAGAAGACCCCGGACAGGTAGTTGGTGGCGTCGTCGGTCACCACGTGCAGCTGAGCGGTCGTGGCTTCGGCGTCCTGGTCGGGGCCGGTCACCAGGTCGGCCGAGAAGTCCGCCGGGATCCGCAGCACGATGTGGAACCGGCCGTCCTCGAGCCCGCGCTCGGCGCCCCGCTCATCGGTCACGTGCCAGTCGAAGACCTGCCGCTCCTCCAGTTTGTCGGCGAGGTCCTGGCCGGCGTGCAGCACGGTGCCGTCGGTCGCGGTCGCCGGCCGGTCCTCCACCACGAGCGCCGCCGGGATGTGGTTGAGGCGGCCGTAGGGATCCCAGAACGCGTAGAGGTAGAGCGCGCCGTAGAGCAGGGGGATGACTGCGAGTACGACCAGGGCCGCGGCCGTGAGCCGTCCGCGGAAGAACCGTCGCAACTCCATCCCGGCGAGCCGGAACGCGCCGCCGCTCATGCCGCCACCCCCAGGCTGATCTCCTGGGTGACGGATCCGGTGGGTACGGAACGGGCGGTGAACAGCACGGCGAGGCCTTCGCTGGTGAGGTCGGTCAGGGCCTGGTGGAGGTGCTCGCGTTCGGCGTCGTCGAGGCCGGTGTCCGCGTCGTCCAGGGCGATGGCCGCCGGGTGTTCCATCCGCGCCAGGACCAGGCCGAGCAGGTGGCGCTGATAGGGGCTGAGCAGGTAGCCGCGCAGCGTCGGGTCGAGGCCGAGCAGGGGGACGGTGTCCAGCTCCCGGCGGCGGCGTCCGAGGAGGGCCAGGCGTTCGCGGACGTGCTCGGCCACGGTGGCGGTGGGCTCGGGATCTGTCACGCCGGCGACGTAGCCCAGCGGCGTACCCATCGCATTTTTGATCTTGCCCTCGGTGAGCTTGAAGCGACCGGCCAGGGCGAGCAACGCGGTGGTGCGGCCGCTGCCCGGAGGGCCGGTGAGCGCGACCAGATCGCCCGGCTCGACCACCGCGTCGAGGCCGCGGACGATCCACTGACGATGATGACGGACGCCCACACCCTCGGCGCGTAGCACAGACATTGACGACTCCTGATTGCACTGACTGGTCAGTATGAAAACATACTCCGGGTGAGGCGTGACGAATCAGCAGGAGACCAGGATCACCGCGCGTGGCAGGATCGGGCCATGGCGAAGCGTTGGGGCATGACCGTTCCGCTCGGCGGGATCCCGCTGTCCGACCACGCCGAGGTGTTCAAGACCCTCGTCGACGCCGGGTTCACCGACGCCTGGACGTCCGAGGTGGCGGGCGCCGACGCGTTCACCCCGCTCACCCTCGCCGCTGCCTGGGCGCCGACGCTGCGGCTCGGCACCGCCATCGCGCCCGTCTACACCCGCGGGCCCGGGCTGCTCGCGATGACCGCCGCCGCGCTCGCCGACACCGCGCCCGGCCGGTTCCAGCTCGGCATCGGCGCGTCCTCCCCGGTGGTGGTCGGCGACTGGAACTCGGTGCCGTTCACCAAGCCGGTCGCCCGCAGCCGGGACATGCTGGGTTTTCTGCGTCCGGCGCTGGCCGGGGAGATGGTCGACCAGGAGTTCGAGACCTTTTCGGTACGCCGGTTCCGGCTCGAACGTCCCCCGGCGACCCCACCCGCGGTCCTGCTGGCGGCGCTGCGCCCCGGCATGCTGCGCCTGGCCGCGGCCGAGGCCGACGGGGTGATCATGAACTGGCTGGCGGCCACCGACGTCCCCGCCACCCTGGCCGAGACCAAGGGCGCCGCCGACGACTTCGACGTGGTGGCGCGGATCTTCGTCTGCCCGACCGCCGACACCGCGTACGCCCGCAACGTGGGCCGGCGCATGATCACGTCCTACCTGAACGTGCCCGCCTACGCGGAGTTCCAGAAGTGGCTCGGCCGCGGGCCGGCGCTGGAGGGCATGTGGTCGGCGTGGGCGGCCGGCGACCGCAAGGGCGCGCTGGCGGCGATCCCCGACCAGGTGGTCGACGACCTCATCGTGCACGGCTCGCCGGCCGACTGCCGGGCCAAGGTCCAGGCGTACGCCGACCACGGCATCCGCGTGCCGGTGCAGGCCCTGATCGCGACGCCGGAGTGGGACGCCGGCCGCACCGCGGACAAACTCGCCCTGGTCGCGGCCCTCGGCCCTTCCTGATGAACCGCGAGCTCGCCGAGGCCGCGATCACGGAATTGGCTGGCGACCGCGACCGGCCCGCCGCCTAGCGTTTCGGCCATGATCGTCGCATTTCTGGGGCTCGGCGTCATGGGCGAGCCGATGGCACTCAACCTCGCCCGCGCCGGCACGCCGCTGATCGCGTGGAGCCGCCGCCCGCCGGCGAGTGCCGAGCTGCGCGCCCTGATGGCGCCCACCGCCGCCGATGCGATCGCCCGCGCCGACGTCGTACTCCTCATGCTGGCCAACGGCGACGCGATCGACGCGGTGCTCGGCCGCGGCGGCGCGGCCTTCGGGCTGGTGCGCGACAAGATCATCGTGCACATGGGTACGACCGCACCGGAGTATTCGCAAGGCCTGGCCGAGGCGGTGACCGCCGCCGGTGGCCGCTACGTGGAGGCGCCGGTCTCCGGCTCCCGCGTTCCGGCCGAGGCCGGGCAGCTGGTCGCGATGCTGGCCGGCGACCCTGCCGACGTGGCGGTGGTCCGCCCGCTGCTGGCGCCGATGGCGCGCGAGGCGGTGGAGTGCGGCCCGGTCCCGCAGGCGCTGCTCATGAAGCTGTCGGTCAACCTCTACCTGATCACCCTGGTGACCGGCCTGGCCGAGGCGTACCACTTCGCGGACCGGCACGACCTCGACCTGGACCGGCTGACCTCGGTGCTGAACGCGGGCCAGATGGCCAGCGACATCTCCCGGATCAAGACGGTGAAGCTGCGCGACCGGGAGTTCGGGGTGCAGGCCGCCGCCCGGGACGTGCACTACAACAGCGAGCTGGTCGCGGCGGCCGCCCGCCGGGCCGGGATCGCGGCGCCGCTGCTCGACGAGTGCGAGCGACTCTTCGCCGAGGCGGTCGCCCTGGGCCGGGGCGCGGAGGACATGACCGCGGTGGTGGCGGCGATAGAGGCGCGTACCGATCAGAGCAGCAACCCGAACAGGCCGACGCTGATCGCGCCCGACAGCCCGAACTGAACCCAGCGCGCCCGCCGCCCGCCGGAAGCGATCGCCGGCAGCGACTTCCAGCGCCGGATCAGGACGGTCAGCCCTGCGGCGGCGCATCCGGCCGCCGCGATCCGCCTCATCGCCGCGTGCCCATCACGAGGGCCAGCAGCGGGATCACCCGCTCGCCGGGAACCTCGTAGAGCCCGCGCGACGACGACCGCAGCCAGCCGGCGCTGACCAGCTGACGCAGGTGGTGGTAGATCTGCCCGGTCGTGCCCAGCCCTTCCTGCTCGGCCAGCTCGGCGACATTCCGGGTGCCTTCGAGTACGCGTCGCAGCAGGGTCAGCCGCACCGGATGCCCGAGCGCGGCGAGCGTGTTCGCCGGCCCTGCCCAGTCGTCGGCCAGCAGCGTCTCCACCGGCAGGGCCTGCTGCCACTCGTAGTGCTCGGACGTCGACAGGTCGACGATGCCGGTGAAGAGCACCGCCCCGCCCTCGAGGCCCGCGATCTGGGAGCGGAGCCCCTCCAGCGCCCAGAAGGTCTGCTCCTGCCGGGGAGGCGTTGCCGAGGCCGGCTCGCTCACCAGCCGCGCGGTCAGGTCGGCGACCTGCTGCTCCAAGGCCACGACGCGCTCTTCGATATTCTTATCATCCATAATTCCATTCTTACGCAACTACGAAGAAGCGTCAACTCGCAGTGCGGTCGTGAGCGCGACGCCGATCAGCCACGAGACGGCCAGGACGAGGAGGACCCGCTCGAGAATCGCCCCCAGCGCAACCCGCCCGGCAAACAACATGGTCAGACCCAGTGCCCCACCGAGCGGAACAGTGAACGCAGCGGCGACGCCGGACACCCGCCGCACCACCCGGTCCCCCGTGGTCCACCAACTGGCGACCATCGCACCGGCGAGCGCGACCATCCCCAGGATCGCCGCCGCGGCATGCACCACATCACCGACGCTGGTCACCTCGAACGGCGGCAACGGACACCCGCCCGTGCAGGGCACCGCGCCGGCCGTCCCGCAGAGCAACGCCGCGGCCAGCAGAGTCACGGCCACGACGCGGGTACGCCGGCTCAGCCCCAGGCAGGCGACCCCGATCGCCAGCGCCGCGAAGCCCGCCCGATAGACACCGGCCAGCGGCAGACCGGCGACACCGGCCTCGCTCACATATCCCCGCAACCAGGAACCGGGCGCCGCGACCAGCCCGACCAGGATGGTCAGCGCCCCGCCGAGCACCGCCACGACGGCAGCCACCGCCAAGATCCGAGCCCCGCGACCAGTTGATCGAAAATCTTCGATCGTCGGCACCGCCACCTCCCCCACCCCGTGCACTGGGTGGGCGTCAATCTAACGCGGCGATCTTGCGAATTCGCGGCTGTCCACAGGTTGCCGCCACCATCCACCGGTTAGATGCGCCACAGACAGCGCGACGGCCCGCACCAGGATCGGTGCGGGCCGTCGAACGTGCCGGTCACTCGCCGTCGGCGAGAATCGCGTACAGCCTGCGCTTGGTGTCGTTGAGCACCTCGAGCGCCTTCTGCCGCTGCTCCGGCGTGCCGTTGAAGCCGACCTGGCGCAGCGCGTCGAAGATGCCGACCGCCGCGTCGCGGAAGTCGTGCGCCTGGGACATGGTGTCCTCGCTGAACTGCGCCCACGGCGGGTTCTGCGCGGCGGTCTCGGCCTCGGGCCGGCCGTCGGCGGTGAGCCGGTAGCTCTTTCGACCGGCGGCGGCCTCGGGCTCGATCAGGCCCTCGTCCTCCAGCAGCTGGAGGGTGGGGTAGACCGAGCCGGGGCTCGGGCGCCAGATGCCGCCGGTGCGGCTCTCCAGCTCTTGGATGATCTCGTAGCCGTGCATCGGCCGCTCCAGGAGCAGCGCGAGGACGGCGGGCCGGACGTTGGGCCGGCTGCCACGCCCACCGCGCCGGCCGCCGCGGCCCTCGGGGCCGCCCCAGCCGTGGCCGCCGAACCCGGGGCCACCACCGAACGGGAAACCGGGAGGGAAGCCGAACCCACGCATGCGGGCCTCATGAAGGTGACGGAAAGCTTCGCGCCTCATGATTGTTCTCCAATCTGTCGTCGATAGTTAGACGATATATCGACGAACAGTCGGCTGCAACTGTTTCTTTTCTGGATGGGGTACGGGGCGTGTGAGCCAGGCGTCGTCTGGCAATCTGATAGCTGTGCTGACGGTGCCGATGCGCCAGCTCGGGGAGTCCGAGCGGGCGACGGTCGAGCGGATCCTCGACCGAGACCCCTACGCCGGCGCCCAGATCGCCGAGCGTGTGACGGCTCATGGGCTGAGCTGGTGGCGATCGGACGGCCGGGTCTACGGCTACGGCGGGCCGAGCCGCACCGTGGAGTCCCTGATCTGGTCCGGCGCGCACCTGGTGCCGGTCTGCGCGACCCCGTCCGCCGTGGCCGCCTTCGCCGAGTTGCTGGCCGGCGAGCCACGCATCTGCTCGTCCATCATCGGGCGCGCCGACGCGGTGCTCGACCTGTGGGACAGACTGGCCGCGCACTGGGGTCCGGCCCGCGACGTCCGCCCCAGCCAGCCCCTGCTCGTGGCGGATGCGGAGCCCGAGATCAACCCCGATCCCGATGTACGCCTGGTGCGCCACGACGAGGTCGACCTGCTGTTCCCGGCCGCCGTGGCGATGTACACCGAAGAGGTCGGCGTCTCCCCGATGCAGGACGACGGCGGCCGCGGCTACCGTCGCCGCATCGCCGAGCTGGTCCGGGCGAAACGCGCGTACGCCCGCTTCCACGACGGCCGCGTGATCTTCAAGGCCGAGCTCGCCATCGTCACCCAGCACACCGCCCAGGTGCAGGGCGTCTGGGTGGACCCGGAGTTCCGCGGCCGCGGCATGGCCGCCGCGGCGATGGCGGCGGTGACCCGCGACGCGCTACGCCGCGTGGCCCCGACGGTCAGCCTCTACGTGAACGACTACAACACCCCGGCCCGCAAGGCCTACGCCCGCTGCGGCTTCGCCCCGGCAGGCACCTTCGCCACGGTGCTGTTCTAGCCGGCCCCAGCGCCGGACAGCCTCAGTGCACCGTTACGGTCGGGCCGGGGAGCAGCTCGCGCATCTCGTCGGGGAGGTCGGCGCCCATCTGGTCGGCGAGGCGCAGCGCCTCCTCGACCAGGGTCTCGACGATGATCGACTCCGGCACCGTCTTGATGACCTGGCCCTTGACGAAGATCTGCCCCTTGCCGTTGCCGGACGCCACGCCCAGGTCGGCCTCGCGCGCCTCGCCGGGCCCGTTCACCACGCAGCCCATGACAGCCACGCGCAACGGCACCGGGAAGCCCTCGAGCGCCGCGGTGACCTGCTCGGCCAGCGTGTAGACGTCGACCTGCGCCCGCCCGCACGACGGGCAGGAGACGATCTCCAGGCCACGCTCGCGCAGCCCGAGCGACTCCAGGATCTGGTTGCCGACCTTGATCTCCTCGACCGGCGGCGCGGACAGCGACACCCGGATCGTGTCGCCGATGCCCTCGGCCAGCAGCGCGCCGAATGCCACCGCGCTCTTGATCGTGCCCTGGAACGCCGGCCCGGCCTCGGTCACGCCGAGGTGGAGCGGGTAGTCGCACTGCTCGGCCAGCAGCCGGTAGGCCCGGATCATCACGACCGGGTCATTGTGCTTGACCGAGATCTTGATGTCACGGAAGCCGTGCTCCTCGAACAGCGAGCACTCCCACAACGCCGACTCGACCAGCGCCTCGGCGGTGGCCTTGCCGTACTTCTCCAGCAGCCGCTTGTCCAGGCTGCCCGCGTTGACGCCGATCCGGATCGGGGTGCCGGCGTCGCCCGCCGCCCGCGCGATCTCCTTGACCTGGTCGTCGAACTTGCGGATGTTGCCGGGGTTGACCCGGACCGCCGCGCACCCGGCGTCGATCGCCGCGAACACGTACTTGGGCTGGAAGTGGATGTCCGCGATCACCGGGATCTGGGACTTCTTGGCGATCGCCGGGAGCGCCTCCACGTCGTCCTGGGACGGCACCGCGACCCGGACGATCTGGCAGCCGGACGCCGTGAGCTCGGCGATCTGCTGCAGCGTGGCGTTCACGTCGGAGGTCAGCGTGGTCGTCATCGACTGGACGCTGACCGGCGCTCCACCACCCACGGGCACCGAGCCGACCATGAGCTGACGGCTCTTGCGGCGCGTGGCGAGCGGCGGCGGCGGAACGGCCGGCATACCGAGACTGACTGCGGTCACTGTCACATCACCTGGAGAAGATCGAGATCGGATTGATGACGTCCGCCGTGATGGTGAGCAGGGTGAACGCCCCACCGACCAGGATGACGGCGTAGGTCAACGGCATCAACTTGAAGTAGTCGACACGCCCAGGATCGGGCTTCTTCAGCTTCGAGTAGAGCCACGAACGTGCGCGTTCGAACCATGCGATGGCGATGTGGCCGCCGTCCAGAGGCAGCAGCGGCAGCAGGTTGAAGATGCCGATGAAGATGTTCAGCGAGATGAAGATCATCAGGAACACCTGCGGCAGACCGGCGGCGATCGCCTCGCCGCCCAGGCGGCTGGCGCCGACGACGCTGATCGGGGTGTCCGGGTCGCGGGTGTCGCCGGTGATCGAGTTCCACAGGGCCGGAACCTTCTCCGGGATCCGCTTCATCGCCTCGAACGTGCCCTTGAGGATCGTCAAGCCGTACTCGCCGGTGGCCCCGAACGCGCCGGCCGGGCCGTAGGTGACCAGGCCGGGCTCGGTCGTGGTCCAGCTGATGCCGGCCACCGCGACCTGGCTGACCGTGCCGCTCGGGTCGTCCAGCGGCGGACGCTGCGCGGAGACCAGGTTGACCGTGGTGGTGGCGGCCTGCCCGTTCCGGGTGTAGCCGAACTCGACCGGGCCGGCCGGCTGCGACCGGATCGTGTCGGTCAGCTGGCCGTAGTTGGCGATCGGGGTGGTGCCGATCCGGGTGATGACGTCGTCGGTCTTGAGCCCGGCGGCGGCCGCGGGGCCCTGGAGGTCACCGTTCGTCCCCACGGCGCACGGCGTCTCGCGGAGGTTGATCTGCACGCAGTCGCCGACCTGGATCTGCGCCGGCGCCTCGCGCTGCTCGGCGGCGTCGGTCGGCAGGGCGGGGTTGGGCAGGCCGACGAAGACCGCCGCGAACCACATCGCCACCAGTGCCAGCAGGAAGTGGGTGATCGAGCCGGACGCCATCACGATCGTCCGTTTCCACACCGGGAACCGCCACATCGCGCGCGGCTGGTCGGCCGGGTCGACGTCGTCGTCCTGCGGCGTCATCCCGACGATCTTGCAGAAGCCGCCGAGCGGGATCCACTTCAACCCGTACTCGGTCTCGCCGCGCTTGAAGGAGAACACCGTCGGGCCGAACCCGACGAAGTACTTGCTGACCTTCATCCCGAACCGCTTGGCCGTGATCATGTGGCCCGCCTCGTGCAGACTCACCGAGATCAGGATGGCGAGCGCGAACGCCACCACACCCACCCAATACAGCATCAGGCTCCTTCTGCCGCAGTCGCGATCATCCGCTGCGCCTGGGCGCGCGCCCAGGCCTCCGCGGTCAGCACGTCGTCGACGGTACTCGGATCGGCAAACCCGGGCGCCGCCGCGAGCACCCGTTCCAAGGTGTCGACGATGCCCAGAAAAGGTAGCCGACCGGACACGAACGCGGCCACACACTCTTCGTTGGCCGCGTTGTAGACGGCGGGTAGCAGGTGGCCGGCCTCGCCCGCCCGCTTCGCCAGCCGGACGGCCGGGAAAGCGTCGTCGTCGAGCGGTCGGAGCTCCCAGTTGTGCGCCTCGGTCCAGTCCACCGCCGGGGCGGCCGACGGCACCCGATCGGGCCAGGCCAGCGCCAGCGCGATCGGCAGGCGCATGTCCGGCGGGCTGGCCTGGGCGAGCGTGGAGCCGTCGGTGAACTCGACCAGCGAGTGCAGCACCGACTGCGGGTGCACCATCACCTCGATGTCCGCGTACGGCACGTCGAACAGCTCGTGCGCCTCGATCACCTCGAGCCCCTTGTTCACCATGGTGGCCGAGTTGATCGTGACGACCGGGCCCATGTCCCACGTCGGGTGCTTGAGCGCGTCCTCCGGTGTGACATGCGTCAAATCGTCCCGCGTACGCCCGCGGAACGCTCCCCCGCTCGCGGTCAGCACCAGCCGGCGCACCTCGTCGCGGCGCCCGCCGCGCAGGCACTGCGCGAGCGCCGAGTGCTCGGAGTCGACCGGGACGATCTGCCCGGGCGCCGCCGCGGCCCGGACCAGCGGCCCACCGGCGACCAGCGACTCCTTGTTGGCCAGCGCGAGCGTGCGCCCGGCGCGCAGCGTGGCCAGCGTGGGCGCGAGCCCGAGGCTGCCCACCACGCCGTTGAGCACCACGTCGCAGGGCCACTCGGCCAGCTCGGTCATCGCCGTCGGCCCGGCCACGATCTTGGGCAGCCGGAAGTCGCCGCTGGCCCACCCCCGCCGCTGCGCCTCGGCGTAGAAGGCGAGCTGGAGGTCCTGCACGACCGACGAGCGCGCCACACCGACCACCTCGACGGCCAGCTCCAGGGCCTGCTGGGCGAGCATCTCCACGTTGCCGCCGCCGGCGCCGAGCGCGACCACGCGGAACCTGTCCGGGTTGCGCCGGACGATGTCGATGGCCTGAGTCCCGATCGAACCGGTCGACCCGAGCAGCACTAACTCCCGCATGGGCACCATCTTCCCGGATGACGTCGAATCGCCGAGTCACCCTGTGGACAACTGGGTATCAGGCCAGCGTGCTAACGACCTGGAAAGCGCCGGCGTGCTGACGACCCTGAAAGCAGTGTTCCGTCCGCTCCGGGGCCGGGACGTGTCGTTGCACGCCGCCGCGGTCACCTTTTTCGCCGGCGTCGCGGTGGTGCCGGCGTGCCTGCTGGCGATCTGGGTGACCGGCCTGGTGACCGGCGCCGACCGGGTGCGGCGGCTGACCGGGCACACCATCGCCGCGCTGCCCGACGCGATCGGCGCACCCCGGGCGCTGTCCGCGCTGATCGAGGCCGGCCTGCACCTGACGCCCTGGCTCGCGCTGGTCAGCCTGCTCCCGGCCACCCTGTACGGCGAGGGCCTGCGCCGCGCCTTCGTCTCGATCCGGGAGAAGGACGAGTCCCTGATCGGCTGGCGTGGCCGGATCCTCTGGCTGCCGCTGCTCGCCGCCGCGCCGGCCCTGCTCCTGGCCGCCTTCATCGCCCTGCCGGTGACCAGCGGGCTGTGGGTGCGCGGCGGCTGGTACGCGGTCGGCGGCGTGGTCCTGTCGTTCCTGGCGTGCTGGCTGGTGCTGACCCCGGTGGTGATCTGGGTCTACCGCTACCTCGCCCCCGGCCGCCCGGAGTGGCTGGCCACCGTCCTGGTCGGCTCATTCACCGCGGCCAACCTCAGCGGTTTCCTGCACGGCTTCGTGCTGTTCTGCTCGCTACCGCTGGATCTGGGAGTTCCCTTCGGTGGCTTCACCGAGATCGGTGGCATGGTCGCCGTCGGCCTCTGGCTCTACCTGTTCCACATCATCGTGCTGGTCGGGTACGGCGCCACGATCAGTGCCAGCGCTTTCCAGAAGCGGCGAGCGGAACCGGCCGAGCGGCCCGGGCGCCCACCAGTTCATGCGGCCCAGCAGGCGCATGGTGGCCGGCACGAGTAGTGCCCGGACCAGCGTCGCGTCCACCACGATCGCCACGATCATGCCCACGCCGATGATCTTGACGATCGAGACGCCGCCGGTGGCGAAGCCGCTCACCACCACGATGAGCAGCAGCGCCGCTGCGGTGATGATCGGCCCGGTGTGCTGCAGGCCGGTCGCGACCGCGGTGGTGTTGTCGCCGGTCCGGTCCCACTCCTCGCGCACCCGGGAGAGCAGGAACACCTCGTAGTCGGTGGCCAGGCCGAACAGCACGGCCAGCACCAGGATCATGTTGCTCGGCTCGATGAAACCGGTGGACTCGAAGCGCAGCAGGCCCTCCAGCCGGCCGTCCTGGAAGATCCACACCACCACGCCGAAGGACGCGCCGATCGAGACCAGGTTCATCAGCACCGCCTTGATCGGCAGCAGCACCGACCCGAAGGCGAGGAACAGCAGCACGATGGTGGCCACCGCCATGATCAGCGCCATGTACGGCAGCCGCTCGGCGAGACTCTCCAGCAGGTCCTGGTCGATCGCCGCGCGCCCGCCGACGAGCGCGTCCGGTGCCAGGCCGCGGATCTCGCGAACCACCTCACGAGCCGCGTCCGAGCTCGGGTCGTCGGAGGTCGTGACGGTGACCAGGGACTTGTCGGTGGCCTGGGCGTCGGTCACGCCGCGCAGGCCGGCGATGCGCCCGGCCAGTGCCTCGGCGTTGCCCGCCGGGGCGTACACATCGATGGGGGTGATGTCACCGCCCGGGAAGTCGTCGCGCAGCGTGTCGACCACGATCCGCGCGGGGGTGTCGACCGGCATCACGCGAGCGTCGAAACCGCCGAACTCCACCCTGGTGAACGGCAGCGCGAACACCACCAGCAGGGCGAGCACGCCGAGTAGGTATGGCACCGGCCGGCGCATCACGCTGCGTGCCAGGCGGGCCCATCCGGCGCCGGGCGGACCGGCGTTGCGGCGGCGCGGCAGTGGGATGCGCAGCCGGTCGATGCGGTGCCCGAGCATGGCCAGCGCCGCGGGCAGCACGGTGAGCGCGGCCAGCATGGCGATCAGCACGGCGGCCATGCCGCCGATCGCCATGCCGCCCAGGAAGGGCTGGGGGAAGATCAGCAGCGACGACAGCGCCAGCACGATGGTCAGACCCGAGACCAGGACGGTACGCCCTGCCGTGGCGACCGTGATCCGGATCGCCTCCGGCACGTCCCGCCCGCTCGCCAGTTCCTCACGGAAGCGGCTGACCACGAACAGCGAGTAGTCCACCGCCATGCCCAGCCCGAGCAGCGTGATGATGTTGATCGCGAAGACGCTGATGTCGGTCAGATAGGTGAGCCCGCGGACGGCCACGAACGCGCCGAGGATCGCGAGCCCGCCGATGATCAGCGGGGACAGGGCCGCCACCACGCCCCGGAAGATCAGAATGAGCAGCAGGAGCAGCACCGGCAGCGAGAACAGCTCGGCCCGGGTGATGTCCTTCTCGCTCTGCTCGTTGGCCTGCTGGTTGAACGCCACCTCGCCGCCCACGTCGGTGCGCAGTCCGGCCGCCTCCAGATGCGGCTCGATCGCCTCGTACCCGGCCAGTTTGGCGTCGGCGTCGTCACCGGCCAGCCAGATCGGTGCGTAGGTCGCCCGGCCGTCGTTGCTGATCAGGCCCGGTGCCCGCCCGTCGAGGTAGCTCGAGACGTTCGCCACCTCGGGCCGCTCCCGGATGCCGGCGACCGCGGCGCTGATCGCCGCGCGTACCGAAGCGTCTTGAACTGTCTTGTTCTGGCTGGACCAGAGCACGATCAGGTCCGGGTCGGGCCGGTGCAGGCGCTCGGCGATCGCCTCGGCGGCCTGGTTGGACTCCGAGTCCGGGTCGTCGTAGCCTCCGCCGGTGAGCGCGTCGAAGACACCGAAACCCCAGGTGGCGCCGACGGCGATGAGGGCGAGAGCGGCGAGGATCACCCATTTCCGTACGCGGACGACGGTGCGTCCCCACCACCCGAACATGCCGTCAACCTACTGGACGTCCGTTATCCACAGCCTCGAACGTGAGCCGGATTTCAGCGCTAGGGTCCAGCCATGACGTCTCTTCCACAGCGTGCCGACGTGGTCATCATCGGGTCGGGCCACAACGGTCTGGTGTCGGCGATCCTGCTCGCCCGCGCCGGTTTGGACGTGGTGGTGCTGGAGGCAGCCGACGTGCTGGGCGGCGCCACCCGCACCGAGCACCCGTTCCCCCGGGTGCCCGGCCTGGGCCAGTCCACCGGGTCCTATCTGCTCGGCCTGATGCCGCCGGAGCTGCTGCGGATCCTCGACGTGGACATCCCGGTGCTGCGCCGCGACCCGCACTACTTCCTGCCGACGCCCGGCCCGGCCGGTTCGCCCTACCTGCTGTTCGGCAGCGACCGTGCGGCCACCCGCGCGCAGATGGAGCGGTTCTTCTCGCCGCGCGACGTGGCCGCCGACGAGGCGATGGCGGTCGAGGTGGCGGCGCTGCGCGCCGACCTGGCTCCGGCCTGGCTGCGGGAGCCGGGCTCGGTCGAGCAGATCGCCGACCGGTACATCCGCCCGTCGCTGCAGAGCACGTTCATCGACCTGGTGCGTGGGTCGGTCGCCGACTACCTCGCACGCTTCGGTTTCAAGTCCGAGCTTCTGATGAGCATGTACGCGGTGACCGACGGCATCTCCGGCCTGAACGCGGGACCGGACGACCCCGGCACCGGCCACAACTTCCTGGCGCACAACATGTGCCGGCTGCCCGGTGCGGACGGCACCTGGATGATCGCGGCCGGCGGCATGGGCACGGTGTCACGCACCTTCGCCGACGCGGCACGGGCATCAGGAGCCAAGATCTTCACCGGTACGCCGGTGAGCGCGGTGACCGTGGACGGCGGCGCGGCGAGCGGCGTGGTCCTGGCCGACGGCTCGTCCGTGGCAGCGACCGTCGTGCTGGGCGCCTGTGACCCGTTCCGGCTGCTGTCTCTCGTGCCCGAGGGCGCGCTGCCGGCATCGCTGACCGAGCACATGGCGGCCGTGCGGAAGCCGGGCACCACCATGAAGGTCAACCTGGCTCTGCGCGACCTGCCGGTCTTCTCCTGCCTCCCGGCGGACGCGCCGTCGCCGTTCGGCTCGACCATCCACCTGCTGCCCGGCTCGGCCGCGCTCTCCGGCCAGGACGCGGAGTCCCCGATGGCCGCGCTGCGGGCGATGTGGGCCGACGTGCAGGCCGGGCGGCTGCCCGAGGAGCCGACCATCGAGTGGTACCTGCACACCACGGTCGACCCGAGCCTGCGGGACGCCGACGGCCACCACTCGTCGGCGCTGTTCGTGCAGTCGGTGCCCTACGAGCTCGCGGGCACCACGTGGGACGAGGCGTTGCCCGGCTACGTCGAGAAACTGCTGGCCGTCTGCGACAAGTACGCGCCCGGCACCAGCGACCTGGTCGCCGACACGATGCCGCTCACCCCGCCCGGCATCGAGCGGCACTTCGGCATCACCGGCGGCCACATCCACCACGTCGACAACACGGTCGCCTTCGACCAGCGAATGCCTTACGCGACCGGCCTCGACGGCCTCTACGCGGGCTCGGCCGGCACCCATCCGGCAGGCAGCGTCATCGGCGCCGGCGGCCACAACGCCGCCATGCGCATCCTCAAGGACCTGGGGCGCTAGGTCGTGTCTAGTCCCGCTTCTCGGCGCGGATCTTGTGGCCGACGCTCGTGAGGCAGCGGCCGCTGGGCAGGTCGAATTTCCAGCCGTGGAGCTGGCAGGTCAGGGTGTTGCCGTCGAGGACGCCGAAGCGCGACAGATCCGCCTTCAGGTGAGGGCAGCGGCGTTGCACGTTCCAGTCGCCGATCTCGGTGTCCTCGGCGTCGACCGAGCGCTCGTGCTCGTCGTACCAGCCCTCGGCGTACTGCAGGCGCTCCTCGGACAGGCACTTGAAGAACGAGTAGACGAACTCGTTGTACTGCCCGATCCGGGCCGCGGAGAAGCGGCAGGACAGGAAGAGTGAGTTGACCCAGTCACCCTCGTCGATGTGGATCAGGTGCTCGATCAGGGCGCGGCCGGTCTTGAAGCGGTAGCGGACCTTCTCGTCCGCGTACGGCCTGACCTGCTTGCCGGGGAAGTCCACGACGATCGACTCGAGGACCTCGCCGCCGGGGCCGAACGAGTCGGTCAGGTCGAAGCGGACCGGGCCGCCGACGCCGTTGGCCATGAACAGCGACTCCTCGAGCAGCGGCTCGATGCGCTTCTTCAGCTCGCCCAGCACGTCGATCTCGGGGTGCCGCCAGGACGCCTTCTCCGCCTCGATGACCGGCCGCTTGCGTTCGCGCATCTCCTCGAGGTGCACGGCCTTGTTCGCGAAGAACTCGTCGACGTCGGTCGGGTGCGTGGTCTCGCAGGTGTCCTGCGTGAGCGAGGAGACGCTGCCGGGCAGGAGGACGACGCCGTTGGTGCCGCCGACCTTCGCGTACTCCGACATGAACACCGACTGGTCCGGGAAGATGTTGCCCTCGTCGCCGTGGATGTCGTTGAACTGCCACAGGTCGTCGTCGAGGAAGCACGGCGGGCCGGCGATCGGGAAGACGTACGACGCCTTGAGGTCGTCGATGTAGCGCCAGGTCCGGTCGAACTGCCGGTCGCGTTTCTGCTTGCCGAACGCCGTCTTCGCGTTCTGCGGCAGCTCGTAGACCATCGGGTACCAGATCGCGCCGGAGAACTGCAGCAGGTGCGCGTGCACGTGGCCCAGCTCGGCGAACGTGGTCAGGTCGGCCGGGCGGGCGTCGTTCTGGTTGAGCACCCGGATGCCGTCGTGCTCCACCCACAGCGCCGAGTCGCCGATCGGGCCGTCGGTCGGGCTGATCAGCGCCTGGATCATCACCTTCAGTCCACCGTCGAGCTCGTGCACCTGGTTCGACTTCGTCTTCAGGAAGCTGGTGAAGCCCAGGTCACGCAGCTCGTCCTCGAGCTGGCTGGTCGGGTACTCCGGCAGCAGCACCGTCGCCTTCTTGCTGATGTGCCGCTTCAGGTTCTGCGCGTCGAAGTGGTCCCGGTGCAGGTGCGACACGTACAGGTAGTCGACGTCACCCAGCGTGTCCCAGTCGAGCAGGGAGTTGTCCGGAAAGGGGAACCACGAGGCGAAGAACGCCGGGTTGACCCACGGATCGCACAGAATGCTGCCCGCGGCCGTGTCGATCCGCATGCTCGCGTGCCCAGTGCCCGTGATCCGCACCGTTGCTCTCCCTCGCTCCGGGTGTCCCAACGGCATCGAAGGTACCGGGTCCGGGTTGGTGGGCTGCGCGCGGAGCCGCCGTGCGAAAATGACCGGGAGAAACGCTTCCCCGCCGCAGGAGGACCGAGTCGTGGCAGAAGAGCCGGTTTACGCTCCCGATCAGCTCAAGCCGGGCAACCGCAAATGGGCTCGGCGCGGCGCGCTGGGCTCGGCCGTGATCATCCTGATGTATTTCTGGGGCAACCACGAGGGCAACACCGAGAACATCTTCCTCGTCCTCACCGCGCTGGCCCTGGTCGGCGCGGTGATCGCCGACGCCGTTCTGCGCCGTAACGGCCTCAAGGCCAACGACCAGTAAGACGAAGAAGGGGCCCTTGAGGGGCCCCTTCTTACGCAGTCACATCACCGGCCTTACGCGGTCACATCACCGGCGCCGGAGCAGGATGTCTTTCACCTCGCGCAGCGCGGCGTCGACCTCGGCCTCGAAGTAGCCGCCCGGAACCAGCCCGAACTGCAGCGTGTCGAGCTCGTTCTCGGGGACCGGCATCGGGCCGCGCCCGGACATCGCCTGCAGGATGCTCTCGAAAAGCCGATCCACCTGCATGGGGTCGTACCCGCTGCCGAACCGCCGCGGCTGGAACGTCCGCCGCAACTGGTCCACCCGGTAGAGCTCGCCGTTCGGGCCACCGCCACCCATGCCGGGGCCGCCACCCATCGGGGGGCCGCTCATCGGGGAGGGCGGGCCGCTCATCGGCGCCGGCGGGCCACTCATCGGGGCCGGGCCGCCGTAGCCGCCACGGTCGCGCTCCGGCATCCGGATCTCGGCGGTCATGTCCGCCTTGCCGTGCCGGCCCGGCTCGAACGCCTCGTACTGGCCGGTGTCGTAGCCGCCCGGTGCGGGGCCGGGGCCGGGACCGCCGGGGCCCATCTGGCCGCGCTGGCCGCCGTACGAAGGCTCGTCGTAGCCGCCACGGCCGTAGGCCGGGTCGTAGCTCGGATCCGGCGCCGGGGGCGGCGGCAACTGCTGCTGCTGGCGCTGCGGCATCTGCGGGGGCATCTGGATGCGCTCGGTGGGCGGGGCGCCTCGGCTCATCCCGGCGCCCATCGACGGGCCCATCCGGTCGACCGGCATGCCACCGCCACCGCCACGCATCGGCTCGGGCGCCATGCGCGGGTCGGGTGAGCGCCCGCCGCCGCGCTCCTCGAACTCGGCGAGCTGCCGCTCCACCCGGTCCAGGTGCAGGTCGACCTGCCACTCGTCGTATCCGCCGAAGCGCACCCGGAAGACGACGTCGTGCACCTCCTGAGCGCCGACCGGCGGTCCGACCTGCTCGCCGGCCAGGGTCGCCTCCACCCGGTCGAGGAAGCTGTCGACCTCATCCACCTTGTAGCCGCGCCGCAGCGCGCGCCGACGGAAACGCTGCCCCTGACTCGTCACAACGTCTCCCAATCCTGCTGCTGGGTACTCGGCCCAGTCACTGTGCCACCTCCGCGTCGGCGGTGAGGCCCCCAGCGCCCTCCGCCGTCACCTCGCCCGCGGCCAGCTGGCCGCAGGCGCCGTCGATCTCGCGGCCCCGGGTGTCCCGGACCGTCGTCGCCACACCGGCCGCCCGGAGCCGGGCGACGAACTCCCGTTCGACCGGCTTCGGGCTGGCATCCCACTTGCTGCCCGGAGTCGGGTTCAGCGGGATGAGATTCACATGGGCCAGCTTGCCGCGCAGCAGCCTGCCAAGCAGGTCGGCGCGCCAGGGCTGATCGTTTACGTCCCTGATCAGGGCGTACTCGATGGAGATCCGGCGTCCCGTCTGCGCCGCGTAGTCGAACGCGGCTCCGAGCACCTCGGCCACCTTCCAACGCTGGTTGACGGGCACTAGCTCATCGCGCAGATCATCATCGGGGGCGTGCAGTGAGAGTGCAAGGGTCACCTGAAGCTCTTCCGCAATCAACCGGCGCATTGCGGGCACCAGCCCCACGGTCGACACGGTGATGTGCCGCTGCGACAGCCCGAGGCCCTCCGGCGCCGGCGCGGTGAGCCGGCGAACCGCCTCGAGCACCCGCGGATAGTTGGCCAGCGGCTCGCCCATGCCCATGAAGACGACCCGGGACAACCGCGGCGGTGAGCCGGTGACCGCACCCGACGCGGCCACCCCGGCGAGATAGACGACCTGGTCGACGATCTCGGCGATGGAGAGGTTGCGGGTCAGGCCGGCCTGGCCGGTGGCACAGAACGGGCACGCCATGCCGCAGCCGGCCTGGCTGGAGACACAGGCGGTGATCCTGTCGGGGTAGCCCATCAGCACGCTCTCCACGAGCGCGTTGTCGTGCAGCCGCCACAGGGTCTTGCGGGTGGCGCCGTCGTCGCAGGCCAGCTCGCGCACCGGGGTGAGCAGGGTGGGCAGCAGGTCGCTGGTCAGCCGTTCCCGCGAGGCGGCGGGCAGGTCGGTCATCGCGCCGGCGTCACGGACCAGCCGGCCGAAGTAGTGGGTGGAGATCTGCTTGGCACGGAAGGCCGGCTCGCCGAGACCTTTGACGGCGGCCTGACGGCCGGCCAGATCGAGATCGGCCAGGTGGCGTGGGGGCATGCTGGCTCGACGGCGCGTACGCACAGCGTCCGGCGAGTCGGGACTGGTCGGGATGACCGGAAGAGTCGTCATGGCGCTTCCAGTCTCCCACGCTCGGGCATGTCGTCACTCATCGCTTACCCCGGCGGCGCGATCAGCGTCAGCAGCACATACGCCGTGGGCACCGCGAACAGGATCGAGTCCAGCCGATCCATCAGGCCGCCGTGGCCGGGCAGGAGCTGGCTCATGTCCTTGATACCGAGGTCCCGCTTGAGCATCGACTCGGCCAGATCGCCGACCACCGCGACGACCGCGATCACCGCGCCGAACAGCAGGCCCCACCAGACTTCCGCGTCGAGCAGGAAGTAGAGCAGCAGGCCGCTGCCCAGCGCCGCCGCGGTCACCGAGCCGCCGAAGCCCTCCCAGGACTTCTTCGGGCTGATCGCCGGGGCCATCGGGTGCTTGCCGAGGAAGACGCCGGCCGCGTACCCGCCGGTGTCGGAGAGGATCACCGCGATCAGCACGCACAGCACCCGCCACGGCCCGTCGTCCTCGGGCTGCACCAGCAGCACGGCGAAGCTGATCAGGAACGGCACGTACACCGCGATCAGCAGGCTGGCGCGGAAGTCGACGCGGAACTGTCTCGGCCGGTCGGCCAGCCGCCACACGATCGCGGCGAGCACGGTGATCACCAGGCCGAAGACGACCGCGTCCTCACCGGCGAACCAGGCCAGGCCGGTCATCAGCAGGCCGCCGCCGATCAGCGGGACCATCGGCGGCTCGGCACCGGTGACCCGCAGGGCGCGGACCATCTCCCAGATGCCGACGGTGGCCGCCGCGGCGATCACGGCGAGGAACGCGGGCCGCCAGATCACCAGCGAAGCCAGCACGGTGAGGCCGAGACCGGTGCCGACGGCGAGGGCGGCGGGCAGGTTGCGCCCGGCCCGGCCGGAGGTCTTGGGGTTGGCCCGGCGCTTGCCCTTGCCGCCACGCGGTCCGGCGGTCAACTCGTACTCGGCCTCCGAGGTCGAGGTCGCGGCGGTCGGCGCGTCCCAGGCCGGGGCGACAGGTGCCGGCCCGACCGGTGCCGGCTCCTCCGCGGCGGGCGCCCAGTAGGCGGCGTAAGCCCCCGGCCCGTCCGGGGAGGACGGGCCATCGCCTGGGTTGGGCGTTCCGCCACGGGGATCGAGGTACGACATCAGACCTCGAGCAGTTCTGATTCCTTGTGCTTCACCAGATCGTCGACGACGGCCACGTACTTGTGGGTGACGTCGTCGAGCTCCTTCTCCGCGCGGCGGCCGTCGTCCTCGCCGGCCTCGCCGTCCTTGACCAGACGGTCCAGCTGCTCCTTGGCCTTGCGGCGGACGTTACGGATGGCGACCCGGCCTTCCTCCGCCTTGCCGCGGGCGACCTTGATCATCTCGCGGCGGCGTTCCTCGGTCATCTGCGGCAGGTGGATGCGCAGCTGGGTGCCCTCGTTGTTGGGGTTCACCCCGAGGTCGGAATCGCGGATGGCGCGCTCGATCGGGCCGAGCTGCGACTGGTCGTACGGCTTGACGATGACCATGCGCGGCTCCGGCACACCGACCGACGCCATCTGGGTGACCGGGGTCGGAGCGCCGTAGTAGTCGACGACGATCTTCGAGAACATCGCCGGTGTGGCGCGTCCCGTCCGGATCGCGGCGAACTCCTCCTTGGCGTGCTCGACCGCGCTCTCCATCTTCTCCTCGGCCTCGAAGAGGGTCTCCTCGATCACCGCCGTCGCCTCCTTGGCTCGTTGCTGCTCAGTTGCTCAGTGGTCCTGCTGCTCGGCGGTGATCAAGGTACCGATCTTCTCGCCGCTGACCGCGCGGACGATCGTGTCGTCGCCCTGGGCGCCGAAGACGAGCATCGGCAGGTCGTTCTCCTGGCACAGGCTGAAGGCGGCCTGGTCGGCCACCCGGAGACCCTGCTGGATGACCCCGGCGAAGGTGATCGTCTCGATCTTGCGCGCGGTCGGGTCGGTACGCGGGTCGGCGGTGTACACGCCGTCGACGCCGTTCTTGCTCATCAGCACCAGATCGGCGTGGATCTCCAGCGCGCGCTGCGCGGTGACCGTGTCGGTGGAGAAGTACGGCATGCCGGCGCCCGCACCGAAGATGACCACGCGGCCCTTCTCCAGGTGCCGGATGGCGCGCAACGGAATGTACGGCTCGGCGACCTGGGCCATCGTGATCGCGGTCTGCACCCGCGTCTCGATGCCTTCCTTCTCCAGGAAGTCCTGCAGCGCGAGACAGTTCATCACCGTGCCGAGCATGCCCATGTAGTCGGCCCGGGACCTGTCCATGCCGCGTTTCTGCAGCTCGGCGCCCCGGAAGAAGTTGCCACCACCCATCACGACCGCGACCTGAACGCCGCGCCTGATCACGGTGGCGATCTGCCGGGCGATGCCCTGCACGACGTCCGGATCGACGCCGACCTGGCCGCCGCCGAAGACCTCGCCGGACATCTTCAGCACGACCCGGCGCGGGCGCACGGGCGGCGCTGGATCGTCGATCCGAACGGCCTGCTCGGTCACCATCGTCATCAGATCCGCCTTCCCCAACCGGCTACTGCAGAGACCCTATGTGACGAGGAGGCCGGGCGCAGAATCGCGTGCCCGACCTCCCTGTCCGTTCGGAGCTTTGTGGTGCTCTTACTCCTGGCCGACCTCGAAGCGGACGAACCGGGTGATCTCGATCCCGGCCTCCTTGGCGACCGCGGCCACCGTCTTCTTGTTGTCCGTCACCGACGGCTGCTCGAGCAGGACGAAGTCCTTGAAGAAGGAGTTCACCCGGCCCTCGATGATCTTGGGCAGTGCCTGCTCGGGCTTGCCTTCCTCGCGAGCGGTCTGCTCGGCGATCCGGCGCTCCGACTCCACCGTCTCGGCGGGGACCGCGTCGCGGTTCAGGAACTTCGGCCGCATCGCGGCGATCTGCATCCCGATGCCGCGAGCGTCCGCGTCGGCGGCCTCGTCGTCCTTGCCCGAGTACTCGACCAGGACGCCCACCTGCGGCGGCAGGTCCTGCGCCTTGCGGTGCAGGTAGACGGCGGCGTTGCCCTCCACCTCGGCGAACCGGTTGAGCACGATCTTCTCGCCGATCTTGGCCGAGAAGTCCTGGATCGCGTCGGCGACCGTACGGCCGTCCGGCAGCGTCGTGGTGCTCAGCGCGGCCGCGTCGGCGACCTTGTTCGCCGCGCCCAGCTCGACGAGCTGCTGACCCAGGGCGACGAAGTCCTCGGTCTTGGCGACGAAGTCGGTCTCGCAGTTGAGCTCGAGAAGCGCCTTGCCGGAGTGCGCCACGATGCCGTTCGCGGCGGTCCGGCCGGCCCGCTTGCCGACGTCCTTGGCGCCCTTGACGCGCAGGAACTCGACGGCCGCGTCGAAGTCACCGTCCGACTCGACGAGCGCCTTCTTGCAGTCCATCATCCCGGCGCCGGTGAGGTCGCGGAGCTTCTTCACATCCGCGGCGGTGTAGTTAGCCATGACTCGCTCTCTAGATTGTCGGCTCTGGGATTACTCGGCGGCCTTCGCGGCGGCGACCGGCTCGGCCTCGGCGGCGGGGGCGGCAGCCTCCGCGACAGGGGCGGCCTCCGCGGCCGGAGCAGCCTCAGCAGCCTCGGCAGCCGGAGCGGCCTCAGCGGCCGGAGCGGCCTCGGCAGCCGGAGCGGCCTCGGTGTCGGCGGCCTTCTTCTCAGCGCCCTCGTAGAGGTCGCGCTCCCACTCCGGCAGCGGCTCGCCGGCGGCGACGGCGCCCGGCTCGGGCTTGACGTCGGCGTCACCGCGGTTGCGGCCGGAGCGGGCGATCAGACCGTCCGCGACGGCGGTGGCGATCACCCGGGTGAGCAGCTCGGCCGAACGGATCGCGTCGTCGTTGCCCGGGATCGGGAAGTCGACCTCGTCCGGGTCGCAGTTGGTGTCGAGCACGGCGATCACCGGGATGCCCAGCTTGCGGGCCTCGTCGACGGCGATGTGCTCCTTCTTGGTGTCGACCACCCAGATCGCGGACGGCACCTTGGTCATGTCCCGCAGGCCACCCAGCGTCTTGGTGAGCTTGGTCTTCTCACGGAAGAGCTGCAGGGTCTCCTTCTTGGTGTACCCGGGGGCGGTGCCGGTCAGGTCACCCAGGCCCTCGAGCTCCTTCATCCGCTGCAGGCGCTTGTAGACCGTCTGGAAGTTGGTCAGCATGCCGCCCAGCCAGCGGTGGTTCACGTACGGCTGGCCCACGCGCGTCGCCTGCTCGGCGATGGCCTCCTGGGCCTGCTTCTTGGTGCCGACGAAGAGGATGTGGCCACCCTCGGCGACGGTGCCCCGCACGTACGCGTACGCCTTCTCGATGTAGTCGAGGGTCTGGCGCAGGTCGATGATGTAGATACCGTTGCGCTCGGTGAAGATGAAGCGCTTCATCTTCGGGTTCCAGCGCCGGGTCTGGTGCCCGAAGTGGACACCGCTTTCCAGCAGCTGACGCATGGACACGACGGCCATGGTGGATTGCTCCCTATATTTCCCTGGTTGTCACGCTCACCGGCGGTGGGCGTCCTGGCGCCCGGTCGTCGGCCGCAGGAGGACCCGATGAACTCGAGACCAGGGAGGGCCGCCGCTGCGTCACATCACCGGCGGGAAGTCGGTGAGTGGCGTGCAGAGGGCGCGCGAGGTCGACCGCACGAGGCGGTCGCCGAAACCCAGCATACGCCCTCGGAGCCGGCCGCCTATGCCGCCCCTAGTCCGGCGGCGATCAGCACCAGCAGGCCGATCGGGAGATACACGTGCGGCGGGCGCAACCAGGTCTCACGGGTGGGCGGGGCGCCGCCGGCCAGCGCGTACAGGCCGCCGCCGGTGAGCGGAAGACCCAGGGTGAGCAGCACCGCCGGGATCACACCCCGGGCCAGCATCGGACCGTCGCCGAAGGTGGCATTGATCAGCAGCATGATCGTCGGGATCATCAGGACGGCGGTGACGGCCACCACCAGGATGGCGGAAACCGGACGACGGGTACGGAACATCCGGGTGCCGGGGCGCGACTCCGTCTGGTACCGGTTCATCGGCGGCACCACGCTGGTCGCCTCTTCGTAGGGCGCCATGCCCCGCTGCGGGCTGCCGTAGGCGCCCGCGGGCGGTGCGTCGGCCAGGGACGTGCCACCCGGCGGCCGGACGGCGGGATACTCGGGACCGCGTACCGGAGCACGGGTCTGCCCCTGACCTGACCCCTCGGGCACGGGCAGCGCGTGGCTCCCGGTCGACGCCGGATCGGCGACCGGGTAGGGCGAGGGCGGGCCGTCCAGCCGGAAAGCGCCGCTCGGCCGGTCGTGCACGCCCGAGTCGTACGGATTGCCGGAAGGGACCGAACTCTGCCCCGTGTACCAACTGGGCGCCGGCTCATCGGCGTAGCGGCGGTTTCCGTCCACGAGATGGGAACATAGGGGACCGCGCCCGGCGACGCCACAGCTGACCGGTTATCACATCGGGCCGATCACTGAGCGGTTGTCCACAGTAGCTCTCTGTCCACAGCCCTCGCCCGATCCGAGTCCCGCCACACCACCGTTGCCGCCATGACAAAGGTGCGAAAAGCGGTCGGAGAGTACGGCGAACGCGTCGCGGAGCGGTATCTGACCGCCGCCGGGCTGGTCGTCCTCGACCGCAACTGGCGATGCTCCGACGGCGAGGTCGACCTCATCCTGCAGGACGGCCCCGACGTCGTGTTCTGCGAGGTCAAGACCCGGCGCGGCGACGCCTTCGGCAGCCCGGCCGAGGCCATCCGGACGGCGAAGGTGCGCCGGCTGCGCAAACTGGCCGTCCGGTGGCTCGTCGAAACCGGGCAGCACCCGCGCGAACTGCGCTTCGACGTCGTCGAGGTGCTCATGCACCACCGCGACGGGGTCCTCGTCGAGCACATCCGGGCGGCGTTCTGACATGGGGTACGCACGCGTGCTCTGCGCCGGCCTGGTCGGTATGCGGGGCCGGATCGTCGAGGTCGAGGCCGACCTGGCGTCCGGGCTGCCCGCCGTGGTGCTGACCGGGCTGCCGGACAAAGGGCTGAACGAGGCCCGCGAGCGGGTCCGGGCCGCCGTGGTCAACTCCGGGCATACGTGGCCGCAGCGGCGGATCACGGTCAACCTTCAGCCGGCCACGATGCCCAAGCACGGGTCCGGCTTCGATCTGGCCATCGCCTGCGCCCTGCTCACCGCCGCGGGTGATCTGCCGGCCGCTCCGCTCGACGGGGTGGTGCTACTCGGTGAACTCGGCCTGGACGGCGGCGCCCGCTCCGTACGCGGCGTCCTGCCGATGGTCGCCGCGGCCGTCGGACACGGGCTGGCCCGCGTCGTCGTCCCGATGGCCAACGCGCGCGAAGCCATGGCGGTGCCCGGCGTGGACGTGCGCGCGGTCGACACCCTCGCGCGACTGATCTCGTTCCTGCGCGGCGAGACACAGCTGCTCGACCTGCCGGATCTTCCCGAACCGCCACCCTCCGCCCCCGGACCGGACCTCGCGGACATCACCGGACAGCAGCTCGGCAAGTACGCGATCGAGGTGGCGGCGGCCGGCGGGCACCATGTCGCGTTCTTCGGTCCACCCGGGGCGGGCAAGACGATGCTCGCCGAAAGGCTGCCGTGGATCCTGCCGGAGCTGGACGACGAGGCAGCGCTGGAGGTGACCGCGATCCAGTCGGTCGCCGGGGTGCTGCCGGCGAACTCGCCACTGACCAGACGCGCGCCGTACCAGTCGCCGCACCACACCGCGAGCACGCCATCCCTGGTCGGAGGCGGCGTAGGCGTCGCCAAGCCGGGGGCGCTGTCCTTGGCGCATCGCGGCGTGCTCTTCCTGGACGAAGCCGGCGAGATCGCCACCACGACGCTTCAAGCGCTGCGGCAGCCGCTGGAGAGCGGGCGGGTGGTGATCGCCCGGGCCAAGGAGACGACCGAGTTCCCGGCGCGCGTCCAACTGGTCATCGCGGCCAATCCCTGCCCGTGCGCCCAGCCCGCCGGTGACCAGGCCTGCATCTGCCCGCCCGCGGTCCGCCGGCGATACCTGGCCCGCCTCTCCGGTCCGCTGCTGGATCGCATCGACATCCAGATCAGCCTGCCCGCACTGAGCGCGGCTCAGCTGATGACCGCCGAGGAGCCGACCGAGTCATCGGTGATCGTCGCCGAACGGGTCGTCAAGGCCCGCGCCGCGGCGGCCGCTCGATGGTCGGCGGACGGCTGGCGGACCAACTCGGAGGTGCCGGGACCGCAGCTGCGCCGCAAGCCGTGGCGCCTGCCGAACACCGACACCAGAGCTCTGCGCGTCGGCCTCGACCAGGGCCGGCTCTCGGTCCGCGGCGTGGACCGCGTGCTGCGCCTGGCATGGACCATCGCCGACCTGGACGGCGGGCAGCGCCCCGACCGGGGACACGTGGACGAGGCGGCGCAGCTGCGGATGGGCGACCAGGCGGCGTCCGCGGCAGTCCGGTCGAAGCCGGCCGCCAAGGCTTCGACGCGGGAGGGGCTGTGATCGTGGCGGCGGCGGACCGGGCTGCGGACGTGGCGGCGCGGGTGGCGCTGACCTGGCTCGCCGAGCCTGGCAACCGGGCGATCTGGACGATGGTTCAGCAGATCGGGGCACCCGCCACGATGGACGTGCTGCTCGCCGGCCAGGCTCAGGAACCCGGCCTGCGCCGGGGTGTCGCGTCCCGGACGGCGAAAGGCGACGCGCGCCGGCTGGCCGAGGCGGCGCTGCGCCATGCGGATCGGCTCGGGGCGCGCATCGTGATCCCGTCCGACGACGAGTGGCCGGGGCGGGTGGATGCGCTCGCCACGCTGGAACTGAACAAGGCCGGGCGGGTGCATCGCGACATCCGGCCGCCGCTGTGCCTGTGGGTGCGCGGCGCGCTGCCGTTGGGCGAGACCTTGGAGCGGTCGGTCGCGGTGGTCGGCGCGAGGGCGGCCACCGGGTACGGCACCCACGTCGCGACCGATCTCGCGTACGGGCTGGCCGAGCATGACTGGACGGTGGTGTCGGGCGGGGCGTTCGGCATCGACGCGGCGGCGCATCGGGCCGCCCTGGCGGCCGGCGGCCGTACGGTGGCGGTCCTGGCCTGTGGGGTTGATCGGCCTTATCCGTCGGGGAACGCGTCCCTGTTCGAACGGATCGCCGAGACCGGGCTGCTGATCAGCGAATGGCCGCCGGGCTCGGAGCCGCTGCGCCACCGTTTCCTGATCCGCAACCGGGTGATCGCCGCCGCCACGCAGGGCACGGTCATGGTCGAGGCGGCCGCCCGCAGCGGCGCCGTGCAGACCATGGGACGGGTGCTGGAACTGCACCGCAAGGCGATGGTGGTGCCCGGCCCCACGACGTCGGCAATGTCGGTCGGCTGCCACGAGCTGATCCGCGTGAACCCGGCGGTCCGGCTCGTCGCGGGTCTCCCCCACGTCCTGGAGGAGATCGGGAAGATCGGCGACTACGAGGCCGACCGGCCACGCGGCCCGGAACACCAGCGCGACCAGCTCGACGAGGAAGCGGCCATCCTGCTGGAGGCGATCCCGCGGCGCGGGCGTGCCGACCCGGCCGAGCTGGCCGCCAAGGCGGGACTGGGCCTGCGCACGGTTCTGCGCCGGCTCAGCCTGCTGGAAACCCTCGGCCTGGTGAACCGCCACTCAGACGGCGCTGTCGGACTGCGCCTCTCGGCCATCCGCACGCCGTCAACGCACATCAACCGCGACCGTCCGACGTCGACAGAGGCGGGCGCGTCAGAGGGACAGGAGGATGTCCATGACTGAGTCGCCCGCGCACCGGTCAGTCGTCCGGATCGTCGATGTCGCGGCGATGGACCTTCATCCACGCCTCGACATCCTCGGTCAGCCAGACCTTGCCCTGGGCGAGATCGGCGACGGGCTTGGGGAAGTCGGCGCGGCTCGTGATCTGGTAAGCCCGCTGGCGACTGACCCCACCCAGGCGGATGCGGATCTCGTGCGCACCCATCAGTCGGATCTGCTTCGCTGCCACGAGATCACCGTAGGCGCGAGACTATTAGTCCTTTGCCAACTTCACAGGAGACAGCTAGTCGCCCGTCAACTAGGGTAGTCTCATGAACACCAGGCGCGAGACCATCTCGCCGGTGCCCTGGGCACCACTGCACCGCCGCAGCTGGCGCACTCTATGGCGTCGCTGTTCCTGCGGCCTGCCCGAGCCATGCGTGGATCGGGCCCTCACAGCACCGACGGCGGCCTTCGAGGTGATCACGCCGGGCGATGCCCCGGTGGCGGTCCCTCACCACCCACCCCGAGAACGGCCGGCCACCCAACCCTGTCCACATCCCAACCTCACCCGACCACTCCGACCCCCGGCCCCGGCCCCGGCCCCGGCTCCGGCTCCGGCTCCGGACGACCGGACCACCCGGCTCCAGGCAGACCCCCGCGACCGTACGGCCCGGCTTCGCGCGGAACCATCACCCGGTGAACCCTTTGCCCGCACGCGCGATCGCCCCACCGGCCACAGTCGACCAAGGCCGCGAGACACACGCCCCGACGAGGACGGGCATCGAGCAGGCCGTGCCGGCAACCTGACACCGGCGCAGGCCAACAGGTCACACCAGACACGCCAAGCCCACCAGACACACCAGGCCCGCCGAGCACATCCCCCGGCCAGCAACTGGTGAGGGAACCGCAGCGGATCGAACACCTGTGGGCGCGTCCCGCCTGGGACTGCCGCACCTGCGAACGGCCCTGGCCGTGCCCACAAGCGAAGGAGGCCCTCCTCGAGGAGTTCAGATATTTCCCGTCGGTCCTCAGCATCTACCTGTTCGGCCAGCTGACGGACGCTGTCGACGACATGACGGCTCACGGCCAGACACTCCCGCCCGACCTCTTCGAGCGGTTTCTCGCATGGGCTGTTCCTCGAACGAACATCTGATCGCACCACCGATCTGACAACGGCGCAGTCGATAGATCCGGCCCCAGACCCTTCATCGCAGTAACCACCGGGGACCGCCGCAGGCGAGAGTCCACGAGGTGGCGAACACTTGGAGGCCATAGCCGGCATGCCGTCACGACCCCCGCTCCGCCATGACGGCTGCTTCGCCGTCCACAGTCGCCAGTCGTCATGTCGACTCGGGAATCCACCGGCGTTGCCACCGATCGGGTCGTCCATCCACATAGTCTTGGCTTTGGTGGGCGACGGCCGGAGACGCTCGCTCAGAGCGGGTCTGAACGAGGCGACTAACCGGCCGTCGCCACCCGCCGCCCGATCAAGCTCGGCCTTCTCAGTGCGGCAGAATTATCATACCTACATGGGACTGTACGTACAACGTGATGGAGCATCGTGGCCACGTAAGCTGGGTTACATGATCGACCCCTCGGCCGACCGTGCGGTTTTCCGGCAACTCGCCGACATCCTGCGGAGCCAGATCGAGTCCGGTGAGCTCGGTCCGGGCGATCCACTACCGAGCGAGTTACGGCTCGCGCAGGAGTTCACCATCAGCCGCACCACGGTCCGGCAGGCGATCGCGCAGCTGCGCACCGAGGGTCTGGTCAGTGTCGAGCGGCCGCGGGGCACGTTCGTCCGCGTCCCCGAGCAGATCGAGCTGATCACGCTCGCACGCGGCGACCGGGTCGCGGCCCGCATGCCCACCGACGCCGAGCGCCGCTCCTACCGCCTCGGCGAGGGCGTCCCGGTCCTCGTGGTCACCTCCAACGACGGCACCGTCAAGGTCCACCCGGCCGACCGCGTCCAACTCGCCCGCCCCTGACACACCCGCGAGCCGCGCGAGGGTGCGGTGGATGGGTTGCATGATCGGGAGCTTCGGCGATCCTCGCGGACGGTTTTCGCAACCGTACGGACGGTTGCCGAAGCTTCGCGATCACCCATAGCGTCGAGAACCGAGGCACCGTCCACCTGCGACGGTGAACCGGCCCCTGTGGTGCGGTCGCCCGTTTCTGCCCCGGGGCGTCCGCACCACAGGTCATGCAGAGAAACGCACGAAGATCAGTCAGAACGTCGTGTACGCGCCCCGGGCCAGCGTGAACCCGCGCCCGGACGGCGCGTGGCTGCAGCGGGCGCCCGCTCTCGCGCTGATGCAGACGAACTCGCCGACCTGCACGGCCTTGTCGTACTCGAGGATCTCGGCCGCGCCCATCACCGTGTCGCCGACACAGCTCAGGCTCGCACCCTCCGCCGTCACCGTGAGCGCGTTGCCCCACTCCTGCTCGCAGTCGGCGGGCTTGGCCGGCGGCTTCCAATCCTTGACCTTGATGTCGCAGCGAGCCGACTCCGCCGACACCAGGCAGCCGATGTTCTTCGACGGCAGGGTGAACTGGCGGGTCGCCGTGCTGCGGTCGCCGAGGCCGGTCTTCGCTTCGGGTTCCTCAGCGGGCGTGCATCCGGCCAGGCAGAGGACCGTGCAGAAGATCACCAAGGCGCGGCGCATCACGGCAGGATAGGGGCTTGACGGGCTACCGGTCGAGGGCGGACGGTCGAGACGATGAGCACGCGGGAGATTCACGAGTCGCTGCCGGCGGCGATGCGCGACGCGGTGGACGAGTTCGGTCTGCACCTCGCGCGGGCCGAGAACCGGTCGGCGCACACCATCCGGGCGTACGTCGGGGATGTGGTCTCGCTCCTTGATCATGCCGCGCGGGACGGTTGTGCGCGGCCGGGCGACCTCGACATCGCCGTGTTGCGGGGCTGGCTGGCGGCTCGGATGCGTGAGGGGTCGGCGCGGACCTCACAGGCGAGGCGGGCCGCCGCGGCGCGGGCCTTCACCGGGTGGGCGCTTCGGCAGGGGCTGGCCGACGCCGACCCCGGTGCGCAGCTGGCGAGCCCGCGGGCGCACCGGGACCTGCCGAACGTGCTGAGCAGCGACCAGGCGGCGGAGCTTGTGGAGGCGCCGAGCGCGGAGCAGGCCGACGATCCGATCGAGTTGCGGGACCGGGCCGTGCTGGAGGTGCTCTACGCGACCGGGATCCGGGTCAGCGAGTTGTGCGGACTCGACCCGGCCGACATCGATGACGGGCGCCGGGTGCTGCGGGTCTTCGGCAAGGGCGCCAAGGAGAGGACCGTTCCGTACGGCCTGCCCGCCCAGCGCGCGCTCGACGCCTGGCGGGACCGCGGGCGGCCGCGGCTGAGCAGCAACCGGAGCGAGGCGCTGTTCGTCGGGGTGAAGGGCGGCCGGCTCCAGCAGACCGTCGTACGCCGCATCGTCGCGGCCGCCGCCCAGGCCCGTGGGCTCCCGCACACCAGCCCGCACGACCTCCGCCACTCGGCGGCCACGCATCTGCTGGACGGCGGCGCCGACCTGCGCGCCGTACAGGACCTGCTGGGGCACGCGTCGCTGTCGAGCACGCAGATCTACACGCACATCTCGACCGAACGGCTGCGTGCCGCCTTCCGTCAGGCCCACCCCCGGGCCTGAAACATCACCTACGATCACGGCATGCGCCCCGAAGATCCGCCCGACCCCATCCCGGGAGCGCGTCTTCTCTTCTCGCTCGACCCGTCCGTGTCCTATCTCAACCACGGGTCGTTCGGCGCGGTGCCGATCAGCGTGCAGCGCACCCAGCAGCGGCTGCGTGACGAGGCCGAGTCGAACCCGATGAAGTTCTTCCACCTGGGCCTCGACGACCGGATCGCCCACACACGCCGGCACGTCGCCGGCTTCCTCGGCGCCGACCCGGACGGCAGCGCGCTGGTCGGCAACACCACGATCGCCGTCTCGCTGGTGCTCCAGTCGGTGCGGATCGGCGCGGGCGACGAGGTGCTGATGACCGATCACGCGTACGGCGCGGTGTCGATGGCCGTCCGCCGCCAGTGCCGGCGCGCAGGCGCCACCGCCCGGACCGTCGCGCTGCCGCTGACCGCCACCGACGCCGAGGTGGTCTCGCGGATCCGCTCCGCGCTCCGCCCGGGCCGCACCAAGCTGCTGGTGGTCGATCAGATCACGTCGCCCACGGCCAAGGCCTTTCCGGTACGCGACCTGGCCGCCGCCGCGCGTGAACATGACATCCCGGTGCTCGTCGACGCGGCACACGTGCCCGGGATGCTGCCGGTGGACGTCTCCGCGATCGGCGCCGACTTCTGGGTCGGCAACCTGCACAAGTGGGCGTTCGCCCCGCGCGGCACCGCCCTGCTGGCGGTGGCCGCCCCGTGGCGCCGCCGGATCGACCCGCTGGTCGTCTCCTGGGCGCAGGAGAAGGGCTTCCCGCACAGCGTCGAGTTCCAGGGCACGCTCGACCCGACCGCGTGGATGTCCGCACCGGCCGGCCTCTACGTGATGCGCTCACTCGGCGCCGACACCGTCCGCCGGCACAACGCGGCCCTCGCCGCCTACGGTCAGCGGGTGGTCGGCGAGGCGCTCGGCTACGCGCCCGAGGAACTGCCCGACCCCGGCGACCCGCTCGTCTCGATGCGTGTCATCCCGCTGCCGGCCGGCCTGGCGACGACCGCCCCGGAGGCGCACGGCCTGCGTGATCAGCTCGCCGACCAGCTGTCCATCGAGACCGCGATCAACGCCTGGGGCGGCCGTGGCCACCTGCGGCTGAGCGCCCAGATCTACAACGACGCCGACGACTACGACAACCTCGCCGACAAGCTTCCCGGTTTCCTCCGCTCGCTCTGATTCAAGATCAAGAACCAGAAGATCCGGAGCAGGTCGTAGGTGGGTGGGTGGTGCGGACCGCTGCTCACGCCGAGGGTCGCTTCGCTCCACGTGCGTGAGCGGTTGCGCCGCCGCTCACGCGGCTTCCGCCGAAGATCGCATCGCTCCACGTGCGTGAGCGGTTGCGCCGCCGCTCACGCGGCTTCCGCCGAAGATCGCATCGCTCCACGGGTGGCCCTGGCCGTTTACTCGGCTTCGCGCAGCGGCAGCAGGCGGACCCGGCCGCGGCCCAGCAAGGTCATCGGGTCGAGGTAGGTGCCGGCGCGGCGCAGGCCCCAGTGGAGGCACGCGTCGACCGGGCAGCCGGGGTGGCCCGCGTCCAGGGCGCCGAGCGTCTCGCCGGCCCGGACCGCGTCACCCACCGCCACCGAGGCGGTGACCGGCTCGTAGGTGGTCCGCAGCCCGTCCGGGTGAGCCACGGTGATCACGCCACGGCCGGCGACCAGCCGCGCGAACACGACCGTGCCGTCGCGGGGCGCCCGCACCGGCGCACCGGCGGTCGCGGTCAGGTCGACGCCACGGTGGCCGGCCAGCCACGGTTGAGGCGGCGGATCGAAGGGACGGGCCACCAGCCCTGGTGAGACCGGGGTCAGGGCCAGGACGAGAAGGAGAAGGACCAGCGGCATGTGCGCAAGCTTGCCCGGACCCAGGGCGCCCGAAGGAGCCCTGTGGACAACCGCAGGGCCTCCCGGAGGAGGCCCTGTGGATAACGCGCCGGCCGCCGGGCCGACGATGCGAAAATCCCCCGGGGGCACCGTGTGGAGATGACGGGCCGCGGAGGGAACCCTCAGCCGCCGAAGCCGGCGTTGTCCGGCAGGGAGATGTCCGGTTTCTCGAGTTCCTCCACGTTGACGTCCTTGAAGGTCATCACGCGGACGTTCTTGACGAAGCGGGCCGGCCGGTACATATCCCAGACCCAGGCGTCATGCATCTCGACCTCGAAGTAGACCTCGCCGTCGGAGTTGCGGACGTGCAGGTCGACCTGGTTGGCGAGGTAGAAGCGGCGCTCGGTCTCCACCACGTAGGAGAACTGACGGACGATGTCGCGATACTCCCGGTAGAGCTGCAGCTCCATCTCGGTCTCGTACTTCTCGAGATCCTCTGCGCTCATCGCTTCTCGCCCTCCATTGCCTCATCTTCCCCCACCGTTGGCGCTCGCCCCGGCGGCTCGCCCGACGCCACGCCGACGGTACCCCCCTCCGCAGGCCAGAGCGTAAGCGGCTCAGGCGATGCGGCGGTCACCGCGGGACGGCGCGCGCGGGGCGGCCGGTTGCTGCGGCCGGAGGCGGCCGCCACGTTCACGTACGAGAAACGGTGCTCCGCGCACGGGCCATGCCGGGTGAGGGCGGCGCTGTGCTCGTCGGTGATGTAGCCCTTGTGCACCGCGAACCCGTAGTCGGGGTACTGCCCGTCCAGCTCGACCATCATCCGGTCCCTGGTCACCTTGGCCAGCACGCTGGCCGCGGCCACGCAGGCGGCGACCCGGTCGCCTTTCCACACCGCGAGGCCGGGCACGCCCGCGCCCTCGACCGGGAAGCCGTCGGTGAGCACGTAGTCGGGCCGGGTGCTGAGCGAGGCCAGCGCCCGGCGCATCGCGGCCAGGTTGCACACGTGCAGGCCACGCTGGTCCACCTCGGCCGGCGGGATGATCACCACCGACCAGGCGAGGGCGCGCTTGACCACCTCGTCGTAGACCCTGTCCCGGGCGAGCGGGGTGAGCAGTTTGGAGTCGGCGAGCTCGGCGATCTCGCCGCGCTTGCCCTCGGGCAGCATGGCCGCGGCGGCGACCAGAGGGCCCGCACAGGCGCCACGACCCGCCTCGTCGGCCCCGGCGACGTTCTGGAAGCCGCGGCGCTGCAGGGCCCGTTCCAGGGCGTAGAGCCCGCCCTCGCGCCTGATGACCGTTCTCCCCGGGGCCAGCATCAGGACTCGCCCCCCACCAGTCGGCGGAGCAGGGAAGCCAGCTCCGCGGGATAGATCAGCTCGTCGGTGGCGTCGATCTCGTCCGCCGACCACCAGCGGTGCGCGTCGATGGTGTCACGTTCGGCCTGGTCGAAACCGGTGGTATCGACTTCCCACTCGATCACGCGTACCAGAAAGAAGTCTTGATCCTGGCGGTAGGTGCGGCCGTCGTAGCTGAACTCGGTCACCTGGTGCCACACCGGCTCACCGAGATCGTCCTCCGAGACCTGCAGCCCGGTCTCCTCGAAGAGCTCGCGGACGGCGCCCTGGGCGGAGGTCTCGCCCGGCTCGAGCCCGCCGCCGGGGGTGAACCACCAGCGCAGACCGGGACGGGCCGGATCACCGCCGCGCATCAGCAGGGTGCGGTCGGCCCGATCGACGAGCACGACACGTGCGGCACGGCGGTCGAGGACGGTCACGGCTCCCAGCTTATTGCGCCTCCGGTCGATGTCGACCGCGGGCGGTCACTTGGCGGGTGCGGGCTCCGGCACACCGTTGAAGGTGCTCGGCACGGACAGCCAGGTCGCCCTGTTCACCGGCCAGAAGATCGTGAACGCACGACCCACGATGGAGTCGGACCTGATCGTGGCCTCCTCGATGTTCTGGCTGGTCTCCCAATGCTCCAGAGAGTCGGCCGAGGCCTCCCGGTGGTCACCCATGACCCAGATGCGACCGGCCGGCACGGTGATGTCGAACGGCTCGTCGGCCACCGCGTTGCGGGTGCCGTCGGCGTCGGTGTAGACGTATGGCTCGTCGATGGCGTGACCGTTGATCATCAGGCGCTGCTGGTCGTCGCAGCACATCACGTGGTCGCCGGGGAGACCGATGATGCGCTTGATGAAGTCCTCACCCTCGGTGCCGCTCTGCCACGTCTTCGGCGCCTCGAAGACGATGATCTCGCCGCGGCGAGGGTCGCGGAAGTCGTAGACGAGCTTGTTGACGAGCACCCGGTCGAGCACGTTGAGGGTGTGCTCCATCGACGGCGACGGGATGTAGAAGGTCTGCAGCACGAACGCCCGGACCAGGACGGCGACCAGGATCGCCACCCCCACGAGAATCGGCAGCTCACGCCAGAAGGATCCGGAGCGCTTCTCGGTCTGCTCGTCAATCACGATCGGAGCCTACGTCGTCGAGATGTGAACGGCAGTCCGGAACGCGCGGACAGTCCCGCACTTAACAGGAATGGGAGCAATAGTGCCCCACTCTCCGGATCGGGGCTCTCCGGATCGGGGTCCGGCTCCTTCGCCGGCAGGGCCACCGGGCCGCTCGCGAACGTCTTCCAGTTGTCCGGCACTTCGAGGCTGGTGAAGCGCTTGGTGGGCCAGACGATCACGAAGGCCCGGCCGATCACGTTCTCCACCGGCACCGGGCCCTGGCAGCGGGCGTCCTGGGAGACGCCGCGGTGGTCGCCCATCACGAAGAGCTGGTCCGCCGGGACGGTGACCTCGGCGAAGACCCGGCTGGTGCACTGCCGCGGGTTGGGCGGGGCATCCAGCGAGGAGTTCTCGAAGATGTACGGCTCGTCGATCGACTTGCCGTTGACGGTGATCCGGCCCTGCTGGTCGCAGCACGCCACCTTGTCGCCCGCGACGCCGATCACCCGTTTGATGAAGTCGCGTTCCCCCGGGCGGCTGACGCCGACCAGGTCGCCGATGGTGCGCCCGAGCTTGGCGGAGAACGCCTGACTGACCGGCTCCGAGGGCTGTTCGCTGGCCCAGTTCTCCGGGCCGCGGAACACCACGATCTCGCCGCGTTCCGGGTTGCGCACGTCGTAGATGACCTTGTTGACCAGGACCCTGTCCTTGATCTCCAACGTCTGCTGCATCGACCCGGAGGGGATGAAGAACGCCTGGACCAGGAACGTGCGGATGAGCACGGCGAGGCAGAAGGCCACGATCAGCAGCAGCGGCAGCTCCTGCCACAGCGGCATCTCCTTGCGCCGGATGATCCGGCCGCGGCGGGGCCGCCTGTCCGGCGACATGCCACCCGGATAGCCGCCTGAATAGCCCATCTGTCCCACGCTACGCATCTCCCGCCGACGTTCGGACGATCAGGCCCCGGATACAGCACTACCGCCCGAAGACGTCCTCAACAGACGAGTACGGGCGGCAGTGCGAACGAAGTTCATCCGTCACTGGCGCAAGAGTAGTTCGCTCCCGCCGGATGTGACGGATCGACGGGGATCAGCTGGTGTGCTGCTTCTCCCGCAGCTCCTTGATCTTGGCCTTCTTGCCACGGAGCTCGCGCAGGTAGTAGAGCTTGGCCCGGCGCACGTCACCGCGGGTCACGACCTCGATCTTGTCGATCTGAGGGCTGTTCAGCGGGTAGGTGCGCTCGACGCCGACGCCGAAGCTGATCTTCCGGATCTTGAAGGTCTCGCGGAGGCCACCGCCCTGGCGGCTGATCACGACGCCCTGGAAGACCTGGACCCGGGAACGGTTGCCCTCGACGACCCGGGCGTGCACCTTGACGGTGTCACCGGCGCGGAAGTCGGGGATGTCGGTGCGCTGCGACTGCGCGTCGAGAGCGTCCAGCGTGTTCATTCGCTGCATCCTTGCTTACTCACAGCGCACCGGGAGTTCGATGCGCAGATGGGATCACACTGACCCCTGCGAGAGGGGTCCTCGCTCGCCGCCCACGGCGTGGGGGCAAACGGCAACCTCACTACTTTGCCACATCGGGAGGCGGGATCTGAAATCCGTCCTCATCGAGCGCGACCCTGTCCTTTTTATCCAAATTCGCAGGCGGATAAACCGCCATCAGGTCAGGTCGGCGCGAGGCCGTGCGCAGGAGTGATTGCGTACGCCGCCAGCGCGCGATCCGCCCGTGGTCGCCCGAGCGGAGCACCTCCGGGACGTCCCGGTCCCGCCACGAGGCCGGCTTGGTGTAGACCGGCGCCTCGAGCAGCCCGGCCGCATGCGACTCCTCGGTCAGCGAGTCCGCGTTGCCCAGCACCCCGGGCAGCAGCCGGGTGATCGCCTCCAGGATGACGATGACCGCCACCTCGCCGCCGAACAGCACGTAGTCGCCGAGCGAGACCTCACGCACCGGCATCCGGGCGGCCGCGTCGTCGATCACCCGCTGGTCGATGCCCTCGTACCGCCCGCAGGCGAAGATCAGATGGTCCAGCCCGGCCAGCTCGTGCGCGTCCGCCTGGGTGAACGGCTTGCCGACCGGAGACGGCACGATCAGTGTCCCCGGCCCGACGGCGTCCAGCGCCTGACCCCACGGCTCCGGGCGCATCACCATGCCCGGCCCGCCGCCGTACGGGGTGTCGTCCACCGTCCGGTGCACGTCCGACGTCCAGGTCCGCAGGTCGTGCACGGTGACGTCGAGCAGCCCGGTGCCGCGGGCCTTGCCGACCAGCGACAGCTCCAGCGGCGCGAAGTACTCCGGGAAGATGGAGACGATGTCGACGCGCATCACAGATCGAGCAGGCCCTCGGGCAGGTCGACGACCACCCGGCCGCCCGCCAGGTCGACGGTCGGCACCATCTGGGCCACGAACGGGATCAGCGCGGTCCCGCCGGCCGGCTTGGTCACGACCAGCAGGTCGGACGACGGCGCGTGATCGATCCGGGCGACCGTGCCCAGCTCCTCACCGGCGACGGAGACGACCCGCAGCCCGACGAGCTGGTGGTCGTGGAACTCGTCCGGGTCGTCCGGCGCCGTCAGCTCGGCGGAATCCACCTGCAGCTCGGTGCCGCGCAGTTCCTCGGCGAGGTTGCGGTCGTGGACGCCCTCGAACTGGGCGATCACCCGACCCTGATGCCAGCGGAGGTCCTCGAGCGTGAGCGTGCCGGAGGCGGTCGTGAAGACCGCTCCCGGCACGAAACGTTGCTCGGGCTCATCCGTGCGCACGGTGACCAGGACTTCGCCCTTGATCCCGTGCGCCTTACCGATGTGTCCGACGACGAGCAGCATCTGACCGGCGCTGATCAGTACGCGTCGACGATGTCGACGCGGATGCCGCGCCCACCGATCGACCCGATGACCTGTCGCAGCGCCTTGGCCGTCCGACCGCCACGCCCGATGACCGTTCCCAGGTCCTCGGGGTGCACACGGACCTCGAGCCGCTTGCCGCGACGCGAGTCGACCAGGCGAACCCGGACGTCGTCCGGGTTGTCGACGATGCCCTTGACGAGGTGCTCCAGCGCGGGCCGGAGCGCCCCGTCAGCTCTTGTCGGCGCCGGCACCGGCCGGGTCCTCCGCCGTCTCGGCAACCGCCTCGCGGTTGGGCTCGGCCGGGTCGGCGGCCTTGGTCTGCTCCGGCTTGGCCTCGGCGGCCTCCGGCGCGGCGGCGGGCTTGGCCTCGTCGGCCTTGGCGTCAGCCTTGGGCTCGGCGGCCTTGGCGTCAGCCTTGGCCTCCGGCGCGGCGGCAGCCTTGGTGGCCTTCTTCGCCGGCTTGGTGGACTTGGCCGGCGTCTCGACGCCGGCGGCAGCCTTGGCCTCGGCCTCGTACGTCGCCTGGCGGTCCTCCTTGGGAGCCTTCACCAGCAGCGGCGGCGGGGCCGGCAGGCCCTTGAACAGCTGCCAGTCGCCGGTCTTCTCCAGGATTCGCTGCACGGCCTCGCTGGGCTGCGCGCCGACGGAGAGCCAGTGCTGAACCCGGTCGGACTTGACCTGGATCAGCGAAGGGTCCTCCTTCGGGTGGTAGATGCCGACGTACTCGATGGCACGGCCGTCGCGCTTGGTGCGCGCGTCGGCGACGACGATGCGGTACTGCGGGTTGCGGATCTTGCCCATCCGCAGGAGCCGGATCTTTACGGCCACGGTCTTTTACGCTCCCGAATGATTTGCTTGGGTTGAGGCGACGGAGACCCGCGTGGGGATGCGGGACCGATGCCTCATCTGGACCTGATCCGCACCGAGGGGTTAGAGGGCGCCTCGAGCGGACCGATACCAGCTGTCCATTCTGCCAGACGCGGCCGTGCCCCCACCAACCGCCCTGAAAATCACCGCGTAGCGGGGCGATCCCACCCATCGGGCAGCTCGGGCAACTCCCAGGACGGGTCCGGGACGAAATCGGTCCAGGTGCCGTCGAACGGGAACTCCCCCGCCTCGACGATCTTGATCACCCGCCGCCCCTCGGCGCGGATGGCCTGCTCGTCGGTGGCCCAGTAGTGGTCCGGGAAGGCGAGCCGCTCGGCGAACTCGTCCTCGTCCTTCCACTCCCAGGTCCGGTCCGGCCGGACCACCACGTCCAGATCCTGGTCGATGACGTCCACCCCGGCCAGGTCGCCGTCGGCCCAGCGGACGACGCGCTCCTCGAGGTTCACGTACCAGCCGTCGAACACGCCCTCGTCGGTCCAGAACCACCAGACCGAGTGGTCCGCCTCCGGCGGGAAGAGCATCAGGATGCCGGCACCCTGCCACTCCCCCGGACGGTGCTCGTAGGGCAGCGTGACCCACTCGGCGAACGGGCGGCCGCGGGCGCCACGGCCGTCGGCCGCCACCTCGTACATCACCGGAGTGTGCCGGGCCATCCAGACCAGCAGGCCGAGGGAGGTGTCGGAGACCACCCGGACCGGGCGGGCGAAGGCGATGCGACCCCGGCGGGTGTTGCGGTGCAGGATGACCTGCCCGGGAGCGAAGGCCATCAGTACGAGCGCGCCAGGATCGCCACGAGCCCGTCCTCGGTGTCCGAGTCGGGCATCGAGCCGTCCTCCCGGAACAGGCAGCGGACCGTGACGGCCTTGCCGTTCGCCTCGCGCTCGCCCTCCTCGCCGACCGCCGACCAGGGCACCTGGGCCCAGCCGGTCTGGGCCACCTCGATCGCGTCGGCCAGGCTCTTCACGTCGACCGTGCGCTCCTGGCGGAAGGCCAGCGCGTCGTCGTAGAGGCGCTGCTGGTCGGCGACGAGCGCGGCGGCCACCTCGGCGGCCACCCCGGCCAGCGGGACCGGCGTCTTGCTGCCGTCGATCCGGCGGGCCAGCACCACGTTGCCACTGGCCAGGTCGCGCGGCCCGACCTCCAGGCGGATCGGGACGCCCTGCAGTTCGGCGTCCACGGCGCGCCGGCCGAAGGGGATGTCGGCACGGTCGTCCAGCTTCACGCGTACGCCGGAAGCCTTGAGCTCGTCCCGCAGCGCGGCCGCCGCCTCCGTGACGCCCTCGCCCGCCTTGACCACCATGACCTGCACCTGGATCGGCGCCAGCCGCGGCGGAAGCCGCAGTCCGTTGTCGTCGCCGTGGCTCATGATCAGGCCGCCCATCATCCGGGTGGACGTGCCCCAGGACGTGGTCCAGGCGTGCTCGACGGTGCTCGACGACGAGGTGAACGAGATGTCGAAGGCCTTGGCGAAGTTCTGGCCCAGCTCGTGCGACGTGCCCATCTGCAGGGCCTTGGTGTCGCCCATCATGCCCTCGAGGGTCATCGTGTTGGTGGCGCCGGCGAAGCGCTCACCCTTGGTCTTGCGGCCCGGCACGACCGGCATGGCCAGCACCTGGACCATGAAGTCCTCGTAGACGTCGGAGTGAATCTGCCGGGCGTAGGCCCGCGCGTCCGCCTCGGTGGCGTGCGCGGTGTGGCCCTCCTGCCAGAGGAACTCGGTGGTGCGCAGGAACGTCCGCGGGCGCAGTTCCCAGCGCACCACGTTGGCCCATTGGTTGAGCAGCAGCGGCAGGTCACGGTAGGAGTCGACCCACTTGGCCATGAACTCGCCGATCACGGTCTCGCTGGTCGGGCGCACCACCAGCGGCTCGGCGAGCTGCTTGCCACCGGCGTGGGTGACCACGGCCAGCTCCGGCGAGAAGCCCTCCACGTGATCGGCCTCACGGCGCAGGTACGACTCCGGGATGAAGAGCGGGAAGTACGCGTTCTGCCCGCCCGCCCCCTTGATCCGGTCGTCCATCTCGGACTGCATGCGCTCCCAGATGGCGTAACCGGCCGGCCGGATCACCATCGTCCCGCGCACCGGGCCGTTGTCGGCCAGTTGCGCCTTGGCGATGAGATCCTGGTACCAGCGGGGGAAGTCCTCCGCACGGGGAGTGAGCACGCGAGCCATGGTGCAGCATCCTAATGCGGCCTACCTGATCACGTTCCCGCGGAGCACGATGCGGCTCGGCGCGGTGACCACGCGCAGGTCGGCGCGGGGGTCCTCGGGGTAGACGACGAGGTCGGCCAGGCCGCCCTCGACCAGGCCCGGGAAGCCCAGCCACTCCCTCGCACCCCAGCTCGCGGCGGCCAGCACGGTCTCGGCCGGCAGCCCCGCCTGCCGCAGGAGCAGCATTTCCTCGGCGGCCAGCCCGTGCTCGATGCCGCCGCCCGCGTCGGTGCCGACATAGATCGGCACGCCCGCCTCGTAAGCCGCGCCGACGACCGCCGGGAACCGGTCACGCAACGCGAGCATGTGGTCGGCGTACCCGCCGAATTTGGCTCTTGCCTGCTCGGCGATCCCGCCGAACGTCAGGATGTTGATCATGGTGGGCACCAGCGCCGTCCCGCGCCGCGCCATCTCGTCCACCAGGTCCAGCGAGATGCCGGTGCCGTGCTCCACCGAGTCGACGCCGGCCCGCACCATCATCGCCACGCCCTCCTCGGAGAACGTGTGCACCGCCGCCCGCGCGCCGTTGGCATGGGCGGCCTCGACCGCGGCGGTCATCGTCGCCTGATCCCAGGACGGCGCCAGGTCGCCCGCGTCCCGGTCCAGCCAGTCCCCCACGATCTTCACCCAGCCGGTGCCGGCCTTGGCCTGCTCGGCCACGGCCGCGGCGACGTCCGGGCCGTCGACCTCGATGCCGATGTCCCGCAGATACCTTTTCGGGGCGGCCACGTGCTTACCCGCGCGGGCGAGACGCGGGATGTCCGGTTCGTCGTCCAATTCCGGGTACGGGTACGGCGAGCCGGCGTCCCGCAGCGCGAGCACCCCGGCGTCCCGGTCGATGTAGGCGAGCGCCCGAGCCTCGTCGAGTCCGGTGATCGGCCGCGGCCCGCGCGCGATGCCCAGGTGGCAGTGCGCGTCGACCAGACCCGGCAGGATCCAGCCCTCACTCGCGACGGTCTCGGCACCGCGTACCGGCTCGTAGGTGACCCGGTCCCCTACCAGCCACAGATCGCGGACTTCCCCCTCGGGCAGAACAACCCCACGCACATGCAACGCCACGGGGTCGTTCCTATCATGACCAGCGCTTCTTCGATGTCCGTAAAATATGATTCGCGTTACTTCGCCCGAACCCCTCCCGGCCCGGTCCGTTGTGGACAGTGTTCCCTAGCGAAGGAGACGCAATGAAGAAGCGCACAGCCGTCCCGCTGCTGATCGCGGCCACCCTGGCCGCAGGCGCCGCCGCGGCGGTTCCCGCGATGGCCGCCGAGACGAACGCCGCCGGCGTGGTTGTCACCTACGAACACCCGAACAGCTCCACCTTCAAGGCCGTCCTCACCGACCCGGCGTCCATCGCCTCGGCCCGGGCCCAGCTCGCCGGCACCGAGGGCGACGCGACCCACCCGCACGGCACCATCGTCTACGGCGCCGCGAACGAGAACACCGGCTGGACCTGGCACCTGGACAACACCCGCCAGGTCGAGCAGTCCATCGAGATCTGCGACGGCACACCTGAGGATGTCGAGAGCCACTCCATCACGTCCGACTCCTACTGCCCGTGGAACGCCCGGGTGATCGCCCTCCAGGACGCCTGACCCAACCTGGCGGGCGGGTGGCGAAGCGGTCAGACCGCGGAGCGACCCGTCCGCCGGTAGAGGTCGTCCCGCTCACGCGTCAGCGCCGGGAGATCGATCGTGACCTCCCAGGGAACATCGACCGTGACCACATCGTCGGCGTGCAGGTGACGGTGGTAGACGCCACCTTCACCGAGCAAGAACTGAGTGAAGGTGACCCGCACGCCGAGCGGGTCGAGCAGCCAGTAGGACGGGATCCCGCCGTAGGCGTAGAGCTTCTGCTTGTCCCGCAGGTCGCGAGTGACCGAATCCCGAGAGACCACCTCGACGGCCAGCAGGACGTCGGCCGCGAGGACAGGTGATCCACCGGCGCCGCTCTTCTCGATCACGACAAGATCGGGACGCGGCTCGTTCTGACCGTCCACCATCACCGACTGATCGAAGGTCACCATCAGATCCCGCGGGCAGCCCTGCCGGAGAGCCACGAGCAACTCGGCCGAGGCGTACTGATGAAAGGGCGTTGCCGAGGGGGACAAGACAAGCCTTCCGTTGATCAACTCATAGTGAAGATCCTCGGGAAGGTTCGCCACGTCGGCGACCGTCAGATTCCGACCGTCCAGCAGTTCAGGGGCGACAAGCATCGGCAGCTCCTCACGAGGGGTGCCGCCGATGCTACTAGACATGAGACTAGTTGTCTCCCGCCTATTTCTTGTCGTCGTCGTCGCGGTTGGGCGGGCGCGTCAGCTTGTTGAAGTCCAGGTTGGGCAGCCGGAAGCCCGGCGGCAGACCCTGGGCGCCATCCCCGCCGGCCAGGGCGCTCGGGTCGAAGCCCGGCGGCAGCTGCGGCATGCCGCCACCGCGGGGCAGACCGCCCGGACGCGGGCCGCGACCGCCGCCCTTCGTACCCTTGCGCTTGTTCTTCGGGCTCTTGGTCGCCTTACGACGGCCACCGGCGCCGGGCAGGCCCATCATGCCGCCCATCTGCTTCATCATCTTCTGCGCGTCGGTGAAGCGGTTGAGCAGCTGGTTGACGTCCATGACGGTGACGCCGGAGCCGTTGGCGATGCGGGCCCGGCGGGAGCCGTTGATGATCTTCGGGTTGGTGCGCTCGCCGGGGGTCATCGAGCGGATGATCGCGGTGACCCGGTCGAAGTGCTTGTCGTCCAGCTCGGCCAGCTGGTCTTTCATCTGGCCCATGCCGGGCATCATGCCGAGGATGTTGGCGATCGGGCCCATCCGGCGGACCGCCATCAACTGCTCGAGGAAGTCCTCCAGCGTGAACTGCTCGCCCCCGAGCAGTTTCGCCGTCATCTTCTCCTTCTGATCCTCGTCGAAGGCCGTCTCGGCCTGCTCGATGAGGGTCAGAACGTCGCCCATGCCGAGGATCCGGCTGGCCATCCGGTCGGGGTGGAAGACGTCGAAGTCCTCGAGTTTCTCACCCGTGGACGCGAAGAGGATCGGCTCGCCGGTGACGTGCCGGACGGAGAGCGCCGCGCCACCGCGGGCGTCACCGTCGAGCTTGGAGAGCACCACGCCGGTGATGCCGACGCCGTCGCGGAAGGCCTCCGCGGTGGTCACCGCGTCCTGGCCGACCATGGCGTCGATGACGAAGATGACCTCGTCGGGGTTGACCGCGTCGCGGATGTCGCGGGCCTGCTGCATCATCTCGGCGTCGATACCGAGGCGGCCGGCGGTGTCGACGATGACGATGTCTTTCGCCTGGCGGCGGGCGACGTCGATGGCGTCGCGGGCGACCTGCACCGGGTCGCCCACGCCGTTGCCGGGCGAGGGGGCGTAGATCTCCACCCCGGCCCGGCCGGCCAGCACCTGGAGCTGGTTGACCGCGTTGGGGCGCTGGAGGTCACAGGCGACCAGCAACGGCTGGTGGCCCTGGCCCTTGAGCCAGCGGGACAGCTTGCCGGCCAGCGTGGTCTTGCCGGAGCCCTGGAGGCCGGCCAGCATGATCACGGTCGGTGGCTGCTTGGCGAACTGCAGCCGCCGGCCCTCGCCGCCGAGGATCTCGATGAGCTCCTCGTGGACGATCTTGATGAACTGCTGCGCCGGGTTGAGCGCCTGGGAGACGTCGGCGCCGCGCGCCTTCTCCTTCAGCGAGGTGATGAACGACCTGACCACCGGCAGGGCGACATCCGCCTCCAGCAGCGCAAGGCGGATCTCGCGCGAGGTGGCGTCGATGTCGGCGTCGGTCAGCTTCCCCTTGCCGCGGAGCTTGGTGAAGATGCCGTTGAGGCGGTCACTGAGGTTGTCGAACACGACCGCAAGCCTAGCCTGGCGACGCCGGGGCTACCGGTTCCGCATCCGATAGGTCTTCGCGGCCGCCTCGATGCGCCGCTGGGTGCGGGTGCCGGGGGCGATCTCCTTCTTGACCTTGCCGTAGACCCACACGCCGCCGCCGACCACCAGCGCGCCGACGATCAGGTAGCCGATCCAGCCGAGCAGGAAGTGCAGCACGTTGACCGCGACCCACCCCACCACGATCACACCGGCGATCATGGCCACCAGATATGCGATGCCCTTGCCCATGACTTGCCCTCCGAAGCCAGGCCCGCTCGAAAAGCGGGCACCGGACTCCACCATGCGCCCCGGGCGCAAGGGCGCGCATCGGTCTTTCGCCGGACCGTACCCGTAGGGGTCTCCGGTGCAGATGGGTCGATATCGACCGCAACCTCGCCCCCCGCGCGCCCGTTGAGGCGTCTGAGACCGGACACCGGGGGCGGAGGAGGCGACACGTGCGGCTGCGGCGGATCCTGCGACGCGCGCCGTGGCCGCTGCGCCGCCGGTTGCTCCGGGTGGTCGAGCGGCACGTTCTTCCGCGATCGGCGCCGGGCGGGCGGCTGCGGCTGGCCCGGCGGGTGGTTCCGCCGATCGGCCCGCTTCCGCGCGCGGCCGGTCCGGGGCTTTTCCGGGTACGCACGGCGAACGGCCCCGTCACCGCCCGGTCGGTCGCGGCAGCCAGCCCCGCACAGGTGCGCCGGGACAACGTCGACCGGGTGACCGAGCTGCTCTCCGCGGCGGGCGTGGACTGGTTCCGGGTGCCGAACGCGTCCTTCACGCACACCGCGGTGGCCGTACCGGAACCGGACCGGGAACGGGTGCTGCCACTGCTGCGGGACGTCACGCTGCCGGGCGCCGGGCGGTTGCGCCGCCTCGGCCGGTCCGGCCTGGTGTGGCGGGTGTGCTGGCCGGTCACCGACCCGGGCGGCGGCCTGGTGCTCGGCGACGAGTTCGGCTGCGACGTCGAGTTCTGGCTGGAGCGGGACGGGACGTTGACCGCGCCGCGGAGCAACCCGGTGGCCGACGTGGTGGCCAAGGACGACCGGGCGGTGACGGCGTTCGAATCGGCCTTCGGCGACTTCTGCGCGCCGTTCGACAGCGCGCCGTTCGACAGCGCCCCGCACCGCACCCCGTACCGCACCCGGCGGGTGTTCACGATGGCCGCGCCGGAGCGCATCCGCTTCCCGGTGGACGCCGTGTTCACCTGGGTGGACGGCGCCGACCCGGACTGGCGGCGGCGCAAGGACCGGGCGCTCGCCGCGAACCCGTGGGCCGCCGCGCATCCGCAGGCCGCGAGCGCGTCCCGGTACACCTCCCGGGACGAGCTGCGTTTCGCGCTGCGGTCGGTGCACTGCTTCGCGCCGTGGATCCGGCGGATCTTCCTGGTCACCGACGATCAGGTGCCGTCCTGGCTGGACTCCGCCCACCCGGACGTGACCGTGGTCGCGCACCGGGAGATCTTCGGTACGACCGGCGCACTGCCCACGTTCAACTCGCAGGCCATCGAGACCCGCCTGCACCACATCCCGGGCCTGGCCGAGCATTTCCTCTACCTCAACGACGACGTGCTGCTGGGCCGCCCGGTGGCGCCGGACATGTTCTTCACGCCGGGCGGGCTGACCCGGTTCTTCCCGTCGACGGCGCGGATCGGCTCGCTGCCGCGGGAGGTCGCGGACGCCCCGACGGCCAGTTCCGGGAAGAACAACCGGCGGCTGATCGAGGAGGCGTTCGGCCGGGTGCTGTCCCACCGGATGATGCACACCCCGCACCCGTCGCGGCGGAGCGTGCTGACCGAGATCGCCGACCGGTTCGCCGAGCAGGTGGCGGCAACCGCCGGGCACCGGTTCCGGCACCCCGACGACGTGGCGATGCTGTCCTCGCTGCAGCAGTACTACGCGTACCTGACCGGGCGGGCGGCGCCGGGCGCGATCGCGTACGCCTATCTGGACCTCGCCTCGCCGCACACACCGTTCCGGCTGGCCCGGCTGATGCGCGACCGCCACCTGGACACGTTCTGCCTGAACGACGTGGACGCCGACGCGGACGTCGCCGCCGAGCAGGCCGCCCTGGTGGCCGACTTCCTCCCGGCCTTCCTGCCCTTCGCCGCGCCGTGGGAACGCCGGGCCGCCCCGCTCCCGCGCCCCCGACCGATCGAGCTGACCTGGGAGTACGTGTGACGGTCACCCGGGTCGTCCCGCGGCAGCCCGCCGCCGCGCCGCCCACCGGTAGCCCGCCTCGCGCCACCGGCCACCGCCGCGACATCGAGGGCCTGCGCGCGGTCGCCGTGCTGCTGGTGGTGCTCTACCACGCGGGCGTCCCGTTGCTGGGCGGCGGTTTCGTCGGCGTGGACGTGTTCTTCGTGATCTCCGGATATCTGATCACCGGCCTGCTGGCGCGCGAGGTGACCGGGTCGGGCCGGCTGTCGGTTGCCGGGTTCTACGCCCGCCGTTTCCTCCGGCTGCTGCCCGCCGCGGTGCTGGTGACCGCGGCGACCGTGGTCGCGGCGGCGCACTGGCTGCCGCCGCTGCGCACGCCGCAGATCGCCGGCGACGGCCTGTTCGCCACGCTGTACAGCGTCAACTACCGGCTGGCCGCGACCGGTGCCGACTATCTGAACGCGGAGACCGCGCCGTCCCCGCTGCAACATTTCTGGTCGCTGGCCGTGGAGGAGCAGTTCTACCTGGTCTGGCCGCTGCTCCTGCTGGCCGCGTGGGCGGCGGGCCGGCGGCGCGGTGTGGCGATCGCGCTGGGCGTGGTGGTCGCCGGTTCGTTCGCGGTGTCGCTGTGGCAGACCGGCGCCAACCCGACATGGGCCTACTTCGGACTGCACACGCGCGCCTGGGAGCTCGGGGCGGGCGCGCTGGTGGCGGTGCTGGCGCCCCGGTTCCCCCGCCGGTTCGCCTCGGCGCTGAGCGCGGCCGGCCTGGCCGCCATCGCGCTCGCGGCGGTCCTTCTCAACGCACGAACCCCATTCCCGGGGTACGCGGCCGCGCTGCCCGTGGCCGGCGCCGTGGCCGTGCTGGCCGGTGGCATCACCGCGCCGTCCGGTCTGCTGCGCGAACCGGTGCTGCAGGCCGTCGGCCGCCTCTCCTACTCCTGGTACCTCTGGCACTGGCCGTTCCTGGTCATCGGCCCGGCCGCGCTGGGCGTGCCCGCGACGCTGCCGGTGAAGCTGGCTCTCGCCGCGGCGTCCCTGGTCGCCGCGTCCCTCACGTACGCCTTGGTGGAGAACCCGATCCGCCGCCTGCCCGCGCTGCGCCGCCGGCCGTGGCCGACCCTGGCCGCGGGTCTGGCCGTCACCGTGCTGGCCGCCGCCGGCTACCTGGCCGCGACCCGCGTCGAAGCCGAGCCGGCCACCGCCTACCGCGCCCCCGTCCTGACCGCGTGGGCACCCGACCGGCTGGCCGAAGGCGTCCGCACGCCGGCCGTCCCCGCCAACCTGACGCCGCCGCTGCGCACCGCCGGCAAGGACCTGCCGCGCCTCTACCCGGACGGCTGCTCGTCGGAGCTCACCGACGACACGGTCCGCAAACCCTGCGCGTACGGCGACGTGGCGTCCTCGGAGACCGTGGTGCTGTACGGCGACTCGCACGCCGCGCACTGGTTTCCGGCCCTCGAGGTGATCGCCCGCGACCGGAACTGGCGGCTCGTCGTGGTGACCAAGAACGCCTGCTCGGCGGCCGCCACCCGGATCTTCCAGGTGAAGCTGAACCGCCCGTTCAACGAGTGCATGACGTGGCGCCGCAAGGCGTGGTCGGCCATCGCCGATCTGCGGCCGTCGCGGGTCTTCATGGCCTCGGCGGCGGCCGGCGGCACCGTGGTCGACGGTTCCGGTGTGCCGCTCACCGATCCGACGTGGACGGACCGGGCGTGGCTGGCCGGCTGGGCGGAGACCACGGACCGGCTGAGCTCGAGCGGCGCCCGGCTGTTCCTGCTGGAGGACACTCCGTACCAGAGCAGTCAGCCGCTGGAATGTCTGTCCCTGCACCCGAAGAACCCGCACGCCTGCGTGGTCGCCGCCGACGTGGCGCTGCTCTCCCCCGACCGCCGCCGGGCGATCGCGTTGAAGCTCCGCGCCAAGGGCGTCACGGTGATCGACCCGACACCGTGGTTCTGCACGGCGAAGGCGTGCCCGGTCATCGTCGGCAACGTCCTGGTCTTCCGAGACCCGAGCCACATGACGGCGACCTGGTCCCGCCTGCTGGCCCCGCAGCTGGCCCCCCGCCTCGACTGATGTCTACGGCCGGCCGCCGGTCGGTGCGAGCGGCGGTGTCGGCGCCGGGCGGGGGTTGCCGCGGGCGCGCAGGGAACGCCACACCACGTCGGGGCGGGCCAGGACGGTCGGGTGGGTCTCCATCTGCATCACCGACTGGAAGGCCTTGTTGACCTCGATGTCGGTGACGGTGGCCTCGACGACCTGCCGCACCAGCCAGCGTCGCAGCCGGTCGGGCAGCGACACCTCGGCCTTGTCGCCGGAGGTGGAGATGCCCCACGCCGCGTCCACGACGACCTTCTGCAGGTCGAAGAAGCTGGTCGCCGGCGCGTCCGGGTCGGCGCCGGAGTGCAGGTACCTGGACAGGCAGGAGGCGTGCAGGGTGGCCGACGACATGCCCTGGCCGTAGATCGGGTTGAACGAGGCCACCGCGTCGCCGACCGCGATCAGCCGGGCCGGCAGGCGGGTGCAGGCCGCGTAGTCCCGCCGCCGGCTGTCCGCCTGGCGGTAGGTGGTGACGTCGCTGACCACCTCGCCGGAGACCACGGTCCCGAACGGCGCCGGCAGCTCGGTGAGGCAGCGCCGGATCATGTCCTCGGTGGTGCTGCCGGGGCGGTCGTCCCCGGCCCCGGCGACCATCATGATGTACCGGTCGCCCTCGACCGGGGTGAAGTTGGCGCCGCGCAGGTACGCGTCCGGCGCCTGGATGGCCAGCGACGCGTCGATCTCGTATCCGCCGGGCGGCCGGCGGAAGAACGCGGTCGCGTAGTTGACGCCGGTGACCACCCGGGTCATCGGCGGCTTGTCCCAGCCCGCGGCCTCCAGCCAGGAGCTGAGGCTGCTGGCCCGGCCCATCGCGTCGACGACCAGGTCGGCGGGCACCCGCTCGTCGGAGAGCCGCACGGCCGTCACCGCGGTGGCGCTGAACTCCAGCCCGGTGACGCGACCGGCGACAATCTTGACGTTCGGCAGCTCCATCAGCTCGGCGCGGACCCGGCTCTCCAGGAACGGCCGGGTCGAGCACAGCAGGTCGAGCTCGGTGCCGGGCACCTTGCGGACCCCGGCCGTGTACGACGCGAACCTCGCCGTCGGCACCGCCACCCCACCGGCCGCGGCGGCCCGCGACGTGAAGCCCGGGAACCAGCGTTCCAGCTGCTGCTTGCCGCCCTCGAGCAGCGCGTGCACCTGGCTGCCCTGGGGCACGCCGTGCCGGGGAGCGGCCCCGGACAGGGCGTCACGTTCGACGATCACCACGGTGTCGGCGTGGTCGGCCAAGACCCGCGCGGCCAGCATCCCGGCCATGCTGCCGCCCAGCACGACCGCCGTGCCCAGACGTGCCGGTGTACCCGTCGGTGGCGTCACCGCGCCGATCTCGGCGAAGGTGGCGGTGGCCGATGAGCCCATGAAAGTTCTCCCCCGGGACGGACGTACGTTGCTGGACCAGGTATCGCGGCCGGCCGCGGACCTCGTCGTGGATACGCGCCAGGTACTCGCCGATGATGCCGAGACCGAGCAGGATGAACGTACCCATTACCAGCAATACCAGGATGACCGTGGGGAAACCTTCCAGCGATCCGCCACGCAGCCAGCGGATCACCGTCTGCACGCCGAGCACCAGTGCGAAGGCGGCGAAGGCGAGGCCGCCGAGGGTGACCAGGTGCAGCGGCGCGGTGGTGAACGAGGTGAGGCCGTTCACGGCGAGGCGGAACAGCGACCGGGCCGTCCACCGGGATCCGCCGGTCGCCCGTTCCGCGACGTCGATCTCGACGGTGGCCCGGTCGAATCCGATCCAGCTGCTGGTGCCGCGGAAGAACGAGGCGTGCTCGGGCAGCCGCAGCAGCGCGTCCACGGCTCGGCGGGAGAGCAGCCGGAAGTCGGTCGCGCCGATCAGGTCGACCTCGGTGAGCCGGGTGAACGACGCGGTGAACAGTCGCGCCGCCAGCCGGGTGAACGGGCCCTGACCGGCACGGTTGCGTTTCACCGCGGACACCACGTCGGCGCCGTCCCGCCATCGGCGCAGCATCTCCGGGATGGCTTCGGGCGGGTGCTGCAGGTCGGCGTCGATCACCACGACCGCGTCGCCGTCGGCGTGCTCCAGCCCGGCCAGCACCGCCTGCTCCTTGCCGAAGTTGCGGGACAGCCGCACGCCGCGCACCCGGTCGTCGCGCCGGCCGAGTGCCGCGATCCGGTCCCAGGAGTCGTCCGTGGAGCCGTCGTCGACCAGCACGATCTCGTACCGCATCGCGCCCAGCAGCGAGCTGAGCCGGCACACGAAGCGGTCCACCCCCGCGCCTTCGTCGTGCACCGGCGCGACCACCGACAGCAGGCTCACCGGGCCGCCCCTCGGCAGAACGGCACGCGTTGGAGTTCCCGCGCCGCGACGTCCAGCGACTCGTCGAAGCGGGCCAGCGAGAACGACGCGTCGGCGTGCTCGGCGCGGAACTCGGCGCGCAGGGCGCAGCGGCGGGCGTCGCCGGCGGGCGAGGCGTCGAAGGCGGCCATCTCCTGCGCGATCCGGTCGGCCAGGATCGCCCGCGGCGCGGCGGAGAAACGGTCGGCGAAGCGTTTGTTCGCCGCCGCGCCGACCGTCGCGCTCAGGGCGAAGACCACGATCAAAACCCACGCGGGGGTACGCCGGGAAGCGGCGTGACCGGCGGCCACGAGCAGGATCGCCCCGGCCGCCGCGGTCACGGCCGTGTCCCGCCAGCCCAGTCCCCACGGCCCGCGGTAGTTCTGGATCTCGGCGTTCAGGGCGGCGAGCGTGGCCCCGAGCAGGATCAGCGACGTCGCCACCGCGGCCAGGGCCAGCGCGTCCCGCCGGTCCACCCTGGACAGCCGGGGCAGCTCCCGGATCGCCAGCCAGGCCAGCGCGCCCAGGGCGAGCACGGCGACGACCGGCACCACGCCGAACCAGGAGCCGCGGGTGCCACGGATCGCCGCCTCCCACATCAGCGGCGGCGCCCAGGCGGTGGCGCGTACCGGAATCGTGGTGAGGACCGCCGGGCCGAGCGTGATGTCGGAGAGCCGGTAGCAGCCGCCGTCCGCACAGAACCCGTGGATCACCACCCGCACCGCGACGAAGACCGGCAGGAATCCGGCCCACAGCGCGGCCAGGACGACCACCGTGCGGCGCCCGGCCGGCCGGATCCGCGACCGGATGAGGGCGGCCGCGGTGGCGAACGGCAGCGCCAGGCAGGCGATCTCGTTGACGCAGGCCAGCGACGCCCCGCCGAGCACCAGCAGGACGATCCGCCACCGGTGGGGCACGCCGTCCGGGCGTACCCGGCACACCGCCGCCGCGACCAGCAGCACGAGCGTCGCCGATCCGAAGTACAGGCCGCCGAACAGCACCGCCGGGCTGGACGCGGTGGCCGCCACGAATCCACCGCTCACCGCGAACGGCACGATGACCAGGAGCTGGGACGGTGGCCCGCCGGACGAGGCCACGACCGACTCGGCCAGCAGCGTCGCGGCGAGGGTCAGCGCGATCGCGGTGGCGAACGAGACCAGGCGCAGGCCCACGTTCGCGGGCAGGCCGAACACGTCGCTGATCAGGTAGACGAGCAGGTCGAGCGTCTTCTCGAGGATGCGCCCGAGCGGGCGGAAGTTACCGAGCCGCAGGTAGGTGTCCGCGGTGCCGAGGGTGTGCGTGACGATCGCCCACGGCCGGTCCCGGAACATGCCGCCGTGCCAGTAGATGTTGAACCGGTGGTCGGCGGTGGGCGCCAGCGCGATCAGCGGCGCCAGTACCACGACGGGCGCGGCGACCGCGATTCGCCACTTCGCCCATCCGGTCACGCTTGGGCAACGACCCGTTCAGTCCGCAAGTGACGGATCCGGATCGACGACCACCGTGTGACCCGGCCCGTGGTCGAAGAAGATCCGGGTCAGCCGGCGGGTCAGCAACTCGTCCCAGGGTATGCCCGGCCGGTGTCGCCGCCAGGTGGTCGCGTCCGGCAGATACTCCAGAACCACGCCGGCGGCGCGCGCGTGGCGGAACTCCGGGCAGTCGGTGACCACCACGGTGGCCGGGCCGGTGTTCCGGGTCAGCCGCGCGGTCAGCCCGCGCAGCTGCTCGGCGTCCAGACCGGTCGCGACCACCACCTCCACCGCGTCCGGCCGCGGCTCGGCGGCACGGGCGCGCCACCAGTCCCGCTCGGCGCGCGCACCGGCCAGTTCCCGGCGCAGCCGCTCCTCGGTCATCTCGCGGCTCCTACCCAGGCGGCCGCCGCGGCGGCGCCGTTCTCGAAGGCCACCTCGGCGCAGCGGGCGGCGAGCGCGGCACGCACCTCCGGCCGGACCGCCAGCGCCAGCACGTGATCCAGGTCGGCGGTCCGTTCGGCGCAGAGCGCGGCGCCGGCCGCGGCGGCGAAACGGGCCCGCGCGAGCTGATCGTCCGGTCCGGCGCCCGGATCCGGTACGAACACCGTCGGCACCCCCGCCGCCAGCAGCTCGTGGTACGCGGTGTAGCTCGCCGTGGCGACGGCCAGGTCGGCGGCTCGCAGCGCCACGGCGTCCGGCTCGATCGGCGTGAAGCCCGGTACGTCGGTGGTGATCCCGCGGAACACCACGGCCGGCTGCTCGCCCAGCCCCAGTCGTGCCCGGGCGGCCTCGCGGCCGAGCAGGTCGGCGCGGTCCAGCGCGGTGATCGGCGCGACCGTGGTGACGCCGTCCCGGTCGTACACGGTCCAGCCCTCGTCGCCCGCCGCGGCGAACTCGCCCGGCTCCAGCACCGCGTCGAACGCTGCCGACCGCCCGCGCCACCGCAAACCCTGCCCGCGCCGCCACATCGAGGAGCGCAGCCACCGCCAGGACACGTCCGGGTGATCCGCGGTGGCGGCCAGCAGCCCGTCCTCGGGTTCACCGTCGAGCACCACGGTTCCGATCCCGTGCAGCTCGATCAGGTGACGGAGACGGTCGCGCAGCAGCGTCGCGCGACACGGCCGGGTGGTCTCCGGCAGATGTTCGACCAGCAGCGGCGCCCGCGGCAGCACGGCCGAGCCGGTGAGCAGCACCGGATCCAGCCCGGCGGGCAGCCGCGCGGCCACCGCGAGCAGGCGGTCGGTCACGTCCCCGAACAGGAGCACCCGGTTCACACCTGGTTGAACGACACGCGAGTCTCGGACGAAACTCTCCGCCGGTAGTTGATCATTGGGTGATGGAAGCGCGGCAGGTACTGGAGGCCGTTCGGACCACGCCGGTCCTTCGTCGGGTCGGCGACGCCGAACGCGTCTCCAGCATCGTCACCGCGTACGCCCCCGGGCCGGAGCTGATCGCCTCGGTGCGCTCGCTGGCCGTGCAGACCTGGACCAACCAGGAGATCCTGGTGGTCGACGACGGCTCGCCGCACGGACACGACCACCTCTTCCGCGAGGCCACCGAGCTCGACCCGCGGGTCCGGCTGATCCGGCTGCCCGCCAACACCGGGGTGTACGCCGCCCGCAACGTCGCCCTCGGCCAGGCCACCGGCGACTACCTGACCTTCCAGGAAGCGGACGCCTGGTCCCACCCGTCCCGCCTGGAACTCCAGGTGGCCGCCCTGCGCGCCGAACCGGACCGGGCCGGGGTGAGCTGCCGGGCTCTGCTCGTGACGGCCGACCTGACCGTGACCCGGGCGACCCGCGGCCCGCTGCTGGTCCGGCGCGGCGCCGGGCTGTTCGACGAGGTTCGGCACGGCGGCGACGACGAGTACGCCGACCGCCTCGACGTGCTGCCCCTCGCCGACGTGCTCACCCTGCTGCGCTCCGAGACGCCCCGGCGCCTCGCCGCCGCGCTGCGGTCCTACCGGTCGGCGTACCGGGCGTGGCACCGGCGGCCCGCGGCGGCGGCGTGCCGCCCGTGGCCGCTGCTGGAACGACGCGGCCGCCGCGCCTACGACGTGGTGCTCGTGGCCGACTGGACCCGCCCCGACGCCGGCCTCGGCCAGCTGCACGCCCTCAAGTCCCGCGGCCTGCGCGTCGCCCTGCTCCACCTGGACGACCCGGCCCGGGCCCGGACCGGTCCCACCGACCTCGACAGCACCACCCAGCACGCCATCAACGACGGCCTCGCCGAGCAGGTGGACCTCACCGACGACGTGCGTGCCCGGCTGGTCGTGGTCCGCGACCCGACCGTGCTGCGGCACCCGCCCGAGCTGCCCAGCGGGATCCGCGCCACCCGGGTCGTCCTGGAGATCAGCGCCGCCGCGGCCGTGGCACCCCGCCGCTGCGTCGCGGCCGCCCGCCGCCTCTTCACCGCCGACCCGCAGTGGGCGCCACCCGGCCCGCACACCCGCCAGGCGCTCGCCGCCCGGCCGGACGGGCTCGCCCTCACCCCGGTGGACCTGCCCGGCACGGTCGTCGCGGACGACTGGCGGCTGGACCGGCGACCGGCGCCGGGCGGTCGTCCGGTGGCCGGGCGGCGCTGCGAGCCCGGCGAGTGGGCACGGCTGCGGCTCGAGCTGCCCGCCGACCCCGCCATCGACCTTCGGTTGCTGGACGGTGGCAGCGGCGTACCCGACGGGTTGCGGTCCTGGTTGGTCTATCGCCCCGGCGACCTGGACCTGCGCTGTTTCCTCGGCCAGCTCGACTTCTACCTGCCCCTGCCCGGCGAGGACACGCCCGCCGACGCCGATCCCACGGTGCTCGCCGCGCTGGCCGCCGGCTGTGTGGTGGTGCTGCCGCCGCGGTACCGGGCGACGTTCGGCGACGCCGCCGTCTACGCCGAGACGCGGGAGCTGGCTGACACCGTACGCAAGCTGCACTCACGAAGCGCGGCCCTGACCGCCCAGCGCGACCGGGGCCGGGCTTTCGTCCTCGCCCACCACAGTCACGCCCTCTACGCGGACCGGATCCTGGCCCTTTCCTGACGATTCACAACCGGACCGCAACCGGCTGATCCCCGTTCTCGGCAACGGTTCGAGCTACTCACCCGTCCCGCAACCCAGAGGTCACGGCAAGGCACCTGTAGCGGCCTTCAGACGCCCCGCGGCGGGCCGAACGGAGATGGCGAACCTGGCGAACGCAAGCCAGGCGCCGTACTCCGAAAGGCAGCTCACATGCGCTCGATCGTCCGCCGCCTGGCCCTGATCGCCCTCGTCCCCGCTGCCCTGATCGGCGTCGTCGCGGTGGCGAGCCCGGCACAGGCCGCCGCGCCGACGGTCGCGCAGCTGCAGAACGACATCGTCGCCGCCACCAACGTGCAGCGCGTCAAGCTCGGCTGCGCCCGGCTGCGCGTCGACGCCAAGCTGGCCTACGCCGCCCGCGGCCACAGCGCCTTCCAGGCTCGCACCAACACGATGAGCCACACCGGCTCGAGCAGGTCGACGTTCGCCGTCCGCGCCTCCCGCGCCGGCTACGTGGGCGCCCTGGCCGAGAACGTGGCCTACGGCTACCGCAGTGGCGGTCAGGTTGTCGCGGCGTGGATGAAGAGCCCGGGTCACCGCGCCAACATCGCCAACTGCAAGGCGAAGGCCGTCGGCGTCGGCGCCTACTACTCGGCCAACGGCACGCCTTACTACACCCAGGACTTCGGCACCCGCTGACCGTTCGCTCCACAACTTCGGCTCTGCACCGGGCCGAGCGAGTTCCGGGACCGCCCCCGCGGGCCCGACGTGGGGTAACGCCCCACGAGCGCGCCCTCGCCGTCCCCCGCGGTGAGGGCGCGTTTGTCTGTGCCGCAGGGCGAACCCTAGGTTCGTGGGGTGACCGCGGACCTTTCCCATCTCGGCGCGCCGATCGGGCCGATGAACCGCGTCCACGGCGGGTACGCCAACCGGATGTACCGGCTCGACACCGACCAGGGTTCGTTCGCGGTCAAGGAGATGAACTCCGCCGACCGCCGCTGGGCCTACCACGTCGAGGACGTGTTCCGGTTCGAGCGGGCGGCCTTCGCGGCAGGCATCCCGATGCCGGAGCCGATCTCGGCCGACGACCACACGCTCGTCCACCGGTGGGTCGACGGGGAGACGGTTCCCGAGGAGCCGGTGCCGGCGGCGTACGCGTTCGAGATCGGGGAGATCCTCGCGCGTATCCACGCGCTCGACGTCGAATGGACCCACGCGCCGGTCGAGGAACCGGCGTCCCGGGACTGGCCCGAGCTCGCCGAGCGGGCGGTGGCGACCGGACAGCCGTGGGCCGGCGAACTCGCCTCGCATGCCGGGACGTTCCTCGCGATCGCCCACTTCGTCGACACCTGCGAACGGCCGGGCCCTGTCGTGCTGACCCACCGGGACATCCAGCCGTGGAACCTGCTCGCCCGCGACGGCCGGCCGGTGGTGCTCGACTGGGAGCTCTCCGGGATGCTCGACCTGGCCGGTGAGCTCGGCTCGACCGCGCTGAGCCTCGCCAAGGGTCGCGGCTTCGACGACATCGAGCCCGCGGTCTTCCGCTCGGTCCTCGACGGTTACATCGCCGGCGGCGGGGCGTTGCCGCCGTCGGGTCCGAGCTGGTTCGTGTTCATGGTCGGCGGCTGGCTGGGGTTCACCAGGTGGAACATCCTCCGGTGCCTCGCCGGAGCCGAGGCGGGCACCGGCCCCGGCCTCGCGCTGTCGCACGAGTCGGTGCGCAACGGACTGCGCGGCCTGCCCGACATGTACGGCCGGCTCCCGGAACTCGAGGCGCTGCTCGCGTGACAGCGAGGCCACCGGCCGCGCGGATCGTGCCGCACAATACGTCGGTATGAAGGGCCGCCTGATCCTCGCCGCTGCCATCGTGGCCGTGCTGGGCGGTGTGGTGGCGATCGCCGGGTTCCGGCCGCGCGGCAGCATGCCGGAGGTGGTCGCGGTCCGGGCTCGATGCTCGCTCCCGTCGCCACCCACATCGGACGGCGGAAGTCCGCTGGTGCCGGATCGACGCTACGACCAGGTGCAGCTCTGTGATCCGGCCGGCGGCCTGGTGCCGGTGCGCACGCTCGACGACGAGGAGTCGGCCGAGCTGGTGCGCCGGTTGAACGCGTTGCCGCCCGGCCGGACCTGCGCCGGCCCCACCACCGACCTGCACCTGAGGTACACCCTGGAGACCGTCGTCGTGAGCCTGCACCTCGGACCGTGCGACGCGGTCAGCCGGGGCGGCGTGGTCCGCTCGGGCGCCGCCGACCTGCACCGCTGGGCCACCGAGATGATCGGCGACGGGGTGCCGGACCGCTAGGTTCTCGCCGGTGTGGTGACGCGCGCGAGGACCGTCCAGCGGCCGGCCGGCGGGTGCTCGGCGCGGAAACCGTCGATGCTGCCCTGCCGCGGGACGCCGGGGCGGGACGCCGCCACGACCAGGCCGTCGGCGGTGAGACGGCGGCCCAGGACGTGCAAGGCGGGCGGCAGCGGCTCGGTGGCGGGCCCGTCGACCAGGAGCAGGCCGATGTCGGTCAGGGTGGTCAGGGCCTCCACGTCGTACCAGTCGGCGGCGCGGCCGTCGAGGGTCAGCTCGGCCAGCGGCGCCCGCAGCACCTCGACGCCGGTCAGGTCGTGGGCTCGCAGGTCGGCGCGGAGGCGGTCGGCTCGGGCGGCGTCGTGTTCCACCACGACGAGGCGGCCGGCCTGCTCCGCCGCGTACCCGAGCCAGATCGTGGCCGGACCCGCGCCCAGCGCGACCGTCAGACCGGGTCTGCGGCTGCGCATCAGGTGCAGCAGGCCGAGGACGCAGGAGGGGCTCGGCTCGGCGGCGGGCATCGGGGCGCGCGGCGCGATCGTGCGGGAGAGCTGGATCAACGCGTCGGTCTCACGGTTCTGGGCGCGCAGCAGAGTTTCGGCGTCGTCGGGGGTGAGGCGGTCGGCGCGGGCGATCGCGTCGGTGAGTTCCAGGTGGCGGTCGCCGGCCTCGAGGCGTTCCTTCTCGACGGTGGCGATCACCCGGCGCTGCACCTGTTCCAGGATCTGCCGCACCTCGCCGATCGACGCTTGCTGCGCCTCGTGCAGTGCGAGCATCCGCCGGTGCACCCGGATCGCGACGACGAGCGCGGCCGTCACCAGGACGGCGACGAGGAACGGGGGTCCGGCGACGGCAGCGGCCCCGGCGAGGAGCGCGGCGGCGATCAGAAGTGTGTGCGGCTCGAGCCGGAGCAACCGCCGCGCGACGCGTCGGGCCAGGTCCTTCATCGGATTCCTCCCACGGTGAGCTCTACCGCCTCGGCGAACTGCTCCGGCCGGTGCGCCTTGGCGACCACCTCGCGCGCCCGCCGGCTCTGCTCGGCGAACAGGGCACGGTCGGCGGCATATCGGTGAATCAGGTCGGGCACGGCGTCCGGCTCGGCGTAGACGGCCGCGTCGCCGTACAGCGCGGCCGACCGTTCGGGGAGCACCACGACGCACCCGGCGGCCGCGGCTTCCAGGGCGGGGCGGGAGAACGTTCCGGCCGCCGCCGGGTCCGGCACGTGCAGGTAGAAGTCGAGCTGGTGCAGGAAGGCCCTGGGTGCGACGGCGCCGGCCGGAAAGACCAACCACGAGTGGGGTACGCCCGGAGCAGTCGCGTCGGAGGGCTCGTCGGCGAGGCGCAGCCGTACGTCCACACCGGACAGTCCCGCCAGGGCGCCGAGCGGGCCGCCCGCCTCGGTGTCGCACAGGTCCGCCCCGGCGATCGGCAGCTCCGCGGTGGCGCCCGCGCGGGTGGCGACCCAGCCGGTGGCGTCCACGACGGCGGGCAGGTCCCGCTCGGCGATCGGCAGGTCGGGATCGGCGGAGCGCAGGGCTTCGCGTACGCCGGGATCGCGCGGCCACCACACGGCCGTCAAGTCGAACACCTGGCGTACGCGTGCTGTGCAGGTCCTGGTGTCGTAGTGGCCGGCCGGCGCGCGATCGGCCACCACCAGCACCCGCCCGGCCCGCAGCATGGCCGGCTCGTCCGCGGCGAACTGCAGCACCGCCGCCTGCCGGACCAGCAACAGCTCGGCCGTGCAGGGGTCGGTGAGGTGCGCGTGGTCGGCGAGGCCGGAGTTGACCAGGTCCTGGATCGCCCCGCACAGCGGCTGGCGGCGCCGGTGCGCGGCCCGGAACGCGTCCAGCTGCACGATCCCGACCCGCATCCCGGCCGCCACCAACGCCCGGATCTCGTCGACGGCCGAGCGGACCGGGCCGGTCGCGTACCGCCAGTCCCCGGCCAGCACGACGTCGTACGAGGTCTCGTTGCACGCCCCGGCCAGGTGGGCCGGCGCCGCGAACGGCCGGTCGCGCCCGTCCGCCGGCCGGTGCGGGTTCGCCGCCCCGGCCGCGATCGCCTCGTGCCACCGCTGGTACGCCGACCGGTATGCGGCCCGCGCCGGATGCATCCAGTGCGGCCGGATCTCCGCGCGGGACAACGAGTTCGCGGACAGCCGGATCAGCGCCAGCGGCTCGGCGACGTGGTGCACCGCGCTCGCACCGAACGCCGCCTCGATCCGTCCCAGGTACTCCGAGTCCGCCGCCTTCCGCAGCCGGTCGAACCAGCCGATCCGCTCGACCACGGCCACCCGCCGGAGCATCATCGACGACGGGTTGAACCGTCCGGTGCGCACGCCGGCCCGGGTGAGCAGCAGGTCGTCGGTCACCGACAGCCCGTCCGAGGTGCTCGCCACCCGGTCGTCGTCGGCGATCAGCGGCGCGATCTGCCGTTCCAGGCGGCGCGGGTGGGACCAGTCGTCGGAGTCCTGGAACGTGACGAACTCGCCGCCCGCCGCCGCCAGCCCGGCGTTACGGGCGGCGTAGGTGCCCGCGTTGGACGGCTGCCGGATCAGCCGGACCCGGTCGCCCATCGCCGCCGCCCGCCGCAGCACCGCGTCGTGTTCCCGGGGTGACCCGTCGTCCACGATGACCACGTCGACGTCGCGCCAGGTCTGGGCGAGGATCGAGCGTACGGCGGTGATCAGCCCGTCGCCCGGACGGTAGGCGGTGACCACCACGGTGATCCGCCGCGACCCGTCCACAGATGGGGTCGGCGGTGCGCCCAGACGGTCGAAGGGCGACAGCGTGGTGCTGCTCGTCAGTGTCGGCCCCGGTTCCGGCAGCAGAGCCTGGAACGCGGCCAGCCACGGCTCGACCGGCCGCTCGGCCACGAACGGGTTCCGCAGGTCCGCCTCGAGCGCCGCGCGTACGTCGGGCCGCATCCTCCGGTAGGACGCCAGCAGCCCCGGCACCGCCGCGGGCCCGGCCCAGGCCAGGGTGAGCTGGGCGTGCAGTCCCTGATGCGCGGCGGAGAGGGCCTCCGCCCCGACCAGCGTGTAGAGGGCCAGCGCGTCGGCCCGATCGGACGGCAGCCGGTCCTGCAACGCGATCGTCTGGGCGAGGGCGGCGAGCATGGCCCGCTGCGGCCGCTGCGCGCGCAGCCAGCGGCGATCCTTGCAGCGAGCCGCCGCGAGCAGGTCGTCGAGGCCGGCGCCGGACCCGAGGGCGGCCCGGACGAGCAGATGCCGGGCGTCCACCGAGCCGGTACGCACGGCGGTGGCGCTCACCGCGAGCCGCAGCGACGCACCGATCGCCGCGACGTGGTCGTCGAGCACCTCGGCCGCCTGCACACCTGCCCAACGCCGACGGGTGGAGAAAGTTACACGGCGTCCAGCACGGCGGCGCCCACGCGTTCCCGGGCGGCCTCGTCGGACCAGTCGCCGACCAGGTAGAACGCGTCCACCACGTCGCCGCCCAGGGTGGAGATGCGGGCGGCGCGCATTTCGGCGCCGGTGTCGTCGAGGGCCGTCGCCACCCGGTAGAGCAGGCCCGGCGAGTCGGCCGCGCGCAGCTCCAGCACCGTGGCGTCGGTGGCGATCTCGCGGTGCCACACCACCCGGGGCGAGGCCGCGTTGCCGCGGGCGCTCATCGCGCGGGCGCGGACCCGCTGGGTCACCGACACGTCGCCGGCGGCCACCCGGCGCAGGTCGGCGGCGAGCGCCACCGGGTCGTACGGCGAACCGAACCGGGGCTGGGTGAGGAACTCGACGATGGCGCGGCCGTCCACACTGGACGCGTCGGCGCCCAGCACGTCCAGTCGATGCATGGTCAGGCAGGCGGTCACCGCGGCGAGCAGGCCACGGCGGTCGGCGGCGGCCACCGCCACCCGGTCGCCGTCCAGGTGCACGGCCGGCAGGTCGCCGGTCAGCAGTTCCGGGTCGGGTTGCGGCGGGGCGGGCAGCACGCCGGTGTCCATCGCGGTGTGCACCTTGCCCACCAGCTCGGCGATCAGCCGGCCCTTCCAGTCCGACCAGGCAGCCGGGCCGGTGGCGTGCGAGTCGGCGCGGGCCAGCGCGTGCAGCAGGTCCAGGGTGGTGACGTCGCCGACCGCCTTGGCGACCGCGGAGATGGTCACCGGGTCGGAGAGGTCGCGGCGGGTCGCCACGTCCGGCAGGAGCAGGTGCAGCCGGACCAGTTTCTCGATGGTGGCCACGTCGGCGGGCGGCAGGCCGATGCGGGCGGCGATGGCGCCGGCGATCGGCGCGCCGACGACACTGTGGTCACCCTCCAGGCCCTTGCCGACGTCGTGCAGGAAGGCGCCGATCAGCAGCAGGTCGGGCCGGTCCACCTCGCGCGTGTAGGCGGTCGCCTCGTACGCGGCCTGGACCAGGTGCCGGTCCAGGGTGAAACGGTGCACCGGGTGGTGCTGCGGGAGGCTGCGCATCCGGGCCCACTCGGGCAGCCACGCGTCGATCAGGCCGTACCGGTCGCAGGTCTCCCAGGCGGGCAGCAGACCGGCGCCGGAACCGAGCAGCGAGACCAGTGCGGCCAGGGCGGACGGCGGCCACGGAGTCGGCAGCGGCGGGCTGAAGGCGGAGAGCCATTCGCTGGTCGCGCGGGCGATCGGCAGGCGCACGGTGGCTGCCGCGGCGGCCACCCGCAGGGAGAGGCTGGGGTCCGGGACAGGGCCGATCGCGGTACGCGCGAGCACCAGCTCACCGTCCTGCTCGACCACGTCGCGGGCGACCGGGCGGCGGTTCGGCACACCCGGCGGCATGCCCCGGCGGCGTCCGCTCCGCAACCGGTCGGCGGCTCGCCAGGCGTCCTCCAGCGCGTACGCGACGGTCCGGGCGTCCCCCGCGACCCGCCGCAGCAGGGTGTCGCCGTCGTCCAGGTCGAGAAGCTCGGCGACCGACGCGCGTTCCTGCGCGACCAGCCGATCCACCCGCCGCCCGACCGCGATGTGCAGCGCGTCCCGGGTGTCCAGCAGGCGCAGGTTGGCGGCCCGGACGGCCGGTCGCATCGTGTCGGCGACCCCGGCCCGGCCGATGCCGCGCAGGATGGTCACGTCGCGCAGGCCGCCGGCCGCCTCCTTGAGGTCACCCTCGAGCAGGAAGGCGAGTTCGCCGTGCTGCGCCCAGCGCGCCTGAGTGAGGTCCTTGAGCTGGGACATCAGGCGGACGGCGGTACGCCGCCACTGGTCGCCGGCGGCGCCGATCAGTTCGGCGGACAGTCGGGTGTCGCCGGCGATGTGCCGGGCGTCGAGCAGGCCCAGCGCCACCTTCACGTCGTCGTGCGCGACGGAGAGCGCCTCGGGCAGGGTGCGGACCGAGTGGTCGAGGCCGAGCTTGGCATCCCAGATCGGGTACCACAGCCCGGAGGCGATCCGGTCTATCCCGGCCTGCCCGTCGTGCAGCAGCACCAGGTCCAGGTCGCTGAACGGCGCGCAGTCGCGCCGGCCGAGGCCGCCCACGGCGAGCAGGCTGACCCCCGGCAGGTGGCTGGGGAAGAGGTCCTGCAGCCAGGTGTCGAGCGCCGCCGCCCGCTGATCGCGAGCGGCGGCGCCGATGTTGTCACCCAAAACAATCAGAGCGCGTCGAGGCCGCGTTCGCCGGTACGGACCCGGATCACGTCTTCGACGCCCGTGACCCAGACCTTCCCGTCACCGATCTTGCCGGTCTTGGCGGCGGTCACCACCGCGTCCACCACCTTGTCGACGTCGATCTCGTCGGTCAGCACCTCGACCTTGATCTTCGGCAGGAACTCCACCGTGTACTCGGCGCCCCGGTACACCTCGGTGTGGCCCTTCTGACGGCCGTACCCCTGAACCTCGCTCACGGTGAGGCCGGCGACGCCCAACGCGTGCAGAGCCTCTTTCACCGCGTCGAGCTGGTACGGCTTGATGACCGCGGTCACCAGCTTCATGCTCAATCCCTCCGTCGCCATAAGAGAAGTTAACCGGCAACCTTCTGGCTGACATCGGCCTTGCCGTCAGCGTCGATCGCCTCGCCCTTCTTGAGTCCGGCCATGGCGAACGCGCCGCCGCCACCGGAACCGCCGGAGGGGGTGAAGTCGTACCCGGTCTCGCCGTGGTCGGCGATGTCGATGCCGCCGATCTCGGCCTCCTCGCTGACCCGGAAGACCTTGATGGCCTTGAGGACCAGGGCGATGATCGCCGCGACCGCGAAGGAGTAGACGGTCACCGCGAGGCTGCCGACGAACTGCTTCCACAGCTGCGTGACACCGCCGCCGTAGAACAGGCTCTCGTTCGCGGCCAGGGCGTTGACCTGGGTGGTGGCGAAGAAGCCGATGCCCAGCGAGCCGATCCATCCGCCGACGAAGTGCACGCCGACCACGTCGAGCGAGTCGTCGTAGCCGAGCTTGTACTTCAGGCCCACGGCCAGCGCGCAGACGACGCCGGCGATGAGGCCCAGCAGGGCGGCCGGCAGCGGGGCGATGAAGCCACACGCCGGGGTGATGGCGACCAGGCCGGCGACCGCGCCGGAGGACGCGCCGACCAGGGTCGGCTTGCCGTCCCGCAGCCACTCCACGACGATCCAGCCGAGCAGAGCGGCGGCCGTGGCGACCTGGGTGTTCACGAAGGCGACGGCGGTGATGCTGTCGACGGTCAGCTCGGAGCCGGCGTTGAAGCCGAACCAGCCGAACCACAGCAGGCCGGCGCCCAGGGCGACGAACGGCACGTTGTGCGGCCGCATGTTCTCCCGTGGCCAGCCGATCCGCTTACCCAGCACCAGCGCGACGCCGAGAGCCGCCGCACCGGCGTTGATGTGCACCGCGGTGCCACCGGCGAAGTCGAGCGCGCCGAGCTTGGCGCCGATCCAGCCGCCACCCCAGACCCAGTGCGCGACCGGGACGTAGACCAGGGTGAACCAGCCGAGCGCGAACAGGATCCAGCCACCGAACTTGAGGCGGTCGGAGAGCGAGCCGCTGATCAGGGCGACCGTGATGATGGCGAACATCATCTGGAAGACCATGAACGCGTACGTCGGAATGCCGGTGCCGGTGTCGCCGAGCATCCACTCGTCGCCGATCCAGCTGGTGCCGGTGCCGAAGTACTGGCTGAAGCTGCCGATGATGTTGTTGGCGCCCTCGGAGTCGTTGGACCCGAAGGCGAGGGTGAAGCCGTAAAGAACCCACAGCACACTGATGAGCCCGATGGACGAGAAGCTCATAATCATCATGTTGAGCGTGCCCTTGGACCGGTTGAGGCCACCGTAGAACAGCGCCAAACCAGGTGTCATGAGCAAAACGAGCGCAGACGACAGGAGCAACCATGCGGTATTACCGGTGTTGACCTCCACGCTGCCTCCTCTCGGATAGGTGTCCTCCCGCACGGCCCACCTGGCGACATCGCCCTGTGTGCCGGTTCGGCGGAAGCCTTCCGGTCGGCTGTTTCGAGCAGCGTCAACCTGCGATTTCCGACACGTGACGGGTTGTTTCCGACGTGTGAAGAAACCCTCACAGGCAGTGCGGCAAATGCCACGTTACTGGCATAATCCGCCCGGCCGCGCGTTAACGAAGCGCGTACTCCAGGGTGTGTCGCTCGTAATCCAGCAGACGCAGATCGCGCATCGGCCGGCGCAGGTGGCCCTTGTGCACGATGCGGACGAAAGCCGGGTCGCCGGCCGCCGCCATCCGCCGGATGCCCTCGACGTGGTCCACGATCCGCTTCCGGATGGTGCGGACCAGGCGGTGCCGGTCGCGCGGGATCAGACCGTACGCGTCCGCGAAGAGCCGCAGCCGGTGCGGCCGGTTGGGCCGCTTCCAGCCCAGCGTGTACGAGTCCCGGTCGGTGAACAGCGGCACCCAGGTCCACGCCGCGTACGCCACGTCGTAGATCCGCGCGCCCGGCGACGCCAGGTCGAAGTCGATCAGCGCGAGCGTGCCGTCCGGCCGCCAGACCACATTGTGCGGCGCGGCGTCGTGGTGGCAGACCACCTCGGCATCCGGTGGTGGGGGCCCGAACGAGCGCCACACCGACCCCGGCGGCGGCTGGAAGCCGTACTGCGCGTCGTGGAACATCCGCAGCATGGTCGCCACGGTGACCAGCGCCTCGTCGGTGACCCAGTGCGGGGCGAGAGGGTATTCGCCGCACTCGCCGTCGAGGTACGACAACACCTCGCGGCCGCGGTCGTCCATGCCGAGGGCGTGCGGCGAACCGGTGAAGCCGACCCGCTGCAGGTGGTTGAGCAGGGAGTGCACGGCCGGGGTCCACGGACCGGCGTTGCGGCGGACGGTGTCGCCCGCCTTTGACACCGTGCTGACGTTCCCACCGTGGAGTGGGATCTCACGCACGGGCTCCTGCGTCACCCACGTCCTCCCGCCATGTTCAGCATGCGCACCTGAAGATTCGAGACTACCCGTCGGTACCAAGAAGAGCCTCGACGAACGCTGCCGGCTCGAACGGCGCCAGGTCGTCCGGACCCTCGCCGAGACCGATCAGCTTGACCGGGATGCCCAGTTTGCGCTGCACGGCGATGACGATGCCGCCCTTGGCCGTACCGTCCAGCTTCGTCAGGACCACTCCGGTGACGTCCACCACCTCGGTGAAGACCCGGGCCTGCTCCAGCCCGTTCTGCCCGGTGGTCGCGTCCAGGATGAGCAGCGTCTCGTCGACCGGCCCGTGCTTCTCCACGACCCGCTTGACCTTGCCGAGCTCGTCCATCAGGCCGACCTTGTTCTGCAGCCGCCCCGCGGTGTCGATCAGCACCGTGTCCACACCGGTGTCGATGCCCCGCTTGACCGCGTCGAAGGCCACGCTCGCCGGGTCGCCGCCCTCCGGCCCGCGGACCGTCTCGGCGCCGACCCGCTCGCCCCAGGTGGCGAGCTGCTCGCTGGCGGCGGCGCGGAAGGTGTCCGCCGCGCCGAACAGCACGGTCCGGCCGTCGGCGATCAGCACCCGGCCGATCTTGCCGCAGGTGGTGGTCTTGCCGGCGCCGTTGACCCCGACCACGAGCACGACGGCCGGCCGGCCGTCGTGCGGGGTGGTGCGCAGACTCCGGTCCAGGTCCGGCTCCAGGGCGGCGGTGAGCTCCTCGGCGAGCTGGGCGCGGACCTCGCCGACCGTACGGGTGCCGAGCACCCGGACCCGCTCCCGCAGCCGTTCCACCAGCGCCTGGGTGGCCTCGACGCCGACGTCCGCGGTGATCAGGCTGTCCTCGATCTCCTCCCAGGCGTCCTCGTCCAGGTGGTCCCGGGACAGCACGGCCAGCAGCCCGCGCCCGAACGCGTTCTGCGACCGGCTCAGCCGGGCCCGCAGCCGCACCAGCCGGCCGGCGGTCGGCTCCGGCGTCTCGACGACCGGCGCCTCCGGTTCGGCCACCTCGACGGGCGCCGTCTCCACCGGCGGCGCCCCGATCAGCGGCGGCTCCTCGCCGGGCTCCGTGATCGTCGGCGCCTGCGGCGGCGGGGGCACCTGCTTGCGGCGCATCCGGGGCACGACCAGCCCCACGGCGCCGACGACGAGCACCACCAGCAAGATCACCGCAACGATCACGTATTCCATGCCTCAAAGCCTGACAGATCGCGGGACGCCGCGTGCCCACGCCCCCAACAGGCGCCCCCACAGTCCTCGATCCTCACCGAGGCCGCTGTTCGCCGGCGATCGGCAGCCCCCACTCGAACAGCACATCGCGGAGATCAACGGAATGACAGCGCAAGGCTCCGAAGCCGCCCCCGCCCCACGGGATGACGTCCGCAATGTCGAGATGTTCCTCGCCGAGTTGAATCCCGATGTCCGCATCCGCGGGAAGGGCGGCAATCTGCTGCAGCAGCTCGTCTCGCATCATCGCCAAGTGACTCCTTGTCTCAACACTGTTCCCACAGGCTCCGGCCTGGTCGCTACCCATCCGATGAATCTGTCGTAGAGGTCCGGCGGCAACCCAGAAGGTGAAAGGTCGGCTGACGCATCGGCCTGACAGCCGCTCAGATAAACCAGCACCGCCGTCCGGTGCGTGATGAACTCTGAGCCCAGAGCGACTCTCGCATCGACGCACGGCCACTCGAGACCACACTCCCGGCAGTGCCAGGCCGGCCGACCCGGGGTGTGTTCCGCCGCGAGTTCCCGCGCAGGTCCTGCTGCGGTAGCCCCGCCATGTCGATCCTCCGTCAATGCTTTGAGCAACTGCCACCTCCGTCGCCGCGTAGTCAGGTATTCACTCCATCGGACGGAATGGTCATGGGACACGGCGAGAAAGGCGCAGAAATGACGCATCGACGTTGCGCCACAGCAACTGGCCTGGATGAATAGATATCCATAGGCAGCCGTAACGGCGGAGGGACGATGATGGCTCCCAAGCGGTATCGCCTGGCACAGCGCCGCAAGGGGATCGGACTGACTCAGGAGCAGCTCGCCGAGGCCGTACATGTCGACCGCTCCACCGTGGTTCGCTGGGAACGCGCTGACACGGAGCCGCAGCCCTGGCATCGCCGGAAACTTGCCGCCGCGCTGAAGGTCTCTGTCGAGGATCTAGCCGCTCTGCTGGCCGACATCGGTGAGGCGCCGTCCCGGCCGAACGAACGTCTCGACTACGTGCTCAGAAACCCGGGCAGCGTCGACCTCATCGCCGTCGCCTATCTCCGCGAGCGGGTACGCCGACTCGACGAACGGTATGAGCACGAGCCATCCACCCTCCTGCTCGCCGAAGCAGGACAGCTTCACGGCCAGACGACGTTCCTTCTGCAGCACGCGCCCGCCGGACGGCTACGACGCGAACTCTGGGCTACCGACGTCGAATCGTCCACCCTCATGGGCCAGCTGGTCTGGGACGCATCTCAGCGACGCGACCACGCTGCCGCCAACGGCTACTTCGACCAGGCGATCAGGGCTGCGCACCACACACGGGACGGCGTCGCCGAGGGCAACGCCGAGCTGCGTAAGAGCTTCATCGCCTTGTATGGGGAGGGCCGCCCAGAGGTCGGTTTGGCGCTTGCCCATCGGGCGGCCCTGGCCAGCCGGCACGACAGCCATGTCGTCGCCGGACTCGCCCTCCTTCACGTCGATGAGGCCCACGCCATGCTCGGCGACGCGCGGAGCTGCGACGAGTCCCTGGGCGCGGCGGAGGTGCACTTCGCCGCCGTCACGCCGGACGACCCGGCGGCATTGCTCTTCTGCCCCAGCCAGCACGGCCGATTGGCAGGCTCCTGCTGGCTGCATCTCGATAAGCCGGACAGGGCCGAGGCGATCCTCGAACGGACCTGCGAGATGCTCCACGAACGCAAGAAGGCGACTGCCATCCTGCTGGGCAATTTGGCGATCGCGAGCATCCGCCGCCGCAACATCGACACCGCTGCCGGCCGCCTGCACGCAGCGATCGGCGTACTGGAACAGAACCGAGGCGGGGGCGGCCTCAATGTGGTCTTCACCGCCGCTCGCGAACTACGGCCGTGGCGTAACGAGCCAGCCGTCCAGGATGTCAACGACCGGCTGCTCGCCCTGATGACCGCGGCCTGGAAGGCGGGAGACAATGCCGGCTTCTGACATCGCTCGCGCCAAGCGGGCCGCCCGGGAGAAGGTATGGACGATCCTGGAGCGGGAAAACGCCGCACCGCTCGGCGTTCACGGCCACATCCCCGCCTTCGAAGGAGCCGAGCAAACGTCTGCACGGCTCGGCGAACTGGACGTGTGGCGGCACGCTCGGGTTGTCAAAGCCAATCCCGATCGGGCTCAGTTTCCGGTGCGCCTTCGTGCGCTGCGGGACGGCAAGCTCCTTTACATGGCCGTACCCAGGTTGGCTTCCCTCAAGCCGTTCTTCATGGTCGACCCGACAGTCTCGAACCTGAGTTTTGATGACGCGGCCACGAGCGACGGGGCGGCCACAGACTCACCGAAGGTCGGGCCCGACGAGATGCGGCCGGTCGATCTGGTCGTGTGCGGCAGCGTGGCGGTCAACCGGCGAGGAGTCAGGGTGGGCAAGGGCGCGGGCTACTCGGACATCGAGGTGGCGTTGCTGACGGAGGCCGGGCTCGTCGGGCCGCAGACAACGATCGTCACGACCGTCCATCAGCTTCAGGTCGTGGATGCCGAGCTGCCCGAGGCGGAGCACGACTTCAGCGTCGACGTGATCGTCACACCGACCGAGACGATCACGTGCGGGCCGCCCCGGCGACCGAGGGGCATCCTGAGTGAGGCCCTCGGTGCCGCGATGATCCGGGAGATCCCCGTGCTCCGGAACCGCTAAGCGCGTTCCGGAACCGCGTAGGCGGGCAGGGCGATCTCGTCGGCCGGTGGGGTGAAGAGCCGGCCGCCCAGTACACGCCCCGGCCGGGACGCGGCGAGGCGCAGGCCGGTGGTGAACGCGGCCACGCCGTGCCGGCTGAACGGGTTGGCGATGCGGGGCGCGCCCGGCGGTAGTTGCTGCGCCTTGCGGACGTACGGCCGCATCAGGGCTTCGTACGAGCTCAGCGCCGCGCCGTGCTCCGGCCGGGCGGAGAGTTCCCCGGCGAGGACGTACGCGCCGGTCAGCGCGAGGCTCGTACCCATGCCGCTGATCGGCGAGGCGCAGTAGGCCGCGTCGCCGACCAGCGCGATCCGGCCGCGCGACCAGGCGGGCGCGTACATCTGCGCGACCCGGTCCAGGTAGAAGTCGCCGTGGTCGGCCGCGAGCGAATCCAGGATGCGCGGCGCCTGCCAGACGATGTCGGCGAAGACCTCACGGAGGCGTTCGATCTGGCGTGCCGGTTCGAGCCGCTCCAGCCCCTCGAGCGGTCCGAGGAAGGCCAGCGACGCCCGGGTGGTGCCGACGTTGTCGGGGCGCAGCATCACCGCCCGGCCCCGGCCGGCCACCATCCAGCGCCACCAGTCGTCGTCGTCCGCGGTCCGCGGGATGGCGCCGTAGGCGACGTACTGACCGAGGTCCCGGATCCGCGCCTCGGCGCCGAAGATCAGCTCGCGTGTGCGGGACCGGATGCCTTCGGCGACGACGAGCAGGTCGAAGTGCCGCGGCGACGCGTGCTCGAAGGTGACGTCGACGCCGGCGTCGTCCTGGGTGACCTCGGTGATGCTGTCGCCGTAGACGTGCTCGACCCGGCCCTCGACGAGCTCGTCCAGGGTGGCGACCAGCTGGCCGCGGAGGATCTCCACCTCGGCCGTGGCGCCGGCGGTGTCCCCCGACCCGGCCGGGAACTCGGCGACCGCACGGCCCGACCGGTCGACGAACCGGGTGCCGACCTCGCCCGTCCCGGACCGGGCGATGCGTTCCTCCAGGCCCATCCGCCGGATCACCTCGCGTCCGGCTCCCCGGACGTCGATGTTCTGGCCGGTGGCGCGCAGCGACGGGGCCCGCTCGACCACCGTCACGTCCCAGCCGTGGTGGTGCAGCCAGTGGGCGACGGTGGTGCCGGCGACACCCGCGCCGGAGACCAGGACTGCTCCGCGTGTTTGCATGACGGCTGTTCCTTCCATGAAGTAATATCGCTAATCAGCTTAGCAACTAAGTAGGTGAAAGGTTATGGACGAGTTCACCGACCCGCCGCCTGCCATGAGCGCCGTCCGGCAACTGGTCGACGAGGCGGTGCGGCTGCGCCGGACCCTCACCCGGCGTACCGGCCTCAGCGAGACCGAGCTGGACACGCTGGAGCACCTGATCGACGGCGTGTCGACACCCAGCGAGCTGGCCCGGCGGCTCGAGGTGAGCACCGCCGCCTCCACCGGCATCGTCGACCGGCTCGAACGCCGCGGCCACGTCGAACGCCGGCCGCACCCGACCGACCGGCGCCGGCTGGAGGTGCACGTCACGGCCGGGGGACGCGCCGAGCTGCTCCGGCAGCTGAGTCCGGGCCTGCGTTCCCTGGCCGATCTCGAGGCGGACCTGACCGCGCCGGAACTCGCCGTGGTCGTCCGGTACCTGGAGGGTGTCCGCGACGTGTTCGCCCGGGAAGCGACCCGATCGCCCGCTGGCGGAAATCAAGATCCGTAGGGAGACTGTGCCCGTGACGGCGCACCTCCTCATCGGGCCTGTCCTCCGACGCGTCGTGGGTGCCCGCGCGACCGTCTGGGTGGAGACCACAGAGCCCACGTTCGTGCGGGTCGAGGCCGAGGGCGGGGCCGCCGGCTCCGCGCAGACCTTTTCCGCGTACGGCCACCACTACGCGATCGTGGTGGTCGAGGACCTGCTCCCGGACGCCGACCACCCCTACCGGGTGACGCTCGACGGGCGCGAGGTGTGGCCGCTGGCCGACTCGCCGTACCCGCCGTCCTTCATCCGCACCCGGCCGGCCGACGACGCCGAGCACCCGGTGCGGCTGATCTTCGGGTCGTGCCGCGAGGCCACCCCGCACGCCACCGCCCGCAAGCTGCCACCGGACGCGCTGGACGCGTACGCCCGCCGCCTGATGACCGATCCACAGGACCCGGACCTGCGCCCGGACCTGATCGTGCTGCTCGGCGACCAGGTGTACGCGGACAAGCCCACCGCCAAGATCAGGAAGTTCCTGAAGCGCCGCCGCGCGGCCGGCTACCACGGCCCGGACGACGAGGTGGTCTCCTTCGACGAGTACACGAAGCTCTACCTGGAGTCGTGGCGCGACCCCGAGGTGCGCTGGCTCTTCGCCACCGTGCCCAGCGTGATGATCTTCGACGACCACGAGATCATCGACGACTGGAACACGTCGTCGTCGTGGCGCGAGGAGATGAACGAGCAGGGCTGGTGGCGGGAGCGGATCTCGGCCGGCCTGGCGTCGTACTGGGTCTACCAGCACCTGGGCAACCTCAGCCCCGACCAGCTCGCCGCCGACCCGCTGCTGCACAAGGTGACGACCGTCGACGACGCCACCGACCTGCTGCACGACTTCGGGCTGGCGGTGGACCGGCCGGAGTCGGCGGACAACACCGACCGGCCGTACCAATGGAGTTTTGCCCTTGATCTGGGTCGCACCCGCCTGGTGATGCTGGACAACCGCTGCAACCGCGTCCTGGTCCGGGGCGGGCGCGAGATGCTGCCGGCGCAGGAGTGGAACTGGTTCGTCGACCAGGCGCACGGCGACTACGACCACCTGGTCGTCGGCTCGTCGCTGCCGTGGCTGATGCCGCCGGCGATCCACAATGTCGAGGCGTGGAACGAACAGAGTGCCGACGCGCCCAGCCGCCGCCGCGCCGGGAACGCCGAGCGCCTGCGCCGGATGGTCGACCTGGAGCACTGGGCGGCGTTCCGGAAGTCCTTCGAGGCGCTGACCGAGCTGTTCCGGCGGCTGGGCGAGGGTGGCGACGGTTCGCCGACGCACCGGGTCGGGCTCAGCGGCGCCTACCGCGCGCCCGAGACGATCAGCGTGCTCTCCGGTGACGTGCACCACTCATACGTGGCGAAAGCCGACCTGGGCCCGGGCGTGACCACTCCCGTCCACCAGCTCACCTGCTCGCCCATCCACAACCAGGTGCCGGCCTTCATGCGCCCGCTGATGCGTTTCAGCTGGTCGCGCGCCGCGGCGAGGGTCACCCGCACGATGGCGGAAAAGGCCGGCGTGCCCGAGGCGCCGCTGCGCTGGCAGCGCCTGGCCGGGCCCTACTTCGGCAACGCGGTGAGCACGCTGCGGCATCGCGGTGCGCACGCCGAGATGACGATCGAGGGTACGAGTCCGGACGGCGAACTCTTCGAGGTGGCGACGGTCGAACTGCGGCCGTGAATATCGGTCGCCGCCGCCTGTGTCACCCGGCAGGATGGGTCTCGATGACTACCTGGACCGCACCTGCCGTGGATCGACAGTCCGAACCGATGACCGGTGACGAGCGCGCGATGCTCGAGGGCTGGCTCGACTGGCATCGGCTCACCCTGCTGAGCAAATGCGCCGGCCTGACCGCCGGCCAGCTCAAGAAGGCGGCCGTCGAGCCGTCCAACCTGACCCTGCTGGGCCTCGTCCGGCACATGGCCGAGGTGGAGCGCAGCTGGTTCCGCACCCGCTCCGCCGGCCAGGACGTGGGCATGCTGTTCTGCTCCGAGGCCAATCCGGACGGCGACTTCGACGACGTGGAGGACGCCGATGCCGAGTCCGACTTCGGCACCTTCCGTGCGGAGGTCGGCCTTGCCCGGCAGGCGGCTGCCGGGCTGCCGCTGGAACACGAGTTCGCCACGAGCCGGGTGCCGGCGATCAGCCTCCGCTGGGTCTACCTCCACATGATCGAGGAGTACGCCCGCCACAACGGCCATGCGGATTTCCTCCGCGAACGCCTCGACGGAGTGACCGGCGACTGAGGTCGGCTTAGGCTTCAGGTCATGACCAACTGGACGGCACCGGCCGTGGACCGGCAGCACAAGGCCAAGGCCGGCGACGAGCGCACGATGCTCGAAAGCATGCTCGAGTTCCACCGCGCCACCCTGCTGACCAAGTGCGCCGGCCTGACCGCCGAGCAGCTCAAGCAACACGCGACCGATCCGTCCAGCATGTCCCTGCTGGGCCTGATCCGGCACCTGACCGAGGTCGAGCGAGGCTGGTTCCGCAACAGCGCGGCCGGCGAGAAACTCGACCCGTTCTACTGCTCGGAGGCCAACCCCGACGGCGACTTCGACGACGTCGGCGACGCGGACGCCGAGGCCGACTTCGCGACCTACCTGGCCGAACTCGACAGCGTCCGCGCCACGGCGGCCGGCCTCCCCTTGGACCAGACCTTCACCCGCAACGACACCACCTTCAACGTCCGCTGGGTCTACCTGCACCTGATCGAGGAGTACGCCCGCCACAACGGCCACGCCGACCTCCTCCGCGAACGCATCGACGGCACCACCGGCGAGTAGCCGCCCACCGCGCCCGCACGAGTAACCGGCCGCCGCGCCCGCACGAGTAACCGGCAACACCACCAAGCGGGCACCCCGAGCGCCCGGCAACCAGCCCAACCCCACAACCAACGCAAGCGACGACAACACCACCACCAAGCGGGCACCCCGGGGGCCTGGGCGAGAAGGCCATCACCCCGGAAGGCGACTAGAGGCCGAGGGCAGGGCGCAGGTAGGCGAAGTCGCGGCGCTCGGTCCAGCGGAAGGCGATCATCTTGGCGGCCCGGGCGGCGCGGATCGTGCGGTCGTCGTCGTCCACGACCATCACCCACGGGGGCTCGGTCGCCAGGGCCTCGGCGGCCTTGGCGAAGAACTCGGGGACCGGCTTGTGGATCTTCAGCTCCCAGGAGCTGAGGATCACGTCGAACTCGTCGGTCAGGCCGAGTGACTCCAGGTCGGCACGGAGCCGGTCGGTGGCGTTGGTGGCCAGGCCGACCGGACGGCCGGCGGCTCGCACCTCGCGTACGAAATCGAGAAGCTCCTGATCCACCGAACCGCGGTGGGACTGCCACTGCGCCACAGCCTCGGCCGCGTCGGCGGGCGGGAGCGGGAGCCGGGACGCGACCAGTTCCATCCACTGTGCGTCGGTGATCTCGCCTGCCACGGCGGGCCGGTAGAGCTCCCACACCATCGCCGTGCTGAGCAGCGCGCCGGGCTCGAGGCCGTAACGCGACTCGACCGCCGCGGGGACGGCGGGATCCCAGTGGCGCAGCACGCCGTCCAGGTCGATGAGCAAGGCCCGGGCCGGCTGGCGATGCACTGTGCTTATTCCTCCGCGTCTCGATTCAGGCGCTGGCTGATCACCTGGGTCACACCGGCGCGCATGGTGACGCCGTACAGGGCGTCGGCGACCTCCATGGTGCGCTTCTGGTGCGTGATGATCAGCAGCTGGCTCTTCTCCCGCAACTGCTGGAAGAGCGTAATCAGGCGGCCGAGGTTGACGTCGTCCAGGGCGGCCTCGACCTCGTCCATGATGTAGAACGGCGAGGGGCGGGCCCGGAAGATCGCGACCAGCATGGCCACCGCGGTCAGCGAGCGTTCGCCGCCGGAGAGCAGCGACAGGCGCTTGATCTTCTTGCCCGGCGGACGCGCCTCGACCTCGACGCCGGTGGTCAGCATGTCCTCGGGGTCGGTCAGCACGAGGCGGCCCTCACCGCCGGGGAAGAGCACCTGGAAGACGGACTCGAACTCGCGGGCGGTGTCCTCGAAGGCCGACGTGAAGACCTCGAGGATCCGGTCGTCCACGTCCTTGACCACGGTGAGCAGGTCCTTGCGGGTGGCCCGCAGGTCCTCGAGCTGGTCGGAGAGGAACTTGAAGCGCTCCTCCAGCGCGGCGAACTCCTCCAGCGCCAGCGGGTTGACCTTGCCCAGCAGGGCGAGCTCGCGTTCCGCCTTGTTGGCCCGCTTCTCCTGGGTCGGCCGGTGGTAGGGCACCGGCTCGGGGGCGGGCTCGCCGGCGCTCTCCGCGGCGTTCACCTCCACCTGTGTCGGCGGCACCCACTGGTCCGGGCCGTACTCGCCGACCAGGGTGTCCACGTCGAGCGAGAAGTCCTCGGCGGCCTTGGCCTCCAGCTGCTCGATGCGCATCCGCTGCTCGGCCCGGGCCACCTCGTCGCGGTGCACCTCGTTGGTGAGCCGTTCCAGCTCGGACACCAGGCGCTTCGCGCTGGCGCGGACCTCCTGCAGCTCGGCCTCGCGGGCGGTGCGCGCCCGGGCCAGTTCGTCTCTCGCCTCGACCGCGGCCTCCAGGGAGACCGCGACCCGGCGCATCGCCTGGGCGGCGCCGATCGCGACGGCCTTGGCGATCTCGGCGCCGCGGGCCCGTGCGGCCCGACGGGCGGCGGCCCGCTCCCGGGCCTGCTTCTCCTGGTTGGCCTGCCGGAGCAGGGAGTCGGCGCGGCCGGAGATCGACGCGACCCGCTCCTCGGCGGTACGGACGGCCAGCCGCACCTCCATCTCGTTCTGCCGGGCCTGCGGAACCATGCCGGCCAGCATGTCGCGGTCCTCGGTGGACGGCTCCTCGTCGATCGGCGAGTCCTCGGCCAGGCGCAGGCGCTCCTCGAGCTCGTCCAGCCCGGCCAGGTCCCGGTCGCGGGCGGCCTCGGCCTTCTGCCGCGCGGCGCCCAGCCGCTCGGTCTCCGCCTTCGCCGAGCGTGCCGCCGCGCCGAGCTCGGCCAGGCGGCGGGCGGCGGCGTTGCGCTCGCCTTCCGCGGCACGCTTCGCCGCGGCCGCCACGTTGACGCGCTCCTTGTGGTCGGCCACCACGCCGCGGGCCTCGGCCAGCTGGTCCTTCAGGACGCCGATGCTCTCCTCGGCGTCCGCCCGGTTGGCCTTGGCCTCGTCGACCGCGGCCTGCACCTCGATGTAGCTGGTCTGCTTACCGGAGCCGCCGGCCGCCGAGTACGCCCCGAGCACGTCGCCGTCCGGGGTGACCGCGCGCAGCTCGGGGTTGCTCGCCACCAGCGCGGTCGCCGCGGCCAGGTCGGGCACCAGCACCACGTCGCGCAGGGTGCGGTTGAGCGCGGGGCGGATCGAGTCGGGGCATCCGATGACGTCGGGCGCCCAGACGGCGCCGTCCGGCAGGGCGGGCCGCAGCGAGTCGAGTGACCCCTGCATGCCGGGCGCGGCGGGACCGCCGACCACCAGCGCGGCCCGGCCGGCGTCGGCGATCTTGAGCGTACGCATCGCCTCGACGGCCTCGTCGACACCGGCCAGCGCGACCGCGTCGGCCAGGCTGCCCAGCGCCGCGGCCAGCGCCGCCTCGTGCCCGGGCCGGACGGTCAGCATCGAGGCGAGGCTGCCCAGCAGGCCCGGCACCTGGTCGGCCTTGCCGAGCAACGCCCCGGCGCCGTCCTTGCGCTTGAGTCCGAGCGCGAGCGCTTCCTCGCGCGCCTTCCAGCTGGCCGCGTCCTTCTCGGCGGCGCGCTCGGCGTCGGAGAGCTCCTTGACCACCGCGGCGGCCCGGTCGTGCGCGGCCACCGCCTCGTCGTGCCGGGCGTCCAGGTCGGCGTTGTCCCGGTCGGCCTCGGTCGACTCGGCGGACACCTCGTCGACGGCGGCCTGGGCGGCGTCCGCCCGCTGGAGCGCGTCGGTGTGGGCGGCGGCGAGCCTCTCGATCTCCTCGCCGGCACTGCTCGCCCGGGCGCGGGACGCGTTCACCTGCCCGGTCAGCTTGGCGAGGCCCTCACGCCGGTCGGCGATCGCTTTCGCGGCCGTACGCAGGGCGTTCTCCGCCGCGGCCAGCTGTCGTTCCAGCTCCTGCCGATGTTCGACGGCCTCGGCCAGGCGCATCTGGTCCTCGGTCAGCGCCTCGCGCAGCTCCTCCTCCTGCTCGCGGACCCGCTCGGCCTCGGCGACGAGCTGCTCGGGGTCGCGGCCGGGGCGTTCGTCCTCGGGCGCCGCGGACAGGTGCCGCAGACGCTCGCCGGCCAGCTGCTCGGTGGACCGGAAGCGTTCCTGCAGGGCGGACAGTTTGTACCAGGTGTCCTGCGCGGCCTGGAGCAGCGGCGCGTCCTCGGCGTGCGCGGACTCCAGGTCGGCCAGCCAGCGCTGCACCTCGCGGTTCTCCGCCTCGACCTGCTGGCGGCGCTCGCGCATCGACGACTCGTCGGCGATCTCTTTGTCCAGCGTGGTGCGCAGCGTGTGCAGGTCGTCGGCGAGCAGCCGGAGCCGGGCGTCGCGCAGGTCGGCCTGGATGCCGGCCGCGCGCCGGGCCACCTCGGCCTGCTTGCCCAGCGGCTTGAGCTGGCGGCGCAGCTCGGCGGTGAGGTCGTTGAGGCGGTTGAGGTTGGTCTGCATCGCGTCGAGCTTGCGGACGGCCTTTTCTTTCCGCTTGCGATGCTTGAGGACGCCGGCCGCCTCCTCGATGAACGAGCGCCGGTCCTCCGGCTTGGCGTGCAGCATGGCGTCCAGCCGGCCCTGGCCGACGATGATGTGCATCTCACGGCCGATGCCGGAGTCGCTGAGCAGCTCCTGGATGTCCAGCAGACGGCAGGAGTTGCCGTTGATCTCGTACTCGCTCTCGCCGGAGCGGAACATCCGGCGGGTGATCGACACCTCGGTGTAGTCGATGGGCAGAGCGCCGTCGTTGTTGTCGATCGTGAGCGTCACCTCGGCGCGCCCGAGCGGCGCCCGGCCGGACGTGCCGGCGAAGATCACGTCCTCCATCTTGCCGCCGCGCAGGGCCTTGGCCCCCTGCTCACCGAGAACCCAGGCGATGGCGTCGACGACGTTGGACTTGCCGGAGCCGTTGGGGCCCACCACGCAGGTGATGCCCGGCTCCAGCCGCAACGTCGTGGCGGAGGCGAAGGACTTGAAGCCCTTGACCGTCAGGCTCTTGAGGTGCACGGATCTCCGAGGGTCGGTTGTCGTCTGCTTGGGGTGCAGGCTACCCGCCCGTGGCTGCGACCTCCGGCTTCGGCGCGTCGAGGGCCGATTTTGACAAGCGGGCGGGGCAAAAGAATGCGCGCCGCCACTTCAGTGGAGGCGCGCTGTTCGGGGGGTGGTGCGGGTGGGGCCGGTGCGGCCCCACTTACTCAAGGACTACTCAGGTCAGCGCGGGCTCGGTGAGCCGCGCGAAATCGTCTGCCTCCGCGGCCGCCGCCGCGAGACGATCGTTTTCCGCCCGGAGGCGGGTGACCTCGAACTCCAGAGCCTGCACCCGGGAACGCAGTCGGGTGACCTCGTCGATCAGGCGCCGATCGGGCGCCGCACCTACGTGGCCGAAGAGGGCCTTCGCCATCATGAACTCCTAGTGAGACTTCGTGTCTCTATGTGAAAGTGATGCCGGGAACGGCCGGCCGCCCGGCGCCCAGCACGGGGCCGACCCGAGCTCACGGGCACGCGTGAGCACAGAATCCCGCACCTGGAAACGTGAGCTTTAGGTGCGGATCCCGCATGTCCAGGGGTTACCCGGACACGGATGGGCGCGACTGGCGACTCCTCCATAGTCCGCGCAGACGCACGCTGCGTCAAGCCGAGAGCACGGGGTCGGCCTGCGGTTCGGCAGTGAATCTCGCCACCCCGGGAGCCTTTCGACAGACTTATCTTTGCCTTAGCTGCCTGGCCTCCCTGGTTTTTCGCGCCCTACGGTCTCCGAGGTCGAGTCCTCTCGATCTCTCAGCTCGCCCGTCGCTCGCGGGCAGTCAACCGGAGGAAACGCGTTGTACCAGCCGATCGCCGTCAGCGAAGGCACCGGACGGCATCGCGGACGGCGCACGCCACCGCCCGCCCCCGTCGCCCTCGGCATCACCGTGATCGCGCTCGTGGCCGCCTTCGGTGGCGGCGCCGCGCTTCTTCCGCAGAGCGTCACCGGCAAGGGCATGCCTCTCGAGGCGGCCGGACCCGGTGCCGACGCCTTGGCGCCGGGTGCCGGTGGCGGGGCACCCGGCGTCCGGGCGGTTCCGGCGCCGGTGACGTCGTCCGCGGCACCGGCAACCACGGGCAAGACAGCCCCCAAGGTCAAGACGCCGGCCAGTCCCAAGGTCACCAGGAAGCCCACGATCCAGCCGACCACCAGGAAGCCCGCGGTGACCACCAAGGTCAAGGTCGCGCCCGGGCTCACCGGCCAGGAGAACGAGGTCATCCGGCTCACCAACGTCGAGCGGGACAAGGCCGGCTGCGGCGCGGTCGAGCTCAACACCCGGTTGCGGACGGCGATGCGCCTGCACGTCACCGAACTGGGCACGCACGGTGATCTCTACATCAGCCACGTCAGCGACGACGGGCGGTCGTTCGTCGACCGGGCCAAGGCGCAGGGGTACGACGACCCGGGCGGTGAGAACGTGGCGCGGGGACAGCGGGACGCGGCCGACGTCATGAACTCGTGGATGAACTCCGAGGGGCACCGGGCCAACATCCTCAACTGCTCGTTCAAGGCGATCGGGGTCGGTGCGGTCAAGGCCGGCGACGGATCGATCGTGTGGGGCCAGATCTTCGGCCGCAGCTGAATCGGCATTAATCGGACAAACAGTCCGAATTGTGTCGCCTAACCGACACGTTCCCGTAACTTTTCGCCGCTGCGTCGTTGCGCCCTGCGTGATATTGCCGACCCCCGCATCGACCTGAGTGCCGCGCATGCGCATCTGTCTGCTCACCGGTGGTGGGTATCCGTTTCGCCGTGACGCGCTCGGCGGCTGGTGCCGGACGATCGTCGAAGGGCTGCCCGAGGTCACCTTCGACCTGCTCACCGTCGTGGACCGGGAACCGGCGGGCGGTCCCGCGTACCCGTTGCCCCGGAACGTGCGAACGGCGCGCGCGGTCGTCCCGCAGACGCCGGAGCGACGCCGGGCCGGTCCGGCCGACGACGGAGCGACCACCGCCGCCGTCCTGCTCTGCCGCGGCCTGCTCGGCGAGCAGGAGAACGCCGACCAGATGTTCGCCGACGGGCTGCGCCGGCTCGCCGTCATGATCGACGAGCTTCCCGAGGACACCGGGTCGCCGCTTGCCGGGGTCGCGCTCGCCGACGTGCTGCTGGACGCCTGGCGCACCGGGCAGCGGATGACCGCGAACGATCGGCTGCCGCTGCCCCGCCTCAGCGTCCGCGACGCGCGCACCGCCGCCACCCTGCTGCGGCACGCGGCCCGGACGCTGGCCGTCCAGCCATCGGTCGCCGACCTGGTGCACTGCGTCGGCGGAACCACGCCGCTGCTGGCCGCGCTGTCCGGGCGCTGGCGCACCGGCACGCCGCTGCTGCTCACCGAGGCTCGGGCGCCGGTGGCCCGGGCGCGGCCGGCCGAGGAACGGCTGTCGCCGGCGGTACGCACGGTGCTGCGGCGGTTCCGGCGGTCGGTCGCTCGCACCGGATACGCCGAGGCGGAACTGATCGCGCCGCTGAGCGCGTACCACCACGGCTGGGCGCTCAAGCACGGCGCCCGCCCGTCCCGCCTGGTGTCGGTGCCGGCCGGCGTGGACCCCGGCGGCTTCGGCGCCGCGTACGAGACGGCCGCCGCCGACCATGCCGTGGTCTGGGCCGGAAGCGGCGGGCCGGACAGCGGGCTGGGCCACCTGCTGGAGGCGTTCGGCGTCGTGGTCGCCCAGGTACCCGGCACCGTGCTGCACCTGGTCGGGGTCACCGCGGCGCACGAGGACCACGCCGCCGAGGCGGTCGAGCGCAGCGGGCTGGGCCGGGCGGTCCGGCTCCACCCGCTGCCGGCCGATCCGAGCGACCGGTACGCGGCCGGCCAGATCGCCGTGCACCTGCCCGGGCCGGCCGACCCGCCGTACCGGCTGATCGAGGCCATGATGTCCGGCCGGGCCGTGGTCGGCGTGGACCTCGGACCGGCCGCCGAGACGCTCGGCGACACCGGCGTGCTGGTCCGGCCCGATGACCCGGCGGACCTGGCCCGCTCCGTGATCGAGCTGCTGCGGGCGCCGGCCCGGCGACGGTCGCTGGGCGAGGCCGCCCGGCGGCGCGCGCTGACCCACTTCACCACCGACCGGGTGGTCCGGGCCTACCGCGCCCTCTACACCGACCTGTCCGCGCCACCGCCCGCACCGGCCTTCGAGCTGGCGCTGTCGGTGCCGGCCCCGCGAGCCGAACCGCCGGCCACCCTGCGCTGGCTGGTCCGGGAGGATTCATGACTCTCTCACCACCCCACCCTGATCAGGCGTTCCCGACCTCCGGCGTCCCGTCGGAGGAGCGCCGCGACGGTCGCAGCCTGGGCAGCCTCCTGGCCGAGCACCTGGCCGCCGTGGAGGCCGAACGTGCCATCGAGCGGGTGCCGCCCCCGGCGCCGGTTGCTCCCGCCGTGGCGCTGCCGGCATCAGCCGCTCCCGCGGTGGCGCCGGACGGATGGATGGAGTCGGCCTGGGACGACGACCATCGGGTGGCCCTGGCCGGCGGGGTCCGGCAGGGCGAGAAGGACTTCGGCAGCCTGTCCCGGGACGACGACCGGATCGGCCTCGACGACGACGGGATGCCGGCGTTGTGGCCGCGCCCAGGCACCTCTTCAGCCGCCACCCCGTCAGTGGCAACCCCGTCAGTGGCCACCCCACCGGCTGCCGTCCCCGCGGTGGCCGGCCCCGTCGAACTGCACGATCCGGAGGCGGTCACCGTGTTGCCGGTGGCCGATGCCGGCAGGATGGCGGCGGCCGAGCCCGCACCCGACGGCAGATGGTCCTGGCCCCCGTCCGTGGCCGACGCGGCGACGCCCGAGCCGAAGGAACCCGGCGAGGCGGTGTCCGACGAGGAGCCCGAACCCGAACCCGAGTCGGTGGTCGGCCTGGCCGAGCGGCTGGGCGACGACATCGTGGACGCCTCCGACGTCGTCGCGGAGATCGGACAGCACGGTCTCGACGACGACGAGGAGGCGCGGCGGCGATACGGGATGTCGCTGCACGGGGTCGGGGTCTCCGTCCTCACGCATCTGGAGCAGCGGCGGATCCAGCGCGGGGCGCGCCGGGCCCCGGCCAAACGGCCGTACTTCGGGGCGGCGTTCGTCCGCTGCGCGCTCTACCTCGGGCCGCTCAGCGTCGCGGTCGCCGGTGTTCCGGTCTTCGCCCGGCTCGGATGGCTGGTCCCGGCCGTCCTGGCGCTGCTCGGCTGGAGCGCGGCGCAGGCGCTGACCAGTGTGGGCGCCGAGGTGGCGCGGAACGCGGGCGCGGCGCCGGCCGCCCGGCTGGTCGGTGGCGGGTTCCTCACGGTGGCCGGGATCTGGGGCGCGCTCGTGTGGGTGGCGCCCGACGCGCTGCTCGGCGGGTCGAGGGGGCTCGCGCTCACCGTCGGGCTGGGCGGGCTGGCCACCCTGGCGACGGTCACGGCGGCGCTTGTCACGCGTACCGAAGCCGATGTTGTGCGTTGGTCCTTGCCCTGCTGGTTGCTGGGGGCGCTCAGCGTGGCCGCGGTGCTGGGCGACGGCTGGGCGGCCGACCTGCCACTGGGGACGCTGCTGCCGGCCGCGATCGTGGTGGCGGCGGTGCGCGCCTACCGGCCGGTGATCATGCGACGGGTGCCGGGGCGGCCGCGGCTGCGGCGGGGCGCGATCTGGCGTGGCGCAGGACATCTGGTCCTCGGCGCGGGCCAGGCCGGTACGGCGGTGCTGATGTGGCATGCCGGACCGACCGTGGCGCTGGCGCTGGCGGTGCTGCCGCTGCTGCTCGCGGTGCCGGCGCTGGAGACGCTGATCGGCTGGCATCTGCACGAGATGGAGGCCGGGCTGGACCTGGCGGAGAGCGAACGGGACTACCGCCGGCACGTCCGCAGTGTGGCGGTGACCACGGTGTCCGCGCTGCTGCCACCGCTGGCCGCCGGGATCGCGCTGACCGCCGCCGCGTACCGCGTGCCTGCTCAGGCTCGGATCGGCGTGCTGGCGCTGGCGGCCGGGACGCTGCTCGGCGGCCTCCTCGCGATCACCTTCCTGCTGGCCGCGCGCCGCCGTACCGCGACCGCCGCGTCCCTGGCGGCCGCTGTGCCGTTGGCCATCCTGACACTGCCGCTCCTGCCCGCCCCGTCCCTCGCGCCGCTGCCGGCCGTCGTCGCCGTGCTCGCCGCGACCCACCTTCTCGGGTTGCTGCTGGTGGCGCACACCTCAGCCGATCAACGGAGGCCTTCGTGAAAACCCTCTTCCCCCCGTACGCCCACCCGTCCGCCGACCTCGCCCTGGACACCGACACCTGGATCGTCCAGGCCCGTCCCGGCCGCCGCTCGATGCACCAGATGCTCGGGCGCGTCGATCTGGACTGGGGCGGACGCTCCCTGGCGGACGTGCTGGCCGATGTGGACGCCTGGCGCGAGGACGGCGCCGAGGGCCTGTTCCTGGACCGGGCGCCGGCCGGGGAGGGCGGCGTGGGCCCGGTGGCGCTGATGGTGCGCCTGGCGGCCCGGCGCGGCCTGCACCGCGTGGTGCTCAATCCGGGCGTGCCGACGCACCCGCTCTACCGGGACCTGGGCGTCCGGATCTGCACCTTCGACGGACCGTGGGACGCGTACCAGGGCTGGGACGGCGACGGCGTGCTGCCCGGCGACGGGCATCTGGTGCACGGTGTGCCGACGGCTCTGCTGACCGCGGCCCGCCGCCTGATGGGCCGCCGGGGCGCCGGTTTCGGCCTCGCCACCGACGCGGCGCCGGTCCCGGCCCCGGCCTACGCCGAGTAGGCGCGGAGGAACGCCCGCACGCCTTCGACGACGAGCGGGCGGACCCGGTCGTCGCCGGCGACCGGCATGGCGCCCTGCCGGTTCAGCACCACGCCGAAGGTCAGCGCGATCAGATGGTCGGCGGCCAGCCGCGGGTCGGGCGTGGCGAGCAGCCCGGCCTGTGTCAGGGCGGCCAGTTGCTCGCCGAGCGCGTCCTCGGGCGCGTCGGCGAACGGCGCTTCCGCCAGGTGCCGCTCGCCGCCGAGCAGCTTGATCAGCGTGGTGTAGTCCGCGGAGCCGAGCATGTCGGTGACGATCCGCATGGAGAAGCCGACGAACGCGTCCTCCAGTTGCCCCGGGTCGGTGATGCCGCTCAGCGACCCGGCGATGGTCCGGCGAACCATGCCGACCAGCGAGTCCGAGATGTCCGCGACCACGGCCTGCAGCAGCGTCTGCTTGTCGCCGAAGTAGTCGTACACGGTCCGCTTGGACACACCCGCGCGCGCGGACACGGCGTCCACGCTGGTCCGGTCGAAGCCGTCGGACAGGAAGAGCTCGCGCGCCGCCGTCAGGATGGCCGCCCGCTTGACGGCCGACCCCTCGCGCAGCGCCTTGGAAGGGCTTGGCACACGACCAGCTTACCGGAACTACACTGCACGGTGTAGTGTAGGAGCCATGAAGGCACTCATCTCCGGCGCGAGCATCGCCGGCCCCACACTGGCCTACTGGTTGCACCGCTACGGCTGGGACGTGACCGTCGTCGAGAAGGCGCCGGCCGTCCGCGGCGGCGGCTACCCGATCGACGTCCGCGGCACCGCCCTCGGCGTCCTCGACCGGATGGGCGTCCTGCCCCAGGTGCGCGCCGCGCACATCAACACGCGGCGGCTCACCTTCCTCGCCCCCGACGGCAAGGTCGCCGGCGGCATCAAGCCCGAGGAGATCACCGGCGGCGTCGAGGGCCGCGACATCGAGCTCCCCCGCGGCGCCCTCACCACGGTCCTCTACGACGCCGTCCGCGACGACGTCGAGTGGATCTTCAACGACTCCATCGCCACACTCGAGGACCACGGCGACGGCGTCGCGGTCACCTTCCGCTCCGGCGCCGCCCGCGACTTCGACGTGGTGATCGGCGCCGACGGCCTGCACTCCAACACCCGCCGGCTGATCATGGGCCCCGAGGAGCCGTTCAACCGCTACCTCGGCTACTGCTTCGCCGGTTTCACCATCCCCAACGACCTCGGCCTCGCCCACGAGGGGCTGACCTGGTCGGCGCCCGGCCGGATGGCCACGGTCTACGCCGCCGGCTGCACCGACACCCTGCACGGCTTCCTGATGGCCCGGCGACCCCAGCCGCCCCTGGCCGAACTCGGCGACGCCGCCGCGCAGCGGGCGCTGATGGCCGAGGTCTTCGCCGGCGACGGCTCGATCGTGCCGCGGCTGCTCGACGGCATGCACACCGCCGACGACGTCTTCTTCGACGTGGTCAGCCAGATCCACCTGCCGGCGTGGTCACGCGGCCGGGTGGCACTGGCCGGCGACGCGGCCCACGCGCCGTCGTTCTTCTCCGGGCAGGGCTCCAGCATCGCCCTGGTCGGCGCCTATGTCCTGGCCGGCGAGCTGGCCACGGCGACCGACCCCGCCGCGGCGTTCGCCGCCTACGAGCGTCAGACCCGTGCTTTCGTACGCCAGAATCAAGCCCTCGCCGACGGCGGCGGCGCCACCCTCGCCCCGGCGACCGACCGGGCGCTGTGGTTCCGCAACCGCGTGCTGCTCAAGCTGGCGCCGCTGCTGACCGCCACCGGCCTCCTGGGCCGCGACGCCCGCCGCGCGACGACGGCCCTGACCCTCCCCGACTACCCGGCATCGAGGTCGCTGGCGTCGATCGCGCCTCGGCCAGCTTAAGAAGCACACCATCCAACGCGACGCCGCAGGTGACGGCATCGGCAAGCCCGAGCTGCTCAGCGGTGGCTCGAGCGGCTGGTCGTCACGCCGGATCGACGAGGAACACCGGCTGGTCTACCGCCTCCGCAATGAGACGGTGGAGACTGCCCAGTGCCGATACCACTGTTGAGCCCCGGTCAGGGGCGGCGGGCGCGGGGCCTCGGCTGGCAGCGCGGGCAGCTGAACGACGAGCGGTTCATGAACTGTTCGCGGCGGATCGGGGTGCCGCAGCGGTCGCAGGGCTCGCCCTCCCGGCCGTACGCGTGCAGGGCCCTGTCGAAGTAACCGCTCTGGCCGTTGACGTCGACGTAAAGCGCGTCGAAGGAGGTGCCGCCGGCCACGATCGCCTCGCCGAGGACGTCGCGGACGTGGGACAGCAGGCGGCGGACGGCGGGGCGGGTCAGGGCGTCGGTGGGGCGGGCGCCGTGCAGCTGGGCCCGCCACAGGGCCTCGTCGGCGTAGATGTTGCCGACGCCGGAGATCAGGGTCTGGTCGAGCAGGGCGCGTTTGATCTCGGTGTGCTTGGCGCGCAGGCGGGCGACGAACACCTCGTCGTCGAAGAGCGGGTCGATCGGGTCGCGGGCGATGTGCGCGATCTCGTCCGGCAGTTCGGCGCCGCTCTCCGAGACGGACAGGCCGCCGAACGTGCGCTGGTCGATGAAGCGCAGCTCGCGTCCGCCGTCGGTGAAGCTGAAGCGGACCCGCAGGTGCGGGCCGTCCTCCTTCTCGGACGGTTCGACCAGGAGCTGGCCGCTCATCCCGAGGTGGCCGATGATCGCGTCGCCGGAGTCCAGCGGCAGCCACAGGTATTTGCCGCGGCGGGCCACGTCGAGGATGGTGCGGCCGGTCAGCATCGCGATGAAGTGTGCGTCGCCGGGCAGGTGGCGGCGGATCGCGCGGGGGTGGTGCACCTCGACCCCGGCGATCGTGCGGCCCGCCACCCACTTGGCCAGGCCCTGCCGGACGGTCTCCACCTCGGGAAGTTCGGGCACAACAATCCTTAGAGCGTGTAGGGAATCCTTAGAGCGTGTAGGGCCAGACGACGACCAGGTACGCGCCGTACCAGAGGCCGAAGAGCGCCCACGCGACGATCGACAGCACCGCGACCCGGGGGCGGGCGCGGGCCGCGGCCATCACGGCGGGCAGCAGCGTCAACAGTACGGGCAGCAGCAGGCGCGGCTTGGAGTGGTAGAAGCCGGCCTGGCCGTACACCAGGATCATCGCCAGCACCCCGTAGACGACCAGCGGCGGCCACGGCCGGGTCGCCAGCGCCACACCGGCCGCGGCCAGGGCGGCCAGCAGGATCAGTGCGACGCTCATCGGCACCCAGCCGTCGCCGCTGCTCAAGGTCGTACCCAGAAAGCTCACCGTGCTGGCGCCGAAGTCGAAGGACGTGCCCCACCCGGCGGTCTGGATCTTGAACCAGGCGTCGAGCTCGCCCACGCGCAGGCCGACCCACGCCAGGTAGGCGGGCACCCCGGCCAGCGCGACGGCGGCCGCGGCGATCGGCTGCCAGGACCTTTCCCTCCGGTACGCACACACGGCGGCCACCGCGAGGGCGACTGCCGCGGCGGCACCGGTCGGGCGGGTCAGCGACGCGGCCAGCCCGAGCAGTCCGGCCGCCCACCACACCCGGCGATGCGCGGCGGCCAGCATCCCGGCCACAAAAGCCAGGAACAGACCTTCCGAGTACGCCATGCTGAGCACCACCGAGACCGGCGCCGAGCAGCAGATCGCCACCAGCGCCCAGCCCGCCCGGCGGTCGTGCAGCGTCGTACCCAGCAGGTGCAGCGCGACCGCCGCGCCGGCCGAGGCCAGCCAGGCCACCGCGATCGCCGCCGTGCCGGAGTCCACGCCGAGCACCGTGATCAGCCGGATCAGCATCGGAAAGACCGGGAAGAAGGCCAGGCCGTTGCCCTCCAGCGCGCCGGTCTCCGCGTACGTGTAGCCGTGCGGGTAGCCGTCCGTGGCGACGCGCTGGAACCAGCCGCCGTCCCACTCCAGCAGGTGCTGGCGCATCGACTGGCCGTCGTCGGCGACCGCGGACAGCCACGCCAGCATGATCAGCTGGACGGCGCGGGTGGCGAGCAGGATGCCCGCCGCGATCGCCAGGCCCCGCAGGCCACCGGCCTTGTCGAGCAGGGAACCGCGGCTCTCCGGATGGTTCTCCGAGGTCACGCCGTGTGGCCGCCACCGGCGACGGCCGGGGGCGGCGTCGCCTGTTCGGCACGCTCGGTGAGGGTGCGCCACGCGGCCGCGGCGGCACGCTGCTCGGCCTGCTTCTTGCTGCGCCCGTCCGAGCCGCCGTAGCGCTCGCCGGCCACCACCACCCAGGCGGTGAACGTCTTCGCGTGGTCCGGCCCGGCGTCGTCGATCACGTAGTCCGGCACGCCCAGCCCGAGCGCCGCGGTCAGCTCCTGGAGGCTGGTCTTCCAGTCCAGGGCGGCGCCACGGCCGGCCGACTCGGCCATCAACGGGTCGAACAGTTTGTGGATCACCGTGCCGGCCTTGTCCAGGCCGTGCTCCAGGTAGATCGCGCCGAGCAGAGCCTCCAGCGTGTCCGCCAGGATGCTCGCCTTGTCCCGGCCGCCGGTGGTCTCCTCGCCCTTACCCAGCAGCAGGTGCGGTCCGAGGCCCTCGGGGCCCAGCGTGCGTGCCACGTCGGCCAGCGCGTGCATGTTCACCACACTCGCCCGGAGCTTGGCCAGCTGGCCCTCCGGAAGATCGGGGTGGTTGTGGAACAACGCCGACGTGATCACCACGCCGAGCACCGAGTCACCCAGGAACTCCAGGCGCTCGTTGGTCGGCAGACCACCGTTCTCATATGCGTACGACCGATGCGTCAGGGCGCGTTCGAGCAGGCCGGGCTCGAGTGGCACACCGAAGGCCTCCTCGAGCGTCTTGGTCGACGGCCGTCGTCTCTTGTCACTGCTCATCAATCACCTCGGGTTCGCTCATGAGTGCGGCGATCGCTGGCACCGCGCCACGGCGGTGCAGATCGGCGGCCAGCGCGATGCCGGCCGCGAGGTCTGGGCCTGAGGCCGCGCCGTGACAGACGACGACCGTGCCGGAGACGCCCAGAAGGGTGGCCGCGCGGGGCGGGACGTCGCCCTCGCGCGGCGGGGCCGTCCGGGCGTACGCCGTCTCCAGGCCCTTGAGAAGGATGTTGCCGGTGAAACCGTCGGTCACCACGACGTCGGCGCCGCCCCCGATCACCACGTCGCCGCCCTCGACCAAGCCGGTGTAGCGGGCGCCCGCCGGCAGTCTCGCGTCGCCGAGCAGGGCCGGCATCGCACGTCGGAGGCGGTCGCCCTTGCCGCGTTCGGTGCCGATGGTGAGCAGGCCGACCCGGGGTGCGGTCAGCTCGTGCACCACCGAGGCGTACGCGACGCCCAGCCTCGCCTGAGTGAGGAGGGCCCGCTCGTCGGGGTCGACGGTGGCGCCGACGTCGAGCAGCACCAGCCGCCCGGTGGCGGTGGGCAGCACCGCGGCCAGCGCCGGGCGGCGTACTCCCGGCCAGCGCCCGAGACCGAGTGCGGCCGAGGTGACCGTGGCGCCGGTGGACCCGGCGGAGACGACGGCGTCCGCCTCGCCCTCGGCGACCGCCAGGACCGCGGCGCGCACGCCGGACTCGATCCAGCCGGCGTTGCCGGGCCTTCCCACCGCGCCGGTGCTGCCGGCTCTTCCGACCGCGCCGGTGCTGCCGGGCCTTTCGGCCTCGGTGCTGCCGGGCGTCTCGGCCGTGCCGGTGCTGCCGGGCCGGCGGCCCAGACTGCCGATCACGCGCACGCGGCCACGATCGTCCGGGCTCAGGGCAGCCAGAACCTCGCCGGCCGCCTCCACGGGGCCGACGAGAAGAAGGTGAACGGCCGGATCGGCCTGAACGGCACGCAGAGCGCCGTCAACCACGACGGCGGGAGACTCGTCCCCGCCGAGGAGGTCGACGGCGATCCGCGCGATGCCCGGCCGCGGGGTTCGCCCGCCGTCCGGAACACCGGCTCGTCGCCGCTGGTCAGACTCGACCCGCCCGATGCTCGGGCGCGTCACCAAGGAGGCTCAGACCTCGATGACCTGGCGCCCGTTGTAGGTGCCGCAGACCGAGCAAGCCGCGTGCGGCAGCTTCGGCGACTTGCACTGGGGGCAGGCCACGGTCGAGACCGCGGTCGCCTTCCAGTTGGCCCGGCGCGACCGGGTGTTGCTGCGCGACATCTTGCGCTTGGGGACGGCCACGGTTCCTACTCCTCGTTACTCGACAGGTTGCGCAAAGCGGCCCACCTGGGGTCGACGTCCTCATGGCTGTGGTCAGCCGGCAGGTCGGCGAGACGTGCGCCGCACTCGGTGCACAACCCTGGGCAGTCCGGCCGGCAGATCGGGTTCGCCGGCAGCGTGAGCACCACCGCGTCCCGGACCACCGGTTCCAGGTCCAGCAGGTCGCCCTGCATCCGGCCCACCTCGTCCTCGTCGGTGGTCTCCTCGGTGGTGCTGTCCTCGTAGGCGAACAGCTCCGCGACGGACACGTCGAAGGGCTCGGTGATCTCGTCCAGGCAACGACCGCACTCGCCGGTGAGCGAGCCGCGGACATTGCCGCTGACGTAGACACCCTCGGACACCGACGTGAGCGTCAGATCGAGCTCGAGGTCGGAGCCCACGGGCACCGAGATCAGTTCCAGGCCGAGATCCGCCGGTGCCGGCACCACCCGTTGAAGGGCACGCGTCGCACCAGGCTGCCGGGGAAGCTTCGTCGTGTCGACGACCAGCGGCTGCCTGGTATCCAGGTGTTTCTTGGGTGACTTAGGCATAGTTGTCTCTCAGCCTTTGAAGGCCGACAGGAAAGGTTACCTGAGCAGCCGGTGAAGCGTCGAATCGCCCCTCAGAAGGGCAGCGGGCGCTCTTCCTCGCCCTGGAAGGTGCCGATCTCGCGGAGCGCGTGCATCTTGTCGCGGCCCCTCTCGATCGACGACAACGCCCTGGTCAGGAACTGCTCGAAGTTCGCCAGGGCGGTGTCGACGTAGTCGTCGACCTCCTCGCGCAGGCGCTGCGCCTCGGCCCGGGACTCGGCGATGATCCGGGCGCCCTCGTGCTCGGCGGAGACCGTGATCTCGTTCACCGACACCAGGCGGGCGTGTTCCGCCTCACCCTCGCTGATGATCCGGTCGGCCTCGCGCTTGCCGGCATCGATGATCTTGTCGCGTTCCTCCAGCAGCGCGGCCGCCCGACGAAGGTCGCCGGGCAGCTCGGCGCGCAGCTCGTCGAGGATGGCGACCATCTCACCCCGGTCGAACATGTAGTTCGTCCGAGACATCGGCACCGAGCGTGCCGATTCCACCATGGCGATGATCTCGTCGATGCGGTCGAGCGGATCCACCGGCGTCTCACTCCTGTCATCACGCGCCCCACGGAGCGTGGTGCGATCACGTTACTGCGTAATCGGCCACTGCCCATGATGGGGTGCGCCCGGCGAGTCGGCCCGACTCAGCTCTGCTCGAGGCGCGTCCCCAGCCGTTCGCCGACCATGTCCGGTACGTACGTGGAAATGTCGCCGCCCCACTTGGCCACCTCTTTGACCAGGCTGGACGAGAGAAAGGAATGCTGCGGGTTGGTCGGCATGAACAACGTCTCGACCCCGGAGAGCCCGATGTTCATCTGCGCCATCTGCAACTCGTAGTCGAAGTCACTGACCGCGCGAAGGCCTTTCACCACGACCGCCGCCTCCTGCGCCCGGCAGAAATCGACCAGCAGGCCGCGGAACGACTCGACCCGCACATTCCCGTAAGAGGCGGTCACCTCGCGAAGCATCTCGATGCGCTCCTCGATGGTGAACAGCCCGGTCTTGTGCTGGTTGATCAGCACCCCGATGATCACCTCGTCGAAGAGCCGGCTGGCCCGGCCGACGATGTCCAGGTGGCCGTTCGTCACGGGATCGAAGGAACCCGGGCACACCGCACGTCTCATGATCGGCGACCGTACCAAAGGGTGGTCTCCCCGTAGCGCCTGCTGCGCTCGGATGTGATGCCGTCCACCCAGCTCAGATCCTCTCCTCTGGGCACCGCACGGGTGCTGCGCTCGATCGCCACCACGGCGTCCGGCGCCAGCCAGCCGTTGGCCACCAGCAACGTCTCCACCTCGGTCAACTCGTCGTCGGCCAGGGCGTACGGCGGATCGGCGAACACCACGTCGAACGGCCCGCCCTCGGGCGGGGTGGCGAGCACCGACGCCACCCTGCCGGTGATCAGCCGGGCGGACGAACCAGCACGCAGCGCGACGATGTTGTCGCGGATGACCCGCGCGGCCTTGGCATCCGATTCAACGAGAAGCGTGAATGTAGCTCCGCGTGACAATGCCTCCAGGCCGACCGCCCCGGAACCGGCATAGAGATCAACGAACCGGGCACCGTCCAGATCGGTCAGCGACTCGAGGGCGCTGAAGAGCGCCTCCCGCACCCGGTCGGAGGTGGGACGGGTCTGTGAACCGGCCGGGGCGGCCAGCCGCCGGCCGCCGTGCGCACCGGCGATGATCCTGGTCATTGGGCTCCCATTAGCACGGCATGAAGGTACTGCACCACCCTCTGGTGACCGCCGCGCAGGTGAATTCTGCAATGCCCGAACCCTACCCAGCGAATCGATGAAATGCCTCTCGGTACAACGAAGGTCTCGGATTCGCATCGACACCATTAAGCGGTGCTCATCGGTTTCCCAAATTCACCGCAGTCGCTATGGTCACTGCCTGTTGCAGCTGACTTCGGTCGGCTGCCCGACGACGTTGGGGAGGCGTCGTCGCAAGGCTCGCTCTCGTTCTCGCGCTTGCGCCATGCCTCCTCGTGACCTCGTAAACCCCTGAACCCACCACAGGAGCACAGGAGTACGCGTGAACCTGCTGAAGTCCCCCCTGCGCCGCACCCTCGCGGTCGCCGCCGGCGCCGTCATCGGCATGACCGGTGTCGTGGCGCTGCAAAGCCCGGCGAGCGCTCACCACCCGGGCATCGAGGTCTCGACCGACTGCCCGACCGGTGACAACTGGAAGATCACCTGGAACGTCTCGGCCTACGCGCCGGGCGACCGTGAGGCCACCATCACCGCGGTCGAGCAGACCAACGGCGAGGGCGCGGCGTTGCAGCTCAACGCCGACAGCCAGCTCAAGACGATCGTCAAGGACGGCACCATCGGGGCCAACAAGACGATCACCGAGGTCCAGACGCTGCCCAAGAAGGTCACCAAGGTTTCGCTCAAGGTCTTCCTCTCCTGGAACAACGGGGAGATCAAGGGCGACACCGAGAAGACCATCGACATCAAGCCGGACTGCAAGCCGGACGAGCCGCAGACCCCGGACACTCCGGACACCCCCGATACCCCGGACACCCCCGACACCCCGGCCACGCCGGCCGAGCCGACCCCGATCGTCGAGATGGACTGCGACACGATCGTCATCGGCCTGGACAACCCGAAGGACGGCGTGGAGATCACGCTGACCCTCGAGACCAGCAAGGGCGAGAAGCGGACCCTGACCGTCAAGCCGGGTCAGAAGAAGACCGAGAAGTTCTCCGCCACTCCGGGCTTCACCGTCAAGGTGGGTGCCAAGGAGATCGAGGAGACCACCACGATCGCCTACGAGAAGCCGGATGACTGCTCGGCGACCGGCGCGGGTGGCGGCGACGAGCTCGCCCACACCGGTGCCAACGCCAGCACCGTCGCCGGTGCCGCGGGTGCCGTGCTCCTGATCGGCGCCGCGCTGTTCTTCGTGGCTCGCCGCCGGAAGATCAAGTTCACCGCCTGATCGCGTAACACCAGCTAGCTCCTGCTGAGGGCGCGCCGACCATCTGGTCGGCGCGCCCTTCGCGTCATTCCACGTCGGCAACGCCCGGTCCATCACCGAGTTCCGCGCCGAGCCCGGCGCCCGCGCCGTGGTCACCTTCGACGACCCGGCGTTCGGCTCGGTCCTCATCGAGGACGTGCCACAGAACCACTGTGGCCCCCGGCAGGACGAGCAGGACGACGGGTTCGACTGGAACCGGCCCTGGGTCGGCCGGTGTCATCGGCATCATCGCGTTGCTGGGGATCGCCGCGCGCGTGCTGCTCACCGTTCGCCGCCGGCGGCGGGGCGAGGACCAGACCTGATCGGGTACGGGCATACGGTGTCGCCATGGAGTGGAACAGCTTCGACGGCGCCGAGGTCGCCGCACTCACCGAGGGGACGGCCTTCGTGGCCGAGCCGGGCGAGCGTGACTGCCCGTCCTGCGGGGCGCGGGCGCTCCGGGCGTACCTGACAAAGCCTGAAACCGCGCGCCGGCCCACCCTGGTCTCCTACGTCTGGTGCACCGCTTGCCGCAAGTTCGTCGGCAGCCGCTCCGCGCTGCCCGCCGGGCTGGTCTTCACCGACCCCCTGGCAACCCTGCCGGTCGCCGAGCGCAGGGACGTCGAGCGCAGCCTCACCGGCTTCCTGGCGCATCTGGACGGTCTCTGGGAGACCGGGGTGCTCCCCCAGTCCTTCGGAGTGCGAAGCGCATCCTGATCGTCACCCGCAGTACTGGGTGGAGCCACTTTGCCCGTCCACTGCCTACGGAGAGTAGGGTGCCCGAAGTGCTGTAGGTCATATCCGCGCCAGGCCGTAGCCCGCCCACCGAGAGGCCCCTCCCTGTGACGACCCCTCCCAAGACCCGTGTCGCCGTCGTCTTCGGCGGACGCAGCCACGAGCACGCCATCTCCTGCGTCACCGCGGGCAGCATCATGAACGCGCTGGACTCCGACGTCTACGAGGTGGTGCCGGTCGGCATCACCCGGGAGGGCGCGTGGGTGCTCACCGCCGGCGACCCGGAGCAGCTGGCCATCAACGACCGGCGCCTGCCGGAGATCACCGCCGCGTCCGGTAACGCGCTCGTGCTGCCCGCCGACCCCACCGCCGACGGCCTGACGGTCGTCGACCCCACCGAGGGCGTACGCTCGCTCGCCGGGGTGGACGTGGTGTTCCCGGCGCTGCACGGCGCGTACGGCGAGGACGGCACCATCCAGGGCATGCTCGAGATGGCCGGCATCCCCTACGTGGGCGCCAACGTCTTCGCGTCGGCGGCCGCCATGGACAAGGAGTTCACCAAGAAGCTCGCGGTGGCCGAGGGCATCCCGACCGGACCGTACGCGGTGCTCCGCGCCGGCGCCTCACTGTCCGAGGCGGACAAGGAGCGGCTGGGTCTGCCGGTGTTCGTGAAGCCCGCCCGGGCCGGCTCGTCGTACGGCGTGAGCAAGGTCTCCGACTGGTCCGAGCTGGACGACGCCGTGGCCGAGGCGCGCGACGTCGACCCCAAGGTGCTCGTCGAGTCCGCGATCGTCGGCCGTGAGGTGGAGTGCGGCGTGCTGGAGGGCGAGGCCGGCGGCGTGCCCGAAACCTCGCTGGTGGCCGAGATCCACCTGTCCGGGCACGAGTTCTACGACTTCGAGGCGAAATACCTGGAGGGCTCGGCGTACGACCTGCCGGCCAAGCTCTCCGACGAGGTGACCGCGAAGGTCCGGGAGTACGCCCAGCGCACCTTCACCGCGCTGGACTGCGCCGGCCTGGCCCGCGCCGACTTCTTCGTCACCGAGGACGACCGGGTGCTGCTCAACGAGATCAACACGATGCCCGGCTTCACGCCGACGTCGATGTTCCCGCTGATGTGGGCGGCCACCGGCCTGGAGTACCCCAAGCTGATCGACCGCCTCATCAAGTCGGCACTACGCCGCGGAACGGGCCTGCACTAGCCATCCGCAGCCCCGCCGCCGCCCCTGACCGGACTCAAGGCTGACTTATCTGCAGCCGCTCGGCACTCCCGCGGTCTTGGACTTGACCGTCTTGATCACGACGTCGGAGAACTCGTTCGCCCACTGGGCCGGGTTCTCGTACGTGGCCGGGATGGTCACCCGGACGGCGACCTCACGGTCCATCGTGGTGAAGACGGCGCCGGACGCGCCGGTCGTGCCGTACCAGCAGACCCGGTTCATGATCAGCAGGTCGGCGGTCAGCGGCACACAGCCCGCCGGCCCAGTGCCCTCCAGGGGGCACATCTGCGGCGCCGGCGTCCCGCAGGACACGGTCAGGGGCGGCTCGCCGTACGCCGCGTTCTGCTCCGGGCCCGCGCTCACCTTGCGCGCGGGCAGGTTTCGCACCGTGTCCGGCAGCTGGGAGGTCACCGCCAGGCACACCAGCGCGGCGCGCTCGGTCAGCTTGGGCGCAGCGATCTCCACCGGCGTCGACGGGACGGCCACCGGGGCCGATGCTGAGGCCTTCGGCGCGGCGGCCGGCTCCGGCTTGATCGCGAGGAAGAACACCACCCCGACGATCAACGCCACCGGGAGAGCGACCACGGCGGCCCAGAGCGCGGCGCGGCGGTTGCCCGGGTCCGGCTTCACAGGGGTACGGGTCTTCAGGTCGACCATGCTCAGAGGTTTACCACGCTGCAGGTAAGGGTCCTCGTGATGCCCGGCACGTACTGGACCTTGCTCACAATCAGCCGGCCGAGCTCGTCGACCGTGTGCGCCTCGGTCAGCACCACGACGTCGTACGGCCCGGTGACCGCGTCGACGCGCACCACTCCGGCGATTTTGTCGATCGCGGCGGCCACGTCACGAGCCTTTCCGACCTCCGTCTGGATGAGGATGTATGCCTGGACCACGACTGACTCCTTTCCGACGGCACGGGAGAACCCGAACGTGAAACTACCGTACGGATCGGCTCGGCAGCGGGCCGCCACCTCAGGCGGCCACCAATGAGGGGGAAAGCTACGTGAGCATCGCCGAGGCCGGCGAGTTCGGGCTGATCGCGCGTATTGTCGCGCGCCTCGACGACGGCCCCGCCACCCTGCTCGGCCCCGGCGACGACGCCGCACTCGTCGCGGCGCCGGACGGCCGGGTGGTGGCGAGCACCGACGTGCTCGTCGAGGGCAGGCACTTCCGCCGGGACTGGTGCACCGCCACCGACGTCGGGCACCGTGCGGCCGCCGCGAACCTGGCCGACATCGCGGCCATGGGCGCCGCCCCGACCGCGCTGCTGATGGCTCTCGTGGCGCCCACCGACCTGGAGATGTCCTGGCCCGAGGAGCTGGCCGGCGGGCTCGCCGCGGAGGCCGCCAAGGTGGGCGCGAGCGTCGTCGGCGGCGACGTCTCGGCGGGGCCGCTGACCGTGGCGGTGACCGCGCTCGGCGACCTGGGCGGCCGCCCGCCGGTGACCCGGACCGGCGCCCAGCCCGGCGACGTGCTCGCGCTGGCCGGGCGGACCGGGTTCGCCGCCGCCGGATACGCGATCCTGTCCCGCGGCTTCCGCACCCCGAAGGTCTTCGTCGAGGCGTACCGGCGGCCCGAGGTTCCGTACGCGGCGGGCACGGCGGCCGCTCAGGCGGGCGCCACCGCGATGATCGACGTGTCCGACGGCCTGCTCCAGGACCTCGGGCACATCGCCACCGGGAGCGTGGTCGGCATCGACGTGCGGCGGGAAGCCTTCGGGATCCCCGACCAGATGCGCGACGCGGCCAGCGCGCTCGGCGTGGACCCGTACCTCTGGATCCTGACCGGCGGGGACGACCACGCCCTCGCCGCGACCTTCCCGCCGGAGGCCGCGGTGCCGCCCGGCTTCCGGGTGATCGGCACCGTGCACGAGGGCACCGGGGTGACCGTCGACCGCACGCCGTGGACCGGGGGGAGCGGCTGGGACCACTTCCGCTGAGCGTTGTCCCACACTCGCCCTCCCGGGCGAGGCCGGGACCGCGCTCAGACGTTTAGGGTCGCCTCGTGGATGAGATCGAGGTGCGTGAGATCGGCTTCGCCGACCCGCGCGTGCAGGCGCTGGTCACCGAGGCTCTGACCGAACTCGGCGGACGGTACGGAGGCAGCGGCGACGACACACCGGTGACGCTCACCGACTTCGACCCGCCGGTCGGCGCCTTCTTCGCCGCCGTCGACGGCGACGCGCTGGTGGGGTGCGGCGGCTGGCGACGCCACGGTACGGACGCCGAACTCAAGCGCATGTTCACCACGCCGGCGGCACGCGGGCGGGGCGTGGCACGGCGCCTGCTGGCGACGATCGAGGAGTCCGCCCGGGCGGCCGGCATGAAGCGGGTCATCCTGGAGACCGGCGACAAGCAGCCCGAGGCGATCGGGCTCTACGAGTCGGCCGGATATGTCCGGATCCCTGACTTCGGCTACTACAAGGGTGCGCCCGGGGTGCTGTCCTTCGCCCTGGACCTCTGACCACCAGGGGCCTTTTCCCGGCCCGCCTGCTCCCCGGAGCCCTGCCACACGCAGACGACCCGGAGGCTGACGTCGAGCACTTGGACTATCCCTCGTGTTTCGTTCAACTACACGCAGACGACCCGGAGGCTCAGGCACACGCAAACGACCCCCGGAGGCTCAGCCTCCAGGGGTCGCCGACACAGCGAGATTAGGCGCGAACGACCTTGCCGGCCTTGATGCACGAGGTGCAGACCTGCAGCTTCTTGGTCGTGCCGCCACCGGCCGGGGTACGCACCGACTGGATGTTCGGGTTCCAGCGGCGGTTGGTCCGCCGGTGCGAGTGGGACACGTTGTGGCCGAAGCCCGGTCCCTTGCCACAGACGTCACACACGCTAGCCACGGGAACACTCCTGAGATCTGAAATCTGAGAACTGAAGCGCCCAGGACTGAACCGCCCACAGGCAACCCGACCACGGTACCCGATGCCCCGGGGCGGGGGCCAATCGGCCTCACGTACGCGGGGAAATGTCGGTCGTCCCCAGTAAGGTCGGAGCGTGCTGGAAACGCTGGACGACGCGGCCGTCCACCGCTGGTGCGGTGGCGGGCTCGCCGCGCTCCGGGCCCACCAGCACGAGATCGACGAGCTCAACGTCTACCCGGTGCCCGACGGCGACACCGGCACCAACCTGGTGCTCACCCTGACCTCGGCGGCCGAGGCGTTGTCGTCCGCGGACAACTCTCCAGGCGACGCGGCAGGCTCGCCTCCGGCTGACGCCGCCGACACCCCTCCCGGAAGCGCCGCCGGCACGCCTCCCGGTGACGGCGTCAGCACGCCTCCGGTGCGGGCGATGCGCCGGATGGCGCGTGGGGCGCTGCTGGGCGCCCGCGGCAACTCCGGGGTGATCGTGTCGCAGATCTTCCGCGGCATGGCCGACAGCTTCGCCACAACGGTCACGGTCCGGGGCGGCGAACTGGCGTCGGCCCTGCGCACAGCCAGCGAGGCCGCCTACGCGGCGGTGGCCCGGCCGGTCGAGGGCACCGTCCTGTCGGTGGTGGCCGCGGCGGCGGAGGCGGCGGGCCGGCTCAAGTCCGACGACCTCCGGGCGACAGCGCGGGCCGCGGCGCGAGCGGCCGCCGAGGCCTTGGCCCGGACGCCGCAGCAGCTTCCCGTGCTGGCCCGAGCCGGCGTCGTGGACGCGGGCGGGCGCGGGCTCGTCCTTCTTCTCGAGGCCCTCGTCGAAGCGTTGGGGCCGGCCGGTGGCGAGGAGAAGCCGAACCTCCTCCCCTCTTCGGCCCCCGAAGTGGGATCAACCTCCGAGACGGGCCCGAGCCCCGCGGTGGGCCCGAGCCCCGCAGTCGGCCCGAGCCCCGCAGTCGGCCCGAGCCCCGCAGTCGGACCGAGCCCCGCAGCGGGACCCAGCCCCGCAGCGGGTGGGGAAAGGCCCTTCGCGGTGCGCAGCGAGATCGAGGAGGCGGGCGGCGCTGCGGCGGATCGTCAGGACGCCACGGCCCCACGAGGTGACGTCGCGTCGGCGGCGGGCTTCGGGTTCGGGTATGAGGTTCAGTACCTGCTGGACGCTTCCGCCGAGGCAATCGGTGTGCTGCGCGCGCGGTTGAGCCTGCTCGGGGACTCGCTCGTGGTGGTGGGCACCGGTGACGGCGAGCCGCCCACCTGGAACGTGCACGTCCATGTCGAGGTCACTGCCGTCGGGGCCGCCATCGAGGCGGGCCTCGAGGCGGGGCGGCCGCATCGGATCAGCGTGACCCGGCTGGAGGATCGGCTGGGCGGCGATCACACGCACGGGCAAGGCGATCAGGGCGGCGAACGCAGCCGAGACGGGCTGACCGGCGAACGCGGGCAGGGCGGCGAACGCGAGCAAGGCGGCGAACGCGAGCAAGGCGGCGAACGCGAGCAAGGCGGCGAACGCGAGCAAGGCGGCGAACGCGAGCAAGGCGGCGAACGCGAGCAAGGCGGCGAACGCGAGCAAGGCGGCGAACGCGAGCAAGG
>NZ_BSTL01000005.1:462-44912 GCF_030269485.1 Actinoplanes sp. NBRC 103695 | reverse complement strand
AGGCGGCGAACGCGCCCGAGATCAGCTGGGCGGCGAGCGCACCTGGGACGGGCTGGGCGGCGAGCACGCGCATGAGCACGGCGGGGACGGGCTGGACGGACGGGACGGGCTGGACGAGTTGGACGAGCTTCCGGCGGAGCCTCGACGGCGGGTCGATGACGCGGACGGGCGGACGGCGCGGGCGGACGGGCGGACGGCGCGCGGGGCCGTTGTCGTGGCCGCCGGGGACGGGCTGACGGCGTTGTTCGTGGCGGAGGGGACAGTCGTCGTCGACCGGAACCCCTCGATCGCCGAGATGATCGAGGCGATCGAGCGGACCGGCGCGGGCCGGGTCGTGCTGCTGCCCAACGATGCCAACACTCACGCGGTGGCCAGTGCGGCGGCGCGTGAGGCCGCCGAGCGGGGGATCCGGGCGAGTGTCGTGCCGACCTCGTCGCCGGTGCAGGCGATGGCCGCCCTGGCCGTGCGGGATGCGGGGCGGTCGTTCGCGGACGACGTGATCGCCATGGCCGAGGCCGCGGGCGCCTGCCGGTACGGCGAGGTGTGCACGGCCCGGCGGGAGGCGCTGACCGTCGCGGGGCGGTGCCGGCCCGGTGACCTGCTCGGGCTGGTCGACGGCGAGGTGCACATCATCGGCGACGACCTCGCCGAGGTGGCCTGCCGGCTCGCCGACCGGATGCTCGGCGGCGGCGGTGAGCTGGTCACGCTGGTGCTGGGCGCGGACGCGCCGGCCAGCCTGGACGGGCGACTGAGAGCACACATCAGCCAGGGCTGGCCGTTCGCCGAGGTGCAATCCTTCACCGGTGGGCAGCCGCGTTACCACCTCTTGGTAGGAGTCGAGTGAGCGAGACGACGACCGCCGCCACCACGACCACGACGCCGCTCGGCAAGGTGCTCGGCGACAAGACCGCGAAGGCGCTCGCCGAGCATCTGGACCTGCACACCGCAGGCGATCTGGTCTACCACTTCCCTCGGCGCTACGACGAGCGTGGCGAGCACACCGACATGCGCAAGCTCGAGGTCGGCGAGCAGGTCACGTTGCTGGCGCAGGTGCGCTCGATCAATGTGCGGCCGATGCGGCAGCGCCGCGGTTCGATGCTCGAGGTCACCATCGGCGACGGGTCCGGCGCCACGCTCAGCTGCACGTTCTTCAATCAGGCGTGGCGGCAGCGCGAGCTGCGTACCGGAAGATGGGGTCTCTTCGCCGGGAAGGTGACCGATTTCCGGGGCAAGCGGCAGCTCAACGGCCCGGCCTACCAGCTGCTGTCGGCGGACGCGACGGAGGACGAGGCGGCCGAGGAGATCGAGGAGTTCGCGGGCGCGCTGATCCCGGTCTACCCGGCGGCGCAGGCGGTGCCGACCTGGGTGATCGCCAAGTGCGTGCGGACCGTGCTGGACACCTTTCAGCCGCCGGACGACCCGCTGCCACCGGCCACCCGGGCGACGAACAGCCTGGTGGGCATCGGGAAGGCCCTGCACGAGATCCACCGGCCGAGCTCCAAGGAGGACATGTACCGGGCGCAGTACCGGCTCAAGTGGGACGAGGCCTTCGCCGTACAGCTGACTCTGGTGCAGCGCAAGGCCCGCGCGGCCGCCGCACCGGCAATCGCGCGACCCCCCGCCGAGGCCGGTTTGCTCGCGAGGTTCGACGCGTCGCTGCCCTACGAGCTGACCGAGGGCCAGCGCGACGTCGGGGTCGAGATCGCCGCCGACCTGGCCCGGCCGCACCCGATGCACCGGCTGCTGCAGGGCGAGGTGGGTTCGGGCAAAACCTTGGTTTCGGTACGCGCGATGCTTCAGGTCGTCGACGCCGGTGGGCAGGCGGCTCTGCTCGCCCCCACCGAGGTGCTCGCCACCCAGCACTTCCGCGGGATCAGCGCCCAGCTCGGGCCGCTCGGCCGGGCCGGTGAGATCGACGGTGGCCCGGACGGCACCCGGATCACCCTGGTCACCGGTTCGCAGGGGGCGAAGGCGCGGCGGGCGGCGCTGGCCACGGTCGCGGACGGCACCGCCGGCATCGTGATCGGCACCCACGCCCTGCTGTACGAGGGGGTGGACTTCAAGGATCTGGGCCTGGTCGTGGTGGACGAGCAGCACCGCTTCGGGGTGGAGCAGCGGGACGCGTTGCGCGCGAAGGCCGCCCAGCCGCCACACGTGCTGGTGATGACCGCGACGCCCATCCCCCGCACCGTGGCGATGACGGTCTACGGCGACCTGGAGACGTCGGTGCTGTCCCAGTTGCCGCGCGGCCGTTCGCCGATCGCCTCGCATGTCGTGCCCGCCCTGGAGAAACCGGCCTTCCTGGACCGCGCGTGGCGCCGGCTGCGCGAGGAGGTGCAGAAGGGCCATCAGGCGTACGTGGTGTGCCCGCGGATCGGCACCGGGCCCGGCGACGACAACGAGGACGGCGAGCCGCTGAGTGACGCTGCCTTTAGTCCGGCCAAGGGTGGTGGCGGGGCTGCGGACGGCGAGTCGACCAAGCGGCCTCCGCTGGCCGTGACCGAGGTGGCGCCGATCCTCGAGGAGGGGCCGCTCAAGGGACTGCGGATCGGCGTGCTGCACGGCAAGCTGCCGGCCGACGAGAAGGACGCGGTGATGCGCTCGTTCGCGGGCGGCGACCTGGACGTGCTGGTGGCGACCACGGTGATCGAGGTGGGCGTGGACGTGCCCAACGCCACCGTGATGATCATCATGGACGCCGACCGGTTCGGCGTCTCCCAGCTGCACCAGTTGCGGGGCCGGGTGGGCCGGGGTTCGGCCGCCGGCATCTGCCTGCTGGTCAGCGAGGCAGCAGAGGGGTCGAACGCCCGGGAGCGGCTGGAGGCGGTGGCGTCCACCACGGACGGCTTCAAGCTTTCCGAGATCGACCTGGAGCAACGCCGGGAGGGCGACGTGCTGGGCGCCTCGCAATCCGGGAGGCATTCGCATTTGCGCTTGCTGTCGCTGCTGCGGGACGAGAAGCTCATCAAGGAGGCGCGCGCCGAGGCCGCTTCACTCGTCGAGGACGATCCGACGCTGTCGCGCTACCCCGCGCTGGCCGCGTCGGTGACCGCGCTGGTCGACGAGGAACGCGCCGAGTTCCTGGAGAAGGGATGATCTACCACTTCTGCCGGCGGGCCGACTTCGCCGCCGACGCCGAGCTCTACATCACCGAGACATTGTCGACGCAGGGGTTCATCCACTGCTCGCCGCGCGACCACGTGCATGTCCCGGCGACGATCCGTGCCCGCGGCCAGACCGACCTGGTGGTGCTGGAGATCGACGAGAAACGGCTGCCGAAGCCGCCGGTCTGGGAGGACGGCGACCCGCCGGACCCGGACGGGCGGTTGTTCCCGCACGTCTACGGCCCGATCCCGACGGCGGCCGTGGTCGCGGTGCACGAGCTGCCGCCCCGCCCGGACGGCTCCTTCGCGCCGCTGTGACCGTCTTCATCACCGGGATGTCCGGTGCGGGCAAGTCGACGCTCCTGGCGGAACTGGCCCGTCGCGGCCGCCACGTGGTCGACACCGACTACGGCGGCTACGCGGTGGAGACCGCCGACGGTCAGGTGTGGATTGAGGCCCGCATCAGCGAGCTGCTCGACGAACACCCGGACTATGTGGCCGGCTGCGTACCGAACCAGGGCGTGTTCTACCCGCGCTTCGCCGCGGTGGTGCTGCTGAGCGCGCCCCTCGAGGTTCTCCTGGAACGTGTGGCCGCCCGCACCACGAACCCCTTCGGCAAGACACCCGAGCAGCGGGCCCGGATCGTCGCGGACCACGCCGAGGTCGAGCCGCTGTTGCGGGCGGGCGCCACAGCCGAGCTGGACGCCCGCCAGCCACCAGCGGACCTGGCCGACGAGATCGAGGCGATCAGCGCTTCAGGCCGTGCTCGATCGCCTCGATGATGCGTGGCCGCAGCTCGGCGGCCTTGATGATGGCGTCCACCGACCCGACGTCCACTGCCCGCTGGATGCTGTGCACCCGGTCGAACTCGGCGGCCACCTCGCTCACCTTCTCCGCCCGCACCGCCGCCTGCACCTCGGCGAGTTCCACGTTCAGGGCCGCGCGGTCGGCGCCGCTGGCGGCGGACACCCGGGACACCAGGTCGGTGACCCGCGGGTCGTTCGCCGTGCGGTTGTTGACCTCGCCCGAGAAGACCACCGCCGCCGCGGGGGCGCCGCCCAGCACCGAGGCGAACGAGCCCTCCAGCGCCAGCACGGTCATGTTCGGGTTGAGCGCCTTGGAGAACACCACGAACGCGCCGCCGTGGTAGCGGGAGATCACGCAGAACACGATCGGGCCCTGGTAGTTCACGATCGCCCGGCCGATCTCCGCGCCGTACTCCAGCTGGAGCTTGAGCAGCGACTCCGGTGAGCCGTCGAAGCCGGACAGGTTGGCCAGCACCACCAGCGGGCGGTTGCCGGACGCCGCGTTGATCGCCCGGGCGGTCTTCTTCGACGACTGCGGGAACAACGTGCCCGCGGTGTAGGTGTCCGGCCCGTCGGTGGGCGGGAACCCGCGGCGCGGCACCGAGCGTGACTCGATGCCGATCAGGCAGACCGGCCAGCCGCCGATGTGGGCGTCCTGCACGACCGAGGTGTCCGCGTCGGCCATCCCGGCCCAGCGCTCCAGCACCTGGTGGTCCTGGTCGGCGAGGGCGCGCATCACCGTACGGATGTCGAAGGCCTTCTTGCGGTCGGGGTTGTGCGTCGCCGAGAAGATCTGGCCGACCGTGGTGAAGTCGCTGCCCGCGAAGGTGTGCGGGTAGCCGGAGACGTCCCGGTCGGCCGGATCGGTGGTGGTCGCCCGGCGCGGACCGGCCTCGCCCGGCACGACGTACGTGTGGTCGTAGTGCGCCATCAGCACGTCGCGGGCGGACGCCAGGTCGGGCGCCCAGTACTGCGCCTGCCCGTTCGGGCCCATCACCCGGTCGTAGCCGCCGATGCCGTAGTTGTCCTCGGCGGACACGCCGCCGGAGAAGTCCAGCGCCTGCTTGCCGGTGAGCACCATCGCCGAGTCCGGGGTCATGACCAGGACGCCCTTGGTGTGCATCAGCATGGTGGCCTCGGCGTTCCAGTACGGCTGGGCGCCCACGTTGATGCCGGTGACCACGACGTTGATCTCGCCGCCGTCCTGGGTGAACGTGACGATCCGCTTGAGCGCGGCGGCCACCCAGTCCATGTTCTCGGTGCCGGAGCTCATCGAGATCCGGGCGCCGGCCGACAGCGCGAACCACTCCAGCGGCACCCGCATCCGCTCGGCCAGGTCGAGCGCCGCGATCACCCGCGAGCACTCCGGCTCGGACAGCGCGCCGAGCGCCTTGGTCGGGTCGCCGAGCAGGATCACCCGGCTGACGCCCTCCGGGTGACGCGTGGTCGGCGTGCTGACCACCCCGGCGACGATGGCCGCCTTGTTGCGGCCGGGCTGCCGGTCCACCGGCACCAGGACGCCCGCCTCGTCGAGGTCGTGCTCGACGAAGGTGCCACGCGGCCCGGCCAGCATGCTGGTCAGCTCGTACGGGTAGACGTTGCCCCGGCGGGCGGCGCGCAGCACCTTCTGCCGGTAGTCGTCGAGCGGCTGCACCGGGTCGGTGGTCGGCTTGTCGACGTGCAGCCGGGCGCCGTCCCGCGAGTCGATGGTGATCCGCACGGCGACCTCGCTCAGCTCGCCGGACGCCCCGCGCTGCCGGGCGAGGAACTGGACCTCCTCGAGGCCCGCGCCGGCCGTGGTCGGCAGGATGCGCTGCACCAGGGCGTTGAGCTCCTCGGGCGACAGCTCGGTGGACGGCCAGACGTACATCATGATCCGGTTGGTGTCGAACCGCTTGTTCTGCGGCCGCTGCGCCTGGATGTTCCGGATCGCGTCCAGGCCCGCGGTGATCGCGTCCTCGACCGCCGGGAGCGCCACCAGCCGGCCGTCGGCCTCGCGCAGCGGCGTGAGGTCGCGCACCTGGCCCATCGCGATCAGCCGCTCGTCGGCCGGGTTGCTGTGCGCCACGGCCTTGAAGAGGTAGATCTCCTCGTCCGCCGACGGCAGCCGGGTGAGGTGGAACTCGCGCAGCCGCTGGAGCTGGAGGCGCCGGGCGATCTGCGGGTGCAGGCCGCGGATGAGCCGGTCCTCGACGAGACCGGGTCCGGCCTCCGACGGCCGGAAGGTGAAGTGGTGGTGCATCACGCCGCTGCTGCCGGCGATCGTGGTGGTGATCCGGCGCACGCCGGCCGGGAGGGAATGCGCGGCCAGGAACTCGGCGAGCCGCGCCGCCATGACGTCGACGTCCTCCGGCTGGCCGTCCCAGGTCATGTAGAGGTCGGCGACCAGCCCGCGGTCCTCCACGTCGGCCGCGAAGGCGCCGACCGCGGCGATCGCGGCGGGCAGGGCGGCGATGTCGACCGCGGTGGTGACCACCCGGGTCACCCTGTCCGGGGCGGTGTGCCGGGCGACGACGAAGCGGCAGCCGCCGGCCTCCTCGGTGACGATGCCGGAGAGCGACCTGTTGCCGTAGTAGCGGCGGGTGACCACCTCGAGCAGCGGGCCGAGGTCGCGGCCGGGCCGGCCGACGCGCTGGCCGATCAGCCGGACCAGCGGCTCGGAGCTCGCCACCATGGCCTGGATCCGCTCGTCGCGGTCCGGCGCGTCCGGGTTCTGGTCCAGGTGGCGCAGGTGGTTGCGGACGGCCGCGTACACGGTCGCGCGGGTACGCCGCAGCAACGGCTGGGCGAACCACCGGAACACCACGCCGCGGGCCAGGTCGGACAGGGCCGGGAAGCGGACCTGGGTGGCCTCGACGACGTGTTCCAGGGTGAGGCCGGCGGCCTCATCGAGCGGGGCCGCCGGCGGCGGTCCGGCGATCCACTGCCGGAGCAACTCGGACACCACCGAGACGTCGGCCGAGATCCGCTGCTGCGCCAGGAAGATGCGGAAGACCGCGGCCTCCAGCTCGGGCGTGCGGTCGAGGCCGATGACGCCGTAGTGCGCGAGCACCCGCTCCAGGCGGGCCTGGAAGGCCTCGGTGACCCCGGCCCGCTCGACGTCGAGGCTCTTCAGGTAGCTGTGCAGGTATTCGCGCGGGCTGTGCACCGGGCTGCCCGGCTCCAGCTCGATCTCGCCGCCGGGCTTGTTCCGGCTGAGCTCGAGCAGGTCGGCGAAGACGGTGAGCAGGCCGACCTCGCCCGCGCTGACCCGGCCGCCGGACTCGGCCCGGGCGGCCAGGTAGCCGGTGAGCACCCGGCCGCGGTCCTGCGGGTCGACGTCGAAGCCGAGCAGCAGGCTGCGCAGGTCTTCCAGGCCACGCGTGACGCGCTCGGCCGCGGGCGGGTGTGCCGCCTCGGGGGGCAGGTCGATGATGCCGTCCGCGGCGGCGGACTCCTCCTCCGCGTCGCCGAGGGGCTCCAGGCGCAGCACCGGCGCGCCGGTCTCGACCTGGCTGCCGACCGACACCGGCAGCTCGCGGACCCGGGCGCGGAACGGGGCGCGCAGGACGTTCTCCATCTTCATGCTCTCCAGCACGAGGATGGGCGCGCCCGCGTCGACGTCGTCGCCGACCGCCACCGGGGTGGCGACCACCAGCGCGGGGGCGGGAGAACGCACCACGCCGCCCTCGTCCCGGCTGACCCGGTGCGTGACGCCGTCGATCTCGACCAGGTGGATCGGGCCGTGGGTGGCGGTCACCAGGCGGAAGCGGTGGCCGTTGACCAGCATCCGGCCGCTGTGCTCGTCGTACCGCTCGATCTCGACGTCGGCGGGATACACCTCGGCGCCGCTGGAGATGCCGACCCGGAACCGGGTCTGGCCGACCCGGAAGACCCGCACCCGGTAGCTCGCCCCGCGCAGCTTGAGGTCGAGGGGCCGTCCGCTGTCGTGCCGGACCTGCGGGCGTCCGCCGTGCGCGGTGGCCAGCAGGCGCTGCCGGCTGACCTCTTCCTCGTCCTCGTACGCCTCGATCGCGGCGGCGGCCAGCGCTACCGCGGAGTGCCGGTGGCTGACCAGCCGGCCCTCGGCGCGCACCCGGTCGATCCAGCCGGTGTCGGCGCTGCCGTCGATCACCTCGGGCTGGTCGAGCAGGTCGAGCACGAAGCTCTTGTTGGTGGCGCCACCCTCGATGATCACGGTGGTCTCGGCCATCGCCCGGCGCAGACGGCCGAGCGCCTCGTCACGGTCCCGGCCGTACGCGATGATCTTGGCGATCATCGAGTCGAAGGCGGCCGGGATGGTGTCGCCCTCGGCAACGCCGGTGTCCACCCGGATGCCCGGGCCGGCCGGCAGCACCAGGCGCGTGATCCGGCCGGGCGAGGGCGCGAAGTCCCGGTCGGGGTCCTCGGCGTTGAGCCGCGCCTCGACCGCGTGCCCGCTCTCCGGCGGCTGCGGGCCCTCGAGCCGGCCGCCGCCCGCCACGTGCAGCTGCAGCTTGACCAGGTCGGTGCCGGTGGTGATCTCGGTGATCGGGTGCTCGACCTGGAGGCGGGTGTTGACCTCGAGGAAGGCGAACAGCTTGTCGGCCGGGTGGTAGAGGAACTCGACGGTGCCGGCGCCGCGGTAGCCCACGGCCAGGGCCAGGCGTACGGCCGACTCCTTGAGCTCGGCGGCCTGGTCCGGGCTCATCACCGGGGAGGACGACTCCTCGATGATCTTCTGGTTGCGGCGCTGCACCGAGCAGTCCCGCACGCCGAGCGCCCAGGCGCCACCCTGCCCGTCGGCGATGAGCTGCACCTCGACGTGCCGGGCACCGATCACCAGGCGCTCCAGGAAGACCACGCCGGAACCGAAGGCACGCAGCGCCTCCTGGCTGGTGCGCTCGTACGCGTCGGTGAGATCCGCCGCCGAGTCGACCCGGCGGATGCCCCGTCCGCCGCCACCGGCGGTCGCCTTGAGCATCAGCGGGTAGCCGATCTCGGCGCCGGCCCGCAGCGCCTCCTCGAGGGTCGCGACCTCGCCGCGGCTCCACGGCGCGACCGGGACGCCGACCTCCTCGGCGATCAGCTTCGACCCGATCTTGTCGCCGAGTTTGCGCATCGCCTCGGCGCCCGGCCCGACGAAGGTGACGCCGATCCGGTCGCAGAGCTCGGCGAACGCCGGGTCCTCGGCGACGAATCCCCAGCCGACCCAGGCGGCGTCGGCCCGCACCTCGACCAGTGCGGCCTCGAGGAGGGCGTGGTTCAGATAGGGGCGGCCGGACGCGGGGCCCAGCGGGTAGGCGACGTCGGCCTCCCGGACGAACGAGGAGTTACGGTCCTCGTCGGTGTAGAGGGCCACCGTCTCGATCCGGGCCCCCGTCTCGGCGGACAGATCGCGGACGGCATGGATGAGCCGCATCGCGGCCTCTCCACGATTGACGATGGCGACACGACTGAACAACGGTTGAGCCCTCCACTTGTCCTTGCGACTAGGACCGGTCGAGAGCGACGGTCAGGTCGGCGATCAGGTCCTCGGTGTCTTCGATCCCGCAGGAGAGCCGGACGAAGCCCTCCGCGGTGTCATCGCCCCACTGCGCGCGCCGGTCGGCGCTGGTGTGCAGCCCGCCGAACGACGTGGCCGCGAAGACCAGTGCCGACGCCTTCAGGAACCGGGCCACGCGGTCGGCGCCGCCCAGGTCGAAGGAGAGCACGCCGGGGATGCGGCGCATCTGCCGGGCGCAGATCTCGTACGACGGGTCGTCCGGCAACCCCGGCCAGCGCACGCCGGTCACGTCGGACCGGTCCCGCAGCATCGCCGCGATCGCCGCGGCGTTCGCCGTCTGCCGGCCCAGCCGCAGGTCGAGCGTGGCCAGCGACCGGTGGGCGAGCCAGCAGTCGAAGGCGCCCGGGATGCCGCCGGTCTGCGTACGCCAGGTGGTGATCTTGTCAAGAAGTTGATCGTCGTTGGTCGCCACGTAACCGAGGAGCACGTCGGAGTGCCCGGTCAGCGCCTTGGTCCCGGAGGCCACCACCAGGTCGGCGCCGAGCTCGAGCGGCCGCTGCCCGAGCGGTGTCGCGGTGGTGTTGTCGACCGCCAGAAGAGCGCCTGCGGCGTGCGCCGCGTCTGCCGTCTCACGCACGTCGCACACGTCCAGGCCGGGGTTGGCCGGTGTCTCGATCAGCACCAGGCGTACGCCGTCCAGCGCGGGACGCGGGCCGGCGGTCGGCGCCAGGATCGTGCTGACGCCGAGGTCCCGCAGCGTCCCCTCGGCGAACGCCCGGACCGGGAAGTACCCGTCGGAGGGCAGCACGACCGTGTCGCCGGAGCGCAGCACGCTCAGCAGCAGCGCGGTGATCGCCGCCTGCCCCGACGCGAACGCCCGGACCTGCCCGCCCTCCAGCGACCCGACGGCCGCCTCCAGACCGCGCCGGGTCGGGTTGTCCGGGCGGCCGTAGCCGTTGAGTCCCGGGCCGGCGTCGGGGTCGAGGTGGTAGGGCGCCGCGAACACCGGACCGGGCAGGAACGGCTGGCCCGGCACCGGCTCGGGCAGCCCCGCGTGCACCACGTGGGTGCCGTCGCCGCTCATTCGGGTTTCATCTCCCGGCCCATCAGCAGCTTCACGGCCACCCGCGGGTCGACGCCCTCGTGGCAGACCCGCTCGACCTGCTCGGTGATCGGCATCTCCACGCCGTGCGCGACGGCCAGGTCGCGGATGGCCAGGCAGCTCTTCACGCCCTCGGCGGTCTGCCGGGTCGCCTTCTGTGCCTGCTCGAGCGTCTCACCGCGGCCCAGGTGCTCGCCGAAGGTGTGGTTCCGGGACAGCGGCGAGGAACAGGTGGCGACCAGGTCGCCGAGCCCGGCCAGGCCGGCGAAGGTCATCGGGTCGGCGCCCAGGGCCACGCCCAGCCGCGCCGTCTCGGCCAGGCCGCGGGTGATCAGCGACGCCTTGGTGTTGTCGCCCATGCCCATCGCGGACGCCATCCCGTACGCCAGCGCGATCACGTTCTTGACCGCGCCGCCGATCTCGCACCCGATCACGTCGTCGCTGGTGTACGGGCGAAGGTAGGGCAACGCGATGGCGTGCTGGACGGCCTGCGCGCGGGCCGGGTCGGCGCTCGCGACGACCGTGGCGGCGGGCTGCTCGGCCGCGATCTCCGGCGCCAGGTTGGGCCCGGAGACGACCACCACCCGCCGCGGGTCGACCTTGGCGGTCTCCACGATGACCTGGCTCATCCGCTTGGTGGTGCCGAGCTCGATGCCCTTCATCAGAGAGATGAGCGTGGCGTCGGCGGGCAGGTGCGGCGCCCAGTCGGCGAGGTTGCCGCGCAGCGTCTGCGACGGCACGGCCAGGAAGACGAGGTCGGCGCCGGCGACGGCGGCGGCCAGGTCGCTGGTCGCGGTGACCCGGTCCGGCAGGCGCACGCCGGGCAGCGAGCCCTCGTTGACGTGCTGCTCGCGGATCGCGGCGGCCACCTGCTCGCGGCGTGCCCACATGGTGACGTCGGCGCCCGCCTCGGCCAGGATCTTGGCGAACGCGGTGCCCCACGCCCCGGAGCCGATCATCGCGGCGCGGGTCATCCGGTCACCTCCGGCGGCGTCTTGGCGCGGCCGGTCGGCTGGTAGAGGGGTGGCGGCGTGCCCTCGCGGATCTCGCCGAGCTGGTCCCGGATGGTCAGCATGATGTGCTCGGTGATCTCCTCGAGCACCTGCCGGGTGGGCTCCTGGCCCTGCCACCTGCCGAGGTCGATCGGCGGTCCGGCGATCGCGGCGACCGGCCGGCGCGGCTTCAGCCCGATCTTCTTGGTCCGCGAGTCGTAGATCTGGTACGCACCCCAGTTCGCCAGGGGGATGATCGGGGCGCCGGTCTTGAGGGCGAGCCGGGCGGCGCCGGTCTTGCCGCGCATCGGCCACAGATCGGGCTCCTTGGACGTGGTGCCCTCCGGGTAGATCACCACGGTCCCGCCGTCGTTCAGGGCGTCGACCAGCGCGTCGAGGCTCTTCACCGCCTCCACACTGCCGCGTTCCACCGGGATCTGCTTGACCTTCTTCAGGAAGGGGCCGAACAGCGGCACCTTCCACAGGCTGGCCTTGGCCAGGAAGCGCGGCCAGCGCCCGTTGTCGTAGAGGAAGTACGAAATGACCAGCGGGTCGAAGTGCGAGGCGTGGTTGGCGACCAGGATCACACCGCCGCCGGCCGGCAGATTGTCGGCGCCGCGCCAGGTCTTGCTGGTCCAGACCTTGAGGACCGGCAGCACGATCGCGACCGCCAGCCGCCGCCAGAACCCCAGCCGGGGTATCGCCACAACTCCTCCTGCACCTGTCGCCGGGGCGGAGAGCGCCGCACCGGTCGTCTGCGACGAAATCATGCCTGCTGGCACCGCGCCAAGCCAGGTCGGCCCGCCCGCCGATGCGTACCTGATGCGTATATGTGCTCAGAGCGGTAACGGAACCGTCCCGTCGCGGCCGGGTGATGCGTATATGTGCTCAGAGCAAAGCGGCGCGGCAGGATGGTGTGGTGAACGACTTGTGGACCGCGGTCATCCCGGTCAAGAGGCTGGGTCTGGCCAAGAGCCGGCTCCGCGGCGCGGTGCCCGCCGCTCGGCATCAGGACCTGGCGCTGGCGATGCTGGCCGACACCGCGGCGGCGGTGCTGGCCTGCGCCGAGATCGGCGAACTGGTGGTGGTCACGGACGATCCCGAGGCGGTGCGGATCACCCGTGAGCTGGGCGCCCGCCCGGTCGCGGACGAGCCGGACGCGGGGCTGAACGCGGCCTTCCGATTCGGCGCGGATGTGATCGCCGGCACCGGGCGCAACCGGGTCGCGCTGGCCGGTGACCTGCCGGCGGTGCGGCCGGCCGAGCTCGGCGAGGCGCTGCGGTCGGTGCGCGGCCGGGCGTTCGTCGCCGACGCGGCGGGCACCGGGACCGTGCTCCTCGGCGTACGCCAGGGAAGTGATCTTGATCCGAGGTTCGGGATCGGGTCGGCGGCGGCGCACGCGGGCTCGGGGGCGACGGCGCTGACCGGGGACTGGCCGGGGCTGCGGCAGGACGTGGACACCGCGGCGGACCTGCGGGAGGTCATGGCGCTCGGCGCGGGACCGCGGACCTGCGGGCTGCTACGTGATCTCGGACTCATCTCATCGTGTCTCCCGGCGGCCTGAAGAGCGGTAACTTCAGGGCATGCAGGGCACCATCGCCACCTTCGATCCCGACGGCCATACCGGGACATTGCTACTGGATGACGGCACTGAGCTGCCCTTCGGCCGGATTGCCTTCGCCGCGTCCGGTTTGCGCCTCCTGCGCCTGGGGCAGCGTGTCGTGATCGAGTCCGACGGCGCCGGATCGGTGACCAGCGTCTCGATACCCGGGATCGACGCCAGTTGATCATGGAGTTGTTCATTCCCCGTTAACCCTGATCGGGCGATGATGGAGCGATGCAAAACCCGCCCCGGACACCGAGCCCCGCGGTCCCCCCGCGGCGGGGACCGAACGGTCGCTTCCTGCCCCGCACCACCGTCGAGGAGGCGCCGACCATGACCGACACGACGGCCGAGATCGAGATCGACACCGACGACTACGAGCTGCCCGACGACCGCTTCCTCAACCGGGAGCTGTCCTGGCTCGACTTCAACGCCCGGGTGCTCGCGCTCGCCGAGGACCCGGAGACCCCGCTGCTCGAGCGGGCCAAGTTCCTCGCCATCTTCGCCAGCAACCTGGACGAGTTCTACATGGTCCGGGTGGCCGGGCTGAAACGGCGCCTCAAGGCCGGCCTGCCGATGCGCGGCGGCGACCGGGTCTCGCTGCGGCACCAGCTCGAGATGATCACCGAGTCGGCCGCCGACCTGGTCACCCGGCACGCCGCCTGCTTCGCCGAGGAGGTCCGGCCCAAGCTCTCCGCCGACGGCATCGAGCTGGTCACCTGGGGCGAGCTCAACGCGCCGGAGCGGGAACGGCTGCGGACCTACTTCCGGGAGCAGGTCTTCCCGGTGCTCACGCCGCTGGCCGTCGACCCGGCGCACCCCTTCCCGTACATCTCCAGCCGCTCACTCAACCTGGCCGTGGTCCTGCGCGACCCGGCCGACGGCAGCGTCGAGCTCTTCGCCCGCGTCAAGGTGCCGAACAACGTGCCGCGGTTCGTGACCGTGCAGAACGACAGCCGCGGCGTGCGCTTCCTGCCCGTCGAGGAGCTCATCGCGGTCCACCTCGGCCAGCTCTTCTCCGGCATGCAGGTGCTCGAGTGGCACCTGTTCCGGGTCACCCGCAACGCCGAGGTGGAGGTCGACGAGGACCGCGACGAGGACCTGCTGCAGGCGCTGGAACGCGAGCTGGCGCAGCGCCGGTTCGGCCCGCCGGTCCGTCTCGAGGTCGCCGCCTCGATCAGCGATCACGTTCTCGACCTGCTGCAACGCGAGCTCGACATGGACGGCAACGACGTGCTCCGGGTGCCCGGCCTGCTCGACCTGTCCGGGCTGTGGCAGGTCTTCGGCGAGTGCGACCGCGACGACCTCAAGGACCGCCCGTTCGTCCCGGCGACCCACCCGCAGCTGGCCGACGGCGAGGTGCCGCGCAGCGTCTTCAACCGGCTGCGCGAGTGCGACATCCTGGTGCACCACCCCTACCACTCGTTCTCGACCAGCGTGCAGCGCTTCATCGAGCAGGCCGCCGCCGACCCGAACGTGCTGGCCATCAAGCAGACGCTCTACCGCACCTCCGGCGACTCCCCGATCGTTGACGCACTGGTCGACGCGGCCGCCGCCGGCAAGCAGGTGGTCGTACTGGTGGAGGTCAAGGCGCGCTTCGACGAGGTGGCCAACATCGGCTGGGCGCGCACCCTGGAACGCGCCGGCTGCCACGTGGTCTACGGCCTGGTGGGTCTCAAGACGCACTGCAAGACCGCCCTGGTCGTGCGGCAGGAGGGCAACCAGATCAAGCGCTACTGCCACATCGGGACGGGCAACTACCACCCCAAGACCGCCCGGCTGTACGAGGACTTCGGCATGCTGACGGCCGACCCCGAGGTGGGCGCCGACGTCACCGACCTGTTCAACGTGCTGACCGGTTACAGCCGGCAGACCGCCTTCCGCCGCCTGCTCGTGGCGCCGCACGGCGTACGCCGGGGACTGATCGAACGGATCGAGGAGCAGGCCCGGATCGCCCGCGAGGGCGGCGAGGCCCTGGTGCAGTTCAAGGTGAACTCGCTGGTCGACGAGGAGAGCATCGACGCGCTCTACCGCGCCTCACAGGACGGTGTGAAGGTCGACCTGATCATCCGCGGCATGTGCGCGCTGCGGCCCGGAGTGCCCGGCCTCTCCGACAACATCCGGGTGCGCTCGATCGTCGGCCGCTTCCTGGAACACTCCCGGGTGTTCCGGTTCGGCGTCGGCGACGAGGCGGAGTACTGGATCGGCTCGGCCGATCTGATGCACCGCAACCTGGACCGCCGGGTCGAGGCGCTGGTCCGGGTGACGCTGCCGTCCGCCCAGGACGACCTGCGCAACGTCCTCGAGCTGTCGATGGCCGACGAGGGCGAGGGCTGGGACCTGTCCGGCGACGGCACCTGGCACCGCCGCCCGACCACGCCGACCGAGCCGCACATGCACCTCCAGGAGGCGTTACTGCGCCGGGTGATCGGGAAAAGCTCCTGACCGTGACCGATGATGTCCGGGCGGCCGGCGCCGTCCTCCGGCGTGGCGCCGAGATCTGCGTGGTGCACCGTCCGGCCTATGACGACTGGACCCTGCCCAAAGGCAAACTCGAGACCGGGGAGCCGTCCCTCACGGCCGCGGTGCGCGAGGTGGTCGAGGAGACGGGGGTACGCGGTGAGCCGCAGCTCCGCCTGCCCGACGTGACGTACACGCTGCCCGACGGCCGCGCCAAACACGTGGAATTCTGGCTGATGCGGGCATCCGGCGACCCGGTCCGCCCGGTCGCCGACCCGGACGAGGTGGACGCCGTCGAGTGGCTGTCGCCGGCCGCGGCGGCCGAGCGGCTCAGCTACCCCGCCGACCGTGACCTGCTCGGCCCGGCGGCCGTCGCCGACCAGCTGACCGGGGTCACACTGCTCGTCCGGCACGCGCACGCCGGGGAACGCAAGAAATGGCAGGGCAACGACGCGCTCCGGCCGATCGACCCGCAGGGCCGGGACGAGGCCGAGCTGATCGCCGGGACGCTGACGCACTTCGGACCGCGGCGGCTGGTCGCGGCCACGCCGTTGCGGTGCAAGCAGACCCTCGAACCCCTGGCTTCCGAACTCGGCCTGCCGATCGTCACCGACCACGCGTTCGCCGAGCCCCCGGACAGGTCCGAGACGCCGGCCCGGGTGCAGGTGGCGCTGACCCGGCTGGCCGAGCTGCGTACCGGCCCGACGGCAGCGGTCTGCAGCCAGGGCAAGCTGATGCCGCACCTGCTGGCGGCGCTGGCCGGCACCGACGACCCGGAGCAGTACCGGACGCCGAAGGGCGGCGGCTGGGCGATCGCCTGGGCCGGCGACCGCGCGGTGGCGATCAGCCGGCTGCTCTGACCTTCTGCGTCTTCTTGCGCACCGGCTGCGCCAGGTCGGTGCGCCAGTAACCGACCAGTTCCCCGGTCAGCCACCGCGCCCGCCACATCTCGTCGGCGCGCGGTTCCCAGTCCCGGTACGGCAGCAGCGCCACCCGCCACGCCAGCACCGCGATCAGATACCAGCCGTACAGCGGCAGCAGCCCGAGCCATGCGTCCCGCCGCCGGTAGGACACCTGCCGGGCGAGCACCGCGACGGCCGCCGCGGAACAGGCGCAGGTGGTCAGCCAGTCCAGCAAAGCGTTGCCGGTCCAGCGTTCGGTCAGGTCGCCGAGTGTCCACCCGGGGACGACCGCGGCGGCGAAGACCGCCACGGCGACGAACGAGCGGCCGGTGAGCCCGCGCGGCGGGCTGAGTGGCGGGCGGCTGGGCCTTCGGTCCATGCCCGGACGGTAGGCTCAGCGGCCCGTTCAGCGCTTGAACACACGAAAGGCGTCCACCGTACGGGTGGACGCCTTTCGTTTCTCAGCGGAGCGCTCAGACCCCTTACTTGGCGGTCTTGCGAGCGGTGGTGGTGGCCCGGGCCGTGGTCGCCTTGGCGGCCGGAGTGGTCCGGGCGGTGGCGGCCGTGGTCTTCTTGGCCGCCGTCTTCTTGGCGGCAGTCGACTTGGTGGCCGTCGACTTGGTGGCCGTCGACTTGGTGGCCGTCGCCTTCTTGGCCGGCGCCGACTTTGCCGCCGTGGCCTTCGTTGCCGTCGTCTTCTTGGCGGCGGTCGTCTTGGCCGGGGCGGACTTGGTCGCCGTGGCCTTGGTCGCCGTCGTCTTCTTGGCGGCGGTCGTCTTCGCCGGCGCCGACTTGGTCGCCGTCGTCTTCTTGGCCGCGGTGGCCGTGGTCTTCTTCGCCGCCGCCGTCTTGGTGGCGGCCGCCTTCGTCGGAGCGGCCTTCGTGGCGGCCGTCTTCCGCGCCGCCGTGGCCGTCGTCTTCTTCGCCGCGGCCGCCTTGGTCGCGGTGGCCTTCGTGGCCGTCGACTTCGCCGGCGCCGCCTTCGTGGCGGTCGCCTTCGTAGCGGTCGCCTTGGTGGCGGTCGACTTGGCCGCTGCCGTGGTCTTCTTCGCCGCGGCAGCCTTGGCGACCTTGCCGCTGGCGACCATCTCCCGGAATGCCGTGCCGGGCTTGAAGGCCGGCACGGACGTCTTCTTCACCTTCACCGGTTCGCCGGTGCGGGGATTCCTAGCGGTACGCGCATTGCGCGCCCGCTTCTCGAAGACGCCGAAGCCGGTGATGGCCACCCGGTCGCCCTTCGTGACAGCGTTCTCCACCTCACTGATGACCGCATCCAGCGCCGCAGTCGCTGTTTTCCGGTCCCCCAGTCGGGCGGCGAGCGCCTCGATGAGCTCGGCCTTGTTCATGGTTTTCCTCCCGAACGCGAGAACTGGCCCAATGCGAGCCATTCTGGCCGCACCGTATGCCCTCTGACCAGCAGACACAAACATCTGCATAAAAAAAAGCGTTGTGTCACAAGGAAATCGCCCCTGCCGGGGGACTCGGCAGGGGCGAAAAGGGGGCTCTGACTAGGGTTTTCGGCCTAGATGGTGACGGGCTTGAAACCAGGGCGAGTTTTCTCGTACGAGGTAATGGTTTCCTCGTGCCGGAGGGTCAGTCCGATGTCGTCGAGGCCCTCCAGCAGGCGCCAGCGGCTGAAATCGTCGATCGGGAAGGTCCAGACCGCATCGTCCACGCGCACCTCGCGGGCGCCCAGGTCGACCGTGATCTGCTTCTGCGGCTCGCTCTCGGCCATGTCCCACAGGGCTTCCACAGCTTTCAGGTCCAGCTGCACCGGCAACAGACCCTCCTTGAGGGCGTTGCCGCGGAAGATGTCGCCGAAACGGGGCGCGATGACGACCTTGAAACCCCAGTCGCGCAGCGCCCAGACGGCGTGCTGCCGGGACGACCCGGTGCCGAAGTTGGGCCCGGCCACCAGGATCGTGGCGCCGCTGTAGGCCGGGTTGTTCAGCACGAACGAGGGGTCGTCCCGCCAGGCCCGGAACAGCCCGTCCTCGAACCCGGTCCGGGTGACCCGCTTGAGGTAGACCGCCGGGATGATCTGGTCCGTGTCCACATCAGAACGGCGCAGCGGCATCACGGTGCCATCGTGGGTGGTGAATTTGTCCATGTCTCTCAGCTCTCCAGATCGGCCGGGGCGGCCAGCTTGCCGGTGACAGCGGTGGCGGCGGCGACCTGCGGCGAGACCAGATGCGTACGCCCGCCCTTGCCCTGCCGGCCCTCGAAGTTGCGGTTGGACGTGGAGGCGGCGCGCTGCCCCGGGCTCAACGTGTCCGGGTTCATGCCCAGGCACATCGAGCACCCGGCGAACCGCCACTCGGCGCCGGCCTCGGTGAAGACCTTGTCCAGCCCTTCCGCCTCGGCGGCCTCCCGGACCTGGTAGGAACCCGGGACGATCATCATGCGTACGTCCTGGTGCACCCGATGCCCGCGGATCACCTCGGCCGCGGCCCGCAGGTCCTCCAGCCGGCCGTTGGTGCAGGAGCCGACGAACACCACGTCCACCGGAACGTCCTTGAGCGGCGTGCCCGGCTCCAGCGCCATGTACTCCAGCGCGCGGCGGGCGGCGTTGCGCTCCACCTCGTCGACGAACTCCTCCGGGTCCGGCACCGCGCCGTCCAGCGCCGCGCCCTGCCCCGGGTTCGTGCCCCAGGTGACGAACGGGCTGATCGCCGACGCGTCCAGGATCACCTCGGTGTCGTACTCGGCGTCGGAGTCGGTGGCCAGCGACCGCCAGTACGCGACGGCGGCGTCCCACTCGGCGCCCTTCGGGGCGTGCTGCTTGCCCTCCAGGTAGGCGAACGTGGTCTCGTCCGGCGCGATCATCCCGGCCTTGGCGCCCCACTCGATGGACATGTTGCAGATCGTCATCCGGCCCTCCATGGAGAGCTTGCGGATGGCCTCGCCGCGGTACTCCACGATGTGGCCGTTGCCACCGCCGGTGCCGACCTGGGTGATCAGCGCGAGGATCAGGTCCTTGGCGGTCACCCCCGGCCGCAGCTCACCGGTGACCGTGACGGCCATCGTCTTCGGCTTCGACTGCGGCAGCGTCTGGGTGGCGAGCACGTGCTCCACCTCGCTGGTGCCGATGCCGAAGGCCAGCGCGCCGAACGCGCCGTGGGTCGCGGTGTGCGAGTCACCGCACACGATCGTCATGCCCGGCTGGGTGAGACCCAGCTGCGGCCCGATCACGTGCACGATGCCCTGCTCGGTGTTGCCGAGCGAGCGGATCTGCACACCGAACTCGGCGCAGTTCTTGCGCAACGTCTCGATCTGCGTACGCGAGACGGTGTCCGCGATCGTCAGCAGATCGCCGCGGCGCGTGTTGAAGGACGGGTCGTCATAGCCCGTCGGGGTGTTGTGGTCCTCTGTCGCCAGTGTGAGATCGACCCGCCGGACCGAGCGCTTCGCCAGCCGCAGCCCGTCGAAGGCCTGCGGGCTGGTGACCTCGTGCAGCAGGTGCAGGTCGATGAAGAGCAGATCGGGCTCACCATCGGCGGACCGGACAACGTGGTCGTCCCAGACCTTCTCGGCCAAGGTCCTCGGCTTGGGTTCTGGCGTGACTCCCACCATCTGGACATCCTAAATTCTGGGAGGTATGTTTCGGCTTGTGGGACACAGTATGAGCGGTGTAGGCGTTCTCGACAAGGCGGTGGTCATCCTCGCCGCCTGCGTCGACGGTGCCAGTCTGGCCGAGCTGGTCGACCGGACCAAACTCCCGCGGGCAACCGCACATCGCCTGGCCCAGGCGTTGGAGATCCACCGGATGCTGGTCCGCGACACCCAGGGCCGCTGGCGCCCCGGCCCCCGCCTCGGCGAGCTCGCGAACGCCGCACCCGACGTCCTGCTGACCGCCGCGGAGCCGCTGCTGTCCGCATTGCGGGACGCGACCGGGGAGAGTGCACAACTTTACTTGCGTCGGGCGGATGAACGCATCTGCGTCGCCGCGGCCGAACGCGCGAGCGGTCTCCGCGACACCGTGCCGGTCGGCTCGGTGCTCCCGATGACGGCCGGCAGCGCCGCGCAGATCCTCCTCGCGTGGGAGCCGCCCGAGGCCGTGATGCCGCTGCTGCCCCGCTGCAAGTTCACCGGCCGCACCCTCGCCGAGGTCCGCCGCCGCGGCTGGGCGCAGAGCGTCGCCGAACGCGAGGCCGGCGTCGCCAGCGTCTCGGCACCCATCCGCGACCGGACGGGGCGGGTCATCGCGTCCATCTCGATAAGCGGTCCGATAGAACGCCTCGGCCGCCGCCCCGGCGAACGCCACGCCATGGCCGTGGTCCGCGCGGGCCAGCGTTTGTCCGGCCTCTGACCCCCGACCCCCACCCGAGCCACCCCACCGCCCGCCGGGCCACCGCCCGCAGCCCCACCGCCCGCCGGGCCACCGCCCGCAGCCCCACCGCCCGCCGGGCCACCGCCCGCAGCCCCACCGCCCGCCGGGCCACCGCCCGCAGCCCCACCGCCCGCCGGGCCACCGCCCGCCGAGCCGTCGCCCGCAGCCCCACCGCCCGCCGAGCCGTCGCCCTGCGCCAAGGCCGCCAACCCGACGCTTGCGACGCGGCTCCAAGGCCGTCGCTGGAGCCAAAGTGGTAGGACAGAGCGGTATCCGGGCCGCGGACAGCGCTCTGTCCCACCATTCGCCCAACCGCCGCGCCGGGTCGCGGTCAGAGCAGGAGCACCACGCCGGCGAGGCGTCCACTCACCCTTCGTGCCGCCGCTCAAGGTCGACCGCCGAACCGCCAATGGTGGAGCAGCGCGACAGCGACAGATCCGGGAGAGAGTGGTGGATCCGGGCGACAGCGGTAGATCCGCGCGACAGCGGTAGATCCGCGCGACAGCGGTAGACCAGAGCGGCATCTGACTCACGAATGCGCGTTCCGCTACCACCGCCCGCGCGGGTGGTGGACCAGCGCGCTATCCGGGCTACGGATGCCGCTCTCCGCTACCACTGCCGACGCGCCGGATCGCGATTGGCGCCCTCCGCTGCAACTGCTCGCCCATCGGACTGCGAATAGCGGCTCCGCTATCACCGCCCGCCCGCCGGCCGGGCCGCGGATTGCGCGCTCCGCTACCACTGGCCGCGCGTTGGGTTGTGAATAGCGCGGTGGGGCACCACTTTCAGGGCGTCCATTCGGCGTTGTCGTGGGCGAAGACGATGCGCCGAGGATCGAACTCCAGCAGCCGGGCCACCCACGCCGGCGGTGTTCCCTCGCCTGCTCGCAGGGCCATCGCGTCGTACGTGAAGAACGATGCGTTGTCGTGGCTCTGGCCGGCCACGATCACTGATCCGTCGCCCTGGCGCACGACCACCGACTGGTGGCCGGCCGTGTGTCCGGGCGTCGGGATGATGTGTACGCCCGGGAGGATCTCGGCTTCGCCGTCCAGCTCGACGTGGGTGATGCCCGGCGGGTCGACCAGTTCGGGCAGGGTGTGGCTGTCGGCGGCGCGGGCGAGCGACAGTTCCGCGCGCTGGGTGAAGATCGGGCGGCCGGGCAGCATCGGGTTGCCGCCGCAGTGGTCGAAGTGCAGGTGGCAGTTCGTCACGTAGCGGATGTCGTCCAGCCGCGCGCCCGCCCGGGCCAACGCTTCCGGCAACGCGATCCGTTTCGGTTGGTAGTGCCCGTCGACCCACGGATCCGACCCCATCCCGCTGTCCACGAGCAACCGCCCGTCGGGGTGCGAGATCAGATAGCCCAGTGTCGGCTCCACCCGTGGGGCGCCGGTGTCGGTCTCCGAGCCGGGCCGGACGAAGTATCCGAAGTCCACCCGCCGCACATCGATCTGATCCATGACTCCACCCTCGCATCACCGACGGGCCGGGAAGCCAAGCCGAGAGCGAACACGGGCCGCGAAGCCAAACCGAGAGCGAACACGGACCGCGAAGCCAAACCGAGAGCGAACACGGACCGCGAAGCCAAACCGAGAGCGAACACGGACCGCGAAGCCAAGCCGAGAGCGCACTATGAAAAGCAAAACGGCCCGCGACCAAACAGGTCACGGACCGAACCGCTTTGTAGCCCCGAAGGGATTCGAACCCTCGCTACCGCCTTGAGAGGGCGGCGTCCTAGGCCGCTAGACGACGGGGCCAGGACTGCCGTTCACGCTCCGAACGACGGTGTAGAACCTATCAGATCCAGCACCGGCGCCCCTCGCGGGAACGTCTTGCGCTGGGGTACCAGGACTCGAACCTAGACTAACTGGACCAGAACCAGTCGGGCTGCCAATTACCCCATACCCCATTCGGTACGGCTTCCCGTACCGGGACAGAACTCTACCCGAGCCCATGGTGCCCGCCAAATCGGGTTACCGTCTGGCGTTTTCCGCAGGTCGGAAGAGGTCGACGTGGTCGCGGGCCCATTCCGCGAAGGTCGTCGCGGGCCGGCCGAGCACGTCGGCGACCGTCGTCAGGGGCGTCTGGGGATGCTCGGCGAGCAGCGGCCGGTCGCGGAAGTACCAGTCGGCGTTGTCGGCGCCCATCGTCGGTGCGTAGTAGGCGATCGCCTCCGCCAGCGGCAGGTCGAGGTAGCGCAGTTCGCGACCCAGGGCCGCCCCGATCTGGGTGACGAGGGAGCATCTGGTGACCGACGCGGGGCCGGTGAGTTCGTACGACCTGCCGGGGTGCCCGCCGTCGAGGAGCACCCGGGCGGCGACGTCGGCGATGTCCTCCAGCGCGATGACCGCCGTGGCCGATTCGCCGGCGTGATCGCGTACCAGATCACCGGTCTTGATCTGCGGCGCCCACATCTGCGTGTTGGTCATGAACTCGCCCGCCTCCAGATGTGTCCACGGGATGCCACTGGCCTCGACGGCCCGCTCGACCGCCTCCCAGGGCGAGCCGGTGACGCCGGCCAGGTCGACGATGTGCCGCACCCCGGCGCCGGCGGCCATCCGGCACACCTCGTCGCATGTCTCGACCTTGGGCGCCAGGTACATCAGGTCCACGCCGTCGAGTGCCGCGAGCAGCGACGACGGCCGGCCGAGGTAGCCGGTGAACACCCCCACCGACGGTGGCAGCGCGGCTCGGGAAGGGTTCACGGTGAGCGCCCGCACGTTCCGGGCGCCGAGGGCGAGCAACGAGTCGACGACCAGCCGGCCGACGTTGCCGGTGGCGCCGGTGACAAGGATGGACGCGTTTTCGTATACCATACGGAAACTATGCCGGAGTTCAGCGGAAGAAGCGACCCCGATCGGATCCTGCCGCTGCTCTGGCGTCGCACAAAAGGGACAAAACCAAGAACCACCGGCCGGCCGTCCAAGCTGACCGTGGACGCCGTCGTCACCACCGCGATCGCCCGCGCCGACACCGACGGCCTGGAGTCCACGTCGATGGCCCGGCTGGCCACCGACCTCAATGTCGGCACGATGACCCTCTACAGCTACGTGCCGTCGCACGACGAACTGGTCGACCTGATGATCGACGAGGTGCTGCTGAGCCGCGACCTGCCCGGCCCAGGCGATCCGCGCCCGGCGCACTGGCGCGAGCAGGTGATGCTCTACGCCGACCGGACGCTGGCCATGTACGCCGCGCATCCGTGGATGGGTCAGGTCTCCCAGATCCGCCCGCCGATCGGGCCCGGCATGCTGGCCGAGAGCGAGTACGTGCTGTCCTGCCTGACTTTCCTCGACGACCCGAACACCGCCGCCGGGGCGATCCAGATGTTCGTGACCGGCGCGGCCCGGGGCGTCGCCGAGACCGAGCTGCTGCGCCGGGCCAGCGGCGAGACCACCAACGAGTGGTGGCTGCACCGCTCGCAACTGTGGGAGGACTGGTTCGACGTCGAGCGGCACCCGACCATGACCGCCCTGTGGAACGCCGGCCGGTTCACCGGCGGGCCGGACGAGCAGGCGGATGCCGCGTACGCCTATGGGCTGGGGTTGATCCTCGACGGGATCAATCCAGGGTGACCACCGGGTTGTTGATCGAGCCGATCCCCTGGACCGTGCACGACACGGTGTCGCCGGTCACGATGGTGCCGACCCCGGCCGGGGTGCCGGTGAGGATCACGTCGCCGGGGAGCAGCGTCATCACGTGCGAGACGTAGGAGATCAGCGTCGGCACGTCGAAGATCATGTCCTTGGTGCGGCCGAGCTGGCGCACCTCCATCGCGTCCGGGTTGCGGCCCACCTCGCAGCGCACCTCGAGGTCGCTGACGTCGAGGTCGGTGACGATCCACGGGCCGAGCGGGCAGAACGAGTCGAAACCCTTCGCCCGGGTCCACTGTGGGTCGGAGCGCTGCAGGTCACGGGCGGTCACGTCGTTGGCGACGGTGTATCCGAAGATCGCCTTCTCGGCGCCGGCCCGGTCCACCCGGCGGGCGCCGGTCGCGCCGATCACGACGGCCAGCTCGGCCTCGTGCTCGACCTGCTGGGACACGACGGGGAGCCGGATCGCGTCGTTCGGGCCGATCACCGTGGTGGACGGCTTGATGAAGATCAGCGGCTCCTTGGGCACCTCGTTGCCCAGTTCCTTGGCGTGGTCGGCGTAGTTGCGCCCGACCCCGATCACCTTGCTGGAGAAGATCGGCGCGAGCAGCCGCACGTCGGCCAGGGCCCACCGCTGCCCGGTGAACCGCACGTCGTCGAACGGGATGCTCTCGATCTCCGCGACGGTCAGAGCGGCTTCCGAACCCTCGACTACCCCGAACGACACCCCGCCGGCATGCACAAAGCGAGCAAAACGCACCGATTACCCCATCCCTCGAAAGCCTGTACGCCTCCTCAACCTACGCGCCTCCGGTGGCTACGCTGGCTGGGTGCTCACCACGACGCTGCCACCGCAGACGTGGGTGCCCCTTGCCCAGGCGCATGCCGAGCGATCCGACCAGATGACGGCCGGCCACCGGACCCGCAAGTCCCGCGGTGAGAAGCACGCGATCGAGGACTTCCTGTACGACTACTACGGCACCCGCCCGGCGCAGCTCCGCCGCTGGCACCCCGGCGTCGGCACCGGCCTGTCCCCCGGCCCCGGCGCCGACCCTCCGCACGTCGGCTGGAAGTGGTACACCACCTACCCCGACGGCGTGGTGACCTTGGACACCAAGGCGTTCATGCAGGCCCGCGGCGAGAGCGTCCGCTACATCCACGGCCTGCTCACCGCGACCGCGTCCCGTCCCGTCTTCACCGGCTGCTTCGGCCTGCACGAGTGGGCGATGGTCTACCGCCAGCCCGAGCACCGCCACCCGCTCCCGCTGCGCCTCGGCCAGGCCGCCACGAACGAGGTCGTCGAGCGCCACCCGATCCGCTGCACCCACTTCGACGCGTTCCGCTTCTTCACCCCCGAGGCGGTCGGCCTGAACCGCCTGCAGCCGACCCGCGCCACCCAGATCGACCTGGACCAGCCGGGCTGCCTGCACGCCGCGATGGACTGCCACAAGTGGGCGTCCAAGCTGGGCCCCGCGGTCCCCGGCGCGCTGGCCCTGGACTGCTTCGCGCTGGCCGCCGACATCCGCCTCCTCGACATGCAGGCGTCCCCCTACGACCTGACCAGCTACGGCCACCCCGCCGTGAAGATCGAGACCGCCGAGGGCAAGGCCGAGTACATCTCCCGCCAGCGCGAGTTCGCCCGGCGCGCGGCAGGCTTGCGCGCCCGGCTCATCCGCGTCTGCGACGAGTTGCTCGGCCCCACAGCCGCCCAGGCCAATCGTCTAGCGGTGGCACCGCACAACCAGTAAGACCTTCCTGAGGTACGCCGGGCACACAGTCCCCGATGCCGAAGCGACCACCGAGGTGGTCCAGACCGTTGCGCCCGCATCCGGGCTGAGGCGTCGCTGGTCACCCGAGCCCCGGCCGTGGCAGCCAGTCGTCCAGATCAGCGGCGAGCCGGCGCATCTGCTCACCCGCTTCGACCCAGGTCGTCAGGGCCCCTTCCCAGCTGTCCGCCATCGACAGCCAGGGCCGCAGTTCCCACCGCAGCGCCACATGCCCGCCACGGTGAAAGGTCGCGCCCACAGCCAGATAGGCGACCCGCCACTCCTTGACGCCGCTCCACCCCGCATAGCCGGACGCGAGCCCCGCGAAGAAATCCGGCAGCCACTGTTCATCCCACGACGAGATCTCCACCGCGTCGAGTTCGAGCCGCAGCCCCGGCGCGACCGCCTCGACGGCGAACCCGGCGCCGTCCGCATGCACCGAACGCCGATGCAGCAACACATGCGTGTCCGGCTGTTCCGCACACCGAATCCCCACGCCGAACCCCTCGGCGCTGAACCCGTAACCCGGCACGTCGACCGGCTCAGTCGGGGTCGGCGCGGCGGTTGCGTTTGGTCTGGCCGCGGCGTTTCTTGTCGGCGATGCGGCGTTCGGTGGCGCCGCGGGACGGGCGGGTGGCGCGGCGTGTTCGTGGTGGCGGGGCGATCGCGCCGGCGACCAGGCCCGCCAGGCGCGCGGCGGCGGCCTCGCGGTTGCGGAGCTGCGACCGGTGCTCGGACGCGGTCACCGTGATGACGCCCTGGACCAAGCGGGCGCCCAGCCGCTCGAGGGCACGCTCCTTGAGGGAGGCCGGCAGCAGTTCCGAGCCGCCCAGGTCCCAGGACAGCTCGACCCTCGAATCGGTCGTGTTGACGCCCTGGCCGCCGGGGCCGCTGGAACGGGAGAAGCGCCACGACAACTCGGCGGCGGGAATCGTCAACCGCTCGCTCACATGGACGTCGTCAGGCACGCGCCCCAGCATCGCACCCCGCGCCACCTCCCGCCACGCGATTGTGATCAGCTCGCCGGGCGCGGCCACGGTCAGCTCGCCGGGCGCGGCCACGGTCAGCTCGCCGGGCGCGGCCACGGTCAGCCCGCCGGGCGCGGCCACGGGCTGGACAGAGGCGGCGGATCGTTGTCGGTGCGGTCCGCCTCGGGGAGCCAGATCACGAACGTGCTGCCCGAACCGAGCGTCGAGTGGGCGGTCACCTGACCGCCGTGCGACTCCACGATCTGACGCACGATCGCCAGCCCCAGCCCGGTCCGACGCTCACGGGAGGACGAGGAGGACCGTGCGGAAGACCCCGTGCCGCGCCAGAAGCGGTCGAAGACGCGAGGCAGGTCCTCCGCGGCGATGCCCGGCCCCTGGTCGACGACGGCCAGCCAGAGCCACGACTCCACGCGGCCGGTGGCGATCGTGATGACGCTGTGGGCGGGAGCCAGGCGGATCGCGTTGGAGAGCAGGTTGCCCGCGGCGCGGCGCAACGCATCCGGGTCGCCGATCAGGTGCAGCGACTCCGCCAGGTCGTAGCGCACCCGCCACGGCTCGGCGCCGGACTCCTCGCCGGCCTCGCGCGCCACCACCGAGAGATCGACCTCGGTGTCGGACTCGGACTGGGCCTCCCGCCGCGCGGTGGCGAGCAGATCCTCGACCAGGCGCGACATCCGCGTGGTCGCCCGATCGATCACGGCGACAGCACGAACGCGGTCGTCGTCACCGGAAACAGAACCGGAGCCGGAGCCAGAACCGGAAGCGGACCCCGAAGCAGCCTCCGAGTCGGTCTGGATCAGCGACGCGTCCAGGTTGGTGCGGATGATCGCCAGCGGGCTGCGCAACTCGTGCGACGCGTCGTCGATCAGCTGGCGCTGCGCCTGGAACGCGTCGTCCAACCGGTCCAGCATCGAGTCGATCGTGTCGGCCAGGTCGCGGAGTTCGTCGCGCGGGCCGGTCAGCCGGATCCGCCGGGACAGGTCGGTGGCCTGGATGTCGCGCGCGGTCCGGGTGATCGCGCCGACCGGCCGCAGCGCCCGCCCGGACAACACCCATCCGATGGCCAGGCTGGCGAGGAACAGCCCGCCCATCGCGATCAGCGAGTAGTTCCGCAGATTCTGCAGCGTGTTGAAGTTCACCGCGGCCTCGATCTCACTGATCTCCCCCACCGTGATCACGCCGACCGGCCGGTAGTTCTCGTAGACCTTCGCGGTGCGTTCGGTGATCGGCTGCGGTTCGGTGGTCTGCGCCACCGCGAAGTAGGTGATCGCGAGCGCGGTGCCGGCCAGGGCGAACAGCAGCGTCGAGTACAGCACCGTGAGCCGGAACCGGATGGACCGGAACATCACGCCGCCTCCCGCAGGCGGTAGCCGCGCCCGACGACCGTCTCGATCCAGCCCTCGCCGAGCTTGCGCCGCAACGTGCCGACGGTCACGCGCACGGTCTGGGTGAACGGGTCCGCGTTGGCGTCCCACACGTGTTCCAGCAACTCTTCGCTGGACACCACGTGGCCGGGCCTGGTCATCAGGTATTCCAGGACGCCGAACTCCTTGGGTGTCGGCGACAGCGGCTTGTCGTCCAGGGTGGCCACGTGCCGCGACGAGTCCAGGCGCAGCGGTCCGACGCTGAGCACCGCGGACGAGCCGCTGGTGTCGCGCCGCAGCAGCGCCCGGACCCGGGCCAGCAACTCGGCCAGCGCGAACGGCTTGACCAGGTAGTCGTCGGCGCCTTCGTCGAGGCCGCGGACCCGGTCGTCGATCCGGCCGCGGGCGGTGAGCATGAGCACCCGGAGGTCGCCCTCCCCGGGTGTCTCCAGCTCGCCGGAGCGCAGGGCGCGGCACAGCAGGAATCCGTCGCCGTCGGGCAGGTTGATGTCGAGCAGCATCAGGTCGTACGCGTTCACGGTCAGCAGCTCGTACGCCTCGCCCGCGTCCAGCGCGACGTCGACGGCGTACCCGGCCCGGGTGAGCCCGACGCGCAAGCCCTCGGCCAGGTCCTCCTCGTCCTCCACCACCAGCAGCCTCATCTGTCGACTATCCCCGCCCGATCAGCGAAGTGGCCACTTCCCGGGCCTCGTCGATGGGCACGGCGAACCCGATGCCGATGTTCCCGCCGCCCTCGAGCGTCGCGATCGCGGTGTTCACCCCGATCACCTCGCCGCGGGCGTTGACCAGCGGTCCGCCCGAATTGCCGGGGTTGATGGCGGCGTCGGTCTGCACCGCCGTCCGCCGGCCCCCGCCGCCGAGGCGTACCTCGCGGTCGAGCGCGCTGACGATGCCGGCGGTGACCGACCCGTTCAGCCCGAGCGGCGAGCCGACCGCGAGCACCGATTCGCCGACCCGGGTGCTGCCGGACGCGGCCAGGTCGAGCGCGCGCAGGGCGGCGGTGGGTTCGACGCGCAGCACGGCGATGTCGCTGGCCGGGTCAGTGCCGACGACCTCGGCGGTGAGCCGGCGGCCGTCCGAGCCGACGACGGTGACCGTGCCGTTCCGCCCGGCCGCCACGACGACGTGGTTGTTGGTGACGATGTGCCCGTTGCTGTCGAAGACGAAGCCGGATCCCGAGCCGCCTCCGGCGGAGGTGCGGATCTGCACGGAGACCACGCCGGGGAGGGCTCGGGCCGCGGCCGCGACGAGATCCGACGGTACGCCCGGAGCGGGCGGCGCCGCGGCCTCGGCGGCCGGGGAGTCCTCCGGCCCGGTGGAGGACTCCCCGGCGTAATAGCCGGCGACACCGCCGGAGCCCGCGGCGACCGCGATCACCGCGACACCGGCCGCCGCGAGGAGCGGCCAGCGACGCGAGGATGACGCCGGAGAGGGAAGCAAAGCGGCTGGGCGGTCGGAAAGGTCAGGCGACAGGAACGACGGGCCGCGCGGTTCGCCGCCCAATCCGGGATATGACATGGCGATCTCCTAACCAGGAAGCAGGGAAGCGAGTCAGGGCAGACGGGCGAACCAGAACAGGGAGGCGATCGCGGCGAGCGCGGCCAGCGCCAGCCCGATCCCGATGAAGCGAGCCGACACGTCCTGCGTCTCGGTCTCGTAGCCGACCGACGATTCGATGTCGGCGTACGCGGCCCGCAGCTCGTCCGCGTTGGCCGCCTCGAAGTAGTTGCCGCCGGTGGCCTGCGCCACGGCTCGCAACGTCTCACCGTCGACCGGCACCGCCTGCGACCCTTCGATGGTTCCGGCCTCCGTACCGAAGGAGATCGCGTCGACCGGCACCCCGAGCTCGCCGGCGAGCGTGGCGGCCTGGTCCGGGTCCTGCCCCGCCGTGTTGGCGCCGTCCGAGAGCACGACCACCCGCGCGGGTGGGGTGTCCTCGCCGGCCTGCGCGTCGAGGGTCCGGATCTGGTCCAGCGAGGTCGCGATCGCGTCCCCGATGGCGGTTCCGGCCCGTCCCGCCGCGCCTTCGGTCAGCCGGGAGATGCCGGCCGTGACGGCGGCCCGGTCGGTGACCGGCGGCACGAACACCGAGGCGCTGCCCGCGAAGCCGACGAGCCCGACGTTGAACTGTTCCGGCAGGTTGGTCACGAACTCGTCGGCGGCGGCCTTCGCGGCGGAGAGCCGGTCGGGCGCCACGTCGTCGGCCAGCATCGACCGGGACACGTCGACCGCCACCAGCACGGTCGCCCGTTCCCGGGGCACCCGCACCTCGGCGGTGGGTCGGGCGAAGCCGACCACGAGCAGCCCGAGCATGGCCAGGAACAGACCCGCCGGTACGTGCCGGCGCCACGCGGGCCGTTTCGGCGCGACCCGGTCGAGCAGTTTGAGGTTGGTGAAACGGACGGCGTAGCGGCTGCGACGGCGTTGCATCACGACGTACGCGACGGCCATCGCGACGACGGCGGCCAGCAGCCACAGCCGTTGCGGGGACTCCCAGGTCATGCTGATCCTCCAGGGACAGCCGGCCGTCGTGCGGCGCGGCTCAACCGGCGTTGGGCGTGCACGTGGCGGACGATGTCGGCGACCCAGTCGCCGTCCGTCCGAAGTGGAAGATGCTGGGCGCCGGAGCGGCGGAGCGCGCCGGTGACGGTGTCCTGCTGCTGCCGGGCGGCGGCCGCATACCGCTCGCGGAGCCGGCGCCCGGCGGTGGAGACCTCACGCCGGCGGCCGGTCTCCGGGTCGACGAGGGTGAGCAGGCCGACGTCCGGCAGGTCACGTTCCCGCGGGTCGGTGACCTGGACGGCGAGCACCTGGTGCCGGGCGGCGAGCCGGCGCAGCGGCTTCTCCCACTCCGGCGCCGCCGGCCCCAGACCGTCCTGGTCGAGCCCGTCGAGGAAGTCGCTGACCACGACCACCAGCCCGCGCCGGTTTACGGCCCGGTGCAGCCCCTCCATCGCGTCCGCGAGGCCGGTGGGATCGGTCTGCGGCGCCCCGCGCGGGATCGCGAGCAGATTGCGCAAGATCCCGAGCAGATGGGTACGCCCGGTACGCGCCGGATAGCGGCGTACTCCGAACGGGCCGAGCACGTGCGCGCCCAGCCGGTTGCCGAGTCCCGCGGCGAGGAAGCCGACCGCGGCGACCGACGCGGTCGCGAGCTCCCGCTTCTCCAGCTCGGCGGTGCCGAAGTCCATGCTGGGCGAGGCGTCCACCAGCACCCAGGTGGCGAGCTCGCGGTCCGCCTCGACGGTACGGACGTGCGGCACCGTGGTGCGCGCGGTGACCGCCCAGTCCATCCGGCGCACCTCGTCCTCGCCGGGCCGGTACTCCCGGGTGCCCGCCGGTTCGCTGCCGAGCCCGGGAAGCAGCCCGAGATACTGGCCGTGCAGAAGCCCGTCGAGCCTTCGGGTGACCGCGAGTTCGAGGCGACGCAACCGGCGCTCGGGGGCGAGCTCGTTGATCGAAGCGCCCTCGTTCATGCCGCTACTCCGAGGCCTGGGCCCTGCTGTTCCTGCTGCGGCGCGATGGTCGGCAGCGGGATGGCGTCGACGATCCGCTGGATCACCGATTCGGCCGCGACCCCGTCGGCGACCGCGTCGAAGGACAGCACGAGCCGATGCGCCAGCACGTCCGGCGCGATGTCCAGGATGTCGTTGGGCAGCACGTAGTCGCGGCCCCGGAGCAGGGCCAGGGCACGGCCGGCGGCGACCAGGCCGAGGGTCGCTCGCGGGCTGGCTCCGTACGCCAGCATGTCCTTGATCTCGGGTAGGCCGAAGCGGGACGGATCGCGGGTGGCGAGGACCAGCCGCACCACGTATTCGGCGAGCGCGTGATGCACGAAGACCTGCTGCGCCCGTGTCTGGAGGGCGATCAGCCGGGCCGGGTCGAGGACCGGTTGCGCGACCGGGCGGCCCTGTCCCATCCGGTAGAGGATGCCCAGCTCGTCCTGGTCGGTCGGATAGCCCACGACGACCCGCATGAGGAACCGGTCGCGCTGCGCCTCGGGCAGCTGGTAGACGCCCTCGCTCTCGATCGGGTTCTGGGTGGCCAGCACCAGGAACGGCCGGGGCACCGGGTAGGTCCGGCCGCCGATCGACACCTGTCCCTCGGCCATCACCTCGAGCAGCGCGGACTGCACCTTGGCGGGCGCCCGGTTGATCTCGTCGGTCAGGACCAGGTTGGCCATCACCGGGCCGAGTTCCACGTCGAACGACTCGGTGGAGGCCCGGTAGATGCGGGTGCCCAGGATGTCCGAGGGCACCAGGTCGGGGGTGAACTGGATGCGGTGGAAGGTGCCGCCGACGGCCACCGCGAGCGTCTCCGCGGCGAGCGTCTTCGCGACGCCGGGCACGCCTTCGAGCAGGCAGTGGCCGCCCGCGAGCAACGCCGTCAGCAGCCGCTCGACCAGCCGGTCCTGCCCGACGATCACCTTCTTGACCTCGAACAGCGTCTGCTCGAGGAGCCGGAAATCGGCGGTGGAGTCCATCTGAATCCCCTAGCTCGTTCGTGGGAGGCGGCGGGCGCCCGGGCCTTGGGGGATGTGCACGCCGAGCGCCCGCCTGGATCACCAGGACACCAGGACGGACCGAAAGCCCGGCGAAGGAAGGAATACTGGTCAGGTGACGTCGCAAACCGCGCCGGTGGAGACCGGTTATCCGTGGCCCATCGCAACCACCCGCCTCGACAACGGCCTCCGGGTCGTGGTCAGTGAGGACCGCAACAATCCGGTCGTCTGCGTCAACCTCTGGTACGACGTCGGCTCTCGGCACGAACCGGAAGGGCAGACCGGCTTCGCCCACCTCTTCGAGCACCTGATGTTCGAGGGTTCGGTGAACGTGCCGAAGAACGAGCACATGCGCTCGGTGCAGGGCAACGGCGGCTCGCTGAACGCGACCACCAACCCGGACCGGACCAACTACTTCGAGACGATGCCGTCCGAGCATCTCGAGCTGGCGCTGTGGCTGGAGGCGGACCGGATGGGCGGTCTGGTTCCGGCGCTCACCCAGGAGACGCTGGACAACCAGCGCGAGGTGGTCAAGAACGAGAGGCGGCAGCGGTACGAGAACGTGCCGTACGGCGACGCGTGGCTGCGCCTGCTGCCGTTGCTGTACCCGCCGGGCCATCCGTACCACCACTCCACGATCGGGTCGATGGAGGACCTGAACGCGGCCGCGCTGGAGACGTTCCAGGCGTTCCACGCGAGCTACTACGCGCCCAACAACGCCGTGCTCACGGTCGTCGGCGACGCCTCGCCGGACGAGGTGTTCGCGCTGGCCGGCAAGTACTTCGGCGGGCTGGAGCCGGTGAGCAGCATCCCGCCGGCGCCGCACGGCCACCTGTCCGGCCCGGCCGCCGCGCCGGCCCGGGAGACGGTGACCGGACCGGTCCCGGCGCCGCGGATCTACCTGTCGCACCGGACCCATCCGTTCGGCACCGCCGGGTACGACGCGATCACGGTGCTCGCCACCGTCATCGGCAGCGGCCGGGGCAGCCGGCTCTACCAGCGGCTGGCCGACGGCAAGCGGATCGCCCAGCCGGACTACGTCGGCGCGTACGGCGTCGACCTGGCACACGCGCCCGCCCCGCTGATCATCACCGCCACGGCGAAGGACGGCGTGGACGCGTCGACGCTGGAGGAGGGCCTGACCGAGGTCCTCGACGGTCTCGCCGCCGAGCCGGTCACCGAGGCCGAGCTGGAGCGGGCCAAGGCGCTGCTGACCACCTCGTGGTGGCGGCAGATGTCCACAGTCGGCGGTCGCGCCGACACCCTGGGGCGGTACGCGACCCAGTTCGGCGACCCGGCCGCGGCCGGCTACCGGCTGCCCGGCTGGCAGGCGGTGACCAGCGACGACATCAACGACGCGCTGCTCACCCTGCGGCCGGAGTCCCGCGTCACCCTCACCTACCTGCCAGGAGAACAGTCGTGACCCTCGTCGCCGACCGGCCCGACCCGGGCGCCGCCCGCCCGTACTCGTTCCCCGGCGTGGTCCGCACGCCGGTCGCCGGTGGCCTGGTGGTCGCCGCGCATCTGCCCGGCCAGCGCCTCGCGTACGCGTCGCTGCTTCTCGACGCCGGCGCCGTGCACGAGACGGCCGGCCGCGAGGGCACCGCAACGATCCTGGCCAAGTGCCTGGAGGAGGGCACCGCCCAGCGCGACTCGGCCGGTTTCGCGCTGGCCCTGGAACGGCTGGGCGCCGAGCTGTCCACCGCCGTCGACTGGGACTCGTTCCGGGCCGGCGTCTCGGTGCCGGCCGCCCTGCTGCCCGGCGCGGTGGAACTGCTCGCCGAGGCGGTACGCACCCCGCGGCTCGACCCGGGCGACGTGTCCCGGGTCCGCGACGACGAGGTGACCGCGCTGCGCATGGACTGGGCGCAGCCCGGCCCGCGGGCCGACGCCGCGCTGCGCGCCGACCTGTTCGGCGCCGACGAGCGGTACGGCCGCCCGCCGCACGGCGACCCCGCCTCGGTGGCCGCCGTGACCGTGGAGGACGTGCTGGCCTTCCACGCCGACCGGTTGCGTCGTCCCGGCGTCCTGCTGGTGGCCGGCGACCTGGACCAACTGGACCTGGCCGCCCTGGGCGCGGCGGCCTTCGGCGGCACGTCGGGCGACCCGGCGCCGGCCCAGCCGCCGCTGGACGTGCCGGTGGCCGCGCAGCGCCGGATCATCCTGGTGGACCGCCCCGGCTCGGTGCAGTCCACGCTGCGCCTGGGCCACCGCGCGCCGCACCGAGCACATCCGGACTACGTGACGAACACGCTGGCCGCGACCGTGCTGGGCGGCGCCTTCACGTCCCGGCTCAACCACCTGATCCGCGAGGTGAAGGGCTACTCGTACGGCATCCGCGGCGACTTCGCGATGACCCGCCGGTTCGGCCGGTTCGGGGTGTCGTCGGCGGTGCAGACCGCGGTGACCGCTCCGGCGCTGGTCGACACGGTCGGCGAGATCACCCGTACCAAGGACGAGGGCGTGACCGAGGACGAGCTGGCGGTGGCCCGTTCGTGGCGGGCCGGCCAGCTGTCGGTGGAGATGCAGACGCCCGGCTCGATCCTGAGCGCCCTGGCCACGCTGGTGGTGCACGGCCTGCCGGACGACTACCACGCGACGCTGCGCAGCCAGTACCTGGACGCCACGGTCGAGGAGGTCTCGGCGGCGGCCGCGGCGCACCTGCACCCGGCCGGCCTGACGCTGGTCGTCGAGGGCGACGGCGCCGTCATCCGCGACGACCTGGCCGCCACGGGCCTCGGCGAGGTCATCGACGCGGCCGTCTGAACGAGAGGAATCAGCGCGAGCCGCGGCTACGACTGCGGTCCGTGAGCGCACGGACCGCGGTTTTGGTCTTGCGCGCACGGACCCGGAAGGGCGAGGGGCACCGTTCAGGTGGGCCCCTCGCCCGGTGCCCGCGGGAGCATACGGTCCGTACCCCGACGGACGCGGGTAAAGAAAGCACTTGATCTGCGGGGATTGCCATTCAGTGACTGAGGCGTTTCAATGTGTCGGCCCCCTGAGAGCGCTCTCACGAAATTGGTGAACGCCATGCCCGCGACCTTCTCGGTCACCTCCGTACCCGTCTCCCGGCGCCGTCTGCTCGCGCTGCCGGCCGCGGCCGCCGCCGCCACCGTGACCGCCGGCGCTCTGCCCGACCCCGCCTCGGCCAGCTCCGACCGCCCGCGCCATCTCGTCGATCCGACGCTGTCCGGGCCGGTCGCCCGCGCCTACCGCTACCTCGACGTGGTGCAGGACGCGTACCTCAAGGGCGCCGAGCCGCGGCTGCTCCAGTCGTACAACAACGAGAGCGGCCTGATGACCGCCGCGTTCGTCTACGACAACGCGCTGGCCATGCTCGCCTACCTGGCCAACCCGTCGGTTGCCAACGTGCGCCGCGCGCGGCTGATCGGCGACGCGTTCCTCTGGATCCAGGCCAACGACGAGGCGTTCAGCGACGGGCGGGTGCGGCAGGCGTACGCGGCCGGGCCGATGCAGTTCTACGGCGGCGGCGCGTACTTCCCCGGCCTGAAGCGGGAGGACGGCAAGGCGGCGTTCCTCTGGCCGTACGGGTTCGGCGGCTCCTCGGTCGGCGACATGGCCTGGACCGGGCTGGCCCTGGCGCAGCTCTACGTCGACACGCGCATCCCGCGGTACCTCGACGGCGCGGTGGCGCTGGGCGGGTGGATCGCCCAGCACGAGTCCGGGTACGCCAACGGCGGCTACCACGGTGGCCTGCAGGCCGACGGCGTCACCCCGCAGAAGTGGTGCTCGACCGAGCACAACATCGACACGTACGCCCTGTTCACGCTGCTCGCCAAGCTGACCCGGGACCGCCGCTGGACGCATCGGGCGACCGTGGCGGCCGGCTTCGTGCGCAACATGTGGAACCCGGCCGACCGGTTCCTCTGGACCGGCACGCTGGGCGGCAACCCGGGCGAGGACCCCAACCTCATCAACACCGGCAACATCCCGGAGGACGTGCAGACCTGGGCGGTGCTCGGGATGGGCGACAAGCGGTACGACGCCTCGCTGGACTGGGTCACCGGCAACCTGTGGAACACCGACGGGGGCGGCACCACCCAGCTGCCGGAGGGCGTGCGGGTCTCCGGCGTCACGTACTCGTCGCAGGCGAAGTCCCTGACCGGCCCGGTGTCCGGCAGCGATCTGCCGAACAACCGCAACGCCGTCTGGCTGGAGGGCAACGGCCACGCGGCACTGGCCCTGCTCACCCGCAAGGACACCGGCGACCGGGGCATCGCCAAGCGGCTGCTCGGCGAGACCGTGGTGGCGCAGCGCAAGGTGGGCGCGGGGCAGACCGTGGGCCGGACCACCGACCCGCAGGACGGCAAGCTCTCCGAAGGCAACTGGAACGGAACGGCGCTTCCGGACAAGTCCGGCATCGTGGCGGCGACCAGCGCGTTCGACACCGGCTTCGCGTTCGGCTACTTCCAGCGCCAGCACGTGGGCGCTACGTCCTGGTTCCTCATGGCCGCGCAGAATTTCAATCCCTACACCTGACGTCCACATACCTGAGAGAGCGCTGTGACCTGGGACGCCAGGGTTACCAGGACGTAGCGACCGCCGGATACCGTCGGCGGCATGACGATCACCAGCTCGCGGCCACCCGTGACCGCGAAGCGGCACCGCAAGCGCGTCGCCGTCACCGTGCTGGTCTGGTTGCTCCTGCTGCCGATGGCCGGCTGGGCGGTGCTGCGGTTCGGCGGCTGGGAGCGCGGCGCGCTGGTGCAGCTGTTCGCCTTCACTCCGTACGCGGCGGCCTGGTCCCTGGTGCCCGCGCTGATCGCGTTGCTCACCCGGCGCTGGCTGGGCGCGGCCGTCGCCGTGGTCGCCGCCGCGCTGCTGGCCGTCGCGATCCTGCCCCGCGTGATGTCCGACCGGGACACCGGGCCGGCGACCGGCGTCACCCTGAACATCATGTCCTCGAACGTCGAGCTCGGCGGCGCCGACGCCGACGCGGTGGTCAAGCTGGTCCGCGACCAGGACGTGGCGGTGCTGGCGCTGCAGGAGTTCACGCCCGGCATCCAGGAACGGCTCGAGGCCGCCGGCCTGAAGACCCTGCTCCCCTACTCGTCGGCGGCGCCGGTGCGTGGGGCGTCCGGCTCGGCGGTCTACTCCCGCTTCCCGATCACGTCACCCGGGGCGAGGCGCAACGGCGGCGGCTTCATGCAGGCGTACGGGACGATCACGCCGCCGGGAGCCGGTCCGATCGTCGTCGAGTCCGCGCACCCGCTGGCGCCGTACGCGGTGGAGGTCCTCGACGACTGGAGCACCGACCTGGCGAACGAGCCGCACACCGACCCGGACGGCCCGCCGCGCATCCTGCTGGGCGACTTCAACTCGACGCTCGACCACCACGCCCTGCGCGAGCTGATCGCCCGCGGCGACTACCGGGACGCGGCCGCCGCCACCGGCGCCGGCCTGGTCGGCACCTGGGGACCGTACGGCGGGGCGCCGCTCCCCCCGGTGACCATCGATCACGTGCTGGTGGACAAGCGGATCGGGGTACGCGACGTGCGGGTGCACGGCGTACCCCGAACCGATCATCGCTCGATCTACGCCTCGCTGACGGTGCCCGCCGCCTGAGCGGTCGAACGCTGCGCGAGGCCGAAGGTGAGGGCGTCGACCAGCGCGTGCCAGGACGCCTCGACGACGTTCTCGTGCACGCCGACGGTGGTCCAGTCGCGCTGCCCGTCGGTGGTCTCGACCAGCACCCGGGTGATCGCGCCGGTGCCGTGCGAACCCTCCAGGATGCGCACCTTGTAGTCGGCCAGCTCGAACGACCGGAGTTCCGCGTAGTGCCGGATCAGCGCCTTGCGCAAGGCCTCGTCCAGGGCGTTCACCGGGCCGTTCCCCTCGGCCGTGGTGATCATCCGCTCGCCGCGCACCTTGACCTTGACGGTGGCCTCGGAGACCACCGTGCCGTCCTCCCGGTGCTCGGTCTGCACCCGGTACGACTCCAGCGAGAACGGCCGGCTGTAGGCCTCGCCCGGCAGCACGTCCCGCACCAGCAGTTCGAAGCTCGCGTCCGCGGCTTCGAAAGACCATCCTCCGGCCTCCAGGTCCTTGACCCGGTTGGTCACGGCGGACAGGGTGTCCGGGTGGCCGGCCAGGTCCAGCCCGAGCTCACGGCTCTTGAGCTCGATGCTGGCCCGGCCGGCCATCTCCGTCACCAGGATCCGCATGTCGTTGCCCACCACCGACGGGTCGACGTGGTTGTAGAGCAGCGGATCCACCTTGATCGCACTCGCGTGCAGCCCCGCCTTGTGAGCGAATGCCGCGGCCCCGACGTAGGCCTGGTGGGTGTCGGGGGCGATATTGGCGATCTCGGCGAGCGCGGAGGAAACCCGCGTCGCCTTCTCCAGGCACCCGTCCGGTAGGACGGTCAGCCCGAGCTTGAGTTGCAGGTTCGCCACCGTGGCAAAGAGGTCGGCGTTGCCGGGGCGCTCGCCGTATCCGTTGGCGGTGCACTGGAAGTGCTTGACCCCGGCCTCGACCGCGGCGACCGTGTTGGCCACCGCGCAGGAGGTGTCGTTCTGGCAGTGGATGCCGAGCCGGTCCGGCGTGACGCCGGTGCGCTCGACGAGTTCGGTGATGGCCCTGGTGACCATGGACGGGAGCATGCCGCCGTTGGTGTCGCACATGATGACCCGCTCGGCGCCGGCGTCGATCGCGGCGCGGACCACCGAGGCGGTGTACGCCGGGTCGTACCGGAAGCCGTCGAAGAAGTGCTCGCAGTCGACGAACGCGCGGCGGCCGTTGGCGACCAGGTGGCGCACGGTGTCCCGGACCATCGCGAGGTTCTCCTCGCCGGTGGTGCGCAGCGCCCGCTCGACGTGCCGGATGTCGGACTTGGCGACCACGCAGACGACCGGCGTCTCGGCGTCCAGCAGAGCCTGGACCTGCTTGTCGCCCGTGACGTCGACACCGGCCTTGCGGGTCGCGCCGAAGGCCACCAGCAGCGCGTGCTTGAGGTCGAGCTCGGTCTTCGCCCGCTGGAAGAACTCGGTGTCCTTGGGCATCGCGCCCGGCCAGCCGCCCTCGATGAACCCGACGCCGAACTCGTCCAGCAGCTTCGCGACCGCGAGCTTGTCGACGACCGAGTAGCTGATGCCCTCGCGTTGCCCGCCGTCGCGGAGCGTCGTGTCGAAGACCTGGTAGTCCATGGCGATGGTTCCCTTCGAAGATTTGTGTGAGCCCAACAAAAAGACCCCCCGCGGATGCGGGAGGTCTGCGCGTCGGCGAGAGAAAGTCAGCCGGCGCGCTGGGTGCCAATAATGAGCACGAGGTGGGTCACGGGATGAAGTGTGCCACCGTTCGTCGCCGTGGGAAGCAATGTTCCACCTTTCGGGACTAGGTTCGATCGTGTGGCCGACCTCCCGTACCCCCGGAATGTGTCCTTCACCTCGACCTACAACTTCCGTGACGTCGGCGGTTACGCCGGTCTGGACGCACGCCCCGTGCGCTGGCGGCGGTTGTTCCGCGCGGACGCGCTGCACCGGCTGATCAACGGAACGGACTGGGAGACCTACGCGGCGCTGGGCGTCCGCACCGTGATCGACCTGCGGCGCGAGTTCGAGGTGGAGAAGGCCGGGCGGATCCGGGAGTACGACGGACTGGTCTACAAGAACCTGCCGTTACGGCACGTCGACTGGGACGAGGTGCCGCACCCCGAGGGCATCGACCACGAGCGCTGGCTGGCCGACCGCTACCTGAACTTCGCGGAGGACGGCACCGAGGCGCTGCTCGGCGCGCTGAGCACCATCGCCGACCCGGAGTCGGCGCCCGTTCTGGTGCACTGCATGGCGGGCAAGGACCGCACCGGCGTCACGCTGGCCCTGACGCTCGCGTTGCTGGGTGTCTCCGACGACGACATCGCCGCGGACTACGCGCTGACCACGACGTCGATGCGGGGCCTGGTCGAGTACCTGCGGGTCAGCAACCCCGCGGCCGTCGAGGGCAACGAGCACATGTTCGACTCACCCGAGCAGGCCATCCGCCTCTTCCTGCGCGACCTGCGGGCGTTGCACGGCTCGGTGGAGAACTACACCCGCGAGATCGGGCTGACCGACAAGCAGGTGGCCACGTTGCGCGACCACCTGCTCGAACCGGCTTAGAGAACGCGGTGGACCCAGCCGAACGGGTCCTCGGCGCGGCCACGCTGGATGTCGACCAGCTCCTGGCGCAGGGCCATGGTGACCTCGCCGGAACCGCCGTCGGCCACGGTGAACTCGCCGTCCAGCGACTTGACCGTTCCGATCGGGGTGATCACGGCCGCCGTGCCGCAGGCGAACGCCTCGCGGACCCGGCCCGAAGCGGCGCCGTCGCGCCACTCGTCCAGGCTGATCGGCCGTTCCTCGACCGCCCGTCCGGACCGCCGAGCCAGCTTGAGGATCGAGTCGCGGGTGATGCCCGGCAGGATCGTGCCGGTCAGCGGCGGCGTGACCAGGGTGCCGTCGTCCAGCACCAGCACCACGTTCATGCCGCCGAGCTCGTCCACGTAGCGCCGCTCCACCGCGTCCAGGTAGACGACCTGGTCGCAGCCGTGCTCGATGGCCTCGGCCTGGGCCGCCAGCCCGGCCGCGTAGTTGCCGCCGCACTTGGCCGCGCCGGTGCCGCCGGGCGCCGCCCGCGTGTAGTCCGGCGAGACCCACACCGTCACCGGCTTGACCCCGCCGGAGAAGTACGAGCCCACCGGTGACGCGATCACCACGTAGAGGTACTCGTTGGCCGGCCGCACGCCGAGGAACGCCTCGGTGGCGAAGGCGAACGGGCGCAGGTAGAGGCTGCCCTCCGGGTCCTGTGGGATCCACGGCCGGTCGATCGCGATGACCTGCCGCAGCGACTCGAGGAAGGTCTCCTCGGGCAGCGCCGGCATCGCCATCCGCTTGGCCGAGTCGACGAACCGGGCCGCGTTGGCGTCCGGCCGGAACATCGCCACGCCACCGTCCGGCGTCGTGTACGCCTTCAGACCCTCGAAGATCTCCTGGGCGTAGTGCAGCACCGCCGTCGCCGGGTCCATCGGGATCGAGCCGCGCGCCTCGACGCGCGGCTCGTACCACCCCTTGCCCTCGGCATAGCGGATGGTGACCATGTGGTCCGTGAAAATCCGGCCGAAGCCGGGGTTCGCCAGTAACGCCGCCCGCTCCGCGTCGCTCACCGGGGAGCTGTTGCGGCGGACATCGAAGCGCTCGCTAAGGAGGCTGAGGCTGCTGTCACCACCACTCATGGCACGTGACCTGCTTTCTAGAAAGATTTTGTGTGCACGAAGATACCCGAACGGTCGTTAAAACCGACCGTCCTAGGTGAGATGTAGTGCGAAGGGGCTGAGCTTGCCGAGTAACAGTGCTCAGGCCGCGGTGGCGACCCGGTCTCCAACGTCGGCGGTACGCAGCGGCGCGCCCGGCGTGCGGGACGCGACCTCGGCCGCGACCGCCCCGGATACTCGGCGGGCGGCGTCGTCGTGACCGAGATGCTCGAGCAGGAGGGCCGCGGAGAGGATGGCAGCGGCCGGATCGGCGATGCCCTGGCCGGCGATGTCGGGCGCCGAGCCGTGCACGGGCTCGAAGGTCGACGGGTAGGCGCGCTCCGGGTTGACCGAGCCGCTGGCCGCCATGCCGATGCCGCCGGTGACGGCGGCGGCGATGTCGGTGAGGATGTCACCGAAGAGGTTGTCGGTCACCACGACGTCGTAGCGCTGCGGGTTGCTCACCATGAACATGGACGCCGCGTCGATGTGCTGATATTCGGTCGTGACCTCGGGGAACTCGGCGGCCACGGCCTGGAAGGTGCGCGACCACAGGCCACCGGCCTTGGTCAGCACGTTGGTCTTGTGGACCATCGTGAGATGGCGGCGCTCGCGGCGCCGGGCGCGGGCGAAGGCATCCCGGATGACCCGCTCGACGCCGTGCCGCGTGTTCAGACTTTCCTCGGTCGCGATCTCGGCGGGCGTGCCCTGGTGCAAGGTGCCGCCGGCGCCCACGTAGAGACCCTCGACGCCCTCGCGGACCACGACCATGTCGATCTCGCCCGGTTTCACCCCGGCGAGCGGGCTGGTGGTGCCCGGCCAGAGCTTGCTGGGGCGCAGGTTGACGTACTGATCGAAGTCGAACCGCAGCTTGAGCAGCAGGCCGCGCTCGAGGACGCCCGGCGGGACACTCGGGTCGCCGATCGCGCCGAGCAGGATCGCGTCATGGCCGGCCAGCTCGTCCTCGACCGTCTGCGGGAGGACCTCGCCGGTGCGGTTGTAGAAGCGCGCGCCCAGGTCGTAGTCGGACCACTCGACACCGGGCAACACGGCGTCGATCACCTTGCGCGCCTGCGCGGTCACCTCGGTCCCGATGCCGTCCCCGGCCACCACCGCGATCCGCGCCACGCTCACGTCTGCTCCCTGAAGGTCCGCTCCGACTCGCAGAAGCCTAACCGGGCGTCCCGATCTTCGGTCGCTCGGTCCCACTTAATGGACGTTAAAGTCGGCGCGAGGAGAAAAACGGCCCCCGGGATCGCGGCATCGATCACGGGGGCCGTACGACGAAAACGCGTGGCTCGCGCCCGCCGGGGGGTGCTAGCCGCACACCAACAGCGAGAACGTCACCCGAAGACGAGCCCACCGCAGCAATGCGACGGTACTAACGCTAGCTATGCGGACTAATAACGCGCAAGACGCATCCACCGCGTGTCGGCCCAAGGATCAACGGATGCGACGAGCGGTATGGCACCATGCGCCGGTGAGTTTCGACCTCGTGGTGTGGGCCCTGGACAAGACGGATATGCCGGACGCGGTCCGGGCGGCCAACGCCCGATGCGTGCGCGGCGAGCATCCGCAACGCCCCGCCGACCCGCGCGTCGTCGCCTTCTATGACGCCCTGACCTCGGAATACCCCGATCGGGGACCGCAGGCGAACACGCCCGGCACGCCGTGGGCGAGCGCGCCGCTGCACGCCGCCGCCGACCACATCAAGATGCGGCTCGACGAGACGTGCCCCGACGCCGTCCTCGAGCGCATCGAGAAACTCGCCGGCGAGCTCAACCTCGACCTCCTCGACCTCCAGGACGGCACCGTCTACCCACCGCCCGTGAAAACCCGCTGAGGACTTTTCGCGGTGGGCTCGTAGTCCGGACCGGTGCGCTGGTCCTGGATGAGCCGCTGGTCCTTCGGTGCGCGCCCTTGCTGCCGGCGCGTCGGCTCTGGTTTGTCAGGCGGCCCGGGTGCCCATTCACGTTCGGCGCCGCCGCTCACGCTGAGCGTGAGGTCGAGCCCGGCTGCCAGGCGGCCCGGGTGCCCACTCACGGTGGTAGCCGCCACTCACGCTGAACATGAAGTCACGCCCGGCTGCCAGGCGGCCCGGGTGCCCACTCACGGTGGTAGCCGCCACTCACGCTGAACATGAAGTCACGCCCGGCTGCCAGGCGGCCCGAGTGCCCACTCACGGTGGTAGCCGCCACTCACGCTGGAC
>NZ_BSTL01000005.1:0-367 GCF_030269485.1 Actinoplanes sp. NBRC 103695 | reverse complement strand
TGAACATGAAGTCACGCCCGGCTGCCAGGCGGCCCGAGTGCCCACTCACGGTGGTAGCCGCCACTCACGGTGGTAGCTGGACGGGCGATACGTAGCCGAAGCAACATCTGGGGCCTGGAAGGCCCGCCACGACCGACCTGGTCGACCACCCGCGCGGCCGGTGGTAGGGCCGGGCGCTATCTCGCTCCGGCTGACCGCGCTGAGCTACCACGCGCGCGGATGGTGGTAGCTCAGCGCGGCGGGCCTTGCCCCTTGATCTTGGACACTTGAGCCGGGGATCTTGATGGTCCTGGGAGATCTGGAGTCCTGGAAGATCATGGTGAACAAGCATTATCCGCCCGAGTTCCGGGCTGACGCGGTCGCGTTG
>NZ_BSTL01000004.1 GCF_030269485.1 Actinoplanes sp. NBRC 103695 | reverse complement strand
TGCACCCTGCAAGTGCCTTCCGTGACAGGAAACTTGGACCCTCAGCAAGTCCTATTTTCCCTGATCAGAAGGCACTTCTTCGTTTCTGCCCAGTCCTTGGACACCCCTTAACGAAGGGTCGAGGCTAGTAGAGCGACGACGGCGAAGATCTTCATTGCCTCACCCCTTTATTCCGGTCTGTGCGATGCCCTGGATGAACTGCCGTTGCAGGAAAATGAACACGACGATGACCGGCAGCGACGCGAGCAGCGAGCCGGCCATCAGAATGGGATAGTCGGTCTGGTATTGGCCCTGGAGGGACGCGAGCCCGGCGGACAGCGTCATCGTCTCCGGGTCGCTGTTCACCACCAAGGGCCAGAAAAGATCGTTCCAGGACCAGAGCAGCGTGAGTACGGCCAGGGCGACCAGCCCCGGCCGCGCCAGCGGGAGAACGATGGACCAGTAGATGCGCAGCGGCCCGGCGCCGTCGATCCGGGCCGCCTCCTCGAGCTCGCCGGGCAGGCTGAGGAAGAACTGCCGCAGCAGGAAGACGCCGAAGGCGCTGAACAACCCGGGCACGATCAGCGCCTGCAGACTGTTCAGCCAGCCGAGATCCGACATGATCTGGTACTGCGGAATGATGAACAGCTGCGGTGGCACCATGAGCACGCTGAGGATGACCGCGAAGAGGATCCGTTTCCCGGGGAAACGCAGCCGTGCGAAGGCATAGGCCGCCATCGAGCAGAACAAGACCTGTCCGAGGGTACGCGCCACCGCCATGATCACCGTGTTGAGGAATTGCGTCCCGAACGGCAGCAGGTCGAAGACCCGCCCGTAGTTCTCCCAGTGCCCCTCCGGCAGCAGTGAGGGCGGCACCGTGGTGGCCGACGACAGCGTCTTGAGCGACGTGATGATCTGCCACACGAACGGCGTGACCATCACCAGCGAGGCGGCGATCAGGACGGTGTGCAGCCAGAACCGCCTAGGCATAATGCACCCACCGGCGCTGGAGGCGGAACTGCACGGCGGTCAGGATCACGATGATCAGCAGGAGCACCATCACGATCGCGGCCGCGTACCCCCGGTCGTTGGTCACGAAGGCCCGGTCGTAGAAGAGCTGGACGACCGTCTGCAACCGTGGGAAGGCGGGGTTGGCGCGCGCCGACGCGCCGGACCCGGCGATGACGAAGACCAGGTCGAAGAGCTGGAGCGAACCGATCACCGAGATCACCGAGACGAAGAACGCGGTCGGTGACAGCAGCGGCAGGGTGATCCGCACGAACTGCCGGACCGGTCCGGCGCCGTCCAGCGCGGCGGCCTCGTAGTAGTCGGCCGGGATGGACTGCATGCCGGCCAGCAGGATGATCATGTTGTAGCCGATGCTGCTCCAGATGCCGATCACGACCACCGCGTAGAGGGCGGTGTCGGGGTCGGCGATCCAGTTCGGCCCGTCCACGCCGACCAGCGCCAACGCGTTGTTGATCAGCCCGTAGTCGCCGTTGTAGAGCCAGCGCCACACCATCGCCACGGCCACCGGCATGGTCACGTACGGCAGGAAGAACAGGGTGCGGTAGACGCCGACCCCGCGCATCTTCCGGTTGAGCAGCGCCGCGAACACGATCGCCAGAGGGATGGAGAGCAGCCCGAGCCCGGTGAACGTGAACGTGTTGACCAGCGCCCGGCCCAGCTCCGGGTCGCTGACCAACCGCACGTAGTTGTCGACGCCGGTCCACTCGTGCCCGCCGAACGCGCCCCACTCGGTGAACGAGAAGTACGCGGTCTGCAGCACCGGCCACAGGTAGAACAGGCCCAGGCCGAGGGCGGTGGGCGCGATGAACGCGTACGCCCACAGCGCCTCGGTCGCCCGGTCCTTGCGACGTGCCACCCTCACTCCTTGGCGAGCAGGTCGTTCATCGCCTTGGCCAGCTCGGCCGACGACTGCTCGACCGGCTGCTGCCCGTTCCACGCCTTGGTGAGGTGGGTCAGCTCGGCCTCGTTCCAGGCGGCGGTGTTCTTGGAGACCGGGAACGGCACCGCGTAGCTCACCGAGTCGAGGAACGTCCGGAGCTTCAGGTTCGGGTACTTGGCCGCCCAGGCGTCCTGGGTGCCGTTGTACGCCGGGATCGGGCCGGTCTTGCCGAGGATCTCGGCGGCCTCCTTGGAGCCGAGGTACTTGACGAACTCCCAGGCCTGGTCGGGGTGCTCGCTCTTGGCGCCGACCACGTTCGCGACGCCGTGGATGACGGTCGCCTGCTTCTCGCCCTTGGGCAGCGGCGCCACGTCCACCTTGTCCTTGGCGTACTCGTTGCCCATGAACTCGGGGACGTTCCACGATCCGCCCCAGTACATCGCGATCTTGCCGGATTCGAAGAGCTGGAGCGGGGTGGTGTCGGTCATCGTCTTGAGGTCCGGCGACTGCTTCTTGTCGAGCAGGTCGGTCCAGAACTTCAGGCCGGCGATGGTCTTCGGGTCGTCGTACCCGGACTTCTTGCCGTCCGGCGAGATCACGTAGCCGCCGGCCTGGGCGATGGTGTTGTACTGGTACTCCTGGAAGCTGGTCAGCTCGGCCGCGGTGCCGTGGACACCGGCTTTCGCGTCGGTCAGCTTCGCCGCGGCGTCCTGGAAGTCGGCCCAGGTCCAGCCGTCCTTCGGGTAGGCGACCTTCTTGGCGTCGAAGAGTTTCTTGTTGTACCAGACGCCGATCGTGTCCATGTCCTTCGGCAGCCCGTACGACTTGCCCTCGAAGGTGTAGAGGTCGGCCAGCGCCTTCGGGTAGACCGACGTGTCGGCGCCCTCCGGGTTGGGCGCGATGACCTTGTTCGAGGCGTACAGCTGGAAGTTGGGGCCGTTCATCCAGAACACGTCGGGCGCGGCGCCGCCGGTGACCGCGGCCTTCAGCTTCGTCCAGTAGCCCTCCCAGGGCGTGAGCTGGACCTGGACGGTGATGTTCGGGTGCGTCTTGGTGAAGTTGGTGGCCAGCTCCTGCATCGCCGGCTGCTGGTTCACGTCCCAGACGCCGTAGGTCAGGGTGACCTTCTCGTTGGGGTCGGCGGCCTTGTCGTCGCCACCGGAGCATGCGGTCAAGGTGAGTCCCACGGCCACCAGGGCCGTGCCGAAGAGTTTCAAATTTAGAAATATCCTGGAGCCCATGGAAATTATTTAGTGCACTGCGACGCCGATCACAAGGCCTGAAGGGCAAACGGTCATCCTCGGATGAGCGAGAAGCGCTCCTCGGAGTCCATCGCGTGCTTGGCCGCACCCAGCGCCACGCCCTCGTCGGCGAGCGTCGAGACCCGGATCTCGGGGGTCCGCAGACACCAGCGGTCGAGCTCCCGGCGCAGCGGCTCGATCAGCACGTCGGCCGACCGGGAGAAGCCGCCGCCGATCACCACCAGCTCGGGGTCCAGCGTCAGGACCAGCGCGGACACCCCGAGCGCGAGGTCCTTGACGTAGCGCCGGACGGCCGTCAGCGCGGCCCGGTCCCCGGCCCGCGCGGCGGCGAAGATGTCGCTCCCGCTCGGCCACGCGGCCAGATGTTCCGGCGCCCGCTTCCAGCCGATGGCGGGCAGCGCGCCGATCTCGCCGGCCGCGTTGGCGAACCCGCGGTGCAGCTGCCCGCCGATGATCAGGCCGGCGCCGGTGCGCCACCCGGACAGGATGAAGACCAGGTCGGACGCGTACCGGGCGACGCCGCGCCAGGTCTCGGCCAGCGCCGCCAGCTTGCTGTCGTTCTCGACCAGGACCCGGCCGGGCACCAGCCGGGACACGTGCGTGGCCAGGTCGACCCCGGTCCACTCGGGCAGCGCGTCCGAGAGCAGCACCTTGCCCGCGCCGTCGACCAGGCCGGTGGTGGCCACACCGGTGGCCCAGAGGTCGACCTTGGCACCGCGCAGGACCCCGGCGACGGCCTCGTCGGTGGCGGCCAGGCGCTCGCGGCGGCCCATCTCCGGGGTCACGGTCACCCGGTGGCTGTGCAGCACGACGCCGTCCAGGTCGGTGACCAGGGCCAGCACCTTGTGGCCGCCGACGTCGACACCGAGCAGGTGACCGGCGCCGGCGTTGAAGCGGTAGCGCCGGGCCGGGCGGCCGACCCCGCCCGCGGCCGGCTCGACCTCGGTCACCCAGCCCAGGTCGAGCAGCTCACGCACCACGTCCTCGGTCGAGGCACGGGACAGGCCGATCCGTTTCGCGAGTTCCGTCAGGGTCAGGGCCGGCTCGTCCCGCAGGGTCCGGATCGCGCTGTGCGCGTTGAGCTGGCGGAGGCGGGAGAGATCCCCGCCGGCGAGATGCGCGATCAACGTTTCCCCTTGGCGTGCGGCGGTCGCAATGCTTTTAATGGAGTCCTTCTTAACTTGCTTGAAGGGACGCCATGTCTGCGGTGACTTTAGCTCTCGTCGGCGCCGGCCTCCGGGGCCAGGCGTACGCACGGCACGCGGTCAGCACCGGGCAGGCCCGGGTGGTCGCCGTCGCCGAGCCCGACCCCGGCCGCCGCGAAGCCGCCGCCACCGAGTTCGGCATCGCGCCCGAGTTCGTCTTCGAATCCTGGTCCGACCTGGTCGCCGAGCCTCGGCTCTCCGGTCAGGCCGGTGAGCCACGGCTCGCGGTCGCCGCGATCGTCGCCACCCAGGACCGGATGCACCGCGACCCGGCCGTCCGGCTCGCCGACCTCGGCTACCACCTGCTCATCGAGAAGCCGCTCGCGCCCACCGAGGAGGACGCCACGGCGATCGTCGAGGCGGCGGTGCGCAACAAGGTGATCGCGGCGGTCTGCCACGTGATGCGCTACACGCCCTACACCCGGCTGGTGAAGGGCCTGCTGGACAGCGGGCGGATCGGGAAACTGGTCAGCGTGCAGCACCTGGAGCCGGTCGGGTGGTGGCACTTCGCGCACTCGTTCGTCCGCGGGAACTGGCGCAACACCGAGGAGTCCGGGCCGCTGCTGCTGACCAAGTGCTGCCACGACATCGACTGGCTGGTGCACCTCTTCGGGCAGCTGCCGGAGCGGGTCAGCTCGTTCGGCAGCCTCAGCCACTTCCGGCCGTCCGAGCGTCCCGCGGGCGCGTCCGACCGGTGTCTGGACTGCGCGGTGGAGCCGACCTGCCCGTACTCGGCGAAGCGCCGCTACGAGCAGGCCCTCGCCGATCCCGACGAGCACTTCTGGCCGCTCGGGGCGGTCACGCCGATCGCCACCGAGGAGTCGCTGCGGGCTGCCCTGCGCGACGGGCCGTACGGCCGCTGCGTCTACACCTGCGACAACGACGTGGTCGACCATCAGGTCGTCAACCTGGCCTTCCCGGACGGCGCGACCTGCTCGTTCACGGTCAGCGCGTTCACCCCGATGGAGCACCGCCGCACCCGCCTGCAGGGCACCCACGGCTACCTCGACGGCGACGGCCGGCACGTGACGCTGCTCGACTTCGTCACCGGCGAGACCGAGGTGTTCGACTCCGACGCGGGCGGCTCGTCGGCCGGGGACGGTCACGGCGGCGGCGACGAGGGCCTGACCGAGGCGTTCATCGCGGCCGTGGCCACCGGCGACCCGACCCTGCTGCCGTCCGACCCGGTGGAGAGCCTCGCGACCCACCGGGTGGTCTGGGCGGCCGAGGAGGCCCGCCTCCGCGACGAGGTCGTCCGGCTCTGACCCCCAGTGGTAGCTCAGAGCGGTATCCGGCGCCCGGACACCGCCAGGAGCTACCTCTGATCAGGGCTTGCGGGCGACGGCGCCGTACTCGTCGGTCTCGCGCAGGTCGGCGGGGTCGCTGTCGGGGGACGGGCGCCAGCTCGCACACGGGACCAGGCCCGGCTCGAGGACCTCGAAGCCGGCCGTGAAACGGGCCAGCTCGTCCGGGTGGCGCAGGTGGTACGAGAGCGGCGCGTTCGCGTTCCACACCCCGATGGCCCGCTCGAACGCCGGGCCGTCCAGGACGTTGGTGCCGTCCGCGGTGACCAGGTAGCTGCCGGCGGGCAGGGCGTCCATCAGCGTGTGCGCGATCCGGTCGGCCTCGTCCAGGTCGGGGACGTGCCCGAGAATGTTCATCAGGATCAGCGCCACCGGCCGGGAGAGGTCCAGCGTGGTCTCACCGGCCTTCGCGATGATGTCCTGCGGGTCGTGCAGGTCGGCGTCGAGGTACTCGGTGGCGCCCTCGTCGGTGCCGGTCAGCAGCGCCCGCGCGTGGACCAGGACCAGCGGGTCGTTGTCCACGTAGACGACGCGCGACTCGGGCGCGACCGCCTGCGCCACCTCGTGCGTGTTCTCCGCGGTCGGCATGCCGGTGCCGATGTCCAGGAACTGGCGGATGCCGACGTCGGCGGCGAGGTGGGTGACCGCCCGCTTGAGGAACGCCCGGGAGGACCGCGCGACCAGGGTGATGTCCGGGTAGAAGCGCACGAACTCGTCGCCGACCTGACGGTCGACCTCGAAGTTGTCCTTGCCGCCGAGCCAGTAGTTCCAGACCCGGGCGGAGTGCGGGATGGACGTGTCGAGCCCGCTGGAGGGGTCGCGGTCGGTCATGGCCGCACAGCATACATGCTCCATTCTGGATGGTGACTCTCGGTAGCGCATTTCCGTGGCCCGGAAAGGGATCCGTCGCTTTTCGGCGTCACGGCAAATAATCTTTCCAATCACGACAAATGTTGACCTTCGTTCCGATTGCCTCAAACATCGGACAGGTGCCGATCAAACCATCTGTCAAGGACATGATCTACTACGAGGTCACCGACCACAGAATGGTACGCGGAGAAGGCGTCCATCTTTACGACGGCGCCGGCGAAGCCTATCTGGACTGTGCGTCCGCCACGTTCAACCTGAGCCTCGGCTATTCGCACCCGGCGGTGGTCGGCGCCATTCAGAAACAGGCCGAGCTCGCCATTCACCTGACCTCGTCGTTCCGCAGCGACCCCGTCGACGACCTGGTCGGCAAGCTCGTCGCCTGCTCGCCGGAGAGTCTGACCAGGGTGCACCTCAAGGTCGCCGGCGGGTCCGAGGCCAACGAAGGCGCGATCAAGATGGCCCAGGCGGCGACCGGCCGGAGCGAGGTGATCACGCTGTTCCGGAGCCATCTCGGACAGACCATGATGATGACGTCGATGTCCGGGAACGCGTTTCGGAAGGCACCCTTCCCGCTGCTCCATCCCGGGTCGATGCAGGTTCCCGACCCGTACTGCTATCGATGTTTCTACGGCCAGGACCGGGCGAGCTGCGCTCTGATGTGCGTGGACCGGCTCGACGATTTCCTGGAATACGCGAGCAGTGGCCGGGTCGCCGCCATGGTGGTCGAGCCGATCAGCGGGAACGGCGGGAACATCGTCTCGCCGGACGGTTATCTGCCGGGGCTGCGCGACTTCTGCGACCGGCACGGGATCATGCTGATCCTGGACGAGGTGCAGACCGGGATCGGCCGCACCGGGCGGATGTTCGCGGCGCAGCACTTCGGGGTCGAGCCGGACGCGATCACCGTCGCGAAAGGACTCGGCGGCAGCGGGGCGCAGGTCGCCGCGATCCTCTCCGGCGAGCGGCTGGACGGGCTGCCCGGGCACCACCACTCGTTCACCTACGGCGCGAACCTGCTGGCCGCGGCCGCCGCGAACGTCACCCTGGACATCGTCGGCCGGCCGGAGTTCCTCGCCAACGTCACCGCCACCGGCCGGCGGATCATGGACCGGCTGACCGACCTGCAACGCCGCTTCCGGTGCATCGGGGACGTCCGCGGGGTCGGGCTGATGATCGGCGCCGAGCTGGTCGGCCCGGACCGGGAACCCGACGTGGCGCTGACCAACGAGCTCGCCGCCCGGAGCATGGAGCACGGGCTGATCCTGCGGACCTCCCGCTACGGATTCGGCAACGTGATCAAGATCCGGCCGCCGCTGATCCTCACGATGGGACAGGCGGACGAGATCGGCGACAAGTTCGAATCACTGCTGACGGCGGTGACGTCGTGAGCGCGTACCTGAGAAGTCTGCTCCTGGGAACCGCCCAGGCCGTGCGGACCGCCGTGCTGGACCACGCACGGGCCGGCCTCCCCCGGCACGTGCAGGGCGACTCCCCCGGCGGCGACGCCCAGTTCGACATCGACGAGGTCGCCGAGGACGCGGTGTGGAAGCACCTGACCGAGCACGCCCGCGAACCGGTGGCGGTCTACACCGAGGACAACACGCTGCGGAGCACCGGGCCGGACCCGCGCTACGTGCTGCTCATCGACCCGATCGACGGCACCCGCCCGGCGTCCGCCGGACTCGAGATGGCCACCGTCTCGATCGCCGCCGCGCCCATGAGCGAAGAACCCACGCTGGCCGACGTGTGCGCCGCGCACCTGCTCGAGCTGCGCGGCGGCAACCGGATCTACGCCGACGACGAGCTCGAGGCGCCGCTGGAATGGCACGGCTACGACTGGACGCTGCCCCGGCTCAGCCGCACCACCGAGGTCGCGCGGATGTTCTGGTCGCTCGAGTTCAACGGGCACCCGATGCGGCTGATGACCGACGCGTACGACCACCTCGTCGACGCCAGCGCCAACACCGGCGGCGTCTTCGTGTTCAACAGCGCCACGTTCTCGATCAGCCGCATCATCACCGGCCAGCTCGACGCGTACGTCGACATCGGCAACCGGGTGCTGCGCGACCACCCCGGCACCGAGGCCGACTTCCGCCGGGTCGGGCGCGGCAACATTCTGCACCTCTTCCCCTACGACATCGCGGCCGCCGTCTACCTGGCCCGCCGCGCTCGCGTGGTCGTCACCGACGCGTACGGCGCGTCGCTCAGCCCCACGCCCCTGCTGGCCGTCGACCCGTCCGCGCAGCGGTCCTGCGTGGCGGCCTCGACCCCGGAACTGCACCGCACCCTGCTCGACACCATCCGCTGGTAACCGGAGGTAACACCGGAATGAAAGCCTTGGTACTGGGCTCTGATCGGACACTGGAGCTGGTCGAACGACCGCGACCGGCGTGCGCCGCCCCGGACGACGTGGTGCTGCGCGTCGTCCAGGTCGGGATCTGCGGCACGGATCGTGGCGTGCTGCTCGGCAAGTTCCCCGCCGAGCCGGGCGTGGTGATGGGCCACGAGGCGGTCGGCGAGGTCGTCGAGACGGGACGTGGCGTCACCACGCTGAAACCCGGCGACCGGGTCATCATCAACCCGACGCTCTACTGCGGACTGTGCGACCCGTGCCGGGACGGCGTGCTCAACTTCTGCGAGAACAAGGCCGGCAACGAGATCGGCATCGACCGGGACGGGGCGTTCGCCGAGTTCATGCGGCTCGAGGAACGGTTCCTGCACCTGATCCCGGACGGCATGTCCTACGACCGGGCGGTGCTGGTCGAGCCGCTGGCCTGCGTGCTCAACAACCTGCAGGCCGCCGCGGTGACCGCCGACGACCGGGTGGCGGTGCTCGGCGCCGGCCCGATCGGCACGGTGACCGCACTGGCCGCTTCCCACTTCGGAGCTTCCGTACGGCTGCTGGAGAAGGACCCGTTCCGCCGGGACGCCGCCATCGCGTTCTTCGAAGGCACCGCGGTGACGATCGAGGAACTGGCTTCCGGAGAAGCCGACGTCGTCGTCGACACGGTCGGCTCCCTGCTGGAGCAGGCCTGCGCGCTCGCGGCGCCCCGGGGCCGGGTGGTCGTGATGGGCTTCGACGAGCGGGCCACCGCCGAGGTGCGGCCGCTCGAACTGCTCCAGCGCGGCCTGCGGATCATCGGCGCCGGCGACTACAACAGCCAGGTCTTCGGCCGGGCCGTCCGGATGGCCCGGCACCTGCCGCTGGAACGGATCGTCTCGCACCACTTCGGACTCGACCGGGTGGACGCCGCGCTCCGGGCGCTGGGCGTCGGCGAGGGCGCCGCGTACGCGGGCATGAAGATCGTCATCGAGCCGGGCGGTGCCGCATGAACGACCGGCCCCTGCTCTACGGCGAATACCCCTACTACCGCGCGCTTCCGGAGCGCTGGGACACCAACCTGGGCGCGATGGCGGCGGCCGGCATCGACGTGGTGACCTGCTACCTGCCGTGGCGGTTCCATGAGATTCCAGGCGACGGGTACGACTTCAGCGGCGCCACCGACCCGCAGCGCGACGTTCTCCGGCTGCTCCGGCTGATCGGCTCGCACGGGATGCGCGCGGTGCTCAAGCCCGGCCCGTTCGTGCACGGCGAGGTGCAGCTCGGCGGGCTGCCCGACCGGGTGAGCCCGACCGTCGACCCGGCGTTGCCCGCCGTGCTGGACGCTGACGGCAACCCCGTGACGTCCCAGGCCCTCGCCCTGCCGAGCACGTTCTCCGCGGCGTACGCGTCGCAGGTCACTCTGTGGTTGTCGGCCGTCGACGAGCAGGTGCTGGCACCGAATCTGGCTCCCGGCGGCCCGGTCGTCGCGGTGCAGCTGGGCAACGAGGGCGTCTACAGCGACGCGAACCGGGCGGTCACCGCGCACGACTTCGCCGCCCCCGCGATCGCCTCCTTCATCGCGGCGCTGGCCGAGACCGATCCGTCGCTCGCCGAGGCGGCCCGCACCGCCCCGCGGAACTGGCCGATGGCCGTCCGCGCGGCCTGGGCCCGGCACGGCGGCGTGGTGCTCGCCGCCCAGTACTCCGAGCTCGCGGCCGCGCTGACGCCGCGCACTCGTGCGATCGCTCTGGTGAACCTGCCGCTGCCCGACCTGACCGTCGCCGGCAGCGCCGCGGGCTGGCTGCTGCGCACCGCCGACCTGGACGGGCTCGGCTTCCGCGAGGGCTACACGAGCTGGGTGGGCAACGCGTCCCGGTCGGCCGACGCGTTCGCCGCGCACTGGTTCGGGGTCCGCGCCCGCCGGTCCAGCAACGTCGAGGACAACTGGGGCTTCACCTGGACCGACGAGTCGTTCGCGCGGCCCGGGACGGTGCTCTTCCACGCGCTGCTCGCACTGGGCCTCGGCTCGTCCACGTGCAGCGTCTACACGTCCACCGCCACCACGCACTGGGGACCGGAGATCGACCTGGACCCGGCCGGGCTGCGCTCCGAGGGCCTGGACCCGGCCGACTACGGGCCGCCGTACTGCCCCGGCGCCCCGCTGCACGAGAACGGGCGTACCGGAGCGAACCTGCACGCCCTGCACGCCCTGCGCGACCTGCTCCGCGCGCCGGACGTCCCGCACGGCTCGCGGTTCTCCGCCGACCTCGCGCTGCTCGTGCCCGACGTGCTGGCCCGCGCGGCCGCGTGGACCGAGGCGGACGGGCCCGCCGACGCGGTGCTGCGGGCCGCGATCGACGCCTCGGTCGCGCTGATGACCAACCACCAGTACCGGGTCGAGGTGCTGACCGAACGAACCGCCGCGTCGGATCGGGTGGGCGAGGTCTGGCTGGTGCCGCTCGGCGCGCAGGATCCCGACGACGCGCTGCTCGCCCTGCTGCGCCGGCACCGCGACACCGGCGGTTCGGTGATCGTGCTGGCCGAGCGGGCCCGCCCCGGCTGGTCGGAGATCGGCGACGCGCTGGTCCCGATCACCGTGGCCGCCGAGACGCTCCCCCGCTTGCTGCCCCCGCCGCGCTACGCCCATCCCGCCACCGACCCCGGCGTGGCGTTCATCCACGAGGACCCGTCCGGCCGTCCGGTGGGCGTGTTCGCCTTCAACCCCACGGACCAGGCGGTTTGCGTACGCCGGAAGCTCGGCGACCGTGCCGTCTCGATCGAGCTCGCCCCCCACGGCGCGGCGTACCTGCACGCCCCCGCCTTCGAGGTGGCCGTCACCACCACCGACGTCGAGACACAGCCCTTCCCGCCCGTCGCCCTCCCCCTCCTCGCTCAGGAGAAGTCATGATCACCTTTGACACCCTGGTGCCGCGCGCCCTGGTCGACCGCGGCGACACCACGACCGTGCTGATCACGTCCTATCTCAAGGAGGACAACAAGCTCACCGCGGGCGCGGCCTGGTCCCGGCTCGGCGGCTTCTACACCCTGCTCGACCACGAGACCCACGACCCGATCCTGGTGCTGGAGACCTTCCGCCAGGCCGCCCTGCTGATCGCCCACGTGGTCGACGACGTGCCGCTGGCCACCATGCAGATCATGCGCTCGGTGGAGTTCACCGTGGATCCCGCCGGCCTGAAGATGACCGCCGACCCCACCGAGCTGATCGTCGAGCTCACCACGGCCGGCGCGTCCGCCGCCCGCAACATCATGCAGACCACCATCGAGATGGCGCTCTACCGCGACGGCGACCGCATCGCCACCGGAACCGGCCACGCGATCGTCCCGCCCAACGACACCTACCTGAAGGTCCGCGGCCGCGACCCGTCCACGGTCGCCCTCTCCCGCGCCGCGATGCCTCCCGCCGCCGACCCCCACACCGTGGGCCGCGCCCTCTCCCGCGACGTGGTGATCTCTCCCGCCGGCGGCTCCTACCGGCTCCGGGTAGACCCCGAACACCCGAACTTCTTCGACAACCCGACCGACCACGCACCGGGCATGCTCCTCACCGAGGCGATGCGCCAGGCCGTGGTAGCCGCCTCGGGCGACCCGTTCTACGCCCCGCTGTCGGTGTCGCTGCAGTTCTTCCGCTTCGTCGAACTGGACTCCCCCGCGGACGTGACGGTCACCCGCCGCTCCGACGGCTTCCACACCGAGGTCCGCCAGTTCTCGAAGCTCGCCGCCCGGGCGAGCTGGCCGGCATGAACCTCGTGGCCGAGCCCGCCCGTACGGTGCTCGCGCTGCTCCGCTCGGGCGAGCTGAGCGCGGCCGAGGTCCACGAGGCCGTGGCCGCCCGGCTGGCCGCCGTCGAGCCGGTGATCAACGCCGTGCCGCTGCGCGTCGCCCACCCGCCCGCCGGCTTGCCGATCACGGTCAAGGACGTGCTGGACGTGGCCGGCCTGCCCACCACCTTCGGGTCCCTTTGCTCTGCTTACCCATACGCACCACCCCCGCCCGCGCCCTGCTCTGAGCACGCGCCCTGCTCTGAGCACGCGGGGGCATCGCCCACGGCCGCGCTTTGCTCTGAGCACATATATGCATCACCCGCGGTTTGCTCTGCTTACACATACGCATCACCGCACGATCGGGGTGTCGCGCGCACGTCGGATCCGCTGGTCCGGCGGCTCGAGTCGCGCGGCATGGCGGTGATCGGCAAGACCAACGTGCCCGAGTTCCTGTCCGGGGCGGAGACCACCAACGACCTCTTCGGACCGACTCGTAACCCATGGGATCCGGCGCTGACCTGCGGCGCGTCCAGCGGAGGCGCGGCCGCCTCGGTGGCGTCGGGCACGTCGTGGCTCGCGCACGGCGAGGACACGGCCGGCTCGATCCGCATCCCGGCCGCCTTCTGCGGCGTAGTCGGGCTACGAACCACACCCGGCCTGGTCCCGACGGCACCGACCGCGGACCCGGTGCCCGGCTTCACCGTCCACGGCCCGATCGCCCGCGACGTGGACGACGCCCTCCTGATGCTCCGGGCGATGTCCCCGTCGCCACTCGTCGGATCGCCACCCAGCGGGTCGCCGCCGCTCGCCGAACTGTCGCCCACCGACCCGCCGCTCGCCGGGACGTCGCCCACCGGGACGTCGCCCACCGGGACGTCGCCCACCGGGACGTCGCCTCCTGCCGAGCCGCCGCCCAGCGAGCCGTCGTTGCGCCGGATCGGCTACAGCCCTGACCTCGGCGGCCGGGTGCCGATCGATCCGTCGATCGCCGCAGTCTGCGCGCGAGTGATGGCAGGGTTCGGCGACCGGGTCTCGCTCGCCGAACCCGCCGTGGACGGCTGGCACGAAGCCTGCCTGGTGCTGCTTGCCCACCGGGCGGCGGTGCTGCACGGGCCGCGGGTCGACCGCTGCGGCGACCGGCTCGGCGCGGGCATCCGCGCCGAGGTGGAAGCCGGACGTTCCCTGACAACGAAACAGCTGGCCGGCGCCTGGGAAGTACAAGCCGCGGCTCGCAACGCCGCCCGGCCGGGATCATCCGACGTGCGCACCGCGGCCCGGGGCGCCGCCGGGCCGGGGTTGTTCGACGTGCACGATGCGGCCCGGCCAGGGTTGTTCGACGTGCATGACGTGATCGTGACGCCGGCGTTCGGGGTGTTGCCCTGGCAGCCGCCGGCCGATCTCGCGACCGTGGCCGCGTCCTGGCCGCTCATGACGGTCGCCACGATGGCCGGCTGTCCGGCGCTGGTGGTGCCGTGCGGAGTCAACGAAGGCGGGCTGCCCGTGGCGCTGCAGCTGATCGGGCCACCGGGGAGCGACGTGGCCCTGCTGCACCTCGGCCGGGAGATCGAACAGCTCCGCACGATGCCCGATCTGCCGCTTTCCCGAGTCCCAACGCCGCTGTGAGCTGGGGTGCTTCCTATATGTATGCAGAGCAAAGCGACCGTGATGCGTATATGTGCTCAGAGCAAAGCGCCGCGGGCGATGCCCCGGTGCGGCCGGAGCAAGGCGCGGGCGCGGGCGATGCCCCGGCCCGGCCCGGCCAAAGCGCGGGTGATGCCCCGGCCCGGCCAGAACGAAGCGCGGGCGCGGGTGACGCCTCGGCGTGCTCGGAGGGAAGCGCCGCCGCGTATCCGGTGGGGCGGGACGAGCCGCTGCACCCGCCGGGGGTCTACGGGGCGTGGCGGGAAGCGGGGCCGGTCAAGCGGATCGTGCTCCCCAGCGGGGCGGAGGCCTGGCTGGTCACGCGCTATGACGATGTGCGGCGGCTGCTTCGTGAGCCGGCGCTGAGCTCGGACGCGACCCGGGCGGGTTATCCGCGGTTCGGGGCCGCGGTGGAGACGCCGCCGCTGAACCGGACCTTCATCGGGGTGGACGAGCCGGAGCACACGCGGCTGCGGCGGATGGTGGCGGCCGAGTTCACGGTGGCGGCGACGCGGCGGGCGATGCCGATGATCGAGGAGGTCGCGGAGGATTGCGCGCGGCGGTTCGGCGCCGGGCCGTCGCCACAAGATCTGGTCCATGGGTACGCCCTGCCGGTCGCGTCCGGCGTGATCTGCCGGGTGCTGGGTGTGCCGTACGAATGTCACGACGAGTTCGAACATCTGACCGCGGTGCTCACCGACGGCGAGAGGTCCGATGAGGACAAGCTGGCCGCCGGGCGGGGCATCACCGAACTGCTCCGCGGCCTGGTCCGGCAGCGGGCCGCGGAGCCCCGGGACGACCTGATCAGCCGGCTGATGACCGGGCCCGTCGCCGGCGGCGAGCTGACCGAGGAGGAGGCGATCCACAATCTCGTGCTGCTGCTCGGCGCGGGGCACGACACGTCGGCCAGCATGCTCGCGCTGGGGGCGTACAGCCTGCTGACCGCGCCGGTGCGGAAGGCGGAGCTGAGTGACGAGGCGGTGGACGAGCTGTTGCGCTTCCACACGATCGTCCAGCTGGGTCTGGCCCGGGTGGCGACCGCGGACGTGACGGCCGGCGGGCGGGTGATCCGGGCCGGTGAGGGGGTGGTGCTCAGCCTGCAGACGGCCAACCGGGATCCGGCGCGGTTCGCCGACCCGGACCGGCTCGATCCGGGGCGGGCGAACGCGCGGCAGCATCTGGCGTTCGGCTTCGGGCCGCATCAGTGCATCGGGCACCTGCTGGCCCGGGCCACTCTCGCCGTCGCGCTTCCCCGGCTCTTCGACCGGCTGCCCGGATTGCGCCTCGCGGACGGCTCGGAAGAAACACTGCCGGTCACCGAATCCATGGACTTTCACGGCATTCGAAGTCTGCCGGTCACGTGGTGAACTCAACCGTTTAACTTCAGGAGGAACAGCATGTCCGCCAATGATTCCGCGGCACGGAACAAGGAGATTATCCGGTCCTGTTACGAGCGGTATTTCACGCATCGTGACCTGACTCGGCTGACCGAGGTCATCGGCGAGGGCTTCGTGCAGCACAGCCCGGACGCGCCGTCGGGACGGCAGGCCTATCTGGACCATCTGGCCGAGGCCGCGTTCTACGGCGGCAGCTCGGACATCAAGCTGATCCTCGCCGACGGCGACCACGTGGCCGTGCACCACAACATGAAGCTGCCCGGAGAAGAGGGCGAGGGGCTGGCGGTGGTCGACCTGTGGCGGCTGGAAAACGGCCGAATCGTCGAGCACTGGGATGTCGAGCAACCCGTTCCGGAATCGTCCAGAGTACCCAATGGAATGTTCTGAAAATCCTGTTTCGAGGTGATGATCACTACATTACCGAAGGCTACACATTAGACACTGTTCGCAGTTACGCTCACCGGCAACCAATCTGACAGATCTCTCGGGATGGAGATTTATCGGTTTCATCGTCAGCCGACGTTCGATTCCTTTACTGAGTCGGCCCATACGTCATGGGGAGAAAAGCGTGACGATCGTGACCTCAACCGCTGCCCGAACCGCCAATGATCGCGCGTTCCTCCTGCTCGACGCGATGGCCGCGCTCGGGCCTGGTCCACACCGGCTGCGCGACGTCGCCACCCAGGCCGGGCTGGAACCGTCCACCGCGCATCGCATCCTGCAGTCGGCCATCCGGGTCGGCACCGTGTCCAAGGCGGACCGGGGCCGGTACTCGCTCGTCAACCGCACCGGCGAGTCCTCCGCCGGTGCGGTCGAGCCGGGCGCGCCGTCGCTGGGCGCGCAGACCGGGTCGATGCTGGCCCTCTCCCGCCGGACCCGGCTGCTGCTCGCCGCGCTGCAGCGGACGACCGGGCAGACCGTCCTGCTCTACGTGCCGCTGATGCTGGACACCCCGATGCGGTACTGCCTGGCCTACTTCGCGCCGAAGCACGACGAGCTGCTCGGCGACGCCGAACGCCAGCTGACCTCCGACATCCTGTTCTGCGCGCCGCTGTCGGTGGACGCGCCCGGCCGGGTCATGCTGGCCGGCCTGGTCGACAACCGGTCGGTGACCGACCCGGCGATCGCGGCGATCCGGGCGCACGGGTACGCGTTCGGCCCGTCGCCGGTGGCCGGCTGGCAGTCGGTCACCGTGCCGCTGCGCCGATACGGCCACCTGGCCGGCGCCGTCTGCATCACCGCGCCCGCCCGCTGGCTGGACGCGCACCGCGACGAGACCCTGCGCGAGCTGCTGCGGATCAACGCCGAGCTGGCCGAGAAGATCGATCCCACCTGAGTGAATCGATCCCACCTGAGTGAGGAGCGCCCCCATGCAACCCGTCCACCGCCCCACCGCCGCCCCTGACCGGACTGACGGCAGGGCTGTGATCCTCGGCGCCGGCTTGGCCGGACTGCTCGCGGCCGCCGCACTCGCCCCGCGGTACGACGTCACCCTGATCGAGCGCGACGAACTGCCCGCCGAGCCGGACCACCGCCGCGGCCTGCCGCAGGGCCACCACGCGCACGTGCTGATGTCCAGCGGCGCGCGCATCGTCGACGAGCTGCTGCCGGGCACGACCGACGCGTGGATCGCGGCCGGCGCGCACCGGCTCGGGCTGCCGCACGGCTACGTGATGCTGCTGCCGCAGGGCTGGCTGCCCCGGCGGCCGACCGGCGAGTACGTGATCAGCTGCAGCCGTGCCCTGCTCGACCACGTGGTCCGGCAGCGGGTGCTCGCCCTCCCGCACGTACGCCTGCTGGACGGCACCACGGCTCAGGGGCTGATCGGCGACGCGCGGCGCGTCACCGGCGTGCGTACCCGAGAAACGGTCTTGACCTGCGATCTTGTGGTGGACGCGACGGGACGGGGGTCGCGGCTGACGCACTGGCTGAGCGAGCTGGGCGTGCCGGAGGTGACGCAGCAGGTGGTCGACTCGGGGCTGCGGTACGCGACGCGGCTGTTCCGGGCGCCCGCCGGTGACTTCCCGATCGTGAACATCCAGGCCGACCCGGCGCGGGACCGGCCCGGGCAGACCGCGGCGCTGATGCCGATCGAGGACGGGCGCTGGCTGGTCACGCTGTCCGGGACGCGGGGTGGCGAGCCGCCGGCCGGGGAGGACGAGTTCGTCGGTTTCGCACGGGCGATGCGCCACCCGATCGTCGGCGACCTGATCGCGGACGCCGAACCGCTCGGGCCGGTCCGGGTCACGAACACGACGGCGAACCGGCGGCGGCGCTACGACCGGGTGCGGCACTGGCCGGACGGGCTGGTCGCGCTGGGTGACGCGGTGGCCGCGTACAACCCGGTCTACGGCCACGGCATGTCGATCGCCGCCAAGCAGGCGCTGATTCTGCGCGACCGGGCGGATCAGGCCGACCGGATGGATTTGGGCGACCGGGTGGATCAGGCCGCGATCACCGCGGCGGCGGCCGAGGGCTGGGGGCACGCCGCGGGATCGGACGTGCGCTTCCCGGGCGTACGCGGCGCGGTGCCGTCCCGGGCCGACCGGCTGATCTGGCGCTACCAGCACCGGTTGTTCCGCACCGCGCTGGACCGGCCCGGTGTGGCGGCCGACCTGGTCCGGGTGTTCAGCCTGAACGCGCCGCCCACCCGCCTCTTCCATCCGCGGACGCTGCTGGCGACCGCCCGCGGCCCGCGCACCGTGCCATCGGCCGAGCCGCCCTTCACCGACGCCGAACGAGCCGTGGCGGCCTTGCGATGATCCTTGCGAGGGATGGCAGTCCTCGCACTCGCCCCGCGCCGCCGACCGGCCCACGATGGGAGTCGTGAACACCGAACCCATCGAGCTCGCCCGGGTCTTCGACTCCTTCGACGAGCTGTGGAGCCCGCGCATCGCGACCACGGTCAACGACTACGACGTCCGCGTCGCCAAGATCCAGGGCGAGCACGTCTGGCACACGCACGACGACACCGACGAGTTCTTCCTGGTCGTCCAGGGCACGTTGCGCCTCGCGCTGCGGACGCCGGAGGGCGAGCGTGAGGTGGTCATGCCGCCCGGCTCGGTCTTCACGGTGCCGGCCGGCGTCGAGCACAAGCCGTCCTCCGCGGAGGGCGCGCGCATCCTGATGCTGGAGCCGTCCGGCACCCCGACCACCGGCGACCGGCACGACGACCTGCCCGGGCACATCCGCACCAGCATCGGTCAGGCGTACTGCGACTGATCCCTCAGATCCCGCCGGAACGCGCCGATGGGGATGATGTGCCGTCCCGCAAACTGATCGTGCGCCTCCGCCAGATCGCAGCCGTGTGCGCGGTGGTGCTGGCCGTCGGACTCGTCGCCGCGGTCGGCCTCTACCTCTCGAACACCCAGGAAGACGCCCGCGAACGGATCGTCGCCGACTTCGACGCCCGGGCGCGGCTGGTCGCCGGGGTCACCGGCGACTCGATCACGGCCAGCGACGCCAAGACCCGCGAGTGGGCGATGACGACGTTCGCCGGCTCGGCCGCCGACCTCGGAGCCGTTCTCGACGTCCAGCGGGTGGGCATCAACTGGCTGGTCGTACTGCGGGCGGACGGCACCGTTCTGGGCGCCTCACCGCGCTCGATGGCGAAACCGGCGGCGTCGTTCTCGGGCAGCCCCGGATTCCGGCTCGCGGTGACGACCGGGCGGCTGTCCTACGGCGACGTCACCCTGGAGGACGCCGTCCCGTCGCTGTACGCGTTCCAGCCGTACCGCACCACCGGCGGCACCCGGGTCCTGGTCGTCCCGACCGCCGCGAGCGACCTGGCCGGCGCCCTGGGCAGCACGCTCGACGTGACGGCCGGCCGGACGTACGTGGTGGACAGCGTCGGCGTCGTGGTGGCCGCCACCGACAACACCCCGGTCGGCCAGCCCGTCCCGGACCGGTCGCTGGCCACCGCGGCGCAGCGGTCCGTCCACGGCGTGGTCGACGGCGACTACTTCCTGTCGCTGCCGGTCGCCGGGTCGGCCTGGCGGGTGATCATCGCGACGCCCCGGGCGGCGCTGCTGGGCCCGGTGCAGGAGACCAACCGGGTGGCCTGGCTGGTCTTCGCCGGGTTCGCCGCGGCGGTCACCCTGATCATCGTGATCGGCGCGGCCTCGGTGATCAGCTCGGCCCGGCTCGCCCACGCGCGGCTGCACGACACGCTGACCGGCCTGCCCAATCGCGCGCTCTTCCTGGAGCGGGCCGAGGCGGCGATCGCGCAGAAGCGGCCGGTGGCGGCGCTCTTCCTGGACCTGGACGGGTTCAAGCCGGTGAACGACACGTACGGGCACGCGACCGGGGACGCGCTGCTGGCCGCGGTGGCGCTGCGGCTGCTGGCGGCGACCCGGCCGGAGGACTTCGTGAGCCGCTTCGGCGGGGACGAGTTCCTGGTGCTGTGCCGGGGGGTGCGCGACGACCACGGCGCGTACGCGGTGGCCGACCGGATCAGCGACGAGCTGTCCCGGCCGTTCGAGATCAACGGCCGCACGATCACGATCGGGGTGTCGATCGGCATCGCCGTGCTGGACGCGTACGCGGAAAGCGCCGCGACCCTCGTGCACAACGCCGACCTCGCCCTCTATCAGGCGAAGCGCAACGGCCGCGGCCGGATCGAGGAGTTCACCCCGGAGCTCGCGGGACAGCGCGCCGGCTGATAGAAACACGACGTGCCGCAAGGATCCTTGCATCGCGTGGTCGCGATCGTCGACGAGCTGTCCAACCCGTTCGAGCTGGGCTGCGTCACCGAGGTGTTCGGCATCGACCGGCCCGAGCTGGGCGGTCGCGTCTACGACCTGGTGCTCTGCGCGCCGGGTGGCAGCGCGCCGATGCGGCAGGGGTTCTTCACACTCGGCGGGGTCGCCGGGCTGGCCGCCGCGGACGGCGCCGACACGCTGATCGTGCCCAACCGGGTCGACGTCGACCTGCCGCGGCGGCCCGGGGTGCTGGCCGCGATCCGGCGCGCCCACCGTCGCGGCGCCCGGCTGATCGGCCTGTGCACGGGCGCGTTCACGCTGGCCGAGGCCGGTGTGCTGGACGGGCGGCGGGCGGCCACGCACTGGCAGTTCGCCGGCGAGTTCCGCCGCCGGTTCCCCGAGGTCGACCTGCAGCCGGACGTGCTCTTCGTGGACGACGGCGACGTGCTCACCTCGGCCGGCAGCGCCGCCGCCCTCGACCTCGGCCTGCACCTGGTGCGGCGCGATCACGGCGCGGAGGTCGCCACGGCGGTGGCGCGCCGGCTGGTCTTCCCCGCCATCCGCGACGGCGGCCAGCGGCAGTTCGTGGAGAGACCCCTTCCCCACGTACGCGACGAGTCGCTCGCACCCCTGCTGGCCTGGGCACAGGAGCACCTGGCCGAGCCGCTGACCGTGGCCGGCCTGTCCGCCCGGGCCAACGTCAGCCCCGCCACCCTGCACCGGCGTTTCCGGGCACAGCTCGGCGCCACGCCGCTGGGCTGGCTCACCGCCGAGCGGCTGGCCGTCGCGTGCCGCCTGCTGGAGCGCGGCGAGCGCCGGATGGAGGTGGTGGCGCGGGCCAGCGGCCTGGGCACGGGGGCGAACCTGCGGCAGCTGATGCGCCGCGAGATCGGGCTGAGCCCGTCCGAGTACCGCCGGCGCTTCAGCGCGCCCGCTCCGGCGTCACCCTGATCGCCCGCGCCTCCTATGCTCGTGCGGTGCGGACGCGCGAGCAACTGGGTGACTTCCTGCGTCGCCGGCGGGAGGGCCTGACGCCCACCGACGTCGGCCTGCCCGGCGGGAGCAGACGCCGCACGCCCGGCCTGCGCCGCGACGAGGTGGCCGGGCTGGCGCACATGTCGGCCGTCTACTACGAGCGGCTGGAACAGGGCCGCGGCCCGCAGCCGTCGGCGACCGTGCTGGCCGGCATGTCCGAGGCGCTGCGGCTGACCGACGACGAGCGCGAGCACCTCTACCTGCTGGCCGGGCAGGCGCCACCGGCCCGGTGTCACGGCTCGGCGCCCGATCCCGGGCTCGCGTACGTGCTGCACGAGGTCGCCACGACGACGCCCGGCTTCATGTCCGACGAGCTGGGCGGGCTGATCGCGCAGAACCGGCTGAACGTGCTGCTCTTCGGCGACATGGTGGGCGCCAACCTGATCCGGCTCTGGTTCACCGACGCCGGCTGGCGGGACCGGCTCGACCCACCGGCACAGCAGGCCGACACGTCACTGGCGTACGCGGCGGACCTGCGCGCGGCGGCCGGCAGACGTGGCGCCGACCCGGCCGCGGCGACGCTGGTCGCGGAGTTGCGGGCGGCCAGCGAGGAGTTCGCCGCGCTGTGGGACCGGCATCCCGTGTCGGCGCTGCACTGCTCGGGCAAGGTGGTGCACGACCCGCGCGTGGGGCGGCTCGACCTGGAGTGCTCGGTGCTCACCAGCGCCTCCACCCGGCAACGGCTGCTGCTCATGAAACCGGCGCCCGGCACCCCCGCCGCGGAACGGCTGGCGGAGCTTTCCACGTACAGCTGATGCGTGGTTGATCTTCCCTGGCATCTCTAGGTTCGTCGGCATGCGAACCGTGATCCTCGTCCATGGCTTCTGGCACGGCACCTGGTGCTGGAGCCCGGTCACCGCCCAGCTCGCCGCCCGGGGCGTACCCTCCGTCGCCGTTGATCTCGATGGTCACGGCCTGCGAGCCCGTTATCCGCACGCCCGGTGGCGACGTCCCTTCGATCCGGGGGCGTTCGCGACCGAGGTCTCCCCCGTCGCCGGCATCACCGCGTCGTCGGCCGCCGAGTCGCTGGTCGCCGACATCCGGCTGATCGGCGGCGGCGCGCCGTGCGTGGTGGTGGCGCACAGCATGGGCGGTGCGGTGGCGACCGCGGCGGCCGAGCTCGACCCTTCGCTGTTCTCGCACCTGGTCTACGTGACCGCGTTCGCGCCGGTCAGCGGCACCGCCTCGGCGGACTACATCGCCGCGCCGGAGAACGCCGGTGAGATGGTGACCCGGCTGATCGGCGCGGACCCCGCCGTCGTGGGCGCCCTGCGGGTGGACGCCGGGCAGCAAGCAGCGGTGCGGGAGACGTTCTACCACGACGTGGACCCGGCCACGGCGGACGCGGCGATCGGGCTGCTGTCACCCGACGGCCCGGCCGGGATCACCGGCGAGCAGCTGACGGTGACCCGCGACCGTTACGGAGCGGTGCCGCACTCGTATGTGGTCTGCGCCAAGGATCAGGTGATCCCGGATCCGCTGCAACGCCGGTTCGTCCGCGAGATCGACGCGGTGTCGGCCGCACCCACGTCGGTGACCGAGCTGGACGCGGCCCACTCCCCGTTCCTGTCACATCCGGGCGAGCTGGCCGAGGCGATCGCCGCCCGCTGGTGAGCCCGCCGGGTCAGGCGTCCAGGCCGGCGGCCCTGGCCATGTGTGCGGCGTACCAGGCCGGCCACTGCTCGTCGAAGACGCCGCCGAGCTGCTCCTTCTCGTACTCGCCGTGGGCCGCCGCCGCGTCGCGCAGGGCCTGCTCCACCTCGGCCGCCGACCGGTAGACGACGCGGTCGACCCGGCCGGCGCGACGCTCGGTGACCTCCTGCAGGACGAACTCGTTGCCGTCCGGGTCGGCGAAGGACGCGAACGACGCGTACGAGGCGCGCGCCGGCTGCGGACCGGGGACCCGGCCGGTCGTACCCGCGTGGTGGAACATGCCGCCCTGGTCGTGGAACACCTCGCTGACCTCGACGCCCTTGCCGGCCAGTTCCGACCGGGCGGCGACCACGTCGTCGACGACCAGGTGCAGGCCGCGGGCCGATCCGGGGGCCGCGTCGGTCACCCCGGAACCGAAGACGATCGAGGCCGCCGAGCCGGGCGGTGTCACATGCACGACCCGGAACCCGTCCGGCCCCGCGACGTCGACGTCCTCGCGGCACCCGATCCGGCGGTAGAACTCCTTGGCCCGGTCGACGTCGGCCACGGGAACCACAATCACCTCGAGCTTGAATTCCATGTGTACAGCTTGGGGCATTTTCCCCGGCGCGCGGGGAACCCGGTGACTTAAGGCACAAGAAAGGTTGTGTCCGAACGGCTGACGGAAGACCGACCGAATGGTGAAAAGATCTCCGTTAACCGGGTCCTCATCGGACTGAGCTGGGAAAAGTCGCCGACTGTCGGGTTTGGACAGGACCCCGGAAACACCAATTCACATCAATACGGATCGGTAGCATGTCGAGCACGTGCTGCAACCGCAGCATGATCAATGCGTGGTCGCCGCCGGGGAGGACGTGTGTCGACTGGGCCGCTGACGCGCCGACCCACACGGGTCGGTCTTCTGCGTCCCCGGCTGATCGACGCGCTCGGCGGTCTGCGGTCCGCCCGGCTCGCGATCGTCGCCGCTCCGGCGGGCACCGGGAAGACCACACTGCTGGCGCAGTACGCGCACGGCTGGCCCGGCGCGGTCGGCTGGTGGCAGGTCGAACCCGGCAACGCGACGGTGGATGCCGTGGTCAGCGGCGTGTGGCGAGCGGTCGGCGACCCGGCACAGCCCGCGCCCGCGAGCCTGGACGCGCTGGCCGCGAGGCTGGCCGCCGCCCCGCCCGACGACCGGCTGCTGATCGTCGACGACCTGCACTACCTGAACGGGACGGACGCCGAGGCCGCGCTCGAGTCGCTGATCCTGCGATTCCCGGACGCGTTGCGGGTGCTGATCGGGACCAGGCGGATGCCCGGCTTCAACCTGTTCCGGCACGAGCTCGACTCCACCTCCGTGATCGGCTCCGAGGACCTGCGGTTCCGGTCGTGGGAGGTGGAGTACCTGCTCTCCGACGTCTACCGCGAGCCGCTGCCACCCGACGACGTGGCCGCGCTGACCCGCCGGCTCAACGGCTGGGCGGCCGGCGTGCACATGTTCCACCTGTCGACCAGCGCGCGGTCGCTCGCCGAGCGGCGCCGGGCGATCGCCGCGCTGGACGGCCGTTCCGCGCTGACCCGGGGCTACCTGGCCCGGACGGTGCTCGCCGAACTCCCCACCGACCTGCGCGAGTTCATGGTCCTCACCTGCGTCTTCGAGACCCTGACGGCGGCGCGTTGCGAGCGGCTGCTCGACCATCCGGGGCACAGCGCCCGGCTGCTGGCCGAGCTGGACAGGCGCCAGGCCTTCACGTCCACCAGCGACGGTGGCGAGACCTACCGCTACCACGACGTGCTGCGCGCGCACCTGGGCGGATCGCTGGCCGAGCAGCTCGGCGAGTCCGGCGCCCGCGAGTGGCACGCCCGCGCGGCCGGGCAGCTGGTCGTCGAGGGCGCGCTGGTGGAGGCCGCCCGGGCGTACGCACGGGCCGAGGAGTGGGCCAAGGTCCGCAAACTGCTCGACGAGGTCGGCGGGCGGGTCGCCGAGGAGGACATCGAGCCGTGGCGCGAGCTGCTGCCGGGCTGGCTGGTGGCCGGCGACCCGTGGCTGATCTACGCCGAGGCGCGGCAGCTGCTCGGCCGCGGCATGCTCACCGCGGCGGTGGAGCGGCTGCGGCAGGCCGAGGAGCACCTGGGTGACGAGCGCAGCCGCGCGCCGGTGCGGGCTCTGCGGCACACCATCGCGGTCTGGCTGCCGGGCGGGAACGCGCCCGCCGCCCCCGGCCTGGGCCGGCTGCGCGGGGCGGTCCGCGGGCACCCGGCGCTGACCGCGAGCACGTCGGCCGACCAGCCGCTGGTGGCCGCGCTCGCGCACCTGGTCGCGGGCAACGTCGCGGAGGTGCGGCGGACGCTGCCCGAGCGTACGCCGGAGGCCACCGACCTGCCCGAGCTGACCGCTCGTCTGGTGGACGCGGTGCTGGCGACCTCCGAGCGCCGGCCCGACGCCCGGGCCCGGCTCGGCGCGGTGCTCGCCGCCGCCGAACGCGCCCGGCTGCCCTGGCTGGTCCGGCTGGCCCGGGCCGGCGCCGCGCTGAGCGGCCATCCGGAGGCTCTCGCCGACGCGCGCGCGGTGATCCGCGAGTGCGACCGGGACGGCGACCAGTGGGGCGGGATGCTCGCCCTCGGCATGGTCTGCCTGGCCCGTTCGACGACCGACGAGGTCGAGCCGTCCGATGTGGACGACGCCGCGGACTGGCTGGGGCGCTGCCGGGCGGTGGACGCCGCCGCGCTGGCCGCGTGGGCACAGTCGTTCCTGGCGCTGGCGTCGGCGCGGGCCGACGTGGAGGACGCCGAGCTGGAGGCGCAGCGGGCGGACGCGCTCGCCCGGTCGGCCGGGGTGCCCGGCGCCCGGGTGGCCGCGCTGGCCGCCGCCGCGCGCTGCGGCGCCACCCGCGCCGACGTTCCCGCGCTGGCCGTCGAGTGCGGGCTGCCGGTCGCGCTCGCCACCCACTGGGCGGGCGACGAGGGCCGGCGGGCCTCGGTGACCGAACCGCCGCCGATCGAGGTGTGGTGCCTGGGCGGCTTCCGGATCCGCCGGAGCGGCGTCGAACTGGACCTGTCCCTGATCAAGCCGCGCACCCGGGCGGCGTTGCGGCTGCTGGCCACGTACGCCGGCCGTCCGGTGCACCGGGAGAACCTGATCGAGGCGCTGTGGCCGGAGATGCCGCTCGCCCAGGCCACCCGGAGCCTTCAGGTGGCGCTCTCCAGCCTGCGCACGTTCCTGGAGCCGGGCCTCGGCCGCGGCCAGTCCGAGCTGATCGTGCGGCACGGCGAGGCGTACGAGCTGGCCCTGCCCCGCGGCGGCGCGAGCGACGTGGCGCGGTTCCGGGCCGCTCTCGGCGAGGCACAGCGCTGTGAGCTGATCGACGACACCCCGGGCCGGACGTACGCGCTGCGGGTCGCCCTGCACACGTACGGCGGCGAACTGCTCCCCGAGGACGGCCCGGCGGAATGGGTCGTGCCGGAACGCGCCCTCCTGCAGCGGCATGCCGCCGAGGCCGCGGCCGAGCTGGCCCGGCTGCAGCTGGACGCCGGCGCGGTGTCCGACGCGATGCTCACCGCGCGACGCTGCGTGGAGATCGACCGGTACAGCGATCCGGGCTGGCGGCTGCTGATCGAGGCCTGCGAGCTGGTGCCCAACCCGGCCGCGGCGGCCCGGGCCAAACGCGGCTACGCCGAGATGCTGGCCTCGCTCGGCATCCAGCCGAGCGAGACCCTGGCACGCACCGCGTCCTGAGCGGCTCCGCCCAGGTGGCTGGTGGTGGACGGTGACTGACACTCCATGGCGAGCCACCGTTCAACACCGGCCACCTACCCCCGCTTGCGGAACTCGAGCTCGCCCACCGCGCAGAGGTCGGCGGTCTTCTCGTCGTAGCAGGAGATGATCGTCAGCCGGACCGCCTTGACGCTGCTGGCCTTGACCTGGAAGGTCTGACCGCCCGGCTTGTCCTGCACCACGAGCGGGAACGTCTTCTGCTCGTTGTCGTCATCGGTGGTCGTGATCACCACGTCGTGCGGCCGGCCCTGCGAGATGAACTTCTTCTGCACCGTGGAGACGCCGGGCGTGATGATCACGTTGAGCAGGCGCACCGGCTGCTCGAACGACGCCTCGATCCACTGCCCGCTGCCGCCCTCCGCCTTCACCGGGGCCCAGAACTTGTTGCTGGCACCGTCGGCGATCAGCGACGGGTCGGCGCCGCGGGACGACGACGAGGCGGTCAGGGCGGACGGGCGCACCGGCACCGGGTCGGAGCTGCTGTCCCGGATGTAGGAGACGAACCGATTCAGATAGGTGCGGGTGGGCAGCACCGTGAACATCGCGACGATCAGGCCGACCGCCACCAGCAACCCGATGATCGTCCGCAGCCAGCCACCGTTGCGCTGCACCCGCCGGGTGCCCGCCTCGTAACGCCGCCCGCGTCCGGTGATCTTGTCCCAGAGCCGCCGCCACCAGGACCGCTTCTTCTCCTCGGACACCGGCCGGGCGAGCAGATGGCCGCAGGACCGGCAGAACTTGCGGGTGGCGACGTTGCCGACGCCGCAGTTGGCGCACTCGATGTCGCCGGGCGTCTCGGTCGCCGGCTCGTCGCTGGTGTTCTGGACGTACCGGCGCTGCCGATCGTCCGGCTGGACCAGCCGGATGCCGGTGTCGGCGGCCGCCGTCTCCTTGGCGACCGGCGCCGGCTTCGGCTTCGGCTCCGGTGGCCTGGGGGCCAGAGTCTCGGGCCGGGGCGTGACAGGTTCCGGCGGCCGGGGCGTGACGGGCTCCGGCGGCCTCGGCGGCTCCGGTTTCTGCGTGTCGGGGGTCGGAGGCGAGACCGGAGCGGCCGTCGTGGTGCCACCGCCGCTCTGCGCGACCTGGGTGGTGCCGGCCTTCGCGGTGGAGGCGGCGTCGTCGCCGGCCCACTCCAGGAAAGTGCCGCACTCGCCGCAGAACTGGGTGCCGGGCGGGTTCCTGGTCCCGCACTCCGGACAGACGATCATCTATGAGTCCCCTCGTACACGAAAATCTTTATGACTGCTCGATCTCGAGACTCACCCGCACGTGCGCGGGCACCGCGTCGACCACGGCCGACCGCAGGCGAGCGGCATCCACCGTGCCGGGATCGGCGACCCGGACCCTGACGGACACCCACGGGGGTTCGTCGCCCGGCACGTCCCCGCCGGACTCCTCGCTCCAGCGGCACACCCCGCTGTCGGTCACCTCCACCTCGCCGCCGGTCAGCAGGCGCACCTGCCAGGCCAGCGCCTCCGTGGTGCCGCGGCGGCGGTGCAGGTCGACCGCGTTGGCGACCAGCTCGCGCTTCTTCTCCATCGGCCAGGCGTCGTCGAGCGGGAAGGCCACCCACTGCGACAGCCAGGCCAGGAAGTCGTCCGGGGCGAGACGCGGATCCAGGTACGCCGGGAACGAGTCCAGGGTGAGGAAGATCGGCGCCAGCACCTCGTCCAGGGCGGAGGTGAACCGCTGCGTGAACTCGTCCTCGTGGTACACGGCGGGCAGGCGCTCGCCGATCGGGTGCGGCGTGGGCATGCCGGACAGGCCGAGGCGCATCAGTGGCTCCCCGTCACCCGGACCTGGTGGCCGAACGAGAACGGCAGCGCGTTGCCCGGCAGGTCGAGCCGCTGCACCGGGTTGCCGCGCTGGCCGGTGATCGGGTCGGCGCCGAACAGCCGGACGTCCTCGACCAGATCGACGCCGGGCAGCTGCTGCAGCACGGCGTAGATGTCGCCGGCCTGCACCGGACGCCCGAACGGCCAGCCGTCACCGTCCGGACCGCCGTAGATCGGGTCCAGGTACGCGTACAGCGCCTCCCTGGCCTGTTCGCGAACCGCCTCCGGGGTGCTGCGGCGGCGCGCCACCACCGAGGCGACGACCGTGACGCCCTGGTAGAACGGCGGCTCGACGGAGATCCGGGCGCCCAGGCAGCGCCGCTCGTCGAGGTACCGGGCGATCCGGGCGAGCAGGTCCGCGCTGGGCTTGAGGTGGGCGAACTCGATCGTGCCGTCGTCGCCGGGCGCGACCGCGGGCACCACCAGCACGCGTACCGCGGCCGACTCGTCGCTGACCGGGACGCAGCGCACCCGGGCGGCCTCCGGCGCCGCCTCACGGGCCAGCAGCTCGTGGTCCTCCGCGGTGACCGCGCGGTAGCGGGTCCGCAGGCTGAGCGGGCCACGCACGGCGGCGTCCTTCACCGACTCGCCGTCCACACCGCCCGAGGCCGGCCGCCGGTTGGTGACCGTGCTGACGAACGGCACCGGGTTGCGCTGCACCGTGAGCGAGTCCCGGGCGACGTTGCCGCGCCGGCCGCCGCCGGTCAGGTAGCGCCGGATCCGGATCGGGGCGCCCTTGGGCGGCACCTCGCCGTAGAAGCGCAGCCCGCCGGACGCCTCCCGGACGACCGGGCCGAAGACCACCTCGCCGCTGTTCCGGTCGACCATGAAGTGCAGGTCCTCGGGGCCGGACTCGGAGAACGACGGCACCTCGCGCCACTCCTGCCAGCCGTCGCCGCCGGCCACCTCCAGGACCAGCGGCTCGTCGGAGGCGACCACCGGGCGACGGGCCAGCAGGAACCGCTGCCCGGGCACGCCCTCGGAGAGCCCCAGCGTCTCGTCCTTGACCACCTCGGCGTGCACCGCGCGGGTGGTGCCGCCGACCGTGCTGGCCACCGCCGAGGTCAGCTTCGGCGACTGCCGGTACGGCGGCTGGCCGAGGTCCGGCTCCACCACCTTGCAGCGCAGCCACCCGGCCCGCTGCCGGCCCAGGACCGACGCGGCGTGCGTGGCCGGCAGGTGCAGGATCACGTCGCCGGTCCGGTTGAAGCCACCGGTGGAGTCCTTGCCCACCTCGCACGGCGCCCAGCCGTCGCCGTCCCAGGCGGTCCACTCCCACGGCGGGTACCGCGGGTCGACGCCGACGCCTTCCGCCTCGCACTCCACCCGCAGCAGCACGGCGCCGCCGGGCACCGGATTGGACAGGCCGAAGTAGACGGTGTCGCCGGGCTGCGGCTCGTTGCTGAAGAGCGGGATCGGCACGCCGGACTTCAGATCCTCGGACCGCTCGGCCGGGTTGCCCTCCGCCGCCGCCGTCATCACCCGCTCCAGGCGGGACGCCTCGATCCGCAGCGCGGACTGCGTGGTGAAGACGACCGGGTCGCCCGCCTCGGTCGCGACCGTGGCGACCTGCGAGTCGCCCGGCACCGTGACCACCTCGTCCTGCACCGCGGACAGCCAGAACGTGACGTCGGCGGAGGCCATGGTCGGCGGCAGCAGGGACACGCCGATCAGGTCGAGGAAGCGGAGCAGGTGCAGGTCGGGCATCCGGTTCAGCCGGTAGATCAGCTGATCGGTCATGAACGCGAACGTCTCGATGAGCGTGACGCCCGGATCGGACACGTTGTGGTCGGTCCACTCCGGGTTGCGCTCCTGCACCATCCGCTTCGCCTCGTCGACCAGGTCCTGGAAGCGACGGTCGTCGAGGTTGGGCACCGGCAGCGGCATCAGTTTCCTCCGGTAATGCGGGCCACGGCGGACGGGCCCGCCTCGATCTCGGCGTCGCCGCGCGAGGGGATGACATAGAACGGGAAGACCAGGTTGCGGGGGTCGTTGGTGCCGCGGATCGCGTACTCGATGTCGATCAGCAGCGTGTCGGAGCGGCCCGGTGCGAAACCGACCCGGACGTCCAGCAGGTCGATGCGCGGCTCCCAGCGCTCCAGGGAGAGGCGCACCTCGTACGCGATCCGCCCGGCCGTGGACGCGTCCGCGGGGGCGAACACCAGCTCGTGGATGTTGCACCCGAACTCCGGCCGCATCGGCCGCTCCCCCGGCGCGGTGGCCAGGATGAGCCGGATGCTCTCCACGATCTCCCGGTCGCCGCGCACCAGCGCGATCGAGCCGGTGGGGTCGGTACGCAGCGGGAACGCCCACCCCGCCCCGACGAACCTCGACGGATCCTGCATCGTCAGCCTCCTAGCCGATCAGCACGGTCGGGCAGCCGGGCGGGAGGATCGGCGCGCCGCAGCCGGACTTGTCGCCGACCCGCGCGGCCGGTTTCCCGCCGATCAGCACGGTCAGCGACCCGGGCGGGATGATCGGGGTCGGCGGGTGCGGCGGCTGCGGGAACGCGCAGGTGTGCAGGTCGCCGACCACGGCCGCGGGCATGCCGCCGATCAGCACGGTCGGCACACCGGGGCCGGTGATCACCCCGGGGTGCGGGGTGCGGTCGGTGACCCGGGCGGCGGGCATGCCCATGACAGCTCCTCAGTTCAACTTGATCGGGGTGCCGGAGACGGTCACCGGGCCGGAGGCCTTCACGTCGGTCTTGGACTGGCCGGCCAGCGACGCGGTCATGCCCTTCATGTCGAGCGCGCCGGAGCCGGCGTCGATCTTCACGCCGTTCGGGCCCTTGATCTCGACGGTCTTCGTCGCGGTCAGCTTGATCACGTCGCCCTTGGCCTCGACCGTGCCGGTCTTGACGTCCAGCCGCACCGAGAGCTTGCCGTCGCCGGTGGCCACCAGCACGCCGCCGTCCTCGATGAACTGGATGGTGTGGCCCTTGCGGGAGACGAAACCGCGCACCGCGACCGCGCCGCTGCCGCCGTCGACCGGCTCGACCTCCAGCTTCGGCACCTTGTCGACGCCGTTGTGCATGCCGCCCAGCACGTACGCGTTGTCCGGGTCGCCGTGCACGAAGCCGACCAGCACCTCGTCCTTGACCTCGGGGAGCACCAGGAAGCCCCGGTCGGCTCCCGCGCCCGGCTGGACCACACGCGCCCAGCCGGTCACGTACTCCTTGTCCAGCCACGGGAAGGTCACCTTGACCCGGCCCATCTTGCGCGGGTCCTTGATGTCGCTGACCAGGCCCGGCACCAGGCCGCTGGTCGCACCGGCCGGCAGGCTCGTGCCGCCGCCGGCCAGGTCGTAGAGCGAACGCTCGGTCCGCCCGGCCACGGTGAACATGGTCCGGTAGCCGTCCGTCGGGCTGAACGTGTGCCGGGTCTGCGTCAGCACGTACTTGCCGACGAACGGCTCGCCGACGTTCGTCAGCGCGACCGCGATACCGGCCCGCAGCTTGGGATTGCCCTTCGCGACGCCGTCCAGCTCCACCGCCGAGCCGCCGAGCTGATCGGCCAGCGAGGTGGCGACCGCCTTCACGGTTTCGGCGGTCTGCCAGGCCGGGTCGGCGGCCCGCAACGGCGGCGCGCCGACCTTGGAGGCGATGTCGGTCGGGCTGGCGCCGGCCACCTCCATGCCGGGCAGGCGCGGGGTCGCGGTCGCGGTCACCGCCTGCTTGTGTTCCATGTCCCAGCCGTACGCCTCGACGCTCGGCACCTGGTGCGTGGCGCGGACCGTGGCCCGCAGCGAGATCAGGTTGCTGCGCGCCTCCAGGACCAGCGGGCTCGTGGCGGCCTTGGCGTTGGTGGCCGGCGCCTTGGCCGGCGGCTCCGGCAGCTGGAAGCAGAGCGCGCCGTCCTCGATGGCCAGGTGCGCGCCGACCAGGTCGGCCAGGGCCGACAGGAACTCCCAGTCGCTCACGTTGTTCTGCGAGATCTGGCCGTCCTTGCCCGCGCCCACGCCCGGGACGGTGTCGATCTTGCCGACCTTCACGCCGGCCCGCTGCGCGACCTTGCGGACGATGTCGGAAAGACTCATTCCCGGGTACGCGGCGACGCGCCGGCCGCGGAACAGCTTGTGGGCGACGTCCTGGCCGCGAACCTCGATGATCGTCCCGACCGGGTCCAGGTCCAGCTCGATCGCGGTGACCTCGCCGTCGATCAGCACCTCCGGCCCGGCCGGCTCGGCGGTCTGCACGGACACCTTGACCTTGCTGGCGATCTTGATGCCGGCCTTGTTCAGGACGATGCCCGCCGGGTCGCGGAAGCGCAACGCGAACACATCCGGCAGATTCCGGCTGTCGTCCACATAGGTCAGCGCCAGCAGCGACGCGACGTCGGCCGGCAGCTGGTTCCCGTTGACCGTGATGATCGGCGAGTTGGAGAAGCTCTCATTCGCCATGGCGGGCGGCCACCTCCTCGGGCGCCGGGATCAGCAGCCGCGAGCCGGGAGCGAGCCGCAGCGGGTCGTCGATGTCGTTGAGCTCGGCGATCTCCCGCCACGCGTTCGGGTCACCGAAGGCGCGGTAGGCCACCGACGGCAGGGTGTCACCGGCGATGACCGTGTGGGTGTCCCGGGCGGCCAGTGCGCCCGATGTCGGGTTCTGCCCGCCCGTCTCGCCGGCGATCTCCTCCAGCACCACGGTGACCAGCGCACGGACCGGCATACCGGCCGGCGTGAACAGGGTGTACTTGGCGCTCACCGAGCTGACGTAGGACGGGAATCCGGTGAGCCCGCCCCACGAGAAGATCACCCAGGGCGGCGAGCCCTTCTTGGAGTTCCGGCTCTTCTCCGTCGGCACGCAGCAGGAGAAGAGCTTCTCCACGGTCTTCACGACGCCGTCGTCCATCTTCTCCGTGGAGTCGAGGAACATCTCCAGGTTGAGCTTGCTCGGGTCGGAGCCCATGAACTGCGGCGGCGCGCTCTTCTCGGCGTTGGGCTTGTTGTCCCGGTTCCACTTGGCGTTCTTGGCGATCACCAGTTCCTTGGGGTTGTACTGGAACTCGATCACGCCGAGGACGCCGCCGATGCTGCCGGTGGTGCCGTCCGCGGCCGGCTCGCGCATCTCCAGCTTGGCGCGCTGCAGGTTCAGTGGCGTCTTGGCGAACGCCGCGCCGGCGCCGGGACCGCCGCCGGCGGGGGCCGACACGGAGCCCGACGAAGTCATGGCGACCGGCTTCGGCATGTCAGTTCATCCCTCCGCTGCCGGCGACCGGGCCGCTCAGGAAGCCGTGGTGGGCGAGCTCGAGCGTCTCGGTCGCGATCTTGGGGCTGTCGACGTTCAGCTGGGGACCGGTCCAGCGCACCGGGACCACGTCCATCAGGCCCCACTGGGCGATCACGGTGTTCTGCGCGTTCCGAGCCTCGATCGTGGCGGTCTTGCGCTTCACGCCGGAGGCCATCTCGGCGAACCACTGGGCGATCTTGATGGTGTCCTTGGTGACCGGGCGGGACAGCTTGATGTTGGTGTACTTGATCCGGGTCGGGAACTGCCACACCCAGCCGTTGTTGCCGCCCTCCTCGCGCTGCTCCACGACGAACTCGCACCCGAGCCCCTCACAGCTCAGGAACGCGCCGAAGTTCTCGCCGTCGATGCTGACGGAGAAGAAGACGGCGACGGCCTCCTCGATGTCCGACATGGAACTCTCCCTTCGTGCTTCGGCTCGTCCGGGTCAGTGCCGCAGGTCGGTGAGCGACCCGCGGCGTTCCCGGTCCAGGCGCAGCTCTGCCTTGAGCCGGCGCAACAACGGATCGAACAACTTCTTGACCAGTTCCTCCGGTTGCGCGGCGCCACCGGCCGCGGCGGGGTCACCGGGGGCGGCCGGGGCGGCGGTCGCCACCGGGGCGGCGCCCTCCTCGGCGCGGGACACGGTCGGGGTCGGGTTCTGGGCGGAGGCGCTGACGGTGACCACCCGCGAGACGGTGACCGGCGGCGGGTCGTACCGCTGCGCGGTGTCCGCGGCGGGGGTCGCGTTGGCGGTGAGCAGCTGCATCACGGGCGAGCCCGCGGCCGGCGTCGCCGTCGACCGCTGCACGCTGCGCACGCCGGAGGCGGTGCTCAGGGTCGGCATCGGCGGAGCGGAGAACGCGCCACCGCCCATCCCGCTGTCGCCGCCACCCAGCCCACCGCCGCCGCTGCCGAGCCCGCCGCTGCCCAGGCCGCCGCCGCTGCCCAGGCCGTCGCTGCCGCCCAGCCCGCCGCCGGCCGCGAAGCTCGCGCCGAAACTGAAGCCGCCGCCCGAGCCCGGGCCGCCGCCCGCCCCGCCGCCGGATCCGGCGCTCGCGCCGTCGCTTCCGCCGGGATCCGCGAAGGTCTGTACCGGCACCGCGACGCGAGCCGGCGCACCGGCCGACGGCTCGGCGGTGAGCTGCGCGACGGGCACCGCCGGAAGGTCGGCCGGGTTGGCCGCCGGGGACGCACCCGCCGGAGCGGGCTGCGGCGTCGGCAGGTCGGTCAGCGCGGGCCGGATCGGCCGGTCCCCGACGAGCCGGGACACCACCGGCAGCCGCGGCGCGGACGCGACCGAGGCGAACGGCGCGGACGGTCCGTCCACCGGCACGAGCCGGTCGCTCGACACCGGGCGGCCCATCGGGTCACCGTGGGTCACCGCGACGGGCAGATCGGGCGCGCGCTGGGCGACAGCCAGGTCCGGCTCACGCTGAGCGATCGGCGCCGGCCCGGACTCGGCGATCCGCTGCACCGCGGAAGAACCCGAGGACGCGCTCGGCAGCGCCGAAGAGGTCGACAGGCCCGGCGCCGACCCGGAGAAGCCGGGCGAGGTCGCGGTGGTGGGCGAGGTCGCGGCGGGCAACGCCGGGAAGATCGGGCTCGCACCGAGAGTCGGCGCCGGCGCCGGCAGCGGCGCGCCGGACTCGAGCACCGGCCCGAGGCCGAGCCGCTGCACGGACGGCGCGGTGGGTGCCGGTGACGAGAACGGCATCGCGGGACCGTCCACCACCGAACCGCTGATCGGCGCGACGTCGTCGACCGGCAGAGCGGGCGCCTCGGCAGGCACCGGCCGGGTCGTCTCGAACGCGTCCGGGATCGGGTGGTCCACCCCGTCCCCACCGCCGCTCAGCCGCTGCACGGCCGAAGGCGTCGCATCGCCACCGCCGCTCATCCGCTGCACGGCCGGCGGCATGGGCTCGCCGCCGTCGCTGAGGCGCTGGACGAAGGGCGCGGCGCCGTCGCGCATCCCGGTCAGGTCGATCGGCGCGCCCAGGCCGATCCGGCGCGGCGTCTCCGGCGCGGCGCTCCGCTGCACCGGGAGGTCGAGCGAGGCGGTGGAGCCGCGCGAGGCGGGCGCGGCGGCGACGTCCCCCGAGGCGGGCGCGGCGGACCCGGACCGCTGAACGGGCGTCTCGGTGTGCGACACCGGCAGGTGCGTCGGCTGCAGGGTCGACTCGGTCCGCTGCACGGGCGGCAGGTGGAAGTGGTCGTCGTGCGCGACGGCGCCGGGCGTGTCCGCGGCCACCCGCTGCACTCCCACCTCGTCGTCGTGCGAGTCCACCGCGCGCTGGATCGGGGTGCCGGTCGACGATCCGGCCACTCGCTGCACCGGCGACGCGGAGGTCACCGGCATCGAGGCGTCGTCCATCGCCCGCTGGAGGGGCGGCAGCGACGTGCTGGTGTCGGCGGTCCGCTGCACCTGCCCGGCGGCGTCGTCCGGTGCGGACGTACCCTCCGGCTCCGGAATCGGCGGCGCCGGCGCGCCCAGCGTGGGCGCCGCCGGTCCGCTGAGCTGCGGCACCTCGGCGGGCGCCGGCTGCGGGGCGGCCACCGGCAACGTGTCGGCCGGCGCGGACGACGAGGCGGCGGAAGCGGGGCCGGGCGCCGCCTCCGGGGCGGGCGCGGCGGCCTCAGGTCCCGCCGTGATCGGCGGCGCGTCCGGGGTCAGCGGCGCGACATCCATCCCGGGCTGCGGCGAGGCCGCGACAGCCGACGACTCGGGTGGAAGGGCCGACGACTCGGCGGGAAGGGCAGGCGGCTCGGCGGGAAGGAAGGACGGCTCCGCCGGAAGGGCCGGCTCGGCCAGGCGCGACACGGTGAACGAGGCGCCCAGGTTGCGCCGCGCCTCCCGGGCCGGTGCGGGCGTGGCGACCGGCATCTGCGGCAGCGACCCGGCCGGATAGTCCGGCACGACCGTGGCCGGCCGCGCGAACTCGCCGATCGTCCCGGACGGCTCGCCCGCGCTCACCCCGTGCCCGAGGGCGCCGAGGAAGCGCGGGTCCTGCCAGGACGCCAGCGAGCCGCTGAACCGCTGAACCGGGTTCGCCAGGATGTCGTCGCCCACCATCCGCTGGATGGGGGCGACGAGGCGCCACTGGTCGGCCGGTGGGCGCGTCGGGACGACCGGCGCCGGCGTGGGTGCGGGCGCCGGTTCGTCACGCTTACGCCGCCATGGCCACATGAGACCTCACCGACCTTGACTGATGCGGGTGTTGATACGGGCGATCTCCGCCACGTAGCGGCGGCGATCCGGGTGCTCCATGTCGAGGATCTCGTCCAGCGACCAGTGGAAGTGGTAGGCGACGTACGCGACCTCCTCGTGCAGGCGGTCGGCCGCGTACGTCACGATTCCCCCGGGCGCCCACCCGCGAGGTCGATCGCGAACGAGTGCCCGCAGGACGGGCAGCCGACGCTCGCGAGGGTGTGCCCCTCGGTGTTGACGCGGCGGTACATGTCCTGGAGGAATGCGAGATCCGTGGCGAACAGGTTCTCGATGATCCCCGCGTGCACATCGGTGACGTCACCGATGTTGGTGACCACGCGGGCCAGGAGAACCACCGTCAGGTAGGCGGGGTTCTCCCGGACGCGGTCGTCGCGCAGCGGGACGAGCTCGTCCCGGCCGGTGGCGAGCCGCATCGTGCCCCTGCGGTGCACGGTGCCGGACCCGTCGACATACCCCCGGGGCAACTCGAAGTCGAACTCCGTCTGCAGGGTTTCCCGGGGCCGCTGGCTCGGCGGGCCGTCGATCGGTGGTGCGTCAGCGACGCTCGCGTTGCTGCGCCGCATGGCGCTACTCGACCTCCATCATCTCGTACGTGATGACGATCTTCTCGGTCAGAACGCTGGTGTCGCCGGCCTTGAGCGAGCCGATCTCCAGGCTCTTCGGCCACGCGGCGGTCAGCTTGTAGCGCTTGATCGCCTGACCCTCGTAGTCGTAGACGATGATGGCGCCACCCTTGCGGGCCGTGCCCATCTTGCCGAAGTGCGCGTCCTTGACCCACGACTCGAAGCTGGTGTCACCGGTGAGACCACGGGTGAGCGTCACCTCGCCGGCCTTGGGGCGGCCGGGCAGCTTCTTGATGACGTACTTGCCGTCCGCCGTGTTCTGCTTGAGCTCGATGACGTCCTGTTCCATCTTCAAGCCGCTGACCTCGGAGATCTGCTTGATCACCAGGCCGTCGACCTCGAGACCGAAGGAGTGGCCGACCGAGGTGTCCATATCCGCAAGTGGCATGGCCTTTTACCCTTTCGCTGCTGCTGACCGGTGGGGGATTACTCGCTGACCAGGCTGGTGCCGCCGGACATCTGCGCCAGGCGGAACACCACGAACTCGGCGGGCTTGACCGGCGCGATGCCGATCTCGCAGGTGACCTGCCCGTTGTCGATCTGCTCGGCCGGGTTGGTCTCCCGGTCGCAGCGGACGTAGTACGCCTCGTCGGGGGTGAGCCCGAAGAGAGCGCCCTTGCGCCACTCGGTGACGAGGAAGGACCCGACGGTGCGGCGGATCCGAGCCCACAGCGCGTCGTCGTTCGGCTCGAAGACGACCCACTGGGTGCCGACGAGGATCGACTCCTCGAGGTAGTTGAAGAGGCGGCGCACGTTCAGGTAGCGCCACGCCGGGTCGCTGGAGAGGGTGCGGGCGCCCCAGACGCGGATGCCCCGGCCGGGGAAGCTGCGGATGCAGTTGACGCCGATCGGGTTGAGCAGTTCCTGCTCCGCCTTGGTCAGCTGGGTCTGCAGGTCGACGGCGCCGCGGACGACCTCGTTGGCGGGCGCCTTGTGCACGCCGCGGGTGGCGTCGTTGCGGCCCCACACGCCGGCCATGTGGCCGCTCGGCGGGACGAAGGTGTTGGTGCCGGTCGACGGGTCGAAGACCTTTGCCCAGGGGTAGTACAGCGTGGCGTACTTCGAGTCGTAGCCGGCCAGGTCCTGGCGCCACTCGCGCACCTGCTGCGGGGACAGCCCCGGCGGCGGGTCGAGGATCGCCATCCGGTTGCCCATGAGCTCGCAGTGCGCGATCAGGCTCAGCTGCACGGCCTTGAGGGTCTCGAGGTCGATGGAGCCGTTCTGGTACGCGCTCATCAGGTCGGGCACCGAGACCATGGTGACCTCGTCGATGGCCTCCAGGCCACCGAAGCCGCTGCGCTCGGACACGTCGCCCACGTAGTCGTCGGCGACGACCGCGTGCGGCACCGGCGCCGGAACCGACGGCTGCTCGGCGACCAGCGACACCGTGCCCTTGGAGAGCCCGTTGCCGGCGGCGACCTCCTCGACGGTGATCAGCTTGGAGTGCTCGCGGAGCTGGGTGACGACGTTCTCCCGGCCGCGCTTGGTGGTGACGTTGTACTTCTCCGCCTCCTTGCCGTCCTGCTTGACGATCAGGACGGCGCGGTCCTCGGGAGCACCCTCGCCGGCGTCGTGCACCTCGACGGTGATGTTGTTGTTGTTCTGCCCGGCGGGCAGTTCCTTGGCGACGACCCGGTAGCCGCCGAGCTGCGCCTGCGGCTGGGCGACCACCCCGTTGCCGTTGCCGCCGTCCTGGCCCCCGTTGATCCGCACGATGTAGGCGTTGCCGCCACCGTTGAGGAAGTAGCCGTACACGGCGTGTGCGAGGTACTGGCCCTCGGCGAACTCGCCGAACGTGGTCGTGTACTGAGTCCAGTTCGACACCAGCGTCGGGGTGTGCACCGGTCCCTGCGGGGCGAAGCCGACGAAGGCCGCCACCGCGGTGCCCACACCTTCAATGGGTCGCGAACCGGCCTCGACCTCCTCCACGTAAACACCCGGGGAGAGATAGGTGGGCATCGCGTGCCTCCTTCAATTCACAAGTGGATCTCGGCAGCCCGGTGGGTCTGCCTCTGGTGTTCATGCTCAGCCAGCCCGCGCGGGCGAACAATGACCCGGCGATCGGTCGGGAGGGAACTCGTGGGTGCCCCAACGGGCACGAGATCGACGCGGCCGAATGATCTTCCCGAACGGGCAGCACGGCCGGCCCTGTCGGCTGCCCGAGCACGCTCCCGCCAGCAGCTACCTGGCGGAAGACTGTCGATTGCGCGACTCTGTCCGTATCCGGATCCAACCCGCGGGGGTGTGTTGGATGAGGCGCCCGGCCGAAGAGCACGACGGGGCGGGCGATGACGCACGCCGGACAACATCCTCGGTGGAGCGTGATCAGGCCGAGGGGGTGACGCAGCCCCGGCAGCGACCGATGACGCCACGCGTGGCGCAGCGTCTCCAGGCGGCCGCGGGAAATCGTGCCCTGTCAGGCATCCTGGCCCAGCGCCGCACGACAGCTCCCGCGCCCGAGTCCGAGGCGCCGGCCGCGGCGGCTGTCGTCGAGCCGGAGGTCCCGGTGCCCGCGGTTCAGCGCCTCTCGCGACCTCCCGCGGCGTCGACGCCGAAGTTCAACACGCTCAAGTCGGATGTACGGGGTAAGCAGAAGACCCTGGCAGCTCACCCGCCCGCCACCTCCAAGGCCAGCGCCGCGCAGGCCGCCGCGAAGCCGCCCGCTGATGACAAGCAGGCGCAGGGCAAGGCCGCGAACGCGGAGAAGATGAACGCGGCGCAGCCGGGGGTGTTCGACAAGGCGGCGTTCATCGCGGCGGTGAACAAGGCGATCGCGGATCAGGCGCCGAAGAATTTGGACGAGGCCGACAACTTCGGCGAGTCGGGTAAGGCCGACGCGGTCAAGGGTCAGGTCCAGGGCAAGGTCGGCCAGGGCAGGGAACAGTCCGCCAAGGCCATCGAGACCACCACCAAGGCTGCGCCGGACACCTCGGCGGCGAAGGAGAAGCCGGTCACGCCGCTGGTGCAGGAGCCGGCCCCGGCCGGCCCGGGTGTGCCGGATGCGGGGAATGCGCTGCCGGACAAGGCGCCGGCGTCGGCGACGGATTTCTCGGCGGGTCCGGCGCAGGTGGATCAGCAGATGGCTGGCGCGCAGGTCACCGAGGAACAGCTGGCAAAGTCGAACGAACCCGAGTTCACCGGCGCGTTGAAAGAGAAGAAAGCCGGGGAGCAGCATGCGGCGACCGCTCCGGGAGAGGTGCGGGCGGCGGAGGCGCAGACGCTGGCCGGGGCGAAAGCGGACGCGTCGGCGACCGGGGCGCAGGCGGTGGCCGGGATGCGCGGCGACAAACTCGCCGCCAACAACGCTGTCGGCAAGGGCCAGCAAGGCGCCCAGGGCAAGGACGAGTCGAAGCGGGCGCAGGTCACCGCGAAGCTGCAGGCCGTGTTCGACGCCACCCAGAAGGACGTCGAAGGCATCCTGACCGGTCTGGACAAGAAAGTCGACGACGCGTTTTCGGCCGGGGAGAAGGCGGCCCGGGATTCTTTCACCGCCGAGCACAAGCGGCGGATGGATGAGTACAAGGACAAACGGTATTCGGGTTTCACCGGGAAGCTGAAGTGGGTCAAGGACAAGTTCGCCGGTCTGCCGGAGGAGGCCAACCAGATTTTCGTGACCGCCCGGCAGGGCTACGTGGCGAAGATGCAGACGGTCATCTCGAATGTGGCCGATGTGATCGGTGGGGAGCTGACCCGGGCGAAGCAGCGGATCGCGACGGGTCGGCAGCAGTTGCAGGCCGAGGTGCAGAAACTCCCCGCTGATTTGCAGGCGGTGGGTAAGGAGGCGGCGGGGGAGTTCGCGGGGAAGTTTGATGAGCTGACCGAGTCCGTGGATGCCAAGGGCACCGAGTTGGTCAACACGTTGGCGTCGAAGTACAACGAGGCTTTGAAGAGTGTTGATGCGGAGATCGAGGCGGAGAAGGAGAAGAACAAGGGCCTGATCGCCAAGGCGGTCGATGCGGTCAAGGGTGTCATCGACACCATCCTGAAACTCAAAGACCTCCTGCTCGGTGTCCTGGCGAAGGCCGCGCAGGCGGTGATGGCGATCCTGAAGGACCCGATCGGGTTCCTCGGCAACCTGGTCTCCGCCGTCGGCGCCGGCCTCAAAGCGTTCATGAACAACATCGGCACCCATGTGAAGAAGGGCCTGATCGGCTGGTTGCTGGGCACCATGCAGGGCGCCGGGATCCAGCTGCCGGACAAGTTCGACCTGCGCGGGATCCTGTCGATGATCGCGTCGCTGCTCGGGCTCACGTGGGGTGCGATCCGCGGGCGGATCATCGCCAAGGGCATCCCCGAACAAGCCATGGGTGCCGTCGAGGCCGGTGTCCCGGTCGTCGCCAAGCTGCAGTCGCAGGGGGTGGCGGGGGCGTATGAGGAGATCAAGGATCAGGTCGGTGATCTGAAGGAGAACCTGCTCGGCAAGATCAGCGAGTATCTGATCCCGACCGTGCTGATCGCGGGGATCACCTGGATCATCAGCTTGTTGAACCCGGCGTCGGCGTTCATCAAGGCCTGCAAGATGATCATCGACATCGTCACGTTCATCATCGAACGGGGCGCGCAGATCATCGAGTTCGTCAACGCCGTCCTCGACGCCGTGATCGCGATCGCCGGTGGCGGCGCCGGTGGCGTACCCGCCTTGATCGAAGCGGCCCTGGCCAAGTCCATCCCGGTGCTGATCGGTGCACTCGCCGCCATCCTCGGGATCGGCGGCATCGCCACCAAGGTGAAGTCGTTCTTCCAGGCGCTGTCGAAGCCGGTGATGAAGGCCGTCGACTGGGTCGTCGGGAAGATCGTCGGGCTCGGCAAGAAAATCTGGGCCAAACTCAAGGGCAAGGACAAGAACAAGAGCGCGGACGCGGCGAGCAAGGACCCGGCCAAGGAACGCGCGGCCATCACCGACGCCGACAAGGCACTACGGAGTTCGGAGAGCACCGACCAGGCGCGGAAGAAGGTCGAAGCCGCCGAACGCCGGCATCAGGTCCCGCTGCATCTGTTCGTCGACTCGCGCACGTCGGAGGGCGACGTCGTCCACGTGCAGACGATGTCGACCCCGCAGCGCCCGATCGGCGCCAAGGAGGACGAGGCCGAATTCGAGCGCCGCTACCGGGTGTTGCGAGGGAAGCTGACCGACGTCCGGGCACAGATGATGCTGGACCAGAAGTGCACCGGCAACCGTTCCATCAACGAGTCGATCGGCCCGATCATCAAGCCGTACGAACGGATGTCGCTGCCGAGAGCCCAGGAACTACTGATCAAGGAGTACGAGAACGCGGTACAGCACAAGGGCACGGGCCTGCCGATCGAGGACATCAAGCGGAAGATCCAGCAGGTGAAGATGTCCATCGACCACGCCATCGCGCTGGAGAAGGTGCGGCAGCTGCCGGAGTGCCGGGATCTGCTGGGCACCATGCAGCAGATGGCTGCGGTGCTCGACGCGGTATCGGACGAGATCGCCCGCGGCGACGTCAACCGGGAGCACCAGGAGGACGCGATCCGCACCCAGGTGAACAACATCCTGGAGCAATTCGTCAAGGAGGCGAAGGACCACGGCTACCCGTCGGTCGCCGTCCTCAGGCACCCGTCGAACTACGTCCTGGCCGGCGAGATCCGCGAGAAATGGCGTCACACCATCCGCGACACGTTCTACGGCAAGACTTACTCGGCGGCGACGATGTCCTGGGGGGCCGGTGAGCAGACGAGGCTGGTCAAGAAGGCGGCGGCAGACGAGTACAGCGCCCTGCCCCATCACGGCGACCCGAACTGTTTCTACTGCGAGAAGTGCAACGAGATCAGGCCGCTGGTGACGATGAAGGACGGCAAGAAGGTCAAGGGCATCACCTTCGACCACGACGATCCGATCGCCGGCCACTGGACGAATCTCGGCGGCAACAACACCAACCACAAGACGCGTACGGACTATTACAGCCTGATCAGCAATCTCGTCGTCATGTGCCAGCGGTGCAACTCCCGCAAGGGCAGTGGCGGCGAGACGTACGATCCTCACGTGGGGCCCAGTTTCCGCGGCCCGGGAGAGTAGGTGTTCGCGGTGTCCGACTCCGATTTCGAACTCTGGTTCCCGCGCTGGGGGCGATCCGGGGACCAGACCACGCTGACCTTCGACGTCGTGTGGCTGAGTTGGAGCCTGCTCCATGAGGGCACGGCCGAGCTGGGCCGGTCGTTCCTCGAGGCGTGGGGCCTGCCCGAGGACGAGCTGCGCGGCTGGCGGATCGAGCGCCTCTGCACCCCGTTCTTCACCGAGCTGACGGAGAACGAGGACTGGCGGGACCGGTACCGGATCTCGTGGCGGGTCGAGCTGCGGATCGCCGGCGGTCCGCGCGAGCTCGCGCCGGGGCCGGTCGAGGTGATCGGGTACGACGACACCGGCGTGCCGGAGCCCAGTTCGACGGCCGGCGTCGAGACATGCGAGGTGATCGCGGCCGGCACGGACCCCGAGCTGGAGGCCCGGCTGCGCGCACGGTTCCCGGACGCGTGGCTCAGCGTGCACGAGGTGACGGAGGACGGGCAGGTCTACCGCATCGGCCGGCTGGCGCAGGGGACGCTGGATGTCGAGGAGCATCTGGCCGAGCTGGACGCGATCCGGGACGCCTGCCGCGAGCTGGGCCTGGTGACCGACCTGCCCGGCTTCGAGCGCCTCCGCGCGGGCGCATGACCGGTCAGCGGCAGGCACTGTTCCTCGTCGGCCATCCTCTCGACGACGCATACGAGTGGTGGCTGCGGAAGCGGCTCGCCTACGCCAAGGTGCGCGATGTGACCGAGGTGACGGTCGACGGCAGTCGCGGTGACGCCTACGGCGTGTGGGGCAGCCTGCCGTGCCGGGTCACACACCTGGATCACCTGGAGGGCGGACCGCTCTTCATCGCCGCCGAACCGGCCGCCTTCGACGCGGCGATGAGGCTGCCGCCGGCCACGCGACACCTGCCACCACCGCTGTCGGCCTTCGCCGAGGCGTGTGAGGATCTGCGGCCCTCGCTGGCGCTGCTGCCCACCGAACCGCTGTCGGACCCGGATCGGGAACAGTGGGCGCGGGCCGCGGCCGAGCGGGTCGAGGAGTCGGCGTTCGCGGAGGTCCTCGACCTGCCGTGCACCGCCGTTCAACTGAACGGGTTTGGCGTGGTGCTGCTGGACGAGGCGCCCGCCGTGCGCACCGTGCCGCTGGCGCACGGCGGCGCCGTCTATCTGACCGGATGGACGGCCTAGGAGGCGACCTCTTCCTCTTCGCCCGCTTCTTCCTCGCGCTGGACGTAGCCCTGGACCTCGGCGGGCTCCTCGTCCTCGCCCTCCTCGCGCTGCACCGAGGGGTCGTCGACCCGCTGCACCGCAGACTCCTCGATGCGCTGCACCCCGGGCTCCTCGATGCGCTGCACGCCGGCGGCGGCCGGTGCGGCGTCATGCGAGTGGCCGGCATGCGAGTCGGAGGACATGAGCCGGTCGGCGTTGGCCGAGGCCTCCCGCTCGAAGCGGTCGGACGGGTCGCTGACCTTCACGCCGCCGCCCGCGTCCGAGCCGTCGACCGGGCCGCTGCGCTGCTGCACCACGTGGGTGAGCTCGTGCGCGATCATGTGCTTGCCGGAGTCCGAGCCCGGGTCGTACTTGCCGTCCTGGAACACGATGTTCGGGCCGACCGTGTACGCCTGCGCGTTCACCGATTTCGCCGAGTCGTGCGCGGTGCCGCCGGTGTGCACGCGTACGTCACCGAAGCTGGTGCCGAAGCGCGACTCCATGTCCGTACGGGTGTCGTTGTCCAACGCCGAGCCACCGCCGCCGTTCACCACGTCGAGGACAGGCGACTTCTCCTGCTCCATCATCGTGTTGACGCCCGAGTTGCCGATCGCGCGCTGCAGGCCGAGCATCCCGCCCTGGCCGAGCACGTCGGTCCGGCCGGCCACCGCGGCCTTCATCGAAAGGTCGGTGTCCTCGCGCTCGACGCGGTCGCTCTTGGGCCGGAAGTCGCCCTCCTGGCCGTGGTCGTGACCGTGCATAGCCGCCCCCTTGAGGATCGTCTGTCCACCGCCCAGCGTGGCACCGGACGCGCCCGCGGGACAGGGGCTTTGGCGCGCTCCGCCGGGCAGCACCGCTCGCCCGAAAGGGCAAAGTTCAGGCCGTGACCAGTGACAGGTACGGACCGAACTCCCGGTCGAGCACCAGCCGGCCGAGCTTGCGGTACTCCCGGGCCACCGCCCCGATCAGGTCGAGCATGCCGACCGGGCGGCCGTCCGCCGCCGCCAGGTACGCCGCGGTCACCGCCGCCGCCCGGATGTGCCCGCCGGCCAGCTCGAACGCCTTCGACAGGAACACCAGGTCGATGTCGTCGGCGCGGGGCACCCCGGGGCCGAGGCAGACGTCCCACAGTGCCGCCCGGTGCTCCTGGTCCGGCACCGGGAAGTCGATCACCGCGTCCAGCCGGCGGGTGAACGCGTCGTCCAGGTTGGCCCGCAGGTTGGTGGCCAGGATCGCCACCCCGTCGAAGCTCTCCATCCGCTGCAGCAGGTACGCGCTCTCGATGTTCGCGTAGCGGTCGTGCGCGTCGCGTACCTCGGAACGCTTGCCGAAGATCGCGTCCGCCTCGTCGAACAGCAGCACGCCGTTCACCCCGGCCGCCTCGGTGAAGATCCGCTCCAGGTTCTTCTCGGTCTCGCCGACGTACTTGTCGACGACCGTGGCCAGGTTGACGGTGTACAGGTCGAGGCCCAGGGAACCGGCCACCACCTCGGCGGACATCGTCTTGCCGGTGCCCGAGTCACCGGCGAACAGGGCCACCACGCCGATGCCGCGCCCGCCGCCGGGACGCATCCGCCACTCCTGCAGCACCCGCTCACGATGCCGGGCGCGTCCCGCCAGCTCGCCGAGCTGGGCCAGCACCGGCCCGGGCAGCACCAGGTCGTCCCAGCCGACGCCCGGTTCGATGCGGCGGGCCAGGCGTTCCAATCCGGCCGCGTTCTGGGTACGCGCGCCCTGCCGCAACCGTTTGACGTCGACCAGCTCACCGTCCGCGTTGGCGGCCAGCACCGCCGCCTCGGCGGCCCGCCGGATCTGTGGCGGCCCGAGCGTGAAGTGCGCGGTGGCGGCGGCCGGGTCGACGCCCGGAGCGAGCTTGCCGTCCAGGGCCGAGCGCCAGACGGCGGCCCGGATCGCGGCCGGCACCGGCGCCGCGTCGAGGTGCAGCGGCGGCCGGTGGCCCCAGCGCGGATCCCAGCCGGTGGTGCCGTAGACGAGCAGCGGGGCGTCCGTGCCCGAGAAGGCGTCCAGCACACCACCCGGCGGCCTGCCGCCGCTCCCGATCGGGCCGACCACCACGCCCGCGCCGGTCAGCAGCGCCTCGCGCAGCAGCGGGCGGACCAGCTCGGGCTGCTGGTCGAGGCGTTCGGCGTCGACCATCAGGGCGGACCGGCCGAGCGCGTGCAACCCGGTCACGCCCAGCGCCGGACCGCTGCCACCGCTGCGTTCGCGCAGATACAGCAGGCGCGCGCCGCTGGTCAGGGCCCGGGCGACGACGTCCGCGCCGGGCAGCTCGGCGACCGGGTCGACCGGCGCGGCCAGCACCGGGCCGAGCGCCGGGTCGATCCGCATGTCGCCGAGCAGGTGCGAGACCACCGGGTCGGGCACCCGCAGCGTGCGGGTCAGCAGCGGCCGGTCGGGGTCCTCGACGATCAGCAGCCCGTTGCGGACCAAGGGGGAGTCCGCACCGAGCCGCGAGCGGCCGGCGGCCGACCCCTCGGGCAGGCCGCACAGCCGCAGCGCCAGGCCGACCGTGGCCCGGCGCCGGGTGACGTCGTCGTTCAGGTAGCCGTAGAACTGCTCGAACCGGCTGTCCACATCGGGCGCCACCGCGACCAGCAGCAGCTCGATGTCGAGCGCGGAGAGGCCGAGCCCGGCGGGCAGCACCGACGGTTCGTCGGCGGGCTGACCGGCCCACGGCACCGCCGCCGGATCCCGGTTCTGTTCCAGCAGCGCGTCGATGATCTCGTCGGAGAGGTACAGCCCGCGGAACGGGTCGTCCGGCGCGGGATCCCGCTGGCGGCGGGCGCCGACCGCGGTCCGGATCCGCTTCTCCAGGTCGGCGAGCCGCGCCAGCAGGCCGGGCAGCGTGTTCACCGCGCCCCCGGCTCGCGGCGCATCCGGACCATGGCGACCCGCGACTCCTCGGCCGGCTGGCCGGACTGGGGCAGTTCCGGCGCCCGGGCGTGCCGCACCGGGTCGTCGCCGTTCATCGAGACCAGGACACCCTCGCTGGCGATCGTCGCGGCCTCGGTCCGGCGGCCGGAGTCGACCGGCGCGCTGACCACCACGTCCAGCGACGGCTTGAGCTCGCCGCCGAGAGCGGACCAGACGTCGGCGAACGCGCGGTCCTCCGGCGGCGGCAGGGCGACCGTGATCGGCACCGGCAGGCCCATCTCGAGCAGCGATCCGGTCAGCATCTCGACCGGCATCGCGTCGTGCGCCAGCAGCGACATGAGCAGCGCGGACAGCAGCCGGTGCTCGTCCTCGGGACGCTGGGTCCACGCGGTGACCAGGTAGGACAGCTTGATGTAGCGGGGTGGCAGGTGCCGGGCGGTGATCTGGCCCTGCTCGTCGTACTCGTTGAGCCGGCCCCGCGACCGCCGCCGCATGTCCTCCCGGATGTCGTAGAGGTACAGGTTGACCGTGGGCGCGTTGCGCCGGGCCGCCCAGTCCTTGGTCGGCGCCTCGAGCACGATGTCCACGTCACCGCTGCGCAGCACCTCGGTACGCAGCAACTGGCGCAGTGCGTCGTCCACCTCGTGAATCACACGATCACCTCCGCACGGCGAAGTCGGCCGGGTCCTGCGACCCGGGTACCACCAGGAACTCCGCCGCGACCACCGTCTTGAAGCCCACGCCGGTCGCGACGAGTCTGCGCGGCCCGAGCGTGTCCCGGTGGAAGATCAGCACCTGCGCGCGGATCCGGCCGCTCGCGTCCGCCCGCACCTTCTGCGGCACCTTGATGCCGTTGTCCCAGACCAGCGTCACCTCGCTGCGCGGCACGAAGCCGCGTCCGGTCGCGACGGTGACGATGCCGGGCGGGCCGACCGCCGGCTGGACGACCAGCACCGGCGTGGCGTCCCGCGGCTTCACCGGCTCGGGCTCGATCGGCGCCGGCAGGATGGTGATCGCCACCTGGGCCGTCGCGACCGCGGGCAGACCGCCCGGGAAGACGCCGGTCACGAACGCCTGCACCGTGCCGGACAGCGGCGTCAGGGTGTCGACGTCCACGTCGACCGTCTCCGAGGCGCCCGGGGCCAGCGTGCCGATCGACGCGAACCGCGGCTGCTTGGTCGGGATCACCGTGGACACCCAGACCCGGCTCGCCGTCGCCGAGGTCGTGTTGGTCGCGACCATCGTCAGCCGGATCGGATCGTCGCCCTGCACGGCCTGCGCCGGTGTCGCGGTCAGGGTGAGCGTCAGCCCGGCCGCCAGCGGGCGGAACGCCACCTCGAACGCCTCCCCCGGCGTGTCGATGAACACGGCGGCATTGCCGCCAGCCGCGGGCAGGGTGCGCAGGGTGCGGCGCTCCGGCTCACTACCCGCCACCGACGTGTACGCGATCAGAGCACCGTCCGGCGAGAAGGCCGGGTCCTCCGCCCGTGGGTCGTCGGAGCTGGTGAACTGCCGGGGCAGCAGCCCGCCGGGGTCGGTGACGCAGAGCCGGCCGTTCGCGGCGAAGATTACCGAGTTGCCGTCCGGGGCGAACGCGGGCGCGTCGTCCTCGACGGCGGCCGGGCAGTCGGCCGCGGCGTGCACGCTGATGTCGATCTGGTCGATGACGCCGAGCGGCGCGCCCAGGGCGGCCGTCACCGTGGCCATGTAGATCCGGGCCTTGTCGTCGGCCTTCTGGTCGATCACCGCGATCAGCGCGGTGTCCTGCCCGACCGACCCGTCGATGTCCTCGGCCGTGCAGGTCACCGTGGCCTGCCCGATCGGGAAGGCGGAACCGGACGGCGGCGTGCAGGTCGGGGTGAGCGGGGTGCCGTCGGCGGCCACCGCCGTCGCGGTGTACCGCACGACCGTCCCGAACTCGTCGGCCGCGGGCACCGTCACGTCGTCGACGGTGACCAGCGGCAGCGCCGGGTCGTTCACGGTCACGGTCACCGGCGCCTGGTAGGCGTCCTGGTTGCCGTCCGGGTTGGGCGAGATCGGGTACGAGACGTCGCAGTGCAGCACCGTGCCCGGCTCGAGCCCCTCGCCGACCGTGACGGTCTGCTGGTAATGCACGTCGTCGCCGCTGCGCACCTTCGTCGGCGTGGCCGGCTTGAACGTGACGGTCAGTCCCTCGTCACAGTCCGGCCCGACCGTCGGCGTGACCGTGATGACCAGGTTGCGCAGCCCGGCCAGGATCGCGGCCGACACCTTGTCGTCGTCGGCCTCCTTGATGAGCTGGCCCTGCGTCTGCTTGGTCACCTCGGTGGCCTGCTTGGTGCAGAGCCCCTGGCAGCCCTCCTGCGGCGGGATGGCCGAGTCCAGCGCGCCGACGTCGACGGCGACCACTCGCGTGCTCGCCGTCCTGAGGTTGGCGATCGCGGTCTCGAGCGTGACCTTGTCCGAGGTCTTGGCCGGGTTGTGCGTGGGCGCGTCACCGATCAGCACGACGACCCGGTTGCTGTTGTCCCGCCAGCCGACCAGCTTCCCGTCCGAGGAGCGCCGATTCAATGCCAGCTGGTTCAACGCGAAACCCCAGTCCTCGGGGTTGTCGCCGCCGTTGTCGTCCGCGTCGGTCTTGAGCTGATCCACCCCGTCCTGGACCTCGTCGACGTCGGCGGTGAGCGGCTGGTGGATCCGGAAGACGGTGTTCTTGTTGCCCCCGTCCCGGAAGCTGGCCACCGCGAACTGCGCCTTGGGCTGTGCCTCCTTGACCTGCGAGACCACGGTCTTCAGGTTCTCCCGGACGTTCGCGATCGGCCCGTCCATGCTGAGGGTGGTGTCCACCAGCAGGACGATGTCCGGCGTCGGCAGGATGGCCGGAGTCTTGACGAGCTGGTCGATCGTGGACGAGCCACCGGGGTTGACCCGCCGGTCGGTCGGCCCGGGGATGACCATCAGCGGCGGCTTCCGCTCCGCCCGGCGGACGAAGGCGATCCGGGTGCCGTCCGGCGACCAGGCCGGCTTGCTGTCCTCCGCGGTCAGCACGCGCGGCACCGGGATCGTGCCGATCACCTCGCCGTCGTTGTCGACCCGGACGACGATCACCGTCCGGCGCCCGTTCGGCAGGGTCCGCCCGAAGGCGATCATCGTGCCGTCCGGCGACCAGGCCGGGTCGTCGTCCACCCGGCCGTCGACGAAGCCGGTCAGCGGCTGCGGGTCGCCGCCCTCGGCGTCGGCCACCACGATCCGCGAGCTGGGCGGCTCCTCGCCGTCGCCGTTCCGCTCGCGCTCCTCGGAGTACGCCAGCCGGGTGCCGTCCACCGAGTACGCCGGTGCGGTCTCCCCCGCGTCCGGCCGCTGGGTGTGGTCCTGCCGGTCCAGGCCGGCGGCGTTCGCCGTCCAGATGTCGGCGCTGTCGTCCTCGGCGGCGACGACGTCGGAGTAGACCACCGCGACGCCGTTCCAGGTGGCGTGCGTCTCGGCGCGACCCGGCTTGCGGGCCACCACGGTCGAGCCCAGGGTGCGTACGGTCACCACGGCGATGTCGCCGGACGGGTCCGTGCCGCGCGTGGTCAGCGCGAGCTGCTGCCCGTCCGGGGACCAGGCGGGCTCGTCGCCGGTGGCGATCCGGCGGACGTCACCGCCGGCGTCGGGGACCGTGGCGACCACGGCGCCGGGCTGGGAGCTGGTGGCGAAGCGCGAGGTGGTGAACGCGATGACGCCGAGCGGCGACCAGGCCGGCTGGGTGTCGGCGGCGGGCGAGGCGGCGAGCCGGGTGAGCGCCTTGCCGGCGAGCCGGATCGTGTAGATGTCGCCGGCCGTGTCGTCGCGGGTGCTGCTGAACGCGATCCGGTCGCCGGTCGGCGACCAGGACGGGGTGGTGTCGTCGCCCGGGTGGTCGGTGATCCGGGTCAGGCCCCGGCCGTTGACGCCGATGGTCCAGATGTCCGGCTGGCCGTCCCGGTCGGACTCGAACGCGATGGTCCGCCCGTCCGGCGAGAGCTGCGGGGCGCGGTCGTCGAAGTCGTCGGCGAGCACGGACACCGACTCGCGCGAGCCCGGCGCCCGGTAGCGCAGGTCGCCGTCGCGGTGCCCGTCGCGCCGGGTGACGAAGACCAGCCCGCCGGCCCGGGAGCCGGGCTCCTCGGCCGGGGTGGTCGTGTCGGGGCTGGGCAGGGCGACGCCGCCGTTGGGGCCGCCGGGCGTCACCGCCGAGAGCACCGGCTGGTCGGCGCTGGCGTAACCGACCCGGTAGGGCACCGGGACGTCCGGCGCGGCCTGGGCGGGTTCGCCGTTCGCCGCCCAGACGCCCAGCGATCCGAGCGCCAGCAGCGGAACCGTCAACAGGGCGACGCGACGCCGTCCCCACGGCGTCCGGGCAGCAGTCACCGCCGCGCCCCCGTCCTCAGCCCGAGCGTCCATAGTGCTCACCGTGTCGTAACCGCCCGCCGGTGGCAGCAGCGGACAGGACAGCCCTTAGGGCAGCCACCGCTGCCCCGCCGGGCAGCCGGCGTCATGACCGCGCGAAGCGAGATCATGATCGCGATCTTGTGCACTTCGGTTGAGAAGGCGCTGCTTCAGATCAGCCCGTGCCGCAGGGCGTAGGCGACCGCGTGCGCCCGGTTGCGCAGGTGCAGCCGGCTGGTGATGTCGTGCAGCACGTTCTTGACGGTCCGCTGCGAGTAGGACAGCTTGCCGGCGATCTCGGCGGTGTCGAAGCCGTCCGCGACCAGGCGCAGGACCAGGATCTCGCGCTCCGCCAGGCCGGTGAAGGTGAGCCCGCGCGGCGCCAGCACCTGGCGCTGCACCCGGCTGACCTGGGTGAGCAGGCGGCCGAGCAGGTCCGGCGGCACCGCGCCGTCGCCGGAGGCGGCGCTCGTCACGACCGCGACGAGCCGATCCGCGGTAGCCTCGGAACGGCGTACCAGCCCGGCGACCCCGATCTCGACCACGGCCAGCAGGTCGGCGTCGTTGAGCTGGGTGGCCACCACCACCAGGTTCTGCAGCCCCTCGGCGCGCAGGCTGCGCAGCATCCGGACGGTCTCGTCGGTCACCGCGTCGGTGACCACGATGGCCACCTCCGCCTCGGCGAGCTCGTCGGCGGCGACGACCCGCACCTCGGGCCGCGGCCGCAGCTGACCGGCGATCCCAGCGTGGGAGATCGGGTCGTCGGCGTAGAGGTAGACCGGAATTCTGGTGGTAGCCACTTTTATCTCCCCGCTGTGTTTAAGCCCCGCGATGTTCGGGTAAAACCGCGAGGCAGAGTTTGCCCGGGGGGATTCATCGTCCACTCAACGTGGACTCAACGGCCCTCACGTTTTGCCCGATGGGGTAGCCGAGCGTCCGGTCCCCTCACGGCGGAAACCCTCTACGGTCGGCCGCATGACCACGTATGCCGTGCTGGAGCAGATCCCGCTCGAAATCATGCCGGGCGACGAGCTGACCTGCCAATTGACGGTACGCAACAACTCCGATGTGGTGGAGGCGTACCGCTTCGAGGTGGTCGGTGAGGTCGCACAGTGGACGGTGGTCCTGGACCCTCCTGAGCTGAGCGTCTACCCCGGCACCGAGCAGAACGTGACTGTCAGATTTCAGCCACCCCGGTCCTCGCGGGCACGTCCCGGCGAGATCCCGTTCGCCGTCCGCGTGCTGCCGACCGAGCGCGCCGAGGACGCGGTTGCCCCCGAGGGCATCCTCACGGTGGGCGGTTTCACCGAGACCACCACGGAGATCACCCCGCGCACCTCGTCCGCGCGCCGGGCCGCCAAGCACGAGGTGGCCGTCGACAACCGGGGCAACGTGCCGATCGTGGCCACGGTCACCGGCATCGACCCGGACGACCAGCTCCGCCTGCGCAGCAGGCCGGCCCGGGTGACCGTGGCGCCGGGCTCGACCGAGTTCGTCAAGGTGCAGGTCAAGCACCGGCGCTGGCTGTGGCAGGGCACCCCGGCCACCCATCCGTTCCAGGTGGAGGTGGCGGCGCACGCGCTGATCGAGCCGCCGCTGCCGCCCGAGCCGCCGATCCTGCTGGACGCGGGCGCGGTGCAGACCGCCCTCATCCCGGCCGGCCTGCGCAACCTGGCCATCGGGCTGCTCGCCCTGGCCCTGCTCGCCGCCGGCGCGTGGTTCCTGCTGCTGCGCCCGGCCGTGCAGTCGGCGGCCGAGGAGGCGGTGCAGCAGCCGCTCAAGGAGGTCGCGGCCAAGGCCGACACCGCGGGTCAGAAGGCGGACGACGCGGGCAAGAAGGCGGACACCGCCGAGCAGACGGTGGCGAACGGCGGCGCCGGCAACGGCGTCCCGAAGCCCAAGCCGGGCGCCGGCGAGGAGGTCAACACGAAGACCTTGCCGACGACCATCAACCTGGCCACCAACCAGGCCCCCAGCTCGAGCGCGAAGACCGACTCGCAGGAGGTCGGCGCCCGCAGCACCCTGGTCATCACCGACCTGGTGCTGCAGAACCCGCAGGGCGACGAGGGACGGGTCGACGTGCTGGTCAACGGCAAGCCGATCCTGACCCTGTCGCTGGCCAACTTCCGCGACCTCGACTACCACTTCGTCTCCCCGATCGAGGTTCCGGCGGGCAAGAAACTGTCCCTGCGAACCGTCTGCCAGAAGCCGGGCACCCCGATCGTCGGGACGACGGCCGGTTCGTGCCGGGTCCTGATGTTCGCGACGGGCACCAACCGGACCCGCTCCGGCGCCGCCACGACCGAGGCCGCGGCCACGAACTGACACCGATGGTGGTGGTAGCCCCACCTCGACCGGGTGGTTCACAGGATTAATCGAGACCTCGTCTCTCCCTACGGTGAGACGCATGCTGAGGAATCGATGGGTGGTACGGGGCGTCGCGGCAACGGTCGCGGCGGGCCTCGCGGTGACCGCGCCCGCCGCCGCGTGGGCGGGCACGTCGCCGGGACATGATCGGGACGCGCTGCGCGACGCGGTGAACGATCTGCGGGCGCTCGGCGCGGTGGGCGTTCAGGGACAGGTACGCGACGGGCGGCGGGACACCGTGGTCGCCGGTGGCGTGGCCGACCGGCGCACCGGCGAGGCGATGCCGCGCGACGGGCACTTCCGGATCGGCAGCGACACCAAGACGTTCGCCGCCGTGGTCGTGCTGCAACTCGTCGGCGAGGGCCGGCTCTCGCTGGACGACAAGGTGGACCGGCTGCTGCCCGGCGTGCTGCGTGGCAACGGGAACGCCGGGCGCGGGGTGACCGTGCGCCAACTGCTCCAGCACACCAGCGGCATCTACAACTACACGGAGGACCTGCCTCAGCTGGCGTCGGCGGAGGGGTTCCTGGCGGGCCGGTTCCACCACTACGAGCCCGGGGAGCTGGTGGCGATCGCGACGCGGCACGCGCCGCTGTTCGCGCCGGGCACGCACTGGTCGTACTCGAACACCAACTACGTCCTGGCCGGCATGATCATCGAGCGGGTCACCGGGCAAACCTGGGACGACCAGGTCCGCGCCCGGATCCTGAGGCCGCTGGGGATGCGCGCGACGTCCTATCCGGGGGACCGTCCGGGCATCCCGCGCCCGTCCGCGCGGACCTACCAGCAGTTCGCTCCGGGCGGGCCGCTGGTCGACACGACCGCGCTCAACGGCAGCGCGGCGGGCCCGGCGGGCGGCATGGTCAGCACCACGGCCGACATCGCGACGTTCTGGCAGGCGTTGCAGCGCGGCGAGCTGCTGCGGCCGCGGGAGCAGGCGGCGATGCGCCGGACCGTCCTCGCCGAGACCTTCCAGGACGAGTTCCCCGGCCTCCGCTACGGCCTGGGCATCTTCCACGTCCCGACGGCGTGCGGCGGTTACTGGGGGCACCCGGGCGACGTGCCGGGCACCAGCATGGTCAACGGCATCACCGCGGACGGCCACAAGGTCGCGGTGCTCTACCGCACCACCGGCCTGACCGACCCGCAGGCGAGCGGCGGCATGGACGCCCGCTCGTTCGAGCTCCTCGACGAGGTGCTCTGCAGCCCTTCGCATTGACGCATGTATATTTCTACCTTCAAGTTTCTCGTTGAGGGTGGAGGGCGCATGCGCAGACGAACCCGAGCGTTCGGAGCAGGGGCAATGGCGGCGGCGATGGTCCTGGGCGGGGCGTCTCCCGGGACCGCGGCGCCACCGCCCGGGACCGCGGCGCCACCGCCCGGGCCCGCGGCGGCGGCAGCCGACGATGCCTACGCGTATGTGGACAACCGGCCGCGGGCCGTCGGCCCGGTGGGGCGGCGGGTCCGTGGGCCGGCGGCCGTGCGGTGGAACGCGCTGGGCACGGCGGCGTCGGTGTCCCGGCCGGACGGCCCGCTCGCCACCGGGCTGTCCCGAGATCCGGATCGCGCCGCCCGGCAGTACCTGAGCGCGAACGCGGCCCTGTTCCCCGGCGCCGGGGAACAGGAGACCAAGCCCGCCGGCGCGCCGGAGACCAAACCGGCCGGGACGCTGGAGACCAAGCCGGCCGGGACGCCGGAGACGAAGCCGGCCGGGACGCTGGAGACGATCGCCGAGACGCCGGTCGGCGACGGCACCGTCGTCCTGCTCCGGCAGCGGTTCGGGTCGCTGCCGGCCGGGCACGACGGCCTCGTCGCGGTCGCGGTACGCAATGGTGACGTGCTGCGGGTGACGTCCTCGCTCAGTCCCCGCACCGAGGAGCCGGCACCCGCCCGGCTGACCGGGGACCGGGCGCTCGAGGTCGCGCTGGCGGATGCCGGGATCGCCCGCGACCGGCTGACCGGCCACCGCGTGCGCCTGGTGGCCATGCCGATGCCGGCCTCGGCGCCACGGGCCGCGTACCAGGTGGTCGTCATGTCGTCCGACACCGGGCGTCCCCTGGGATACACCACCTATGTGGACGCGATCGACGGCCGGATCCTGGTCCGGGAGAACCTGGTCGATTTCGCGGAGGCCGAGGACGACCCGCACTGGAAGGTCTTCCCGGCGGGTTCACCGGCACGGCCGGAACTCTGGTGCACCGTCGCCACGGAGGGTTGCGCCCGCGTCGTCCAGGACCCGGCCACCGGCCGGCACTGGGACATCGACCCGGCCACCGGCGAGCCCACGCTCACCAGTCGTGGCAACTCCGCCGAGACCGTACGGGCGTGGGGCAACGGCACCCCGGAGGTGTGGGCGCCGGAGAGCCCGCAGCGGGAGTACGACTACCCGTTCACCGACCAGTGGGCACAGTCGAAGTGCGACCCCGCGACGCTGAACTCACCGCAGCGCATCGACGCGGACGCGGCCACCGCGAACCTGTTCGCGATGCACAACAGCCTGCACGACTGGGCCTACCACCTGGGCTTCACCGAGGCCACGTGGAACCTGCAGCGCGTCAACTCCGCGCCGGGCGGCCTCGGCGGCGACCCCGAGCGCGGCAACGCCCAGCAGGGCGCGGCCACTCCGACCACCCGCAACAACGCCAACCAGACGTCCCCGCCGGACGGCATGCAACCGGTCACCAACCTGTTCCTGTTCCAGCCGGCCGCGGGCGCCGTCTACGCGCCGTGTGTGGACTCGTCGTTCGACATGACGTTCATCGCCCACGAGTACGCGCACACGATCTCGAACCGCATGATCGCCGGCCCGGACACCCGCCTGAACTCCAGCCAGGGCAACGCGATGGGCGAGAGCTGGTCCGATCTGATCGCCACCGAGTTCCTGTTCGAGCACGGCTACACCCCGCCGGGCGATTCGCCGTACGTGATCGGCGGCTACCTGAGCGACGAGCCGGTCAGCGGCGTCCGCAACTACGACATGAGCGACAGCCCGCTGAACTTCTCCGACATCGGCTACGACCCGTCCACCAACCCGCACCCGGTCGGCGAGATCTGGAGCGCCACCAACTTCGCGATCCGCCGGGCGATGATCGACCGGTACGGCGCCGGCGACCGTGAGCTGCAGGAGAGTTGCGCGGCCGGGCGTACGCCGGTCGGACAGTGCCCGGGCAACCGCCGCTGGGTGCAGCTCGTCCTGGACTCGTTCCTGCTGCAGGCGACCGGCGAGCCGAGCATGGTGGACATGCGCGACAACCTGATCGCCGCGGACCGGCTGCGTTTCGGCGGCGCGAACGAGGACCTGCTGTGGCGGGTGTTCGCCGCGCGGGGTCTCGGCGCGGACGCGGTCAGCGGGCCGAACGACCTCGATCCGACGCCGAGCTTCCGCGATCCGATCGGCGGGAACGCCCGGGTGACGTTCCGGCCGGCGACGGACCGGCCGGCTCAGCTGTACGTCGGCGACTACGAGTACGGCGCGGTCGCGGTCGCGGACACCGATCCGGCCACGCCCTTGCCGGACACCTTCAGCATGGCGCCGGGTTCCTACCACTTCACGGCGGCGGGCCGGGGTCTGGGCCACGCCCGGTTCTCCCAGGACGTCGACGGTGACGTCGTCCTCGAGCCGGCGCTCGGCACGAACCTGGCCTCCACCACCGCGGGCGCCACCATCACGTCGCCGCACGGCAGCAGCCCGCAACTGCTCGGCGACGACAACGAGCGGACGATCTGGACGGCTACCGGCGGCGCGGCGGGCCGGGTCGCCACCGTCGACCTGCCCGGGACCGGGGCACACAGCGTCTCTCGCGTGCAGGTGAGCGCGGTCGGCGCGACGTTCACGGCGGTGCGGTCGTTCGAGGTGCTGGCCTGCGACGCGACGGCCGGTGCGAACTGTGCCACCGACGCCGGATTCCAGGTGGTCTGGACGAGTCCGGCGGACGCGTTTCCGGCGGTGCAGTTCCGGCCGAAGGCGCCGCAGCTGACGCTGAAGTCGTTCGACATCCCCGCGACGACGGCGACCCACCTGCGGCTGCGCACGCTGACCAGCCAGTGCACGGGCGCGCCGTTCTACGCCGGGGAGCAGGACAACGATCCGCGGGCGGCCACCGACTGCGCGACCGTCGGCGCCCAGCGCGGCACGATCACGCTCGCCGAGTTCGAGGCCTACGCCTGAGAGGGCGCCCCTCCGGGACGTCAGGTCACTCCAGCAGGGAGAGGACGGCGGCCGAGGCGCCCGCGAGGACCAGGCCGAGCACCGCCGAGCCGACGACGAGCTTGCCGCCCAGCGCGATGTCCTCGCGCCGGGCGGCGAGCACGTCCGCATGCCGGGAGGTGCCGAAGACGCTGAGACCGGCGCGGTTCGGCGCGAGGCCGTCCGGGGTCAGCCGGCCGAGGGCGAAGACCTCGAGGCCGCGAGGCAGGCGCGTCTCGGTCAGGCGGAGCGTCTCACTCCTGCCGAGATCGTCGATCAAATCCTGGGGTACGACCGGAGCAAGCGACCGCGGCGCGGATCGGCGATGGATCAGCACGGTCTCGGCAACGGCCGCCGAGCCGGCGAGATCCGGACGGTTGATCAGGCGCGGGTCGATCGCCATCCGCCCGGTCGCGTCGGCCACCGTGGGCCGGCCCGGCGACATGGTGTCCATCAGCAGATCGTGGCCGCCGTCGTCGGCCCGGCTGGGCTCCCGCACCAGCCGGATGCGGAACCAGACGCACTCCTCACCGGACACCGGCCCGGCCAGCAGCCCGCCCGGACCACACTCGGTGACGCCCTCGACGGCCACCCGGCCGCCGGACGAGAGGGCCCGCGCACCGATCGGCGACGGCCGGACACGGCTCAGGGTGCGCACAGCGCGCCGATCACCGAGGTTGATCAGTGCGAAGATGCCCGCACCGCCGACCAGGAGGGCACCGAGACAGAAGATCAGCGTCGCTACCGTGACCACACGATCAAGGTAGAGCAGCCTGACCAGGCGACGGTGGCCTGGAGCGGCGGGCGGGCGCCCGGTTCCACCACAGCGACAGGCCGATGCCGGTGAAGACCAGCAGGACCGCGGCCAGGATGAAGAAGACGCTGATCTCGGTCTCCTTCCGGTGCAGGCCGATCTCCTGCGGCAGGTCGCCCAGCACGTCGGTGAGCTGGCCGGCGTCCTGCGCCCGGAAGTAGCGGCCGCCGGTCAGGTCGGCGACCTTGGTCAGCGCGTCCTCGTCGATCTCCAGCGCACGACGGCCGCCGCGGAAGCCGCCGCCGAACGCGCCGCCACCCGGCCGGCCGAACTGCGCGCCCGGCCCGATCTGGTCGGCCGTGCAGACCATCGGCGACGGCTCGGTGGTGCCGAACCCGATCGTGAAGACCCGCAGCCGGCGGGCGGCCGCCTGCTCGGCCGCGGTGACCGGGTCGACGCCGGTGGTGTTGGAGCCGTCGGTGAGCACCACGATGGTGTCCGGCTGGAACGCCGCCTGGTTCTGGTTCGGGTCCGGCTCCCCGAGGTCCACCCCGGTGCGCGCGACCTGCGGGTTCGACTCGGCGATCGCGTCGATCGAGGAGAGGATGGCCTGGCCGATGGCCGTGCCCCTGGCGGTCTTGAGGGTGTCGATGGCCTCGAGCAGCTTGTCCTTGTCGGTGGTCGGCGGCACCATCAGCCCGGAGATGCCGGAGAAGGTGACCAGCCCGATCCGGGTGTCGTCGTCGGCGTTCTCGACGAAGTCGTGGGCCGCCTTGCTCGCCGCGGTGATGCGGTTGGGCTGCACGTCCGTGCTGCACATCGACGACGACACGTCGATGGCGAGCAGGATCGAGGTGTCGTTGGAGGGCACCGCGACCGTCGCCTGCGGGCGGGCCAGGGCCCCGGCCAGCGCGACCAGGCCGGCCAGGAAGAGGGCGACCGGGACGCGGCGCCTCCACGAGCTGCGGCCGGGCAGCGCGGCGCGGATCAGGGCGACGCTCGAGACGGTGATCGCGGTGCGTTTGCGGCGGCGGTTGAACCACCATCGGGCCAGGAAGATCAGCGGCACGACCAGGACCGCCAGCAGGGCCCACGGCCAGTCGAAGGACATCAGAGGATCCTGGAGTGCCAGCGGAGCCCGAGCAGCGCACCGGCCATCAGCAGGAGCAGGGCGGCCCCGGCGACGAACGCGGTCAGCTCGACCGGCTCCTTCTTGGTGGTGAGGCGCAGGTCGATGGCGTCGGCGGCGCTCGCCAGCGCGGCCACGTCACCGGCGGCGTGGTAGGCGCCGCCGGTGGTCTGCGCGACCGCGGTCAGCACCGTGGCGTCCAGGGCGGTGCCGAGCTGGTAGCCGTCCACCTCGACGGTCGTACCCCGGTCGGTGCCGATGCCGACGGTCTGCACCCGGACCCCGGCGGCCGCGGCCAGCTCGGCGGCGGCCTCCACGTCGGGGCCCCCGGTCTGCTGGCCGTCGGAGAACATCACGATCGTCGCCGACGGCCAGTAGCCCAGTGATCCGGCGGCCGCGTCGGCGGCGACCGGCCTGCCGGTGATCGTGCCCAGCGCCACCAGGATCGCCTGTCCCAGCGACGTGCCGCCGCCGGTGCTGACCCGGCCGATGGCGGCGATCGCGGCGGCGTGGTCGTCGGTCGGCTGCTGGGTGACCAGCGCCTGGTCGCCGAAGGCCAGCACGCCGACGTCCACGCTCTCCGGCTGCGCCTCGACGAAGCGGGTCGCCGCCTGCTGCGCGGCCGCGAGCCGGGTCGGCGTCACGTCGTTCGCCTTCATGCTGTTCGAGGCGTCGAAGGCCAGCATCACGGTCCCGGCGACCCGGGGCACCTTCAGCTCGGCCTCCGGGCGGGCCAGGCCGACGAACAACACCGGCAGGGCGGCGAGCAGCAACGCGTACGGAAGGTGACGGCGCAACCGGCCCCCGGAGAGCGAGCCGAACCCGGCCGCGGACAACGCGGCCGCCCGGCGCCGCTGCAGCGCGACATAACCGGCCACCGCGCCCACCGTGACGACCAGGGCGGCGGCGAGCAGCAGCGGGTAGAGGAACCTCATCGCCGTCTCCGCCCGGAGTGCCGCACCATGCCGACCAGCGCGGACAGCAGGTCCTGATCGGTGGTGATCCGGTGCGGGTCGACGCCGGCCCGCCGCATCGCCTCGCCGAGTTCGCCCTCGCGTGCCTCCACCTGCGCCGACAGCCGCCCGCGCAGCAGCGGATCGCTCGTGTCGACCAGCAGCTGCTCGCCGGTCTCCGCGTCCTCCACGAGGATCACGCCCAGGTCGGGCAGGTCAAGCTCGGCCGGGTCGACCAGCCGCACCACGACCACCTCGTGCCGGTGGGTGAGCATGGTCATCGGCCGCTCCCAGCCCGGCTCGGCGAGGAAGTCCGACAACACGAAGACCAGGCTGCGGCGGCGCGAGGTGGTGGCGGCGGCCAGCCGCAGCATCGCACCGAGGTCGGTGGTTTTCCCAAAGGCAGACTTCGCGGGGGTACGCAGCAGCTCGCGCGCGATGCGCAGGATCTGGTCCCGGCCGGTGCGGGGCGGGATGACCTGGTGCGAGTGGTTGTCGAAGAGCACCGCCCCGACCCGGTTGCCGCCCTGCGCGACGAGCCGGGCCAGGCTCACGGCCAGTTCCGTGGCGACCGGCTCCTTGCCCTTGTCGCCGCCCGCGCGCATCGAGGCGGACCGGTCCACGACCAGCCACGCGGTGAGCTCGCGGTCCTCGGTGTACTGCCGGACGAACGGCTCGTCGAGGCGGGCGGTGACGTTCCAGTCGATGTGCCGGACGTCGTCCTCGAGGGTGTAGATCCGCAGGTCGGTGAAGTCGATGCCGGTGCCGTGCCACACCGTCCGGTAGGCGCCCTGGAGGCGCCCGTCGAGGCGCCGCCCGAGTTTCCACTCGAGCTTCCTGAGCAACCGGTCCGGTGCGTTCGTCATGACCGCCTGCACCGAGCGGCAGAGGCCGGCGGCTGCGGACGGCGCCGGAGGCGAGGGCCAGAAGGGCATGACAAAGACAGCTCAGCCATGACTATCGGCCCCGCCCGGCGGGCTCAGGCACCGGTGTGGCGGACAGGATCTTGGCCAGGATGTCGTCCGGCGTGACGTCGTCGGAGAGGGCCTCGTAGGACAGGACCAGGCGGTGGCGCATCACGTCCAGCGCCAGGTCGGAGAGGTCCTCGGGCACCACATACTCGCGGCCGCGCAGGAACGCCAGCGCCCGGCCGGCCAGGACCAGGTTGATCGACGAGCGCGGGCTGGCGCCGTACTGGAGGTAGCGGCCCAGGTCGGTCAGGCCGACGCGCGCCGGCTCGCGGCTGGCGTGGGCGAGGTTGACCGCGTACTCGATCAGCGACGGGTCGACGTACACCTGATCGGCCTGAAGCTGGAGCCCCGCCAAGGTCTCCGGGTCGATGATCCGCTGGATCGTCGCGGCGGGCGCCAGCGACCGCTCGACCACCACGAACTCCTCGGTCACGCTCGGATAGCCGACCAGCACCTTCATCATGAAGCGGTCGACCTGCGCCTCGGGCAGCGGATAGGTGCCCTCCGACTCGATCGGGTTCTCGGTGGCCATGACCAGGAACGGGTTCGGCACCTTGTGCGTCTCCCGGCCGATGGTGACCTGGCGTTCCTGCATCACCTCGAGCAGCGCGCTCTGCACCTTGGCCGGCGCGCGGTTGATCTCGTCGGCGAGCAGCAGGTTGGTGAAGACCGGGCCGAGCGACACCTGGAACTCGCCGGTCGGCTGGTGGAAGACCCGGGTGCCGAGGATGTCGGCGGGCACCAGGTCGGGGGTGAACTGCACCCGGTGGAAGTCGCCGCCGATCGCGCTCGCCAGCGACTTCACGGCCAGCGTCTTGGCCAGCCCCGGCACGCCCTCGACCAGGATGTGGCCGCGGGACAGCAGCGCCACGAGCAGCCGTTCGAGGAGGACGTCCTGCCCGACGATGGTCTTCTTGACCTCGTAGAGCACCCTCTCGACCGGGCCTGCCGACTCCTGCGATGTCATCCGCTCGTCCTTGCTATAGAGGTGGTCCACGCCCGTCTCCGTCCCCTCCCCCGCCGAGCGCCGCGCCGATGGGCACGGCGAATCCGATGCCGATGAAGGTGCCCGCGTCGGTGGGGTTCGCCAGCGACACGACGATGCCGACCACCTGCGCCCGGTCGTTGATCAGCGGACCGCCGGAGCTGCCCGGATTGACCGCCGCGTCGAACTGGATCAGCCCGCTCATCGAGCCGCCCTCGCCGCGGGCCGACCGCTCCAGGCCGGAGACCACACCGTCGGTGGTGCTGGCGGTCAGGCCGAGCGGATTGCCGATCGCCACCACGTCGTCGCCGACCCGTACGCCGCCACCGAGCGCGGCCGGGACCACGGTCTCCGGCAGCGTCTTCGGCGTCAGCGTGGCGATGTCCTGTTTCGGGTCCTCGCCGGCGATGGCCGCCGCGGATCTGCCGCCGTCGGCGTACAGCACGGTGATCGCGTCGGCGCCGGCCACCACGTGCCGGGCGGTGAGGATGGTCCCGTCGGCGTTGACGATGACGCCGGTGCCGACCGCGGACTGGTCGTTCGCCCGGCCCTCCCCCTCGGCCTCGATCCGGACCACCGAGGGCAGCAGGGTCTGGTAGACCTCGGGCGGGCCGAGCGGCGCGTCGGAGGCGGACGGTGAGGGCGCCGGCGCCGGCCGGGCGGCCTGCTCGCCGGCGCCGTCGCCGCGGAAGAGGACGACCGCGGTGATCGCCACGGCCCACACCACGATCACGCCGATCAGGACCCGGCGGCGGATCTCGGGGCGTTCCCAGGGGCGCGGGCGGCGCTCGGACGGCGGCTCACCGGCGGGCGGCGCCGGCTCACCGACGACACCCAGGTCGGTGATCACGACGCGTCCGCCGAAGCTCGCATACAACGACTGTAGGAGCGTTTCCTCGAAGTTGACCCAGAGCCTGCCCGGGTTCTGTCAGGTTGTCAGGCTTTCCTCAGGAAAGTTGACGCTTCTACCATCACCCGCTCACCCGGAGTCGAGAACGGGTGCGGCCCCGCACCCGGGCAGGGTGCGAGGCCTTTCGACGGGCGCCGGACGTCAGTCGCAGTGCGAGGAGGCGGCACCGAGGATGGCGATCGCGTTGCAGCTGATGTCCAGGTCGAGGTCGATCGGGATGCCGACCTGGGTACCGTTCAGGAAGCCGTAGTTGTCGTCGCTGTCCTGGCTGAAACCGTCGTCGTCGCCGTCGTGACCGTGACCGTTGGAGTAGCCACCGTCGTGGCCGCCGCCGTGACCGCCGGCGTAGGCGGGCGCGGTGAACGCGAACAGGGCTGCGGCGGTGACGCCGGCGACGGCCAGCGCGGACTTCAGGGCCTTCATGATGTTTCCCCTCGTGAGGCGTTCGTGCTGTCGAACCTCACGCTAATGCGGCTTTTCGCCACATATGTGTCGAATCGGGAAATTCATTTCCTGAAGGAGGCGGTCAGGGCCTCGAGCTCGAGCCAGGATCTAGCCGACCGTCAGGTCGAGGGCCCGCGTGCCGCCCTTCGGCACCGGGACCTGCTCGCCGTCCGCCCACACCCCGCCACGGCCGGAGTTCAGGACCCACCGGAGCGTGACCCGCTGGCCGCCGACCAGCGGCAGGCGGTAGGGGCCGGACCCGGTGAAGCGGACGTAGCCCAGCTCGTCGCCGGTGCTCGCGTTGGCCGCGATCAGCGTCCCGCCCTCGGGCGCGGTGATCGTGCCGGCGATCGCCGCGAACGGCTGCAGCGTGAGGTCCAGCCGGGACGTCTCGCCCGACCGCACGGCGACCGTCTCGGCCTGGTAGCGGTTGCCGGTGCCGCCGGACCACTGCCGGGGGAACTTCGCGCCGTCCGGCCCCTCGGTCGGCCGCGCCATGATCGGCCACTCGTACGGGCCGAGGTGGGTGAAGCTGTAGGTCCCGTCACCGGGGTAGGCGGCGCCGTTCCAAGAGCGGCTGAAGATCGGCCAGGCGTTGAACGTGATCGCGGACCCGGCATGCTCGCCGGACGCATCGGTGACCTGGCCGACGATCGTGCCCGGCTTGTCCATCAGCACGGTCGGCGCCTGGGTCGTCCTTCCCGGCCTGATCTTCAGCTTGACCGCCCGCCGCTGGTCGCCGGTGCCGCCCTCGGCGCCGACCCACTGGTGGCCGTACTGGTCCTCGGGCAGGAACAGCCGCTCCGGCCCGAAGACGAACAGCTGGTAGGTGCCGGCCGGGCGGGCGTACGTGGTCAGCTTGCCGTTGTTGTTCGTGCACTCCTCGTACTCGCCGTACTCGCCGCGGCCCTCCGAGGGCAGACCGCCGCTCGCCGGCTCGATCAGCACCAGGCAGGCCAGCCGCACCCCGGCGCCGGTCGCCCGGTCGAGCACGAGGGCGGACAGCCGCCCGCCGAGCGTCAGCGGCGTGGTGACCGCCACCGCGGCGCCGTCGGCGAGGGTCAGCGTGACCGGTGCCGACGGCAGGTAGTCGCTGGTCCGCACCGGCTGGACACTGATCGTCGCCTCACCCGCGGGCACGTCGCGCAAGGTGAGCGTGCTGCCCTCCGTGCACGCGCCGGCCCCGGACGGCTTCGCGGTCGCGCAGAAGCCGGTGACCGGCTCGCCGCCGGCGGCGTCGGTCGCGTCGATGGTCACGGACGCGCCGGCGAGCGAGCCGACACCCGGATCAGCGGCCGCGGCGGGTGTGCCCGGACCGGTCAACGCCAGGACCGCGGCGAGAATCATCTTCACATCGCGGGAGCTTACGTCCGATCAGGACTCTCATGGGGTCACCACCTCGGAGAAGCGGGGTTTGTAGAGGTCGGCGTCGGCGGCGATGTCGTTCAGGGTCTTGCCGTTCCAGGCGATGCTGACCAGCAGCTTGCCCGAGCTCAGCGGGTACTCGGGGTGCAGCTGCGGGGAGTACGTCTGGTAGTTGGCGCCGGCCGGGGAGCTGATCGTCGTCGTGCCGGTCGGCGCGCCCCACGGGGTCGGGCGGGACTCGATGTGGACCGTGTCGCCCCAGCCGTTCCACGGCTTGTAGGCCAGCACCCACCTGCCGTCGATCAGGCGGACGCTGGAGATCTGGGCCGACAGGATCGGCGCGGCCTGGGCGCGGTCGGTCACCCAGGCGCCGGCCGCGTCGCGGAAGCGCCAGGCGCTCGGCGTCTCCACCGAACCCGTCGGGACGCGGGCGACGTAGCTGCGGTGCGGGGCGTACTGGTCGCCGGGGGCGTTGGCGTAACCGAAGACGTAGACGTAGCCGGCGGTGACCACGCCGTCCGCGCCGTACTGGGCGGTGGCCGCCGAATTGCCGTCGATCAGGCCCGTCGACGGGGTGTCGCGCATGCCCTGGAAGGCCAGCGACCCGTCGGCGTTGAACGCGAACTCGGCCAGCTCGACGCCGCGCAACTGGAAGAAGTCGCTGGTGTTGCGTACGCGCTGGCAGAGCACGTAGAGCGAGCTTCCCACCTGGAACATGCCCTGCGTCCAGTAGCGGTCACCGTCGGACGCGTCCGGCACGGCCGCCTCCCACGTGGTCGCCCCGAAGCTGCCGTTGCGGTCGACCAGGATCGTGTTGGCGATCATCCGCCAGCCGGGCCGGTAGCCGCCGGTCGACGGGTCCTCCTCGCCGATCACGGTGTCGCCGAACGACCAGTAGGTCAGCCCGTTGCTCGCCCGGAGGCTGGTGACCTGGTCGCCGCCGCTCCACGTCCAGTCGTTCTTCGCCTCGAAGAGGCCGGTGAAGCCGTTCGCCGTGGCCGGCGGGGCGAGGAGCAGCACGAGCGACAGCAGTCCGTTGAGGATCATGACACCGACCTGGCGAAGTCGATCAGGGCCGCGCTGGTCTCCTCCGGGCGTTCCTGCTGGATCCAGTGCCCGGCGCCCTCGATCAGCGTGAACGAGGTGAGGTTGGTGATCGCGGGGGCCATCGCGGGGCGCAGGTTCGCCGGGTCGTACCAGTTGACCACCGGGTCGCGGTCGCCGCCGAGGAACATCGCCGGCGTGGTGATGAGGTGACCGGCCCAGGGCGAGGTCAGCTCCCAGTTGCGGGAGATGTTGCGGTACCAGTTCAGCGAGCCGGTGAAGCCGTGCTCGGCGAAGGCGTCGGTGTACGCGGCGATGTCGTCCTCGGACAGCCAGGCGGGCAGCGTTTCCGGCTCGGCCAGCGAACCGGTCATCCCGTTCTCGTCGCAGATCAGGTTCTGGATCTCGGGGGCGTCGCCGGAGTACCAGTAGAACATCTTCCGGAACATGGCCGCCGTGTCGCCTTCGAGCTCCCGCTCGGCGACGCCCGGTTCCTGGAAGTACAGCTGGTAGAAGTTGTCGCCGTAGGCCCCGCGTACGGCATCCAGGGGGTTGATCGGGCTCCGGGGCCCGAACGGGACGCTGAGCGAGGCGACGCCGCGGACCAGATCGGGCCGGGTCTGCGCGACACCCCAGGCGACCGGCGAGCCCCAGTCGTGGCCGGCCACCACCGCGGCCGGGCCGCCGAGCGCGTTGATCAGACCGACCGCGTCGCCGACCAGGTGGTGGATCGTGTAGTCGTCCACCGAGGGCGGCTCCTCGGTGTGCGGGTATCCGCGCTGGTCGGGCGCCACCGCGTGGAACCCGGCCGCGGCGAGCGCGGTGAGCTGGTGCCGGTACGAGTACGCGGTCTCCGGGAACCCGTGCAACAACAGCACGAGCGGCCCGCTCCCCGCCTCGGTGAGGTGGATCCGGATGCCGTTGACGTCGAGGTGCCTGCTCTGGATGTAGGTCACCACACCTTTCTATCGCCAATCATCGATGAATGGGAGGTTCGCCACAGGACCGCGATCGCGATGAGGAGGATCAGCCAGCCCTGCCACCCGCTCAGCGCCGCCAGCCACGGATTGATCCGCCGGCCGGGGTCCATGACGAGCACGTCCAGGTAGCCGAAGACGATCGTGTTGTTCACCGCGTGGGCGACCACGGCCGGCCAGATCGACCCGTGGCCCAGCCGCAGCAGGCCGAGCACCACGCCGAAGAGCACCACGTAGATCACGAACGGGAGGAACGACTGCCGGGCGTCGGCGCTCGTCGAGAACCACGGCCCGAGGTAGAACGGCAGGTGCCAGATCCCGCAGATCACACCGACGACGATCAGCGCCGGCCAGGTGCCCATCCGGTCGCGCAGCCGGGTGAGCAGGTAACCGCGCCAGCCCCACTCCTCACAGAACGCCAGCGGGAGGATCAGGACGAACCGCGCCAGCGCGGGGCCCAGCGCCGACAGGGCCGAACCGGCCGACAGCAGAGAGAGGTCGGCGGGCGGGACGCCGGTCAGCGCGTTGGCCACCAGGGCCAGGGCGCCCATCGCGACGAAGAGCCCGGCGGCGAGCAGGCACCACCGGACCAGCCGGCCGGCCGGGCGCACCGGAACCAGCGCCGTGGCCGTGCGGACGTCGGAGGGCCGCCACACCCACCGCACGGCGACCCACGTCGCGACCGCCACCGAGAGCATCGCCGCGAAGAACAGGATCCGGACACCGGTGACCTGCTCGACCACCCACAACAGCCAGGGCAGCGCGAACGCGATCCCGAGAAACACGCTGACGTCTCTGTAGCGCATGGTGCAACCCTTCCCGACCTTGCGACCGACATACAGGATGACGGACGGTGGTCGGGAGGAGCGGGATGCGGCCTGAGCTGGAACAGAAATATGTGGAGTTCGTGCGAGGCAGGTTGACGCGGCTGCATCGGACGGCCTACCTGCTGTGCGGGGACGGGCACCGGGCCGACGACATCGTGCAGGCCACGCTGACCGCGCTCTACGTGAACTGGAAGAAGGCCGTGCGGGCCGACAACATCGACGGGTACGCGCACCGGGTCCTGGTGCGGCGCTATCTCGACGACCGGCGGCTGCGCTGGTCCCGGGTGTGGCTGGGCGACGTCCCGGCCGGCGCGGCCACCGCGGCGCCGGCGGATCACCGCTACGGCGAACGCGACGAGCTGCTGGCCGCGCTGCGGACGCTGCCGAAGGGGCAGCGGGCCGTGATCGTGCTGCGCTACTTCGACGATCTGTCGGTCGAGGCCACGGCGGAAGCGCTCGGATGTTCGGAAGGCAACGTGAAGAGCCAGTGCTCGCGAGGGCTCGCCGCCCTGCGCACGGTGCTGAGCGCGGAGGAGCACGTCAGGATGGGAGGCCGGGGATGATGCTCGAGCAGGAGTTGCGGGATCGGCTCGGCGCGGTGGACGTGCCGCCGTCGAGGCTGGACGCGGAGGTCGCGGTCACCGCGGGCCGCCGGGGGGTGGCGCGGCGCCGGGCGGCGCTGGCCGGAGGCGGGGCGATGCTCGCGGTGGGCGTGCTGGTCGCGGTGCCGACGCTGGTTTTCGGGTCGGGGGGTACGGACGACGTCATGCCGGCGTCCCCCGTGACCACGGAGTGCGCGGTGACGCCGCTGGCCGGACCGCCCGGGATGACGAACGTCCGGGCCGACGCCGTGGATCCGACCGGGCGGTTCATCGTCGGGCAGAACATCAGCGAGCCGGAGCCGACGAACAAGACCACCGGCAAGATCGACGGGGTGCCGGCCGCCCAGCCGGTGATGTGGACCGACGGGCGGGTTCAGGTGCTGCCGGCGTCGAACCGGGCCGTCCGGCCCTCCGCGGTGAACGCGGACGGCACGATGGTCGCGGTCGCCGGGGACGGCAAGGAGTGGGACACCATGCTGCGCTACGAAGGCGGGGTGCCCCAGAAACTCAGCCCGCCGCCGGGCACCACGTCGTTCGGCCTGGTCCCGGAGATCAACGCGGCCGGTGACATCGTCGCCTCGTCGAACGTCGGGGTCGTGCTCTGGAAGGCGGGATCGACGACCGGGGTCAAGCTGCCGCTGCCGAAGAACGCGGAGGTCCGCCACCTCACCGACGACGGCCGGATCATCGGCGAGGTGGTGTCCAAGGACGTGCAGACCCTCACCACCTACATCTGGACCGAGGCCGGGGCCGGCACGAAGCTCACCGGCCCCAAGGGGCAGAGCTTGGCGCTCTACGCCGCGCGCGGCGACTGGGCGACCGGCAACCTGTGGCCGTCCGGCACCGTGGCCCGCTGGAACCTGCGGACCGGCGAGATCACCGACCTGAAGCTGCACACGCCGGCGAACGCGATCAACGCGAAGGGCTGGATCCTCGCCGACGACACGGTCCGGCGTGCCGACGCCACCGTCAAGCTGAAGCAGATCGCCGGCTCCAAGGAACCCGCCTTCGCCGCCGACGTGTCCGACACGGGCCTGGTCGTCGGATCCCGCCTCACCGCCAACCCGGACGGGAGCACCGGGAGCAAGGGTGCGATCACCTGGAACTGCGCCGACCGGAAGTAGGCGCGCCCACGTACTCCGCCAGGTGCCGGCCGGTCAGCGTCGACCGGTCGGCCACCAGGTCGGCGGGGGTGCCCTCGAAGACGATGCAGCCGCCGTCGTGGCCGGCGCCGGGGCCCAGGTCGATGATCCAGTCGGCGTGGGCCATCACGGCCTGGTGGTGCTCGATGACGATGACCGACTTGCCGGAGTCGACCAGGCGGTCGAGCAGGGCCAGCAGGTTCTCCACGTCGGCCAGGTGCAGGCCGGTGGTCGGCTCGTCGAGGACGTACACGCCGCCCTTCTCGCTCATGTGGGTGGCGAGCTTGAGGCGCTGGCGCTCGCCGCCGGACAGGGTGGTCAGCGGCTGGCCGAGGCTGAGGTAACCGAGGCCGACGTCCACCAGGTGGGTGAGGATCCGGTGCGCGGCGGGCGTGGCCGCGTCCCCGCCGGCGAAGAACTCCTTCGCGTCGGCGATCGACAGGGCGAGCACCTCGCCGATGTTCTTCCCGCCGAACCGGTACTCGAGAACCTCGGCCTGGAACCGCCTGCCCTCGCACTCCTCGCAGGTGGTGGCCACGCCGGCCATCATCGCCAGGTCGGTGTAGATGACGCCGGCGCCGTTGCAGGCCGGGCAGGCGCCCTCCGAGTTGGCGCTGAACAGGGCCGGCTTGACGCCGTTGGCCTTGGCGAAGGCCTTGCGGATCGGCTCCAGCATGCTGGTGTACGTGGCGGGGTTGCTGCGCCGCGAGCCGCGGATCGGCGCCTGGTCCACCGAGATCACCCCTTCCCCCGTCTTGGGCAGGCTCTGTGCCAGAGAGCCGTGGATCAGCGAGGACTTGCCGGATCCCGCCACGCCGGTGACCACGACGAGGACGCCCATCGGCACGTCCACGTCGACGTCGCGCAGGTTGTGGGTGCTCGCCCCGCGGATCTCCAGCGCGCCGTCCGGCGTACGCACCTCGGTCTTGATCCTGGCTCTGTCGTCGAGGTGGCGGCCGGTGACCGTGTCGCTCTTGCGCAGCCCGGCCACCGTGCCCTCGAAGCAGATCGTGCCCCCGGCCGTGCCCGCGCCCGGGCCGATGTCGACCACCCGGTCGGCGATCGCGATCGTCTCCGGCTTGTGCTCCACGACCAGGACCGTGTTGCCCTTGTCGCGCAGCTGCAGGAGCAGCTCGTTCATCCGCTGGATGTCGTGCGGGTGCAGGCCGATGGTGGGCTCGTCGAAGACGTACGTGACGTCGGTGAGCGACGAGCCGAGGTGCCGGATCATCTTGACCCGCTGCGCCTCGCCGCCGGACAGCGTGCCCGCGGGACGCTCCAGGCTGAGATAGCCGAGGCCGATCTCGGTGAACGAGTCGAGCGTGTGCCGCAGCTTGGCGAGCAGCGGCGCGACCGACTCGTCCTTCAGCCCGCGCACCCAGTCGGCCAGGTCGCTGATCTGCATGGCGGAGCAGTCCGCGATGCTCCTGCCGTTGATCTTCGACGACCGGGCCAGCTCACTGAGCCGGGTGCCGTGGCAGTCCGGGCAGGTCTCGAACGTGATCACCCGCTCGACGAAGGCGCGGATGTGCGGCTGCATCGCATCGACGTCCTTGGCGAGCATCGACTTCTGGATCGACGGGATGATCCCGCTGTACGTCAGGTTGATGCCGTCGACCTTGATCTTGGTCGGCTCCTTGTACAGCAGATCGTTCAGCTCACGCTTGGTGTAGCGCTTGATCGGCTTGTCCGGGTCGAAGAAGCCGCTGCCCCGGAAGATGCGCCCGAACCAGCCCTCCATGCTGTAGCCGGGGATGATCAGCGCGCCCTCGTTCAGCGACTTGCTGTCGTCGTACAGCTGGGTGAGGTCGAAGTCGGTGACCGAACCCCGGCCCTCGCAGCGCGGGCACATGCCGCCGGTGATGCTGAAGCTGCGCCGCTCCTTGGTCTGCTGGCCGCCCTTGTTGAAGGTGACCGCGCCACTGCCGGACGCCGACGCGACGTTGAACGAGAACGCCTGCGCCGAGCCGATGTGCGGCTTGCCGAGCCGGCTGAACAGGATGCGCAGCATCGCGCTGGCGTCGGTGGCGGTGCCGACCGTCGACCGCGGGTCGGAGCCCATCCGCTGCTGGTCGACCAGGATCGCGGTGGTCAGCCCGTCCAGCACGTCCACGTCCGGGCGGGCCAGCGTCGGCATGAAGCCCTGCACGAACGCGCTGTAGGTCTCGTTGATCTGCCGCTGCGAGTCGGCCGCGATCGTGCCGAACACCAGCGAACTCTTGCCCGAGCCGGACACGCCGGTGAAGACGGTCAGCCGCCGCTTCGGGATCTCGACGCTGACGTCCTTGAGGTTGTTGACCCGCGCCCCGTGAACCCGGATCAGATCATGGCTGTCCGCCGCATGCACCCTGCTCATGGCGGCAATGCTAGAGGCGCCGGGCGTCAGTTGTTTCTCGATTCCTGATCGATCACCGCCGCGAAGCGGCGGCTCCTCGGCGGGCCCTTTGCTCTGCTTACCTATGGCGAGCCGGGCGCTGAGGATCTGCCGGAGCGTGCGGCGGTGCGCAGACCGGCGTCGATCACGGACCCGAGGCGGCCCGGACGATGCGGGCGTACTCGGCGGAGCTCGCCTTCGGCGTACGCGCGAGGCTCTGCCGATCCACCTCGACCAGGCCGAGCTTGGGCCCGTACCCGAAGATCCACTCGAAGTTGTCGAGCAGGGTCCAGTGCAGGTACCCCAGCACCGGCACCCCGTCGTCGATCGCCTCGCGCAGGCCGGCCAGGGCGGGCTCCAGGAACGCCGCGCGCTGGGTGTCGTCCTCGGTGGCGATGCCGTGCTCGGTGACGAAGACCGGCACCCCGGCCTCGGCGTGCACGTACCGGATCGCGTTGCCGAGCGACGGCGGGTAGATGTCCGAGCCCAGCTGATTGAGCACGGCTCCCGACGGCGGCGGCAGCGGCCCGTCGCCGTCGTAGCGGGCGCGTTCATAGTTCTGCACGCCGATGAAGTCGTCCTCCGCGGCGGAACGCAGCCATCGTCCGTACACCTCGGATCGCTTGTGATCGCGGATGTCGGCCGAGCCCACGGCCTGGTCGTCGACGACGGCGATGCTCAGGCCGACGGGCAGGTCGGGGCGGCGGGACCTGATCGCCTCCCGGGCCGCCACGTGGGCGACGGCCTGGCCCTCCTCCATCGCGTCGAACTCCTCGGGGAGGACGACGTTGGTCAGGCGGTAGCGGTGCACCCCGGCGGCCTTGCCGGCGGCGTCCAACGTGGCCCGTTCCAGCTCGCGGATCTCGGGCGGCAGGGGGCTCCAGGAGAGCAGGCGTGGCAGGTTGGGCTCGTTCAGGGTCACGGCGTGCGAGATCGAGGCGCCGAACCGGTCCATGACCACGCCGCAGTAACGCGCGAACAGCGACGCGGACGCGGGATCCAGCCAGGCCCCGCGCGCCGCGAACCAGTGCGGGCAGGTCATGTGGTTGAAGGTCACCACCGGCGCCAGGCCGAGCTCGACGCACCGGTTCACGATGGCGGCGTAGTGGTCCAAGGCCGCGGCGGAGAACGAACCCTCGACCGGCTCGACGCGTGCCCATTCGACCGAGAAGCGGTACGCGGTCAGGCCCATCCCGGCGACGAGGTCGAGGTCGTCCCGCCACCGGTGGAATCCGTCGCAGGCCGGGCCGGACGGCTCGCGGAAGACGGTCGGCGTGACGTGCTCGGCGAACCACGTGTCGCTGTCGCTGTTGCCGCCCTCGGTCTGATGTCCGGACGTGGCGACGCCCCAGAGGAAATTCATGGATACATCGTCTCCCCGGCGCCGGTGATCCACCCGACGAGCCGGTCGTTGTCGGTGTCGGCGGTCGAGGGCCCGTGCCCGAAGGCCTCCCGGATGGCCTCCTCGACCGCCTCCGCGGGTTCGCGCGACAGCCCGATCCCGGCCGCGTCACAAACCTTCGGGCGCGGCGGCGCGGGTGGAGCGAGCGATGCGGGCGGGCGGAGGGTCAGCTCTGTGTGGAAACGCCCGGCGGCCCGGCGCTGTCCGGCGGCCCGGCGCTGTCCGGGCGCCCTGGCGCTGCTCGCGGTCTACCTCGTTCACCTGGGCACCGGGATCCGCGCCTTCTACGACTCCCGGATCGCCGGCTGCACGGGCAGCACACCTACCAGCCGGGCAGCCGGTACTGGGCGTTCCAGTGGATCGAGCTGGCCGGGTTCGTGGTGCTCTCGCTGCTCCTGGCCGGGTTCGGCCTCCTCCGGCCCCCGCGCCGGATAAACGCCGCCTTTCTCCGATCCGCCGGTGCGACGATCTGTCGCGGTGTGGGTGCAGCCCATGGCCGGCCGCCCCGGCGGCCTCGTCCCCCGGGGCCAGGCTGTTGGACCTGGTCCGCTACCGTGTGTCGCCGACAGACGGGGGCATGGTGGCGAATCGGGGAGTGCGTCTCAGCCGCCGGCTGATGCTGGCGTTGTCGGCGGCCGGGAGCGGGACGGCGCTGCTGTCGACGCCGGCCTCGGGGCGCGTCGGCGGCGACAAGGGCGGCGACGCCTGGGAGACCGGGCCGACGCTGAGCATCGTGGCGCACCCGGACGACGACCTCTACTTCCTGAACCCCAACGTGTCGCAGGCGATCAGGCGCGGCCACGCCGAGGTGGTCAGCGTGGTGGTCACCGCGGCCGAGGGTGACGGCCGCAACGTCGACACCGACGACCCGGACCGCGAGCAGACGCCGGTCGACTTCACCGGCTACTCCACCGCGCGCCACCACGGGCTGCGCCGGGCGTACGCGCGAATGGCCGGTCTGCCCACCGACAGCAGGTGGGACCGGGCCGTGGTCGCGATGCCGGACGGGCTGACCGTGGAGCACTACGTGCTGGCCGCGGCGCCCCGGGTCCAGCTCTATCTACTGAACGTGGCGCAGATCGAGAGCCGGGGCACCATGGCTCCGCTGTGGAGCGGCGAGATCGAGAGCGCGCCCACCCGGCCCTCGCTGCTGCTCCCCCGGCCGGTGCAGCGGGTCACCCGGGCCGCGCTGATCGGCTGCCTGGCCGAGCTGATCCGCCGCCACGCGCCGGCGGTCGTCCGCACCCTGGACCCGGACCCGGAGCACGACTGGGGCAAGCCCGGTCACGTCGTCTCGGACCACGCCGACCACACCGCCACGGCCCGGTTCACGATGGCCGCGGTGGAGCAGTCCCCGGGCACACCGGTCGTCGAGCACTACCGGGCGTACGCGAACCGGTTCTGGCAGTACAACCTGAGCAAGGACGTGGTGTCCGAGAAGGGCACGTACGTGGAGACGTACGCGGGCGCCGACGGGACCTGCGACGAACCCGACTGCGGCGACCGCCAGCTCGGGCCGGACCCGTTCCGCAGCACGCACATCTACAGCACCGCCGAGCGATACCGGCCCACGACCGCCTGGCTCGCCCGGGACGCCGGCGGCACGCTGGTCGCGGTCGCCGCCCTGGCCGGCCGCGCGACCGTGTGGAGTGAGGCGGGCGACGGGACGTGGGGTTCCCCCGAGCGGCTCGGCGGCGGCTGGATCGCCCCGTCGCCGGTGCTCGCGGCGGGCGCCGACGGGCGTACCCATCTGGTCTGTCTGCGCCGCACCGAGCTGGACCGCGGCAGGGTCCGGGTCGACGTCGTGCACGCGGTCCGCGAGGGTGGCGCCTTCGGCGCCTGGACGTCCCTCGACGGCCCGACCGACGACGAGGTCCTCCAGCGTGAGGTCGGTGTTCCGGCGGCCACTGTGGACGGCACGGGCCGGCTGTGGGTGGTGGTCCGCAACGGGCGGGGCTCGCTCTCGGTGCGGCACGAGACCGGGGACGGCGGCTGGACGCCCTGGGCGGCGCTCAGCGACACCCTGGTGCAGGACGTCCCGGCGGCGATGACCACCCGGGCGGGCCTGGTCGAGGTGCTCGTGCCGGGCAAGAGGCAGATCTACCGCTGGCGGCAGGAACAGCCCGGCGGGCCGCTCGTCGCCGCGCATCCGTCACGGGAGACCCCGGCGGCCAGCGGCGCCCTCACCGCGGTGGAGACCGCCGGCGGACGCGTCTGCGCCTACTTCCGGCGGCCGCGCTCGTCGAAGGTCGAGGCGTTGCGCGAGCACGAGGGCGACAAGGGCTGGCCGGGCGCGCCCGCCGACCTGGGCGGGCACGGCGGCACCGGTCCGATCGCGACGGTCGGGCGGGCGGACGCCGGCGCCCAGGACCTGGTGCTGGTGGCACGCAACGCCCGGTACACCACGTCGCTGGCGCTGCCCGGCGACAAGGACGACAAGAACCGGCCGAGGTGGCAGCGCCTGCCCGGCCCGATCGTGGGCGCTCCGGCGCTGGCCGCCGACCGGGACGGCCGGCTCGTCCTCGCGGTGCTCGGGCAGGACGGCCGGCTGCACGTGAAGCGCGCGACCGACGACGGCTTCGGGCCCTGGAGCCAGGGTCCTACGCCCGGTCGGACATGATGAACGACAGGCCGCTGTTGACCGTGCAGTACGGCTTGACGCGCACCTCCGGCCGGGGCGACTCCTCGTAGAGCTCCAGGGGTGGCTCGTCGTCGACGCGCATCGGCGGGTAGACGAACACCTTCTTGCGCTCGATGATGTCGTCCATCAGCCGGGCCACCGGCGCCGACCAGCCACCGCCGGCCGGGCGCACCTCGACGTCCCAGTCCTCGTGCCGCAGCAGGCGCAGCGCGGCCAGCTCGGCCAGAGGCACGTCCGCGGCGAAGTCACCGTCGTCATCGGAGGTTCCCGCCACCGCGAGCGTGGCCGGATGGTCGCCGCGCCGGGTGAGCACCAGTTCCGGCGCCGCGCCGCCGAACGACGACCCGATCAGCCGTCCGCGCACGGTGATGACGTCCTCGCCGTACCCGATGTCCTCAAACTCGGCGTGCCGCTCGCGCCGCCAGACGCCTACCGCCAGATGACCGTCGGCCGTCCGATAAGGGACGTTACGCGCGAAGGGCCCCGGCGAGGAACCCGAGGACAGCAGGCCCCGGACGTCGAGCAGCCCGGCGCGCAACCGGCGGGTGCGGAGGCCGGCCCGGTCGGACAGGAACAGGTCCCAGCGTCCCTCGTCGAGCAGCGTCCCGTCGGCGTCGAACTCCGCGGTCCCGTCCGACAGGGGCAGCAGGACGGTGCGCTTGTCCGCGCGAGCCCGGAAGAGCAGGTGGGAGGCGTCCGGCGCGGACACGACGATCCGGTTGCCGGTCATCGTGCAGTCCGCGACCGGCGCCGCTTCGGACGAACGCCGGAGGCCCGCGAGCAGCCGGCCGGCCTTGTCCCGCATCCGGCTCAACGGGGTGGTGCCGCCGCCGAAGAGGCTTTCGTGCATCCCGGAGACGACGAGCGGGTCGTAGCGCCGGGAGTTCTCGAGGGCCGCCCGGCCGAGCCGGACGCGCAGCGAGTCGTCGTTGATCAGCTGGAGCAGGCCGTCGGCGATCGCGTCGACGTCGCCGGTCGGAACCAGGAGCCCGTCCACGCCGTGCCGGATGATCTCGCGCGGGCCGACCGGGCAGTCCGTGCTGACCACCGGGACGCCGCAGCGCATGGCCTCCACGATGGTCATGCCGAACGACTCGTGGTCGGAGGTCACCGCCGCGATGCTGCCCTTGACCCACTCGGCCTCGAGGGGCGCGTAGCTGCCCATCATCTGCACGTGGTTGTGCAGGTCGAGGTCGGCGGCGAGCGCGCGGATCCGGCCGAACTGGTTGCCGGAGCCGTAGATGCGCAGCCGCCAGTCCGGGCGTTCCTCGACGACCCGGGCGAACGCGCGCACCAGCAGGTCGTACCGCTTGATGGAGTCCAGCCGACCGGCCGCGACGATGATCTTGCTGGCGCCGTCCGCGGGGGCGACCGCCGGGGCCGGCACGCTGTTCGGGACGGCGCTCACCGGCGGGCCGCCGGGGCCGAGGGTGTCCCGGACCGCGGTGGCGTCCGCCTCGGTGACGGTGACCACGGCGTCCAGGACGCCGTAGTGCCGCCGCATCTCGGCACGGACCGACTCCGGGATCAGCGACTGGGTCATGTGCTCCTGGGCGATCCGCACGGTGCCGGGGCGGCCCGACCGGGCGACGTACAGATTGAGCGCGGTCCGGGTGCCGATCACCACGTCGGAGCGGGACCGGGCCAGGTGGGCGGCGATCCGCTCGTCGGTGAGGCGGCTGTAGAACCGGGCGAACTCCTCCTCGATCGGGACGACGGCCGACATCTCCCGGCCGCGGCTGTCGTCCCGGTCCGCCTTGTGCGGGCGCAGGTCGACCAGCGGCACCAGGGCGACCCCGGCCGGCACGGCGAGCATCGGCTCGTCGAGCCGGCGCAGGATCGACACGATCTCGACCTTGTGGCCGCGCTGGACCAGGCCGTCCGCCAGGTTGATCACGGTGCGGTTGGTGCCGCCGACGCCGTAGACGTTGTGCACCAGGATGGAGACGCGCACGGCGGTCAGCTCTTCTCGTACGGGCTGGGCACCGGGAAGTAGGCCTCGAGGAACGGGTGCAGCACCGCGTGCTGGGCGAGCATCTCCTCCTCGGTGGAGAACGCGTCGTTGAGGCAGAACGCGTCCCAGTCCCGGCGGGCCAGCGCCCGGGCCAGCCGCTGCGCGAGGTCGCTGACGGCGAGCTGGACGTAGCCGTACTTCACGGATCCGGGCAGCGCGCGGCCGGTCTGGAAGGCGTAGTAGTGGTGCAGGTTCGACACCGGTGACAGGTCCGTCATGCTGCGGAACCGGGAAGCCATCGTCCGGGCGTACTCGTCGGGGAAGGTCTCTTCGATCTCGGTCATCACGCTGCGCCGCAACGGGTACGGGACGTGCTCGAACACCTGCGTGATGGTCGTGCCGAACCGGTCCTCGATCAGCCGCCGGTTGTTCTTGCACGCCGCGTCGACCGGGGTGTCAGCCTCGGTGATCGGGCCGATCGGCACCCGGCTCTGCGAGAAGAAGAACTTGGACAGCCCGCTGGAGAGGAAGAACGCCTGCGGGGCGAGCGGCCGCCCGATGAACATGTCGTCGTTGAAGTAGAGGAAGTGCTCGGCCAGCCCGTCGATGTGGTGCAGCTGGCTCTCGATCGCGTGCGAGTTGTAGACCGGCAGCACGCTGGGGTCGCTGAAGATCTCCTTGTGGCTGACCACCCGCACGTTGGGGTGCGTGGTGTCCAGCCAGGCCGGCACCTGATCGTCGGTGACGACGAAGACATTGCGGACCCACGGCGCGTACGCGTGCAGCGACCTCATCGAGTACCTGAGCTCGTCGCGGTTGAGGAAGCGGGCCGCGCTGGACGCCTCGGCGTGGTACGACTCGCCGGTGATCTCGGCCCGCCGCCGCTGCCACTCCGGGTCCTGGCCGTCCACCCAGGTGTAGACGACGTCGATCGGGAAGTCGATCTCGCCGGGCAGCGTGACACCCATCTCCGGCCGGGTCCGCAGGGTCGAGGCGCCGCCCCGGGGAAGCAGCCGGGTGAAGACCGAGGCGGGCACGTCCACGTTGACGCTCGCGGCGGGCAGCACCTTCGCCACCCGGTTCGGGCGGGGCGCCACCAGGCGGTCGTCCTCGGTGCGCTTCCAGAACTCGACGTCACAGCCGTACTCGGGGCCGAGCACCAGGTGGTGGGTCGGGTCGGCGCGGAACCAGACCATCCGCAGCACGGTGGCCTCGGCCAGCTTGCGCCAGGTGCTGCCGGCCTTCGCCGGGTGGAGCTGGTCGCGGACCGCGGGGCGGGGCAGCACGGACGTCACGTAGTCGGTCCGGGGAAGTGCCGCCAGCACGGCCGCACGGTCCTCGTCCAGGACTCCCACCACGGGCGTACGGTCGTCCATCCCGCGGACGACGAAGTGGTCGACCCCGGCCGCGGTGAGCGCGTCGGTGACCGCGGCCAGGTTCAGTGCCCGAGCCTCGACCGGCGTGAGGTGCGGGTGCTCGTGCACCTGGCGCGGGTGCAGGTTGATGACGATCTCAGGCACGGATGGCTCCTGGTGCGGGGGTCCGCCGGGACTGCTCGGGAATGGTCAGGCCGGTCACGGTGGCGCCGATGCCGCGCCGTTGCGCGATCTCGCTGGCGCTCAGCCCGGCCAGCCGCTCGGTGTCCACGTCGGACAGTTCGAACGGGGCCCGGAACGGGAAGTACCGCGGCAGGAAGTCGGCCAGCATCGCCGCCTGCTCGGCCAGGGCCACCTCGGCCGACTCGGTGTCGTTCAGGCAGAACACGTCGCAGTGCCGGCGGGCCAGCAGGAACGCCAGCTGCACCGGGGTGGACGGGTGCGCCAGGTCGGCGTAGGTGTACTTGATCGTCCCCGGCACCGCCCGCCGAGTGTGGTACGCCCAGTAGTGCTGCAGCGACGACGGGATGGACAGGTCGCCCGGGTGGCGGAACTGGTGCGCCGCGGTCTGCAGCACCTCGTCCGGCAGCTTGTCCTCGATCTCCTGGAGAACGCTCTTCTGCAGCGCGTACGGGACGTGCTGCATCTTCTGCGTGATGGTGCGCCGGAACCGCTCCTCGATGTGCGACCGGTTGTTCTTGCCGGCCGCGGTGACCGGGGCGTCGTAGACCGTCGGCGGCCCCGCAGCGAGCTGGGCGCTGGACGGGAAGAACTTGGCGATCCCGTTGCCGTGGAAGAACTTCGACGCGCGCAGCGGCCGGCCGAGGAACATGTCGTCGTTGAAGTAGATGAAGTGCTCGGCCAGCCCGTTGATGTGGTGCAGCCGGGACTCGATGGCGTGGCTGTTGAAGGTGGGCAGCTTGCCGGTCGCCCCGAACAGCTCGCGGTGGCTGACCACGGTGACCATGCCGTGCGACTCGTCCAGCCACGGCGGCAGCTGGTCGTCGGTGACCAGGAAGATCCGCCGCACCCACGGCGCGAACGACACGATCGATCGCAACGAGTAGCGCAGCTCGTCGCGGCTGGTGAAGCGGGACGAGTTGGCGGCGATCTCGTTGATCTGCGCGCGCCCGATCTGGGCCAGCGCCGCGTTCTTGCGGTGCATCCAGTCCGGGTCGCTGCCGTCGACCCAGGTGTAGACGACGTCGATCGGGAAGGTCACGGAGTCCGACGGCGTCCCGGCGTACTCGGGACGAGACCGGTAGGTGGTGGTGCCCGAGCCGTGCGGCAGCAACGGCAGCAGGGTGCTCGCGTCGGCCCGCACGGACTCGGCGACGGCCGGCAGCTCGGACGCGACGGCGTTGCGGCGCGGCGTCACGATCATGTCCGGTGCGCCGCCGACGCCCTTGATCCGGCGCCAGAACTCGATCTCGCAGGCCACGCCGGCGCCGAGCACGGTCGTCGCGTGCGGGTCGGTGACCGGGAAGTAGACCCGGACCGCGCGTTTGCCGCCCCGGCGGACGCGGAACTCCGTCTCGGTGAGATCGCCCTGCTCCACGGTGGCCCCACGCAGCTCGGGGGCACTGTGCAGCAGCGCGATGGTGCGATCACGGTCGGCCGCCGCGACCCCGACGGCGCTGCGCAGCTCGTCGGCGTGCCGGAAGCAGAAGTAGTCGATGCCCGCCGTCTCCAGCGCGGCGACCACCGCGTTCAGGTTGCGCAGCAGGGCCGAAGCCGGCGACGCGTTGTCCGAGACAGTGGCGTGCACCGTGGTCCCGGCGTCGCGTGCGGGCACCACCGAGCCGATGGGCGCGGAGGTGCGCCGTCCGCCCAGGCGGGTCAGCCTGCGGACCAGCCACAGTCGCCGGTGCGGCGGCAGTAGATTGACCAGACGAAGCCGATAGTTCCGCGGCAGCGCCCGGTAAAGCCGATGCGCGATCATTCGTTCTCCCCGTTTGCGCCCATCCGTGTCATATCGACGGATGGCTACGCGTGAGTACCGTACGAGGGAGGGGCAAGCGAGCCAAACTCGCGATACCCCATTCACCCGAACATCAGGTGAATGAATGGCCAACCGGTCTGACTTCCCTAGTCCGTTCGGACGAATCGCGCGCAACGGTGCAACAGTTTCGTGCCAGCCCGGTGACAGCGCCGTGTGCGGTCCGTGCCAGCGGCGCCCGCCACTCTCGGGGGCATGACTGATCTCGTGGTACGGGCGGAAGGACTCCGCAAGCGGTTCGGCAAGACCCAGGCGCTCGACGGCGTGGACCTGACGATGCGCCGCGGCACCGTGCTCGCCGTGCTGGGTCCGAACGGCGCCGGGAAGACCACCGCCGTCCGGGTGCTCGCCACCCTGCTGCGCCCGGACGCCGGCAGCGCGTTCGTGGCCGGCATCGACGTATTGAAGGAACCTCAACGGGTACGCCGGCGAATCGGGCTCACCGGCCAGTACGCCTCGGTCGACGAGGACCTGACCGGCACCCAGAACCTGGTGCTCATCGGCCAGCTGCTCGACCTGCGGACCTCCGACGCCAGGCGCCGCGCCGCCGAGCTGCTCGAGTGGTTCGACCTCGCCGAGGCCGCCGGGCGGATGGCCAAGACCTACTCCGGCGGGATGCGCCGCCGCCTCGACCTGGCCGCGAGCCTGGTCGGCCACCCCGAGGTGATCTTCCTCGACGAGCCGACCACCGGCCTCGACCCGGCCAAGCGCGAGGACATGTGGGGCGTCGTCCGCAACCAGGTCACCCAGGGCGCCAGCGTCCTGCTCACCACGCAGTACCTGGAGGAGGCCGACGCGCTGGCCGACGAGATCGTGGTGATCGACAAGGGCCGGGTGATCGCGCACGACTCCCCCGACGGGCTCAAGCGCCGGGTCGGCGGCCTGACGCTGCGGGTACGCCCGGCCGAGGAGTCCCGGGTGCCCGACGTGCTCCGGATCCTCGACGCCGTGGCCGCCCCCGGCACCTCCTCCTCGCCCGACACCGCCGCCGGCGCCCGCCCCGGCGCGGTCTCCGTCCCGGTCACCGGCGACACCGCCCTCGACATCGCGGTGCCGGCCCTGCGCCGGGCCGGCATCGAGGTCACCGACCTGGCCCTGCACCTGCCCAGCCTGGACGAGGTCTTCCACTCCCTGACCGAAGGCGTCCCCGCCAAGGAGCTCGTATGACCACCCTCGACGCGACCCTCGACCACCCCCGTGGCGGGTCCGCGGCCGCGCTCCTGCGGCACGCCACGGCCCTCGCGCGCCGCAGCCTGATCAAGACCGCCCGCACCCCCGAGGCGCTGCTCGACGTGACCCTGCAGCCGGTGATCTTCCTGCTGCTGTTCACCTACCTGTTCGGCGGCGCCATCTCCGGCGGCGACCGGGCCGGCTACCTGCAGTTCCTGCTGCCCGGCATGCTCGCCCAGTCGCTGGCGATGGGCGGCATCGCGCTCGGCCAGAACCTCAACGCCGACATCGAGAAGGGCGTCTTCGACCGCTTCCGGTCCCTGCCGGTGGCCCGCTCGGCGCCGCTGGTCGGCGCGGTCGCCGCCGACATCGTCCGCTACCTGACCGTGTGCGTGGTCATGCTGGGCTTCGGCATGCTGATCGGCTTCCGGGTGCAGACCGGGTTCGTCCCGGCGCTGGCCGCGGTCGGCCTGTCCGTCGCCTTCGGCCTCTGCTTCTGCTGGATCTCGGTGTGGGTCGGCATGCTGGTCCGCACCCCCGGCGCCGTGCAGGGCCTGATGTTCCTGCTGGTCTTCCCGCTGTCGTTCGGCAGCAACGTGTTCGTGCAGACCAGCACGCTGCCCGGCTGGCTGCAGTGGTTCGTGCACGTCAACCCGATCACGCCGCTGGTCAGCACGATCCGCGGCCTGCTCATCGGCGGCCCGGTGGCGAGCCACCTGGTGGTCACGCTGGCGTGGATGGCCGGTCTGCTGCTGGTGTTCGTGCCGCTGGCTCTGCGGGGTTACGCCCGCCGGGCATGAGGGCCTGACGCAGCCGCGCCGGATCGACCTGGGTCGAGGCCGTCTTCCCGTCCAGCTCCCACCCCTGGGAGTACGCGGCGGCGAAGGCGGCCTCACCCAGGGCCGCCCGGCAGCGGCCGCTCAGCTCACGGATCTCCGGGTCGCTGCGGTCGTGGGCGCCCCGCAGCCGGGCCGCCGACCCGAGCAGGAGCGCCGCCTCCCGGTGCTGCCCGTAGAGCTCGGCCAGGTGGGCCGCGGTCACCGCCACCATCGACAGGATCGGCATGTCCCGGCTCTCCACCGCCGCCGCGTACGCGATGGCCAGAGCCTTCTCGGCGCCCGGCCCGTCGCCCCGCCGCACGCACAGCCACGCCCGCACCGAGCCGGTCAGCGCCCGGCCGTGATCGCCGCCGAACTCGAACATCGCCGCCATCGCCGCCTCGGCCCGCTCGACCAGTTCCGTCGCCCGGTCCAGGTCGCCGACCCGCGCCCGGATCCCGGCCTCCAGCGCGTCGATCAGGACGGTCAGTTCCGGCGTGGAGCTCCGCAGCGCCCGGTCCTGCGCCGACTCCAGGACCGCCAGCGCCGCCTCGGTGTCACCGCGGCGCATGTTCAGGTCGACCCAGCGCAGGTCGATGAAGATCTCGTCGTTGATGCTCAGCGATCCGAACTCGGAGGCCAGCAGCTTGGCCTGGCTCAGGTCGGCGAAGGCGCCGTCCAGGTCGCCGTCGTACTGGCGCAGCATCGCGCGCATCGGCAACGCCGTGGCCAGGCCCCAGCGGTCGCCGGCCGCCCCGAAGCACGCCAGCGCTTCGGCCACGTTGACGCGGACCTGGTCGGTGTCGCCCCGGTTCTCGGCCTGCTGGCACCGGAACAGCCGGGCGAGCCCGGCCATCCACGGGTCCGGCCCGTCGATCAGGCGCTGGAGGATGGCCTCCCCCGACTCGTCGTCGTCGAGGAAGAAGTAGGTCACCGCGGCCAGCGGCGCGGCCATGCCCGGCAACGACGCATACCCGGCCAGCCGGCCGGCGAGCGCGCGCAGCCGGGTCTCGTGCTCCTTGATCGCCTCGATGGTCGACCCGGCCCGGCCGGCGATGATGTTGAGCTGCCGCAACGCCTCGGCGATGGTCCGATCGAGGCCCTCCCGGCGGGCCGGCACGGCGAGGGCCTCGCCCAGCCAGTAGACCGCGTCCTGGTGCCGGCCGAACATCTGCCAGTACCAGGACAGGTTCAGGGCCAGCTTGACCGCGCCCGGGTCGCCGGTGTCGCAGAGGTGGCGCAGGGCGGCGAGCGCGTTGTCGTACTCGGCGCGCAGCACCCGCATCGCGGTGAGCTGGCCGGCGCCGCGCAGCTGCGGGTCGTACCGGGCCACCAGCCGGGACAGGTGGCCGGCCGCGAGGCTCCGCGCCTCCCCGAGCGTGTCCCGCTCGGCGAGCCGTTCGACGCCGTACTCGCGCAGGGTCTCCAGCATCCGGTACCGCCCCTGGCCGGGCGCGAGCTGCAGCAGCGACCGGTCGACCAGGGCGGCGAGCAGGTCGGGGACGTCGGCCGCGGGCACGCCGGTGCCGGCGCAGACCGCGACGGCCGAGTCGGGCGTGACGCCGCCGGGCAGGACCGAGACCCGTTCGGCCACCGTACGCTCGTCGGCGCCCAGCAGATCCCAGCTCCAGGCGATCACCGCGCGCAGCGTGCGATGCCGGGGGTAGGCCGTCCGGTTGCCGGTGCCGAGCAGCCGGAACCGGTCGGACAGCCCGGCCGCCAGATCGGGCAGTGACAGCGTGCGCAGCCGGGCCGCCGCCAGCTCGAGGGCCAGCGGCATGCCGTCCAGCCCGCGCACCACCTTCGCGATGTCGCCGACGCTCGCCTCGTCCACCTCGAAACCGGGGCGCACCGCCGCCGCCCGCTCGACGAACAGCCGCACCGACGAGGTGCGCCGGGCCCGGACCACGTCGTCGTCCGGCTCCGGCACGGTGAGCGGGCCGAGCGGCACCAGCGCCTCGCCGCCGACCGCGAGCGCCTCCCGGCTGGTCGCCAGCACCCGCACGCCCGCGCAGCGCGGCAGCAACGCCGCGATCAGGTGCGCCACGGCGTCGATCAGGTGTTCGCAGTTGTCCACCACCAGCAGGCACTCCCGGCCGCCCAGCTGCTCGGCGAGCACGCCCAGCTCGTCGCCCTCGGCGCGCATCCGGCCGGCCACCTCGAACAGCGCCGCGCCACGCAACCCGATCGCGGCCAGCATCGCGGCGCCCACCTTCGCCGGTTCGGTCACCGAGGTCAGATCGACCAGCCAGGTGCCGTCCCGGTACTCGTGCCGGCGCCGGCGGGCCGCCTCCACCGCGAGCCGGGTCTTGCCCGCCCCGCCCGGGCCGACCACGGTCACCAGGCGTCCCGCGGCGAGCAGGGCGTCGATCCGGGCGACGTCGTCGTCGCGGCCGACGAAGCTGGTCAGCGGCGCGGGCAGGTTGCTCGGCGCCGGCTCCGCGGTTGCCACGACCGATGATCCGGTACGCAGCAGGCGCAGGTGCCGTTCCCGCAGCGCGGCGCCCGGGTCGGCGCCGAGACGGTCGGCCAGTTCCTCGCGTACGCGCTCATAAAGGTCCAGAGCCTCTGCCTGTCGCCCTTGGGCGGCCAGCGCGTCCATCCTGAGCGCGGCGACCCGCTCGTGCGCGGGCTGCGCCGCGAGCAGGGTGTCCAGGCGCTCGGCGGCATCCTCCGCGCGGCCCAGCTTGAGCTCGGCCTCGGCCAGATCGGCGCCGGCCTCGACCGCCAGATGCCGCAGCCGGGCGGCCGTCCCCGGCGCCACCGCGAGGATCGCGTCCGGTTCGCCCCAGAGCTCCGCGGCCTCCCCGAGCAGCGCCGCCGCGCCCAGCGGATCACCGGCTCGCAGCCGGTCCCGGCCGTCCGCGGCCAGCCGTTCGAAACGCAGCGCGTCCACGTCGCCCGCGTCGACGGCGAGCCGGTAGCCGCCGTCCACCTGGGCGACCGAGCCCGCGTCGCCGAGCATCCGGCGCAGGCGGGACACGAGGGACTGGAGAGCGTTCGCCGGGTCGGCCGGGCCCTCCTGCGGCCAGAGCACCTCGACCAGTGTGCCGGGGGCGACCGCCCGGCCGCCGGCCAGCGCGAGCCGGACGAGCAGCCCCCGCGCCCGGGCGCCGGGAACGGGCGCGACGGCCTCGCCACGGCGCACCTCAAAGGCGCCGAGCAGCCTGACCCGCAGCCGCACCGCCGAGTCCCCCACGGGTCCGATCATCCCGCGTGCGCGCCGGCGAGCCCACCCCGGGGCTCAGCCGGATCTCAGCCCGGCTGAGAACGCCGCACGTCACCGACGGTGAGCAGGTCGTAGACGCCGGCGATCTGCATGACCCGCTGGACGCCCTGCACCGGGCCGCTGACGGTGAAGCCCCGGCCGAGCTGGTCGGCGTGCTGGAAGGCGCCGATGAGCGCGCCGAGGCCGGCCGAATCGAGGAACGTCACCGCGGACAGCTCGGCGTTCACGCCCGTGGTGCCCGCGCGGTCGAGCTGCGCGATCAGCATCTGGCGGAGATCGCCCGCCACGGTGAGGTCGAGTTCACCGCTGATGGTCACGGTGCGGGAGTCGCCCTGATCGTGAACCTGGGACCTCCAGATCGGAAGGTCGGTCACGGTGTGTCCTGACGTCGTGGGGTCGGTCCGGTAACCGTAGCCCCCATGGTCAGGCGCCGCCGGCTCACCGCGGCACGCGAAGGGCCGGCAGGACGGCGCCGTCCTCGTGGTCCGTGCCCGCCATCCTGACCAGAGCCGACGTCCAGCAGTTCGGCCCGCCACCGGCCTTGCCGGTCGCGGGCCGAGGAACAAGCGAGCTGTCAGGAACGGGCGGCGCGCAGCGGCTCGCCCACCTCGTGCAGGTGACGCAGCGCCTGGCGGTACGACTCGATCAGCGTGGTCTGCTCGTACGAGACACCGATCTCCTCGCAGTAGGCCTGCACCATCGGCTGAACCTTGCGCAGGTTCGGGGTCGGCATCCCGGGGAAGAGGTGGTGCTCGATCTGGTAGTTGAGACCGCCCAGCGCCACGTCGACGAACCAGCCGCCCTTCACGTTCCGTGAGGTCAGCACCTGCTTGCGGAAGTAGTCCTCGTCGCCGGTCGGGTGCGGCATCCCCTTGTGGTTGGGCGCGAAGGTCATGCCCAGGTACACGCCGAAGACCGCCTGGTGCACGACCAGGAAGGCGACCGCCTGCAGCGGCGAGAGGACGACGAACAGCGACGTGAGGTAGACGACGGCGTGCACCGCCAGCAGGACGGACTCCAGGACCGGCCGCTTCACCACACCGGCTCGCAGCGCCTTGACGCTGGAGACCTTCAGGTCGATGCCCAGCAGGGTCAGCAGCGGGAAGAACAGCCCCGCCTGGTGACGCGTCACGAACGCCGCCAGCCCACGCCGGCCGATCGCCGACTCCGTGGCCCAGATCAGCACCTCGGGCGCCACGTCGGGGTCGAGGTCGTCATGGTTGGGGTTGTTGTGGTGGCGGGTGTGCTTGTCCATCCACCAGCCGTAACTCATGCCCACGCCGATGTTGGCGATGATCCGCCCGAGGATTTCGCTGGGGCGTTTCGTCCGGAAGATCTGCCGGTGGGCGAGATCGTGCGCGACCAGCGCCGTCTGCGCGAACGAGATCGAGAGGAAGACCGCCACGAGCAGCGTCCACCAGGACGACCCGATCAGGAAGAACGCGGTCCACCCGCCGGCCATCATCAGCGCCACGAGGCTCAGGCGGACGGCGTAGTAGGCCGGCTGCCGCTCCATCAGACCCCGTGCGGTGACTCGCTTGTTCAACTCGGCGAAGTCACTCCGGGTGGTAGAGCGAGGTCGCGCCGTGGTTACGGTCATGTCTTCAGTATCGAAGGTTCCGGCCCGTCCATCAGGAGTATTGGCCCCCTACGTCGATGGGGTGCCAGCACCCCTTGTGCGGGATGATGGACGCATGACCCCCTTGCGCCGGTTACTGACCGGGTTGAGCGCGACAGCTGACGGTGTTTACGCCGTCGGCCTCGCCACGCTCAACGTGCCGGTGCTCGGGCTGTGGCTGACGGGCCTGGTGCTCAGTCCCCTTCCGGTGCTCGGCACCGACGTCCTCCAGGTGAGCACGACCGTGGTCCGCTGGCGTGCCGACCTGGAACGCCGGCTGGGCACCCGGGCCGGCATCCCGATCCGCCGGCCGTACCACCCCCCGCCGGCCCGCTCCGAGATGGGCACCCGCCGCTGGCTGCGGTGGATCATCAGCGACCCGGCGACCTGGCGCGACATGGCCTGGCTCCTGCCCGGCGCCCTGGTCGCGTCGGTGCTCGGGCTGATCACCGTGGCCGTGGTGGCGTACGGCCTGGCCGGCGTCGGCCTGCTCCCCCTGTGGCTGTACCTCGGCGACGTCTGGTTCGGGTACGCCCTGTTCTGGCCGACCTCCGACCACCGCGAGGCGTGGCTGGCCCTCCCGCAGGGCCTGGCGATCCTCGCCGCCGGGCTGATCCTGGCGCCGCTGCTGCGCGAGACCAGTTTCCGGTTCGCCCGGCTCTTCCTCGCGCCCACCTCGTCCGCCGAGCTACGGCTCCGGGTCGCGCACCTGACCACCACCCGGGCCGACACCATCGACGCGCAGGCGGCCGAGCTCCGGCGGATAGAACGCGACCTGCACGACGGGGCGCAGGCGCGGATGGTCTCGGTGGGCATGACGATCGGCCTGGCCGAGCGCCTGATCAGGCGTGACCCCGACGCCGCGATCAAACTGCTCGCCGAGGCCCGCGCCTCCAGCACCGACGCCCTGGTCGAACTCCGTCATCTGGTCCGCGGCATACACCCACCGGTGCTCGCCGAGCGCGGCCTGGAGGGCGCCGTCCGGGCGCTGGCGATCTGCCTGCCGGTACGCACCGGCGTCACCTCGGACCTGCCCGGCCGGCTCGACACCCCGGTCGAGTCGGCGGTCTACTTCGCCGTCGCCGAGGCGCTGGCCAACGTGGTCCGGCACAGCCGGGCCAAGTCCGCCTGGGTGTCGATCCGGCACACCGGCGACCTGCTCACCGTCGAGGTCGGCGACGACGGCAACGGCGGCGCGGACGCCTCCCGCGGCACCGGCCTGGTCGGCATCGAACGCCGGTTGAACGCCTTCGACGGCACCATGATCATCTCGTCCCCGTCCGGCGGTCCGACCGTCATGACCATGGAGCTGCCGTGCGTGTTGTCATCGCCGAGGACCTGACCCTGCTGCGGGACGGCCTCACCCGGCTCCTCGAGGCGTTCGACTTCAAGGTGGTCGAGGCGGTCGACAACGGCCCCGATCTGCTGCCCGCCCTGATCGGGCACCGGCCCGACGTGGCGATCATCGACGTCCGGCTGCCGCCCACCCAGAGCGACGAGGGCCTGAAGGCGGCCATCGCGGCCCGCGAGGAGATCCCCGGCCTCCCGGTGCTGATCCTCTCCCAGCACGTCGAGCCGCTGTACGCCCACGAACTGCTCACCGACACCCGCGGCGGCGTCGGCTACCTGCTCAAGGAACGCGTCTCGGACGTCGAGCAGTTCGTCCAGGCGGTCCAGCAGGTGGCGGCGGGCGGCACCGCGTTCGACCCCGAGGTCGTCAGCCAGCTGCTCGCCCGCCGCCCGCTGGCCGCCCTCACCCCGCGCGAGCACGACGTCCTGCGTCACATCGCCGAGGGCCGGTCGAACGCGGCCATCGCCGCCCGCCTCTACATCACCGAGAAGGTCGTCAGCAAGTACATCAACAGCATCTTCACCAAGCTCGACATGCCGCAGTCCGAGGACGACAACCGCCGCGTCCTGGCCGTCCTCAAGTATCTGGACGGCTGATCAGGAGGTCACCTCGCGGCCGGTCTCGTCGAGCATGTGCCCGCTCCAGTACCGGTCCCACTCGTCGTCGACGTGCTGCGGCACCTTGCCCTCCGGGAACCGCACGAACCCGGCCGGCGGTTCCTGTCCGTCCGCGACACACGCCCGCCCGGCCGAGCTGCGCACCGCCGCCACCGGGTACTCCCCCGACGAGCAGATCGCCTCCGGCCCGCACCCGCTGACCAGGAAGACACTCGCCAGTCCCGCGACAACCGGCCCCGCCGCCGTACGCCCGCCCATGATCTGTCCCTTCCTCGTTCCCGCCGCCCTTTTCCTACGGCAAGTAACGCACCTCGGGGAAGGCCCGGCTCGGCCCGTCGAGGAGGAACTCCATGAACGAGTCGTACGCGTGGTCCACCGTGACCACGAGGTAGCCGTGACCGGCCGGTTCCTGCACCGCGATCGTGGCGTCGGAGCGATGGTCGTGCGCGCCCTGCGAGTACACGACGACCGGCAGCCGGCCGCCCGTCCGGCGCACCGGAGCACGGCGGGACAGAGTCATGACGCTTCTCCTTGCCTCGGCACGGTCGTCTCGACGCGGGCGATGAGCTGCTTGAGCCGTGCGATCTCCGCGGCGAGCGCGGCGTCGCCGGCCGTGGTGAGGCTGATCCAGGTGCGCCCGCGCTTGCCCTCGTAGCCCTTCTCGATTCCGACCAGGCCGGCCGTCTCCAGCACGGCCAGGTGCTGGGAGAGGTTGCCGCCGGTCAGGCCCAGCTCGGTACGCAGGAAGCCGAACTCGACCCGCCGCGCCTCGTGCGCGATGGTCAGGATGCCGAGCCGGACCCGCTGGTGCACCACGTCGTCGAGCCCGGTGACCGGATGCGACTCCGGGGCCGGCGTGTCGACGGGCCCGGTCACCGGGAGGCCCGGAGCCGTTGCGCCAGCGCGAAGCCGGCGCCGGCGAGCAGCAGCACGAGACCGTTGACGATCAGCTGTGCCGCCCCCTCGGATTTCCCGCTCCAGTGGCTGCCCCACCCGAAGTTGATCGGCACCAGCACCACGGCCAGGTATCCGAGGGCGAAGAGCAGCAGCGCGACGTTCCGCTCCAGCCAGGCCAGCACCAGCAGGGCCAGGCCGATCCCGCCGGACGCGGTGAGCAGCCGGAACAGGACCAGGATGGAGGTGGACGGGTTGAGCAGGTCGTGCGGGTCGGGAACGATCCAGCGACCGGCGCCGGCGGCGATCAGGGTGAACATCAGGACCGCGGCCGCGACGCCGGCGATCACGTACGGCCGGACCCGGGAACCGAGCCCCCGGGCCCGGGCGACCCGCAGGTAACCACCGGCGATCACCACGTAGGCCGCGACCATCGCCACCAGCCAGTAGGACTCCAGGACCGGATTCCAGACCTTGCAGATCTCACCGGCGTCGGTGGTCCGGCAGCCGGTGGTGACGGGACGGCTGACGGCCTGCACCAGGATCGCGCCGAACGTCACCACCCCCAGCACCAGCAGGGGCAGCCACGTCACCCGTTGGGCGACGCGGACCCGGCGCGCGAAGGTGCGCGTGTCAGCGAGGAGCCGGCGGGGGTCGCCGCCGGCCGAGACGGCATCGGAAGTCATGCCAATAGGTTTCCATTACAAACCGATTGGCGCAAGTGATTCAGTTATTGAAACCTCAGCGGCTGAACCGCTCCCGCCTGACGGTGGGCTTGCGGCCCCGGATGGTGCTGCGCTGCAAGGCCTCGATGACCCGGTCGGCGGTCTCCTCGGGAACCTCGACCAGCGAGAAACGGTCGGTGATCTGGATCGCCCCGATGTCCCGCGAGTTGATGCCCGCCTCGCCGGCGATCGCGCCGACCAGGTCCTGCGGGCGCACGCCGGCCCGGCGGCCGACGCCGACGAACAACCGGGTCGCCCCCGGATCGGACCGCTGCCCGCCCCCGGGCCGGTCACGCCGGCCACCGTCGGCCCGCCCCGGCTCGCGATCCCGGCCGCCCGCCCGGGACTCCCGCGCCACCGAGGGGATCTCCTCCTCGTCGTCGACGTCACCACCGGCCGCCTCGTGTGCCAGCTTCACCGCCGCCAGCGCCACGGTCTCGGAGTCGAACTCGTCGCTGAGCGAGTCGAGCACCACCCGGAAGCGCTCCAGGTCGTCGCTCTCCAGGCTGGCCTGCAGCGCCGAACGGGTGAGTTCCATCCGCCGGGCCCGCAGGTCGGTCACCGTCGGGACCTTCTCCACCGCGATGCGCTGCCCGGTGAGCCGCTCGATGGCCTTGAGCATCCGGCCCTCGCGAGGCTCGACCAGGGTGATGGCCGCACCCTCGCGGCCCGCCCGGCCGACCCGGCCGATGCGGTGCACGTACGACTCGGGCGCCGTCGGCACGTTGTAGTTGATGACGTGGGTGAGCTGCTCGACGTCCAGGCCGCGGGCGGCCACGTCGGTCGCCACCAGCAACTCGGTGCTGCCGCCGCGCAGCCGCGACATCACCCGGTCGCGCTGGTCCTGGCTCATGCCGCCGTGCAGGGCCTCGGCGCTGAAGCCGCGCCCGTTCAGCATCTCGGTCACCTCGTCGACCTCCTGCCGGGTACGGCAGAAGACGATCGCCGCGGACGGCGCCTCCACGTCCAGCACCCGGGCGAGGGCCGCGGGCTTGTGCGCCCGGGCGACGACGTACGAGCTCTGCCGGATCAGCGGCATCTCGCCGGGGGTGGTGGTCTGCCGGCCCATCTGGATCCGGACGGGGTCGCGCAGGTGGCGGCGGGCGATGGCGTCGATTCGAGGCGGCATCGTCGCGGAGAACAACACGGTCTGCCGTTCGACCGGCGTCTCGGCGAGGATCGCCTCGATGTCCTCGGCGAAGCCCATGTCGAGCATCTCGTCGGCCTCGTCGAGCACGACGCTGCGCACCGTGCCGAGCTTGAGCGTCGACCGGTTGATGTGGTCCAGCACCCGCCCCGGCGTCCCGACGACGACGTCCACGCCCCGCTGCAACGCCTGCAGTTGACGCCCTATCGGCTGCCCGCCGTACACCGGCAGGACGCGGACGCCCAGGTCCCGGCCGTACCGGTGGACCGCCTGGGAGACCTGCTCGGCCAGCTCCCGGGTCGGCACCAGCACCAGCGTCCCCGGCCCGTCGCCGGCCGCACCGCGCACCATCTTCTGCAGCACCGGCAGCGCGAACGCGGCCGTCTTCCCGGTGCCCGTGGCCGCCTGCCCCACGAGGTCGTGCCCTTCCAGCAGGGGAGGGATCGCCTCCCGCTGAATCGGGCTCGGCTCCTCGTACCCGAGGCTGGTGAGCGCCTTGAGCAGCTCCTCCCGCAACCCCAGCCCGGCAAAGCCCGCAGCATCGTCGATCACAACATCGCCCATCAAGAATTTCGGCCCTTCAATTGCGAACTACCCCGCGCGCTACCGCAACACCGTGGGGTGTCCGGGAGCTCGGCCCCGGAGCAGGAATGACGAGACGCCCGCGGCCCGCGCTTCGTGCGGGCAGAGGGCGTCCGGTGTCTCGTGGGCGGACTGGGATCGAACCAGTGACCTCTCCGGTGCCAACGGGCTCTTGCAACAAAGCCGTTGAACACGGTGGGAAGCAACCCGCTGCTCCCCATCTGCTCCCCCACCCACGCCCGTCGACCCGGCGCTGTGGGGTCACCCAAGGCGCCCTACCCGGCGCCGCACAATACGCTATCAGTTACACACCGGCGCATATGTCGGCGGCTACCCGATCGCCCACCAGCAGCGACGCTGAGCTTGCCGGCGCACACACTCCGCGACACCCGATCGACGTGCCGCTTGATTTAGTTCAAGGACGAGATCACCTGCTGTCGCGGATGATTTCCGCCTCGAACCGTCAGTTCCCGCCGCCGCGATCGAGCCGACTGGACGGTTGGTGCTACGCGCTGTCGATCGCCTTGGTGAGCAGCGCATGAAGCTGTTGCTGCTCCTCGAGCGTCAGGCCGGCGAGGGGCGACTGCCTCACCACCGTGCCGAGCAGCCGTTCGCGGACGTTTTCACCGGCCTCGGTCAGGACCAGCGTGCGAACGCGTCCATCGCGAGGGTGCGGGCGCCGCTCGGCCAGGCCCCGTTGCTCGAGCTTGGCGCTCAGCAGCGTGACGTTCGACGGGTCGCAGTGCAGCAGGCCGGCGATCTTGCGGAGCGAGAGCGGATCGGCGTCCGGTCGTAGGAGCCAGAGAACGTTGGCGAGCGGGGCGGTCAGATCGAGCCGGTCCAGCCCCTCCTGCATGCGGCCCGAGATCTGGCCGGCCAGCGACATGGTCTGATTGAGCAACGACGCTGCCAGTTCCTCCGACACCGGACCACCCTAACTTGACGTTCTCCAGGAGATGCTCATCCATTGTCAGGCCGCGTTCGACGCCGTTCCGCCAGAAGGAGAGCGGCTCACGCTCGGTGTCGCGACCGACGAACTGCGAGTCCTCGACCGGGACGGCCGTCTGCTGGGCGCGACCCCGGTCGGGCGGACCCGGTCGGGCGGACCGGGTCGGGCAAAGGATCTTTTGACCGCTGAATCTCTCCCGGCCGGGCGAGAGCGCCGGGCCGTGGCCGACCGCTCAGGCGGACCGCTGCGCGGTGTCCTCGCCGCGGAGGCGGTCCAGCTCGGCGAGGTACATCGCCTGCATGCGCTCATAGTGCCGGACCAGCAGCATGACCTCCTCGACGCGGTAACCCTCGATGAGCCGCTCCGCCCGCTCGGCGAACCGCTCGTACGGTCGCTCCAACTCGGCGATCCGCTCCGGCCGCAAGGTGACGATCACCCGCCGCCGGTCCGCCGGATCGCGTTCGGCCGTGACGTAGCCGGCCTGCTGGAGCCGGCGGAGCATGCTGGTCACGGCCCCGGTGGTGAGGTTGGTCCGCTCGGCGACCTGCCCCGCGGTGGCGGATCCGGCGTCCGCCAGGAAGTCCAGGCACTCCAGGTCGCTCACGGTGAGGCCCAGCCCGTCCGCGACGGCGTACCGGAACACCGTGGACAGCCGTGAGGTCTCCCGCCCGGCGCGCATGAGGTCGGCGATCGCGGACGCCCGGGCCGGCTCGTGGGACATGCCCGCAATCATGCCTCCGGCACGGTGACCCGGTGCAGCCGAGGCAGCACGCGGGTCAGCACCCAGTGCGGTACGGCCGCGCCCCCGGTGAGGCGGCGCATCAGCTCGGCGGCGCTGTCCACGGCGTGGAAGGCGTAGGGCACCATCTCGTCCTGGTAGCCGGCGATCGCCTCCTCCACCGGCATGCCGCTCGCCCGGGCCTCGACGAGCTTGTTGCCGAGCAGGGCGGCGTCGCGGAGCGCGGTGTTGCCTCCGTGAGCGCCGAACGGCGGCATGACGTGCACGGCGTCGCCCATCATCGTCGCCCGGGGCACCGCCCATCGTTGCGGGCGCCGCCCGGCGGCGAAGAGGTTGAGGACCGTGGCGTCCAGTTCGGCCGTGGCGACCAGCCGCCGGATGAGCGGGTGGAAGTCCGTGCTCATCCGGGTGGCCAGGTCCCGCAGCGCCAGCAGGTCCCCGCGGACGCCGTCGGGCACCTCCTCCTGCCGGAGCAGCAGCCCCCACATGACGTAGTCGTCGCCGGTGGGCGCGTAGCTGCCGGGGGCCAGGCGCGCGAACGCCTCCCGCGGGCTCTCACCGAACCGCATGGAGGTGAAGAAGAAGGCGAGGCCCGGCCGGTCGGCGATGGCCAGGACCCCACTGGTACGCAGCGCGTCCGGGATGACGCTCTCGCCGTTGCGCCGCAGGGGCGACCGGCCGTAGATGCCGGCCATCGGGGTGTTCGCCGGGTCCGTGTCCGGCATGAGCTGCGCGCGCAGCGCCGATCCGACGCCGTCCGCGCCCACGACGACGGTCGCCGCGGCGGCCCCGCCGTCGTTGAACCGCAGCCGCGGCCCGGCCGGGCCGCCGCCGTCCACCGCGACGGCCGCCTTGTGGTAGTGGATGCGTCCGTCCAGCCCGGACATCAGGATCGACCGCAGGGTCAGCCGGTCGACCTGGCGGGTGGCGTGCGGCTCGTCCTTGAAGGCGATGGTGAACGCGTCCCGCAGCCGGCTGTCGGTGAAGCGCAGATGCCCGCCGGGCTCGTCGCCGGTGGCCAGCGCCAGGCGGTACAGCGGGCGGGGCAGGCTCTCGCGCAGCGCCTCCAGCCCGTACCGGTCGAGAATGATCCGGTAGCCCTGCTTCCGGACGAAGGGGCCCGGATCCCGCTCGTAGACGTGCACGTCGATGCCGGCACGCATCAGGTACTGGGCGAGGCAGAGACCGGAGAGGCCGGCGCCCGCGATCGCCACCGAGAAGTCTGTCGATACGGCCATCCGGTTATCTTAGTGATTAAGGTAACCGGGGCAAGGCCACCGGCGTGGCGGTCGGTCAGTGGTTCAGGCCGATGTCGAGGTGACCGCGCATCTTCGCCAGAGCCCTGGTGAGCAGCCGGGAAACGTGCATCTGGGAGATGCCGACCTGCTCGGCGATCTGCGACTGGGTCAGGTTGCCGTAGAACCTCAGGGTGACGATCTTCCGTTCGCGGTCGTCGAGGGCTGCCAGCGCCGGGGCGAGAGCGACGCGGTTCTCGGCGATCTCGTAGGCGCCGTCCTCGTCGCCGAGGGTCTCGCCGAGCTCGCTGTCGCCGCTCGGCCCGACCGGCATCGACAGGCTGGTGCTGTTGTACGCGCGAGCACCTTCCAGTCCTTCGAGGACCTCTTCCTCGGTGATGCCCAGGTGGGCGGCGATGTCCGCGACGGTCGGCGACCGGCCCAGCGTGTTGGTGAGCTTGTTGTTGGCGCCGGTGATGGCCAGCCGCAGTTCCTGCAACCGGCGGGGCACCCGGATCGACCAGGTGCGGTCCCGGAAGTGGCGCTTGAGCTCACCGACGATGGTCGGGATGGCGAACCCGGCGAACTCGATCCCGCGGCCGGCCTCGTAGCGGTCCACGGCCTTGATCAGGCCGACGACGGCGACCTGGAACAGGTCGTCGTTCGGCTCTCCCCTGCCGGTGTAGCGGTTGGCCAGGTGCCGGGCCATCGGCATCCACGCCTCGATCGCCCGGTTCCGCACGGCCGGCCGGGAGGGGTGCCCGGCGGGCAGGGCCGCCAGAGCGGCGATGAGCTCGCTCGCACGGCCGGTCGTCGCGGCTTCGTCGACAGCAACATCGGGGCTGGTGGCGGGGCGGGCGACAACCGTCATCGAGGATCTCCTTCGTCGGGCTGCCGGGGGGACAGCCTGGCCGGACGGCTCCTTATTGCCCGCGCAGGCAGAACGCCCAAACTCCCCCGAACGGGTCGACGAGGCCGCCCGAAAGAAGGAGGGTCCTCCAAGGGATCCAGCCGTTTCCGCCTCGTTGTCGTGGGTATTCGCGGGCCACGTGATCACGCCCTACGCCGCACCGGTGGCCTCAGCCCGCGCACCTGGTGGAGACGGCGAACCCGGCGTTCTTCGCGGCCGTCGGCGATCGTCCGGCCCGCACCGGGTCCCGCTCGCGGAGCTGACCACCGAACAGTTCCTCCCGTCCGCTTACCGACGACGCGGCGGTCCTCGCGGTACGCCGGGCGCTATCGGGTCTGTTTGCCGAGCAACGCGGTCATCGCCTCCCCATCCGCAGGGGTCAACGGGCCGGAGCCGGACAGGCCGAGCCGGGTCGCCAGGTCGCGCAGGTGGCAGTCGGCCGCCGCCTCGATGAGCTCGGCGAACGTGGTCACGGTGAGCCGGCCACGGATGACCGACATGACGCCGAGGATGAGCGCGGCGATCGCGGCCGGCCACCACAGGACGCCGGCCAGCAGGTAGAGGATGGCCCAGCCGCCCGCCCGGGCCGCCGCGGCGTGCGCGGTGCGGGACGCGTCGATCTCGGCTCGCGTCGCGTCCGGCAGAGTCAGCCAGAGCGCCGGCCAGATGGTGCGCAGCGGCACCCGGTAGGCGCGATCCAGCCGGGTCGCGGCGGCTCGGAGACGATCGCCGATCCCGAACGGGCCGGTCGGTGGTTCGAGGGCGATCTTGTCGCGGCGGGCCAGCGCGGCCAGGGTGGCCGGAGAGAGCGCGCCGGTCCGGGTCCGCGCGTCCACGACGATGTTCTCGCCGGCCCGGTCATCGGCCTGCTTCCAGCGCGCCTGACGGCGCCGGGTCAGCCGGTCGGGGACGGGCGATAAGGCGGTCAGGTGCCAGCACCGTTCGATGCCTGCGCCGAGCGCTCCCGCGAGGAGACCCGCGCCGGTCGCGGCGGCCATCGCCGCGACGGCCAGCGTGGCCGAGGCCAAGGTGTTCACCTCGGCCACGAGCCTGGCGGCGTCGAGTGCGTCCCGGTGCCCGAGGATTGCCGCGGCCGCCAGCACGGCGACGTAGAGCAGCCCAGGGAGGACGACGGTCGCCGCCCAGCGTTCGGCGAGCTTGGCGCCGATTCCGGTGAGCAGGCCGATCACGACCGCATCCGGTGTGGCCTCAGAGGCCCGCCGAGCAGGGCGCAGGTGGCCGGATCCCGTTCGACCCGGGAGCAGGGGCGCGGGGCGGGGCAGACCAGCACGTCGATCTGCTGAGCCCGGCTGCCGGGCAGTGACCGGAACGCGCGGGTCGTCCGGGTGACGTGCCCGTAGTCGGCGGCGGCCATCCGCTCGTCCAGGTCGTCGAGCGCCGCGGTCAGTTCCGGGTCCGCCGCCGCGGTCTCCATCGCCGTGACCAGATGTTGCCGGACGCCGTCCGCGCCCGCGGCGGCGAAGTCCGCGCCGGCCCCGGGATCTTGGAGCAGGATGCACAGCCGGGCGATCCGGTCGGTGACGTCCGTCATCGGTCCACTATAGATTGATGAGGGTGACGGTCCGGGAGCGTGTCGACCGGTTTGCCCGCACCGGCGATCCGGCGGTGGTGAACGGTCTGGACGCGTTGCGCGAGGCCACCGAGCTGCTCCGGGATTTCCCCGGCGAGGCGGAGCTGGCAGGGCTGCTGTTCTGGCACCGGTTCACCACCCGGCCCGGGACGCCGGCCGGGGACGCCGATCTGTCGACCGTGTTCGCCTTGATCATGGACCCCGGGCAGTCGCCGCCGGACTGGTTCCGGGAGGGCCTGACGCGGTACTGGAACGCCTACCAGGAGTGGCAGCGCGCGAACGTCGGCGGGCAGCTGGAGGCGCTGGACCACGCGCGTGGCCTGCTTGTAGGGGATACCGGCCACGTCAGCACGGCCGAGCTGATCGCCGTGGCGGATCGCTGCCGGCACGCGGTGCGGTTCGTCTCGTGGATGCATCCGGGAACCGCGGAGGCGCTGGGACACCTCGGGATGCTCGTACTCCAGTGCTTCGTCCGGATCCGGGACCGCGCGCTGCTCGACGAGGGCGAGCGGATCCGCCGCGAGGCGCTTGCCATCGCGTTCGGCGACGATGACCTGGCGTACGGGCTCTGCAACTTGATCGACTGCCTGGCGGCCCGGCCGGCCCACGATCCGGGCGCGGACACGCTGGCGGAGTGCGCCGAGCTGGGCCGGCAGCTCGCTGCGGTGCCGGTCGGCGATCCGGTCCTGAGGCGCACCCTCACCTGGCACGCGGGTCAGACGATCTTCAACCTGGCCCGCGACCATGACGACGCCGCGTCCGCGGCTGCGGCCAGTGAGCTGCTGCTGACCGCCTGGAAGGCCGACGCGAACCAGGACATGCGGGTCGCGACGGAATGCGTCGAGGGGTTCCGGGAGGCGTTCAGGCTGATCGGGCATCCGAGCTGGATCCGCAACGCGGTGTACGTCGCCCGCGAGGCCGCCGCCGCGGAACAGGTTGCGGGCAGGACGTCCGCGGTGGTGCAGGGCACTCTGTGTGCGGCCCTGGTCGACTACGCCCAGGCGGTGCCGTACAGCACGAACCTGGCCGAGGCGACCAAGGCCGGGGTGTCCGCCTGCGCGGCGACACCGGACGGCGACCCGCTGCGTGGCCCGTTCCTGTTCGAGCTGGCCCGCGCCTACTACGCGACCGCGATCGAGGGCGGCGGCGTACCGTACGCCTCGGCCACGATGCTCACGGCAGCCGCGGCGTTCAACGCGCTGGATCCCGGTGACCGCCGCCGTGGGCTCGCGTTCCACCTGGCCGCCGGCGGGCAGCACGAGCGGTGGCGGCGGACCGGGCGGGTGGACGACCTCCGGGGATCGATCGCGCTGACCCGCGAATCAGCACAGCTGAATCTGCCACCGGCGACCGCGGCGAAACAGCTCGGCCACCTGTCCTCGGCGCTGCGCGAGCTGGCCGGCATTGAGGACAGCCTCGACCTGCTCCGTGAGGCGCGCGACATCGCGGAGCAGGCCGTAAGACGCGACCCCAGGTCCGGTGTCGCGCACTTCGCGCTCGGTCTGGCGTTGCAGGAGCTGCACCGCTACGGCGCCACCGCACCGGACGATGCGCTGGGTCCCTTCATCCACGCGTTCCTCGACGAGCGGTTACCGGCGGCTACCCGGATCGCCGCCGCGCGTGGTCTCGCCTGGACCCACATGCTGGCCGGCGAGCCCGAGAGAGCGCTGGCCCCGCTGACGAATGCGATCACGATGCTGCCCGGTCTGTCCTCGATGGTGATGTGGCGCGGCGATCGGCAGCGCGGCCTGGCCGCGGCCGCCGGGCTCGCCTCCGAGGCGGCATCCGCAGCGATCGCCGCCGGTCGGCCCGGTCAGGCGGCCGAACTCCTGGAACGTGCCCGCGGCACGCTACTCAGCGAAACCATGGACCGGCGCGGTTTCGGAGCCCGGATCGCGGCAGCCGACCCCACCCTCGGCGCGGAGTACGCCCGGCTGCTCGACGTCGTGGAGCTTCTCGACGGCAACCCCGAGGACATCGTGGTCCTGGCGTTCGACCTCAGCGACCTCGCCGAGGCCGATCGGCGGTACGTCGAGGAGCACCAGGGACCGTCTGCCGGTGGCCGTGCCGCCGGCTTCTCCTACCCCCAGATGCACGCGGACCTGCAGCTGGAGCGGCGGCAGGCCGAGACGGAACTCGGTGAGCTGCTCGACCGCGCGCAGTCCAGACCCGGGCTGGAGGGCCTGCTGCACCCACCGGGCGAGGCCGAACTGTGCCGGGAAGCGGGTGACGGCTCGATCGTCCTGGTCAATGTGAGCCGCTACCGGGGCGACGCGCTGCTCTGCACGGCCGACGGCATCCGTTCCCTGCCACTGCCCGGCCTCGACGAGGAGGCGGTCGAGCGGCAGGCCCGGTCGCTCGCCGACGCGGTCGCCCGGACCGGCGCGGACACGCTCGGCGAGCGCCGAGAAGGTCAGCGGGCGATCGCCGCCGTCCTGGGCTGGCTGTGGGACCGGATCACGGAACCGGTGCTGACCGCGCTGGGGCACACCGGGCGGCCGGCTGACGCCGGCAGGTGGCCGCGGGTCTGGTGGTGCCCGGCCGGGGCGGCGACACCACTGCCGCTGCACGCCGCCGGACACCACACCGACGGCGGCCACCGCACCGTGCTCGACCGGGTGATCTCCGCGTACACGCCGACGATCCGTGCGTTGCGGCACGCGCGGACCGTACCTGTGGACAGCTCGCATCTGGACCGGGTGCTCGTCGTCGCAGCGCCAGGCGATGCCGTTCCGCTCCACCGGGTGCGGACCGAGGCGGATGCCGTCCAGCGGCTCGTACCCGGGTCCGTGCTGCTCGAAGGTGGCAACGTGCACCGGGTCGCCGCCGCGCTGCCCGAATACTCCCTGGTCCACTTCGCCTGCCACTACCAGGTCGACCACGCCGACCCCGACGGCAGCGGGCTGATCCTCGCGGACGGCGACGACGGCGCATTGACCGTCGGCCGGGTCGCGAAGGAGCACCGTCCCGGCGCGGCACTGGCGTTTCTGTCCGCCTGCGAAACCGTCCGCGCGCCGGACCTGCTTCACGACGAGGCGATCCACGCCGCCACCGCGTTCCAGCTGGCAGGCTATCGGCACGTGATCGGCACGCTGTGGCCGGTCGAGGAGGGTGCCGCCGCGCAGATCACGGAGGCCTTCTACGCCCGGCTGACCCACGACGGCACCACCGCGCCCGACCCGTCGTCGGCCGACGAGGCACTGCACCACGCGGTACGCGGCCTGCGCGAGCGATGCGCGGGGCTCAGCCCGTCGCTGTGGGCCGCCCATGTGCACTCCGGCGGCTGACGGCTGGGTCACCGCACCGGAAGCTGCACCCGCCGCCCCATGCCGAACTGCGGAGCCTGGGTGTCGGTCACCATGGCGAAGGCGCCCGCGGGAACACCGTCCCGGGTCGCCACCCTGGACGCCGCCGCCAGCAGCGTCCTCTCGCTCGCACCCGCGATGAAGAAGATGTAGGCGTCGCCGTACTCCTCGCCGTCGTCGTACTCCTCGATGCCGAGCTCCTCCTCCAGATCGATCATGAAGTCGCCGACGTCATCGATCCACTCGTCGTCAGCGGTCATCGGGAAGTGAATCTCCACCAGCGCAGCCATGACGCACATGATCCAGCAACGCCGGCCGCCGCATGTCCGCAGGCCCGGAGTGCGGGCTGGCGGCCGGGTGCGGGCTGGCGGCCGGGTGTGGTCAGGCGGCCGGCGTTTGCCGCCAGCGCCAGCTGAGCTCGGCCGTCGTCGGCGCCGCCGTCGTCGGCGTGCTTCCCTCGCGCAGCCCGTCGAGCAGGATCGTCAGGTATCGCCGTCGCAACTCCGCGGTACGCGCCGGATCGGGCAGCCGGATCGCCGCGCACATCTCCAGCAGCATCGGGACGTCACCGCTCGTGGCGTCGGCGCGCATGGCCGGGTGTGCCCGACGGAACAGTGCGTCCGCCAGCTCACCCGCGCGTACCGCGTCGGTGTTCATCTCGTCGGTCGGGGTGAACGTGCCGGCCAGGTGCACGGTGAGCGAGTGGACGTCGGCGTCCACCACACCCCGCAGGAACATCTCGAAGGCGGTCCACCCGTCCGGGTCCTGGGCGGCGCGTTCGGCCTCGGCGATGTAGGTGCGCAGACCGTCGTGGCAGAGGGTGCGCAGCAGGTCTTCCTTGTTCGCGTACCGGCGGTAGAGGGCACTGATGCCGACGCCGGCGCGGTCGGCGACCGCGGAGATCGGTGCGCGGTGGTCCGCCAGGAAGACCTCACGCGCGGCGGCCAGGATCACCTCGTTGTTGCGGACCGCCTGCCGGGCGCGGCCGGATGTCGGGCTGGGCATGCCGGCCACGATACCCGAACGGAACAAAGTATTCCGCTCCGGGTTTCACGCTGCTAGGCTGGTCTCGAACGGAACGAACTAATCCGTTCCAACTCGACGAGGAGACGACAATGAGCGAGATCCGCCCCTTCCGGATCGCCGTCCCGCAGGCCGACCTGGATGACCTGCGTGACCGGCTGACGCGCACCCGCTGGACCCCGGAGATCCCCGGCCAGGGCTGGACCCGCGGCGTCCCCGCCGGCTATCTGCGCGACCTCGCCGCCTACTGGGCCCAGGAGTACGACTGGCGCGCCGCCGAGGCCGCCCTCAACCGCCTGCCCCAGTTCCTCACCGAGGTCGACGGGCAGACCCTGCACTTCGCCCACATCCGCTCGGCCGACCCCGCCGCGACGCCACTGCTGATCAGCCACGACTGGCCCGGCTCGTTCGCGCTCTACCTCCCGGTCGTCGAGAAGCTGCGCGAGCACTTCCACCTGGTGCTGGTCAGCAACCCCGGCGTCGGCTTCTCCGGCCCGCTCACGGCCGCGGGCTGGACCACCGCAAGGAGCGCGGCCGCCCTCAACGAGATCATGGCGCGGCTCGGCTACGACCGTTACGGCGTCCAGGGCACCGGCGGCGGCGCCGCGATCGCCGTCGAGATGGGCCGGCAGGCGCCCGGCAAGGTGATCGGGATCCACGTCAACGGCCACCTCACCTTCCCGACCGGCGACCCCGCCGACTTCGACGGCCTCACCGACGCCGAGCAGGACCGGCTGCGCCGCCTCCAGGAGTTCCGCGACGACAGGATGGGCTTCAACGCCATCCAGTCGACCCGGCCGCAGACCCTCGCGTTCGGGCTGCACGACTCGCCCGCGGGGCAGCTCGCCTGGATCGTCGAGAAGTTCCAGGAGTGGACCGACCCGTCCGCCGAACTCCCCGAGGACGCCGTCGACCGGGACCTGCTGCTCACCAACGTGAGCCTCTACTGGTTCACCGGCACCGCCGGCTCATCGGCCAACCTCTACTGGGAGACCGCCCACGACCCGGACGCCTGGACGCCGAAGGAGAAGTCGACGGTCCCGCTCGGCGTAGCGCTGGCCGTCACCGACATCACCGTCCGGCGGTTCGCCGAGCGAGCCAACCCGGTCACCCACTGGACCGAGCTCCGGGCCGGCGGCAACTTCCTGCCCGCGGAACAGCCCGGCCTCTACGCCGACGACGTCACCGGCTTCTTCCGCGACATCTAACGAAAAAGAACCGCTGACCTGCGACTCTGCCATTGACCTGCGCAGACGCCGCGCCGTTCGCAGCAGCACACAGCCGTTGAACACCGTTGACGCGGACACGCCCGCGTCCCGCTGTGCACGTTCTGTCTGCTCCGCGCTCAAGATCCGCTCAATGTGAGAGTGGAACGGGCAGCCCAGCCACAGAGCCCTCGCCACGGCCCTGAAGGGACCGCTACATTCCGCGTGGGGGTGGTCACGATGAGCGGCGTCGAAGCAGCACTGGTCAATGTCGGTCGAGCGGCTGTAACCCCGATCTTCACACGATGGCTCGCAGGCAGGAAGACCACCCGGGCGCGTACGCTGCCTCTGGCAGGGGTCGGCTGACGGCTGTCCTCAGCTGACCACAACTCACCTCTTCGCACTGCCGCATGCATGACAGCTGGCCGAATACGCGAGGTTCACCCGGGCGAGTACACCGAAATTGCTGCGCGCGGCCTAGTTGAGGTACAAACTACACCCGTGTCCTTAAGCTCCCCGACGGACGGCGCTTTGCCGGCTTCTGGCATACTTCGCCGGGTTGGTGTCCCACCATCACAACGCGGCAGCGCCACGAATTGCACATGCCCCGACATTTTGAGCTCATTGACGGCAACTTTGCTGTGATCGGGACTGAGCGAACGTCCGAACTACGCGACCAGTTACCCTCAGATGCTGGCGTCGCGCCATACGAAAGCATCGTAGTGATAAGCCGCGACACCCTCTTGAGCGCGGTCAAGGATCTAACGTAATCCATCGAGGCGCGAGCTAGCGCCGGGCTCGGATGCAGGTTTGGTCGAAGGTTCCGGGTAAACCTTAGGTCGGTTGGCCGTATCCGCCCTTCATCTCGAGCCCTCTCTCGACGATGCGGTGCGAACGGCGGGCTCGCTGTCGATGATCTGTCGAGTCCAGCCTGCGCCTTCAGTTGTAAGTGGATTGTGCGGGATGAAGGCGAGGTTTGGTAAGCCTCCGAGATGAGTGAGTCACTTGAAGATGCAATCGGCGCAATAGCAATATGCCACCTGTCAAGCCGCCATTAGGCAGAACGGCACATGGATATTGCAACTTGCACGACTCGCTGACCAACAAAGAGTATCTTCACTCCGGTATCTGCCGCAGCACCTTGTTCATCGGCCGCTGTGGGACATCCCCACCTCCGTGATGCCGGACGACCTTGCAAAGGTGGCCTTCAGTCGCCGATCCTCACGAACACCGAGCGGCTCACGTGCACGGTGTATTTGCTCGAGATCTCGACCGGCGCGGTCCGGAACGGCCGCCGACCGCAAGCTGGTAGACGGTCAGACCGAATCCGAGAATGGCGGCGACCGCCGCAAGGAAGCTGGCGACCGTGTCGCGGCGTCAAGCCCGACGACCAGAAAGTCAAGCCCGACGACCAGAAAGAACGTCGCACGCCCGTAGATCCTGTGCCGGCCGGACAGCTGCCAGCCGCCCACCATCGATATTGCGGTCATAAGTGGCGAGTTCCATGAATCGGTGCAATTAGGGTGAGGCCCCGTGCCCGGTACTGCCTCCGTGCGGGCATCGCACATAAGAGTGGTTCCGGTGTGCCCGGCCGCCGTCGGCGACACCGCGTGCCACGGTCGCCCAGTACGGCGTCGGACTCCGGGCATCTGCAGCTTGGCCTCGATCCCGCCATCACGGCGATGCAGCATGCCCGCCTGGCCGAGGTCTGAGCCGGCTGACCCCCGACAGCCTGCCGCTGGCGGCCGCCCGCCGAGGGCGGCAGCACAGCGTCAGTACAGGCCATTGGCGGCACGGAGTGTGCCAAGCCGACCGTTGGGTGGAGGCCGGTTCAAGGTTCGGAGATCACGGCTATGTCGGCGACGGTGACCCGGGCCTGAGCGGACTGCCGGGCGGTATGCGCACGGTTGACGATGCCGAGGGTGACGGTGCCGCAGGCAGGGGCCGGAAGGGTCCAGGCGCGGGAGACGACACGGTCGCCGTCGAGGTCGACGTTGACGCCGGTGTCGGCAGCGCGGATGTCTACCCTGTGCCAGGTACCGGGTTCGGCTGCTTCGTCGAGGGCGGCGTGGGCGAGGGTCCGGGAGTTCCCGTCGTTTTCGATCTCCAGGCTGACGTGTTCGCGGCAGACGGTGATCCGATGGCCGTGACCGTTGACGGCGTGGGTCCAGATCGCTGCGCAGACCTCGGGCGTGCCCAGGCTGATCCGCGCAGTGATGGATTGCTGCTCGGGTGTGTCAGAGGTCGGGCAGGTGAACGCTCTGGGGTTCCGCAGGGTGGCCTGCAGTGGCCCGTCGAGGATGCAGGTGTTGCGTGGCCTGCCGCGGCTCGCGGGTTCCTTGCCAGGGTCCAGGTTGCGCTCCGCGACATCCGGCGTGGCCGGTGCCGCGGGTGTGTTTCCGGTGCCGCCGCCGTCGATGGTGTGCGCCACCGAGTAGGCGGCCAGTCCGGCGGCTACGACGAGGGCGGCCGCGACTGCGATCGTTCTCATCGGGCTCCGCCGGGCGTGGTGGTCGCGGTGACTGACGAGCGTGCGAAGGCTGTGGTGTATCCGGGGTCCTCTGGTCTGCTCGGTTGTGTCAATGGCGACGGTGTGTCGGACGGCGGAAGCAGCCTTGCGCAGCTCCGGGCGTCGCGCCAGTTCGGCACGTATCGGTGCATGGGCGGCCGTGTCGGTGGTGAGCAGGAGCTCGAGGAGTTCGTGGGCGCTGGGCCGTTGTGCCGGGTCGATGTGCAGGGCTCGGGTGACGAGGTCCCGTAGCGGATCGGGCAGGCCGGTGAGGTCCGGCGGGGGCAGGGCGATACCGGCGGCGGTGGCGATCAGTGCCTCTGGGGCGAAGGGTGTGTGTCCGGTGCCCGCGTAGGTGACGATGGCGCCCCAGGCGAAGACGTCTGCGGATGGCCTGGCGTTGGCAGCGGTTGCCGGGTTGAGCCGTTCGGGTCCCATGTAGGCGATGGTGCCGAGGACTTGGCCGGGAACGGTGTGCTGGCTGGTGGTGTCGAGCGCGGTGGCGATGCCGAAGTCGATGACTTTAGGTGCGCCTGGTGCGAGCAGAACGTTGGCTGGCTTGAGGTCGCGGTGCACGACCCCGGCGTCGTGGATGGCGGTGAGTGCGGTGGCCACACCGAGGGCGATGCTGTGCAGGTTGCCCCGGGCGACCGGTCCGTTAGTCCGGACGAGGTCGGCCAAGCTGGGACCTTCGACGTATTCGACGACCAGGTACGGGGTGTCATGATCTACGTCGGCGTCGAGCAGCTCGGCGGTGCAGAATGGCGGAACCTGGCGCGCTCGTTTGACCTCGCTGAGGAATCGGGCGCGGAATACAGTGTCATAGGAGAGGTCCGCCTTCACGACCTTGACCGCAACTCGATGGCCGGTCGGCCTCTCACCCAGATAGACGGTGCCCATGCCGCCTTCACCGAGGCGCCCGAGCAAACGGTAAACGCCGAGTCGTTGTGGATCACCAGGGCGTAATGGGCTAAGTGTCACGTACCCGGCCGCCTATCACTGAGAGTTAGCTGAATGATGGGTTTGCACCGTACACATCGGCAGCTTCCCGGTCGACAAAAAGACGAGTGAAGGCTGGGGATCAATAGTTCCCAAATTCGGCGACGCGCTCGTCGATGGATCTTCCGTATCGGACTGTTTAAATCCGCCTTCGCGGGATACCGCACTTCAAGCGGCTTGATCAATACGTGAGCTACATGAGAAAAGCGGCCAACGTCCACTCGTAACAATTTGATGACGGAAGGCTGTCGATCAGCTCGACGACTTCCGGCCAGGCGTGGCACTGGTGGCCCGAGACAAGAACGCGAAAAACCCTCGTGACGCATTGCTGATATTCCGCGTTGCCGACTTCACCCCGTACCCCTTGGAATAGATGGTCTAGGTCCGCCGGTAGGCGGTCCGGGCAGTAGTCAGCACCGAGTGCAGGAAGTGGTGCCGCACGGCGCCGTATTCGGTCAGCTCTTCGGACGTGACGATGTGCACGTCGACCGGGATGATCGAGCCGCTGGTGAGTGGCTCGAGGTCGCACGGCCGCCACCGCAGTGGACCATTCGGCATTACTACGAGCAGGTCGAGATCGCTGCGGATCTCGGCCCGGCCCTTGGCGTATGACCCGAAGATCAGGACAGAGTCCGGGTCGGTCAGGCGCGCGATCCGGCCGACGATCCGCGTGATCTCGGCCTCGGACAGGATCCCGGTCACGGGCCCTCCACGGTGTACGCGATGATCAGGAACAGTTCGGTGACCGCGTCCGGAGGCAGGGAACGGAAGTCGGCGGCACCTGCCTTGCGTAACTTGAGCGTCCATCCGGTGATGGGGGCCTCCGAACCGTTGAGGTCCTTCGCGGTCCGGTGCAGTCCGCGGTAGGCCGTGTCGGGGGCGAGGTTCAGCGCAGCGGCGAGCGGTTCCAGCACCACCTCGTACGTGGCGCCGTCCGCCATCCGGGCGGCGACCTCCACCGCGCGTACCTTCTTCGTGGTGAAGGCGTGGGTGAACCAGGGCAGCCGGCCGGAGAGGTCGCCGAGCAGGAGAACTTGCTCGTCGGTCGGCCGTGCGGGGTGCAGGAAGCGGTGGAACTCGTCGCGGTATTCGTTGACCAGGTCGAATACCCGGTAGAGGCCGTGCCGGCCGGCGGCGAGGGTCGCCTCGGACAGGGTTGTGCCGATGTCTTTCGCGGCTTCGCGGCGTAGCAGCCCGCCGCCCTCGCGGGCGGTGTAGCGCAGGTGCAGGACCACGTCGGTGATCGCGGCGGGGTCGAGCCGTGGTGCCGCTGCGCCGAGCCGCAGGTGCCAGGCGCTGATCGCTCCGGCGCCCTCGAACGGCAGGTAGCGCTCGTCGTCGAAGCGCAGCTCGAAGAGGCCGCTGTCGTCGATGGGCGAGCTGGTTGCGATCGACTGGACCGGGGCGGTGCCGTCGCGGAAGCGGGTATCGGTGGCGGACGGGTCGCGTGGGTACTCGCCGTTACGCAGGGTGGCGTCCTTGCGCAGGCTGTCGCCGAGCAGGGTGAGGGTGGCGGCCACGGTGCCGTACGGGCCGGCGGCGACGCACGGCACCGACAGTGAGACCGACTTGAGCCGGCGGAAGTAGTGACCGGGGTGGTCCAGGTCGAAGGTCGCCTCTGGGACGGTGATGAAGCACTCGCCGTTGCGTTGCAGCTGGAGCAGGGCCACCGGGTCGAGTTGGGAGAGTGGGACGTGCTTGGTCAGCTCGTACTCGCGCCGGTTCAGGTCGTGGTAGGCCGCATCCAGGCGGCGCAGGTCGTGGGCTAGCCGCTCCCCGGCCAGCAGGCCCTTGCGGAGGTTGTCCCAGTGGCCGCGCCGGACGTAGCCGGATTCGGTCAGGCCCAGCTCGTATCTCAGGCTGCGCTCGGCCTGCTTGGCCAGGTCGTAGGCGAGCTGGTAACTCTGGAAGTAGACCGCGGACAGCTGACCGACCATCCAGTCGTAGAGCTCGGCGTCGGTGAACTTGGACCGCAGGACGTCGTCCTCGGCTGCTGCGGTGTCCCGCCGCCGGTCGTGGTGGCGCAGGTCCCGCTCGGCGATCCGGTGCCGGATCTCGGCTGCCAGGATTTGCTTGTCGACGCCGGGCAGTTCGGTGGCGGCGGCGTCCGCCTGGTGTTTCCAGTCCTGGGCTCGGCGGGCGTGGCCGGCCAGCACGGTGGCCATCGCCGCGCCCTTGTCGGCGAGCGTGGTCAGCGATCGCAGTGTCGCCACCGCCATCTCGGCGGAGTCGCCGATCTGCTGGCCGCCCATCGATGCGCTGACGGTCGGGGTGCCGCCGAAGCCGGCCGCGCCGGCCACGAAGCTTGGGATCAGCTTCAGCCCGCCGGACAGGATGTAGCCGATCGCGACGGCGGCCTCGCCCGCAAGCGAGAGCCCGGAGAGGGTCAGCGCGGTGGCCTCGCCCGCGTTGAGACCCTCGTCGAGCAGCCTCTGGTGGTGAGTGCGGCGCAGCTCGACCAGGTCACGGGCCCGCTGGGCGGCCTCCCACCCCGCCTTGGCCTCGTCTACCTGGCTGCTGCGGACGTCTCGGAGCACGTCCAGCAGGGCGATCTCGTGCTGCGATCGCAGGGCGGCGAACGTCTCCGCGTCGCGTTTCTCCAGCGCGGCCAGCATCGCGGCGCCGAGTTCGGTGACGGCGGCGCACGCCTCCTGGGCGCGTCGCAGGGTGACCCGGAAACGGAATGCGGGCATCGGTGCGCCGATGTCGTCGAGCACCGAGCCGACGTCCAGCCCGGCTGCGGCGGCCCGGACCAGCAGCGCGGGGTCGATCGGCGGCTCGAACAGCGGCAGTTGCCGGACCGTGCCGGCCAGGTTCATACAGTGGCGGATCTTGAAGAGCCGGTCGTCGACCGTATCCCACAGGGTGAGTAGCTTCTCGTTGTTCGGGATGCCGAAGTAGAGCAGTTCCAGGCGGGGCAGCTCGGGCCGGTCCGGGGCTGGTGCGGTGGTGGCCGGGACTGTCGGGAGCAGGTTCTCCACCTCGCGCAGCACGTTGCCGAACGGGTCGATGTCGTCTGCCTGCAGCTGGTAGAGAGTGCGGGCCGGGTCGGGTGTGGAGCGCGGCACGCTCTTCGGCCGGCTCCCGAGGATGGTGGCGGCCAGCACGTACAGCTGGGTGGCTTCGTTGATCGATTCGATCGTGTCCTGCCCGAACAGCTGGTCGCCCCAGGCGATCAGGGTCTGGACGTACTTGATCAGGACATTCTTCTGGTACGCGACGGTGCGCATCCGCGCGATCAGGTGCGGATTGAATGGGTGGTCGCGCCACTCCTCCACCTGGGCCCGCAGTTCGGCGTCGCCCTTCGCGATGGCCAGCATGATGTTCTCGATCCGGCTTTTGCGGTATCCGGCGGTGGTCGTCTCGAAGAAGGGTTTCGTGATCCAGAACTTCTGCTGTGGGGTGTCCGGGTCGGTCGTCGCGGTGTCGGTGCCGGTCGGATCGAAGATGAAGTGGAACCAGTGCAGCGCCTCCTCGAAGCGCTGGTTCGCGGCCAGTCTGCTCGCGATGAACATCGGCACGTGGAAGAAGAGCTCCCAGTTGTACGGGGAATACGCCCCGGCGTAGCTGAAGTCGACCTCCTCGACCGGGTGCGGGGCGGGCACCGTGCTGTCCGGCCGGTAGGAGGCGAAGTCGAACGGCGGCGGGCTGCCCGGCACGCTGCCCGGGCTGACCTGGATCCGCCGGTTGAGCAGTCCGTGGATTCCCCAGGTGTTCAGCTCCTTGGTGAACAGCGGCACGAACGGGTGGTAGTGCGGCTGGAACCGGAAGGTGGATACGTTCCAGGTGTGCCAGGCCCGGGAGGTGTAGGTGGTCTCGGTGTGGTGGGTGTAGTCGACGAAGTAGGTGCGCCGGTCGTCCCAGGTGAAGAACGACCCGGCGGGCGCGAATCCGGATGCCTGCGAGTCCAGCACGGTCCAGGTGCGGTTGGCGGCGGCCGCGCCGAGAACGCGGATCGCCAGCGCGTTCTGGTGCGCCGGGATCTGGTGCGGCTTGCCGGTCTCGGTGACCGAGCCGTAGTAGAAGTACAGCGACGCCGTCGAGTGCCGTAGCAGGTCGCCGTGGAAGCGGCTCTCCGCGGGCGATACGAGGTATTCGACCAGGTCGAGCGGGACCGGCGCGACCTGCTGGCCGAGCTTCTCGAAACCCTCGACCGCGGTCGGTGCGAGTGTGGCCGGGTCCGTGGACAGGAACAGGTGGGCGCGGATCTGCGGCAGCGTGCGGACCCGGAAGCCCAGGTTCTGGGGCAGGTCACCGCCGGCTTGGGAGTGCCATACCCGGACCGCGCTGTCGGACAGCACCTTGGGTGTCCAGCCGCCGTCCTTGAGCTCGCTGGAGAAGAGCCGCACCTCCCAGTACTTGCGGGGTGGTTCCACGGTGAAGGTGGAGTTCTCGGCGGGGGTGCGCAGCAGGTTCGGGTCGGCGGCCTTCTCCAGCAGCTGTGGCCAGAGCAGGTAGAGGCGACGGTCGTGCATGCCGATCGTGAGATGGTCGGCGTTGATCTCCAGCTTTACCGGCTGCCACGCGGTCCACCGGGCCCGGTTGACCCGGGTCCGGTAGAAGTACTCGGCGCCCTTGCTGCCCCGGGTGCGGCCGACGACGTGCAGGATGGTCTCTTCGCCGATCCGCTCTTCGAACATCGCGCGGATCTCCAGGTTCGCGACCCGGTCGAGTTTGCCGAGGTAGGTCCGGTATGCGTCCTCCACCGTGCGGGCGGTCACGTCGTTCTGCTGCAGCTCGTGCTCCAGGTCGAGGAAGAACGGCGATTTCTCGTCGCGCAGCTCCGGCTCGATCCAGTTCTCCGGGTAGAGGAAGACCTTGCGGTTGGCCTCCCAGACCCGGTAGCGGCGCATCCACTGCCACTGCTTCCACTTCGGATCGGCGACGGTGCTGGCCAGGACGTCGTTCTCCAGGTCGAGCAGTACCCGCTGGACGAAGAGCTGGACGGATGCGGTGGCCTGCTTGAGACGGGAGGTCAGGGCGCAGGCGCTCATCGCGACGTCGATCAGGAAGTGGCTGTACAGGCCGTCGGCGTCGGTCCAGCCGTGGCCGCGGTCCTTGTCGGGGTGCGCTACCAGCCAGTCGACCAGCACGTCCCGGCGCGCCTCGCGCAGCGCGTCCTGCACCGGGCGGTTCGCCTCCAGCCACTGCGGCAGGTCGTAGCGGGCCTTCAGCGCCTGGGTGACCTCGTCGGCGACCGTGGCGTCCGGTGCGGTGCCCGCCCAGGCCGCGGCACGCTCCGCGGTCACCCCGAGCCTCGCCAGCACCTCGAAGCAGCGGGCCAGCCGGCGCAGCGAAGGCATCGACGCGAGGCGTTGCTTGACCTGGTCGACGCCGGAGCCGGCCGGGCCGAGCCAGCCGAACGCCCGGGCCAGCGCGCCGATCCCGGCTTCGTCCCAGCCGGTCAGGCGGGCCAGCGCGGTGATGCTGCCGGCGCTGGGCGCGGCCACGTCGAGGACCTCGTCGGCGACGTCGAACGCGGTCCGGTCGGAGGCGGGCAGGGCGGCTTTCCAGGCGAAGAACCACCGCATGGCGAGCCAGCGGTCCGCCGGAACCGGAGTGGCCGTGCCGAGCTCGGCCGGGCGGATCCAGCCGAGGCCCTCGGCGTTGCCGGGCGTGAGCCACCAGGCGACCTCGGCGGGCGTCATCGCGAAGCGGCGAATCAGCAGTGCGATGCGGTGCAGGTGCCGCAGGGCGGGGTAGACGGCGGGCAACGCCGCTTCGTCGACGCCGGCGGCCGGGTCGAGCAGGCTCGGGTCGTTCAGGACGGTACGCAGGCCGGTGCGTTGCAGCAGCAGGTCGGCGGACGGTTCGGCCAGGTCCAGGAAGGCGGCGGCCTGCTGGACGACGTGCAGGTCCTTGCTTCGGCGCAGCAGGTGCCGTTGCAGGTGGGGAGCGACGTAGGCGAACCGGGCGTCGACGCGGACCTGCCGCTCGGCGGGCGTCTCACCGGCCGGGAGGGCGGCCAGCTTCGTGTGTGCCTCGGCCGGGTCGGGAAGAACCCCGGCGAAGTACCGGTCGATCAGGGCGGTGCGCTCGGCGGCCGGCCCGGTCCAGCCGCCGTCCACGATCGCGAGCGCGGCGACCAGGTCGGCGTCGGCGGCCAGCGCGGGTACCGTGCCGAGCCGCGCGGTGACGTACGCCGCGTCGGTCTCGTCGGCCTGCTGCCGTAGCCGCCCGGCGATCTCGGCCAGCCCTTGCCGCAGCCCGGTCAGGAACGCGGCGACGTCGCGGTCCTGCAGCGCGACACCCGAGTTGGCGGTGACGTGCCGGATGAGCAGGTGGCCCAGCTCCGGGACGGTGAACCCGGACGCGGTCGCCGCGTCTGCCAGCTCGGCGAAGCGCAGCGCCTCGGCCGGCCCGGCGAGCGGGTCGCCGCCGTGTACCCGCCGCAGGATGTCGTATTCCCGCACCCGCAGCCCCAGCCCGCGGGCCAGCTCGGCGGTGCCGTGCAGGCGGCCGAGCAGCGTTGCGTCCAGCGCCCCGGCCCGGGTCCGGCCCAGGCCGGCGAGCACCACGTCCAGGTCGGCGTCGCTCAGCCGCAGGCCCGCGAGCAGCCCCGGTACGTGGTCCGCGACCGTCCCGGACACGTCGGCTGCCCGGTCCGGGAGGGTGCCTGCGGCGACCGTCAGGCGGTTGCGGAAGAGCTGCTGGTAAAGGGTCCGGGCTGGTCCGTCGCCGGTGTGGTCGGGGTACTCGTGGTCGTCGAAGCCGTCGAACATCGCGACCAGCACCGGCCAGTCCGCCCCGGTGCGATCCTTCAGCCGGTGGAGCCCGGCGAGCCCGGACAGCGCGGTGTCGTCGAGGGCCCTGCCCGCGAGGTAGACGTCAAGCTGGCGGGCCGTGAGGCCGAGCCGCCGCTGGAGCCGCACGAACCGGTGCAGGCGCCCGGCCACGCCCTCGTCGAGTCCGGTGACCGTGTACGACGTGACGTCGCAGTCGCCGGACTCCACGATCGCGGCCGTGGCCGCCGGATCGGGGTACCGGCAGTCGAGCACCTCCAGCAGTTCTCGGTAGGACAGCCCGGCCCGGTGCAGCAGCACCGGCACCTGGGCGAGTACCTCCAGCCAGGTGCCGGTAACGGTCATCGCCGGATCGCCGGGCGCGTCCGGATGGGGCACCGCGTTGTCCTGCTCGTCCAGGCCCCAGAAGTCCCAGGGGTCGCGGCCAGGCGTCGTAGCGGTGACCACGCCGTGCGGTCCTTCGTCGACGCCGAGTACCGCGCAGTCCACCCGGATGCCGGACTCCGGGCCGAAGAGCTCCAGCAGCCGGGGGTACGGCACCCCGAGCTGGTCGAGGTAGCCGCGGGTCTGCTCGGCGGCCAGGTCGAACGGGAGGCGCAGCGGGAACACCTCGCCGGCGAGCTTCGCGTAGGCCGCCGGATTGCGGTGCTCGGGGCTCGCCCGCAGCTCGGCGGCGGTGCCGGTGGTCTGCCGGGTCGCGAGCAGGCTCAGCCCGCCGTCGTGCCGGAAGATCCGGTAGGAGCGGCTCGCGTCCCGGACCGTCCACTGTCCGCGGATGTCCGGGCCGGCGACCCGCGCGTCGTCGCCGGCCGTCACCCCGGCGTCTCGCAGCGCGGCCAGCACCTCGGGGCTGATCGGCCCGGGGGCCAGCCCCGCCTCCAGGCCGGCGGGCAGCGCCGGACCGTCCGGCGGAGCCACGACGTCCTCGAGGATTTCGTTGACCAGGTCGATGTACGGCAGCGGGGTGTTCGTGTTCTCGCAGCTCAGCTCGATGTCGCCGAGGTCGGGGCGGCGCTGCAGGAGCACCTGCTGGACGGTCTTCCCGGCGTTGACGGCGGTGCCCTGACTGCCACGGTCGCCGAGGAAGCGCAGCACATCGACGAAGTGCGCGGCCGGGCTGTACACCGATCGGCAGCCCTTGCACTCGCAGTAGTCCAGCGAGCCGAACAGGCTGCGCAGATTGGGCAGTGCGTCGATCACCGGGCGGGTCTCGGCGTCCGGCGCCAGGTCCGGGACGGCGGCCGGGTTGAGCCGGTTCACCGCGAGGCTGAAGTCGGCGAACGTGGTCAGCGCGAGGGCGTAGACGTTCTCGGCGCGGCGGTAGATGCTGCGCGCCTCGATCCGGGTCACCGGCGTGTCGGCGACTGTCTCGGCGAACTGCGCCTGGCCCATGAAGTAGACCTGCTGGGCCGACTCGATCCCCTTGGTGAGCATGGCGTCCACGCCGGTGAAGGTGGGGCTCAGCTTGAACACCCGCTGCACGGTGGACAACTCGGTGAGCAGCGCGTCGTCGGTGTCGGTGTCGTCGCCGGTGGCCTCGTTCGCGGCGCGGCGCCCGGCGAGGTACTGGTCGATCCGGACCCGGTCCAGGTGCAGGTCCGGATGCGTGTCGAGGAAGCGGGCCACCCGGGCGGTCAGCTGCGGCGCCCGAGCCTCGCTGCGGTTGATCTTCGCGGCCAGTACCGCCGTCGGGTAGGCCCGCTCGAACTGCTGGCCGAGGATCGAGGCGAAGGTCGCCTGTCTCTGCTCGGGCGTGTCCCCGTCGATGTTGTCCGGCACCCCGACCGGCTGCCCGTCGGGGCCGGGCGTGGCGAAGACGCCGAGCCAGTCGTCGGCCGAGTAGCGGGCCAGGTCACGCCGGGACAGCTCGCCGCCGGTGATCCGGGGTGCCAGCAGTCCGACCAGCGGCACGTGGTTGCGGGTCAGTGCGCCGAGCTCGACCACGCCGCGTACCTGCGTGACCGTTGCCTCCGGGACCTGCGGGTCGGTAGCCAGCTTGGCCCAGAGTCCGGCCAGCGAGCCCCGGTGCTCGGCCATCACGGCGAGCACCGCGTCGCGTTGCGGCGCGGGTACTCCGACGACGTCGAGAAGCTGCCCGACGGTGCCTTTGCCGCCGCCGACGCCAGAGTCCGCAGCCGCTCGCAGGCGGATCTGCTGCAGGGTGGCGAGCAGGTCGTCGACGGCCGGGCGTAGCCGGGCCGGGATCAGGTTGCGGGTCAGCGCCGCGGTGAGGATCTCTCGCTGCCGCTGCGGTGTCAGCGTCGCCAGCGCGCGCAGCAACGCGTCTTCCATCAGGGTGATCCGCTCCGGGTGCCGGATGTCGTCGAGCATCGACTCACGGAAGATCGACGGTTCGCCCTGGGCCAGGAAGGCGAAGAGCGCCTCCGGCGGCAGCGGGGTGTCGTCGCGCCGGGTGCGTTCGGCCAGCCGCCAGCACGCCGCCCAGGTGCCGATCGTCAGCTGGCTGAAGCCGGTCTCGCCGCTGAGGAACGAAACGTCCTGGTGCTGCTCGTCCTCGCGCAGGTCGGCCGGGGCCACGCCGGCCAGCAGCGGCGTCAGCGCACCGGTCTGTACCTCCCATTCCGAGGGCCCCGCGAATGTCACTCCGTCGAGGTCGAGGTCGATCTCCGCCTGGGCGGGGGCGTTGTAGTGCACGGTCGAGCGCAGCAGCGGCTCGCCCTCGCCGTCGGTCACGGCCAGGACCAGATCGGCGGAGTCCTTCTCGGCCCGGCGGAACTGGGCGGCCGAGTAGGCGACCGCGTACCGGCCTTCGTCGTCGGTCTCCGCCCGGCCGAGCGACTGCTCGGAGCGCAGGTCCCGGTCGAAGGCCTGCACGCTCACCCCGGCCAGCGGCGCGCCGAACGCGTCCCGGACGACACCGAAGACGACCCGGTCCCGCGGCTCATGGTCCGGCTCAGGCTCCGGGCGGAAGTCCGTCTGGACGTCGATGACGGTCTCCGGGCGGCCTACCCGGTGCGGCCGGCTGCGGCCCACGTCGCGGCCGTCGATATGAACGTCGACACCAACCGTGTCGAGGTGCCCGTCCACCTCGATTTCGATCCGGTAGCGGCCGTCGTTGTCGGTCTCCGCCCGGCCCAGCGACACGTCCGGTCCGTCCCGGCCCGGCGACCAGGCGGTCACCGACGCGCCGGGCAGCCGGCCGTTCGACGCGTCGGTGACGGTGCCGGTCACCGTGAACGAGGTCGTGGGCATGGTGCCACCTCTCTGTCTGTCGCTGTCGGGCGGCCGCCGCGCATCGCGGTCACCACCAGCCGAAGTAGCGGCCGGCGTGGAAGACGCCGACACCGATGGCGAGGACCGCGCCGACCGCGATCAGGACGGGAGCGGCGGCGACCAGCGCCGGGGCCATCGCCACCCCCAGCGCGCTGGCCACCGCGATGCCGCCACCAGCCGCGAGGGCGGCACCGGCGACGGTGCCGACCGCGCCGGCCACCGCGCCGGCTGTGTCGCCGCGCTGGTGGGCGCGGTACCCGCTCACGGCGGAGGAGACCCCGAGCGCGACGCCGCCCAGCGCGATGCCGAGCGGCACCGCGGCCAGGCCGCCGACCGTCACGCCCCCGACTGCCGTGGCGCCGCCTCCGAACGCGGTGGCGCCGAAGGCGTACACCTCGACGCCGCCGCTGATGACGCCGAACGCGTCACCGACGCCCATGGCGGCGTCACCCTCGACGACGTCGCGGTAGAGGCCGTAGGCGGACAGGCCGAGGCCGAGGCCCGCCAGGCCGCCGCCGCCCCAGCGCATCCCGGTACGGAAGCGGGGCGAGTTGCCCAGGCGGCCCATGTCGCGCTGCCGGGCGACGCCACCGGCCGGCACCCCCTGCGGCTCGTTGCGAAGCAGGCGGTAGCCGGCCGAGCCGTCGTTGCTGTTGGTGGCGCCGTTCTCCCGGATGTAGTCGCGCCAGTGTTCGCCGATGCGGCCGGTCAGGTCGTACTGCATGTCGATGCGGTGCCCGGCGGCCGTGCCGGGGCCGGGCGCGGGGCTGCGTTGCCGGAACTCGGCGAGGGCCTGCCGCTGCGCGGGCAGCGCCCGTCGTGTCCTGGTGCTGTTGCCCGGTCCGGCGTTACGTCCGACCTGACGCTGCCGGGAACCCTCCTGCAGGCGGGCGAGCTTGTCGTCGGTGATGTTGTCGGGCACCGCGATGGTGTTGCCGGGCCCGTTGTTGCGCATCGCGGTCGCGCCGGCGGACGTGGCCGCAGCCCCACCGGCCCCCGGGGTGCCGAGCAGGCCGAGCGGGTCGTCGGGCGGGATGTGTTCCGCGTCGAAGGTGCCGAAATCCCATCCCCGGGCGGTGTGTACCGGGGCCGCGTTCTCAGCGCCCGCATCGTTCCACCATCGGTAGCCGAGGCCGTGGACGTGCCGCTGAAGCTGTTCGGCCCGGCTGCTGATGTCCTCGGGGGTGGCGCCCTGCGGGACGCGGGCGATGTTCTCCGGCAGGCCGAACGAGCGCGGCGCCTCCTGGGTGCCGTCGGCGTCGCCGAACATGACCGGGTTGTTCGCGCAGTAGCGGTAGAGGTTCGGCCCGGCGACCAGGCCGGCCGGGTCGGTGCTGGTCCAGCGGCCCAGCCACGGCGCGTAGTAACGGGCGCCGAAGTAGACCAGACCGGTCTCGTCGTCGCGCTGCTTGCCGCTGAACCGGTACCGCTTCAGGCTCAGGTCGGTGCCGGGCCGGGCCGAGCGGTATGCGGTGGTGCCGTAGGGGTGGTACTCCTCGTAGGAGATCGGCGTGCCGGATTCGTCTGTCTCCAGCGCCGCCGAGCCGAGGGCGTCGGCGTATACGTACCGGATGAGCGGCACGCCGAGCGGATTGGCCGGCTCCTCGCCGTCGTCGTCGCGGGTCTTCGTGTCGGCCTGAGCGATCTGGCCGAGGTCGTCGCCGATCTGGACGGTCCAGCGGGTGAAGTGCGGTTCGTCCGCGCCGCGCCGCCGGCGACGGAACAGGGTGACCGCCCCGAGGAAGATCCACTCGAGGTTGAGGTTGCCCGGCCGCTCGATCACCGTGCGGGTGCGTGCTCCGCCGGTCCCGTACGAGTAGAACGCCGTGCCGCCGCCTCCGAGGTCTACCCGGCGCAGCTGGTCGAGGACGTTCCAGTCCAGCGCGGCCAGGTGCGGCATCCTGGTCATGTTGCCGTGGGCGTCGTAGCCGTAGCCGGGCGACGCCGGTGGCGCCTCGCCGGTCGCGGTCAGCCGGTTGGTCCGGTCGCCCGGGGTGTCGTCGAAGGTGTACCGGTAGCGCCGGGTCCAGCCGCCGCCGACGCCCGGCTGGGTCTTGAACCGGTGCCGGACCTCGGTCAGGTTGCCCAGCAGGTCGTAGTCGTACTCCTCGGTGTAGGTGCGTACCGCTTCCGGGCTGTTCGCGTGCGGCAGCGGGACCGCGCCGAGGTCGGTGTGGTCGCGGCGCACGTCGTTGATCGGGCCGGCCAGCTCCCGGCCGGTGGCCCGGATCAGCTGGTAGCCGGCGTCGTACTCGTACCGGCGGTCGGGTGTCACCACGGTGTTGTCGAAGAAGAACGTCCGCTGAGCCGCGTCTCGCAGCTCGGTGATGTTGCCGACCGGGTCGTAGGTGTAGCGCAGGTCCTGCACGGCGGGGCCTCCGGGAGCCGCGCCCGCAGGTTCGGTCAGCAGCCGGGTCAGCCGGAACGTGCGCGGGTCGTGGAAGCATCGGGTCAGCAGGCCGTTGCCGTATCGGGCCCACTCCCGCTGGCCCTTCGCGTTACGTTCCTGCGCCTGCAGGAATTCCACGAACGCGCCCGCGCCGCCGACCTGGACCGCGAGCGAGGACAGCACGTCGCCCTCGTCGTAGGTGGGGACCACGACCGTCGCGTCCGGCAGCGTCACCCGGACCGGGCGGTCGAGCGCGTCCAGCTCGGACGCGGCGCTGAAGACCTCGGCCGTGACCAGCAGCGGGGCAGCTGCGGCGTCGACGTCGGGCGCGCCGGGCAGCGCGGACCAGTCCGGCGCGTCCTGGTGGCCGGCGGCCAGCACCCGCTCGAGCGCGACCGGGCGCCCCCGGAAGTCGTAGGCGGGCACCCGGACCGCGCCGGAGGTGTCGAAGATCCGGTGAACGGCGCCGAGCAGGTTGGCCGCGCGGGCGCCGGGTACCCGGTCGCCGTAGACGATGTGGGTGATCAGCCGCTCGCCGCCGGTGCCGTCGGATGCGAACGTGGACACCGGCCGGTGCAGTTCGTCGTAGTCAGCGCGGAACCGGCGGCCGTGCTCGTCCCAGGACCGGACCATCGCGCCGAGGACGTTACTGAAAGTCCAGCGGCGGCCCTTCTCGGCGCTCTCCCCGGTGACAGGGAGCCCGGCCATCGCGGTGAAGCCCTCGGCGACCCGCCGGCCGGCGTGGTCGAACGTGGCCGCGAGGCGCCCGGTGAGGTCCATCTCGGAGCGGGCGGTCGACCGGCGCCCGCCGCCGTGGTCGGTGACCGCGTAGACCGCGCGGCCGAGCGCGTCGGCGTGGATCACCGTCGGGGTGTCCGCGTGCCGGGCCGCGAGCCAGGCCGCGCGCCGGTCCGCGTCGGCCGGTTCGGGTGTAGCCGGGTCGGGGCTGCCCCGGTCGGCGTACCAGGTGCTGGTCAGGACGGTGTCGTTGGCGTCGAACGCCGCCTGCCACCACGCGGTGAACTCCACCCGGGTGGTGGTGCCGTCGGGCAGCAGGGTGGCGGTGTTGCGGCCGAGCGGGTCGTACGACAGGACAGCCGTCACCCCGACTTGCCGGACCGCGTCCTCGTCCTCGTATCCGTGGGTGGCGCTGAAGTACGGCTCGTACTGCTTGACCGGGTTGCCCTTGTTGTCGGTGACGGTCCGGCCGGTGCCCACCCACCGAGGGTCGGCGTCCACCTCGGACGCCGCGCCGTCGGGCCCGACGGCGAGTGCGGGCCCCGGGCGGGCCTGGGCCTTCGTCAGTGCGACCCGGCCGGCACCGTCGAAGTAGGTCCAGGACTCCCGCCGGCGTGCGTTACCGGGGCCGTGCCGCTCGCGGGCAAGGGTTCGCACGTGGCTGGGCCGGCCATCGGTCGCCCAGCCGCTCAGGTCATATTCGAAGCGGGTGGTCGGGTCGGCGAGCGTGTCCCCGTCGGCTGAGCCCTCCTTGCCCATGACGGCAGTGGCCACCACTACGCCGAGGGCGTCGTGCGCCACCGCCGAACGGTTGCCGTTCGGGTCGGTGACCAGCACCGGAGCCAGCATCCGGTAGTCGTTGACGGCCGTGACGACCTGCCACGCCGCCTGCACGGTCTCGACCCGCACGGGTAGCAGGTGATAGTCGTCGAGGGTGACCGTCGTGCGCAGGCCCAGCGGATCGACGCCGCCGGTCGCCACGTAGAAGTGCGCGGCCGGATCGGCGGGGTAGACGCTGACTCCGGACGGCACCCACCAGGCCCCGGCGTCACCGACGTATCCGGCGGCGGTCAGATCCGCGGCGCTGACCTGACCGGTCAGGTGCGCGGCCACGACGCCGGGCGTGAGGGCGAGCGTGTACGTCCGGTAGCCGAGCCCCAGCGAGTCCCATTGCCCGAGCGGGAGCGGGTCGAGGGCGTCGTCGCGGAACCGGACCTGTTGGTGTGCCACCGGCCGTCTCTGCGGGATGGTCCCGTCGGCGACGTCTTCGTAGGAGATGTCGTCGGCGGTTGCGATCCCGTCGGCGAGCTCACCGACGGTGAACAGCGGTCCGGCCGGCGCCAGCCCGGTGATCTCACAGGTCCGCGACTCGTAGGACACCCGCAACCGGTACGCGTCCGGCCGCGTGATGTCCGGTGTGTGCTTCTGCTCCACGTAGGTGATGTAGCGGCGTCGCTGATCGCGGGTGACCTCGGCGGGCAGAGCCGGATCGGCGGTCCGGCGCCCGTAGACGACCGCGCAGGACCGCCGGGCGTTGCCGTGTTCGTCGAACTCCAGCACCAGCGTGTGCGCGACCCGTGGGTCCGCCGGGTCACGTTCGTAGGCCACGCTGACCGACTCCCGGGTGACCGGCAGGAACACGGCGGCGTGCGGGTCGCCGCGCGGCTGGAGCAGCAGCACCTCCGGGCGGTTCTCCAGCACCGTGTACGGGTGCACGGCCGCGGCCGTGCCGTCGTCGGCGTAGACCTCCTGACGCACCGTGACACCGCGCAGAGCACGCACGCACTCGCGTTCCTCGGCAGCGGTCAGGCCCTCCGGCAAAGTGAGATCCGGCAGGTGCCGCTCGGCGCGGTAGTACTCGCCGTGGAAGGGATGCAGCGCGGCGGCCGCCCCGACGATCATCCCCGGGTGGTACCAGGTGCGGGTCACCACCGGGGGCACGGTGAGCTCCGCTGGTCCGCCGAACGACTCGGCGTCCGACGTCTCCACCATCGCGAACCCGCAGAACTCCCGTTCTTCGCCGTCGAAGTGCCCGTGGTGGTACGCGTAGCGGGTGACGGCCGTGCGGCCGCTGACCAGGTCCCGCGATTCGACCCGCTCGACGACGTGCACCGGGAACGGCAGCCGGGTGCGCCACGGCCGCCCGGCGCGCCGATCCCGCAGGAAGAACACCGTCGACGGCGTGTAGTCGATGTCGGTCTCCGCACCCAGGTTGTTGCGGCTGCGGACAAGCAGGTGCGGCTTGCGATCACCCATCAGGCTCAGATAGCGGAACGAGCGCCCGGTCGCGTCCGGCAACGGCGACGGCCAGACCAGGCAGGCGGTGCCGTTGCCGAGCAGGTCGACGGCCACCACCGAGGCCGGGTCGGCGGGCGGGCGCACGGAGAGCTCGTGCGGCTCACTCCAGGAGTTGCCGGACCGGTTGAAGTAGACCCGGATGCCGGATCGATGCAGGTAGATCAGGTCGGTGGTGCCACTGCCGTCGATGTCGGCCAGCAGCAGCCGCCGCTGGTCGAATTGATCCGGCTCGTCGAAGATCGGGGCGTGGTCCATCGCCACCCGGGCGCCGAACCGGCCGTGGCCGAGGTTCGGCCAGTAGCTCACCTCGCCGTTGCGGATCCGGGCCAGGTCGGTCAATCCGTCACCGGTCAAGTCCGCCAGGTGCAGCGACTCCTCCGCGGAGACGGCCGCGCGCGGCGGGCCGTCGTCGTCGTCCGCGGCGAGCGGTATCCGGCGCCCGGGCCCGAACCCTTTCTCCCCCAGCGACGGATGCCAGACCAGGGCGTCGTCCTCGGCGGCCACAAGGTCCGGGTGCCCGTCGCCGTCCAGGTCGATCAGCCGCACGTGCGGGTCGGTGAAGTCGCGCAGCAGGTCCGCGGTGAACGGCCGGAACGGTTGCCAGCCCTCTGCGCCGTCGTGCTCGTAGAGCCCGCGCACCGGCCCGGCCGCCACGACGACGTCGATCCGGCCGTCGCCGGCCAAGTCGGCGAGCTGCGCGCCGTCTCGCAGCGACGCGGCCGGCCTGGTGTCGATGATCTCCATCGGGGCGAGGCGGGCCTGGCCGGCGGGTTGCAGCGGGCTCAGGTTCCGCTGGTAGAACCAGCCGCCGGCCTGCTCGGTGAGCACGCCGGGCGTACCCTCGCCGTGCAGGTCGGCCCAGCGTGAGACCCCGTCTCGGGGCAGGTCGTTCAGCTGCGTCTCGGCGACATCCTGGCGCAGGACCGGCTCGGCGTAGCCGAACTCGACCGGGGGCAGGGTGAGCCGGTCGTAGCCGCCGGACCGCCGTGACCAGCCGGTCTGGGTAGCCGATCGCAGGAAGGTGAAGACGGGGTTGCGCGGATCGAGCGGGTCCGTCTCGTCGGTGTAGGTCAGGTCCGTCGATCGGGTCACGCAGGCGCGGCCGACCGCCTCGGCCGGGAAGTGGTGAAACATCAGGACCCGGCGGCAGATCCGGTATGTGCGGACCTCGAAGCCAGGGCGGCAGGTGGAGAACGGATCGAGGCGGACCGGCCAGGCTGTGTCGCCGATCGGCGCCGGGGCCTCGGCGTCGTGGTCGCCGTAGTCCAGGACCACCTCGAAGTGCCAGTCGTCGCTGCCGTCGTCGGAGTGCGCGCCGGGCGGCTCCGGCCACGGCTCAGTGGGGCTCAGAACCGGGCGGAACGGCGCCGTGTTGCCGTACCGGATGCGCTTGAGGTAGCGCTGCGCCGAGCGGTCGTCGGTAGTGCGCCGAAGCTCGTGCAAGCCGGTCGAGATTCCGGCGGAGTCCTCCGGGCGGTAGCCGTAGACGATGACGTTGCCCTTGTCGTCGTGGCTCTGGCAGACCAGCCAGCTGAAGACGCGGCGCGGGTCGGCCGGGTCGGCGATCCGGCTCTCCGCCGTGCGGCCGTACCAGGTCGTGACGTTGTCCGTGGACTGGGTACGCCAGCAGACGTCGGTCGCGTCCCCGATGTTCGTCCAGCGCTCGATCCGGGCCAGTGTGCCCTCGGTCCGTGGCCGGTAGCTCGCCAGCCGATAGGTGGCAGCGCCGACGGTCCGGTCCGGGACCGGCACTCGCTCCCAAGTGCCCGCAGCGGTCTCGGTTAGCAGCGGGACCAGTCCCTCGGCGCCGGCGAGCAGGAAGGTGTCCGGCTCGGTGTCGTCCCGGTAGCGTGGGATGCCACGCTCGGTCCGGCGGCTGATGGACGGCAACGACAGCGACCAGCCGAAGCCGAATGGCCCGTTACCGGCGGCCGACTCGTAGCTGAGGGCGAGCGCGGGGCCGAAGCCGGACCGGCCGGGGCTGACCGCGATGGGCAGGGTCATCGTGCCGGTGCCGGTGACCGGGTTCGCCGCGAAGGTCTCTCCGATTCCGCGGACCGCACCGCCGCCCTTCGGCAACGTGACGGGGGCGTCGCGACGTTCGTCTGCGGGCGCCGCACCCTCGGATCTCATACCTCAGACTCGCGAGCGGTATCAGCCGCGCACAATCACCCGCGGGTTTACCCGGCGTGTCGGATCAGGGACTCGCCCACGTTTGGCGTAGTCGCCGACCTCTAACGCGTCACTTCGTCCCCATCGATGAGAAGAAGGGGTGCGCCGCGGCTCCGGCTACAGCAGGTGCGAGTGTGACGGCTGGCCCGGTGGGGGTGGATACGGCCGGTACGTCGACATTCGACACGACACCGTCACCCGCTACTGCCACCGGCACCAGGCCGAGCCGCCCAGCAACAAGAGCTGACGGTCTGGGCTTTGCGCGTCTGCGGCTGCCGCGTCGGCGCACCATGGTGGGCCGACGCACGGGTGTTCGCAAAGATGATCTTGTGCTCGCCGTTTGCTCCCATGTAAGGGCCATACGACGGTTGGTGCGTTACAGGCTCTCGACATGAGATGCGCTGACCTGCGGAAATGCAAGGTGGGCGATACTGGGATCGAACCAGTGACCTCTCCGGTGTGAACGGAGCGCTCTCCCGCTGAGCTAATCGCCCGGGACGCAACAGACTGTACCGGACCTCCGGACGACAGAGCGAATCAGGGTCGGGCGAGCCAGTCGCGCGCCACCTGAATGAGGTCGATGCCGAAGCTCAGGCGTACGGAGAAGTAGACGACCGCGCTCACGAAGATCATGCCGACCAGTCCGACGACGCAACGGACCGGCCATGACTGGCGGGCGATCCAGTGGGTCCACGACTGCACGTGGCGCTTGGTGAAGGTGAGCAGGTTCTTGGCCCAGGCGAACTCGATCGCCCAGATCGCCAGGCCGAGGATGACGATCGCCCAGCCGGGACCGGGGAACGGGATGAGCACGATACCGATGGCGACGACGAGTCCGCCGAAGATGCCGACGCCGACCTTCAACGCGTGCCTGCCGGCGGCGGTGGAGCGGATTCTGTCCAGAACTCCCACTGACTGGCCCTGCTCGTCCGGTTTCGCGGTCAATTCATCCCCCAGTGTTCCGGAGCCCCGTCACTACCCGGGAGGAATGGACGTTACCGGAGTAAGTCAACGGCTGGACCACCCGACACCGGGCGGAACCGAGTACTTGGGTAGAACGGGTCAAGATAGCGCCTTTCGGCCCGACGAGAGCGGGTTTCGGAACCGCCTTCCCACTACTGGGTGAGATCAGCGTATGGCGGAGCGTAATGACAGGGATCACCTGAGTATGGGAAACGCGGGGTTACCGACCTCGCAGCGGTGCCGGGGGGAGTTCGTCCATGAGTACCATTCGACCGACGACCGTCGAGGTAGAGACCTCGCTGCGGCTCGTAGCGCCTGACGCGACGGCTCTGCCCGTGCGCGCCAGTCTCCGTTACGATCCCGCGGATCCTTATGCGGTCCATGTTTTGTTCCACGCGGAATCAGCCGGTGGGGAAGCCGTGAGCTGGTCCTTCGCGCGTGAACTGCTGGTCACCGGGCTCGATGAGCCGGCCGGGATCGGCGATGTCCGGGTGTGGCCGTGGGCCACGCCGAGGGGTGACTTCGTCGCGTTGGCGCTGTCATCCCCGGACGGTAACGCGTTGTTCGAAGTGCCACGCAGTGTTCTGGTCCGGTTCCTCCGGCGCACCTATGTGGTGGTGCCACGGGGACGGGAATCCGACCACCTGGATGTGGATGCGGCGGTGAACCGGCTTCTCGCCGGTCGATAAACACGCGAATAAGAAGGGCCCGTCCGGAGACTGCCGCTCCGGGCGGGCCTTTTGCTCAAATCGGGCATTCCAGCAAAAAACAGAAAACGCCCAGACGTACGGTTATCAACCGTTTCCGCTCAGCAGAACGATCATTCGTGAAGTACCACGTGCATCCCTTGTCACCAGCGGATACGGTCGCCTCGATGTTCTCGATCGGCCAGCGCACACGGCAGCCCGCCGCCATGCCACCCGCCCCTGCTTGGGCGGGCGTCGGCGCCTGCACGCTGCCGGAGACCGAACTGGCGGTCCGGCAGCCGGCCCCACAGCGCCTTCCCTACCATCTGCTTGCCCTGACCACGGCCGGCCAGGGCACCGTCGAGGTGGACTTCGACACCCGCGAGTGCCGTCCGGGCACCGTGGTGTGGATCCGCCCCGGCCAGGCCGTGCGCTTCGGCGGGCAGGAGGGCCTCGACGCGGCGCTCGTCTCCTGGGAGCCTCAGCTGCTCTCCGGCGACCAGCTGCCCGGCCTCACCACGGAGGACGCCGGCCCGACGGCGAGCCGCGACCTCCAGCGCACCGACGCGGAGACGATCGGCGACGGGTTCGCCCGGCTCGCCGGCGACTGCGACCGGCTGTCACCCGGGCCGGTGGCGGCCTCACTGCTGCGCCACGAGCTCGCCGTGCTGCTGCTCCGGATGGCGCTGCTGACCCGGCCGGACGGCGAGTCGCCGCCGAGCGCGGAGGCCCGCACGTTCGCCCGGTTCCGCCGGACGCTGGAGGAGGGCCATGCGGCCAGCCGGCGGGTGGAGGACTACGCGGCCCAGCTCGGCTGCTCCGTGCGTACGCTCACCCGCGCCAGCCTCGCGACCACCGGCCGCACCGCCAAGCAGGTGGTCGACGACCGGGTCGCGCTGGAGGCGCGCCGCATGCTGGCCTGCACCGACGACTCGGTGGCCGAGGTCGGCCGGTCGCTGGGTTTCCCGGAGCCGACGAACTTCGGCCGGTTCTTCCACCGGGAGGTCGGGCAGAGTCCCGGCACGTTCCGGGCCGGCGTCCGCGACGGCTGGAACCACGTCCCGGAGCAGCGCGTCGCCGTCGAGTAACCCGGTGTAATCCCTATATCCCCATGGATTTAGGGGTGGACGTACCAGGGGTGGAGCAAGCGCGGCATGATGTATGTGTGCAGATTTCAGCGCGTGGCGACTACGCCGTCCGGGCCGCTCTGAGCCTGGCGAAAGCTCATCCGTCATTGATGTCCGCTCAGGCCATCGCCCAGGACCAGGACATGCCCCGGAAATTCCTCGAGGCGGTGCTGGCCGACCTGCGCCGCGCGGGGGTGGTCCGTGCGCAGCGTGGCGCCGAGGGCGGTTACACGCTGTCGCAGCCGCCTCGCGACGTCACGATCGGCCAGATCCTGCGCGCTGTGGACGGTCCGCTGGCCGGGGTCCGCGGCATGCGTCCGGAGGAGACGAAGTACGCGGGCGCCGCCGAGAACCTGCCGAACCTCTGGGTGGCGGTGCGCTCGGCGGTCCGCGAGGTGGTCGACGAGGTCAGCCTCGCCGAGCTGCTCAGCGGCCGGATGCCCGCGCACGTCCGCAAGCTGACGACGCGACCGGACGCCTGGCAGCCACGCTGAGAGTTTGCCCGCCGGGCCGGGCGGGAAAGAACACCAGCATCGAAATACAGTCCAAGGAGGACGTTCCGATGCCTGTCCTGTTTCGTCAGCGCAAGAAGTTCGGCCCGCTGATCCTGAACTTCACCCAGAACGGTTTCTCGTCCTGGAGCATCAAGATCGGTCGCTGGTCGTGGAACTCCAAGGCCCGCGCGCACCGCGTCGACCTGCCCGGCCCGCTGAGCTGGAAGCAGGACAAGTCACGCTAGCCGCCTGATCACGCCGGCCGGATGGTCACGTCGCCACCGAGCCGCCCGCCGTCGGGTGACCGTGTGACGGCGCCCGACGCCACCAGCTTCTGCAGCACCTGGCTCGCGTCGGCCGCCCGGTAGACGGTCTCGGTCAGCGCGAAGGTCCGCAGCTCAGCGACGGTCGCCTCGCCCACGGACTCCAGGTGGGCGAGGAGCTCGCGCCGCAGCGGTCCGGGGTGCGGCGTGAGTGAGATGTCGATCAAGTGTCGTTCCGGGTCGCCGGGGTCGCGATAGCGCACCCCGGCGAACTCGTCCACGGCCCACAGCGTCTCCTTGAAAGACTCCAGGCTCTTCCCCAGCGCCGTCGCGTAGACGAGCAGCTCGCCCGGCTCCTCCCCCGTCGCCAGCTCCACCGCCGCGACCAGCGGAAACCCAAGATCACGCAGCTCCGCGCGGTAGGCGTCCACGTCGGCCACCGCGCCCGCCGCCAGCACCAGCAGAGCCTCCGCGGGCTTCCCCGCGGCAAGAGCGGCCATGGACTCCGGCGAAGGCGGCCCACTCGCGCTTGTCGCGTCGATAAAACCCAGCAGGGGTACGCGCGCAGCACCCACCGCCTTCAGCACGGCTGCCAGCCGCGCGTCCACCCGCCCAGCGACGACGTGCAGGGTGAATCCGGGGCTGTCCACCCCCACCGCCTCGAGCCGCGGCCCGACCCCGGCGGCATCCTCACCGACCGCCACCATCGTCAGCTCACGCCCGCGCACCAGGTCGGACTGCTCGGCGAAGACCCGCAGCGCCGCCTCGGCCAGCGCCCCGCCGTCGGCATCCGCCCCGCCGTGCACATAGGTGGCGCGCCGCTTGTGCAGCGCCGCCGGCGCCCAGGTCTCCAGGTGCCGTACCAGCACCTCACGCTTCAGGTCGCCGACAGTCATAGCTCTTTCTACCGTCCCTTTGCTCTGCTTACCCATACGCACCGCTGGTCGGGTGACCAGCCCTGGGCAGGGTCACCGCTCTGCTTACCCATACGCACCGCTGGTCGGGTGACCAGCCCTGGGCAGGGTCACCGCTCTGCTTACCCATACGCACCGCTGGTCGGGTGACCAGCCCTGGGCAGGGTCACCGCTCTGCTTACCTATAGGAAGCGCCGGTCGGGGTGGCCTGCCGTCGCCGGAGCCGTGGGTCCTGCCGTCGACCGCCACAGACGGTCGTTACGATGCAGGACTTGTACTTACCGTGTCGGGACCAGCACTATGGGCACGTGGCACCGCCGCTCGCTGAACTGACCGCCCGCGCGCAGAGCTTGACCTCCGCGGGTGATCTGGAAGCGGCCCGCGACGTCCTCGACGTGGCGCTGGACCAGTCGGACACCGACCCGCGCCGCGCCTCCCCCGACCTCGCCACCGCCGCCGCCCTGCACGCCCGGGTGCTGATCGCGCTCGGCGACCCGCACGCCGCGAAGATGTGGGCCGGCTTCGCGCACGCCGCCGAGGATCGTCTGCACGGCGCCCGGGACGAGCGGGCCATCGCGGCCGCCGCCACCCACGCCGCCGTGCTGGCCCGGATCGGGCACCACGGCCGCGCGGCGCAGGTCTACCGTGACCTGCTGGCCGCGCTGCAGGCGGTGGACCAGGACGACTCGCCGCGAGTGCTGGCCGCCGAGGCGGACCTGGCCACGGCCGAGCACCATTCCGGACAGTGCACGGTGGCCCGTGACCGGCTCCAGGACGCCTGGACCCGGCACCGCGACGCGTACGGCGACTCCCCGCCCGCCGGGATCAAGATGCTGGCCCGGCTGGCCGTGATGGAACGCGAGTGCGGCCTGCGCGTCGAGGCCCAGGAGCACCTGGCGATGGCGCAGGAGCTGTGCGCGCGCAATCTGCCCGCCGGCCATCCGCTGGTGCAGCAGGTCGACCGGCTGGCCGGCGCACCCCCCAGCGGCAAGCACGTGTGCGGCCGGGTCGCCCCGTCGGACGGACCGGACGCGACAGCCGAGCAGACCACGTACCGTCCGGACAGCCCACCGGAACCACCGCCCATGCCGGAGCCGGACAACCGCAGCACCGACCCGAAGGGGTCGCTCTACCAGCAGCCGCTCTATCTGAGCGAGGTGCACCAGGCGCCGGGCGACCTGACCGGACGGCACGCGCGGGCGGACACTCCCCTGCCGATGCCGGGGCCCCGGATCCCCGAGTACACCGAGGCAGGCCGCCGCGTACCGGTCGGCAGCGCTCCGGTCGGCGATCTGGACCGTCGTCTGCCCGTACGCACGGACAAAGCGGAACCCGGCAGCTCCCGGCAGCCCTTCATCCTGGCCGCCGTCCTCGTGGCCGGGGTCGGGGTGGCCGCGGCCGTCGTGGCGGCGACCCTCCCCCGCGGCGACCCGCCACCGCCCGCGGCCGCACCGACCACCGTGACCAGCGCACCCGCCGCTGCTCCCAGCGTCACGCCGAGCCCGTCCGGCGAGGGCGGCAGCGACGGCGCGCCCACCGAGCTGAAGCTGCGCGACAACCGCGACGCCGTGGTGATCTCCTGGGTCTACCCGAAGGGCGCGGACGGTCCGCTGCTCATCTCCGGGGGCCGCGCCGGCCAGGAACGCAAGGTCTTCCAGCAGATGCCCGCGGGCAGTTCCGACTACATCGCGTACGGCCTGAACGACCGCCTCGACTACTGCTTCTCGGTGGCCGTCGTCTATTCGTCCGACAAAGTGGCGAGCACGGCGCCCATCTGCACCGACCGCTGACAGTCGGACCATCCCCGCCCGGGCACCGGCGTGCCCCGCGTCGTGCTCGCCTCCAGCAACCACGCCGCCGGTCACTACGACCGCTCCGACGCCGGCCCCGGCGGGCTGCCCGACGACGTGCCGGCCCGCCCCGACTCCTACTACGGCTGGAGCAAGGCGGCGACGGAGTCGCCCGGCCGGGAGGCACCACGACCGGTACGGCCTGCACGTCGGGGGCTCGATGGCGGCCGGGCCCGCTACCTGGGGCTAGGGGGTCACGACGATGGTCGGCGGGTCGTCGACCGATGGCCGTCGCCGGGGACGGCCGTCGCCACCGAGACTCAGGCACATGACCTCCCTCTCCCGAGCACAATTCCTGGCGGCCGCCGGCGCCGTGGCGGCCGCACCCTGGCTCGGCGCGGCGCCCGCCTCGGCGTCGCGCCGGCGCCGGCCGATCCATCGTGGCGTCTGCTACGCCGTGAGCGACTTCCCGGGCGTCCGGATGCGCGCCGACGTGCGGGCCATCGCCCGTGATCTGCACGCCGACACGATCGCGGTCTACGGCACCGGCCCCGAGCGGCTCGCCGCCACCACGGCCGAGGCCGCCGGGCACGGTCTGCGCGTCTGGCTCCAGCCGCGGCTCGGCGACGTGCCGCCCGCGGACATCATCGACCACCTGGCCGAGACGGGCCGTGCCGCCGAACGGCTGCGCCGCCACGGTGCTCGGGTCGTGCTGAGTGTCGGCTGCGAGTTCGTGCTGTTCGTACCCGGGATCGTGCCCGGCGCCGACGCGGTGGAGCGCGTGCGCAACCTGCTCGCCGGCAACTTCGACCCGGTGCACATGAAGCGGCGGCTGGCCGCGTTCACCGCACGCGCCGCCCGGGCCGGCCGGTCGGTGTTCCACGGCCCGCTGACCTACGGCGCCGCGTACGACGAGGAGGTCGACTGGTCACTGTTCGACCTGGTCAGCGCCAACTACTACGGCGACCGGCCGGAGCGTGACCTGGCGTCGCTGACCCGCCTCGGCAAGCCGGTCGCGGTCACCGAGTTCGGCTGCTGCACCTACGAGGGCGCGGAGGCCGACGGCGGCCTCGGCTGGGACGTCGTCGACTACACGAAGGAGCCGCCCGAGATCGTCGGCGGCCTGGTCCGCAGCGAACGCACGCAGGCGCGCCACGTGGTGCGCCAGTTCGACCGCTTCGCCGCGATGGGCCTGCACACGGCCACCGTCTACGACTTCGTCACGCCCGACGCACCGCACCGCCCCGACCCCCGCTTCGACCTGGACCTGGCGAGCTACAGCATCGTGAAGACGATCTGGGCGGACGACTCGGACCCGGCCGCGGGCTGGCGCTGGGAGCCGAAGCTCGCGTTCCACGCCCTGTCCCGCAGATTCGCCGAGGCCTGACCGCCACGCGGTGATGCGTATACGTAAGCAGAGCAAAGGGGCACCCGACCAGCTGTCGCGCGACCAGTGGTGCGTATAGGTAAGCAGAGCAAAGGGGCACCGCAACCTGTTTGCTCCCCGCCGGCACCGGCGTGTCACCCCGGGCGCGAGCATCGTGGGCAGACACGGATCGGCAGCGGGGAAAGCAGAGGCCCAGTGACCACGGAGGCGGCACCGGCGTCCGGCGTCGTCGTCGAGCAGGACGAGCGCGCGGGCATCGCCGCGCTCGTGGTGGAGCTCGAAGGCCGGCCGATGTCGCGGTTCCGGACGCTGCCGGAGCCGGCCGCCGTGGCCGAGCGCCGGGCCGAGCGGATCGGCGACGACGAACTGATCAACCGGGCCCGGCTGCTGACCGCCGGCGTGCTGCTGCGCGAGGGGCGCTCCGAGGAGGGTGGCCGCGCCGCGCATCAGGTGCTCGCCTGGGCGGAGCGGGAGGGCAGCCCGTACCTGCTCGCCCGGACGCACCGGGAGCTGGCCATCTTCTATCGGCAGGTGGGCGACTCGGCGACCGCGCTGACGCACGCCGTGCAGTGCGTCGGGCACCTCACCGACGACGTCGCGCCGGTGGTGCGGGCCCGGCATCTGCTGTCGCTGGCGACCGCGCTGGACGAGACCGGCAGCGCCGAGGAGGCGGAGCGGCGCTTCCGGGAGGCGTTGCGGGTGGCCACGGCGGTCGGCGACCACGAGCTCGCCCTGTACATCCTCAACAACATGGCCTACACCGCGTCCGAGACGGGGGACGAACCGGCCGCGCGGGCGCTCATCGAGCACATGCGCGACGTGCAGGCCAGCAGCGGCGCCCCGTTCAGCGCCAACGAGCTGGACACGATCGCCCGGGTCGAGATGATGTCCGGCCGATACGACGCGGTCGAGGCGACGCTGCGTGCGGTGCTCGAGGCCGGCCAGACCGCGGTGCTGGGCAACGAGGGCGACGCGTTCGCCATGTGCCTGCTCACGCTGGCCGAGGCGCGGCGCGCGGCGGGCCGGCACGACGCGACCCAGGAAGCGCTGGACGCGGCGCTGCGAATGTGTGACGAGCGCGGGCTGCACGCGGTGCGCGCTCAGGTGCGTGAGGAGCAGGCGCTGCTGTACGCGGACACCGGGCGCTACCGCGAGGCGTTCGTGGAGCATCGCGCCTTCCACGCCGAGTCGACCGCGTTGCACTCGGCGCAGCGGGAGGCCCGGGCGCGGGCGCTGCAGGCCGTCTTCGAGGCCACCGAGGCGCGCCGGTCCAGCGACCACTTCCGGGAGATGGCGCATCGGGACGCGCTGACCGGCCTCTACAACCGCCGGTTCGTCAACGAGCGGCTGCCCGACCTGATCGGTGACGCGACCGTCCGGCGTACGCCGCTGGCGCTGGCCATCGTGGACCTGGACCACTTCAAGCGGGTCAACGACACGCTCTCGCACAGCACCGGCGACACGGTGCTGGTGCAGGTGGCGCAGATGCTGACCGAGGCGGCCACCGGACCGGCGATCGCGGCACGGATGGGCGGCGAGGAGTTCCTGCTGATCATGCCGGGCGCCGACCTGGCCGAGGCGGCGCGGCGCTGCGAGGCGTTGCGGCTGCGGATCCGGGCGCACTCCTGGGCGGCGGTGACCGGGTCGCTGCCGGTGACCACCAGCATCGGGGTTACCGCGGCGACGGAGGGCCGCAGCACCCCGAGCGCCCTGCTGTCCCAGGCCGACCGCAACCTCTACGCCGCGAAGCGCTCCGGCCGCGACCGCGTGGTGGCCGACATCCGCTGAGGGATCGGTGTGGTCGAATCAGGCTCATGGCCAAGGGTGAGAAGGACTGGCAGGAGTGGCACGAGCGCCTGAACCGCCTGGTCACGCGGCGCCTGTTCACGTTCGTCTGACGGGTCACCCGAACGAGGCCACCACGGGGTAGTGGTCCGACGCGTGGTCGGTGGCCTCGTCGCGGAGCACCGAGACGTAACGGGTGAGCCGGGCGAGGGGCGGGCTGGCCATCAGATAGTCCAGCCGGAACGCCCCGAACTCGGCTCCGCCCAGCCCCGCGGTCGGCACCGTCGGCCCGATGCCCCGGCCGACGTCCACGAAGCCGGCGTCCAGCAGGGCCTTGATCGCCCGCGTGTCGACGGTCCCGGCCGGCGTCAGATGGCGGCGCCGGTACCGCGCGTCGACCCGCGCCAGCGACTCGGCGTGATCGGTCACCGGGTCCAGCGAGTTCAGGTCGCCGGCGATCAGAACCTTCCGCCGCGTACGGAAGAAGCACGCGGCGAGCCAGGTCGCCTCCCGGCGCCGGCGCTCCGGGGAGAAGGGGTTGAGATGCGTGCTCACCACGGTCAGGTCACCGATCGTGGCGACCGCCGCGGCGTGATGCAGCCGCCACCGGATCGACCGGGTCCGGGTCGGCTCCTCCCGGGCCAGCACGGCCACCGGCTGCCCGAACGTCGAGGGCGCGAGGTGGGCGTGCATGCCGAGTTCGGCCGCGACCTCCCTGGTCCGGGCGGCGCTCCAGCCCTTGAGCTCCTGCAACGCGAGCACATCGGGCCGCTCCCGCCGGATCACATCCAGGATGGAGTCCGACCGGCTCTTGCCGCCGACCAGAATGTTCCAGGTCATCACTCGCATCAGAGGTTACCGGCCGGGTTCCGCGACGAGGCGACGAGGTCCGGGGCGGGCTGCTCGCCCTCGTCCTCGACGGCCTCGCGCCGCGCGCGCGACGCGCCGTGCAGCGGCCGGATCACCCAGCACAGCAGGCTCAGCCACAACGCGGTCAGGATCATGGCGCCGAGGACGTCGGTCGGGTGGTGCATGCCGCGGTACATGCGCGACAGGGCCACGCCGGCCGGCATCACGATCGCGGGGACCAGGGCCAGCCAGCGGTACCAGCCTTTCACCCGGCCGATCACGAGGATGGCGATCGCGATCCACACGCACAGGGTCGCGGCGATGTGCCCGGACGGGAAGGACGACGTGGGCATCTGGCCGTCCAGCTGCTCGACGCGCGGCCGGGGGCGGCCGACGGCTGCGGCCGTACACAGGAAAAGGGTCAGCTCTCCGGCCATCGTCAGGAGCAGGAAGACGACCGGGCGCCACTGACGCCACAGGGCCAGGGCGAGCGGGCAGGCGATCAGCAGCACCAGTGTGATCGCGTGGGTGTCGCCGGCCTTGCTCCAGAAGTGGCTCAGATTGTCGAGGCCCGGCGTGCGGAAGGTCTGCAGCCAGCGGTTGAAACCGTCGTCGTGCAGGCCGCGCACGCCGAGGCCGAGGACGTAGAGGACGCCGAACGTCAGTACCCAGCCGGTGACGATCTCGGCCGCCGACAGCCACGGGTGGGCGGCGCCGCGGGTCAGGGGCGCGGGGCGGAGATCGGTCGCGGCCGACGGTTCGAGACCGGCTCGCAGGGGCGAGTGCGCGCGGAAGGCGTACGCCGTGACGCCCAGCCACGCGATGCCGAGCAGCCAGCCGCCCAGCACGTCCGACACGAAGTGCACGCCCAGCGCCACCCGGGTGAAGCCGATCAGCAGGACTACCAGGCCCAGCACGCCGAGGAAGAGCTTGCGCCACCGGGGCGAGACGGCGGGCAGGAAGACCAGGGCGAGCGCGCCGTACACCACTATCGAGCCGAGCGCGTGGCCGCTGGGGAAGCTGTTCCCGGGCGCGCTGGCGACCGGAGCCTCGACGATCGGGCGTACCCGGCCCACCAGGGTCTTGAGCGACGGGTCGAGAACCAGCGCGCCCAGGCCGGTGACCACCAGATAAAGCGCCAGATGGGTACGCCTGCGGATCAGCAGGAGCAGCACGGTCAGCACGACCAGCCAGAACATGAACGGGCGCCCGCCCAGCCGGGAGATCCCGTTGAGGACGCCGACGAACGGCTCAACGACTCCGTTGAGCCCGTCCGCCACCGACTGGTCGAAGCCGGTCAGCGGCGCCCACCGGCCACGGACCAGCAGCAGGAGCAGGCCGAACCCGAAGCCGACCGCCGACACGAGCAGGAAGCCGGCCAGGGACAGAACACCGAAGCGACGGTTGTCGGACACGGCCGACCCCTTACCCGACGGCGAAGAATGTCAATCGCCGGGATGCCACCGGTCGGGCGGGGCCGGCTGGGTGACGCCCACCCGCTGCGCCTCCAGCTGCGCGGCGAACGCCAGCCCCAGGAAGAAGGCGATGCCGGTCAGGTTGGCCCAGATCAGCAGGGCCATGATCGCGGTGAGCGGCCCGTACGTGGCGTTGAAGTCGTCGCTGATCCGCACGTACCCGGCGAGGCCCAGACTGGCCAGCCACCAGAGCACGGTGGCCACCCCGGCCCCGAAGAGCAGCCAGGACAGGGCCGGCTGCTTGCGCCGCGGCGACTGCTCGAAGAGCACACCCACCGCCGCGATGATCAGCACCAGGCTGAGCGGCCAGCGCACCCAGTCCCAGGCGGTCCGCATCCCGTCGCTCCAGCCGAGCTCCCGGGCCACCGAGTCGCCGGCCGCTCCCCCGGCCACCAGCAGCAGGAAGCCGATCAGCGCCGGGATGCCGGCCACCACCGCCAGGATCGCGGCCCGGATGTACTTGGGCACCGCCGGCCGGTCGCGTTCGACGCCGTAGATCCGGTTCGCGCCACGTTCCACCTGCGCCATCGCCTGCGTCAGCGCGACCAGGCCGGTGATCAGGCCGACGACCAGCGCGAACTCGCCCTGGTCCTCGTTGCCCTCGCTGCCCTCCAGCAGGTCGCGGACCAGCGGCTCGGAGGCGCCGGGGGTGAGCGCGACGACGGTGTCCGCGACGATCTGGCCGCCCTCGTCGACGCCCAGGTCGGTGGCGAAGCCGGAGAGCGCGATCAGGAACGGCACGATGGCCAGGCACAGCTGCAGGGCCAGCGCACGCGAGTGGCTGAAGCCGTCGCCGTACCGGAAACGGACGAACGCGTCCCGCACCAGCGGCCACCGCCCGTAGTGCCGGAGCGCCTCCAGAGCGTCGTCCGCCGACAGCTCGTCACCGGGCATCATCCGGGTCTCGGGCACGGGTTCGGTCGAGCTCACTGACCCTCCTCGGCGGCGGCGCGCACCCCCTTGGCGGCTTCGCGGGTGGCGCTCACGTCGTACGTGAGGTCCGGGTCGGACGCCGGCCGCGGCACGCACAGCAGCAACGCCTTGGGTTTGATCTGGATCCGCATGCTCTTGCCCGGCTCGATCAGGTCGCCGTCCAGCTGCCGCGGCTGCGCGCGGTTGCTCTGGATCTCGACCCGCTCGGCCCGGTACGTCTCCATCCGGGGAACCCGCTTGCGCCGGACCAGCACACCCAGGCCCAGCGCCAGCCAGTGCCACAGGTTGTTCGGGCTGAGGATCGCCACGTCCAGCTTGCCGTCGTCCGGGGTCGCCTCCTCCAGCAGCCGCACGCCGCCCTGCAGACGGCCGACGTTGCCGACGATGACCGTGCGCGGGTGACGCGGCATCGGCGGCCCGCCGTCGATCACGATCCGCACCCGCATCGGCTTGTCGAGCAACTTCTTCAGACCCCCACCGACGTACGCCAGGGATCCGATCCGCTTCTTCGCCGTCTCCGACGTGGCGTCGAGCATCTCGGCGTCGAAGCCCATGCCCGCCATCACCGCGAAGCACTGGTCCTCGACCAGGCCGACGTCGATGCGCTTGCGGCCGCCCTCGATCGCCACCTGCACCCCGGTCGCCGCGTCGCCGGCCAGCCCGAGGTTGGCGGCGAGCAGGTTGCCGGTGCCGGCGGGCAGCACGGCCATCGCCACATCCGTACCGGCGAGGGCCGTGACCACCGCCATCACCGTGCCGTCACCGCCGCAGGCGAAGATCAGCTCGGCGCCGTCGGCCATGGCCTCCTCGGCCTGCCCGCGACCGGCGTCCTCCGGCGTCGTCTCCAGGAACCGGGGCTCGGGCCAGCCGGCCTCCTCGAGCCCGGAAGTGATGATGCGGCGCAGCAGGTCCATGTCGTCAACTTTGGACGGGTTGACGATCACGGCGGAACGGGGTCCAGTCACGCGCGCCAGTGTGCCGGAGCGAGGTCACGACGGCATGTCGAGATGGGTACCGTGTGCTGGTGGGCGAGACGAGTGTCACCTGGTGGGGCCACAGCACGATGTGGCTGGCGGACGCCGGCACGACCCTGCTGACCGATCCGGTGCTGACCGGCCGGCTGGCGCATCTGCGGCGGGTCGCCGGTCCGCCTCCGGTGCTGCCCGGCGCGCCGGACGCGGTGCTGCTCTCCCACCTGCACGCCGACCACTTCCACCTGGCGTCGTTACGGATGGTTCCCGGCGAGCCGACGCTGGTGGTGCCCCGCGGTTCGGCCGGCTTCATCGCGAAAGGCCTCGGCCGGGCCTTCGCCGATCGCTGCGTCGAGCTGTCGCCGGGTGAGGAGACCAAGGTCGGCGACGTCACGGTCCGTGCGGTGAAGGCCAACCATCCGGGCGGGCGCGGGCCGTGGTCCAACCTGCGGGCGGTCGCGCTCGGCTTCGTCGTGGAGGGCACTTCCAGGTCCTGGTACGCCGGGGACACCGGACTGTTCGACGAGATGTCCGACCTCGGCCCGCTGGACCTGGCGCTCATCCCGGTCGGCGGGTGGGGGCCGACCCTGCACGCGCACGAGCACCTGGACCCCGCACAGGCGGCGGAGGCGCTGCGGCGGGTCCGGGCGGCGTATGCCGTGCCGGTGCACTACGGCTCGTTCTGGCCGGTCGGGCTCGGGCGGGTGCGGCAGCACATGTTCAGCGAGCCGGGTCCGGCCTTTGCCCGGCACGCCGCCACGGTGGCCCCCGACGCGCAGGTCCGGGTGCTGCGGCAGGGCGAGACCTTTCTGTTTTCCGGAGATCACGCGTGATCTCCGAGCTGGGTTCGCTGGCCTGGCTCTCCGTGGTGGTCGCGTTCGGCGCGATCGTGCCCGTGGTGCCGACCGGCGCGGCGGTCAGCGGCGCGGGCGCGCTCGCCTTCCACACCAACCCGCTGCTGCTGGTCCTGGTGGTGGCGTTCGGTGCGGCGGGCGCCTACGCCGGCGACCTCGTCATGTACGCCATGTGCCGGGCCGGCGGCGAGAAGCTCGCCCGGCGGCTGCGCTGGCTGCGCGACGAGGAGCACCTGGCCACGGTCAAGGAGAACCTGAAGAAGAGGCAGGTGCCGGTGCTGCTGGTGTCGAGGCTGATCCCCGGCGGACGCGTACCCGTGCTGCTGGCCGCGGCCTTCCTCGGCCTGCCGTGGCACACCTTCGTGATCGCCAACCTGCCGGCCTGCCTGCTGTGGTCCACCGTCTACGCCGGCGTCGGCGTGGCCGGCGGCTCGATCTTCCCCGAGCCCTGGCAGGGCGTGGTGGCGGCGGTCCTGCTGATCCTGGTCGTCACCCAGACGATCAGCCTCATCCAGAAACGCCGCGCCCGCTCGGCGTCGTCATCGTCGTCCTAGTACTCGAGGTACGGCCGGCTAGTACTTGAGGTACTGCCGGGTCATCTTGGCGGCCTTCTCCACCACGGCGATGCCGCCGGTCATGTCGGCGTTGTTGTGCGACAGGACCGCGATCGACACGTCGGTCTTGCCGCCGGTCACCCGGCCCACCGTGTTGATGATCCAGCGGCCGCCCTCGGTCGAGCGGGACAGCCAGCCGTTCTTCACGGTGAAGTTCTCGCCGTCGCCGGCCGCGGCCGGCACACCCCAGTCCTGGTCGGCGTTGACCGTGCTCATCAGGCTCTTCGCGTACTCCCGGGACGCCTCGCTCAGCGGCCCCTTCGCGTTCACCAGCTGATTGAGCAGCTTGACCTGGTCGCTGACCGTGGTCTTGGTCAGGCCCCAGGACTGATTGACCTTGGTCTGCTTCAGGCCCAGCTTCTTGTTGCACCTGCTGACCGCGCCCGCTCCGCCCAGCTGGGTGAACAACGAGGTGGTCGCGTCGTTGTCGCTGGCCCGGATCATCCGCCCGGCCCGCTCCTTCTCACTCGCGGTCAGCGCCCGGTCGTCGCCCTGCGCGTCCAGCAGCAGGCAGGCCAGCACCTGGACCTTCACGATGCTCGCGGTCTCGTAGCTCTCCGAGCCCCGATAGGTGTAGGTCTCGCCGGTCTTCCTGTCCAGCACCGCCACCGAGAACTCCGGCACCGTCCCGGCGTACTTCTTCAACGCGGCGTCCAGCTGCTTCACCTGCTTGGCCCGCTCGATCTTGCGCAACTCCTCCGGGCTGGGACCGGTCGGCGTCGGGCTCGGGTCCGGCGCCGACGACCCGCCGAACACCCCGGAGAGGGGCAGTCCGCCGCCCGCGCCACCCCCGCCGTCACGGGTCATGCCGACAGCCACGAGCGCGCCACCCCCCAGAATCCCGACGGCGGCCACGGCCAGAATCACGCTCTTCGTCCGAAGCACCCATGCATATTGCCGCGCTCGACCCCGGAATCGTTACCCGAGATCCCATTCAGATCGAGATTGTCCTCAATTTTCGACGCACGGCGGCAGGTCGATCACGCCCAGTGATAGACGCACCGGCTCGTGGACACCACCTGCCCGTTCCCACGCTTCGCCCGCGCGAGACCTTCGCCGTGTGAATTTCGCGCCTCGCGCGCGTCCGCCGCCTCCCCCGCCCCTGTGGGTGGGCGGTCAATGTAGCGGTGGCCCACGACGTTTTTCGCGGTTGTCCACAGGCCGGTGCGGTCAGGCGTCGAAGGCCATCTCGGTCTTGGTGCGCTGCAGGTCGGCCGGGGCCACGCCGTACGCGCGGAGGGTCTTGGACATCCGGGAAGCCACCGCCGCGGCCTCGTCGACCGGGCACTTCGTGGAGAGTTCCAGCAGGTCGGAGCCGTTCGGGTAGCGCCAGCGCTCGACGGTCAGGCCGCGGTCGAGGCCGCGCAGCTCGACGTTGAGGCACCGGACGTCGATCGGTCCGTACACGACGAGATCGCGCAGGCGCACCCCGGCGGGGGCGTACTTGGCGAAGAGCCGGCGTTGCGGGGCGGACAGCAGCCCGGTCAGCGGCCGGCCCGCCCGGAGCGTCCTCGCCACGTCGTTGCGGCGCAGCCTGCGCTTGAGCGCACCGGAGCAGACGGCGTGGCCGGGCAGCGCGTCGATCTCCATGCGGAAGCGGTCGGCGGCGCGCAGCCAGCGGGGCACGCCGCCGGGGTCGACCGGGCGCAGCTTGATCACGGCGTCGTCGCGGCGCCGCCGCCGCCGGTCGCGGAAGCGGACGATCAGGTCGTGGCGGTAGAGCGCCAGGTCCTCGGTGTCCAGGTAGTAGACGCGCCGGGACGGCCCGCTCTCGGTGTCGATGCCCAGCGAGCGGCCGCCGCGCCGGGGCACGACCACCTTGAGCTCGACCTGCGTGGCCTGTCCGGCCAGGGACCGCACCGGGTCGGGCTGCCAGAATCCCGTCGTCGCCACTGAACACTCCCCTCCCGTGCGTCCCGACAACCGTACGTGGTCCACGGGACCGCGCACGTATACCCGCCGTATGTTCCTCGTTAACCTTTTGTCCACCCGAGGGCCGGCGGACCCAGAATCGGCGCACGCGCGGTGAAGATGAGCCTCCGGTGGGCACAATGAATGACATGGCCCTGTTGGATGTCCCGCGCGCTGCCGTCGACCTGCTCCGCACCACCGCCGGGCAGGTGGTGGAGACGGCGGCGACGCTGGCCACCGTCCCGTTCCGGCTGCTGGGGGTGGTCGGCCAGGCCGAGTTGCTCGCCAGCCGGATCGGCGTGATCGCCGACAAGGCCGAGGCGATGGTCGAGGGCGCCGGGCGGACGGCGGCCGAGGCGGAGACCGCGATCGCCGAGATCCGTACGATCACCGCCGCCGCCGCGCGCCTGGTGGCCGAGGCGGAGATCGTGGCCGCCGGGGCCGGCCGGCTGGTCGTCGAGGCGGACAACGTGGCCACCGGCGCGGCCAAGGTGGTCGGCAGCGCCGCCGCGACGACCGACGCGGCCAGCTCGGTGATCACCGACGCGGCCGCCGCCACGGGTGCGGCCTCGGCGATCGTGGTCCGGGCGGCCACCGCCACCAGGGAGGCCGAGGCGCTGCTGCACACGTACTCGCCCACGCTGGCGAAGGCGGCTCCGCTGGCCGCCCAGTTCGTCGACGAGTTGTCGCCGGAGGAGATCCGGGCGGCCATCACGATGGTGGACACCTTCCCGGAGCTGCGCCGACACCTCGTCGACGACGTGATGCCGCTGCTCGGCAAACTCGACCAGGTGGGCCCGGACCTGCACAAACTGCTCGAGGTCACGGAGGATCTGCACCTGGCCATCGCCGGCCTGCCCGGTCTGAAGATGCTTCGCAAGCGCGGTGAGGACCGGGCCGAGGGGCAGGCGGCCAATGGGCGTTAGGCCCTGATCCACCGCGAGCACGACGCTGCAGACGACGGTGACCGAGCAGCTCGCCCGCTACGTGGACACGGTCCGGCTGACCACCACGCTGCCCTCCCGGGTCGCGGGTGACCTGCTGGACGCCCAGAGGACGAGGTGGCGGAGCGGATGACCACCCTCGTCGGCACGCAGCCCCAGAACCGGTTGTAGACTACAAGCGGTCTTTCGCCGGGTCTTGGGGGATGCGATGAGCGAGGCACATCGGTCCGGCTGCCCGATCAACCTGTCGCTCGAGGTGATCGGGGACAAGTGGTCGCTGCTGATCATCCGGGACATCATGTTCGGCAACCGGCGGCACTTCCGCGCGCTGCTCACGCAGTCGGAGGAGGGCATCGCGTCGAACATCCTGGCCGACCGGATGGCGAAACTCACCCAGCAGGGCCTGATCACCTCGGCGCCGGACCCGGGACACAAGCAACGCGTACGCGTCAGCCTCACCGAACCGGCCATCCAGCTCGTGCCGGTGATGGCGGTTCTCGGCGCCTGGGGCCGGCGGCATCTGCCCGTCACGCCCGACCTGGCCATCCGCGCCGAACTGCTGGAGGAGGGCGGGCCGGCGATGTGGGAGGCGTTCATGGACGAGCTGCGGGAACTGCATCTCGGGGTGCCGCGTCCGGCCGGGACGGCGTCGGTGCTCGAGGGGCTGACCGCGGCCTACCTGGCGCGCAAAGAGGCCCCGCCCGGCTGAGCGAGGCCCCTTCTTCAATCGTCTGCGTACGTCAGTAGACGCTCACGCCGTACACCGAGAGGGCCTCGGTGACCGGCTGGAAGTAGGTCGTACCGCCGGAGGAGCAGTTGCCGCTGCCGCCGGAGGTCAGGCCGTAGGCGACCGTGCCCCGGTAGAGCGAGCCGCCGCTGTCGCCGGGCTCGGCGCAGACGTTGGTGCGGATCAGGCCGGTGACGCGGCCCTCGGCGTAGTTCACGGTCGCGTTCAGCTGGCTGACCGTGCCGGAGTGGGTGCCGGTGGTGGAACCGCGACGGGTGACCGCCGCGCCGACCGCCGGGGTGCCGGCGCTGGTGATGTCCTGGGAGCCGACCTGACCCGGGCGGGCGATCGTGCTGGTGTAGCGCACGATGCCGTAGTCGTTGCCCGGGAAGCTGGTGCCGGAACGCGTGCCGATCTGCGAGCCGCCCGACGAGGCCGACCACGACGAGCCGATGTTGGTGCAGTGACCGGCGGTCAGGAAGTACTGCGTGGAGCCGGACTGCACGTTGAAGCCCAGCGAGCAGCGGCCGCCGCCGGTGTAGATGGCGTCGCCGCCGGAGATCAGCGTGGTCAGCTTGCCGGACTCGATCTCCAGGCGGGCCGAGTCACCCAGACCGGCGACGAGCTCCCGGACCTGCTTCAGCTTGGCGCCCTTGACCGTGCTGTCGGCCGAGACCACGACCTGGTTCGTGATCGGGTCCACGCCGAACGAGGTGCCCGTGACGGTCAGGTCGTCGGTCAGGGTGTCGTTCGCCGCGGCCAGGACGGCCGCGCTGCGCTCGACGATGCGGGGCGTGGCGCCGGCCGCGGTGACGGCCTTCGCGTCGGCGGCGCTGGTCACGTTGACGACGAGTTCACCGTCCGAGCGGATGAACGAGCCGGCGTCCCGGTCGCCCAGCTGGGCGTCCAGGGTGGAGGCGAGGGTCGACGCGGCGAACGTCGCGTCGGCGCTCAGCGGGGCGGCCGCCGCCGGTGAGGAGGCGAAGGCACCGCTGGCGAGAATGCCGACGGCCAGGCCGACGATCGGTCGGCGAAGCTTCGGGTTGAGCACGTTTCCTCCCAGGGGGATGGGGAACGCCGGGGGTTCGGCGTTCCCGGAGGTGCTCAAGCAGTATTGAACGCGATCGATGCATTGCTCAAGGTTCGTTAAGGTTTACACAATGTTTCATCGACCGCCTTCAAACCAGTGCTGAGCTGGCGTTTTACGGTCGTCATACGTTCGTCTTATTACTCAACCGGGATGCCTACCACCTAGGCGGCGGGCCACAGGGTCTCGGCGCCGGCGATGTCCTCGGCCAGATCACGCGCCTGCGACCGGATCTCCGGGACGGCCGTCGTCTCCCACTGGACGCCGCGGCGCAGCGGGCCGATCACCCAGATGTTGCGGTGGATGCGACCGGTGTGGTCCACGTCGAGGCCCAGGCTGTGCGGGCCCACCCGGGCCAGGCCCTTGCGGAGCAGGGTGGCGGTCAGGCCGGTCGCGGCGTACGGAAGACGGCCTGGACCTGCGCAGTTGACGATGCCCCCCACGGCCAGGCCGGCCGGCGGGGCGCCCGCGCGGACCCGCAACCGGCCCTCGCCGCGAAGCTGGGCGATGCGGGCGGCCACCGGCGGCGCCATCCGGTGGCGGTGACACTCCCAGACGCGCGACAGGTGGCGGAGGAAGGCGTCGCGGTCCCGGTCGCTGAACTGGGACCAGAGCTGGTCGGTGTCCGGGCGCAGGCCGTCGACCACCGCGCGCCAGTCGGACGCCGTGCCGGCCGCCTCGCGGATCGCCCGGATCAGGTCACGCAGCGCGGACCGGCCCGTCAGGGTGGGGGGCGCCAGCTCGGCGGGCTGCTCCACATGCTCCAGCGGGAGCATGCCGCGGCGGCTGAAGGCGATGATGTCGGCCGTCGGCTCGGGCCAGTCCGGCTCGTTCCAGGGCACGCCGCCGATCCGGCCGTCCCAGGCCGGGCCGTCCCAGAAGGCGCCCGGGCCGGCGTCCGGGTTCTCGACCTTCTCCGGCACGGAGTCCGTAGCCTCGCCCCCCTCCGAGGCCGGCACGGAGTCCGTAGCCTCGCCCCCCTCCGAGGTCAGCGTCAGCGCGACGTCGACGGCCGTGAGCCCGGTGCCGATGAGCAGGATCGGGCGGTCGCGCGGCAAGCTCTCCAAGGCGCCCGGGCGCCACGGGTCGGCCACATAGGACGGGTGCTCGCGGAAGGCCGCCGGAAGGCCCGCCGGATGCGACACCGCCGGGTTGCCCAGGGCGAGAACCACCTCGTCGGCCCGGATCTCCCGGCCGTCCTCCAGCACCACCACGGGATCGGTGCGGACATCGGCCACCCGGCCCGGCACCCAGCGCAGGCGGCCCGGGTGCGCGACGGCCGCCCAGTCCAGCACCTCGCGCAGATAGCGGCCGTAGATCCGCCGCGGCACGAAATCACACCGCTCCACACCGGCCCAGCGCACGAAGTGCCCCGGGTCGTCGGGGAAGGCGCTCATCGCGCCGGCGCGCGAGTTGAGCAGGTGCCACGGCCGCGCGGACGGACCGTAGGCGACGCCGCCGCCCGGCTCGCCCGGCTCGATGAGCACCACGTCGGCGTCGGTCCGGCGCAGCACGGCGACGGACGCCAGCACTCCCGCACAGCCGCCACCGACCACCGCAACGACCTGCCGCCCGGACATCCGCGCCCCCTTGCCAGAATTCCTATTGACACGATAGGCAATGCAGGCCATGCCGGTCCAGGACACGCCGCCACCGCGCACACAATATCGGGTGACTTGCGACCGAATTGCCGGTAACCGCCGCCCACCTGTGGATAACGCGCGGGAAATGTCACACGTGGCTGCTACTTTTCCCGCCCACCCAGAGGGGTGGGGGCGGTGGCGGTGCGCGCGCGAAGCTCCAAGATCAACAGCGACCGCCGGTCGGCGCCCCGGCCGCCCGCCGACCCGCCCGGCCGCCCGCCGACCCGCCCGGCCGCCCGCCGACCCGCCCGGCCGCCCGCCGACCCGCCCGGCCACCTGCCGACCCGCCCGGCCGACCCCGGCGAAGGCGGCCGCAGCAACGACGCCCGAGCATGCGGGCCACCCCGGCGGCCCCATCAGGCCGCGGCGGAACGGCCTGCCGGACCGCCACTCAGACGAGCCGGACCGGCGCCGAGTCGGCCAGCCGGTACCCCACCCCGTAGACCGTGGTGATCAACTCAGGGTCGTCCAGCTTGGTACGCAGCCGGCTGATGTGCACATCCACCGTTCGCACTCCGGTGTGCACGTGCCCCCACACCCGGGACAGCAACTGCGCCCGCGTGAACACCTGGCGCGGGTGCTCCGCGAAGAAGAGCAGCAGGTCGTATTCGAGCCGGCTCAGATCGAGCAGCTTGCCGTCCCGGAAGGCGGCTCGCGGCGCCGGGTCCAGGCTGATGACCCCGGGTTCGCCGGCCGGCGCCTCGGCGGGTGCGCGCAGCGCGACGTCGGCGCCCGGACCGGCCAGGGAGACCAGCTCGCGCAACGCGGCCAGCAGCCGGTCACGGCTCTCCACTTCACCGCCGTCGATGCTGATGGTCACGGTCAAGGGAGCGACCAGAGGAGCGGTCAACGGAGCGGCCGGAGCAGCAGCCGGAGGAACAGCCGGAGGGGCGGTGGACGGCGCCGGATGCGAGGTGTCCGGGACGGCGCGCAGTCGCGGTCGCCGGTGGGTGACCGGCGTGTGGGCGGAGTTGGTGATCAGTTCGGCTACGGCGGGTGCGGACATCGGGTCCTCCGGGTGGATGCGGTGGGGTGGAGCGCGCGGCCGCCGGATCGCGACGGCGGGCTTTGAATACATTTCCCATATGCGGGATAGGTTTTACGACGCGGCGATGCGCCGTGGCGAGAACATCGCGAGGTGGACCCGATCAGGGTCGGAGGCAGCGCGGACACCGGGCGCTTGCGCACCGGAGAAGGTCGATGGCAATGCGCGTGGTGAGTCGCTCACGCCGCTGCATGAGCCCATCGTCACCAGTCCGGTGACGGCCCGTCAAAGCCTGTCCACCATATGGGAATAGTGTGACTTCGGGCACCGGACGCGACACGAGAGGCCGGAAGCCCGGCCCCTCGCGCACGGCGAAGCTGGATCAGAAGCGTTTCCAGAGCTTCACGGCGCCGACCACCGCGGCCACGCCGGCCATCGTCACGGCGCCCCAGAAGAGCAGCACGCGGCGGCGGGCGTTCCCGATCCTGACGCTTGCGCGGGATGTAGTCCCACGCCCGGACGGTGGACCACCGCACGGCCAGGGCGCCGAACACGGACAGGGCCAGGAAGACCACGAGCGGCGGGATCACGTGCCGGACGGCGTACGCGACAATGGCCGCGACCAGCGCGGCGACCGGAAGCCCGGTGAACGCGGCGACGAGCCGCGCCTTGCGGTAGAGCGAGCGCGCCTCGGGCAGGTCGAGCGGATGGACCAGGGACTGCACGGCCGGGTCGGGCAGGGCGACCTCGTCACGGATGCCGGCGTTCATTCCGCTGCCCTCCAGGGAGCTCGAGTGATGAAGGAACCGTTGCTCGGGCGGGCGATGTCGTAGACCTTCTGCCGGGACACGCCCAGCCGCCCGGCGACCGTGACGGCGCTGAACTCGTCGAGCAGCGCCTCCACCGCGGCGGCCCGGATGGCCGAGCCGCGCGACGTGAGATGCGCGGCCAGGGCGCCCACCTCGGCGGCCAGCAGGGCCACCGCGAGCGCGCCGCCGAACGGCTCGGCCCAGTCGCCCCTGCCGGACAACGCGGCGAACAACGCGTCGCCACCGTCCGCGAGCGCGGCCCGCACCTGGCCCGGCGCGACACCGGCGGACTCGAAGCGCTCGCGGACCGGACTGCGGACGTCGGGCGGCCGGTGAGCCAGAACCTCGTCCCAGCTCTTGTCATCCCCGGGTTGACCGCTCATGGGGAAATGATGTGTCACCCCGGGGGTTACTGTCAACCCCGGGGAGACAACTTCGGGGAAAGTCCGAAAGACCCGCGGATGCCCGCCGACAGTCAGGGCCGTACGGGCCGACCCCCGGCCCTTCACGGAAGAAGACCCATGACGTCCATCACCAGCTTCAGCGCGGCCTCGGCGGCAGCGGCTTACCGCGTCGCCCCGGCGACTCCCGTTCCCGAACGCGACACGATGGCCGCCGTGGCCGACACTCTCGGTCTCAGCAGCAACGCCGTGCGGTCCGAGCTCAGCGCCGGAAAGTCACTCCAGGACGTGGCCACGGCCCAGGGCGTGACGCGTACCGAACTCGTCGACGCCATCAAGGCCGGCCTCCCGACCGGCGCGTCCGAGGAGGCCGAGCGCATCGCCGCGCGCACCGGCACTCCCCCGCCGCCCACCCGCGGCACTCCCCCGCCGCCCACCCGCGGCACTCCCCCGCCGCCCACCCGCGGCACTCCCTCGCCGCCCGCCCACGGCCACAACGGCGGCCTCGCGGACCCGGCCAAGCTCGACGGCGTGAGCGACCTGCTCAACATGCCCGCCGAGCAGGTCGCCGGCCAGGCCGCGACGGCACCCGACCTGATCGCGATGCTCCAGAACCGCGGCGTCGACCTGGGCCGGCTCCGAGCGGTCATGTCCAGCGGCGACCTGCTCGACGTCCGCGCCTGACCAAACCCGCGCCGGACTTCTTTCCGGCGTTGCTTTCCGGCGTTGCTTTCCGGCGGGGAGGCCTTGGTGGCTTCCCCGCCGTTTTTCTCGTTCAAGTTCAAAACCGTTTACAGGTACGCGCGCCTCAAAGCCCTGTTCCCACTCCGCGAGCCGGGCGCGACGTCCAGGCCATGCCGCGACCGCCGGCCGCGGACGTCGCCTCACGCCAGTCCGCCGTGGCTGGGGACAGCCGGAGAAGAATGTCGTACCCGGCTCCTACATTTGCGCCCACCCAGTGAACGGGGTGGGGGAGGTGGCGGCGCCGGCTTCATCTTTGACACATTCGTGACGAGATCGCGAGATCTCCCCGTGGCAGAAGGCCACAAGCGGTGGGTGGACAGGACAACGGCCGGGCGGCGACAGCGCGGGCCGTCAGAACGAGCAGCGCCGGCCGGCAACAGGCGGCGCAGACCTGGCGGCGACGGGCGGCGCAGACCTGGCGGCCACAGGCAGCGCAGACCTGGCGGCCACAGGACCAACGAACCACCACTGGAGATCGCCGCCGACACGACCACCCCGCCCTCCCAGGCAGGCCGACACGACCACCCCGCCCTCCCAGGCGGGCCGACACGACCACCCCGCCCTCCCAGGCGGGAGGACGGGGTGGCGGGAACGGCAATCGTCAGGGGCGGATGGTGATGATGAACGTGCGCTTCCCGGCCCGGGGGACATAGTCGGTGAAGGTGATCTGCACGCGGGACGAGCCGGCCGTCGTCGGGGTGCCCACGATCCGGCCGATCGTGGACATGCGCAGCCCGGCGGGCAGGGCGCCGGCCGAGATGCGCCAGGCGCCGGCCCGGGCGGACACCAGGTCCAGGCGGGCGGCGTAAGCCTTTCCGACCGTACCCGGGGGCAGGGTCTTGGTCTTGAACGCCGGAGGCGCCGGCGGGCGGGGGATGTAGAGAAGGCGGTTCGTGGCGCCCTTGGGGTCGGCGACCACCCGGGGCGTGGCGTTGCGCAGCAGGGCCGCCGTCACCGCGGCAGGGCGGTAGGTGGTGTGCGCGTCCAGGATGAGCGCCGCGGCGCCGGCCACGAACGGGGTGGCCATGGACGTGCCGCTCATGACGCGGGTGGCGGTGTTGCTGCCGATGAAGGACGAGCGGATGGCGTAGCCGGGGGCGAAGATGTCCACGCGGGAGCCCCAGTTGGAGAACGCGGCGCGGCGGTCGCCGTTCGCGGTCGCGCCCACCGTGATGGCGGCGGGGACGGACGCGGGGGTGTAACCGGCGGCGTTGCGGTTGTCGTTGCCGGCCGCCACGGCGTACGTGACGCCGCTGGCGATGGAGCGGTTGACGGCCGCGTTCATGCCCGGGGAGCTGCCCGTCGCGCCGAGGCTCATGGTGGCGACCGCCGGCTTGATCGCGTGGGCGGTGACCCAGTTGACGCCGTCGATGATGTCCGAGAGGTAGCCGACGCCCTTGCAGTTGAGGACGCGGACGGCGACGATCCTGACCTTCTTGGCCACGCCGTAGGTGGCGCCGCCCAGGATGCCCGCGACGTGCGTGCCGTGGCCGGCGCAGTCGTCGGCGACCGCGTCGTTGCCGATGAAGTCGTAGCCGTAGGACGCGCGTCCGCCGAACTGCCGGTGCGTGATCCGGACGCCGGTGTCGATCACGTAGGCGTGCACCGCGCTGCCGTCGGCGGTCGGAGTGAAGGACTTCGACGCGGGCGTCCGCTTGCGCTGGTCGATGCGGTCCAGACCCCACGTGGGGTTGCTCTGGGTGACTGAGGCGCGGACCAGGCGGTCCTGTTCGACGGTACGCACGTCCGGCTGCGCCGCGAGCCGGCGGGCGGCGGCCGCCGACATCGTGGCGGTGTACGTCACGGGGGTGCCGCCGGCACTGTCCGCGGAGGCGCCGGCCTGCCGCGTGACGATGTAGCGACCGGGCACGGCGTCGGGGGAATCGGCGCCGAGGACGACGCCCTCGGGGGCGGGCGTCGCGGCGGAGGCGGCCGTGGGGGCGACCAGGAGTCCGGGGAGAAGGGCAAGCACGGCCCAGGGGGTACGAGTCACCCGTCCAACGGTCGGCGACCTCGGGTGCCACCAGGGTGCGGACTCGGAGTGTGAGGGGTGCGAAGCAGCAGCGACCACTGATTGTCATCGATGCGTAACAGATTGCTCCTAATTTGACGCCATCCGGCAACGGGCCGGCGACTCCGGGTGGTGGACATGACCCAGGAAGCAGCCCCTCCGACCGGCGTGGTGCCGGATACCAGGGCGAGCACGCACGAGACCCTCGAGGACTACACGCTCCGGTTCGCGCCCCGCAGCTACCGGAAGTGGTCGACCGGCGTGGTGGCGGTGTCCGCGCTCGGCGGCATCGCGTACCTGGCCGACTTCGCGATCGGGGCGAACATCGGGATCTCGTACGGCACCACGAACGCCCTCTGGGGCATCGGGGTCTTCGCCGTGGTGATCTTCCTGACCGGCTTCCCGCTGGCCTACTACTCGGCCCGGTACAACCTGGACCTGGACCTGATCACCCGGGGCAGCGGCTTCGGCTACTACGGCTCCGTGGTCACCAACGTCATCTTCGCGACGTTCACGTTCATCTTCTTCGCGCTCGAGGGCTCGATCATGGCACAGGGCTTGCTGCTGGGACTGAAGATCCCGCTGTGGCTGGGCTACGCGGTGTCCACGTTGATCATCTTCCCGCTGGTGATCTACGGCATGAAGGTGCTGTCCACGCTGCAGGTGTGGACGACGCCGCTCTGGCTGATCCTGATGGTGCTGCCGTTCGCGTACCTGCTGATCAGCCACCCGGAGTCGATCGACTCGTTCTTCGCCTACCAGGGCGGCTCCGACGGGACCAGCTTCGGCTCGATCATGCTGGCCGCCGGCGTCTGTCTCTCGCTGATCGCCCAGATCGCCGAGCAGATCGACTACCTGAGATTCATGCCCCCGCGTACGCCGGAGAACTCCCGCAAATGGTGGACCGCCGTGATCCTGGCCGGCCCCGGCTGGGTCATCTTCGGCGCGCTCAAGCAGGCCATCGGGCTGTTCCTCGCCGTCTACATCATCGCGTCGGTCGCCGACGGCGCGGCGGTGGCGAATCAGCCGGTGCACCAGTTCCTGGAGATCTACCAGGACATCATGCCGGCCTGGCTGGCGATGGCCCTCGCGGTGATCCTGGTGGTGATCAGCCAGATCAAGATCAACGTGACGAACGCCTACTCCGGATCGCTGGCCTGGACCAACTCCTTCACCCGGGTCACCAAGCGGTACCCGGGACGGCTGGTCTTCCTCGGCGTGAACCTGGGCATCGCGCTGATCCTGATGGAAGCCAACATGTTCGACTTCCTCAACACGATCCTCGGCTTCTACGCCAACTGCGGCATGGCCTGGGTCGTGGTGGTCGCCTCGGACATCGTGTTCAACAAGTACCTGCTGAAGATCTCGCCCAAGAAGCCGGAGTTCCGGCGCGGCATGCTCTACGCGATCAACCCGGTCGGCTTCGGCTCGATGATCCTCGCGGCCGGACTGTCGATCGTGGTCTTCTTCGGCGGGTTCGGCGAGGGCATCCGGCCGTACTCGCCGCTGGTCGCGATCGCCCTGGCCACGGTGCTGCCACCGGTCATCGCTTTGCTCACCCGCGGGAAGTACTACCTGCGGCGCACCGACGACGGCATCGACCTTCCGATGTACGACGAGCACGGCAACCCGTCCGGCGAACAACTCACCTGTCACGTCTGCCGCCAGGAGTACGAGCGACCGGACATGGCCGCCTGCAAGACCCACGACGCGTACGTCTGCTCGCTCTGCCTGAGCACCGACAAGGTCGCCGATCACGTCCTGCCGGCGTAACGGGCGGACAAGACACCACCCCGCGCGTTACGGTTGAGTGAGCAAGGCCGGGAACCCGCCGCCACGGGTTCCCGGCCTTTCTTGTCAGAGCCCGCGGGTCTTGTCAGAGCCCGCGGGTCTTGTCAGAGCCCGCGGGCCAGCAGCGCCAGGCGGACGCGGTTGGGGGCGGCGGTCTTCGTCATCAGGCTGGTGACGTGGGTCTTCACCGTGGTCACGCCGATGTGCAGCCGGTCGGCGATCTCGGTGTTGGACAGTCCCTCCCCGATCAGGTCGAGCACGTCCTGCTCGCGATCGGTCAGTCCGGTCACCGCCGCGGGCGCGCCGGACCTCGCGGCCACCGCCCGTTTCACCAGCCTCTGCAGCACCTCGTTGCTGAACGGGCTGTCCCCCGCCGCCGCCCGCCGGATGCCGTCCAGCAGTTCGTCCGGCGGCGCGTCCTTGAGCAGGAAACCGGTCGCGCCCGCGGTCAGCGCCGGGTAGAGGTGGTCGTCGTCGCCGAACGTGGTCAGCACCAGCACCCGGGTGGCCGGGCGCTCGGCGAGGATCCGGCCGGTCGCGGTGATCCCGTCCACGCCGGGCATCCGCAGGTCCATCACCACCACGTCGGGCGTCAGCCGGGAGGCCAGCGTGACCGCCTCGCGTCCGTCGCCGGCCTCGCCCACCACCTCGACGTCGGGCTGCGCCTCGCAGAGCATCCGCAACCCGGCCCGGATCATCTGCTGATCGTCGACCAGGAGCACCCGGATCACGCGGCACCCCCGGACGCCGGCCGGACCCGGATCACGCGACGTCCCCGAGGACCGCCGCCGGCAGGACGGTGCGGACCCGCCAACCGTTGCCGTACGGCCCGGCCTCCAACGTCCCGCCGAGCACCTCGACCCGCTCCCGCATCCCGGTCAGCCCGTGGCCACCGCTGCCGAGCGGGGCGGAAACCGACGGATTGGCACCGCCGTCGTCGGACACCTCCCAGGTCACCTCGTCCGGGGCGACCGCCACGGTCAGTCTGGCGTGCGCGGTCGCACCCGCGTGTTTGGCCACGTTGGTCAGAGCCTCCTGGGTGAGCCGGAGCACGGCCAGCCCGCGCACCGCGTCGAGCGAGGCGAGCGGCCCCGAGATGTCCGCCTCCACCACGAGACCGCCGCGGCGGGCCGTCTCCACGGCGCCGTCCAGCACGGCGGGCAGGGCCGACGGGTCGATGGCGGTCAGGGCGGGATCGCGTACCCCATCGGGGTTGGGGTCGCGCAACACCGCGACCAGCCGGCGCAGATCCGCCAGGGCCGTGGTCCCGCTGCGGTGCACGTCGTCGAAGACCTCGGCGGCCTTCGGGTCGAGCCCGGGCAGCACATGCCGGGCCACGCCGACCCGCAGGACCATCGAGGCGACGTGGTGGGCGACCACGTCGTGCAGCTCGCGGGCGATCGCGGTGCGCTCGTCGGCGCGGGCGGCCCGGCCCTCCGACTCGCGGCGGCGTTCCTCCTCGACGGCCCGTTCCGCGGCCTGCTGGCCCAGCTCCCGGGTGGTCCGGACGACCATGCCGCCGAGCAGCGGCACGCCGATCACCACGATCAGTCCGAAGATGTTGCTGGTGAGCTGGCCGAACGGGTCGCCGATCGTGTCGACGACGTGGACCGCCACGAGGAGCGCGGCGCACCAGCCGACGGTCCGCAGCCGACCGGCCCACATGGTGACCTCGAACAGCATCCAGCTCGAGCCGACCAGGTTGATCGTGGCGTCGTCGACGAGGCAGAAGGCAACGGCCAGCAGGGCCGACTGCGCGACGAAGCTGATCATCGGGTTCCGGTGCGGCAGCAGGATCCCGGCGAAGGCGGCCACGGCCAGCACCCACTGCAGCGTGGTGGGCGGGGTGCCGTCGTGGCCGGCCCCGAAGAGCAGGTAGCCCAGGCCGCTGAGGTCGAGCAGGATCAGCCGCACGAGCGTGTCCCGCGCGTCGAACAATCTGCTCACCCAGCTCACGGCGTTCAGCCTAAGCCTCGGCCTTCTCCGGGAAACGCGTGCGGACCAGCAGGTAGGCCAGCAGGCCCAGCGGACCGAGCAGGATCGTGAGCACCAGCACCGGGGCCATCAGCAGGGCGGGGATCTCGCGCTTGCGGGAGTCCAGGTACGCCCACCGGCCGACGAACAGGTCGAAGGCGATGAAATGCGCCCACCCGGCCGCCGCGCCGTCCGCGCTGCCGAGCAACTCCCGGACACCACCGAGCGTGGGCTGCGCCACCGCCGGGAGCACCTCGCCGAACGACCCGGCCACCAGCACGAGGTAGATCAGCACGGGCGGCAGCACGATCCACGGCGAGGCCGCGATCCGCCTGGTCCAGGACCAGTGCGGCAGCACGATCATCAGCGCCCAGAACGGCGCCGCCACCAGGAAGGTGAGCGAGAACAAGAACCCCGTCATGCTGCGAGCTCCAAGTCATCGGCCCGGTCGGAACGGACGATCAGGGTCGCCCCGCCGAGTACCACTGCGGCCAGGATGCCGAACGCGGTCAGGGTCAGCGCGTCCGGGTGGATCAGCGGCTGCTCGCGCAGCGCCTGCCAGGTGAGCAGGCCGGTCAGCCCGGCGTAGCCCGCGCCGGCCACGACCAGCAGCCGGACCTTGGTCCGCTCCGACAGCCGGGTGGCGAACCGGGCCAGCGCCCAGGCCAGCAGCGGCAGCGCCTGCAACGCGTGCAGCCCGACGAAGTGGCCGATCCGCAGGTCACCGGCGACCGTGCTCCAGCCGACCACGGGCAGGCCCGGCCCTCCGTCGGCCGCGCCGGCCGTGTGCGCGCCGGCCACCTCGATGCCGCCCGACATGCTCGGCATCACCATCGGGAAGGCCGCGACCAGGCCGAGCATCGAGACGCCGAGGCCGAGCGCGACGCCGGTCCGCGACACCCGGTCCGGGATGCGCGCCCGCAGCACCGCGACGCCGATGATGAAATGCGCGACGAACAGGATCATGATCGCCGCGCCCATCGCCTGCCAGAGGGCGGCGTTCAGCGGCGTGGACTCGTTGTAGTGGCTGGTCTCGCCGCGGATCACCTGCGCGACAATGACGATCATCTCGACCACCAGGCTGCCGGTGATGACCACGGCCGGCCAGGTGGCGAGCCGGCCGCGCCGCGGCAGCAGCGAGATCATCCAGGCCAGGGTCAGCCCGTACAGCAGGATCGACACGGAGAACTTGAACGGCTTGAGCCAGATCGGGGCGCCCAGGAGCTCCCGGTCGTCGGTGAACACCCCGACCGCCGTGACGACCGTGAGGATCGCCATGGCGGCCACCAGGATCATCAGCGGCCGGTGCCACGTGGCGGCCCGGCGTACCGCAGAAGTGGTTTCCATGCCCTTGACTCTGTCGACATCGACGGACGTAATCGCCCGACCGGCGGCCGGAGTCGCGGCCCCGGGAAGGAGGCGGTCTCCTCCCTGGGTAGGAGAGACTGCTCGACATGGCGATCGAATACCCGGCCGGGGCGGACGGCAGGCGGAGCAGTTTGGCTTTCGGCCGGTCGGTGGTCACCGATGCCTTGCGTACGGCCGACCCGGCAGCCGCCGAGGCCGCCGAGGGCGAACGGGACTGGCGCAGGGGCTACGTCCGGCACTTCGTCAAGCTGACCGAGCTCGCCACCCCCGAGGTGGCCGCCGCGGGCCTGGAGTCGATCCACCGCCGGGTCGAGCTCCCCGATCTCACCGGCTCACGGGCGCTGACGCCGGAGACGATCACCGGCAGCGGCACCCCCGAGCGCGAGGTGACCATCCCCTACCGCGGCGGCCTGCTGCGCGGCGGCGAGCTGGACAGGCAGCTGGACGCCTGGGTGTCCGGCGGCATCGTCGAGGAGTCGTGCGCGGCGGCCGTCCGGGAGGTCGCCGCCAACCCGGACTGGCTCGACCTCACCGGCCACACCCTCGTCGTGCTCGGGGCGGGCGCCGAGATGGGCCCGCTGCCCGCCGTCCTCGGCTGGGGCGGCACCGTCGTCGGCGTCGACCTCCCCCGGCCCGCCCTCTGGGAACGGGTGGTCGCGGTCGCCGGGAAGAGCGCCGGGCGGCTGCTCGCGCTGCGCGCGGACCTGATCGCCGAGTTGCCCGAGGTCGCCGCTTCACTCGCGGCGGTGGAGGGCCCGCTCGTTCTCGGCAATTACGTGTACGCGCCGGGCGCGGTCCACCCCCGGCTGGCCGTCGCCGTCGACGCCCTGGGCGAGCACCTGCGGCAGCGTGGCGACGTCACGCTGGCCGGGCTGGCCACGCCGACCGACGCGTTCACGGTCCCGGCAAGCGCCGTGGCCGAGAGCCGCGACCGCTGGCGGCGGCGGTCGGCGCGGGTCAAGGCCGGGAACCTGCTCTCCGCCGGGCGGATGATGCGGCCCAACTACCCCGACGGCGCCCCGGCGATCTACGACGGGCTCTTCCCGGTACAGGGCCCGAACTACGCGCTCGCCAAACGCATCCTGCGGTGGCGCGCCGCCGTCACCCCGATGATCTTCGGCGTGGCGCCGGCCACGCTCACCCGCTCGGTCACCAGCAACCGGTTGCTCGCCGCCGCGTACGCCGGAGCTCATGTCTTCGGCGTGGAGATCTTCGAACCGGCGACCGCGAGCAAGCTGATGGCGGTGCTGATGGTGCACGGACTGCGCAAGCCGCGCCGGCCTCCGCCGGCCGACGAGACGTATGCCGCGGCGCACGGCGGGCTGTGGCGGGTGTCCTATCAGCCGCGCAGCTCGCTCCCCCTGGCCGCGATCCGTGGACTGCCCGCCGCGCTCCGGGGTTAGGCTCGTTCGTATGGAGATCGCCGGGGTCGTCCTGGCGGCCGGAGCCGGCCGGCGCTACGGCATGCCCAAGGCGCTGGTCTCCTACGACGGTGAGCTGCTCGTCCAGCGTGCGGCCGCCGTTCTCTCCTCGTTGTCCAGCGTCGTGATCGTCCTCGGCGCGGCTGGTGACGAAGTCCGGAAAGCCGCCCCTTCGCTGGACTATGTGGACAATCCGGACTGGGACACGGGCATGGGCTCGTCGTTCCGCGCCGGGCTCGCCGCGCTCTCCGACCGCTTCGACGCCGCCATGATCACGCTGGTCGACATGCCCGGCGTCACCCCGGCCGCCGTCACGCGCATCGCGTCCTTCGCCGGCCCGTCCGCGCTGGTCATGGGCGGCTACGGCGACCGGCGCGGCCATCCCGTGCTGCTCGGGCGCGACCACTGGGCGGGCGCCTCCGCCGCCGCCGTCGGCGATCGGGGCGCCCGCGACTACCTGCGCACCCGCGACGTGCGGGTGGTCGACGTCAGCGACGTCGCCGACGACACCGATCTCGACGTACCCCTTCTCGACGTGCCCCCTCTCGACGTACCCCCTCTCGACGTGCCTCTGGAGGCCGACCATGCGTGACGTGCTGGACGACCTGATGCGCTGGTGGCACGCGGGCGAGGCGGTCGGGCTCGCCACCGTCACCGGGACGTGGAAGAGCGCACCCCGGCAGGCCGGCGCCGCGATGCTGGTCGGCCCCGACGGCACCGCCTCGGGCAGCGTCTCCGGCGGCTGCGTCGAAGGCGCCGTCTACGAGCTGTGCCGCGAGGTCGCCGAGACCGGCGAGGCGCAGACCGTACGCTTCGGCATCAGCGACGACGACGCGTTCGAGGTCGGCCTGACCTGCGGCGGCATCATCGAGTTGTTCATCGAGAAGGTCGACCGGCACACCTTCCCCGAGCTGCCCGAGCTGGCCGCCGCGATCGCCGCCGACCGCCCGATCGCGCTGGTCACCGGGGTCACCGGCCCGGTCGCCCAGCACCTGCTGCTCACCCCCGACGGCCGCACCGGCACGCTGGGCGGCGACCGCCTCGACGACGCGTCCACCGACGACGGTCGCGGCCTGCTCGCCGCCGGACGCACCGCGATCCTGCACTACGGCCCCGACGGCCAGCGCCGCGGCGACGGCACCACGCTGCTGGTCAGCTCGTTCGCGCCGCCCGCCCGGATGCTCGTCTTCGGCGCCACCGACCACGCCGCCGCGGTCGCCGGGATCGGCTCGTTCCTCGGCTACCGGGTGACCGTCTGCGACGCCCGCCCGGTCTTCGCCACGAAGCGCCGCTTCCCCACCGCCGACGAGGTCGTCGTCGACTGGCCGCACCGCTACCTGACGGCCGAGGCGTCGGCCGGGCGGATCGACGAGCGCACGGTCGCCTGCGTACTCACCCACGACCCCAAGTTCGACGTGCCGGTGCTCGAGGTCGCGTTGCGGCTCCCGCTCGGCTACGTGGGGGCGATGGGTTCCCGGCGTACGCACGACGACCGCCTGAAACGTCTCCGCGAGGCCGGCGTCACGCCGGACGAACTGGCCCGCCTGTCCTCGCCGATCGGGCTCGACCTGGGCGCGCGCACGCCCGAGGAGACCGCGGTCAGCGTGGCGGCCGAGATCGTCGGCATGCGCTGGGGCGGCAGCGGACTGCGCCTGACCGGCACGGACGGCCCCATCCACGCCGACGCGACGCCCTAGGATCTTTTCGCGGTGAAGGCCTGATGCGTGCCCTCGCTGCCGGCGCTCTCGCCGAGCGTGGGCGTCGCCGGGCCGCCAGGCAGCCGAGTTGACCGCTCACGCACGGCCGATGGTAGGACCGGGCGCTATCCGGCCCACCACGACCGCTCCTATCTACCACTCGCGCGGACGGTGGTAGCTCAGTGCGGCATTTCGACCCGAATGCCGCGCTGGTCCACCACTTCGTGCCTGGACCTACCACTCGCGCCCGGTCCTACCACCGACCGCGACGGGCCGGACCGCCCAGGGCCACGACCGGCGGCAGCGACGCCAAGCGGGCACCCGGGCGCCTGGCACAACCCAGCGAACCCCGCGCCCGGCGGGACAGCCGGTCGCGCCGGTCAACCGCCGACCACTGAGCAGCGCCCGCCTCACTCACAGTTAGCGCCGTCCGCGCCCGCCACCTCTCCCCGCCGGCGCTTTGCTCTGCTTACCTATAGGAAGCGCCCCGCGCCGACACCCGGGGTCGCGGCGCCGCCGCTGGTGAAGCCGCTGGTGCGTATGGGTAAGCAGAGCAAAGCGGCCTGCGTGGGGGCTTCGCGCGGGTGCGGTGCGGGCGTGGTTCGATAGCGCGGTGCTGCACCTGCGGATCATCAGCCCGGCTCAGCGGACCGCCCAGGTCGAGCACGTGCTCGCCGCGAGCGAGGCGGCCACGCATGTCGTGGTCATCACCGGGGTCGCCCGGGATCCGGTCGGCGATCTGATCACCTGCGACGTGGCGCGCGAGGGTGTCAGCGCGGTGCTCGGGGAACTGCGCGGGCTGGGCCTGGAACGGGACGGTTCGATCTCGATCGAGCGGGTCGATGCCAAGCTCTCAGCGTCCGCCGACCGGGCCGAGAGGCGGGCGCCCGGCTTCGGCGTGGACGCCGTGGTGTGGGAGGAGGTCGAGCAGGTCACCGCCGAGGAGACGCGGTTGTCCGCCGCGTACTTCGTCTTCATGGCGGTGGCGACGGTGATCGCGGGCATCGGCGTTCTGCTGGATCAGCCGATCCTGATCGTCGGCGCGATGGTGGTGGGTCCGGAGTTCGGGCCGCTCGCCGCGCTCTGCGTCGGGCTGGTCCGCGGCCGGGCGGCGCTGGCCGGGCGGGCGGTGACCGCGCTGGTGACCGGGTTCGCGGTGGGCGTCGTGGTGACCGTGCTGACCACCTGGCTGCTCGACCTGGCGGGGCTGGTGGACAAGGACATGCTGCTCGCCGAACGGCCTCTGACCAGCTTCATCTGGCAGCCTGACGCGCTCAGCTGGGTGGTCGGCTTCCTCGCCGGGATCGCCGGGATGCTGTCGCTGACCTCGGCGAAGGCGGGCACCCTGGTCGGCGTGCTGATCTCGGTGACCACGGTTCCGGCGGCGGCGAACGCGGCGGTCGCCCTGGCCTACGGCGTCGGGGACGAGGCGGCGGGTTCGGCCCTTCAGCTGCTCATCAACCTCGCCGCGATCGTGATCGCCGGTGTCCTCACCCTGCTGGTCCAGCGTGTGGCGTGGCGTCGCGCCTGATCATCCCGGCGCCCCGGCCAGCGTGCTCACGGCGTACCCGTGAAGGGTTTGGATCTCGGGGGTGCGGCCGGAACCGGGGCGGCGGCGGGCACGACCGATGGGGTGATGCGGCGGCCTTTACACGCCGGGTAATCTCCGATCATGGTCACACCCGTGTCCCTGGGCGCATGGCCGACACCCATCGAGCGTGCCCCGCGGCTGGCTGCCGCGCTTGGCCTGCGCGAGTTGTGGGTGAAGCGGGACGATCTGGTCGGTCTCGGCGGCGGCGGCAACAAGGTGCGCAAGCTGGAGTACACGTGCGCCGAGGCCCTGGCGGCGGGCGCGCACACCCTGGTCACCACCGGCGCGCAGCAGAGCAACCACTGCCGGCTGACGGCGGCCGCGGCGGCCCGGCTGGGGCTGCGGTGCGTGCTCGTGCTGGCCGGGCATCAACCGGCGGGCCTGGCCGGCAACCTGATTCTGGACTCGCTGGCCGGCGCCGAGGTGGTCTGGGCCGGTGACGAGTCGCCCACGCAGGTTGCCCAGGCCGAGGCGGCGCGGCACGACGGCGCGCACCTGATCCCGTTCGGCGGCACGTCCGCGGTGTCGGTGCAGGGCTATGTGGACTGTGCCAAGGAGCTCGTCGACCAGGTGCCCGACTTCGACCGGGTGGTGGTGGCGGTCGGCTCCGGCGGGACGATGGCGGGGCTGGTGCGCGAGCTCGGCCCGGAACGGGTGTACGGCGTCGACGTCGGGGCGGTCGCCGACCCGCACGCCACGGTCGGCGCGCTGCTGCCCAGCCCGCCGTCGTCGCTGACCATCGACCGCAGCCAGATCGGCCGGGGGTACGCCGCGTTCACCGAACCGGTCCGCGACGCGATCAAGCTGGCCGCCCGCACCGAGGGCCTGTTCCTCGACCCGACGTACACCGGCCGGGCGCTGGCCGGCCTGATCGCCTCGGGGCGCGGCGACGGCCTGACCCGCACCGGCCGCGTCGTCTTCCTGCACACCGGCGGCCTGCCGGGACTGTTCGGCCACCCGGAGCTGTGACTACGGAGCTGTGACTACGGGCGGTTCCGGAGGCGCCGCAGCATCCGCGCGTCGCCGAAGCCCACAGCCCGGGCGGCGGCCTCCACCGTGGAGCCGTGGCCGATCAGGTGCTCGGCGCGCTCCAGCCGCAGCGCCTGCTGATAGCGCAGCGGCGAGCACCCCACCGCGGTGTCGAAGAGCCGGGTCAGCGTGCGCCCGCTGACCCCCGCGCGGGACGCGAGTTCCGCCAGCGGCAGCGTCTCGGCGAAACGCGCGTCGATCTCGTCCTGCACCCGGTGCACCACGTCGCTGAGGTGCGCGCGGTGCCGGAGCATCGCGCTGGCCTGCGGCTCCTCGCCGTTGCGACGGGCGTAGACCACCATCGCGCGGGCGATCCGGGCCGCCGCCGCCGGGCCGTGCCGCACCGCCATCAGGTGCAGCGACAGGTCGATGCCGCTGGCGATCCCGGCCGACGACAGCACCCGGTCGTCGGCGACGAAGAGCACGTCCGGCACCAGGATCGCACTCGGGTAGCGGCGCGCCAGCTCCGCCTGAAGGTGGTGGTGGGTGGTGCAGCGGCGGCCGTCGAGCAGCCCCGCCCGGCCCAGCGCGTCGGCGCCGGCGCTCACCACGGTGCCGCCCGACGCGTGGTGCGCGCGCAGCAGGTCGAGCAGGTGGTCCGGGAACTCGCCGGATGCCAGCGGCGCGCGCCAGCCCGGCACGATGACCAGGTCGTCCGGGGAGATCCCGGGCGGTTCGGTCTCGGCCGTCAAGGTCACATCCTGATGCGTACGCACATCCGTGCGCCCGGCCACGTACCGCAGCTCGTACCGGTGACCGAAGTCCCCGGCCGTGCCGAACACCTGCGCCGGCCCGGCCAGGTCGAGCAGATGCAGGCCGGGCGTCAGCAGGAACAGAACCTGGGTCAAGCGGTCGTCAGCTCCTTCACCGTGCGGATCGTGGCGAACCGGCCGGCCAGCGCGTACTCGGTGCGTTCGATGATGTCGGCGGTGGAGAGCACCCGGGGATCGGCCGGATCCCGGTGCCGGATCGGGAACGTCGCCATCGCGTCGGTCACGAAGTCCACGTCGTAGCCGAGGTCGGCGGCCAGCCGCGCGGTCGTCTCGCAGCACTGCTCGGTCTGGATGCCGCAGATGATCACCCGCCGCACGCCCAGCGTGGTCAGCCGCTGCTGCAGGTTGGTGGTGGTGAACGCGTTCCGGGACGTCTTGGTCAGCACCGGCTCCCCGTCCCGCGGCGCCAGCCCGTCGATCAGCCGCACGTGCCCCGACTCCGGGTCGAACGGCGTGTCACTTCCCGGCTCGGCGTGCAGCACCCAGATCACCGCCTGACCCGCCGCCCGCGCCGCGTCCACGAGCAGCCCCACGTCCTCGGCCACGTCCGGGTTCGACACCTCGTTCCAGCTCTCCCGCACCCGGAAGCTCTCCTGCACGTCGATCACCAGCAGCGCATCGGTCATGAGCACAGTCTGGTCAGGTGTACCGGCCGCGTACAGGCACGATGCCGCCCACTCACGGAACGATCCGGCCAAACCGTGGGAGCATGGATCCATGACCGAAGAGCCTGCCGTCGAGCTCGACGACGCCCACTTCCGAGCCGAGAGGTTCGGCACGCTGCCCGCCCGGGTGCACCCCGACGACGCCGAGGCGATGACCGAGACGGACGTCCCCCGGGTGCGGCCCGACGACTTCGCCGCCGGCGAGGAGCAGTGGATGCTGCGGAACGCCGCCGGCTGATTCCCTATCGCGACACGTTGTCGGTGGCGGCGACCAGGTCACCGCGGCGGGGCAGCCCCTCGCAGTCGCCGGGGACCGTGACCGCGAACGCGCCGGCCGCGATCGCCGTCCGCAGCCTGGCCTCGGCCGGGGCGCCCGCCATGCGGTCGGCGAGGTATCCGGCCACGAACGCGTCCCCGGCCCCGACCGGATCCACCACCGTGGCCGGGAGCGCCTGCACCTCGTACCGCCGGCCCTCGATCAGTGCGGCGCAGCCGCGGGCCCCGTCCTTGACCACCACCTCGGCCGGACCGAGCCCGGCGAGCCCGGCCACCGGATCGCCGCCGGCCAGGAAGATCGCCGCCTCGTCCGGCCCGGCGAACGCGATGTCGGCCCGGGACACCAGGTCCCGCAGGACCGGCGCGGCGTCGAAGCGGGACCACAGCTTGGCGCGGTAATTGACGTCCACGGACACGGTCACGCCGTCGGCGCGGGCCTGCTCGACGGCCTGGAAGACGGTCGCCCGCGCGCTGTCGCTCAGCGCCGGCGTGATGCCCGTGACGTGCAGGATGTCCGCCCCGGAGAAGTCGGGCAGATCGGCGGGCGTGAGACGCGAGCCGGCGCTGCCCGCACGGTGGTAGTCGACGTGGGTGAGGGCGCCTGTCCGCCGGTACCGCACCATCAGCCCGGTGAACGCGTCGCCCCGGATGGCCAGCGTGGTCACCCCCTCGGCGCGGAGGCGGCGCTCGATCAGGTCCCCGGTGGCGTCCGGGCCCACCCGGCCGAGCCAGGTGGCGGCGCCGCCGAGCCGGGCCACCCCGATGGCCACGTTGCTCTCCGCGCCGCCGATCGCCAGGGTGAAGCCCCGCACGTACTCGATCGGCCCGATGTCGTCGGCGGCGACCAGCCCCATGGTCTCGCCGAACGTGAAGAGGCCCGCCGTCATTCGGCGAACCTGGCGACCACGACCGCCTCGGCCGCCCGGCGGGCCCGCACCGCGAGCTGACCCAGGTCGCCGCCGGTGAACGCGTCGCCCAGCAGCGGCCCGCCCATGCCGACCGCCGCCGCGCCCTTGGTCAGCCAGGCGGTGATGTCGTCCAGGCCGATCCCGCCGGTCGGCATGATCCGGATGCCGGGCAGCGGGCCGTGCAGGTCCTTCAGGTAGTCCGGCCGGACCGCCGACGCCGGGAACAGCTTGACCAGCGGGGCGCCCGACCCGGCGGCCCGGTGGATCTCGCTCGGGGTGAGCCCGCCCGGATAGAACGGCACCCCGAAGTCCTGCCCCATGGCCGGGTCGACGACCGGCGACACCAGGAACGCCGCGCCCGCGTCCACGGCCGCCTTCGCCTGGTCCGGGGTGAGCACGGTGCCCGCTCCGACGACCGCGGACGGTGGCAGCTCACGCCGCAGCACCGCCAGCGCCTCCACCGCCCCGCGCGAGGTGAGCGTCACCTCGATCGCGGTGATCCCGTTGCCGACCAGCACGTCCGCCACCGCGGCGAAGCCGTCCGCGGACGCCGCCCGCAGCACCGCCACCACGCCGCTGCGCACGACCGCGGCCGTGGTGGTGTCCATCTCCGACATGTCGCCCTCCCCAGGGTGTACCTCAGGTCCGATCCTGCCTGACCACGGCGCGTTGCGGCGGCTCGGGCCTGATCTCGAGCTCCTCGCGGATCGCCACCTCCAGCTCCTGCATGATCAGCGGCACCTGGGCGAGCAGCTCACGGGAGTGTTTCTGCGGCTCCACCCCCGGCGGCGTGGGCCCGCCGCCGGCGTGCAGTTTCTCCAGCAGCAGGTGCACGGCGAGGGCGGCGCTGCGTACCGGCCCGGAGGCGAGCAGCCGCACCTGGGCCAGCGCCGGCCCGACCTCCTCGAGGTAGATCATCGGATCGGGTTCCCGGCCACCGGCGAAGTTCCCCGCGCGCAGCCGGTAGACGACCCGTTCGAACACGGACATCAGGTCGACGTAGGCGGACTTACGCTCGGTGTACCACCGTTTGGTCCGGCGGTACCTGCTGCGGGCATAGTCGGTGCGGGCCTGGACGAGCAGCGCCACACCCGCGCCGGCCAGCGCGAACACGACGGCGACGAGGGGCAGCGCCCACCACGGGATCGGAGACACGCGCTAACGGTATCGACGTTCGGGTCAAGACCTTTCCCGGGTACGCGGACACCACGGCACCGTTCCCGCTCCGCGACCCGGGCGGCCCGTCCGGGCCGGGCCGCGAGTTCCGGGCGTGAGTGGTCCGTCCAGCTCCCCAACCACGCTCAGCCCGGCCCGCTTTCCACTCAGCCCGACCGCTTTCGCCCAGCCCGGCCGTTTTCCACTCAGCCCCGCTGCTTTTCGCTCAGCCCCGCCGCTTCTCGCTCAACCCGGCAGGTGGCTGAGCTCGCCGCCGTGCGCGACCAGCACCACGTCGGCGATCTCCTCAGGCTCGCCGACCCCGCCCGCGCACGGTCGTCTTCCCGAGCAGATCGGCCACCGGCTCGGTCTCGCCGGCGCGCACCGGCCCCGCCGACACGGCGTTCACCCGCACCCCGCTCGCACCGAACTCGGTGGCCCAGGACCGGGTCAGCAACTCCACCGCCGCCTTGGACGCGCCGTAGGCGGCACCGACCGGCGCCACCGAGGTGGCCGCGGTCGAGGAGACGGTGACGATCGCGCCGCCGTCCCGCGCCGCCATCCCCGGCGCCAGGGCTCCGACCAGCAGGAACGGCACCCGGGTGTCGACCGCCCTCTTTCTGGGTTGAACGATCCAATTTCTAGCGGTCATCACCCGCCAGGCTGAGGCCCCACCCGTCCCCGGCCGCCCGATCATGGGCGCCCTGGACAGCTTCGAGGCCCTGCAGGCCTGGGCCGACGCCACAGTCGAGCACCGCGAGCGGCTCAACGGCCGAGGCGAGTGCACGCTGGGCACCCTGGCCGGCGAGCTCAGCACGGCGGACGAGCGCTCCATTCGGCTGCGCCGTCAGGAACCCCGCGGGTGACAACACTGCCGATGCCGGCTCGCAACGGATAAAGTATCGTCAGCGATTCCTCATTCACTTGAGGTGCGATATTCGCGCGCTCATCGATGAGAGCAATCGGCGTGCTCGGACAAGAGATTTAAGCGGTTCGTCGATCATGGCCGAAGCCCTCCACGGCCGAGGCCTCATCGAGCACCCCGGTCATGCCGCCGCTCGCGGATCTCGGTCACCCGGGCGGCCACATCGTTCCGATGCCCGCGCATGCGCAACGTGCCCGATCGCGCAGCGGGCGGACCCAGTGCCAGCTCAGCCGAGCACACAGCGGCGTCCGGAGCGAGGCGGCGAGGCGGTGCCGGGCTCGGTGGGACTGGGGGCTATCGCTCGCGGCGTTCGGGGGCTGCGGGGGACGGGTGGCGGCCTCGGCGGGGCAGGGTCAGGCGGTAGGGGCGGGAGTCGCCCACCCGGAAGCCGAACTCCTCGGCCAGGCGGTTGGCCGCGGCTCGGGACGGGCGGGAGCTCAGGTCGACCGTGTACGCCCCGTCGATGCTGGCCAGGCGTACCGCCGCGAGCAGCAACGCCGATCCGGCGCCTCGGCCCCGGGACGCCGCGTCGACCACCAGGTCCTCGACGCGGGCCCGTACGCCGGTCGGCGCCGGGAAGACGATCAGGGTCAGGGTGCCCACGATCAGGCCGTCGAGGCGGGCCACCAGGATCCGGCTGCCGGGCCACTCGACCAGGACCCCGACCGCCTCGGCGTCCATCAGGTCCGCCGAGCGGGACAGCTGCGGCATCAGGTGGGCGAAGGCGGCGACCAACTCGTCGCTGACCTGCTCGACGACCTCGACACCGACACCCATGACCGACGACTCTAGGCTGCCGCCATGGCCGAGATCGACAAGATCGCCTGGATACATCTGGTGGACGGACGGGTCCTCAGCACCCGCAGCCACGGACGGGACGCCTTCTACTTCCCGGGCGGCAAGCGGGAGCCGGGCGAGTCCGACCTGCAGACGCTGGTCCGGGAGATCCGTGAGGAGCTGACCGTCGTCATCGACCCGGCGACGGCCAGGGCGGCGGGGGTCTTCGAGGATCAGGCGCACGCCCACGCCGACGGTGTCCGGGTCCGGATGACCTGTTACACCGCGTCCTACGAGGGCACCCTGCGGGCGTCCTCGGAGATCGCCGAGATCGCCTGGCTGACCTACGCCGACCGCGCCCGCGTCTCGCCGGTGGATCAGCAGATCTTCGACAGCCTGAACTGGGGTTGACCTCAACCGGACTTCAGGTTGCACAGTTCGCCGCATGAGAGCCGCTGTGTTCGAACGTTTCGGGCCGCCCGGGGTGTTGCGCGTGGTCGAGCTGCCCGACCCGGAGCCGGGGCCCGGTGAGGTACGGGTCCGGGTGCGGGCGGCGGGCGTTCAGCCGTTCGACGTCGCGGTGCGGGCCGGTGGGATGCCGTGGGTGGGGGTCACGTTCCCGTCGGGGGTCGGTCAGGAGTACGCGGGGGTGGTCGACCGGGTCGGGCCGGGCGCCGGCTTCGAGGTGGGCGACGAGGTGCTGGGTTCGACGATGCTGGCCGGCCAGGCGTCGGCGCTCATCGCGAAGGCGGAGAACGTGGTCCGCAAGCCGGCGGGGCTGGCGTTCCCGGCCGCCGCGGCGATCGTCGCGGCGGGGCAGACGGCGACGGGGGCGCTGCGGGAACTCGGCGTCACGGGCGGCGACGTGCTGCTGGTGCACGGCGCGGCCGGGTCGGTGGGGACCGTCGCGGTGCAGGTTGCCCGCCGGATGGGCGCGCGGGTGATCGGCACTGCCCGCCCGGTCAACCATGACCACCTGCGGCGGTTGGGCGCCGTGCCCGTCGCGTACGGCGAAGAACTGGTCTCGAATGTCGTGGCGACGGGCTTGACGCCGACGGTGGCGCTGGACGCGGCGGGTGCGGAGGCGATCGCGGCGTCGGTGGCGCTGGGCGTCCCGCGGGACCGGATCGGGACGATCGTGGACGACAAGGCGGCCGCCGAGCACGGCATCCGGGTGGTGCGGGCGCCGCGGGATCCGGCCCGGCTGGCCGAGGTGGCCCGGCTGGCGGCGGACGGCGCGCTGGTGATGCCGGTCCGGGCGTACCCGTTGTCGCGGGTGGCGGACGCGCACGCGGACGTGGCGACGGGCCATGGACGCGGAAAGGTGATCCTGATCATCGAACCCTGAAACGTGAAACTCCGGCCGCGACTACCTCAGACGTTTCATCCTGGTTCGAGGTAGCCATTCTGCGGGGGGACACGCGTGAATCTGGTTCCAGCACTCCTCATCATGTCCGTTTTGTCCAATCCGATACCGGCCCGGGCGGCCACGCCGCCTCCGGTCCTTCAAACAGTGCCCGTGGGGGTCACCCTGACCACCCGGCCGTTCGCCCTGATCGGCGCCACCTGGGACGACCCGTCGGCGCCCCTGAACACCACGATCGACGTCCGGGCCCGCTCGGCCCGGACCGGCAAGTGGGGCTCGTGGCAGGTGCTGGAGAGCGACGGCCGCTCACCCGCCGAGCCGGGCAGCGCCGACGCCGCCGGGCGCGGCCGCACCGACCCGCTGTGGGTGGACACGTCCGACGCGGTCGAGGCACGGACCACCGGCGGCACCGTGCCGGCCGGGCTGCGCCTCGACCTGATCAACCCGGACGTCGACGTGCCGAAGGTGACCGAGAGGGCCGCCATCCCGCCCCGGCCGGTGCCGCGGTACGTGAGCCGGGCCCGCTGGGGCGCCGACGAGTCGATCGTGAAGAAGCCGCCCGAGTACACGCCCGCGGTCCGGGTGATGTTCGTGCACCACACGGCGACGTCCAACAACTACAGCTGCGCCGACTCGGCCCGCATCGTCCGCGGCATCGAGGTGTTCCACGTGCGGAGCAACAAGTGGAACGACATCGGCTACAACTTCCTGGTCGACAAGTGCGGGACGCTCTTCGAGGGCCGTAAGGGCGGCGTGACGAGGGCGGTGCTGGGCGCGCACACGCTCGGCTTCAACTCGTACGCCAGCGCCATCGCGGTGATCGGCAACTACGACGGCAAGGCGGCGCCGCCGGTCGTCCGCTCGGTGATCGCCCAGGTGACGGCGTACAAGCTGGGCCTGTACCGGGTTCCGCCGATCGGCAGATCGACGATGATCTCCAGCGGCAGCGACCTGTTCCCGCGCGGCACGCGGGTGGCGCTCAACCGGGTCTCCGGCCACCGGGACACCAACGAGACCACCTGCCCGGGCCGTGTCCTGTACGGGCAGCTGCCCGCGATCCGCCGGGTGGCCGGGGCCGCGCCGGCCGGGCTGCGGCTGGCGAGCGTCGCCGGGGCGTACGCCGCCGGGCCGGTCTACTACACCCGGGGCGTGATCAGGCCGAACTGGGCGCTGAGCACGCCGACGTCGATGATGAACCGCTTCGACGTCTACATCGACGGCCGGATCGTGGTGTCGGCGCCGGCCGGCGGCCGGATCGCCACGCTGCGGCTGCCATCCGGCCGCCACACGCTGACGGTTCTGGCGGTCCACCTGAACGGCCTGACGACCCGTATCTCACGCACGGTGATGGTCGACGCCACCCCGCCGGCGTTCGTGTCGGGCCCGACGCTGACGCTGCGGCCAGGCAGCCTGAAAGGTTCGGTGCCGGTGCGGCTGGCGTGGGGTCTCGGCGACCCGAGCGGCCTGCGTGCGCTGGGGCTGAGCAGCCCGAGGCCGGTGGTCTTCGGGGTCAGCCGGCGCGCGTTCCTGGCGACCGCCGCGCCGAACCGGGCCACCACGTGGGCGGTCAAGGCCATCGACCGGGCGGGCAACGTGGCCGTCGGCAAGGTGGCCCGCACACCCACGGTGACCGGTGATGCCGTCGGCGCCCGTACCGGACGCTGGGCCAACCTGCGCAGTTCTGCTTACCTGGGCGGTTCGGCGTTGCAGAGCGCGACCAGAGGTTCCAGCATCGCGTGGACCTTCACCGGCCGCTCGGCGTCACTGGCGGTGACGAAGACGCGCGCCAGCGGCACGGCGACGATCTATGTGGACGGCGTCAACGCCGGGTCGGTCAACCTGAGCAACACGGTGACGGTCAACCGGATCGCGGTCTGGGCGAAGAACTTCGGCGCGAGCGGCCGCCACACGATCAAGGTCGTGAGCACCGGCACACGCCCCAGCATGATCATCGATGGCCTGGTGGTTCTGCGCTGAGATTCCTGACGGGGGCCGGGCCTGGTTTTCCGGGTCCGGCCCTTTTCCGGGTACGGGCGCAGCACGGCACCGTTCCCGCTCGGCGACCTGGCCGGTGGTCCGGGCCGTTGCGCCGGCATCCGGCCGAAATTCCTTGGTCACGCTCACCGATCGCACCGTAGGGTGCCCGAACCATGAGGACTCCTCCCTCCCTGACCGACGGGGCCGCCGAGGCCGCCGAGGCCACCGAGGCCACCGAGGCGCTGAGCCTGAGATGAGCGCCGACGACCTGATCGACGAGGCCGCCGCGGCGGACGTCTCCGGCTGGAACTTCGACTGGCTGACCGGCCGCGCCACCGAGGAACGCCCGCCCTGGGGTTACGCCCGCCTCCTGGCCGCCCGCCTGTCCGAGGCGGAGTCGGCCCTGGACCTCGACACCGGCGGCGGCGAGGTGGTGGCCGCGGCGCCCGCCTTCCCGCCCCGCATGGTGGTGACCGAGGGCTGGCCACCGAACGCGGAGCGGGCCCGCCGCCTCCTGACCCCGCGCGGCGCCGAGGTCGTCGAGGTCCCGCAGGGCGACCCGCTGCCGTTCCCCGACGCCAGTTTCGACCTGGTGACCAGCCGCCACCCGGTGCGCCCCGACTGGACGGAGACGGCCCGCGTCCTGAAGCCGGGCGGCACGTATTTCGCCCAGCACGTCGGCCCGGCCTCGGTGATCGAGCTGAGCGAGTGGTTCCTCGGCCCGCTCCCCCGCGACCGGGACTTCCGCGACCCGGAACGCGAGACGGCGGCGGCACGCGAGGCCGGCCTGCACATCGTCGACCTGCGGACGGCCCGCTGCCGCATCGAGTTCCTCGACGTGGGCGCGGTCGTCTACATCCTCCGCAAATGCGTGTGGTGGGTTCCGGAGTTCTCGGTGGACCGCTACCGCGAAGCCCTGCACCGCATGGACGCCCACATCCGCGCCCGGGGCGCCTTCGTCACCCACTCCACCCGCACCCTCATCGAGGCTGCTCGCTGATCCGGAACGTCCGGCGGTAGGCGTCCGGCGGCACCCCGACAGTCCGGTGGAAGTGGCGGCGCAGCGTGGTCGCCGTACCCATGCCCGCGGCCGCGGCGATCGTGTCGATGCTGTCGTCGGTGGCCTCCAGGAGCGCCTGCGCGCGGCGGATCCGCTGGGTCAGGAGCCACCGCAGCGGGGTGACCCCGGTGACCGCGCGGAAGTGGCGGGCCAGGTGGCGTGAGCTCAGGTTCGCCCGGCGGGCCAGGTCCTCCACGGTGAGCGGCTGGTCCAGCCGTTCCATCACCCAGGGCAGCAGCCCGGCCAGCGGATGGCCGTCCTGGGCGGGCACCGGGGTGCTGACGAACTGGGCCTGCCCGCCGGCCCGGTGCGGCGGAACGACGAGGCGGCGGGCGACCGTGTTGGCGACCGCCGGGCCGTGGTCGAGGCGGACCAGATGCAGGCAGAGGTCCATCGCCGCGGCCTTGCCCGCGGAGGTGAGCACGCTGCCGTTGTCGACGTAGAGCACATCCGGGTCGACCCGCACCCTCCGATGGCGTGCGGCCAGCGCGTCGGTGTGGGCCCAGTGCGTCGTCGCGCTCAGCCCGTCGAGCAGGCCGGCGGCGGCGAGCACGAACGCGCCCGTGCAGAGCGACACCACCCGGGCGCCGGCCTCGTGGGCGGCTCGTACCGCCGCGACCAGGTCGGCCGGCGGGTCGTCGTCGATGTCCGCCAGCGCGGGAACGATCACCGTGCCGGCGCGCGCGAGGTGGTCGAGCGGGCGGTCCGGTTCCACCATGAACCGGCCGGCCCGGACCGCCCGGTCGCCGCACACCGTGACGTCGTACCAGGGCCCGGGCACCCCCGCCGGGGCGGCGCCGAACACCTCGCAGGCCAGGGCCAGCTCGAAGTGCAGCATCCCGTCGGTGGCGGCGACCGCGACGGACCGCCGGAAGGAGACCATGTCGGAAACTGTACGGGTCGTGTCGTTCCCGACACTGTCGCGGCGCTTCTCCCCGCGGCACGATCTGCCCATGATGGTTGGAGCGGTTCGCCACGTCGCGGTGTTCGGCGCTTCCGGGCACACCGGCCGGTTCGTGGTCGCCGAGTTGCTCAGGCGCGGATACGTCCCACTGCTGGTCGGACGCGACCAGGACAAGCTGTCGGCGCTCGCGCGGACCCGTCCGGGACTCGAGGCGCGGCAGGCCTCCGTGGCGGATCCCGGCTCGCTCGACCGGGCGCTGACCGGCGCCGCCGCCGTGATCAACTGCGCCGGGCCGTTCGCCACCACCGCCGCGCCGGTGATCGAGGCGGCGCTGCGGGCCGGCATCCCGTACGTCGACGTGGCCGCCGAGATCGAGGCGAACGCCGACACGTTCGCGCGGTTCGCGGATCGCGCCCGGGCCGCGGGCACGTTGGTGGTCCCGGCGATGGCCTTCTTCGGAGGCCTCGGCGACCTGCTGGTCACCGCCGCGATGGGCGACTGGACGACGGCGGGCGAGGCGCACATCGCGTACGGCCTCAGCAGCTGGCATCCCACCGCCGGAACCGTCGTCGCCGGCACGGTCTCGGGGAAACGGCGGGCCGGCCGCCGGGTCCGGTACACCGGTGGCCGCCTGGAATATCACGACGACGCCCTCCCGAGGCTGGACTGGGATTTCCCGGCGCCGCTCGGCCCGAGCAGCGTCCTCGCGGGGTTCACCATGGCCGACGTCGTCACCGTCCCCAGCCACCTGGCCATCCCCGAGGTACGCACCTACATGACCGCCGTGGCAGCCGCGGACCTGGCAGCAGCCGCGGACCTGGCAGCAGCCGCGGACCTAGCGGCAGGCGCGGACCTAGCGGCAGGCGCGGACCTAGCGGCAGGCGCGGACCTAGCGGCAGGCGCGGACCTGGCAGCAGGCGCGGACCTGGCAGCGGCCGCCACGCCACCGGTCGCGGTCGACGAGCACGGCCGTTCCGCCCAGACCTTCGTCGTCGACGTCCGCGTCCGCTCCGGCGCCGCCGAACGTCGCGTGACCGCTGCCGGCCAGGACATCTACGCCATCAGCGCCCCGCTCGCGGTGGAGGCCGCCGACCGCATCCTCACCGGCCGCGCCAGAGCCACCGGCGTCGCCTCCGCGGGCGCCGCCTTCAACGCCCCGGACTTCCTGCGCGCCCTGTCCGCCCACCTCTCGCTGGACCTCCCGCGCGATGCACCGGCGGGCCCCGCCGGGCGCCGACAGGGACGGTTCGCGGCGAAGGTCTGATCGGCCGTGCTTTTCTGGTGGGTGGCGTCGCTGCCGGCGTTTCTGGTGCGGGGCGTCGCTGCCGGCGTTTCGGTGTAGGGCGTCGCTGCCGGCGTTTCGGTGTAGGGCGTTACTGCCGGCGTTTCCGCTGGGTGTGGGGTCGAGCCGGGTATGCCAGGCCCCCGGGTGCCCGCTCACCGTCACTGCCGCCGCTCAAGGTGGTAGCCGGGCACGGCAGTGGCAGCTGAAGGCGCCATCTGCGGCGTTGACGGCCGGCCCGGCCCTTGCGCGCCGCCCACGCCCGCGGCCGGTGGTAGGACCAGGCGCAATCCACCGCTATCCACCGCTCTGGGCTACCACCCGCGCGGACTGTGGTGGCTCAGGGCGCTATTTCGGCCCGGATGCCGCCCTGTCCCACCACCGCGTGCCTGGTCCTACCACTCGCGCCTGCTCTACCACCGGACCGCGCCCGGCCACGGCCGCGAGCGGCGGCAGCAACAGTGAGCGGGCACCCGGTGGCCTGGCATACCCAACCGAAACCCCACGCCAACCGCAAGCGGCGGCAGCAACAGCGAGCAGACACCCGGGCGCCTGGCATACCCAACCGAAACCCCACGCCACCGCAAGCGACAACGGCGAGCAGACACCCGGACGCCCGGCATACCCAACCGAAACCCCACGCCAACCGCAAGCGGCGGCAACGAACGGGCTCCGGGTTGCCGGGCCCGAAACGCTAGAGCCAGTCGTCCAGGGTCGGGACGGTGCCGGTGACCACCCAGATGGTCAGCACGGCCAGGAAGTCGCCCCGGTCGCCGGCCGCGGCCGCCTCCGCCAGCCACGTGTCGCGGGTGCCCGCCGGCCACAGGTCGGCCTCCGCGGGGACGGCGGGATTGACCATCGGGAGCACGACGGCCGCCGAGGACGGCGTACCGAAGAAGAGGGTGACCGGGACCGCCGAGATCGCGCCGAGCCCGTGCCGGACCAGGCGCGACCGCAGTGTGCGGCCCATGTCGCGCTGGGCGGCGGTGAACGTGCTCAGCGTGTGCGCGATCTGGGCGGCGGCCAGCGCGGCGGGCATGCCGTCGAAGGCGAGCGAGCGCCAGTCGGTGTCGATCAGGCAGATGCGGCCACCGGGGCGGGTGACCCGGGCGAGCTCGGCGATGGTGCGGTCGGGGTCGGGCACGTGCTGGAGCACCCGTTCGCACCACACGCCGTCCATGCTGGCGTCGAACAGGTCCAGGTCGGCGACGTCGCCGCGCAGGTAGTCCACGGTGCTGCCGTCGTGGCGGCTGCGCGCGGCCTCGATGTGGACGGCCGAGTAGTCCACGGCGGTCACCGATCCGGTCGGGCCGGTCCGGGCGGCGAGCTGACGGGCCACCTCGCCGCCGCCGCAGCCCGCGTCGAGGAGGTGCTGGCCGGGCTGGGGATCGAGGGCCGCCATGGCGGTCGCGCGGACCCGCTCGATCTCCGGGTGCCGGGACATCGCCTCCAGGGAGGTGATCAGCAGGGCCAGCATGGGGGCGGGCATGCGGTCGAGGTCGGCGAAGGGGGTGCCGGGTGGAGCATGGTCCATCCCGCCATTGTGCGTGGCCGCCCGCCATGATCAGGGCGGTCGTCGGTCATCCGACATGGGTGTTAAGAAACGTCCGGTTTCGGACGAACAGGGAAGGGCGAGCCGCCTGCACGGAGCTGTCCAGGCGTCGTTCGCGTACGGCGATCCCGGCGCGCTACAGCCGGTGCTGTCGCTGGCCGGCCTGCTCGGCGCGGTCACGGTCGTGCGGGGTGTGACGTCCGATGCGCAGGCCGCGGCGCTCCGCGGGACGACGGCCACCGCAGCTCAGGGGCCCTGCGTCGGCCTGCCCGTACCGGTGGATCAGCTGGTGTCCGTCATCGCTGCTTAAGATCGACACATGGCTGAAACCGTGAAGGTCGCTCTGGTGGGGTATGGCTCGGGCGGGCGGATCTTCCACGCCCCGCTGCTGGCCTCGGCGGAGGGCGTCGACTTCGCCGGTGTGGTCACCACCTCGCCGGAGCGCCGGGCCCAGCTGCCGGCGGGGCTGACGGCGTACGACTCGCTGGAGCAGGTCGCGGCCGACGGCGTCCGCGCGGTGACCATCTCCACGCCCGCCGCCACCCACGCCGACCTGGCCCGGGAGGCGATCGGGCTGGGCCTGGCCGTGGTCGTGGACAAGCCGTTCGCGCTGGACGCCGGGTCCGCGCGCGAGGTGGTCGCGGCCGCCGAGGACGCGGCCGTGCCGCTCACCGTCTACCAGAACCGGCGCTGGGACTCCGACTACCGCACCGTGCTGCGGCTCGTCGAGGAGGGGACGCTGGGCGACCTGCGCCGTTTCGAGTCGCGCTTCGAGCGCTGGGATCCGGCCCGGGAGATCGGCGAGGCCGGCGGTGGCACGCTGCGCGACTTCGGCTCGCACCTGGTCGACCAGGCCTTGGCGCTCAACGGCCCGGCCACCCGGGTGTACGCGACGAGCGCGCCCGGCGACGACGACTTCTTCCTGGCCATCCGGCACGAGGCCGGGATCGAGTCGCTGCTGTGGGGCAGCTGGCGGCAGGGGCATCCCGGCCCGCGGTTCCGGGTCAGCGGCACGACCGGCACCTACGTGGTGGACGGGGTCGGCGGGATGGACGGGCAGGAGGCGGCGCTGAAGGCCGGGCGTACCCCCGCGTCTCTCGGCGATCGCTGGGGTGTCGAGCCGGAGCACGCCTGGGGCCGCCTCTACCGCGGGCACACCGGCGCCCCGGTGCGCTCGGAGCGCGGCCGGTGGGATCTGTTCTATCCGCTCTTCGCGGCCGCGGTGCGGGGTGAGGGTCCACTGCCGGTCAACCCCCTCGATTCGGTACGCGCGCTCGAGGTGCTCGACGCCGCCCGGACCAGCGCGACCACCGGCGTGGCCGTCGAACTGTAAATCGGCTTGCCGGCGTGCGCCCGCCGGTCGAAGATCGTCCACTGTGCAGGAGTCGACGTGGCGGTTGTTCGACCGGGTGGCCGGCGAGTACGACGAGGTGGTCCCGTTCTTCGGGTCGTTCGGGGCGGCGATCGTGGACGCGCTCGATCCGCCGGCCGGGACGCGGTTCCTCGACCTGGGCGCGGGGCGGGGTGCTCTGACCGGCCCGGCCCTCGATCGTGGGTGCGTGGTCACGGCGGTGGACGCGGCGCCCGGGATGACGGCGCGGCTCGCCGTGTCGTACCCGCGGGCATCGGTTCTGACCATGGACGCGCAGGACCTCGGCCTGCCCGCGTCGAGTTTCGATCTGGTCGCCTCGGCGTTCGTCATCCATGTGCTGGACCGGCCGGCCGACGCGGTGGCCGAGGCGTTCCGGGTGCTGGCGCCGGGTGGACGGTTCGCGCTGACCAGCGGTGGGCGCCCCACGTCCGGGTTCGTGGCCGGCCTCGACGCGCTCTTCGCGGAGTTCTCGGCGTACCTCCCGCCCGGCGGCAGCATGGGCGCGCCGCTGACCCCTTCCGACCTGCTCGCCGACTTCGCGGATGTTCACGAGGTCGTCGTGGACTCGTCCGTAGCAATCGCTGACAACGATGTCTTATGGCGCTGGGTGATGTCGCATGGTTACCGAGCGTTCATCGAGGACCTGCCGCCCGACCGCCGGGCCGAATTCCGTTCCAGCGTGCTCGACCTGCCACTTGGTGACGGGATGCTGCGGCGCAGCAGCGGATTGTGGATCGGAACCAAGCCCCCGGGGTGACCTTCCGTAGAGCACTGCCGAACACGGGTAGTGATGCGGGTAGTTTCCCCGTGTCCGGGGCGGGATTACTGACGAACGATGGGACGCACCAAACGCAGCAGAGAGGGGAACGCCCATGGGCCGCCATGCCGCCGGCCGCCCGCCTTTGCATGCCGACCTCTTCACCCCGCCGCCCGGCGACACCGCTCGCCTGGCCGGGGAGTCCCGTGCCGCCGCCGCCTTCGAACTGCTGGTCGGCCCGCACCGTCCCGGTCTGCGCGACTACGTGGACAAGCTGACGGACGGCGACGGGCAGCTCACCGACTCCGTCGTCAAGGAAACCCTGTACCGGGCCGCCCAGGATCCGAGCCGGTACCCGCAGCGGCCGTCCGCCGTACGCCCGTGGCTGGTCCTGATCGCCCGGACGGCTCTGCGCGACGGCGAGCGCATGGCCCCCGCCGGTCATGATGACCGTCCTCAGTTCGTACCCCCGGAGCCGCCGGCAGCGACCACCGTCCTGGGCGCGATGGACTCTCTGGCCGACACCCACCGGGAGATCCTGGTCGAGCTCTTCTACCGCGGCGTCTCCCTCGAGGAGGCGGCCCACCACCGCGGCGTCCCTGTCGAAACCGTGAAGGGGTGGCTGTACTACGCGATGCGCGCCCTCCGCGGGGTGATCGACCAGCAGGTGGCCGATCGCCACGATCTCTAGACCTTTCCGCCGAGCCGGTCACGCCCCCCGACCGGCTCGGACCCGGAGAGCGACCTTGCCCCCAAGGTCGGGCTCCGGTGAATGGGCGGGCCGGCGCCGTCGCGGCGGCGTCGGCCCACCACCAGGAGCCGCGCCCGGTCCTCTGTCGCCTGGGCCGGGCGTACGGCTCCCGCGCGCGGGCCGGGCTTCACCCCCCTCGAAGCCTGGCCCGGCCCCCACCCCCGGGGAACGCGTGCGGCAGGCCCGGACCGCGCGGTGGGTCCGGGCCTGCCTCTGCGGTGAGGCCGGCGCCGCCACGGGGCGGCGCCGGCCCGCGGATCTCAGCCGGCCCGCAGATCTCAGCCGGCCCGCGGATCTCAGGGGAACAGCTTCCATTGCCCTTCGGACACGACCTCGACGGCGCCGTCCACCACTGTGACGGCGGTCTCGTCGTCGATCGCGTACGTCGGCGCCGGGATGTGCGCCGCCCACTTCTCCGCGTTTGCCAGCGAGGCGTCGAGGTGCTGCGGGTGCTCCAGGTGCGGGATCACCGCGAAGTCGACGAGTCCCGCGCCCTGTGCCGTGACCAGGGTCCGGTCGACGTCACCCTCCGGCGTGGCGAAGACGACGTCCTCCGACTTCAGCGGCGCGTCCTTCCCGCGCGGCGGGTCGGCGTACGTCTCGACGAACGTGCCGGCGGCGGCGATGCTCCCGGCGCTCACACCCACGTAGACCGCCTCGGGGCGCAGCGACGGCAGGAGGCCGGTCAGCCCGGAGCGCCGCATCCAGCCGGCCAGGAACAGCGGGTCGCCGCCCCAGAACAGCAGCGCGTCGGCGTCGCGCACGGCCGGCACCCAGGCCTCCTCGTCGATGTGCGGCAGCGCCGTCAGCTCCAGGATCCCCAGCGACCTCCAGCCCAGCTCGACCAGCGGCGCCGGGCCCTTGCCGCTGATCGCCCGCATCGCCATGCCCGGCCCGCCGGGGAACGGGTAGACCGCGGTCGGGATGATCAGGGCGCCGGACTCGGCGATCGGCTTGCCCAGCAGGCCGGCCAGCGCGGCCTCGATGCTCGGGTTCGTGATCCCGCCCGAGGTGAGGAGAGCTCTCACGCGAACAGCCTCCAGTTCCCCTCGGAGATGACCTCGACGGCGCCGCCGACGACGCTGACGGCGGTCTCGTCGTCGATCGCGTACGCCGGATTCCCGAGACCGGCGGCCCACTTCTCGGCGGCGGCCATGGTGTTCTCGGTCAGCTTCGGGTGGTCCACGTGCGGGAAGATCGAGAAGCCGACCACGCCCAGCGCCTCGTCGCCACCGGCGGGCGGCTGCCAGCCGACGAAGTCGTCGCCGACGCGCGGGGTCATCACCATGCTCCCGGCGCTCAGGCCCGCCCAGACCTTGTCGCCCAGCGACGGCAGGAGGCCGGCCAGCCCGGACTCCCGCATCCAGTGGGCCAGGTACAGGGCGTCGCCGCCGTTCACCAGCAGGATGTCGGCCTCCCGGACCCAGGGCACCCAGCGTTCCTCGCCGATGCTGGGCAGGGCGGTGAGCTCCAGCACGCCCACGGACTTCCAGCCCAGCTCGGTCATCGGGCACTCGGGCTCGCGCCCGCTGATGAACCGCCAGGGTCCCTCCGGCTTCACCCACGGGTGCCCGTACGACGCGGTGGGGATGCAGAGGGCCTTGGCCTCGGCGATCGGCTTGCCCAGCAGGCCGGTCAGCGCGTCGGTGATGCTCTTGTTCCTGATGCCGGCGGAGGTGAGGAGAAGCTTCATGACGCCCCTTCTTGGAGTGACCCGGCCAGGACTGCCTTGGCCAGCTGGTCCAGCTGGGGCTCGAGACCCCGGCGGCGGTTGGAGGCATTGTCCAGTCCGTCCAGGTAGGCGCCCTGGTCGGTCAGCACCAGCCTGGTCCCGCCGCTCTCGGCGAACAGGTCGACGCTCTGCATCGAGACCGAGATCCGCTGATCGCCGCGAGCCATCTCGTAGCTGTAGATGATCCGCCGGTTCGGCACGATGTCGTGGTAGCGGGTGGTGTTGTGGTAGAGCTCGCCGCCGGGCGGGCCGGACGCGCTGGTCTCCAGGCCGCCCTCCCGGAACTCGAACTCGCCCGGCCGGAACGTCCAGCCGTCCGGCGCGGAGGGGAACCACTGTGCCTTCGCCTCGGGGCTCGCGAAGGCCTGGAAGACCCGCTCGGGCGTGGCGTCGTAGTGGCGTTCCAGGGTGATGGTCTCGTGCACGATGCTCATGAGTTCTCCAGGTAGGTGCCGAGGCGGTCCAGCTGGGCGGACAGGTCGGCGCGGCGGACCGCGATCCAGTCCTCGGCCGTACGCAACGCGGCGGGGTTGATCCGGCAGGTGCGGACGCGGCCGGTCTTGGCCGAGCTGACCAGGCCGCTGCTCTCCAGGACCCGCAGGTGCTGCATGACCGCGGGCAACGACATGGACAGCGGCGCCGCCAGCTCCTTGACGGACGCCGACCCGCGACCGAGCCGCTCGACCATGCTCCGGCGGCTGGCGTCGGCCAGCGCCGCGAACATCAGATCGAGCGACGCCTGATGGTTAAGCACCTCGTTAAGTATTGGGCTCCGGCCGCGTCTGTCAACCCGCCTGGCGCCAGTACTGCTTCTTGCGCTCGTCGCGGACCACATAGCCGTGGCCGGCCAGCACGTCGCGCAGCTCGGCGGCGTCACGGTCGTCGCCGGAGTCGAGGGCCTTCTGGCGAGCGGTGAACACCGCGTCGGCGGCGGCGGGGATCTCGCCCGAGGCGGGGATCCAGCGCTGGTACGCCTCGGCGTACGGGTCACGGTCGGCCCAGGCGATCCCGTGCGCCCGCAGCAGCGGCGCGTACCGGACGGGTGACGTGTTGGCCGGCTCACGGGCCAGTTCACGACCGGTGCGGCCGAGCAGCACCAGCTTGTCCTTGTCGCGGAACGCCGTCGCCACCTCGCCGCGCGGCACCACCCGCCGCCTACCGGGCCGGGCGAGCACCAGGTCGGCGCCGCTGACCCGGACGGACAGCGACTCGGCGTCGATCATCGCGGCGAGCACCAGCCCGAGAATCGCGCCCACCGCCAGCGCGCCGCCGGTCGCCCACGGCTCCCCGATGTCCCTCAGCAGCTGGAACAGGCGGCGGAACGGCACCCAGTCCCGCTCCCCCAGCACGCCCGCCAGGCGCTGGAGGCCGAGCAGCAGACCGGCGCCGACGGCCGGCGGCACGATCCAGAACACCACCCGTATCGCGACCGGCGTCGTCACCGTCGACTCCTGCTCCCACACGACGACGAGTCTTTCGAAGACGCACCGTGACCGCCAGCGACCTTGGTCTACGCCGGATAGACCATCGGCGGCTGCCCGGGCCGGCCGGGTATGGATACCGTCACGGGGTGTGGCGAGGATGGAACGAGGTCGGGGCGGCCGCGGCCGCGACGGGACTCGGGCTGTTCTTCGTCGCCACCTCGCTCTCGGAGGACGGCGCGGCCACGCGGGCGGAGGTGATCGGCGGGACGGTGGCGATCGTCGCGCTGGTGCTCCTGCGGCGGAGGTGGCCGGTCGCGCTGACCCTCTGCCTGATCCCGGCGGGCATCGTGCTGGCCATGCCGATGGGCGCCACCGCGGTCGCCCTGTTCGCGGTCGGCCTGCATCGGCGCGCCCGGGTCGCCGTCGCGGTGGCCGTTCTGCACGTGGCGGCGGTGGCCGTGGTCTACCGGCTCGCGCTCGGGCCGTCCCGGGCGTACCGGGAAGCAGTGATCTTCTTGATTCTGCTCGATGTCATCCTGGTCACGGCCGCGATGCTGGTGCGCTCGCACCGGCGGCTGGTGCGGTCCTGGGCGGAGCGCGCCCGGCAGGCCGAGGAGGGTCAGCGGATGCGGGTCGAGCAGGCGCGGCTGGCCGAGCGGCAGCGGATCGCGCGGGAGATGCACGACGTGCTGGCACACCGGATCTCGCTGGTGGCGGTGCACGCGGGCGCCCTGGAGGTGCGGCGCGAGGCGCAACCCGATCAGCGGGCGGTGGCGGGCGTGATCCGGCAGTCGGCGTACGACGCGCTGGAAGATCTGCGGCACGTGATCGGGATGCTGCGGGAGACGCCCGCGCCGGACGACGACCGTCCCCAGCCGACGTTGGCCGACCTGTCCGCCCTGGGCGCGGAGGTCGAGGTCACCGGGCAGCCGCCCGCCGTCGTCGGGCGGCACGCCTACCGGGTGGTCCAGGAGGCCTTGACCAACGCCCGCAAGCACGCGCCGGACGCCCCGGTACGGGTGGCGGTACGCGGCTGCGAGGCGGACGGGGTGGTCGTCGAGGTGGGCAACGCGCTGCGGCCGGGCAGCGGGATGCCCGGGGCCGGCGCGGGACTGGCCGGCATGCGCGAGCGGGTGGAACTGGCCGGCGGCCGGCTGGAGCACGGGCCGACCGCGGCCGGGACGTTCGAGCTGCGGGCCTGGTTGCCGTGGCACCGGTGAGAGTCCTGCTCGTCGACGACGACGCGCTGGTCCGGGCCGGGCTGACCATGATGCTGGCCGAGTTCGACGACCTCGAGGTGGCCGGCGCGGTGTCCGACGGCGCCGAGGTGCCCGCGGCGGTGAACACGTGCCGGCCGGACGTGGTGCTGATGGACATCCGGATGCCCGGGGTGGACGGGCTGACCGCCACCGAGTCGCTGCGCGCCCGCCGGGATCCGCCCGAGGTGATCGTGCTGACCACCTTCGACACCGACGCGCACGTGCTGCGGGCGCTACGGGCCGGCGCGGGCGGCTTCCTGCTCAAGCACACGCCGCCGGCGGAGATCGCGCGGGCGGTACGCCGGGTGGCCGCGGGCGAGCCGATCCTGTCGCCGGAGGTCCTGCGCCGGATGATGGCGATGGTCGCGAGCGGCGGCGCCGACCCGGTGCGGGAACGGGCCCGGGCGGCGCTGGGCCGGCTCAGCCCCGGCGAGCGCGAGGTCGCGCTGCTGGTCGCGCAGGGCCGGACCAACCAGGAGGTGGGCACGGCGCTGCGGATGAGCACGGCGACGGTCAAGGCGTACGTGTCCCGGATCCTCACCAAACTGGACCTGACCAACCGGGTCCAGGTGGCGATCGTCGTTCACGAGGCGTCCTGAGTCCAGTCTCGTGGCTCAGTGCTGGACCGGCACCATCGCGTCGAGGAGGCGGTCCAGTTCGATGCACGCGAAGCCGACCCGGACGTCGCTGGCGCCGTACGGCAGCCAGAACCGGCCGTCGTGCAGCGTGCCGCCGCACGAGTAGACGACGTTGGGCACGTAGCCCTCACGCTCGATGTCGTCCGGGTCGAGCAGTCCGAACGGCAGATCGGCGAGCACCCGCTCGGGGTGCTCGAGGTCGAGCAGCATCGCGCCGATCGCGTACCGCCGCATCGGGCCCACCCCGTGCGTGAGCACCAGCCAGCCGGCGTCGGTCTCCACCGGCGACCCGCAGTTGCCCACCTGGATCAGATCCCAGCCGCGGTGCGGGACGAGCAGCGGCTCGGCCGGCTGCCAGCGGTTCTGCTCGTCCAGATAGGTCAGGCCGAGCGTCTCGCCGTCGGAGCGGCAGAGCGCGAGGCGGCGGCCGCCGACCGGCCGCGGGAACAGCGCCATGCCCTTGTTCCGGGCGGCCGGGCCGTGCAGCGCGGTGACCTCGAAGTGCCGCAGGTCGCGGGTGGTGATCATGCGGCCGCCGATGTGCCGGCCGTCGTACGCGGTGTAGGTCGCGTGGTAGATCGCGCGCCCGTCCGGCTCGATCTCCTGGACGAACCGGGCGTCCTCCATGCCGTTGCTCTCGGCCGGCGTCGACGGCCAGAGGATCCGGTGGTCCAGCGGCACCGTGCACGGGAAGGTGACCGCGTAGTCGGTGCTGACGATCTTGCGGATGATCTCCAGCGTGTCCTGCGTGGTGGGCCGCGACATCAGCTCGCCGGGCAGGTGGCCGAGGACGTCCTCGAACTCCTCGTCGTCGTAGCGCTCGGGCAGCGCGGACAGCACGTACGCCGAGGCCTCGTTGTCGATCTCGGAGTCGGCCAGGCCGGCGGCCAGTTGCTCCAGCATGTGCTTGGCGCCGACCCGCTGGCCGATCATCAGCGGCCCGCCGCGGTCCTCGAGCCGGATCATCGGGCCGGGGCCGAGGATCGCGGTGCTGAAGCCGATCGACGAGATGTGCCCCTCGCCGATCTGGCGCAGGCTGATCGCCGTCCGCAGCTCCCCCTGCTCCAGATCGGTCTGGTCCGGGTGCGGCACCATCGACGGGTTGCACAGCGCGGCCGACTCGACCGAGTACTCGTGGCTGAAGTACGCCCCGATCAGCGTGCGCGCCGCCGGGGACAGCTCGATCTCCGCCGGGACGCGGTGGCTGATCAGCTCGTAGTGGTGCGCGAAGAGCCCGGTCAGGTCGTGGTGCCGGCCGGCGAACCGGGCCAGCACCTCCTCCAGCATGTCGGCGATCTGGTCCTCGTCGAGCTGGAGGATGCGCTCGATCAGGCCGGAGGCGCGGTTCTGCACCAGCTGGGCGTCCTCACCGGGCACGAACAGCTTGATCACCACGCGCCGGTCGTCGGGCGCCATGGTCAGGTCGAGCCGGGTGGCGAGATCAACAGGATTCATGATTGCCGTCATGCTAAGCCGCCTGAGGGTCGGGTCGCGCTCCTTCGGGCTGCCAGGGCACGGGCGTGCTGGAGCGTGGAGAGCAGAGCGAGGGTGGATTCGGCACCTTGGTTCAGGTTAGGACCATCCGGTGTCAGTCCGTCATATCCTCCACCGGTTTGGGGGTCGTACATCACCACGCCGGTGTCGTTGTCCCCCAGGAACCAGGCGATCGTCTGGAACAGCCGCGCGTCCCAGCGCTCGTCGCCGGTGACGGCCCCGGCGGTGGCGCACGCGTCCGCGGTCGCCGCGACCTCGATCGACTGCTGATCAAACCGATGCTTGGGTACGCCGGGCCGCCAGCCGCCCACCGGCACCACCGACAGGTGCCCGTCGTTCTGCTGCTCCCCGCACAGCCAGGCGAGCATGCGCAGGCCGTCGGCCAGCAGGTGCTCGTCGCCCAGCAGGTCGCCGGCCGCGATCAGCACCTCGGGCAGCGCCGGGTTGGCGTACGTCAGCTCCGGCTCCGGCCACACCCACTCCCCCGAGGGGGGCACGCCGATCACGGTCGCGGCGTCGCCCAGCAGGTCGGCCGCCTCGGCGCAGCGGGGGTCGACGCGCAGCACCTCGGCCGCGCCCAGCCCGGCGAACGCCATCGCCCGCGACCACGGCGAACGCTGCCGCACCCCGGCGAGGAACGCCTCCGTCGCCTCGCGCCGGATCCACGGGACGGTGCTGCGGGCGGCGGCCGTGCCGAGCCCCCAGAGCGCACGGCCCCACCAGTCCCCGGTGGACGGTTCGTCCAGCCAGCGGCGGTCGTAGCCGAGCCGGTTGCGGCACTGCCCGTCCGGGCCGAGCGCGTGCGTGCAGAACGCCAGGTAGCGCTCGGAGAGCGTGACCACGGCGCCGGTCGGTTGCCGTTCCCGGCAGGCCACCAGCAGGCCGCGGGCCACGTCGTCGACGCAGTAGCCGTGTTCCCGCCGCGGCGTCGCGTTACGGGCGTGCTCCAGCAGCCCGACGTCGTCGGAGAGGCGGGCGATCTGCGACCAGCTCGGTGCGGGCGCGTCGTGCAGGCGGGGTGGCGGCGGGACCAGCCGCAGAGTCTGAGTCATACCGACACTCCGCCGCGCTCCGTGGCGGCATGCCGCGGACGACTGGGCATCCTGCGCTCGCTCACGCGGGAACGCTCGCCGCGGCGGCAGGCGTGCGGGCGGCCAGCAGCTTGCCGGCCAGTGCCTGGTAGCGGGCGGCCACCGCGGGCCAGCGCAGCGTCGGGCCGCCGGCCAGCCCGGTGAGCCGGCTGGTGGTGTCCGGTTCGGCGAGCAGCCGCCGGACCGCGGCCGCCATCGCCACCGGATCCTGATGCGGCACCAGCAGGCCGGGACCGTCGGCGAGCAGTTCGACGGCGTGCGGGAACTCGGTGGCCACCACCGGCACCCCGGCGCCGACGGCCTCGATCAGCACGCCGGAGGTGACCTGCTCGGTCGAGTCGTACGGCAGCACCACCACGTCGGCCGACCGGATCAGCCGGCTCAGCGCGTCCTGGTCGAGGTAGACGTCCTCCCACCGGACGGCGTCCGCGACGCCGAGGTCGGCGGCGAGCTTCTTCAGCCCCTCGCGGTAGACGTCGCCGTGGTGTTCCAGGACCTTCGGATGGGTACGCCCGGCGACGGTGTAGACCGGGCGCGGCTCGGCGAGCTCGGCGAGCGCCCGCAGCGCCCACTCGATGCCCTTGCCCGGACCGAGCAGACCCCAGGTGAGCAGGTGCGGCACGGCGCCACGGCCGGTGCTGGCGGTGCTGGTGTGACTGTTCGCGCCGTGCGGGATGACCGAGATCTTGCGCGGGTCGACCTGGTAGCGCTCGGTCAGCCTGCGGCGGGCGGTGTCGGTCATCGTGACCACCGCGTCGGCGGTCGCCACGATCCGTTCCAGCACCACGCGCTGCCGCGGGTCCGGGGCGGCGAGCACGGTGTGCAGCACCACGATCTTCGGCTTCTTCAGCGCCCGGAGCAGCGGCAGCACCTCGTCGCCGGCGTCGCCCGGGTAGATGCCGTACTCGTGCTGCACGATCACCACGTCGAAGCGGTTCAACGCGTTGGCGGCCGCGGTCCAGCCGCCGGGCTGGTCGGTGTGCCACGTGTGCGCGACGCGGGGCGCCGTCTTGTCCACGGCCAGGCCGCCCTGGTCGTCGCCGGCCACCAGCCGGACCACGCCGTTGCCCAGATGCCCGACGTTCAGGTGGGTGGCCAGCGCCGCATTGAACGTCGCCAAACCGCACTGGGTCGGTGGATAGGTGCTGAGAAAGCCGTACGACGCGGGCATGACGGGCCCTTTCTGGACTCTGGGCTGCCTCCCCGCAGCAAGAATGAAGTGTCCGATTTGCGCAATTCGGAGCGTACCAAAATAGTTTGTTAGCGGATTACTTTTTGATAAATACGCAGGTAATCGTCGACCATGCGATCCGCGCCGAAGCGTTCCCTGGCCCGCACGCGACATCCGCCCCGATCGATCGCACCCAGCTCACGCACCGCGGCGACCGCTTCCTCCACGCCGCGGACCAGCCGTCCCGTGACACCCTCGTCAACCACTTCGGGCATCGACCCCAGGGGGTACGCGATCACCGGCGTCCCGCAGGCCATCGACTCCACCACCGACAGCCCGAACGGCTCGGCGAACGCGATCGGATGCAACAGCGCGGCGCTGCCACCGAGAACGCGCCCGCGCTCGGCCGGTCCCACCGACCCCAGGTAGACCACCTGCTCGCCGTCGATGTGCGGCTCGACCAGTTCCCTGAAGTAAGCCTCGTCGTGCACGATCCCGCAGACGGTCAGCTTGCGACCGGCGCGTTTGGCGATCTCGATCGCGGTGTGCGTGCCCTTGTCCGGGTGAATCCGGCCGAACGCGACCAGCGCCTCCCCGCCGTCCGGGTCGTAGGGCAGCGCCTCCAGGTCGATGCCGTGGTAGACGGTGCCCACGTAGTCCAGGTCCGGCGACCGGTCGCTGTCCGAGATGGAGACGTACGAGCTGTCGGCCTTGCGGTACGCGGGCAGGATGCGGCTGCCCGAGAAGCCGTGGATGGTGGTCAGCAACGGCGCCGCGCAGTGCTGCGAGAAGGCCAGCGGCAGCCAGTCGAGGTGGTTGTGGACCAGGTCGAACGAGCCGGAGCGGCGCAGGGCGTGCGCCACGTGCATGGACTCCCAGACCCGGCCGTCCAGATCCTCGGTCTCGGCGTACCCGTGGGGGCTGACACCGTCGAGCGTGGCCTTGGTGAGCGAGTCCAGCGTGGCGAAGAGCGTCACGTCCACGCCGCGGGCCACCAGGCCCTCGGCGATCAGACTGGTGATCAGCTCCCAGGGGCCGTAGTGCAGTGGCGGAGTACGCCACGCGATCGGGCCCAGCAGGGCAATCTTCATGCCGCCTCCCTAAGTGGTCTAAATCACTCAGCCAGTATGTGACGGCCCGATCTTGTTACGAGGGGATTTCCCCGACTTCCCGTGTTAAGGAAGAGGCATGACGGATGCCTGGTGGAAAAGCGCGGTGGTTTACCAGATCTATCCGCGGAGTTTCGCGGATTCCGACGGTGACGGCATGGGAGACCTGCGCGGGATCATCCAGCACCTGGATCACCTGGCCGGGCTCGGCGTCGACGTGCTCTGGCTGTCCCCGATCTACCCCTCGCCGCAGGACGACAACGGCTACGACATCAGCGACTACCAGGGCATCGAGCCGATGTTCGGCACCCTCGACGACTTCGACGAGCTGCTGGCCGGCACGCATGCCCGCGGCATGAAGCTGATCATGGACCTGGTCGTGAACCACAGCTCGGACGAGCACCCCTGGTTCAGCGACCCGGCCAAGCGGGACTGGTACTGGTGGCGGCCGGCCCGCGACGGCATGGAACCCGGCACCCCCGGCGCGGAACCCAACAACTGGGGCTCGGTCTTCGGCGGCTCCGCCTGGGAGTACGACCCGAAGTCCGGCGAGTACTTCCTGCACATCTTCTCGCGCAAACAACCGGACCTGAACTGGGAGAACCCGGCGCTCCGCGAGGCCATCCACGAGATGATGCGCTGGTGGCTGGACCGGGGCGTGGACGGCTTCCGGATGGACGTGATCGACCACATCTCCAAGGACCCGGCCCTGCCCGACAGTGAGCTCTCGCTCGGCTCGTCCTACGCCAACGGCGCCCCGCACTACCTGAACGGCCCGCGCAACCACGAGTTCCTGCACGAGATGCACGAGAAGGTCTTCGCCGGGCGGGACGCGCTGCTGACCGTCGGGGAGACGCCCGGCGCCACGGTCGAGGAGGCGCGGCTCTACACCGACCCGGCCCGGCGCGAGGTCGACATGGTGTTCCAGTTCGACCACGTGTGGATCGACCGGGGCGCCGACCCGTGGAAGCTCGTACCCCTGAAACTCACCACGCTGAAGGCGATCTTCGGGCGCTGGCAGGCCGGGCTCGCCGACATCGGCTGGAACAGTCTCTACTGGAACAACCACGACCAGCCGCGGGTGGTGTCCCGCTTCGGCGACGACGGCGACTTCCGGGTCGAGTCGGCCAAGATGCTGGGCACGGTGCTGCACCTGCACCGCGGGACGCCGTACGTCTACCAGGGCGAAGAGCTCGGCATGACGAACGCGCCGTGGGACGTGATCGACGACTTCCGGGACATCGAGGCGCTCGGTCAGTACGCGCAGGCCGTCGAGAAGGAGGGCCGGTCGCCCGAGGAGGTGCTGACCGTGCTGCGCGCGCGGGGACGGGACAACGCGCGTACGCCGATGCAGTGGGATTCCTCGCCGCAGGCGGGCTTCACCACGGGCACGCCCTGGCTGCGGGTCAACCCGAACCACACCGAGATCAACGCGGCGGACGCGGTGGCCGACCCGGACTCGGTCTACCACCACTACCGCAAGCTGATCGAGCTCCGGCACACCGAACCGGCCGTGGTGGACGGCGACTTCACCATGTTGCTGCCGCACGACGAGCAGCTGTACGCCTTCACCCGCAGGCTGGGCGACACCGAGCTGCTCGTGGTCGGGAACTTCAGCGGAACACCCGCGGCCTTCCCGGACCTCGCCGGCTGGGACGGCGCCGAGCTGGTGCTGAACAACACCGCCCAGGCGCCGTCCGATCAGATCGTCGGCCCGTGGCAGGCCGTCGTCTATCGCCGGACCGTCAGCCGGTGATCGTGTCCCACGAGTAGCCGAGCAGCGCGAACGCGGCGCCCAGCAGGGCCAGAGAGATGCCGCGGGTGCCGATCGGCAGGGCCGCGAGCACCAGAAGAATGACGGCGATCAGGTAGAACACGCCTTGGATGGCCATGGAAGCTCCTCGATCGGTGGGGTTGCGGCGCGCCAATACCCCACCGGCGAGGAGTGCCAAACCCCTTCCGGGGGTAGCTCTACGACATGACTCACAAGTGGCTCGCCCTGGCCGGTTTCGGGGTGGCTGTTCCGCCCGGTCTCCCGGGTGGCGGCCGGGCTGCTGCTCCCTCTACTGGGCGTGGGTCACCTTCGCCACCGCGCTCAACGCCTGGATCTGGGCGAACAACCAGGACCATGAGCCCGGCCAGCACGTAGCCGACACCCTGCGCGGCGATCACCGGCACGATCCCGAACGTCTCGGGAAGAAAGCCCGCGACGCCGGTGCCGGCCAGCATCGCCACGCCCTCCAGCGCGACCAGGGCCCCGAACACGCGGCCACGGAACTCGTCCGCGGTCGCCTGCTGGAACACCGTCATGATCCCGGTGACGCTGATCGCGCCCGGCAGCCCGATCAGGATCATCAGCACCGGCGCCGGCCACCACTCGCGGAGCACCAGCGGATAGAGGAACAGCACCAGGTCCAGCAGCCCGAAGCCGATCGCGCCCCAGGCCAGCATCAGCCGCGGCCTCAGGCGGTGCCCGATCAGCGTGGTCACCAGGCCACCGGCCAGCCCGCCGACCGCCTGGGCGGACAGGATCGTTCCGTACGCCCGCGCGTCCGCACCCAGCACGTCGCGGGCGAACGGCGCGATCAGCGTTCCCATGATCGCCTCACCGACGCCGGTGATCAGGCAGTAGGCCAGCAGCAGCCGCAGTGTCCGGTGGCCCGCGATCAGGCGCGCACCGGCCACCCACTCCCGCAGGAAGAACGAACGCTCTTTCCGGCTGTGCACGGGCACGCCCGGGATCAGCGTCAGCAGACCCGCCGCCACCAGGAACGTCACCACGTCCACCACGGCCAGCAACCCGATCCCGCCCGCGGCCGCCACCACGCCGCCGAGCGCCGCCCCGATCAGCCGGGACACGTCGCGGACCTGCGCGTTCAGCGAGTTCGCCGTGACCAGCCGGTCGGCCGGAACCAGGCTGGGCAGCAGCGCCTGCTCGGCCGCCTGGAAGAACGGCGCCAGGCAGCTCGACGCCGCCAGCACCGCCAGCACGATCCACACCCGACCGGCGCCGGTCACCGCGAGCAGCGGCAGCAGCACGGCCGCGTGCAGCAGGTTCGTCACGACCATCAGGCGGCGTCGTCGCCAGCGGTCGGCGTAGACGCCCGCGACCGAACCCAGCGCGATCTGCGGGATCAGCGAGGCCAGGAAGGCGCCCGCGGAGGCGAGGGTGGAGCCGGTCAGGACATAGATCTGGTACGCCAGCCCGGTGCGCAGGATCCAGTCGCCGGTCGACGAGATCAGCGAGGCGGCCAGCAGCGCCCGCAGCGGCCCGTTGCGCAGCAGCACACCCACGCCCGGCCCGGCGGTCCCTGCCCTCTTCCGGGGCATCGCTCAGCCGCCCGACTCGGTGGCCCGCAGCCGGGTGGCGACCAGCGTGATGTCCACCGGCACCGCGCCCGCCGGCCGTTTGTCGCTCGCGCCGAGCGGACGCCGCCGCACCAGCGGGGTGATCAGTTCGTCCCACGCCCGGTTGAACGCGGCCAGCTCGTCGCGGGTGAGGTAGACCAGGTTCTGCGAGATGCCGGTCTGGTCGGCCCAGCCGTCCTCGTCGTCGGGCCGGCGTTGCTGCCAGTCGGCGAACTGGGCGGCCATCCGCTCCAGCGTGTGCCGCTCGAGCGCCTCGACCGACTCCCACGCCTCCGGTGACGTCCCGGGCTCGTAGCGCTGCGAGGTCGCGGTCACCCGCCAGGGCCGTTCGCGCTGGTCACCGGCCTCGGCGGGCTCGACGTAGCCGTACTTGGCGAGCTGCCGCAGGTGGTGCGAGGCGAGCGCCTGACTGACCCCGAGCTGCCGCGCCGCCTCGGCCGCGGTGATCGAGCCCTCCCGCCCGACCAGCGCGTGCAGCCGCAGCCGCAACGGATGCGCGAGCGCCCGAAGCGCCAGCGGATCCGAGATCACTCGGCGCCCGGATTCCAAAGACATGCTTGGAGTCTGATCCGGAGTCTCCGCAATGTCAAGCAAGTGTTTGGAATAGCGGGCGGTTGCCTGGAGTACCCGTTCGGAGCGTCCGCATTCCTATCGAAGCGTGCCTGTTAAACGTTCCGCCGACACGTATATGCCGAGGTCAACCGGGTAGTCGACGGCCGAGGACACATTGCGAATCCCCCTTGGAGGACACCATGAGTGACGTCCCACCCGGCGCCGGGGCACGCGGCGCATCCGCCGGCCTCGAGGCGCCGACCGGACCGGCTCTCACCCCGGAGTCCTACCGCGACACCGACACCGACCCGTCCGCCGGAGAGCGCGCCCAGCAGGTGGCCCACCAGGGCAAGCAGGCGGCCGGCGACGTGAAGGACACCGCGAAGGAGCAGGGTCAGCGGGTCGTCGACGAGGCGCGTACGCAGGCCCGCAGCCTGGCCTCCGACGTCCGCGACCGGGTCGGCGAGCAGGCCCGCGGCCAGCACGACAAGCTCGTCGGCAGCATCCGGCAGACCGCCGACCAGCTCGACGAGATGCGCGGCGACCGGGCCGGCTCGCCCGCCGGCGCCGTCGTGTCCCGGGTGGCCGAGGGCGGCCGGCAGTTCGCCGACTACCTGGACCGGAACGGCCCCGACGGGGTGCTGCGCGAGGTGCAGGCCTTCGCCCGGCGCCGGCCCGGTGCCTTCCTGGCCACCGCGCTGGCGGCCGGGTTCGTGGTCGGCCGGCTCGGCAAGAGCGTGGCCAAGGCCGACGGCGACGCCGGTGAGACCCGGAAGCCCGAGAGCGACGCCTTCGTCTCCCACGACCCCGGCCCCGCCGTCACAGCACCCGTCACACCGCCCGTCACGGCACCCGTCACCGCGCCGGTCACGCCGGCTCCGACCGCCTACGGCGAGGGCGTGCCGACCGAGTACGCCTCCACCGGCACCGGAACCCCCGATGTCGTCGGCTACCCGCCGGCCACCGAGCGGCCGGGCGGCCCGCTATGAGCCAGGCGTACCCCGGCAACGGCCGTCCCGACCCGGGCGACACCTCCGTCGGTGAGCTGATCGGCAACATCAGCGACGACCTCTCGCAGCTGTTCCGCCAAGAGGTGGAACTGGCCAAGGTCGAGATCAAACAGGAGGCCGCCAAGGCCGGCAAGGCCGGCGGGATGCTCGGCGGGGCCGCTTTCGCCGGCTACCTCGCCGTCGTCCTGCTCAGCTTCGCGCTGGTCTTCGGACTGGCCAACGTCATGGACGCCGGATGGGCGGCGCTGATCGTCGCGGCCGTCTGGGCCGCCGTCGGCGCCCTGCTCTACACGAACGGCCGCAAGAAGCTCAAGACCGTGGACCCGGTTCCGCACCGCACGGTCGACACGCTGAAGGAGGATGCGCAATGGCTGAAGAACCCGACCGGCTGAGGCAGGAGATCGAGGGCACGCGCGCCTCGCTCACCCGCGACGTCGACCTGCTGGCCGAGAAGACCAGCCCGCGCCAGATGGCGCGGCGCCGGTGGACCTCGGTACGGGAGAAGGTGATGGGCGCCACGGACGACACCCGCGGTGGCGCCCACTCCGCGGCGACCTCGGTCAAGGACACCGCCGGTTCGGTCGCGGGTTCCGTGAAGGACACCGCGGGCTCGGTCAGCGACACCGTCGGCGAGAAGGCGCACCAGGCCGGCGACGCCGTCCGCAACGCGCCGCACGCCGTCGCCCAGCAGGCCCAGGGCAACCCGATCGCCGCCGGCATCATCGCCTTCGGCGTCGGCCTGCTGGCCGCCACGCTGATCCCGGTCTCCGAGGCGGAGCAGCGCGCCGGACAGCAGCTCAAGGACAACTCCGGCGAACTCACCGACCGGGTCAAGGACGTCGCCGGGGACCTCGGCGCCGACCTCAAGAGCACCGCGCAGGACGCGGCGGCCCAGGTCAAGGAGACCGCCCAGGACGCCGCGCAGACCACCAAGGACCAGGCCGCGTCATCGGCGCAGCAGACCCGCCAGGCGGCTCAGAGCTAGAGCCGCCCCTATCGAGAGGACGCGTGACATGGGTTTCGCGGACAAGGCGAAGGACTTCGCCGACAAGCACGACGAGCAGGTCGACCAGGGCGTCGAGAAGGCCGGCGACCAGGTCGACCAGCGCACCGGCAACAAGCACTCGGACCAGATCGACAAGGGTGTCGACGCCGCGCAGCAGCGCACCGGCGCCGGCGACACCCAGCAGCAGTAAAGGCTCTACCCGCCGCGGGCCACCAGCTCGGTGATGATCTCGTCGAAGTGCGCGAACATCAGCGACAGGTGGCCCTCGGCCGGGTCGAGGTGCGCCACGGCGCCCGGCACGTTCTCCGCCAGCCACCGCCCGTGGGCGAACGGGACCATCCGATCCTCGGCGCCCTGCCAGATCGAGACCGGCGTCGTGACGGCGCCGAGCGAGAACCCCCAGTCGCGGACGAACGCGAGATCGTCGTCCAGCCACCCCGCGATGCCGGTGGACACCGCGCCGCGCAGGCCCTCGGCCATGTAGTCCGCCCGCTCGCGGGTCAGCGCCGCCTTGTCCACGTCGGTCACCAGCTCGCCGAACGCCTCGGCGACCTGCTCGCCCCGCACCCCCGCCAGACCCGGCGCCTGGGCGTCCAGAAACGCCGTCAGCGGCTCGGTCCCCGCCACGGCCGCGCCGAACTCCTCGATGTTCTCCGGCCCCATACCGGCCGACCAGTCGAGCCCGCCCGCGTCGTAGGGCGCGACCCCCGCCACCGTCGCCGCGGCCAGGCATCGCCCCGGCAGCAGCGCCGCGCAGGCCAGCGCATGCGGCCCGCCCCCGGACCACCCCACCGCGTAGAACCGCTCGGCCCCGAGCTCGTCCAGGATCGCCGCGACGTCCTCGACGGCCGAGGCGACGGCCCGCCCCGGCTGCGGCGTCGACCCGGCGTACCCCGGCCGCCCGTAGACGACCAGCCGGAGGCCGTGCCGTGCGACCTCCCGCGCCATCGGTTCATGGATCAGGGCGGCGGACGGCGTGCCCGAGTGCAGCACCAGAGGCGTCCCGCCCGCCGGCCCGTCCACGAAGTACTCCAGCGACCGCCCGTCGGCGAGCTCGATGATTGCCATGCCGCCGACCCTAAGGGCTCACGGCCCGCGGCACGGCAACGGCCGCGGATCCCGGGCCGGCCCTTCCAGACGGACGCCGAAGGGACGGCCGCCGGCCGGTGCCTCGACCCCCGGCGAGTCCCCACCAGCGCCCCTTTGCTCTGCTTACCTATACGCATCACCCCCCGTCGGTGGCGCGGAGCGCCTGGTGGGTGACCACTTACGCAGAATGAAGGGTGCGGCCGGCCGTTCTGGACGCGCAGCGGCCAGGCCGGGTGCGCCCGGCCCCGACGGGAGTTGCGGTCAGCACCACCCACTCAGGTGCGACATCAAGGTTTTGATCTTGATCGTGCGGGGTGGTGCGTATAGGTAAGCAGAGCAAAGGGGCAGGTGAGGGCATGATCGTGGTGTCGGGAGCGACCGGGCGGCTGGGTGGGCGGATCGCCCGGCTGCTGGCGGACGAGGGCGTCGAGCAGCGGCTGCTGGTGCGGGATGCGAGCCGGGCGCCGAGGCTGGGCAACGCCGAGGTGGCCGTCGCGGAGTACGCGGATCGGGACGCCGTGCGGCGGGCGCTGGACGGCGCGGACACCGTGCTGATGGTGTCGGGGGCGGAGAGCGCCGACCGGATGGACCATCACCGGGCGTTCGTGGACGCCGCCGCCGACGCGGGGGCCGGGCACGTGGTCTACACGTCGTTCTACAACGCCGGGCCGGAGGCGACCTTCACGCTGGCCCGCGATCACTGGGCCACCGAGGAGTACCTGCGCGCCAAGGGGCTGGTCTTCACCAGCCTGCGGGACAACCTGTACGCCGACTTCCTGCCGATGATGGTCGGCGACGACGGGGTGATCCGCGGGCCGGGCGGCGACGGCAAGGCTTCGGTGGTGGCGCAGGACGACATCGCGGACGCGGCCGTCGCCGTGCTGCTGGAGCCGGGGTCGCACGCGGGGCGGGTCTACGACCTGACCGGACCGCAGGATCTGTCGTTCGCCGAGATGGCCGCGATCGTCAGCCGGGTCACCCGGCGGGCGGTCCGGTTCCACGACGAGACCCTGGATGAGGCGTACGCGTCGCGCGCCTCCTACGGCGCTCCGGGCTGGCAGGTGGACGCGTGGGTGAGCACCTACACCGCGGTGGCGGCGGGCGAGCTCGCGGGCGTCTCGGGGGCGGTCGAGGAGCTGACCGGGCGCCCGGCGACGTCGCTCGAAGCGCTTCTGAAATCGAAGTGATCAACTATCCGACAGTCACCTTGCGCTGATGTTCGACAGCGGTATCGAGAAGAATCTTCGCCTCCGGGGTTACGCGGAGTAATGATCAGTGGGAGACTGAGCGTCACCAGAAATCGGGTAGCGCGTAGGTAGTTCGCCCGTGTCCACTGGAGAACACATGGCCCATAGTTGCAGCCGGAAAGGAGTGACCATGTGCGAGCACCTGCCGACCTGCCCCCAGGCGGCCGATTCCGCCCACGACGCCGCCCGGGTCGTGGCTGCTCACCCTGAGCAGGGATGGAGCCTTCTCTGTAACGGTGTGGTGACCTTCGATGACACTGGCGAGCTGATGCCGGACGGTAGTGCCGTCGCGCCGCACCCGCCCAAGATCCGGACCCGGAGCGCGGTTCCCGCCTGAATCCGCGTGATTCCGGCCATCCCGGCAGGGGTGAACACCCACTAACGTGCTCTCCTATGAGCACTGCCACGACCGCGCGTGGTTCCCTCGGCAACCTGCCCGCCGAGGTGACCAGCTTCGTGGGCCGTCGGCATGAGGTCACCGGGATCCGCCGGTTGTTGTCGACCAGCCGGCTGGTCACCCTGACCGGCAGCGGCGGCGTCGGCAAGACCCGCCTCGCGCTGCGCGTCGGCGCCGAGATGCGCCGCGCCTTCCCTGACGGCATCTGGTTCGTCGAGCTGGCCGAGCTGCGCGACCCCGCCCTGGTGGCGGTGACGGTCGCCGAGGCCCTGGGCATCCGCGAGGAGTCGATCAGCGCGGACGCTCCCGGTCTGGCCGAGTTCCTCGCCGACCAGCAGGCTCTGATCATCCTGGACAACTGCGAGCAGCTGGTCGCCGCCTGCGCCGATCTCGCCGCGCTGCTCATGCGCAGCTGCCCCGAGGTGCGCATCCTGGCGACCAGCCGGCAGGCGCTGCGGGTCGCCGGCGAGGCCACCCTGGCCGTGCAGCCGCTGTCGGTGCCCGACCCGGAGGTCCCGGCGACCCCGGCCGAGCTGGCCCGCAACGAGTCGGCCAGCCTGCTCGCCGAGCGCGCCGCCGCGGTGCTGCCGGACTTCACGGTCACCGAGGACAACGCGGCCACGATCGCCCGGCTGTGCCAGGCGCTGGAGGGCCTGCCGCTGGCGATCGAGCTCGCCGTGGCCCGGCTGCGGGCGCTCTCCCTCGATCAGATCCTGGAACGCCTCACGGACCGTTACCGGCTGCTGACGAGTGGAACACGGAACGCACCCGCGCGGCAGCAGACGCTGCGTGCCCTCATCGACTGGAGCTGGGATCTGTGCTCCGACGCGGAGCGCACGCTCTGGTCCCGGGTCTCGGTCTTCTCCGGCGGGCTGGAGCTGGACGCCGCCGAGCACGTCTGCGCCGACGACGCCCTGCCGGCCGAGCAGATCCTCGACCTGATCGCCTCGCTGGTCGACAAGTCGGTGCTCAACAGGATCGGCGACGGGCCGCGGGCGCGCTACCGGATGCTCGAGGTGGTCCGCGAGTACGGCGCCATGCACCTGGCCGAGGCCGGTGAGCAGGAGCGGGTGGCCGCGCGTCACCTGGACTGGTTCGCACGGCTGGCGACCTACGGCGACCGCAACTGGGTGAGCCCCCACCAGGCGGCGGTCATGCAACGGCTCAAGGACGAGAAGTCCAACCTGCGGGTGGCGCTCGAGTTCGCCGTCTCCCACCAGCTCAGCAACGTCGCCTGCCGGCTGGCCGCCGACCTGGAGAACCACTGGTTCGTCCGCGGCTTCCTCTCCGAGGGGCGACATTGGCTCGAGCGGGCTCTGGCATTGCCGCCCCAGAAGCACTGGACGCGGGTCAAGGCGCTGCGGGTGGCCGCGTTCATCGCCACCACCCAGAACGACTTCCCCCGGGCCGAGCGCCTGCTCGCCGAGACGCGCGTTCTGGTGCACGAGCTGCCGCCGTCGATCGAGCTGGCGTTCGTGCCGCTGATGGAGGGCCAGATCGCCATGTTCAGCGGCGACAACGAGCGCGCGCTGGAGCTGTTCAACCAGGCGCTGGTCACGTTCCGCGAGTTCGGCGCGCTCAGCGGCGAGATGTGGACGCTGTGCTGCCTGGGCCTCGCCAAGGGACTCTCCGGAAACCCCTCCGACGGGTACGCCGACCTGACCGCCTGCCGCGACCTGGGCTCGGCGAGCGGCGAGGTGTGGTGGCGCTCGTTCGCGCTGTGGGCGTTGAGCGTGCTGCGCTGGCGGGACGGCGACAACCCCGGCGCCGCGGCGGCCGCCAAGGAGGGCCTGGATGTCCGCCGCCTGGTCGAGGACGAGCAGTTCGGGGTCGGGCTGTCCCTGGAGTCGCTCGCCTGGGTGGCCGCCGACGAGCATCGTGACCAGCGGTCGGCCCGGCTGCTCGGCGCGTCCCAGCGGGTGTGGCACGCGATGCACACGTCCTTGGCCGCGTTCCGCAGCCTCGGCGACTTCCACGACCAGACCATGGCCGCGGTCCGCGCCCGGATGGGAGACCGCACTTTCAACGCCCAGTTCCAGCGCGGCCTGACCCTGAACGCGGCCGACGCCGTCGCCTACGCCCTGGAGCGCACCGCGCCTGCCCAGCGCGCGGTCTCCGCCCCCGACGACTCCGGCCTCACCAAGCGCGAGCGTGAGGTGGCCGCGCTGATCGCCGAGGGTCTGAGCAACAAGGAGATCGCCGCCCGCCTGGTGGTCGCCCAGCGCACCGCCGAGGGCCACGTCGAGAACATCCTGAGCAAGCTCGGCTTTTCCTCACGCGCCCAGGTGGCCGGCTGGCTCGCCGCGCAATCACCTCCGGAATCCTGACGTTCCCTGTCAGCCTTTCCCGGCAAGATCTCTTCGTGAGAGAAGGAGATCTGACATGCCTGGTTTCGCCACGCTGGCGATGTTCAACCTCGACGCCGACAAGCCCGCCGAGCTGGCCGAGTTCTACAGCAAGGTGCTGGGCTGGGAGATCCTGCACAGCGCCGACGAGTACGCGATGATCGGTGACGGCTCGGCCAGTGTCGGCTGGGGCAAGGTGCCCGGCTACTCGGCGCCCGGCTGGCCCGATGAGGCGCAGCCCAAGCGCTTCCACTTCGACCTGTACGTCGAGGACCTGGACAAGGCCGAGGCCGAGGCGCTCGCCCTGGGCGCCACCAAGCCGGACACCCAGCCGCAGCCGGACCGCTGGCGGGTGCTGCTCGACCCGGGCGGGCACCCCTTCGACATCTGCCTGAAGAGCTAGACCTGAAGAGCTGGATCTGCCTGAAGAACTGGTCAGAGCCGGTCCCGCCGGCCGAGCAGGAACGCCCGCTCGGCGTCGTTGCCGGTCAGGGCGATCGCCGCGTCGTACTCGGCCCGGGCCTCGGCGGCGCGGCCCAGCCGCGCCAGCAGGTCGGCGCGCGTCGCGGGCAGCAGGTGGTAGCCGGGCAGTTCGACGCCCTCGAGCGTGGCCAGCGCCATGGCCGGCCCGTGCACCTCGGCGACGGCGACCGCCCGGTTCAGTGCGACCACCGGGTTCGGGCTGAGGGCCAGCAGCTGGTCGTAGAGCGCCAGCACCTGCGACCAGTCGGTGGCCGGCCCGTCGGTGTGCACCGCGTTGATGGCGGCCTGGATCTGGTACGGGCCCGGCCGGTTGCGCCGCAGGCAGCGGCGGACCAGGTCGTGGCCCTCGCCGATCAGCTGCCGGTTCCACAGCGAGCGGTCCTGCTCGCCGAGGGTGATCAGTTCCCCGCCGGGGCCGACCCGGGCCGGGCGGCGGGCCTCGGCGAGCAGCAGCAGCGCGAGCAGGCCGAGGACCTCCGGCTCGTCGGGCATCAGGCCGGCGAGTTCCCGGGCCAGGCGGACGGCCTCCAGGCACAGGTCGGTGCGCACCAGGTCGCCGGCCGTCGAGGTGTAGCCCTCGTTGAAGATCAGGTAGAGCACGGTGAGCACCGGCCCCAGGCGGGCGGGCAGCTCGTCGGCGCCCGGCACGCGGTAGGGGATGCCGGCGTCCCGGATCTTCTTCTTGGCGCGCACGATGCGCTGGGCGACGGTGGCCTCGGGGACGAGGTAGGCCCGCGCGATCTCCGGCACTTCGAGCCCGCCCAGCAGCCGCAGCGTGAGCGCCGTCTGGGCGAGGGCCGCGAGCGCCGGGTGGCAGCAGGTGAAGATCAGTCGCAGCTGGTCGTCGCGCACCGGTCCCACCTCCCTGAGTTCATCGGTCCCGTGCTCGTCGGTCTGGTGCAGCAGCAGAGCCTGGGCGTGCCGGGCCTCGCGGGTGGACTCCCGGCGCAGGCGGTCGATCGCGCGGTTGCGGGCGGTGGTCACGATCCACGCGCCCGGGTTCGGCGGCGGCTCGTCCCACTTGTCCAGGGCGACCGCGAACGCGTCCTGCACGGCCTCCTCGGCGAGGCTGATGTCGCCGAGGAGGCGGACCAGGGTGGCCACGCAGCGGCCGTACTCCGCCCGGTAGACGCTCTCCAGATCCATGGCGCGGATCAGGCCTCGGCGGCGTCGGTCTCGTCGTCGAACGGCCGGACCTCGATCGGCCCGCCGCAGGCCCGCGAGCACTTCTCGGCCCAGGCGAGCGCCTCGTCGAGGTCGGCGGCGCGGATCACCCAGAACCCGCCGATGGTCTCCTTGGCCTCGGCGTACGGCCCGTCGGTCATCGTGGTGTTCCCGCCCTGGGCCCGGACCACGGTGGCGCTGTCCGGGCCGAGCAGCCCGCCGCCGAACACCCACGCCCCGGACTTCTGGAGCTCCTCGTTGACCCGTTCCACGTCCCCGTAGACGGTCTGGATCTCGTCGTCCGGCAGCGTCGGCGCGCTGTAGTCGAACTGCACGGCCAGCAGGTAGTGCTTCATGATCTTCTCCTTCGGAGTGGCGGAGTGGCGAAGTGGCGGATTGGCGGAGTGGCGGGCGGTCAGGCGGCGAGCCGGCGGGCGACGGCCGGGATGACGATCGCGGCGGCGACCAGGTGCGTCACCATCAGCAGCACCTTGGTACCAGAGGCGGCGTCGGCGAGAACGTCCGGCACGAGCGACAGCGCGGTCAGCACGACGGTGGTCCGCACGAAGGCGGTCCGCGGCCGCTTGGCGAACCGCGCCAGCACCGCGGCGAGCACCAGCCCGACGACCGAGAAGACCGCGGTCAGCGTCGCGAACCCGGCCACCGGGATCGGCGCCCCCGCCACGTCGAGGCTGATACCGGCGGCGTTCCCGGCGGCCGCGACGGAGGCGGTGGCGGCGCTGGCGACGACGGTGGCGACGACCCCGGCGGCGAGCATCCGGCGGATCGAGGTGGCCGGGGCGGTGCGGACGGTGCCGAGGGCGGAGGTCGTGGTGGTCATCGGTTACTCCCGGTGAGGCGGTGACCGGCCCTGCGCCGGTCTCTCATCAGGGCTACGAACGCGCCCCGCCCCGATCGACAGATTCGCCGAACTTTTCCCATATTTATTTTCGCTGACCCCAAAACCCCAGGTCAAAAGCTTGATGTCGTGCCTGGGTGGGTGGTGCTGACCGTCGCTCACGCCGAGGCCGGGCCCACTCGGCCTGGCCGCTGGCGCGTCCAGAACGGCCGAGCGCACCCTTCGTTCCGCGTGCGTGGTCACCCTCCGGGCGCTCCGCGCCCCAACCCCTCCCCCCGGCGCCCCTTTGCTCTGCTTACCTATAGGAAGCACCGCGGTGACCAGGGCATCCGTGATTCGTCCACCGCGCGCAACCGATCGGCGAGCCGCGCGCTTCCTCCCGGAAAACGGCGCGCTTCCTATAGGTAAGCAGAGCAAAGCGGTGGCGGGGAGTGGCTTGGGGGCGCTGGGCGGCGGGCGGGAAGGGTCGTCAGGTGGTGCAGGGGGTGTCGTCGATCTGGCAGTCGGTCGGGGCCGCGTTGAGGAGCGTCGCGCCGTTGACGTTGAAACTGACAGTGACGGAGCCTCGCGGTGCTACGCGTGACGCCGTGTCGTCGGGGGTGAAGGTCCACGCAGCGCCGTCGCGGGTGGCGGTCGCGCCGGAGACGCCGGACACCGACAGGGTCGAGCGGGGCAGGGTGACGACCAGGCGCCAGCCCGCGTGGGCGCGCGCGGCCGGGTTCGTGATGGTGACGTCGAGGTGGTAGCCGAGCAGGCCGGCCGTGACGGACGACGTGGTGTAGCGGGCGGTCAGCGGCACGACGGCCGACTCCGGTGCGGACGGTCCGCGGCCGGCGCCGGGCGGGGCCGCGGGCGGCAGCGACGACGCGGAGGTGGACGGCAGCGGCGGCAGCGTCAGGGCGGGGGCCGGGCGGGTCGTGGGAACGGCCGGGGACTCAGCCGCGTCCGTGCCGGCGGGCGGGGTCGGCGGACCGGGCAGGCCCGCCGCCGTCTCGGGCCGGACGGTCGAGCCGCCGGGCGTCCGGACGAGGACGGTGACCACCATCGCGGCCCCGCCCAGCGCGGCGAGCACGCCGGCCACCATCAGGACGCGCCACAGCCGGCCACGGGTGGCGCCGGCCGTCCGGACCCGCGGCTGGGGCGTCGGTCCGGCCTGGAGTTTGGTGGCCACGCTCAGCAACGAGTCGAGGACGACCACGGAGAACGTACGTCGCGACATGGGTTGTCTCCGGTCCCTCAGAGCGAGCGCAGCCCGGTGAGCAGTTGCTCAAGGACGTGCGGCATGGAGTCGGCGGGGCGGCGCACCTCGATCAGCCCGCCGTCGTGCAGGCCGCGCAGAAGCGTACGCACCGCGCCCAGCGGCAGATCCACCTCGGCCGCGATCTCGGACACCGACAGCGGCACGACGACCAGGCGCAGGATCACCGACTCGACGGGCGACAGCTCCGCGGACGCCGGGTGGGCGCCCCGGGAGATCAGCGCGTTGAGCTCGAAGTCGTCCGGGGCGCCGGTGGGGGCCCCGTTTCCGGTGCGCGCGTAGAGGCGCACCAGCGGGCCGCTGTCCTCGTCGTACCAGGTCTCGTCCCAGGTCATAGCCGTCCCACCCCTCCGGCGATCGCGGGGATCTCCCCGGTCGCGTCGTCCGGTACGGCCGCCGCGACCTCGGCGTCGACGAGCAGGGCCGCGGGGATGATCACCGAGGCCTCCAGGCCGCCGCCGGGTGCGTTGCGCAGCCGCACCTCGATGCCGAGGCGCTCGGCGAAGCGGCCGGTGGCGTACAGGCCCCACCACGTGCCGCCGGGGCGGGGCGACGGGTCGCTCAGCACGGCGTACGCGGTGGCCAGGTCGTCCTCGGTCATGCCGGGACCGACGTCGGCGACGGTGACCTCGTACCCGGCCGGGGCGGGCTCGCCGGTGACGCGTACCCGGGTCTGTGCGGGTGCGAAGGTCGTCGCGTTCTCGATGAGCTCGGCGAGCAGGTGCATGGTGCCGGTCACGGCGGCGCCGGTCAGGTGCACGGGCGCGATCCGCGAGGTGGACACCCGCTCGAACTCGGGGACCTCGGAGGCCGCGGCCCGGACCACGTCGGCCAGCGGGACCGGGCGGCTCCAGCGGCGGCCGGGCAGGTCGCCGGCGAGCATGATGGCCTTCTCGAGGTTGCGGCGGATCCGGTTGGCGAAGTGGTCGGCGCGGAAGAGCTCGCCGAGGGTCTCGTCGTCGGACTCGTGCCGGGCCAGGCCGTCGAGCAGGCGCAGCAGCCGGTGCACCAGGCTCTGGTTGCGGCGTTCCAGGTCGCGCAGCAGGGCGTCGAGTCCCGGCCCGGCCTCCGGTGCGGCGACCCCGGCGGCGGCTGCCTCCGGCACGGTGGCGGGCGCCGGGGCGCGGCGGGTGAAGCGCCGGACGTACATCAGCACGGCGACCACCGCGATCAGGCCGGCGCCACCGACCAGGCAGGCCCACGCGATCGCGGCGACGGCGTACGGCGTCGAATCGTCCCGCGCCTCGCGTGCCGCCTCCGTCCGCGTGTCCCAGAGTGCGGTGTTGGCCGTGTTGAACGCCGGCGACCAGCCGTCCGGCACCGGGCCGGGCCTGAGGATGAGAGCGTCCTCCATCGAGCGCAGCCGGTCCGCGGCCGGCGGAGTGACGGCCGCGGTGGCCTGCAGCGTGCGGCGCGCGCCGGCGAGCTCGGCGAGGCGCAGCCGGTCGGCGTCGGTCAGGCGCGCCGCGCCCGCCGCCGCGGCGAGCAGGGCGTCCTCCTCGGACAGCAGCTCGCGGGTTCGGGTGAGCGCGCTGTCGCCGAGCGGAGAGCCGATGATCCCGGTGTACGAGTCCAGCGCGGTGCGGCGTTCCATCCGCCCGTCGTCGACCGCCGCGCGCAGGGCCGGCAGCCCGGTCATCCGGCGCACCAGGGCGTCGGCGGCACGGGTCTCCTCGGTGGCCCTGACCCGGCTCGCCCATCCGTCGGCGGCGCGGCGCAGCATCTCACCGGCCTGGTCGGTGCGGGATCGCTGGGCCGCGAACCCGGCCGGGACCGCACTCCGCCCCGGCCGGGCTGCGACCGACAGGCGGCGTTCCGCCTCCAGGGCCAGGACGGCCCTGCCGATCAGGGGTGTCATCCGGTCCGCCGCGGCCCGCTCGGACACGATCCGGACGGCGGTGGCGACGGCGGGCACGGTGGCCGCGGCCCACAGCACCGCGAGCAGGGCGACGCCGAGGCGGGCCTTCACGGCCGGATCCCGGACGAGGACGAGGACGAGGACCCCGGCGCCGGTTCCGTCGCGCCGCCGATCATCGAGCGCAGCCGGGCCAGCAGTTCCTGACGGTCGGCGCAGCCCAGCCGCTGACGGATTCGTGCCATGTGATGCTCCACGGTCTTGGCGGAGAGGTAGAGACGCTCGGCCACCTGTTTGTACGTCAGTCCCTCGAGGACCAGCGCGGCGACCTCGTGCTCGCGCTCGCTGAGCAGGTGCTGCCCGCCGGCGGTGGCCCGGGACCGGGTGGCGGCGCCCCCGGTAGCCGGGGCGCTGCGGACCTCGGCGGGCGCCTGCAGGGTGCGCGCGCAGTCGAGCAGCACGGTCATCGCCTTGCGGTCCGGCGTCCGGATCGCGGCCTGCCCGGCGAGCCGGGTCGCGTCCCAGGTCAGCCCGAGCGCCCCGAGCCGGCGGGCGGCGTCGGTCACGGTGTCCGGGTCGATCCGGCCGGACAGCACGTCCAGCCAGGCGCCGGCCGCGGCGGCGGTGGCGCCGGCATACGGGCTGAAGTCGCGGTGCCGGGCGAGCGCCGCCGCGTGCTGCTCCAGCGACGCGTGGTCGTCGGCCAGGATCGCCGCGTGCAACCGGCTCCAGTGCAGCGGCGCGCTCCACAGCGGCGGGTCGCCGAGCTCGGCGAGGAGGCGGTCGGCCTGTGCCAGGTGGTCCGCCACCCGGTGCTGCTCGCCGAGCCGGGCCGCCGCCACGGTCAGTTCCGCCAGGGGCAGCAGGCCGAACAGGTCGACCGGCTGGCCGATCAGGGCCTGGCAGGCGTCGGGCCAGGTGGCGCGCAGGCCGACCAGGTCGCTGTTGCGGCGGGCGAGCCCGGAACGGAGGGCCGCGCCGAGCAGGACGTCGCGGCCGTACTGCAGGGCGCCGCTGTCGGCCGCGGGCGCGAGCTGCTCGGCCGCCAGCGACCGGCCGCGCAGCATCAGGATCCACGCCTGCAGCAGGCTGTGCCGGGGCGCGAGCAGCGCCCCGCCGGTGCCGGACCGCACCGCCCGGGACAGCAGGGCGTCGGCGGTGTCCAGTTCGGCGCCCTGGACGGCGATGATCGCGCCGAGCGCGGCGGGGCTGTCCGCCAGCAGGACGCCCGGTCCGGCCGGCTCGATCAGCGCCGCCGCCCGCACCAGCGCGGACAGGGCGGCGGTCGGCGACGCGGTCACCGAGTCGCGTACGCCGCGCGCCATCAGGGAAGCGGTGGCGCTCAGCGAGGTCGGCGGCTCCGACGTGCCGACGTCCGCCAGCCTCCGCTGCGCGTCCTCGAGGCGGCCGGTCGCGATCAGCCCGACCGCGCCGAAGCCGGGCGCGGCGCCGTGCCGGGACCAGTCGTACAGGGCCTCGGCCTGGTCGGGCTGACCGCGGTGGGTGAGGACGACCGCGGCGACGTAGGCCGCCTCGGACCGCTGGTCCGGGGTACCCGCGACGAGGGCCTGGTCGGCCAGCCGGGAGGCCAGGTCGAGGTCGCCGGAGAGCGCGGTGGCCAGCGCGCGTTTCGCCGCGGTGGTCCGGCCGGCGCCGGCGGCCGCGGCGAACAGCTGCGCGGCCAGGGCCGGGTCGTCGCCGAGCGCCTCCTCGCCGGCCGCCTCGTAGACCGGTCCCAGGTCGTTCCCGGCGGCGCCCGGCACCAGACCGGCCGGCTCGTCGCCCATCAGCGGCCGCACCAGGGGCAGCACCGGCCCGCCCCGGGCCAGCTGCGACGCGGCCAGGCGCTGGCGTACGTCGATGCGCTGGGCGATCGGCCCGAGCGCGGCGATGGCCTGCCGTGCCAGCGGGACCAGGGTGCCGCCGGCGGACAGCAGCCCGGTGGCGCGGCCGGCCTCGACCAGGTCGGCGACCCGTTCGGCGTCCTGGCCGAGCAGCGCGGCGATCAGGTCGTAGGACAGCCCGGCGCCGGCCTCCACGGCGAGCAGGAGGGTTCGCAGCTCCGGCGCGAGCTCGTCGATGTCGGTGGCGAAGGGCGCCAGCGCGGCGGCCGGGACGCGCAACGACAACGGCGGCTCTGCCGCGGGGGGAGCGTTGGTGGGGGCCGGTTTGAGGGCGGCGGCCACCCGTTCCACGAACCGCGGGATCCCCTGGGTCTGCGCCGCCACGAAGGCGACCAGCTCCTTCGGCGGCAGGGACCGCAGGCTCGCGGCCAGGCGCGCCCGGACCTGGTCCTCGGTGAGCGGGGTCAGGATCACCGGCGGGTGCGTGCGGCGCAGTATGTCGAGCAGGCGCAGCACGGCGACCGACCGCGGCCAGGGGCGGTGCGCGACGACCAGGCGGACGTCCGGGAGCTCGGCGTACCGGCACAGCTCGTCCAGCCTGTCCCGGTCGAGCAGGTGCGCGTCGTCGACGAGCAGCAGGTCGGGTTCGTCGGCGGGCCGCCAGGGCGCCGCCACGGTCAGCCCGGCGTCGCGGGCGGCCCGGTCCAGCTCGCGCAGCAGCGCCGTCTTTCCGTACCCGCCGGGGGCGCCGACGCTGGCGCGCAGCGGGGCTCGCGGGTCGGCCTCGATCTGGCCGATCAGGTCGAGTCCCGGCGGGCTGAGCAGGCGCGGGTCGGTCAGCACGGGCGCGCTCACTGGGACTCCGCCCGGACCGGGCCGACGCGCACGGGCGGGCGCGGCGGACGTTCGGGGACGACGCGTCTGCCGTCGGCGATCTCCGGCCAGGACGGGGTGGCGCCGACGATCGCGGACGAGCCACCGAGCGCGGTGCCGCCGAGCGCGGACGAGCCACCGGCGGTGCCGCCGGGCGCGGTGCCGCCGGGCGCGGACGAGCCACCGGGGCCGGTGCCGGCGATCGCGGACGGGCCGCCGTGCACGCTCCCGGGCGACGGCGCGGAGGACGGCGGGACCGGCACGGCACGGGGCTGCGGGCGCGCGGCGAGCGCGGCGCCGCCGGCAACCGTCATCTCCGGGTCGTGGTCCACCAGCACCGGGACCGAGAAGGCCGAACTGAGCAGATCGGTCACGATCGGATGTACGGACCCGGAGCCCCCGGCGATCAGTACCGCCGCTATTTCCCCGGAAACACCCGCGCAAGCGCTCACGGTGTGCACCGCGAGGTCCACCGTGGACCGCAGCACGTCCCGGGCGTGGCCGGGGTCGGTGCCGTCCAGCTCGTACCCGCTGATCTCGTCGAGCTCGGCGCTGCCGAGCAGCTCGACCCGGCCGGGCCCGTGCGGGACGACCACCGAGATCTCGACGCTCGCCGCGCCGAGCCGGTAGACGACCAGCATCCCGCCGGACGCCGACACCCGGCCGGACGCCTGAAAGCTCTCCACCACCGCGCGGGCCCGGGTCACCAGCGCGGTGCCGGCCAGGTCGGCCTCGGCCAGCGCGGCGTGCACCAGCCGCAGCCGGCCCGGGCCCCAGCCGGTGGGGCAGGCCAGCGCGACCCGCTCCGGCGTCTCCCCGAGCAGCTGCCAGACCTGGTCGACGACCCAGCGGGTCATCGCGGCGACCAGCCCGTGCGCCGGGTAGTGGGTGCCGCCGAACTGCATCGGCAGGCTGTCGCCGACCCGCGCCAGGTAGCCACCCACCGCGATCGCCGCGTCACGCTCGGCCTCGGCGGGGAAGGCGGCGCCGTCCGGCGTCGTCGCGAGGGCCGACGGCACCGTACGCGTGCGAACACCGAGAGACACCGGCTCCCACAGCGGACCGCGCGCATCGCGGCCGCCGCCGAGCCTGGTCACGGCAGCTTTCGTGCTCCCGGAACCGATGTCGATCCCCAACAGGTAGGGCACGTGGTGTCTCCTCGGCAACGCCAGAAATTGGGACAACCCTTCGTACCAGAGAACCCGGTCGATACCGTCCCCATGATTCCGGCCCCCCGATCCCCTAATCCCCTAATCGGCGAGGGGTGGACGATTACCGATGCCCGGGCCTTGCCGCGGACCGTACGGTTTGCCGGACGCCGACGAGCGGCGTCAGCACAGCGTTACCCCAAAAGCGGAGGAAGACTCGATGGATTCGTCGCCGACGTTGCAGGATTTCGTCCTCAACCTCATCTATGACTCGGCCGCCCGGTCGGCTTTCGAGCTGGACCCGGAGACGACCCTGCAGCACGCGGGCCTCGGTGACGTGACCGCGGCCGACGTGCAGCAGGTCATCCCGCTGGTGGTCGACTACGCGCCGGTCGCCGGCATCACCGACGTCGCGGGTCTGGACGACCTCTCCACCGGCGTGGCCAACCTGGACGTCGCCGGCGCGGTCGCCCAGCTCCAGACGATCACCGCCACCGCGGCCCTCACCCCGGTCCAGGGTGCGGCGGGCGCCGACGTGAACGTCAGCCTGGCCGGCGTGCACACCACCGCCCTGGTGGGCGAGGACCTGCTCACCGGCGGTTCGGTGCTCTCCGGCGCCAGCCTGGGCGTCGGCGGCGTCACCACGATCGGCGGCGTGGCCGACCTGTCGGTGGACAACGACCCGGCTCTCGACCTCGACGCCGGCGTGGCCGTTCAGGGCACCGTCGACACGGTGGTCCCGGGCGCCGGTCAGCTGGTGCCGGACACCGACCTGCGTCCGATCGAGACGCTGGACCACGTTGCGAACGTTCCGTCATCGGTTGATCTGTCGAACGTGACGGGCCTTGACGTCGCGGGCGTTCACGGGGCAACCTCTTCGGTCGTATCGGTGGTCAACCCGGACCTTGGTGACGATGTGGTGCACGGCGTGCACGGCACCGTCACCGGGACGCTCGACACCGTGCACGGCGTCACCGGCGGCGTGCTGCCGAGCATCGGCCACCCGGCCGACGACGACCTCGGGCACGACCTGCTGGGTGGCATCACCGACCTGCACCACTGACCCGGAGAGGGCGGAACGAGCGAGGATGACGAGCTGGGAGGCCGGACCCACGGCGTATGCGGGTCCGACCTCCCTCGTCCCGCTGAGCCGGGCGGTGCCCGACCCGCTGCGGGCGGCCGCGCCGCTGTCGTGGCTGGACGTCATGGACGCCACCATCCGCACCTGCTCCGCGCACGGTCGCGCGGAGATCGCGAACTGGCTGTCCCGCCGCCGGACCCGCATGTTGGAACCTCAACTGCGGGTGCTGGTGGCGGGCGCCGCCCGACAGGGCAAGAGCCAGCTTATCAACGCGATGATCAATGCGACCGTGTGCGGCGTGCCGGATCACGGCGGGACGACGGTTCCCGCGGTCATCCGGCACGCCGACATTCCCGAGGCCCAGCTGATCAGGCGGGATTCGCCGAGCGCCGACTGGACCGGCGACGCCGGGCTGCGCGACCGGATCCCGCTCGCGGTGGACGGGCTGGACAGGGCCATCACGCAGGCCGCCGCGACGCTGCCGGCGACCGCGCCGCTGCACGCCGACATCGGCGTCCCGCGCACCCTGCTGGCCCGCGGGCTGGTGCTCATCGACACGCCGCCGCTGACCGGGCTGCCCGGCTCGGAGGCGGACGCGGTCGCCGAGGCGCGCGAGCTGACCACCGGCGCCGGCGCCGACCTGGTGCTCTTCACCTGCGAGACCGGCCGCGACCTGAGCGACGCCGAGCTGGCGGTCCTGGCCGATCTGTCGCGGCTCTTCCCCGCGCTGCTGGTCGTGCTCACCAAGGCCGACTACTCCCCCGACTGGCGGCAGCACCTGGCGCGCAGCCGTGAGCAGCTGACCCACGCCGGGGTGCCGGCCACCGTCGCCGCGGTCTCCTCCTCGCTGCGGCTGCACGCCGTCAAGGCCGGTGACGCGGGCCTGAACACCGAGTCGGGCTTCCCCGATCTGATCCTGCACCTGCAGCGGATGCTCGCCGCCAAGCCGGACCAGCTGGCGCCGGCGATGGCGGCCGTGCTCAGCCGGACCGTGCTGGAACGCCTCGCCAAGCCGCTGCGCGCGGAACTGACCGCCGAGCAGGCCGGCGACGCGACGGAGGCGGTCGCCCGGCTGCACGCCACCCAGCGCCGGCTGGACGACCTGAGGCGCTGCGCCCAGCGCTGGCAGAACCGGCTCTCCGACGAGGTCGGCGACCTGATGTCGGACATCGAGCACGACCTGCGCGAGCGGACCCGCGCGGTGCTCACCGAGGCGGACGAGTTCTTCACCACGGCCGACCCGGCGAAGGAGTGGGACGAGTTCGAGCCGTGGCTGCGGGACGCCGTCGAGGAGCTGACCCGGGCCAGTGTGACCTGGCTGGCCGAGCGCGCGCAGTGGATGGCGCGCAAGGTGGCCGACGAGTTCCCGGCCGACGCGGGCGATGTCCTGCCCGCGCAGATGCTCGCCGTCCCGGACGACTTCGGCGGGAACGCGGGCGGCCTGGACGCGCCGCCGGTGGCCTCGTTCAGCCCCGGCCAGAAACTCTTCATCGGGCTGAAGGGCTCGTACGGCGGGGTCATCATGTTCGGCCTGGCCACCAGCCTCGCCGGGATGTCGCTGATCAACCCGATCTCGATCGGCGGCGGCGCGCTGTTCGGCAGCAAGAGCATCCGGGACGAGGGCAAGGCGCTGCTCAAGCGCCGCCAGGCGGAGGCCAGGACCATCGTCCAGCGCCACGTCGACGAGATCTTCGTACGCCTCACCAAGGACGCCCGGGACACCGTGCGCCGCATCCAGCGCTCCTTGCGGGACCACTTCACCGCCGTGACCGAGGACCTGCAGGAAGCCGTGATGGAGTCCTTGCGCAGCGCCAAGGCGGCGGCCGACCGCGAGGTCGCCGTCCGCGAGCAGCGCGCCCGCGGCATCCAGCAGGAGCTGGCTCAGCTGTCCGCGCTGAACCAGCAGGCCCAGGCGCTGCGGGGTGGTCCGAGCCCGGCCGCGCTGGCCGGCAGCGCCGCGTCGTGATCGACGACGAGGATCTGGAACAGCGCGTCCAGCGGTTGCTGAGCCAGGCGACGCACGCCTACCGCGGCAACCGCGCGGCGGCGGGCGTGCTGGAGGAGGCCGCGACCCGGCTGGCCGAGCCGCTGCGGGTGGTGGTCGCCGGCACTCCGAACAGCGGCAAGTCGACCCTGGTCAACGCGCTGATCGGCGAGGACGTGGCGCCGGCCGCGCCGACCGACGGGCCGTCGGCGTTCACCTCCTACCAGGACGGGCCGGCGCCGCGGGCCTGGTGGTTCGCCGAGGATCAGCGCCCGCACGAGGTCGCCATGGTCCGCACCACGCCGGGGCTGCGGCTGAGCACCGGCGCCGCCCAGCGGACGGCCTCGGGCGCCACCCGCCGGGCCGTGATCGAGTGGCCCAGCCGGACGCTGCGGCGGACCCGGTTGATCGACACGGGACGGCTGGAGGCGCGGGACGTCTTCCGCGAGGCGGACGCCGTCCTCTACCTGACCACCCACCTGGACGACGCCGACCTGAGCTTCCTCTGGGCCGGGCGTGGCCTGCGCGGCCCGTCGGTCTTCCCGGTCCACACGATCGTCGTGCTGTCCCGGGCCGACGCCACGTCCGGCGGCCGTGCCGACGCGATGCTGACGGCCCGGCAGCTCGCCCGGCGGCGGCGGCGTGAACCTCGCGTCGGCACGCTCTGCCAGGACGTGATCGCGGTGTCCCCGCTGGTCGGCCACGCCGCCCGGACGCTGCGCGAGGAGGAGTTCCGGGTGCTGGCCGAGCTGGCCGCGTGGCCGCGCGCGAGCCTGGAGCCGCATCTGCTGTCGGTGGACCGGTTCACGGCGCCGGGCGCGCTGCCGGGGGTGACCGCCGAGCAGCGCGACCAGCTCGTCCGGCGGCTGGGCCTGGGCGGCCTCCGGCTGGCGGTCACGCTCACCCGGACCGGCTGTGCCACCCGGGCGGCGCTGGCCGAGAAGCTGCAGGAGTACAGCGGGCTCAAGGATCTGCAGTCGGCGGTCGCGGAGCTCTTCACCACCCGCCGGGCGGCGTTGAAGGCGAGGTCGGCGCTGACCGTGCTGGATCAGCTGCTGCGTACCGAGCCGGCGCCCGGGCTGGGCGAGCAGCTCGCGGAGATCGAGCTGCTCTCCGCCGACCTGCACCCGTTCCGCGAGCTCCGGCTGCTGTCCGCGCTCCGGTCCGGCCGGGTCGATCTGGCGCCGGAGTCGGCCGCGGACGCCCGGCGTCTGCTGGGTGGCACCGGCACGAGCGTGGGCGAACGGCTGGGCATGCCGGCCGAGGCGTCCACCGACGACATCTACACGGCGGCGTACGCGGCGGCCGAACGCTGGCGCCAGGAGTCCCACCGCCCGGACACGTCCGCCGCCCAGCGCCGCGCCGCCGCGGTCGTCCTGCGCAGCTGCGACATGATCATCGAGTGGCTGGCCGGCACCCAGGTGCTCTGACCGGGTCACCAGACGCGGGCGGTGGCCAGGGAATCGGCGAAGCGCTCCGGGTCGAGGTCGAGGCCGGCGGGGATCCAGCTGGGCGGGAGGGCGGCGGCCGAGGGGGTCATCGCGATCAGGATGTCGGCCGGGCTCAGACCGGCGCGTTGCAGGCCGCGGATCTCCCGGGCGTTGATTCCGGGTACGAGCGGGCCGTTGCCGAGATCCGTGCCGTAGCGGACGGTCCCGCCGTACGCGAGAAAGAGCCGCAGGTTTCCGATCGCCGTGACCAGCGACGGGGTCTCGGCGCCCCAGCCGTGGATGTCGAGCGTGCTGATCCACGTCGTCCGCCCGGCCGCCGCCCGCAGGACACCGTCGTCGAGCGGCGCCGTCCACGGCGTGTGAGCGAGCAGGCGGGCGCCCGCCTCCAGGGCCGTCTCGACCGTGCCGGGACCTTCGGCGTGCACGATCAGCGGCAGGCCTGCGTCGTGCGCGGCATCGGCGATCGCCGTGACCGTCGGCAGGTCCAGCAGCGGGCCGCCCGCGTGCAGCGTCACCTTAATGAAGGACGCGCCCTCCTGTTCGGCCACCGCCTCGGCGCCGTCGGCGGGCGAGCGGACCTCGCGCCAGCTTCCCGGTGGCGCCCACGCGCGGTCGCTGGGATAGCCGCCGGGCGCGGTGAGGAACTGCCCGGCGTATCGGACACCTTCGCGCGTCGCCGGCAGCGGAAGGGCGCCGCCCAGGTCCCACACCTCGGCGATGCCGCCGGCCCGGACGGCGCCGTGGTCGGCGAGACCGAGATGGACGTGCGCGTCGGTGAGGCCGGGCAGCAGCGTCCCGGGAATTCGCTCGGCGGACGGCGCGGAGGCCACGAGCGTGCAGCCGCCGGCCGTGCGGTGCAGGGCGCCGGCCCGGAGGCGCCCGTCCCACCACAGGGTGTCCGGCTGCAGAAAGGTCATCCGGTGAGCAGGTCGCGCAGGCGGGACAGCCCGGCGTGGACCTCGGCGAAGCTGGTGCTCAGCGGGGCCAGGCCGATCCGCAGGCCGTCGGGGCGGCGGTAGTCGGGGATCACCCCGGCGTCCCACAGCGGCTCCAGGAGGTCCGCGAAGCCGGGCCGGTTCAGGGTGACGTGGCCGCCGCGGCGGGCCGGGTCGCGGGGGCTGGTCACCGTCACGCCCAGCGGCGCGAGCCACTCGTCGGCCAGGTCCAGCACGTAGCCGGTGAGCAGCTGCGACTTGGTTCGGACCGCGTCCAGGCCGGCCTCGGCGAGCAGGTCAAGGCTGACGTCCAGCGGGACCATCGCGAGGATCGGCGGGGTGCCGCTGAGCAGGGCGCGGATGCCGGGGGCGTACTCGTGCCCCGGTCCCATCTCGAACGCCGCGCGGTGGCCCATCCAGCCGCGGATCGGCTGGCGCAGCTCGTCCTGAAGGCCGCCGCGCAGGTACGCGAAGGCGGGTCCGCCGGGGCCGCCGTTCAGATATTTGTACGAGCACCCGACCGCCACGTCGACGCCCCACTCGTCGAGCCACACCGGCACCGAGCCGGCCGAATGGCTGAGGTCCCACATGGCCAGCGCCCCGGCGTCGTGGGCGATGCGGGTGATCGCGGCGACGTCGGCGATCCACCCGGACCGGTAGGCGACGTGGCTGAACAGCACCAGCGCGGTCCGCGGCCCGACGGCGTCGGCGACCTGCGACGGGTGCACGCCGGCGGCGGGATCGGTCTCGATCCAGCGCAGGGTGAGGCCGCGTTCGGCAGCGATGCCCTCCAGCACGTACCGGTCGGTGGGGAAGTTGTCGGTGTCCAGGACCACCTCGGTGCGGCCGGGGCGGGCGTCGACGGCGGCCCGGGCCAGCTTGTAGAGCAGGACCGTGGTGGAGTCGGCGACGATCGTCTGGCCGGGCGCGGCGCCCAGGGCGAGCGCGCCGATCCGGTCGCCGATCCGGGCCGGCCACTCCAGCCACTCGTCGGTCCAGCCGCGGATGAGGCGCCCGCCCCAGTCGTCGCGGATGAAGCGGTCCATCCGGGCGGCGGTCTCCGCCGGCGGCTTGCCCAGCGAGTTGCCGTCCAGGTAGGCGACGACCGCCTCGGCGGGCAGGAACCGGTCGCGGTAGGCGGCCAGCGGGTCGGCGGCGTCCAGGGCCACCGCGCGGGCGGCCAGGTCGCCGGTCGCGAGGTCGTCGGTCACTGGCCGGGCACTCCGATCTCGGTACGGACGGCGTACAGCTCCGGGAAGAACGTCAGGTCGAGCGCCTTGCGGAGGAAGTCGACGCCGCTGGATCCGCCGGTGCCGCGCTTGAAGCCGATGGTCCGCTCCACCGTCTTGAGGTGCCGGAAGCGCCACAGCTGGAAGTTCTCCTCCAGGTCGACCAGTTCCTCGCAGGCCTCGTACGCCTCCCAGTGCTCGTCCGCGTTCTCGTAGATCCGCACGAAGACCGGCACCAGGTCGGCGTGGTACCGGTAGGGAAGAGTGACGTCACGCTGCAGGATCTCGGCCGGCACGTCGTGGCCCCGGCGGTGCAGGTAGCGCAGGAACTCGTCGTACACGCTGGGCGCCTCGAGCGCCCCGGTCAGCATGATCTTGGCGGACGGGTCGTCGTCGAAGATCGACAGCATCCGGGCGTCCTTGTTGCCGAGGGTGAACTCGACCGCCCGGTACTGGTAGCTCTGGAAGCCCGACGAGGTGCCGAGGAAGCTGCGGAACTCGGCGTACTCGGTCGGGGTGAGCGTGGCCAGCACCGACCACTGCTCGGTCAGCTGGCGCTGGATGTGCTTGACCCGGGCGAGCCCCTTGAGCGCGGGCCGCAGGTCGTCGGAGGCCAGCTGCCGCAGCACGGTCCGCAGCTCGTGCAGCACCAGCTTGAGCCACAGCTCGGAGGTCTGGTGCTGGAGGATGAAGAGCAGCTCGTCGTGGTGCGCCGGGGTGCTGACCGGGTGCTGCGCGCTCAGGATCTCGTCCAGGTGCAGATAGCGCCCGTACGACAGATTGACCTTGAAGTCGCGGACGATGCCGTCCTCTAGCGGTCGTTGATCCATGACCACCAGGCTACGTCCGCGGCCGGCGCGCTGCCTGGCGCCACTGCTTTATTGATCGCCGTTGTTATGGTCCCATCGGATCCGATGTGGAGGGAGAGCACCGTGCGGTTCGGGGTGCTGGGACCGCTGCAGGTCCACGACGCGGCGGGCGACGAGCGGCCGGTGGCGGCGGCGCAGCACCGGCGGCTGCTCGCGATCCTGCTGACCAGGGCCAACCAGGCGATCTCGTTCGACGAGCTGGCGGACGCCATGTGGGACGGCGAGCCGCCGCCCGCGGCGCGGCCCACCCTGCGCAACTACGTGCGGCTGCTGCGGCAGCGGCTCGGGCCGGAGCTGGCCGAGCGCCTGGTCACCCGGGCCCCGGGCTATCTGATCGAGGTCGGCGAGGACGAGCTGGACTCGTGGCGGTTCACCCGCCTCTGCCACCACGGCGGCAACGCGGTCCGGGCGCGGGCCTGGTCCACGGCCGCCGACACGCTGACCGCCGCGCTCGCCCTCTGGCGCGGACCGGCCTTCGCCGACGTCGCCTCGCGCCTGGTCCAGGACACCGAGGTGGCGCATCTGACGAACCTGCGGCTCCAGGCCCTCGAGTGGCGCATCGAGGCCGGCCTGCAGCTCGGGCGCCACGACGATCTGGTCGGCGAGCTGCGGCGGCTGACCCGGCGGCATCCGCTGCGGGAACGGTTCGCCGAGCAGCTGATGGTGGCCCTCTACCGGTCCGGCCGGCAGGGCGACGCGCTCGCCGCGTACGCCCAGGCGTGGCGGGTGTCGCAGCGCGAGCTCGGCGTCGAGCCGGGGCCGGGGCTGCGCGAGATGCAACGCAGAATCCTGGCCGCCGACGCCACCCTGGTCCTGCGCCCGGAGGACCCGCCGGCCGCCGCGGTCCGGCCGGCCCAGCTCCCGCCCGACGTCCGCGGGTTCTCCGGCCGGGCGGACGCCCTCGCCCAGCTGGACCTGGTGCTCGGCGACGCGCCCGGCTCGGTGGCCATCGCCGCCGTCTCCGGGACCGCCGGGGTGGGGAAGACCGCGCTCGCCGTGCACTGGGCGCACCGTGCGGCGGACCGGTTCCCGGACGGCCAGCTCTATCTCAACCTGCGCGGCTTCGACCCGGGTGGCGCGGTGATGAGCCCGGCCGAGGCGACCCGGACCCTGCTGGACTCGCTCGGGCTCCCCTCCGACCGGGTGCCGAGCAGCGCGGAGGCGCAGGCCGCCCTCTACCGCAGCCTGCTGAACGGGCGGCGGATGCTGATCCTGCTCGACAACGCGCGCGACGCCGAGCAGGTCCGGCCGCTGGTGCCCGGCGCACCCGGCTGCCTGCTGCTGGTGACCAGCCGGGACCAGCTCAGCGGCGTCGTCGTCGCGGGTGACGCGCACTCCGTGACACTCGGCGTGCTGGACCCGGCGGAGGCCCTCGATCTGCTCGCCCGCCGGCTGGGGCAGCGCCGCGTCGACGCCGAACCGGCCGCCGCGGCCGCGATCGCCGACGCCTGCGCGGGACTGCCGCTGGCGCTCGGCGTCGTCGCCGCCCGGGCCGCCGCGCATCCCGGCTTTCCGCTGGCCGCGCTGGCCGGCGAGCTGCGCGAGGCCCGGGGCGTGCTGGACGCGCTGGACGGCGGCGACCCGGTCACCGATGTGCGGGCGGTGTTCTCCTGGTCCTATGGCGCCCTGGGTGACGCCGCCGCGCGGATGTTCCGGCTGCTGGGGCTGCACGGCGGCCCGGACATCACGGTCGCCGCGGCCACCAGCCTGGCCGGGGGCGACGCGCGCCGGGCGCTGGCCGAGCTGAGCCGCGCCCACCTGGTCGCCGAGCACGCGCCGGGCCGGTTCAGCAGCCACGACCTGCTGCGCGCGTACGCGACCGAGCTGGTGCACGCCACCGAGTCAGCCACGGAGACGGCCGACGAGCGGGATGCGGCCGTACGCCGGATCCTCGACCACTACCTGCGGACGGCGCGCGCCGCGGACGCGCTGATCGACCCGCACCGGGTCGCGGAGCCGCTGCCGCCGGCGCCGCCCGGCGTGGTGCCGGAGCCGATCGCCGACCACGCCCGGGCGGTCGGCTGGTTCAGCGCCGAGCACGCCGTCCTGCTGACCGCCGTCGCCCAGGCGGCCGCCGCCGGCCGGCGGCGGCACACCGTGCAGCTGGCCTGGGCTCTGATGACGTTTCTGGACCGCCGCGGGTACTGGCACGACCTCGATGTCACCCAGCGCCTCGCCCTGGACGCGGCGGACGGCCTCGGCGACGCGGCCGCCGGCGTCCGGGCCCGCCGGGCTCTGGCCCGCGCGTACGGCCGGACCGGCCACTACGACGAAGCGTTGCGCCATCTCCGGGACGCCCTGGCGATGGCGCCCGGTATCGGCAACCGCGCCAGTGAGGCCAGCACCCACCTCAACCTCGCCTGGGTGCTGGAGCTCAGGGGCGAGTACGCCGCGGCGCTCGGGCACGCCGAGCAGGCGCTGGAGCTGCAGGCCGCCTCCGGACGCCAGGCGCGGCACGCGAACGCGCTGAACACGGTCGGGTGGCTGCTCGTGCGGGTCGGCGAGGACGAGCGGGCCGTGGACCACTGCCGGGAGGCGTTGCGGTTGTTCGAGGAGATCGGCGACCGGTACGGCCAGGGCGCCACCTGGGACAGCCTCGGCTTCGCGCTGCACCGGCTGGGCCGCCTGGACGACGCGGCCACCGCGTACACCCGCGCCGCCGATCTGCTGCACGCGCTGGGCTACCGGTTCAACGAGGCGACGGCCCGGCGGCAGCTCGGCGAGGTGCATGCCGAGGCGGGCCGGCCGGCCGAGGCCCACGCGGCCTGGTGGGCGGCGGTGGCGCTGTTCGACGAGCTCGGCCACCCGGACGCCGGGGAGGTCCGGTCCAGGCTGCTCGCCGCGGTGGGCGAGCAGCCCGGTCTGGCTCGGAGCACGTCGCCGTAGACGTGAACCGCACCGGCGGCGCCGCGGCCGCGAGCGCTCGCTACGCGGCCACTACGCCCGGGAGCGTAGGCGGGATTGCGCTGTGTGCGGCATGACCCCGGCGGGCGTTCCCGGCAGGCTCTCGGGCATGAAGCCGCCGATGCGAAAGCTGATCCTGACCGTCCACGTCATCACCGCGGTCGGCTGGCTCGGTGTCGACCTGGTGATGCTGACCTTCGGCATCGCGGGCCTGGCCGGCGCCGATCCGGACCTGGTCTATCCGGCGCAGAGCCTAATCGGCCGGGCGCTGTTCACGCCGCTGAGCGCCGTCGTCTGGCTGGTCGGGGTGCTCAACGCGCTGCTGACCCCGTGGGGCCTGTTCAAGCACACCTGGGTGGTGGTCAAGCTGGCCGTGACGACCCTGATGCTCCTGCTCGTCACCCTGGTGCTCTATCCCCAGCTGGGTGGCATCCCGGAGGGGCCGGACCGGGTCAACCTGGTGGTGGCGCCGGCGGTGTCGACCAGCCTGATGATCTTCGCGACGGTGCTCTCCACTTACAAGCCGTGGGGACGGTTCTTGCAAGGAAGGGCAAAGAGGCGTTCAGTTCTTGCAGGCCGCTGACGTAGGATTGCGCCCGTGACAAAGCGACTGGCCGAGGTGGCCAAGAAAGCGGGCGTCAGCGAGGCGACTGTCAGCCGAGTGCTCAACGGCCGCAGCGGCGTCTCCGAGGCGACCCGTGCGTCGGTGCTGACCGCGCTCGACGTGCTCGGCTACGAGCGTCCGACCAAGCTGCGGGGCGAGCGCGGGCGGCTGGTCGGGCTGGTGCTGCCCGAGCTGCAGAACCCGATCTTCCCCGCGCTGGCCGAGGTGGTCACCGCCAGCCTCGCCCAGCGCGGGTTCACGCCGGCGCTGTGCGCGCGGACGATCGGCGGCGTGCCGGAGAGCGACTACATCGAGATGCTGCTCGACCACCAGGTGTCCGGCGTGGTCTTCGCCGGCGGGTCGTACGCGCTGGCCGGCGCCGAGCACGGCCACTACCGCCAGCTCCTGGACCGCCGGATGCCCGTGGTGATGGTCAACGCCGGCGTGGACGGACTGGGCTTCCCGCACATCTCCACCGACGACGCGGTCGCCGTCGAGCAGGCGTACGGGCATCTGCGCTCGCTCGGGCACGAGCGGATCGGGCTGGTGCTCGGCCCCGAGGACCACATGCCGTCGCGCCGCAAGCTGGCCGCGGTCGCCAAGCTGGCCGGCTGGGATCGCCCGGACGAGTGGGTGGAGCGCACGAACTTCTCGATGGAGAGCGCCCGGCTGGCGGCGGGCCGGCTGATCCAGCGCGGCGTCACCGGCATGATCTGCGTGTCCGACGTGGTGGCGCTCGGTTCGATCCGGGCGGCCCGGCGGCTCGGCCTGGACGTGCCGTCCGACGTGTCGGTGGTCGGCTTCGACGACTCGGCGCTGATGACCTGCACCGATCCGCCGCTGACCACGGTGCGGCAGCCGATCGAGATGATGGGCCAGGCGGCGGTCGACCTCCTCGTCAACCAGATCGAGGGCTCCGGGGTGCAACCGGACGAGCTTCTCTTCGAGCCGGAACTCGTCGTCCGCGGCAGCACCGGGCCGGCAAAGGTCGCCTGACCAGGACATTCATCAACTTCAGCGGGCGGACCCCATGGGTCCGCCCGCTTTTTCGTGGGGAAAAGTGTGCTGCGCCACGAAAGTCAAGTTCTTTCGTGGCTGAGTGAAGTTCTTGCGTAACAAGAACAGACCAATTACCGTCACCGCTACGAAACATGAGAGCACGCTCGCGACATAGAGGAAGGTTCCCCATGCTGAGAAAGAGGCTGCTGGGCGCGCTGCTGATCGCCGGGCTCAGCCTGTCGGCGGCCGCCTGCGGCAACGACGACAGCGCCGGCGAGGACAAGGCCGACGGCCCGGTCACGCTGGTCATCAACGGCCTGCCGCCGGCCACCGAGAAGGCGAACCACGACCACTTCCTGGAGAACGTCGCGGCGTTCGAGAAGGCCAACCCGACCATCAAGCTGGACGTCCGCGAGGGCAAGATGGACCCGCAGACGTTCCCCGCCAAGCTCGCCGGCGGCCAGCTCGAGGACGTCTTCTACGTCTACTTCACCGACCCGGCCAGCCTGATCGCCAAGCGCCAGGTGTCCGACATCAGCAAATACCTGAAGGACTTCCCGATCACCTCGCAGCTCAAGCCCGAGGTGCAGAAGGTCTTCCAGGACGACAAGGGCGGGACGTACGGGCTGCCGTACAAGAACTACTCGATGGGCCTGCTCTACAACCGGGACCTGTTCAAGAAGGCGGGTCTGAACCCGGACCAGCCGCCGGCGACCTGGGCCGAGGTCCGCGAGGCGGCCAAGAAGATCACCGCCCTGGGCGGCGGCAACATCGGGTACGGCGACTACAGCAAGAGCAACACCGGCGGCTGGCACTTCACCGCCGAGATGTACTCGCTGGGCGGCGACGTCGCGGTGAACGAGGGCGGCGCGTGGAAGGCCGCGTTCAACAACGACAAGGGCAAGCAGGTTCTCCAGCAGCTCAAGGACATGCGCTGGACGGACGACTCGATGGGCCAGAAGCAGCTGCTCGAGTGGGCCGACCTGCTCAACCAGATGGGCTCAGGCAAGCTCGGCATGTACGTCGCCACCGCCGACAACATCCCGACCATCGTCAACCAGTACAAGGGCAAGTTCGAGACGTACGGCCTCGGCCCGATCCCGGACGGCCAGGGCACCCTGGGCGGCGGCGAGGGCTACATGTTCAAGGCCGGGCTGAGCCCCGAGAAGATCCGGGCCGGTCTCAAGTGGCTGACCTTCTGGTTCACCTCCGCGGACAAGATCGCCGAGGAGAACAAATGGTCCAGTGAGACCAAGCAGCCGGTCGGCCTGCCCGAGCCGGCCATCTTCACCGGCGCGGCCGCGGAGAAGCAGGCGGCCTCGGACAAGCAGTACGCGAACGTCCCGCAGGCCAACTACGCGCCGTTCGTGGCGAGCATGAGCAAGATCCCGGTCAAGCTCGAGCCGCCGAACGCCCAGCAGATCTACGCCGTGCTCGACGTCGCCATGCAGAAGGTGCTGACCGACAAGAACGCCGATCCGGCGAAGCTGCTCACCGACGCGGAGACGCAGGTCAACCAGATCCTGCAGAGCGTCAAGTGAGACCCGGGCCGCCGGCGGACGCCGAATCCGCCGGCGGCCCTCCCCCATCCTGAAAGAAAGGCAGCACGGTGGCGGTAATGACGGCGGGGCGAGTGCGCCGGCGGCTGGCGGACAACGCCCTCGGGTACGCGTTCCTCGCGGCCGGCCTGCTCTGCTTCGGGTTCTTCTCGTGGTACCCGCTGGTCAAAGGCGTGGTCCTGAGCTTCCAGCAGGACAACTTCGTGATCCCGCCGTTCTGGGTGGGACTCGACAACTACCGGGCGGTCTTCGACGACCCGCTGTTCTGGACGGCCTGGAAGAACACCATCCAGTTCACCGGCCTCGCGCTGGTCTTCGGGTACGCGGTCCCGTTCGTGATCGCCATCCTGCTCAACGAGTTCCGCCACCTGACCGGCCTCTTCCGGGTCCTGGTCTACCTGCCGGTGATGCTCCCGCCGGCGGTCGCCGTGCTGCTCTGGCGTGAGTTCTACGACCCCGGCGACGGCCTGTTCAACACGCTGCTGGGCGGCGTCGGCCTGCCCGCCTCGCAGTGGGCGCAGGGCTCCAGCACCGCGATGATCTCACTGGTCCTGGTGTCCACCTGGGCCAACATGGGCGGCGCCACGCTGATGTACCTGGCCGCGCTGCAGGGCATCCCCGGCGACCTGTACGAGGCGGCCGAGCTGGACGGGGCGAGCGTCTGGCAGCGGATCCGGCACGTGACCGTCCCGCACATGCGCTTCATCATGCTGGTCCTGCTGCTGCTCCAGATCATCGCGACCATGCAGGTGTTCATCGAGCCGTACCTGCTCACCGGCACGTCCAGCCCCGACACGATCACCGTGATGGTGCTGATCTACCGCTACGCGTTCAAGGTCCAGAACGACTTCGGCATGGCCGCCGCGATGAGCGTCCTGCTCTTCGTCGTGCTGGGCGCCTTCTCCGCGCTCTACCTGCGCCTGACCCGGTCCGCGGACTGAGGAGCCCCGACATGACGCTCACCGCCCCACCACCGCAGGCGCTCACCGAGGTGGCCGCCACCCCGCCCGGCCCGGGCCGCAAGCGCCGCACCCGGCAACACGCCGCCGGCACCCGTACGCTCATCTCCGCCATTGATCTGAAGCGTCACCGGGTCGCCTATCTGGTGGCGGTCACCGTCACCATGCTGCTGTTCGCGGGGGCCTTCCTCTATCCGATGTGGTGGATGGCCGCCAGCGCGCTGCAGACGCCGGCCCAGCTCGCCGAGGGCAAGGCGATCGTGCTGCCGGCGTCCTGGCACCCGGAGAACTACGCCACCGCCTGGACCAACATGCGGATGGGCAAGTTCTTCCTGAACACCGCGTTCTACGCGCTCGGCGGCTGGCTGATCCAGCTGGTCGTCGACGTCACCGCCGCGTACGCGCTGAGCAAGCTCCGGCCGATCTTCAGCAGGATCGTCCTCGGCGGCATGCTCGCCAGCCTGATGCTGCCCGCGTCGGCGCTGCTCGTGCCCGCCTACCTGACGGTCGCCGACCTGCCGATCTTCGGCTGGAACCTGCTCAACACCCCGTGGGCGCTCTGGCTGCCGGCCGCCGCCAACGCCTTCAACGTGTACGTGCTCAAGCGGTTCTTCGACCAGATCCCCAACGACCTGCTGGACGCCGCGTCGATCGACGGCGCGGGCCGGCTGCGGGTGCTCTGGTCGATCGTGCTGCCACTGTCCCGCCCCGTCCTCGGCGTGGTGTCGATCTTCGCGATCATCGGCATCTGGAAGGACTTCCTCTGGCCGCTGCTGGTACTGCAGGACCCGGAGAAACAGACGCTGAGCGTGGCGCTGGCCCGGCTCGCCAACACCAGCCAGGTGCCGCAGACCGAGTTCATGGCGGGGCTCGTCATCGCCTCCGTACCCATGATCGTCATCTTTTTGATCTTCCAGCGCAGCATCATCGGCGGACTCTCCGCGGGGTCCATGAAGGGCTGATCTGCTCTCAATGTGCTTTTTCCCAGGCCCCGTGCGCTCAAAAACAGAAAGAGGTAGCTGTGGCTGACCAAAACCAGTGGTGGCGCGACGCGGTGATCTACCAGATCTACCCGCGCAGCTTCGCGGACGCCGACGGTGACGGCGTCGGCGACATCGACGGCATCCGCGCCCACCTGCACCACCTGCGCGACCTCGGGGTGGACGCCATCTGGATGAGCCCCTGGTACCCGTCCCCGATGGCCGACGCCGGCTACGACGTGGCCGACTTCCGCGACATCGACCCCGTCTTCGGCACGCTCGCCGGGGCGGAGGCGCTGATCACCGAGGCGCACGAGGCCGGGATCCGGATGATCGTCGACATCGTCCCCAACCACATCTCTTCTGCTCACCCGTGGTTCAAGGCCGCCCTCGCCGACCCTTCCGCGAAGGAACGCGAGTACTTCTGGTTCCGGCCCGGTACCGAGATGCCGACCAGCTGGACCGGCGAGTTCGGCGGGACGACCTGGACGCAGACACCCGACGGATCCTGGTACCTGCACCTCTTCACCCCGGAGCAACCCGACCTCAACTGGGAGCACCCGGACGTGCGGGCCGAGTTCGAGAGCATCCTGCGATTCTGGTTCGACCGGGGCGTCGACGGCATCCGGATCGACTCGGCGGCGCTGCTGCTCAAGGACACCACCTTCCCGGAGGTCGTCGACGGGCAGCCGCACCCGTTCCACGACCTCGACGGCGTGCACGACGTCTACCGGGCCTGGCGGCGGGTGGCCGACGAGTACGACGACCGCGCCCTGATCGGCGAGGTGTGGATGCCGGAGGTCGACCGGTTCGCTCGCTATCTGCGGCCGGACGAACTGCACGCGGCGTTCAACTTCGACTTCCTCGGCTGTGCCTGGGATCCCACCCTGATGCGGGAGTGCATCGACCGGACCCTCGACGCGCACGCGACGATCGGGGCGCCGCCCACCTGGGTGCTGTCCAACCACGACGTCACCCGGCACGTCACCCGCTACGGCCGGGAGAAGACCACCTTCAGCTTCGAGGAGAACCTCGACGGCACCCCGGTCGACCTGGAACTCGGCACCCGCCGGGCCCGCGCCGCCGCGCTGCTGTCCCTGTCGCTGCCCGGCTCCGCCTACGTCTACCAGGGCGACGAGCTGGGCCTGTGGGAGAACGAGAACATCCCGCCCGAGGAGTTCGCCGACCCGATGTGGGGGCGGCGCGGCCACTCCCGCGACGGCTGCCGGGTGCCGCTCCCCTGGTCCGGCGACGAACAGCCCTTCGGGTTCAGCACCGGCACGCCGTGGCTGCCCCAACCCGCCGAATGGAAGGACCGCACGGTCCAGGCCCAGACCGGCGACCCGAGTTCGATGCTGGAGCTCTACCGCGCGGCGATCCACCTGCGCCGCCGGGAAGAGGGCCTGCATCGGAGCACGATGGCGTGGCTGGACGCCGCGCCGGGAGTGCTCGCCTACACCCGCGGACCCGGCTTCGCGAGTGTGCTCAACATGTCCGGCGCACCCGTCCCCCTGCCGGACCATCACTCCTGCCTGCTGGCCAGCGGCCCGCTCGACGGCACCCTGCTGCCGCCGGACACGGCCGTCTGGCTCCGCCTCCACCCCGGAAAGTAGGTACCCCATGTTCCGCTCCCTGGTCGCGGCCTCGGTCGCGGCCGCCGCCGTCCTCCTCGTCCCCTCCGCCGCCCACGCCGCCGGCCCCAACCTGGCCGCCGGCAAGACCTTCACCGCCAGCAGCTCCGTCGACGCCTACCAGCCGGGCAACGCCGGCGACGGCAACGCGTCGTCCTACTGGGAGAGCAGCAGCAACGCCTTCCCGCAGTGGCTGCAGGTCGACCTCGGCTCCACCGCCACGGTCAACCAGGCGATCCTGAAACTGCCGCCGGCGGCTGCGTGGGCCACCCGCACGCAGACGCTGACCATCCAGGGCAGCACCAACGGATCGTCGTTCTCCTCGTTGAAGGCAAGCGCCGGCTATGTCTTCAACCCCTCCACCGGCAACAGCGTGACCATCGACTTCGCGGCTTCTTCCGCCAGATATGTCCGGCTGGCCTTCACCGGCAACACCGGATGGCCGGCCGGGCAACTGTCCGAACTCGAGGTCTACGGAACCGGCGGCACCGACCCCGAGCCGCCGCCGCCCGGGACCAACCTGGCGATCGGCAAGGCCATCGAGGCCTCGTCGGTGACCCAGAACTTCGTCGCGGCCAACGCCAACGACAACAACACCGCCACCTACTGGGAGGGCGGCGCGTACCCGGCGACGCTGACCGTCAAGCTGGGCGCCAACGCCGGCACGTCGTCGGTCGTCGTGAAGCTCAACCCGGACCCGGTCTGGGGACAGCGGACGCAGACGTTCTCGGTGCTCGGGCGCGAGCAGAGCGCGTCGTCGTTCACCACGCTGGTCGGCTCGGCCACGTACACGTTCAACCCGGCCACCGGCAACACCGTCACCATCCCGGTCAGCGCCACCGCGGCCGACGTGCGGCTCAGCTTCACCGGAAACTCCGGCGCGCCCGGCGGTCAGGTCGCCGAGTTCCAGATCTACGGCACGCCCGCGCCCAACCCGGACCTCACCGTCACCGCGCTCACCGCGTCGCCGTCGGCGCCGGTCGAGACCGACGCGATCACCCTGTCGGCCACGGTCCGCAACGCGGGTTCCGCCGCGTCGCCCGCCAGCAACGTCAACTTCTATCTGGGTACGGCCAAGGTCGGCACCGCCAACGTCGGCGCGCTCGCGGCCGGCGCCTCCAGCACGGTGACCGCCAACATCGGGGCGCGGAACGCGGGAACGTACGCGTTGCGGGCCGTCGTGGACGAGGCGAACACCGTCGTCGAGCAGAACGACACGAACAACTCCTTCGACGGTCCGTCGCTGACCGTCTCCCCGGTGGCCAGCTCGGACCTGGTCGCGTCGGTCGTCAACTGGTCGCCGAGCAACCCGTCGGCGGGCAACACCGTGACGTTCAGCGTGACCATCCAGAACCAGGGCAGCTCGGCCTCCGCCGGCGGCGCGCACGGCGTCACGCTCACCCTGCTCAACGAGTCCGGCGGCACGGTGCAGACGCTGACCGGCTCGTACAACGGCACGCTGGCGCCCGGCGCGTCCTCGCCCGCCCTCACCCTGGGCACGTGGACGGCCGCCAACGGCAAGTACACGGTTCGCGTGGTGCTCGCCGACGACGCCAACGAGCTGCCCGTCAAGCAGGCCAACAACACCAGCGAGCGGTCGTTCTTCGTGGGCCGCGGCGCCAACATGCCGTACGACATGTACGAGGCCGAGGACGGCCAGACCGGCGGCGGCGCGCAGGTGCTCGCGGCCAACCGGCGGGTCGGCGACCTCGCCGGCGAGGCGTCCGGGCGGCGCGCGGTGACCCTGCCGAGCACCGGCTCGTACGTCCAGTGGACCACCAAGGCCGCCACCAACACGGTGGTCGCCCGGTTCTCCATCCCGGACGGCACGACCAGCTCGATCAACGTCTACGTGAACAACACGCTCAACAAGACGCTGCCGCTGACCTCGAAGTTCGCGTGGCTGTACGGGCCCGAGCACGAGCCGCAGAACTCCGGCACCGGGCCGCGGCACATCTACGACGAGGCGAACATCATGCTGACCGGCTCGTTCCCGGCCGGCAGCGCGATCAAGCTGCAGAAGGACGGCGGCAACGCGGGCACGATCACCATCGACTTCATCAACACGGAGCAGGTGGCCCCGATCGCCAACCCCAACCCGTCGACGTACGTGGTGCCCGCCGGGTTCGACCACCAGTCGGTGCAGAACGCGCTCGACGCCGCCCGGCAGGACACCAGCAAGGCCGGCGTCTACCTGCCGACCGGCACCTACACCACCAGCAGCAAGTTCAACGTGTACGGCCGGGCCATCCAGGTCGTCGGCACCGGACCCTGGTACACCCGGTTCTTCACGCCGCAGGACCAGGCGCAGACCGACGCCGGGTTCCGGGCCGAGGCCTCGGCCAACGGCTCGACGTTCAAGAACTTCGGGTTCTTCGGCAACTGGACGATCCGGCAGGACGGCCCCGGCAAGGTGTTCGACTTCAACAACGTCGCCGGCATGACGGTCGACAACATCTGGACCGAACATCAGATGTGCCTCTACTGGGGCGCCAACGTCGACAACATGGTGGTGAAGAACTCCCGGATCCGGAACATGTTCGCCGACGGCATCAACATGACCAACGGCAGCACCGGCAACCTGATCGACAACGTCGACGCCCGGGCCACCGGGGACGACAGCTTCGCGCTGTTCGCCGCGATCGACTCGAACAACCAGCAGCAGACCGGCAACGTCTTCCAGAACCTGACCAGCACGCTCACCTGGCGGGCGGCGGGCCTGGCGGTCTACGGCGGCCAGGGCAACACGTTCAAGAACATCTACATCGCGGACACCCTGGTCTACTCGGGCGTGACGATCGCGTCGATCGACTTCGGCATCCCGATGCTCGGCTTCGGGTCCACGCCGACGACGAACTTCGACAACATCTCGATCGTCCGGGCCGGCGGGCACTTCTGGGGCCAGCAGACCTTCCCCGCGCTGTGGGCGCACAGCGGGGAGAAGGAGTTCCGGGGCATCCGGATCAGCAACGTCGACATCGTCGACCCGACCTACAGCGGCATCATGTTCCAGACCAAGTACTCGAACCCGAGCACGCCGCTGCAGCCGATCACCGACACCGTGTTCACCAACATCTCGATCAGCGGGGCGCAGAAGAGCGGTGACGAGTTCGACGCCAAGTCGGGCTTCGGCATCTGGGTGAACCCGCTGCCCGAGCAGGGTCAGGGCCCGGCAGTCGGGTCGGCCACCTTCACCGGGCTGCGTCTCTCCGACAACTGGCGCGACATCGAGAACACCACGTCCACCTTCACGATCAACCGCAACTGAATCGTGTTCCGGGGGTGGCTCCGGCCACCCCCGGAATCCCTATCCGATCGGTAGGGTGATCAGATGCGTCGATACTTTCTTCCCGCAGCTGCGGCCGCGGTCCTCCTGATCTCGGCCGGCTGCGCCAAGGAAGACACGAGCGGTGAGTCCGGGGGTGTCACCCTGGTGAAATCCGGGGCGATCACCACCTGCACCCACCTCCCCTACGCACCGTTCCAGTCCAAGGACGCGTCCGGCAAGGTGGTCGGCTTCGACGTCGCGCTGGTCGACCTGGTGGCCAAGAAGCTGGGCGTGACCCAGGAGATCGTCGACACCCCGTTCGAGGGCATCAAGTCCGGGCAGGACCTCAACACCGGCAAATGCGACATCGCGGCGGCCGGCATGACCATCACCGACGAGCGCAAGAAGGTGCTCGACTTCGCCGATCCCTACTTCGACGCCACCCAGGCGCTCGTTGTGCTCACCGGAAAGCCGTACAAATCGTTGGCCGATCTCAAGGGCAAGCGGCTCGGGGTGCAGGGCGACACCACCGGTGAGGCGTATGTGAAGGAGCAGGTCGCCAAGGACAAGCTGGACGTCGAGGTGGTCTCGTACAAGGACCTCGGCTCCGAGCAGCAGGCACTGACCACCGGGCAGATCGAGGCGGCCGTCGGTGACCTGCCCGTGTGGAACGACTACCTGAAGAAGAACCCCGGCAAGGTCGAGGTACCGACCGGTTTCGACACCGGCGAGCAATACGGGTTCGCGGTCAAGAAGGGCAACGCCGACCTCCTGAAGGCGGTCAACGACGTGCTCGCGGCCGCGAAGTCCGACGGCACCTACGACAAGATCTACACCGAGTGGATCGGCCCGAAGCCGACCTCGTGAGACTCCGGACCCGGCGGCGCCTCACGCGAGGCGCCGCATACGCCATCTTCGTCGCCGTTCTGCTCGTGGTGGCCGTGGCCGCCGACTGGGGCCGGCTGGCCGACTCGTTCCTGCGCCCCGACGTCGCCGCCGGCATGTTCCCCGGCGTGGTCACCACGGCCCTGCTGAACACCATCATCTACACGATCCTGGCGTTCGCGTTCGGCCTGATCGCCGGCTTGGCGCTGGCGCTGGCGCGGCTGAGTCCGGTCGCGCCGTACCGCTGGTTCGCCACCGCGTACATCGAGGTCTTCCGCGGCCTGCCCGCCCTGCTGGTCCTGTTCCTGGTCGGCTACGGCATCCCGCTGGCGTTCCCCGACCGCGAGATCCCCGGCGGCCTGTACGGCTCGGTGACGCTCGGCCTGGGCGCCACCGCGGCGGCGTACACGGCCGAGACGCTGCGCGCGGGCATCCAGGCCGTTCCCCGGGGCCAGTCGGAGGCCGCGCGCTCGCTGGGCATGTCCGCCCCTCGATCCATGGTCTTCATCGTCCTGCCGCAGGCCTTGCGCATCGTCCTGCCGCCGCTGACCAACGAGTTCGTCAGCCTGACCAAGGACACGAGCCTGGTGTACGTCCTGGGCGTCACCGCGGGCACGATCGAGCTGACGAAGTACGCCGGCGACGCCCTCAACCAGGAGGTCAACGCGACCCCGTTGGTGGTGGCGGGCCTGCTCTACCTGGTCATCACGCTGCCGCTGTCACAACTGGTGCGCGCCTTGGAGCGCCGCACCTCCAGGGGAAGGTGACCGCGTGTCGACGGTCCGCATCCGCGACCTGCACAAGTCCTTCGGCGACCACGAGGTCCTGCGCGGCATCGACCTGGACGTGGCGGCCGGCGAGGTCGTCTGCCTGGTCGGCCCGTCCGGCTCAGGCAAGTCCACCTTGCTGCGCTGCGTCAACGCTCTGGAGTCGGCAACGTCGGGCACCATCCAGGTCGACGACGTCGAGCTGACCGACCCCGACACCGACCTGGACGCGGCCCGCCGCCGCATCGGCATGGTCTTCCAGCAGTTCAACCTCTTCCCCCACCTGACCGTCCTGGGCAACATCACCGTCGCCCAGCGCCGCGTCCTGCGCCGTTCCCGCTCCGCCGCGGAGAAGGAGGCAGGTTCCCAGCTGGCCCGCGTGGGCCTGGCCGAGCGTTCCCGCGCCTACCCCGCCCAACTTTCCGGCGGCCAGCAGCAACGAGTGGCGATCGCCCGGGCTTTGGCCATGCACCCCGGCCTGATGCTCTTCGACGAGCCGACTTCAGCCCTGGACCCCGAACTGGTAGGCGACGTCCTGGCGGTCATGCGCAAACTGGCCGACGAGGGCATGACCATGATCGTGGTGACCCACGAGATGTCCTTCGCCCGAGACGTGGCAACCCGTGTCGTCTTCATGGACGACGGCCGAGTAGTCGAAACCGGCCCACCCGCCGAGGTCCTGACCAACCCCCAACACGACCGAACCCGCACTTTCCTCCAGCGCATCCTGCACCCGGGCGCCTGACAGACCCTCCGCGAGAGCCAGATCCAGCGGCCAGGTCCAGACCCACCAAGCGCCTCCAGCGTTCCCGCCACGGATCGCCGAGCCGATCCTCTCGCGTCACCGAGCTATCAGCCGCCCAGGACCCGAACATACGCAAATGCGGCGACGTCGACACCGGCTCCGACCGCCCCGCGCAGCATTCCCCAAAGCTTGGTCCCGTCCCCGACCGCAGCAGGCCTCCCGGTCACATACCGCCTTCGTAGCCTCAGCATCAGCACCGGCCTGACCGCCTTCTTCAACGGCGTACAGCCGAAATCGGCCGCACGGCGAGCTCGGCGGCGATCTCCTGGATCCTGAACATCCAGATCCAGATCCAGATCCAGAACCTGGCCACAGGCGACGCCGCACACGGCCTGTACCGCCACATCGCCGAGCAACGCGATCCGACCTGTCCCCACACGACGGCCCTGGCACCCACGACCACAGCGCCGCTCTTTCAGCGTGGGCTGAGCCCATCCCAGGCCGCCCGTCATCCCAGATCCAACATCCGCCCCGCGCCAGCATCACCCCACAGTCCTCCGCAGCGGACACGCTCACCCCCTCATGGCGACGCCCACCGCATGGGTCATGCACCTCACAGAGCCGCCGCACGGTCATCCAACCGACCTCAATGCCCCCACACCGACTCCAGCACCCCGCACTCCCCGTGAGCGCCCGTCCGCCCGCAACCTCACCTCACCATCCCTTTGCTCTGCTTACACATACGCAACACGGCCGCTGGCCTGCGACGATTCACTGGGTCAAACCGCGGCGCCATGTCGCCTGCATCGCTCTGAGTGACAACCCGCCGCCCGAACGACGAGACGAACCCGTTCCGGCTCTGCTTACAAATGGGAAGCACCGCATTTGCGCCGGACAGCGCGTGGCAGCCCTGCGGCCTTGGTGGTCGCGCACAGCCTCGGTGGTGCGTATGTGTAAGCAGAGCAAAGGGGTGCCGGGAACAGGGGTGGGTTTTCCACAACGGGGCGGGGGGTGGCGGTTGTCCACAGGGGAGCGGCGGCAGGCAGGGCGTTTCTGTCACTGTCGCTGCCATGACGGAGCGGAGAGGTGGCGGGTTTCCGGCGGCTGGGCTGGTGCGGCGGGCTCGGCGGATCGCGGACTGCAGTCAGCGGGAGATGGCCGCGGCTGGGCGGGTTTCGGCCGGGTGTGTCGGGCGGATCGAGTCGGGCAGTTTGGCGCCCAGCCTGGCTGTGCTGTTGCGCCTCATGGAGGTTGCGGGGCTTTCGCTTGTCGTTGTGGATGCGCAAGGGCGGGTCGTGCTGCCGATGGATGACTGGGATGACACTCGGGACGGGGCGGAACGGCGGTATCCGAGTCATCTGGACACGATTCTGGATCCGGATCCAGGTGAGTGGTGGGGGGACGTCTATGGGCTTAGCCGGCCGCCGGAGACGTTTCATCGGGATCGGGAATGGCGGGATGTTCGGCGGCGGCGTAGTCAGTGGGAAGTGCGTGTGGCCAAGTATCGGCATGTGGCGCCGCCGCCTATGCCGGAATACTGGTGGCGGGTCAATCGTGCGGGCCGGGACGCTGTGCCCGCCGGCGCGGACGGGTATGGCTAGGCGACGAGGACCGGATCGCCGCGCCAGCCCGCGCCAGCCCGCGCAGGCGGGCGAGGCTCGACGGCGGGGACCAAGACTCTGCGCCAGCCCGCGCAGGCGGGCGAGGCTCGACGGCGGTACTGGGACGCTGTGCGGGCCCGCGTGGACGGGCGCGGCCTGACGACGGATACCGGGACGCTGCGCCGGACCGGGCGAACGAGTGTGACTTCACGGCGGGGCCTGGACACTGCGCCTGCCCCGCGCGGGTGGGGTGGCTTGACGGCGGGGCCTGGCGTTGTGCCGGCCCCGGCGCGGGTGGGTTTGGCTAGGCCGCGGCTATCGGGCGGTGCAGGCCGTGGTCTTCGTCCACGGTGTACATGCGGGTTTCGGCCAGGTCGAAGTAGAGGCCGGCCAGGCGTAGGCGGTTCTCGGACAGGGCCGTGCGGACGCTGGGATAGGTGCGCAGGTTGGTCAGTTGCTGGACGACGTTGTCGGCTATGCAGCGTTCCTCGTCGTCGCCCGCAATTGCGGTGTCGGAGGTGCTCAGCCAGCGGCCCAGGGACGAGTCCCTGGGGGCGCCGCCGGACATCATCGCGCGGACGGCGCCGCAGCCGGAGTGGCCGCAGACCGTGATCACCGAGACGCCCAGGACGTCTACCGCGTACTCGATGGCGGCGCCCACCGAATCGTGGGGGACGCCGAACGGTGGGACGATGTTGCCCACGTTGCGGACGCAGAAGAGGTCGCCTGGGCCGCTGCCCGTGATGAGGTTGGGGACCACGCGGGAATCGGCGCAGGTGATGAAGAGCTGCTCCGGTTGCTGGCCTGCCCTTGCCAGGCCGGCCAGGTGCGGGCGGACCAAGGGGGCCACGGAGCGTTCGAACTCGTCGATGCCCGCCGTCATCGCGTCCTGGCCGCCTCGGTCGTAGGCCTGCCAGCGTGACCAGGAACCCAGGAACCTGGGCGGGCCGCTGCGGGCGGAGCCCAAGCGGCCCGCCGTCGCCCGGTGGAACCAGCTGTCGTGGACCTCGCGGACGGCCACCCGGCCGCCGGAGCGCTCGTAAGCCTCGCGCCAGTCGCGGATGGCCTGGAAGGCGCCATGGTCCAGGTAGTCGAGGTGCAGCTCCACCTCCACCGAGCTCGCCTCGGGCAGCGACTGCAGCTCGCGGGCCAGCCGCGCCGAACCCACGAAGCAGGCGGTGCCGGTGATGTTCACCAGCCAGTGGCCGGGAGTCGTCTCGGTTCGGCGGATGTCGCAGCGCGCCACGCGCCACAGCATGGACAGCGCCGCCACGGCCATGCCCAGGGCCACGCCGGACAGCAGGTCCAGGAGGATCACGCCGGCGGCCGTCGCCAGGTAGGTGGGCAGTTCGCGGTGGCGTACGTACTCCCTGATCTGGCCGAGGTCCACCAGGCGCAAGCCGACCACCACCAGGACCGCCGCAAGGGCCGCGAGCGGGATCTGCTCCATCAGGCCGGCGCAGAGCAGCACGAACACCGCCATCCAGACGCCGTGCAGGATCGCCGAGGCACGCGTACGGGCGCCGGCCGCGACGTTCGCCGAGCTGCGCACGATCACGCCGGTCACCGGCAGGCCGCCCAGCATGCCCGAGACACTGTTCGCGGCGCCCTGGGCGACCAGCTCCTTGTTGAAGCGGGCGCGCTTGCCGTCGTGCAGCTTGTCGACGGCCACCGCGGACAGCAGCGACTCGACGCTCGCCACCAGCGCGATCGTGATGACGGCGACGGCGATCGCGGCCACCGGCGCGGACGGCCACCGCGGGAACACGATCGCGTCGAGCGGATCGTCGGGCAGGTCGACGCGGGCGACGTCCAGACCGGCCGCCATCGCCGTCACGGTGCTGGCCACCACCGCGATCAGGGCGGCGGGCAGCAGGGACGTGCGGACCAGGCGCGGCCAGACCAGCATGATGGCGCCGGCCAGCAGGCCGATCAGCAGCGACGGCGTGTGCGAGCCGAGGATCTGGGCGGGCAGGTCGCGCAGGTTGGCTACGCCGGAACTCTGCGGCCGGCCGCCCAGGACCACGTGCAGCTGGCTCAGGGCGATCACCACGCCGATGCCGGCCAGCATGCCGTGCACGACGGCCGGCGACAGAGCCAGGGCGGCGCGGCCGAGGCGGGCGGCGCCCAGGCCGATCTGCACCAGGCCGGCCATGGCCACCACGGCGGCGGTGCCCGCCCAGCCGAAGTCGGCGACAACCCCGGCGACGATCACGGTGAGCCCGGCGGCGGGGCCGCTCACCTGGAGCGGGGCGCCGCTCAGCGCCCCGGCGACCAGGCCACCGGCGACGGCGGCGATGAGCCCGGCCATCAGCGGCGCGCCCGAAGCGGCGGCGATACCGAGAGACAGAGGGACGGCGATGAGGAAGACCACCACGGAAGCTGGCAGGTCCCGTCGGAACAAATCCGGCATATCGGAAACCGTAGCGGGAGTCGGTTAACCCAGCGTTACGCGACGGCAGCGCACAGCAAAGACACAGTTTCAGTCGGGAAGCGAATATCCCCAGCTCAACCAATGTTCGCGCAGCTCGGCGGCCGGATCGGTGGCCTTCTGGTCCCAGGGAATGCGCATCGTCATCACTGTGGCGCCATCCGGCCGGGTGACCCCGTCGTCCCACCAGATGGCCGCATACCACCGGCCGTCGTCACCGGCCTTGTAGGTGTACTCGATGTACTGCCCGCGCCGCTTGTCGGGACTCATGCCGGTCTGGGACAGGCACCCCTCCGGCGAGTTCTTGTGGAGGTTCTGCACCCGCTTGCGCTCGGCGGTGCGTTCGTCGCGCGGTTCCCGCTTGTAGAGCGCATAGGTGACCGTCACGCCGTCCACCGGGCAGGAGCGCCGCGCGGTCTGCCGTTCGTTGGGGGTGCCGGGCAGGCAGTTGCCCAGCGGCCGGTCGCCGGCGAACGCCTGAAGCTCGGCCAGATCGGGGTCGGACTGGCCGCCGCCCTGCGCGCCGGAGCCGTCGTCGCCGGTCGCGGAGCGGTGCTGCGCCCGGTCCCACCACAGGTAACCGGAAACGCCCGCGCCGCTCAGGATCACCAGTACCAGAAGGAACATCAGCGCGACCTTGCCGCCGCTCCGGCGCAGCGGGGGCGGCGCCGGCACCGGATGGCCGGAGGCGGTCGGGTACGCCATGGCGGGGCCGCCGGACGGGACCGGCGGCTCGTAGATCGTCGGCTCGACCCGGCCGGGCGGCCCAGCGGGCGACTGCGGGACCGGCGGGATGTAAGGGGTGGCCGAGCCGGGCTGATAAGCGACCGGCTGGCCGGGCGGCGAGCCCTGCTGACCGGGGCGCGAGCCCTGCTGAACGGGCGGCGAGCCGGCCGGGCGCAGGCCGGGCGTCAGCATGGTGGGGGCGCTGGGTGGCGAGCTGATCGGGCGCTGGCCGGGCGGCGCCATCAGGGCCTGGCGCACCTGGGCGGCGGTGGGCCGGTGCGCCGGATCCTTGCGCAGGCACGCCCCCACGAGCTCGGCGAGCTGACCGGTGAGCCCGTGCAGGTTGGGCTCGGCCTGGACCACCGCGACGCCGACCGCGACAGGGCTGGAGCCGGGGAACGCGTACTTGCCGGTGGCCGCGAACACCATCGTCGAGGCCCAGGCGAACACGTCCACGGCAGGACCGAGCGGATGGTTCTCCACCTGCTCGGGCGCCATGAAGTGGGCGCTGCCGATGACCCGGCTGGCCGCCTGGTGCACCTGTTCCCAGGCGCGGGCGATGCCGAAGTCGATGACTTTCACGCCGCTCGGGCCGAGGATGATGTTCGCCGGCTTGAAGTCGCAGTGCACCACGTTCGCGCCGTGGATGGCCTCGAGCGCGATGATCGTCTGGATGGCCAGGTCGTTGAGCCGGCTGCCGCGCAGCGGGCCGCGCCCGGAGAGCACGTCCTCCTGGAGCGTCGGCCCGTCCACGAACTCGGTGACGATGTACGGCGGGTCGGCGTCCAGGTCGAACGTGATGACGCCGGCGGTGACGAAGGCGGCGACCGACTGCGCGCTCTCCAGCTCGCGGTTCAGCGTGGTTTTCAGGCGGCCGGTGTCGTCGAAGTCGGTGTTCAGCACCTTGACGGCGACGCGGTCGTCACCGCCGTCGGTGCCCAGGTAGACCGTGCCCTGCCCGCCCACGCCCAGCCTCTTGAGCAGGCGGTAGGGGCCGACCTGGCGCGGATCCCGCGCGCCCAGCTCCATCACACCCGACATGGATGGCAGTGTCCCTTACCCGCGCCAGCCTCGCCGCCCCAGGGTCCCGCCCCATGATCGGCGAAAGCGTCCACTGTGCACTACATGACGCTCGTGCGCCGGGTCAGCCGCGGCGGGATCAGGTCGATCGCCGGTGGCGGGCCGGCCGGGGTGGGTTCGAGCAGCCAGAACAGGGACTGCATGGCGCGGCGGGAAACGTCGCGCGGCTCCAGCGAGACGTTGGTGACCGGAGGTTCCATCTGCTCGGCCGCGACGTCGGTGCAGAGCCCGATGACCGAGAGGTCGTGCCCGGGCCGCAGTCCGCGAGCGCTGAGCGCGTGCAGGAACGGCTGCACGATCTGGGACTGGGGCACGATCACGCCGACCCGGCCGATCTCCACCAGGCCCGGCTCGATCAGGGCGGCCGCGTGGTCCGCCGCCGCGCGGTGCGGCTCGAGCGAGCCGATCACCTCGCACGGCATGCCGTGCCGGGCGGCGGCCGCGGTGGCCGCGTCGAGGAAGCGGCGCACGTAGTTGACGTCCCGATCGATGATCTCGGCCGGGTAGCCGAGCACCACCAGCCGGTCGTGCCCGGTCTCGGCCAGCTCGTCCACGGCCAGTTCGGCGGCCGCCGCGAAGTCCAGGTCGACGCAGCTGAGGCCCATCGGGTCGGCGGGCACCCCGACCAGGACCACCGGCAGACCGAGGTCGGCCGCCACCGGGATCCGGTCGTCGCCGTGGCCCAGGATGTCCATCAGCACGATCGCGTCGCACAGCTGGCGGCCGGCCAGCCGGCGCAACCCGTCCGAGCCCTCGTCCGACGTGTTCAGCAGCACCTCGTGATCCTGTGCCCGGGCCGAGCTGGTGATCGTCTCGATGAACGGCAGCACGCCCGCCGTGTCGACGCCGTGCCCGAACGGCACGATCAGCCCGATCACCCGGGTGCGCTGCGACTTCAGCGCGCGGGCGCCCTGGTTCGGCTGGTAGGTGAGCTCGTCGATGGCGGCCTGCACGCGCAGCCGGGTGGTCTCGGAGATCGGGCGTTTACCGGTCATCACGTACGAGACGGTGCTCTGCGAGACGCCAGCCTTGCGCGCGACGTCCTTGCTGGTGAACGCGACCATCCCGAGAACCTCCCGCGACCCGTCGATTCGTATCGTCGATACGAATCGATTAAGTGATCGTGACAGGCAGATTAAGCGGGTGTTCCACGGCCGCGCAATACCCTTCTCAGCCGGAGAAGCGTGTCTCAGCCGGAGAAGCGTGCGCTCCGGGCCATCGAGCGGTAGGCGGCGAGCGCGTCGCTGGACGTGTCGAACCGGAAGTTGTGCTTCGAGTCGTCCTGCACGTCGGTGTCGAACCAGACCACGGCGCCGATCGACGGCGTGCTCCGGACGTACGCGGAAAGCTTTTTGATCCAAGCGGCCTTGCTGCCGCCGCCGTGGTCGATCGCGGCGGTCTCGGTCACGATGATCGGCTTGCGTTTCCCATACGCCGAGACGACCGGCCGGAACAGTGTCGCCGGCGACTCCGAGTAGAAGTCGTAGCCGGAGACCCCGACCCAGTCCACGTAGTCGTCGCCGGGGTAGTACCTGCTCATCGCGTTCGACGAGGTGTTCGGCGACGAGTTCCAGTTGGGGCTCCACACGAACGCGACGTTGTCCGCACCCTTGTCCCGGAAGATCTTGTGGATCCGGCGGAACGCCTTCACGTACCGGCCGGGATCGTTCCCGTTGTTCGGGCCGCACCACTCGAACCAGTCGCCGTTCATCTCCCAGGCCCAGCGCAGGAGCAGGGGTTTCCCGTACGCGGCCAGCCTGCTCGCCGCCGCCTTGATCACCGAGTCCTGCGCGCCGCTCGCGACGGATGCGAGCTTCGTCCCGTGCCAGGAGATCATCAGCGTCGACGTGCCGATCGACGAGAACGACGACGGCATGCGCTCCGACCAGCCCCAGAACTGGTGCACGATTCGCTGCTCCCGGCCGAGCTGGCCACGCCGCAACGCCAGGCTCTGGGACAGCGACTTCCCACCGAGCGCCAGGTAGGAGCCGAGCATCGCCCGGTCCAGCGCCGGCACCGGCCCGCCCTTGCCGGTCTTCTTTGCGGCGACCGGCTCGGCTTCTTCTTCCGGCTTCGCGGCTTTCGAGGTGGCGGACGGCGTGGGCGACGGAGCGACCGACGGGACCGATATATCCGGTTTGGTCGACATCGGAGTGATCACGGGTGGTTGCGGCGTTGCCGCCGTCGGCGCGGTCCGTGAGCAGGCGGCCATCGAAGCGGTGAGCGCCGCCAGGGTGAGCACTCCACGGCGGCGCAGGCGTAAGTCATCGGTCACAACAACCGACGCTACAGGCCTCTGAGCTGCGCGAATACCCCTCAGGTCACATATTGATCAAGGTGATCACGGGCGCCGGGGTGCTTGACTGCCTCTGGAAATGGGCACGTCACATGCCTGGCACATGAAATGGCGAGGCTCCGGGGAACGACGAACCGGAGGAGCAGAGGCGGACGCATGACGGAGTCACTGAAGGTCACCGCGGACGACGGGGAGGAGGGCATCGACAACGGCACAGACCTCACCCTCGGGGTCGAAGAGGAACTGCACGTCGTCGACCTGAGGTCCCGCGAGCTCGTACCCCGGGCGCCCGACGTGCTGGAACGCCTCGACCCGGAGCACTACTCCGCCGAGCTGCACCGCTCGGTCGTCGAGACCAACACCCCGGTCACCGCGACCCTGGACGGCCTGCGGGAGGGCATCGTCCGGCTGCGCCGCGAGGCGATCGGGGTCGCCGAGTCGCTCGGCCTGGGACTGGTCGCCGCCGGCACCGTCCCGCTCGTCGACCTGGACTCGCTGCCGGTCACGCCGACCTCGCGCTACCGCCGGATGCTCGACGAGTACCAGATGCTCGCCCGGGAACAGCTGATCTGCGGCGCGCAGGTGCACGTCGGCATCCCCGACCGAGACGAAGCCGTGTCGGTCGCCCAGCGCGTGGCGCCCGCCCTGCCGGTGCTGCTCGGAATCTCCGCCAGCTCGCCGTACTGGATGGGCGAGGACTCCGGCTACGCCAGCGTCCGCTCGCTGGTCTGGCTGCGGTGGCCGACCGCCGGGGACAGCGGCGAGGTGACCTCGGCCGCCGACCACGACCAGCTGGTGGCCGACCTGATCGCCTCCGGCACGATCACCGACCCCAAGATGGTCTACTTCGACGTACGCCCGTCCGCCCACCTGCCCACGGTGGAGCTGCGGGTGACCGACGCCTGCCCCGACGCCGACACCGTCGTGCTGCTCGCCGGGCTGTTCCGTGGCCTGGTGCTGCGCGCCCGGCAGGACTACCGGGCCGGCCGGCCCCTGGAACGTGTCCGGCCGCCGCTGCACCGCGCGGCGATGTGGCGGGCGGCCCGCTCCGGGCTCGAGGGCGACCTGCTCGACCTGCCCCGCTCCCCGGTTCCGGTGCCCGCGGCGGTGGCCGTCGAACGGCTGATCAGCGACCTGCGCCCGCAGCTGGAGGAACTGGGCGACTGGGAGCAGGTGTTCGACCTGAGCGTGCAGGCGCTGAGCAGGGGCAGCTCGGCGTCCCGGCAGCGGCGGGCGATGCAGCGCCGCGGCCGGCTCTCCGACGTGGTCGACCTGGTGGTGGCCGACACCCGCGGCGGCGCGACCGCCATCGGGCCCGACGGGCAGACCGTCCCGGCGGGACTGTTCCCCTACGCGACCGAAGGCGACGAGGCGTTCCCGGGCGGGGACGTCGCTCACTCGTACACCGGGATCGTGAATGTCCTGTCGGCCCTGGGCAGCGCCGGTCTGCGCCGGCGGGAAGACGCTCGCGACGACGAACAGCGCGCCCGGGGCATCACGTTCTCGGTGGCGGGCGAGGCGGCCACCCGGCTGTTCCCCTTCGACCTGGTCCCGCGGCTGGTGCCGGCCGACGACTGGACGAAGCTGCGGGCCGGGCTGGTGCAGCGGGTCCGCGCGCTGGACGCGTTCGTCGGTGACGTCTACGGCGACCGGCTCGTGGTCAAGGACGGCGTGGTGCCCGACTGGGTGATCGACGGCTCGCCCGAGCTGCGGCCCAGCGGCGCCCTGGTCGTGCGGCCCCGGGTCCGTGCCCAGGTGGCCGGCGTCGACCTGGTGCGCGACGCCGAGGGCAACTGGTGCGTGCTGGAGGACAACCTGCGGGTGCCGTCGGGCATCGGCTACTCGATGCAGAACCGGCGGCTCACCGACAGCGTGCTGCCCGAACTGCCCCGGCCGGAGGGCCTGCTCGGCGTGGAAGGCACCCCGGCGCTGCTGCGGACCGCGCTGATCGAGGCGGCCGGCCCGGCCGCCGGTGACGACCCCCGGATCGTGGTGCTCAGTCAGGGGCCGGACGACTCGGCCTGGTTCGAGCACCGGATGCTCGCCGAGGAGATGGGCGTCCCGCTCGTCCGCAGCACCGAGCTGTTCGTCGACGACGGGATCGTCTACCGCACCCGGGACGGCAAGCGGCACCGGGTGGACGTGATCTACCTGCGGATGGGCGAGGACAGCCTGGTGCACTCCCCCGGCGCGGACGGCATGCCGCTCGGGCCCAGCCTGGTCGCCGCCCTGCACGCGGACACCATTGTGCTGGCCAACGCGCTCGGCAACGGCATCGGCGACGACAAGGCCGTGTACGCGTACGTGCCCCAGCTGATCGAGTACTACCTGGGCGAGAAGCCGCTGCTGGCGGACGTGCCGACGTACCTGTGCGGCATTCCCGAGCAGCGCGCCGAGGTACTCGACCGGCTGCCCGAGCTGGTCTGCAAGCCGGTCGACGGCTACGGCGGCGACCGGATCGTGATCGGCCCGCACGCCCGGCCGGAGGAGCTGTCCGCGGTACGCCGGCAGATCAACACCGCGCCGCACCGCTGGGTGGCCCAGGAGGTCGTGCAGCTCTCCACCCACCCGGTCTTCGACGGCCACCAGTTCGCGCCCCGGCACGTCGACCTGCGGGCGTTCATCTTCACCGGCCGCGAGTCGGTGGTCGCCCCGGCGGCCCTGACCCGCGTCGCGCCGGCCGGCTCGATGATCGTGAACTCGTCGCGCGGCGGCGGCTCCAAGGACACCTGGCTCCTCGGTTGACGCCGCGGCAGGTCCGGACATGTAAGCAGAGCAAAGCGGCCGCGCACCGACGTACGCACCGGGCTAAGGCCGTTACGGCTACGACATAGATCCGCAACATCCGACCCACACCCTGATGACCCTGGGAGGTCCCACTATGTGCGGCATCGCCGGAGAGCTCCGGTTCGACGGACGGCCGGCGGACGCCGAGGTCGTCCGCTCGATGCTGCCCTGCCTGGAGTCCCGCGGCCCGGACGGCGAAGGCCTGTTCGCCCGGGACGCGGTCGCCTTCGGGCACCGCAGGCTCAAGATCATCGACCTGTCGGACGCCGGGCGGCAGCCGATGACCGACGACGAGCTCGGCCTCACACTCGTGTTCAACGGCTGCATCTACAACTACCAGCAGCTCCGGGACGAGCTCCAGGGGTACGGCTACCGGTTCTTCTCCACCTCCGACACCGAGGTGATCATCAAGGCGTACCACCGATGGGGCGCCGACTGTGTGCGGCGCTTCCTCGGCATGTTCGCCTTCGCGATCCTCGAGCACGACTCCGGCACCGTCACGCTCGCCCGCGACCGGCTGGGCATCAAGCCGATGTACCTCGCCGAGGCGCCCGGGCGGCTGCGCTTCGCGTCCACGCTGCCCGCGCTGCTCGCCGCCGGGGACGTCGACACGTCGCTGGACAAGGTGGCGCTGCAGCACTACATGACGTTCCACTCGGTGGTCCCGGCGCCGCGGACGATCGTCACCGGGGTGCGCAAGCTGCCGCCGGCGACCGTACGGGTGATCAAGGCCGACGGGACCAGCACCGAGCGGGTCTACTGGGAAGCCGACTTCACCCGCAACCGTGACCTGAGCGCCGAGCAGTGGACGTACGAGGTCGGGCAGAAGCTGCGGGTCGCCGTCGAGCGCCGGATGGTCGCCGACGTGCCGGTCGGGGTGCTGCTCTCCGGCGGGCTGGACTCCAGCCTGATCGTGGCGCTGCTCGCCGAGCAGGGGCAGCGCGGGCTGACCACGTTCAGCATCGGGTTCGAGGCGGCCGCCGGGGAGACCGGCGACGAGTTCGCGTACTCGGACCTCATCGCCAAGCAGTTCGACACCGAGCACCACCAGATCCGGATCGGCCGGGACCGGTTCCTGCCCGCCGTCACGCGCACCGTGTCGGCGATGAGCGAGCCCATGGTCAGCCACGACTGCGTCGCGTTCAACCTGCTGTCCGAGGACGTCTCGCAGCACGTCAAGGTCGTGCAGTCGGGGCAGGGCGCGGATGAGATCTTCGCCGGCTACAGCTGGTACCCGCCGCTCGCCACCGTCCCGCGGGACGGCGCCGTCACGGCGTACGCGGCAGAGTTCTTCGATCGTGATTTTGCCGCCCTCGGACGTCAGCTGAGCCCCGAGTGGATGCTCGCCACCGACGAGAGCCAGGCGTTCGTGGAGCGCAACTTCGGCCGTCCCGGGGCCACCACCAGCGTGGACGCGGCGCTGCGGCTGGATTCGCAGGTGATGCTCGTCGACGACCCGGTCAAGCGCGTCGACAACATGACCATGGCGTGGGGGCTGGAGGCGCGGGTGCCGTTCCTCGACCACGAGCTCGTCGAACTTGCGGCGGCGTGCCCGGACGCGCTAAAGCTGGCATCAGGGGGCAAGGGCGTGCTCAAGGACGCCGCCCGCGGTGTGGTGCCCGACGAGGTGATCGATCGGACGAAGGGCTACTTCCCCGTTCCGGCCATCCGGCACCTCGAAGGGCCGATGCTGGACATGGTCCGCGATGCCCTGTTTGCGCCCGCGGCCAGGACACGCGGATTGTTCCGCCCGGAGTACGTTGACGCGCTCCTCGCGGACCCCAATACTCCTCGCACGACGCTCGGCGCGAACCAGCTCTGGCAGCTGGCACTGCTCGAGATGTGGCTGCAGGACAAGGGGATTTAGACCACGAAGGGAGACCTGGATGACCGGTCAGCTCAACCGTGTCGACGTCACTGTTCTGCCGATGGGATGGATGACCCGGGATCCGGGGTCCTTCCCGACGGAAGTCAGTGGCAGCTGGTCCCCGGCGCTGTCGCCGGACGGCCGGCACGCGGCCTACGTCTCCGATCGCAGCGGCGTCCCCAAGGTGTGGGTGCAGCCGGTCGGCAGTGAGCTGACCTTCCTCGTCGACACCGGTGAGGCGCCGGTGATGGCCGTCCAGTGGTCCACCGGCGGCGGCTGGCTGGCCTGCCAGCTGGCGCCCGGTGGCGCGCCCCGGCACGAGGTCTGGCTGGTCCGGCCGGACGGCTCCGAGCTGCACCAGGTGGCCGGCTTCGGGTCTGACACCGCGGACAACATGCGCTGGCTGCCCGGCCGCTCGCTGCTCGCGGTCACCGAGAACCTCACGCGCGCCCTGGTCATCGACCCGGTCACCGGCGAGCGCCGGGAGATCCTCGCCGAGGAGCTGATCTCGCTCTTCGACGTCAGCCCCGACTTCTCGCGGGCGTTGATCAGGCGCGGGTCGCGCGGCGCCCGGCACATCGCGGTGCGATGTCTGGAGACCGGCGCCGAGGAGTACGTGACCAGCGGCGAGGAAGCCGTCTTCGGGCCGGACGGGTCGATCTGGGCCCGCAGCGACGCCGGCGAGTTCCCGGTGCTGATCCGCGTCGCCACCACCGGCGAGGTGACCGTGGTCGCGGGGTCGGACACGGCCGAGGTGGAGTCGTTCGCGCTGACCGCCGACGGTCACCGGGTCGCCGTTCTGTGGAACGTACGCGGAGGCACCTCACGGATCTCCCTCTTCCCGGACGACGCCGAGGTCCCGGTGCCCGGTCTCGTCGCGAGCGGCCCCTCGTGGAGCACCGACGGCAGCACCCTGACCTTCACCGCCGAGGGACCGGGGCAGCCGCACGGCACCTGGGTCTTCACCGACGGCGGCCTCAGCCCGGTTTCCGTCGAGTCGCGATCCGACCGCGCCGTCGTGCCGACGCTGGAGGAATTCCCCGCCCACGACGGCACGGCGCTGACCGGATGGCTGTTCCGGCCGGCCGGCGACCAGCCGCACCCGGTCGTGCTCTGGTTCCACGGCGGACCCGAGGCGCAGGAGCGGCCCGGGCACGGCGCCCTGTTCCAGTCGCTGGTCGACCGGGGCATCGCGGTGTTCGCGGCGAACGTGCGCGGGTCGTCCGGCTTCGGCCGCACCTTCGTCAACGCCGACAACGGCCCCCTGCGGTACGACGCGATCCGCGACGTCGAGTCGTGCGTGCGGCACCTGGTCGGCACCGGCGTGGCCGATCCCGCCCGGGTCGGGGTGATGGGCCGGTCGTACGGCGGCTACCTGACGCTGGCCGCGCTGGTCACGTACCCCGAACTCTTCGCGGTCGGCATCGACGTCTGCGGCATGTCGAACTTCGCCACCTTCTACGAGCACACCGAGCCGTGGATCGCGGCCGCCGCCGTCAGCAAGTACGGCGACCCGGTCACCGACGCCGACCTGCTGCGCGACCTCTCCCCCCTCACCCGGATCGACCGCCTGCGCGCCCCGCTGATGGTCGTCCACGGCGAGAACGACAGCAACGTGCCGGTCATCGAGGCCGAGCAGGTCGTGGAAGCACTCCGCTCCCGTGGCATCGAGCACAAGTACCTGCTCTTCCGCGACGAGGGCCACGAACTGCTGCACCGCCACTCCCGGGCCGAGTACCTCCAGGAGACGGTCGCCTGGCTCACCCACCACCTCCGCGCCGCGGTCCCGGCGGTCTAGCAACTTCCACGGGCGGGCGTCCGGCAGGGCCTCGAACTGCCGGTCTTCTCCGTGCGTGCCCTTGCTGCCGGCGCTTTCGCGGGGCATCGGGTCAGGCAGGGTTGCCAGGCGGCCGGGCTGCCCGCTCGCCGTCGCCGCTGCTCACCGTCGCCGCCGCTCGCCGTCGCCGCCGCTCACCGTCACCGCCGCTCACGGTGGTAGCCGGGCACGAGGGTGGAAGGCTCGGGCGCCATCCCGCCTCGATGACCGCGCTCGGCTACCACTCCCGCGGACGGTGGTAGCTCAGCGCGGCGTTTCGGCCCGGATGCCGCATTGGCCCACCGCTGCGTGCCTGTCTCACCACTCGCGCAGGCTCCTACCACCAACCGCGCCGGGCCGGGGCCGCGAGAAGCGGCCGCGAGCCGCGAGCGACGGCGGCGAGCGACGGCGGCGAGCGGGCATCTGGCACACCCAGCAAATCCCCGCACCCGGTGGGACAACAAGTCGCAGAAATCGTCGGCCACTGAATCACCCACGCCTCACTCACAGTCAGCTCTGGCCCGCTCCGCCATCTCTCCCCGCCACCGCTTTGCTCTGCTTACCTATAGGAAGCGCCGCGCCCCGGCACCCGGCGTCGCGGCGCGGCCGCTGGTGCGTATATGTAAGCAGAGCAAAGCGGCGGCCGGGGAGGTTGTCGGGCTGGGGTGGGGGCGGGGCTTCGGGCCGGACGGAACAGTTACGGCCGGTAGCCGCTGCACGGCCTGGACGGGCCGCCTGGATCGCGGAGCGGGGACGGCGCTGTGGTGCGCGCGTACCTCGAAATGGGTTGATCTTGGGGTCGGTGACCAGGCACACGTGTGTCGTGCGCCCGATTCGTTGCAGGTTGGGGAGCGCCCGGAGAAGGGTGGGGGACGCACCTTGAAGTCCGGCTGGAAGGTTTGAGATGGCCCTGCGACGAGCCTGGGCCGTCTGGGCCGTGGGACTGGCCGCCTATGTGATCGCCGTGCTGCACCGCACCTCGCTGGGGGTCGCGGGGCTGGACGCGCAGGAGCGGTTCGGCGTCGGGGCGAGTGCGCTTGCATTGTTCGCCGTGCTGCAGCTGCTGGTCTACGCCGCGTTGCAGGTGCCCGCGGGGCTGCTGCTCGACCGGTTCGGGTCGTTGCGGATGGTGCTCGCCGGCGCGCTGGTGATGGCGGCGGGACAGACGCTGATGGCGTTCGCCGACGGTGTGACCGGGGCCGTGGTCGCGCGGGTGCTGGTGGGTGCGGGTGACGCCGTGACCTTCATCAGTGTGCTGCGACTGGTGCCACGGTGGTTCCCGGCGCGGCGGGTGCCGGTGCTCACCCAGCTGACCGGCATCATCGGGCAGTTCGGGCAGATCCTCAGTGCCGTGCCGCTGGCCGCACTGCTCGCCTACCGGGGGTGGACCGCCGCCTTCGTCGGCATGGCCGCGGCGGGCGTGCTGGTCGCGGTCGTCGCGCTGGTCGCGCTTCACGACACCCCTGATGTACGGATGAGCGCCGGACCCGCCATCACACCGCGGCAGGTGGCCGCCGACCTGAGGAACGCCTGGCGGCATCCGGGCACCCGGCTGGGACTGTGGACGCACTTCACCACGCAGTTCGCCGGCACGGTCTTCGCGCTGATGTGGGGCTTCCCGTTCCTGCTGGCCGGTGAGGGGCTGGACCGGGGCACCGCCAGCGCGCTGCTGACCGTCTTCGTGCTGACCGGCATGGCGGCGGGACCGGTGATGGGCGTGCTGGTGCAGCGGCATCCGCTGCGGCGGTCGTGGCTGGTGCTCGGCGTGGTCGTCGCCAACGCGGTCGGGTGGGGCATCGTGCTCGTCTGGCCGGGGCCGGCGCCGCTGCCCGTCCTGGTGCTGCTCGTGCTGGCGCTGGGGCTGGGCGGGCCGGGCTCGATGATCGGGTTCGACCTGGCCCGGACGTTCAACCCGCCGGCCCGGCTGGGCACGGCGACCGGAATCGTCAACGTGGGCGGGTTCACGGCCTCGCTGCTGACCATCTTGCTGGTCGGTCTGATTCTGGACTGGCGTACGGGCGGGGCCGCGGACTACGGCCTGGCGGACTTCCGGGTGGCCCTGAGCGTCCAGTATGTGGTCGGTGCGATCGGGGTGGTCGGCATCCTCCGTACCCGCCGTCTGGCCAGGCAAAGGATGGCCGAGGACGGAGTGGTGGTGCGTCCGATCCGCGAGATCCTGGCGGAACGGCGTGGTTTAGCAATACGCCGGTAGGTAAAGGCAGAGGCTTCCGGCGACCGAACTAGCGAGAGCGTGGAGCAAGGAGGACATGTCCGAGCAGGCAGTCGAACGGATCTGGTCCGGTATCGACATCGGTAAGACGCTGGCCGGCGCGCTGGCAGCGGTGTGCGCGGCGGTGATCGGCTCATTCCTGGGCGTCGCCGGCACGCTGATCGGCGCGGCCCTGGCCAGCATCATCGGCACGGTGGGAACGGAGATCTATCACCGCTCGATCAAGCACGGGGCCAAGAAGCTGCAGACGATCGCGCCCACCTTCGTGACGGCGACGGCCGCGGTGGGCACGCCCGACGTGGCCGCGGCGTCCGAGGACGACAAGCCGTCGGAGACGGTTCCGGAGCCGGAACGCACCACCGGGCGCCAGATCCGGTGGAAGCGCATCGCCCTGGTGACGGCCGGTGTCTTCGTGCTGGCGGTCGGGACGCTGTCCCTGGTCGAGCTCTTCGCCGGCAAGTCGGTGGCGTCGATGGTCGGCGGCAGTTCGTCGGGCAGCACGACGCTGAGCAGCGTCGTCGACGGCAAGAGTGGGCAGCACCACGAGCAGCCCGCCACGCCGGTGTCCCCGGGCACGGACGCGACGCAGGCGCCGGCCGACGGTGGCAGCGCCCCGGCCGGGACGCCGACGACCGAGCCGACGGACGCGCCTTCGACCGGCGCGACGACCGAGCCGGCCGAGGCGCCGACGACCGAGGCCCCGGCGACGGACGCGCCCACCGAGCCGGCCGAACCGGACAGTGGAACGGGCGAGGGTGGCGGGGAGCCGGACGGATCGGTCCCCAGCGAGTAGAAGGAGCACGTCGTGCAGGGCACCAAGGTGTTGATCGAGGCGTTCGGACGGCTGCCGGAACTGGTGGCCGGCGCGGTCGAGGGGCTCAGCCCCGAGCAGCTGCGCCAGGCCCCGGCCGCGGGCGCCAACACGATCGGCTGGCTGGTCTGGCACCTGACCCGGGTGCAGGACAACCATGTCACCGAGCTGATCGGCGGCGAGGAGGTCTACGCCTCCGGGGGTTGGGCGGTGCTGTTCGGGCTGCCCGCCGACTCCACCGACACCGGGTACGGCCACACGCCCGAGCAGGTGGCGGCGGTGGCCCCGGAGACCTCGCAGGCGCTGCTGAACTACTACGCCGCGGTGCACGAGCGCACGCTCGACTATCTGCGGGGGCTGTCCGACGACGACCTGGACCGGGTCGTGGACAAGAACTGGGATCCGCCGGTCACCCTCGCGGTCCGGCTGGTCAGCGTCTACGACGACGACGCCCAGCACGCCGGGCAGGCCGCGTACGTACGCGGCCTGCTCGGGATCTGATCCTCTAGGTGGACGAGGGTTCGCTGAGCGGCAGCCGCACGATGAAGCGGGTGTCGCCCGGCTTCGAGTCCAGCTTGATGTCGCCGCCGTGCCGGTTGACCACGATCCGGTACGAGATGTCCAGCCCGAGGCCGGTTCCCTCGCCCACCGCCTTCGTGGTGAAGAACGGCTCGAAGACCCGCTTGCGCAGCTCCTCGGGCACGCCCGGCCCGGTGTCGATGATCGCCACGACCAGCTGGTTGCCGTACAGGGCGGTCTTCACGGTCAGCGTGCCGACGCCCTGCATGGCCTGGACGGCGTTGTCGATCAGGTTGGTCCACACCTGGTTGAGCTCGGCCGGGTGGGCCGGGATCTGCGGCAGCGACCGGTCGTAGTCCTTGACCACCTTGATGCCGTCGCCGATCTTGTGGGTCAGCATGACGAGCGTGCTGTCCAGCCCGGTGTGCACGTCGATCCACTGGTGCGCGGCCCGGTCCATCTGGGAATACTGTTTGGCCGCCGTGACCAGGCTGGAGACCCGGCTGGTGGCGTCCTCGATATCGCTCATCAGCTGCTCGGTCTCGAGCGCGTAGCCGAGCCAGTGCACCGCCTGGTCGAGCAGCTCGGGCGCGCCGACCTTCCGCTCGATCTCGGTGAGGCACTCGACGTCCAGGCCGCCCTGGGCGAAGACCGGCGCGATGTCCCAGCCGCCGGTGATGTGATGCTCGTCCATCCACTCGCCCAGCTCGTCCTCCAGGTCGGAGGTCTGCATGGCGGTCAGGACGGGCGCCTTGGCGGCCCGCTCGATGACCTCCTCCTGCAGCTCCACCAGCGCGTCGAGCCTTGCCGGGTCGACCTTGCCGGCGGCGAGCATGCCCAGCTTGTGGCGCATGCCGGCGACCCGCTGGCGCAGCGAGCCGGTGGCCCGGGACGCCGCGGCGGCCGGGTTGTTCAGCTCGTGCATCAGCCCGGCGGTGAGCGCGCCCAGGGCGGTGAGCCGCTGCCGTTCGCCGATCGCGGCCTGCGAGCTGCGCATGCCCATGGCCAGGCCCTCGAGCAGGTGGACCGCCATCGGGAACCACTCGCGCATCATGTGGCCGAAGTCGAGGGCCTCCATGACGAAGAACTCGGACTGGTCCAGCGCGCGCATCGAGCCCATGTACTGCTGCTGCACGCCGTCGTCGCGCAGGTACGCGTTGGTCGCGCCCATGTACACGCCGCGCTGCTCGGTGCGGCCGGTCTCCACCTCGTCCTGGCCGACCATGCGGGTGAGCTGGATGGTGCCGCTGAGCAGGATGAAGAACTTCTCGGCAGCGTCGCCCTCCCGGAGCACGTACGAGCCGGCCTTGGCCCGCATGGTGCACCCGTGGTCGGCGATCCAGGTCAGCTGCTCGTCGGTCAGCTTCTCGAACAGGAAGAGGGTCCGCAGCTCGTCGATGGTGAGCTTGCCCGGTTCACAGGGTGCGAGAGTGATCTCCCCAGGTTCGGGTCCGGTGTCGGTCATTGCGCCTCCAGGTAGCGGTGCACGAGCGTCACGGCCATCGCTCCCTCGCCGACCGCCGAGGCCACCCGTTTCACCGAGTTGGCCCGGACGTCGCCGGCCGCGAAGATTCCGGGAACGCTGCACTCCAGGTAGAACGGATCGCGGTCCCGATCCCATCCCTTCGGGCGTGTGCCGTTCGTCAAAAGATCCGGCCCGGTGTAGACGAAGCCACGCTCGTCCCGGGCCACCGCGCCGTCCAGCCAGTCGGTCCGGGGCTCCGCGCCGATGAAGACGAAGAGGTAGCCGCACTCGACGGTGGTGCTCATGCCGTCCTTGCCGTCACAGATGGTGATCGCCTGGAGGTGTCCCTCGCCCTGTGCTCCGATCACCTCGCACCGCGTGCGTACCTGGATGTTGTCCTTCTTCTCGATCTGCTGGATCAGGTAGTAGGACATGGACGTCTCCAGCGAGTCGCCCCGCACCAGCAGCGTGACCTTCTTCGCGAACCGGGAGAAGTACATCGCCGCCTGGCCGGCCGAGTTCGCCCCGCCGATGATGTAGACGTCGGCGCCCTTGCACGCCGGCCCCTCGGAGGACGCCGAGCCGTAGTAGATGCCGGCCCCGGTGAGCTCGTGCACCCCGTCGGCGACCAGCGGCCGGTACGCCACCCCGGTGGCCAGGACCACCGAGTGCGCGGACACCTCGCCGCCGTCCGCGAGCGCCAGTGTCTTGGCCCCGCCGTCGACCCGCAGCCCGGTCACCTCGCGGGTGTTGAGCACCTCGGCCTCGAACTTGCCGACCTGCCGCCGCGCCCGGGTGGTCAGGTCGCCGCCGGAGATGCCGTCCGGGAAGCCCAGATAGTTCTCGATCCGGGAGCTCTGCCCGGCCTGCCCGCCGACCGCCTGCCGCTCGACGAGCAGCGTCCGCAGCCCCTCGGAGGCGCCGTAGACGGCCGCGCCCAGCCCGGCCGGCCCGCCACCGACGATGATCAGGTCGTAGAAGTCGCGGTCCGGCGCCGTGGACAGCCCGGCAGCCTCGGCCACCTCGGTGGTGCTCGGCTGGGACATCGCCCGGCCGTCCGTGGTGACCACCAGCGGCACCGCCTCGGGGCCGACCCCGGCGGCGTCGAGCAGGCGGCGGCCCTCCGGCTCCTCGGCGGAGAGCCAGCGGTACGGGACCAGGTTGCGGGTCAGGAAGTCGCGCACCTGGTAGGACTGCTCGTTCCAGCGGTGCCCGACGACCCGGATCGACTCCAGGTCACGGTCGCCGCTCTCCTGCCACGCGTCGAGCAGCGCGTCGATCACCGGGTAGAGCTTCTCCTCCGGCGGATCCCACGGCTTGAGCAGGTAGTGGTCGACGTCCACCTGGTTGATCGCCTGGATCGCCGCGTCGGTGTCGGCGTACGCGGTGAGCAGCGCCCGCCGCGCGTTGGGGAACAGGTCCATCGCCTGTTCCAGGAACTCGATGCCGTTCATCTGGGGCATCCGGTAGTCGGCCAGCATCACCGCCACGCGGCCGCCGCGGAGCTTGAGCTCGCGCAGCGCCTCGAGCGCGTCGGCGGCCGCCGAGGCCCGGATGATCCGATAGGTCTCGCCGTACCGCCGGCGCAGGTCACGGGCGATGGCACGGGAGACGGCGGGGTCGTCGTCGACGGTCAGGATCGCGGGATGGCCCATGTGTCAAACCTCAGGGGTGGGAGTACGTCGGGGCGCCGGGGACGGTGAACACCAGGTCGTCGGAGTAGCACCACCACCAGTCCTCGCCGGGCTCGTACGACTGGACCAGCGGGTGGCCGGTCTCGTGGAAGTGTGCGGTGGCGTGCTTGGCCGGCGAGGAGTCGCAGCAGCCGACGTGGCCGCACATCTCGCAGAGCCGCAGGTGGACCCAGCGGCCGCCGTTCTCGAGGCACTCGACGCAGCCGTCGCCGGACGGCTTGACGTCCTGCGCGTCGTCGAGGTGCGAGCACGGTTTGTTGCTCATGTCAGGTCCCTTCGATCAGGTCGGCGAACTCGGGGTGGCGTTCCAGCCACCCGGTGACGAACGGGCAGGTGACCCGGACCGGGGTGGCCCGGCCGCGGGCGTCGGTGAACGCGGCGGTGGCCAGCCGGCCGGCCAGCCCCCGGCCCTCGAACGCCTGGTCGATCTCGGTGTGCGCGAGCTCGACGAGGCTGCCGTGGCGGCGGTAGTGCAGCACTCCGGCCACCTCACCGCCGAGCAGGATCTCGTACCGGCTCTGCTCGAAGCTGTCCACGACGGTCGCGTCGCCGGCGTCGCCGGTGGTGATCTGGGCGCTGCCCTCGACCCGGAGCTTGCGGCGGGCCCGCTCGTAGAAGGAGGTGCTGCCGAGCCGGATCACCTGGGCGGCGGCCGGGACCGGGACGATCGAGAGCAGTTCGCCCTCGGTCACGTAGCCCTCGATGATGCCGTCCACCTCGACCGCGAGGCGCCCGCTGCGGGGCAGCACGTCGAGGTCGAGCCGTTCGTCGAGGGAGAGCATCAGCGAGCGGTTGAAGGACGAGTGGGCCGCGGAGGCGGAGACGATCAGGCCCTCGACGTTGGGCGAGACGATCGGGCCGCCGGCCGAGAAGCTGTACGCGGTGGAGCCGGTCGGCGTGGCCACGATCACCGCGTCCGCCGCGTAGCTCACGAAGTTTTTGCCCTCCACGCGGATGCCCACGTTGGCCAGGCCGTCGCCGGGCACCCGGACCAGGGCGATGTCGTTGAAGGCCGACACCTCCTTGCCGCCGGGCAGCGTGGTCCGGACCGCGGTGCGCGACTCGATGGTGAAGCGGTGCTCGTCGAAGGCCGACAGCGCGTCCGGCAGGTCGGGCAGGTCGACCTCGGCGAGGAAGCCGAGCCGGCCGACGTTGACGCCGAGGACCGGTGTCTTGCGCCCTTCGACCAGCCGCATGGTCCGCAGCATGGTGCCGTCGCCGCCCAGGCTGACCAGCACCCCTGCCCGCTCGACCATCTCGTCGGGGGTGACCGCGACCGCGTCGCAGTCGATCCGGTCGATCTCGTCCTGGAGGCCGAGCACGGTGACGTCCCGGCCTTTCGCCCACCGGACGATGGCGTCGATCGCGGCGCCGCAGTCGCGCCGCGGGTGCAGCACGAGTCCGACCACCCTGACCATGCCCACTTCAGCCCCCTGTATGTCGCTGTGCCCGGCACCAACCCTCGCACGTCGGCGGCTCGGCGGCGAGTCACCTCGTACGGTCCCCGGACCATGTTGCCTGGAGATTTCTTGACACATTGTTAATAGATAGACAGACTCCGATGAGAGCGCTCTCACCACCCCCTCTTTCCCCCTAAGTGAGGACTCGATGGACCGTCCCTACAAGGCGATCGTGGTCGCCGCTGCGGCTCTCGCCGCGGTCGGCCTGATCAGCCCGCCCAGCCACGCCGCCGAACCCGTTCCCGGACCGACCTTCGACATGGCGCCCGGGATGCTCGACGCGATGCGCCGCGACCTGAAGCTCGACGACAACCAGATCCGCGCCCGGCTCGCCACCGAGGCGGCCGCGCCGGTCGTCGAGAAGCGCCTGCGCGCCCAGCTCGGCAAGGCCTTCGCCGGCGCCTGGATCCCGATCGACGGCACCCGGCTGACGGTCGCGGTGACCTCGGCCGCCGCCGCGGAGAAGGCCCGGACCGAGGGCGCGGACGCGGTCGTGGTCGCCCGCGGCGCCGACGAGCTCGCCGCCGCCCAGGCGAAACTCGACAAACGTGCCACCCAGGCCGCGAAGAGCATCCGCGGCTGGTACACCGACGTCGCCACGAACAGTCTCGTCGTGCGGGTCGCGCCGGGCAGCGAGGCGGCGGCCCGGAAGTTCGCGGCGGACAGCGGCGCCGGCGCGGTCCGGGTGGAGACGGCGGCCGAGCAGGCCCGGCCGCTCTACGACATCCGCGGCGGCGACCAGTACGTGATCAACGGCAACACGCTCTGCTCGGTCGGCTTCTCGGTGGCCGGCGGCTTCGTCACGGCCGGGCACTGCGGCGGCACGGGCAGCCCGACGCTGGGCTACAACAACGTCAGCCAGGGCAACTTCGCCGGTTCGTCCTTCCCGGGCAACGACTACGGCTGGGTACGCACGAACGGCAACTGGGTCTCCCAGCCGTGGGTGAACAACTACTCCGGCGGCAACGTGACCGTGGCCGGGTCGCAGGACGCCGCGGTCGGCTCGTCGATCTGCCGGTCCGGGCGTACGACGGGGTGGCGCTGCGGGACGCTGCTCGGCCGCAACGAGACGGTCACCTACCCGCAGGGCTCGGTGTCCGGGCTGAGCCGCAGCAACGCGTGCGCCGAGCCGGGTGACTCCGGCGGCTCGTGGATCTCCGGCAACCAGGCGCAGGGCGTCACCTCGGGCGGCTCCGGCAACTGCACGTCCGGCGCGACCATGTGGTTCCAGCCGGTGAACGAGATCCTGGGCGTCTACGGCCTGTCGCTGACCACCAGCGGCGGGGGCGGCGGCGGGCAGCCGATCATCAGCAACTGGAACAACAAGTGCGTCGACGTGCCGAACGCCAACTTCTCCGACGGCGTCCGGGTGCAGATGTACACCTGCAACCAGACCAACGCACAGCAGTGGGCGGCCGTGGGCGGCACGCTCCAGGTGCAGAACAACAAGTGCCTGGACGTGGCCTGGGGCTCGACCGCCAACGGCGCGGCCATCCAGATCGTCGGGTGCAGCGGCAACCCGGCCCAGCAGTTCGTGCTGAGCGCGGCCGGTGACCTGGTCAACCCGCAGGCCAACAAGTGCGTGGACATCGACGCCTGGAACGGCAACGACGGAGCGGTGCTGATCCTCTGGGACTGCGTCGGCGGCGCCAACCAGAAGTGGCGTCGCGGCTGAGGAAAAACTGTTATCCGGAAGAGGGTCCGCCGTCGTGCGGGCCCTCTTCCTTTAACAAACTTTAATGATGACTTGGCGGAACGGTTTCACCCGCTGTGAGCAGGCATGATCCCCGGTCATGCGCTTGCGAACAACCCTGCTCACCCTCGCCGCGGTCGTCGCGGCCGCGGGCACCACCTGGATCGCCCTGCCGGCCTCGGCCGCGGCCGCCAGCGCCTCCGTCCGCACCGTCTCCGACTGGGGATCCGGCTGGCAGACCGAGGTCGTCATCGACAACGGCGGCGCCGCCGCGATGTCCGGCTGGAAGGTCGAGTTCGACCTCCCGGCGGGCGCGGCGATCGGCAGCTTCTGGGAAGCCGACCTGGCCGTCGCGGGGTCGCACCGCACGTTCACGAACCGTGCCTGGAACGGCGCGGTGCCGGTCGGCGGGAAGGTCACCTTCGGCTTCGTCGGCTCCGGCGCCAAGCCGGTCAACTGCAAGCTCAACGGCGCCCCTTGTGCCGGAGGCGGGGCCGAGCAGCCACCGGCCCAGCCGCCGGCCACCGAGCCGACGACCCCGCCCGTGACCAGCCCGCCCGCGACGACCGCACCGCCGGTCGAGCCGCCCGAGGAGGAGCAGCCCCCGCCGGCCGCCTCGAACGTCCTCCCGCTCACGGTCACCAACAAGACCGGCCGCAACGAGCAGGTCTTCCTGTACGTGCTCGGCGTCAACCTGGGCACCGGCAAGCTCGGCTACGTCGACGGCTCCGGCGCCTTCCACAACTGGACCGGCGGTCAGCCCGTACCCGTGCCCGCTCCGGACGTGGCGATCGCCGGACCGGCGAACGGCGGCGCGACCACCATCAAGCTCCCGAAGGGTCTCTCCGGCCGCCTGTACCTGTCGTTCGGCCGCAAGCTGGACTTCCGGCTCAGCACCGACGGCCTGGTGCAGCCCGCGCCGTGGGCCGGCGGCGACCCCAACCGGGACATCCTGTTCGACTGGTCCGAGTTCACGCTGAACGACTCCGGCCTGTGGCTGAACAGCTCACAGGTGGACATGTTCGCGGTGCCGCACGTGGTCAGCGTGCGCGGCGGCGACGGCCGGACGATCCGGACCGGCGAGGTCAAGCCGGGCGGGCGGCAGCGGGTGATCAACGCGATCAAGGCGCAGCCGGGCTTCGAACGGAGCGTCTACACCCGCTCGGACGGGACCGTGCTGCGGGTGCTGGCGCCGGGCAAGGCCGCGGACTCCGGCGCCTTCGACCCGAACTACCTGGACCCCTACATCGCCTCGGCCTGGAACGCGTACGCGAGCAAGACGCTGACCGTGACCCCGTTCGGCGACCGTCCCGACGTGAAGTACCTGGGGCGTACCGCCGGGACCGTCATGAACTTCACCGACGGCTCGGGCCGGACGGTGGCCTCGTTCAACCGGCCGAGCACCAGCAACGTGTGGGGCTGCGACGGGGCGCTCGGTGCGCCGAACGACCAGGTCGTCGGGCCGATCGCGCGGACGCTGTGCGCGGCGCTGCACCGGTCGACGCTGGGCACGATCGACACCCAGCCCGGGGGTACGGCCGGTGACTTCTACAAAGGGTCGCTGACCAATCACTACTCCCGGGTAATTCACGAGAACATGGTCGACGGCAAGGCGTACGGATTCGCCTTCGACGACGTCCAGAACCAGGAGTCGCTCGTGCACTCGGGTGACCCGCGAGCCGCAGGGGTCGAGCTCACGGCCTTCTGAGGAACCCAGGCCGGGCCCGGCGCGTCAAGCGAGATTCCACGGAATGGAGCGGCGCGCCGGGCTTTTTACCTGCCCGCAATGTTCGATTTCCCGGAGGTGTGATGGGCGGCACCAAAATGCATTTCCAGGAATTGTCCGGACGCGAGGAGACTTGTTCGTCGTTGTGTCAGACCTGAAGCCACGACGGACGGAACCGACCATGACCATGGCCTCGGAGAAGGCGCCACCAGCGCCCGAACTGACCCCGGGTGAGCTGATGAGCACCCGCCAGCGCGTCAAACTCGTGCTGGTGCTCGGCGCGTTGATCGCCATCGGCCCGCTCACCATCGACATGTACCTGCCCTCGCTGCCCGCGATCACCGTGGACCTGAGCGCCACCGCCGCCCAGGTGCAGCTGACGCTCACCGGCACGCTGCTGGGCCTCGCGCTCGGCCAGCTCGTGATCGGGCCGCTGTCGGACAAGCTCGGACGGCGTACGCCCCTGCTCGCCGGTGTCGCCGTGCACGTTCTCGCCTCGGTGCTGTGCGTGATCGCGCCGAACCTCGAGACGCTGGGCACGCTGCGGGTCCTGCAGGGCCTCGGCGCGGCCGCCTCGATGGTGGTGGCGATGGCGATCGTGCGTGACCTGTTCACCGGCCTGGCCGCGGCGACGCTGATCTCCCGGCTGATGCTGGTGATGGGCGCCGCGCCGATCCTCGCGCCGACGCTGGGCAGCATCACGCTGAACTGGACTTCGTGGCGCGGCGTCTTCGTCGTGCTGGCGGTGATCGGCATCGGCATCATCACGCTGGCCGCGCTGGCGCTGCCCGAGACGCTCCCGGTCGAACGGCGGCGCTCCGGCGGCATCGCGGGCACCCTGCGTGACTACGGCCGGTTGTTCTCCGACCGGGCGTACATCGGCCTGATCCTGGTGGCCGGCCTGGCCATGGCGGCGATGTTCGCGTACGTGGCCGGCTCCTCCTTCGTCTTCCAGGAGCAGTACGGCCTCAGCGAGCAGCAGTTCGGCTTCGTCTTCGGGGCCGGCGCCATCGGCCTGATCGCGGCCACCCAGGCCAACCCGATCCTGCTGCGCCGGTGGAGCCCCGCCCAGGTGCTCAGCACGGCGCTGGTGTTCGGCGCGGTGATGGGCCTGGTGCTGCTGGCGTTCGCGTACACCGGCTTCGGCGGCCTCCCCGGCATCCTGGCGCCGCTGTGGCTGGTGCTGGTCTCGGCCGGCCTGGCCCTGCCGAACGCCCCCGCGCTGGCCCTGTCCCGGCACGGCGAGGCGGCCGGCACCGCGGCGGCTCTGCTCGGCGCCGTGCAGTTCGGCGTCGGCGCGCTGGCCGCTCCCCTGGTCGGCACCCTGGGCACCGGCGCGATCGGCATGGCCCTGGTCATCGCCGGCGGCATGATCGCGGCCAACCTGGTGCTGCTCCTGGTGGCCCGGCCGTGGCAGATCGCCGTCGACGAAAATGAGCCCGCCGTGGCTGTCGCTCACTGAGAAGATCGGACAGACTACGAGCATGCGTGATCGTTCGCGCCGGTGGGCGTGGCTCGGTGTGCTCGTGGTCGGTCTGATCCTCTACTTCGTGGTGCTGCGCACCCTGGTGGGGACACAGAACCCGAACTTCGTACCGGCACTGATCCTGCTGGGCGCGACCGTGGTCCCGATGGCGTTCCTGACCTTCGCCCAGGCGCGGACCGGCCGCTGGCAGGTGCCCGCGTCCGCCCTGGTGGTGGCGGCCTTCTTCGGCGGCGTCATCGGCATCGTGGTGGCCGGCACGCTGGAGTACAACACCCTGCACAAGCTGGGCGTGCTGCCGATGCTGCTGGTCGCCCTGATCGAGGAGTCGGCCAAGCTCATCGTCCCGGTGCTGCTGCTGTTCACCGTGCTGGCGAGGCACCAGCGCCGGCTCCCCTCCGACGGCCTGATCATCGGCGTCGCCGCGGGCATGGGTTTCGCCGCCCTGGAGACGATGGGGTACGCGTTCACCGCCCTGCTGTCCTCCCAGGGCAACATCGGCTCGGTCGAGCAGACGCTCTTCATCCGAGGCCTGACCGCCCCCGCCGGCCACACCGCGTGGACCGGCTTGACGGCCGGCGCCCTGTGGGCCCTGCTGGCCAGCCCGAGCGCCAAGCGCCTCCTCGAGTTCGCCCTGACCTTCACGGGCGCGGTCATCCTGCACACCCTGTGGGACACCTTCTCCGGCGTCGTCGTCTTCGCCGTCCTGGCCGTGATCAGCCTCGGCTGGCTCTTCTGGGCCTTGCACCGCTACCGCGCCTTCAGCGACCGCCTCTTCGGCGCCCCGCTCCTCACCACCTAAGGGCATTGCGGTGGTTCGCGCCGCCTGAGCCGCCCAGCCTCGAAGATCAACACCGATGTCGTAGCCGGGTGGGTGGCCCGGACCGCAGCTACCGAGGTCGGCCCGCCTCCGGCGTCGCCCGTCTTCTGCGTGCGCACTCACCCTCCCCCTTTCTTCCTGCCCAGTCCCCCTCCGACCGCCGGCCCTGTGGCAACGAGCGACGCCGGAGGCCAAGGGTGAGCCCGGCCGCTTTGCTCTGCTTACCTATACGCACCACCCCAGCAGACGCCCAGCTCAGCCCTGGTCCGTCCAGGCTCTTTGCTCTGCTTACCAATACGCACCGCTAGTCGCGTGTCGAGGTCGGATTCGCTGTCACCGCCCGTCGAGGAGGCGGGCGGCGGGCCACAGACACGGCCGTGCGGCCGGAGCTGACGCGACGGCCGGGTGGGCCGTACAGGATGGCTGGCGCGGCGGCCGCGATGGCCGGGAGCGATGGCCGGGCGCGGCGGACATGACGGCTGGCGGGGGCGGACACGGTGGCCCGGGGGCCGGACATGACGGCCGGGCGCAGCGGCCTCGATGGCCGGGCGCGATGGCCGGGCGCGGCGGGCACGACGGACGGGCGGGGCTGGGGCTCTGGCGGATGTTTACGTGGGACGGCGCTGGTGGGGCTTTCCGCCGGCGGAGATGTAGGCGGCGCGGGAGCGGGCGGCCAGCGCCGGTGAGCCGCACTCCGTGGCGATCTGGACTCCCTCGCGGAGGACGCGGCGAGCCTGCGGGCGGCGGCGGGCCGCGTTCAACGCGGTGCCCAGTTCGACGAGCGCCTGGGCGTACTCGAATCGGCGGGGTGACCGCTGCAGCAACTTGACCGCCTCGTCGAGCGCGCCGATCCCGGGGCCGCCGGGGACGATCCCCTCGACCCGCAGCGCACGGCCGAGGGCCGACGCCGGACCGGACCGCCTGGCCAGACCCACCTCGGCGGCGACCAGGCGTGCGGCCGCCTCGGTGGCGCCGGTCGCCACCAGCGCCGCGGCCGCCGCCGATCGCCACGGCAGCACGCCGGGACGGTCGGCCTGCCGGGCCGCGAGGCGTTCACCGCAGGCGAAGAGGTCGGCCAGCGCCTCGCCGGGGTGGCCGGCGCAGCCGTAGAAGCGGCCGCGGGCGTAACGCAACGCGAGGGCGCTCGGCGAGTCGGGCAGGGTGCCGCGGAAGCCGATCAGCAGTTTCTCGGCGCCGGGTACGTCGCCGGTGTCCAGCCGGGTGGAGACGCGGCGGGCGCGCAGCAACAAGGCCGCGTCGTCCCAGGGGTCGTCGCCCTGCATGCGGGCGGCCAGTTCGCCGTCGCGTTCGGCGGCGGGCAGCCGGCCCATCCGGCGGCCCACCGAGGCGCGCAGCGAGTACGCCGCCGCGAGCGCAGGGCCGGCACGCCAGCGACCGGCGGCGTCGATCGCGACGGCGCAGTTGCCGAAGGCCATGTCCAGGTCGTCGGCGTCCGCGCGGGCCGCCGTGGCGCGCAGGTAGCGGGCGAGGTCGGCCTGGTCGGACGGTGGGGGGACGGGCGCGCGCAGGCGCATCTGCGGACGGGGAGTGAGGTTCCGAGCGGGGTCCGCCAACCCCAGACGGTTGTCACTGACTGGCATGCCTCGTTCCTACCCCTTCCGGCCCACGAATTACCATGTCGGACGGCATCGAATTCGGACGATGACAATTCCAGCAGATGCGAGCCTTCCGGCTGTCGCAGACTGGCAGTTGCGACCGTAAGGTGACCTTGTGACGACGTATCGCATCGGAGAGGCGGCCGAACTTCTCGGTGTCAGCCCGGACACGGTGCGCCGGTGGATCGACGCGGGCCGGCTCGGCGCGGCCCGCGACGGCCAGGGGCACCGGGAGATCGCCGGCGCCGACCTGGCGACGTTCGCCCGGTCGCTGGCCGACCAGCCGGATGCGGGCGCCGGCCGGTCGTCCGCGCGCAACCGGCTGCCCGGCATCGTCACCGCGATCTCCCGCGACACGGTGATGGCCCAGGTGGACATCCAGGCCGGGCCGCATCGCGTGGTGTCGCTGATGAGCCGCGAGGCGGTCGACGAGCTTCAGCTCGAGGTCGGTTCGCGGGCGGTTGCCGTGATCAAGTCGACCACGGTCGTGGTGGAACGGGGAGACAACTGATGAGGAAGCGGATCGTCGCGCTGGCAGCACTTCTGGTGCTCACCGGGTGCGGCTCGGACGACCCGGTGAAACCGGCGCCCGTCCCGCCGAGCCCCCAGGGCGGCGGCGTCTCCGGCTCGGTGACCGTGCTCGCGGCGGCCTCGCTGACCGAGTCGTTCACCCGCATCGGCAAGGATTTCGAGGCGGCCAACCCGGGCGCCAAGGTGTCCTTCTCGTTCGGTGGCAGCTCCGGCCTGGCCACCCAGATCACCTCGGGCGCGCCCGCCGACGTGTTCGCCTCGGCCAGCCCGGCCACCATGACGACGGTGATCGACGCCGGCGACGGCGCGAGCGCGCCGGCCACGTTCGTGAAGAACCAGCTCGTGATCGCGGTGCCGAAGGGCAACCCGAAGGGTGTGAGCTCCCTGGCCGCGCTGGCGAGGCCGGACCTCAAGGTTGCGCTCTGCGCCGGGCAGGTGCCCTGTGGAGCGGCGGCGAAGAAGGCGCTGGCCGCGGCGAACGTCAAGGTCACCCCGGTCACCCAGGAACAGGACGTGAGGGCCGCGCTCGCCAAGGTTAAGCTCGGTGAGGTGGACGCGGCGCTGGTCTACCGGACCGACGCCAGGGCGGCGGCCGCCGATGTGGACGGCGTGGAGTTCCCGGAATCCGCCAAGGCGATCAACGACTACCCGATCGTCGCCCTGAAGAACGCCGCCAACCCGGCCGCGGCCGCGGTGTTCGTCGCCTATGTCCAGTCCGAGCCCGCGCAGAAGGTGCTCGCCGACGCGGGGTTCCAGAAGCCCTGAGGCGGCGGGCTCCTCTCGCGCTGGCGCTGCCCGCTCTGATCGGGCTGGCGTTCCTGGTCCTGCCCCTGCTCGGGTTGCTGATCCGGGCGCCCTGGTCGACGCTGCCGCAACGGCTGACCGAGCCCGGTGTGCTGGCCGCGCTGCGCCTGTCGCTGCTGACCGCGTCGCTGGCGACGCTGCTGTGCCTGGCGCTCGGCGTGCCGCTGGCCTGGGTGCTCGCCCGCAGCGGGCTGCCCGGTCTGCGGTTCGTCCGGGCGCTGGTCACCGTGCCGCTGGTGCTGCCGCCGGTGGTGGGCGGGGTGGCGCTGCTGCTGGTCTTCGGCCGGCGCGGGCTGGTCGGGTCGTGGCTGGACGCGACGTTCGGGGTGAGCCTGCCGTTCACCACCGCCGGGGTGGTGCTGGCCGAGGCGTTCGTGGCGATGCCGTTCCTGATCATCTCGGTGGAGGGTGCGCTGCGCGCGGCGGACGCCCGGTACGAGGAGGCGGCGGCGACCCTCGGTGCGAACCGTTGGACCGCGTTCCGCCGCGTGACGCTGCCGCTGATCGCGCCGGGGGTGGCGGCCGGCGCGGTGCTCTGCTGGGCGCGGGCGCTGGGCGAGTTCGGCGCGACCATCACGTTCGCCGGCAACTTTCCCGGGCGCACCCAGACGATGCCGCTGGCGGTCTATCTCGCGCTGGAACAGGATCTGGACTCGGCCATCGTCCTCAGCCTGGTTCTGCTCGTGGTCTCGGTCGGCATCCTGGCGGCACTGCGCGACCGGTGGCTGACCGCATGAGCCTTGACGCGCGTCTAGTAGTAAGCAGAGCAAAGTTCCAGCTGGACCTCCCTTTGACCGTCGAGTCGGGCGAGGTGGTGGCGCTGCTCGGCCCGAACGGCGCGGGCAAGACCACCGCGCTGCGAGCGCTGGCCGGCCTTATCCCGCTGGAAGGGCAGAACAGGCAAGGCGGGAATGTCCGACGTGGAGGGAAAGGCGGGAACGCCGAGAAGGCCGCGAGAGACGGGCAAGGCAGAGTGGGGCAAGGCGGAGAGGGGCACGGCGAGCAAGCGGAGCAGGCCGAGCGAGACGCGGGGGGCGATCGGGCCGAGCGAGGCGAGCTGGGCGAGCGGGCCGGCGGCTACGTCACGCTGGACGGGCGGAGGATCGACGGGCTGCCGCCGGAGCAGCGGCGGATCGGCGTGGTGTTCCAGGACTATCTGCTCTTCCCGCATCTGAGCGCTCTGGAGAATGTGGCGTTCGGGCCGCGGTGCCGGGGTGTGGATAAGGGCGAGGCGCGGCGGGCGGCGGCGGAGTGGCTGGAGCTGGTCGGGCTGGCCGAGCACGCCCGGAAGAAGCCGCGGCAGCTGTCCGGTGGGCAGGCGCAGCGGGTGGCTCTGGCGCGGGCGCTGGTCACCGAGCCGCGCCTGCTGCTGCTGGACGAGCCGCTCGCCGCGCTGGACGCACGCACCCGGATGGACACCCGCGCGCATCTGCGCACGCGGCTGGCGAGCCATCCGGGCGCCACGGTGCTGGTCACCCATGACCCGCTGGACGCGATGATGCTGGCCGACCGGCTGGTCATCGTCGAGGACGGCGCGGTGGTGCAGGTCGGGGACGCGGCCACCATCACCAGCCGGCCGCGGACCGACTACGTCGCCCGGCTGGTCGGGCTCAACCTGTACCGGGGCGTCGCGAGCGGGCACACCGTACGCGTGAGTGAGGAATTCGACCTGACGACCGCGGACCGGGGCGAGGGCGAGGTTTTCGTGGCGTTCCCGCCGGCCGCGGTCGCGTTGTGGGCCGAGCGGCCGGAGGGGAGCCCGCGCAACACCTGGCCGGCCGAGGTCGCGGCGATCGCCCGGCACGGCGACAGCCTGCGCATCGAGCTCACCGGACCGGCGCCGGTCGCGGCCGATGTGACCCCGGCCGCGGCGGTCGACCTCGACCTGGCGCCAGGTCGGCACATCTGGGCGTCCGTCAAGGCTTCCGAAGCGCGTAGTTATCCCGCGTAGACTCACCGTCGTCAATCGCGGCGTACGGGAGCGAGGTGAGCGTGCGGGCCGGTCTGGCGATGCTCACCCTCCTCGCGGCGGGCCTCCTCTCCGCACCCTCGATCGCCCATGCCGCGCCCGCCCCGGCCCCCGAGCCGGTGACCGAGAGCCAGGCCCGCACCGTGACGCTGATCAGTGGCGACCGGGTGCTGGTGACGGCCGACGGGCGGTCCGCGGGGCGGGTTCCCGGGTCCGGGCGCGCCGAGGTGGCGCTGCTCTCCCGCTACGTCGACGGCCGCCTGTCGGTGGTGCCGGTCGACGCGCTCGCGCTGCTCAACGACGACCGTCTGGACCCGCGGCTGTTCGACGTGACGGGGCTGCTCGACGCCGGCTACGACGATCGGCGTGCCGACCTGCCGCTGATCGTGACGTTCACCGGCCGCGGGGCGTCGGCCGAGCTCTTCGCCGGGGCGCCGGCCCGTGAGCTGGCCGCGCTCGACGGTTCCGCGGTACGGGTGGAGCGCGCGCAGACCCCGGCCCTGTGGTCGGCCCTCACCCGTGGCACGGTCGGCTACCGCAAGGTGTGGCTGGACGGGCTGGCCGAGCCGCAGAGCGATGTGAGCATCCCGCTGGTCGGCGCGCCCGCCGCGTGGGCGGCCGGTCTGACCGGCAGCGGTGTGCGGGTGGCGGTGCTGGACACCGGCGTCGACGTGGACCACCCCGACCTGGCCGGCGCGGTCGCCGGGACGGCCGACTTCACCGGCGCGCACGGCGACGGCACGGTCGACCGGCAGGGCCACGGCACGCACGTCGCGTCGATCCTGGCCGGTTCCGGTGCGGCGTCGGCGGGACGATACCGGGGCATGGCGCCGGACGCGCGGCTGTACAGCGCGACGGTGTGCACGGCCGGCGGCTGTCCCGAGTCGGCGATCCTCGACGGCATGGACTGGGCGGTGCGCGACAAGGGTGCCAAGGTGGTCAACCTCAGCGTCGGCGAGCCCGCCACGCCCGGCACCGATCTGCTCGAGGAAGCGGTGGAACGGCTCAGTTCGGCGTACGGGACGCTCTTCGTGGCCGCCGCGGGCAACGACGGGACGGTCCTGTCACCGGCGTCGGCGCCCGCCGCGCTCTCGGTCGGGGCGTCCACTGAGGACGACATGCTCGCCCGGGAGCTCGTCGACAAGCCCGACATCGTGGCGCCGGGCGTGGCGATCACCGCTGCCCGGTCCGGCGACTCGGGACTGCCCGGGACGGCGTACACCACTCTCAGCGGCACCTCCGCGGCCGCGCCGCACGTGGCCGGCGCCGCCGCCCTGCTCGCGCAGCAGCATCCCGAGTGGTCACCGGCGCAGCTCGAGGCGTCCCTGATCGGCGCGGCGACACCGTTGCGCGATCGGGCGCCGCCCGGCGGGGTGGGCCGGCTGGACGTCGCCAAGGCCATCGCGAGCACGGCGATCCCGCAGCTCTCCCCCACGCCCGCGCCGCTGGTCCGCAGTTCGCTGGCGGTGGACTTCCGCGACCGCGCCGGGGTGGCGACCCGGCGCGTGCTGGCCGGGGCGTCGGACGGGACACGCTTCGTCGACCTGTCCCGCGCGGGGACCTTCGCGATGCCGACCGGCCGCTGGACCATCGACGCGGCGATCGCCGAGGCCGACGGCGCGGTGACGTTGATCCGCCGCACGGTCACCTCGCCGGGGAACGTGACGCTGGACGCCCGCACCGGACGGTCGGCGACGATGCCGCCGCCACGACCCGACGCCACCCCGGCGTACGCGATGGTCGGTCTCGCCGATCTCGCCCTGACCGCTCAGGCGCAGAGCTTCCAGCAGTTGTACACCGCGGTGTCCGGCCGGGCCGTGGCGGCCGCGCGCTGGACCGCCACCGACAGCGAGTGGTCGTTCCGCTCCGCGCGCGTGCCGGTGAGCGCCGCGCCGGTCGTCCTGTCACCGCTGGCCGGCGGGATGCTGGCCCTCACCCTGCCGCTGGTGCCGAGGTTCACGCTCGACGTCTCCTACGACGGCGGGCACACGTGGCGCCGGCCGTTCTACACGCGCGTCGGCGACCGCGGCGTCGCCCACCTGCGTCCCGCCGCCGGCGCCGACGTGTCGCTGCGCATCTCGGCGGCCGACGGCAAGGGCAACGAGGTCCGGCAAACCCTGCACCGGGTACGCGTCCCCGGATAGCGTGGTGCGGATGGACGCACTGGACCTGGCCACCTTCCGGACCGCCGTCGCCCGCATGTACCTCGCCGACACCGACGTCACCGGCTGGCGCGCCGCCCGGGACGAGCTGTTCCGCGACCACCCGCAGTCCCCGATCCCGCGCGGCTCACAGTTCGACGGGCTGCCGTACTTCCCGCCGGACGAGGAGGCCGTCGTCGAGGCGGTGGTGAGGCCCGCCGACGGCGAGATCGAGATCGACACCGGCGGGCCGGACGGCGTCTGCCGCTACACCCGGGTCGGCATCCTCGACACCCCGTACGGCGAGCTGTCCCTGTGGTGGCTGGCCGCCTACGGTGGCGGCCTGTTCCTGCCGGTGCGCGACGCCACGTGCGGGCCGTCCTCCTACGGCGGCGGGCGCTACCTCACGGACACGGTCAAGGGCACACACGGCCGCGGGGTGGTCCCGCTGTCCGCCGGCCGTGTGCGCCTCGACTTCAACTACCTCTACAACCCGAGCTGCGCGTACGACGACCAGTGGCTCTGCCCCCTGGCCCCGCCGGAGAACACGGTCCGGGCGGAGATCCGCGCGGGCGAACTCAAGTACCACTGAGCCGTCACGCGGCACTGAGCCGTCACGCGGCACTGAGCCGTCACGCGGCACTGAGCCGTCACGCGGCACTGAGCCGTCACGCGGCACTGAGCCGTCACGCGCTACTGGCCTTCAGGTCGGCGGCGTTCGCCAGCGCGCCGGAAGCCCGCTCCGACTCGCCGGCGGTCAGCTCGACCCGGCCGGCCCGGTCCAGCATCGCCGCCGCGGTGTCCGGGTCGTTCAGCACCAGCGCGAGCTCGGCGCGATAGACGAGGACCTCGACCAGCTCGACCGGATCGTCGCCGGGCGCCGAGCGGGCCAGTGCGCTGTCGAGGATCCGCACGGCCTGCCCGGTCTCACCCCGGGAGTCAGCCTGCACGACCGCGTTCGCCAGAGCCTTGCCCAGCCGCCCGGCAGGCGCGGCATCCCCGGCAGGCGCGGCATCCCCGCCCGGCGCAGCGTCCCCGGCCGGGTTGTGGTGCACGACGCGGATCCAGTTGCCGCCCGGGTCGATGACGCTGAACCCGCCCACCCCGTCGTTGTTCTTACGCGCCCGCGGCCGCGTCATGCGCGGCGTCCCGGACACCAGAATCTTCCCGTACGCGGCTCGCATCCCGTCGGCGAACGCCCGGTGCAGCCCCTCGATGTCGGACGTGAGAACGAGGCAGGACCCGTAGGACTGGGCCGGGTCGAAGCCGTCCATCTCGAAGAACTGCAGATGAAGGTCTTCTCGCCGCAGCCCCGCGCAGGGATAGGGCTTGCGTTGCCGGTAGGTCGTCTCGAACCCGAGCGCCCGGTAGAACTCCACGATGTCCTCGACGGACGCACACGGCAGAAGCGGAACAGTGACTTCGTTGGCCATGCGTCCTTCCTAGGCGCAACCGAGCATCACGCGCCCATGGAAATGGCCGTTCGGCGTCGCGGGCCGGCCGAACGGCTGGCCACTTCCAGATCGTGGCGTGCCGCGAACGCCGAAGCCCCGGAACGGCGTGTCGGCCGGCCCCGGAAGCGGGACCGGCCGACGCGCGTGACGAACTGCGGGTCAGGGGGTGTAGGCGCGAACCGTGGAGCCGCTGGTGGTGTAGAGGCGGCCGCCGGTGGCGACCACGTGGTCGGTCACGGCGCCGTAGGCGGTGCCGTTGACGACGGTCTTGCCGGTGGCCGGGGCGAGGATGACAAGCTTCTTGCCGGAGAGGGCGTAGAGCAGGCCGCCGGCCCGGATCAGCTTGCGTGGGTCGGCCAGGGCCCGGGTCCAGGTGAGCTTGCCGGTGGTGGCGTTGTACGCGTTGATCCGGTTGGCCGAGGCGACGAAGACCCGCTTGCCGTCCGAGATGAGGGCGCCGGACTCCTTCCGCACCGTCCACTTGGCCTTCATGGCGGACGCGTCGAAGGCGGCGATCCCGGCCGTGTTGAAGAGGTAGAACTGGGTGCCGGCCGGGTTGGCCGCGGCGACCTGCCAGGCCGCGGCGCCGCCCAGGACGTCACCGTCGGCGATGTCGACGATCTGGATCTGCGCGTGCCGGGTGTCGCGCAGCACGATCCGGCCGTTCGCCGACACCGGCCCGGCCAGGATGTGGTTGGTGCGGCTCCACAGGCGCTTGCCGTCGGAGATGCGGAACGCGGTGACGCCGTACTCCTCGTCGTCGCAGATGCCGCAGACGCCGGAGACCACGAAGACGCCCTTGTCGGCGACCGAGCTGGTGATGCTGTAGCTCTGGATCTCGTCCCAGACCAGCTGGCCGGTGTTCGGGTTGATGGCCACGACGTTGGTGGAGTAGTCGCTCTGCGAGAAGCAGTTGACCTCGGTGCCGAGGACGTAGCCGCCGGCCACCGTCATCCGGTTGCCGTCGAAGTAGGCCTGGCCGACCGTCCACAGCTTCTTGCCGTTGACGTTGTTGTAGGCGGAGATGGAGCCGTCGTTCAGCAGGAACATCTTCCCGTTGGCGACCAGCGGCGGCTGTGGCTTGGGCTCGCAGCCCTCCGGCTCGAGCGTGGCCTTCACGGTCCAGCGGAGCTTGAGCTTGGCGACGGTGCCGGTGTTGATCACCGATTCGGACGGGTTGTAGCCCGTCCGGCCGGGTCCGTAGCCGTCCTGGAGCCAGAGGTCGGGGCCGGCCGCCGCCGACGGGGCCGCCGCGGCGAGGAGGCCGGCCAGCACGCCCGCGGCAACGAGAGAGTTCCTGAGTCGCATGCCGCGAATAAACCGCACCGAGGATCACGGGGGCGGCGAAAAGGGGAAAGTTCAGCCGACCGCTTCCAGGCGGGGCGGCAGGATCGCGTCGCGTCGCGAGATCCGCAGCCACACGACGAAACCCCAGATCACGAACGCCGCGTAGAACGCGTACAGCAGGGCCGAGGGGTAATAGCCGAAGTGGAGCAGCTCGGGCACCCCGACCAGGTCGACGGCGATCCAGCAGAGCCAGAACTCGACCCAGCCGCGGGCCATGGCGTAGGTGGCCAGCATGGAGCCGACGAAGATCCAGGAGTCGGCCAGGTAGTACCACCACGGCACCGGGAAGCCGGCGCCGATCGCCCGGAACACCACGAAGCAGACCACCACCGCGGCCAGGGCGATGCCCAGCAGAGCCACCCGCTGCCGGTTGCTCGCCCAGCGCGGGGTCACCGCCACGCCGTCGCCGGTGCGCCTGTTCTGCCGCCAGCGCCACCACCCGTACACGCTGGTGATCAGGAAGAAGACCTGGCGGGAGGCCTGGCCGTAGAGCGGGGTGCCCTGGTCGTTGCCGACCGCCTGACCCATGAACACGGTGAACAGCAGCACGTTGCCGACGATGCCGACCGGCCACGCCCACACCATGCGGCGCAGCCCGAACAGCGCCGAGCCGAGCCCGAACGCGTTGCCGACGATCTCCCGCCAGTAGATCGACTGGGTGCCGGTGACCTGCCAGGTCGCGTGGTAGAAGGCGTCGAGCCAGCTCATGAGCCGAAGTCTGGCACCGGAGCCGATCATCCGCGATGAGTTATCGACCACACGTCACGGCTTTGTTTAAGGTGTTTGCCTATGAGGCGCATATTGACATCCGTCACGGTTACGCTCGCGCTCGTGCTGACGGCCGCACCGGCGGCGTCGGCCACGCCGGTTCCGTCGGTCGCCGGGACCTACTCCGACCAGGCGGGTCACCACTGGGCCAGGGCGCCACGAGCCACGAACGGCCCCGCGGACACCACCGTCGTCATCGACCCCAGCCGCGCCTCCCAGGCGTACACCGGGATGGGTTTCTCTCTTGATGAGACCAGTGTGTCCAATCTGTGGAAGCTCACCCCGGCCGAACGCAACCGGGCGATCCGCCTCCTCGCCGACCCGGGCAGCGGGGCCGGCTTCGACCGGTTCCGGCTCACCATCGGCAGTCCGGACCTGATCGAGCACCTGCCGTTCTGGTCCTACGACGAGTTGCCGGCGGGCGAGACCGAGGACTTCGAGCTGAAGCACTTCTCGATCCGGCGGGACGTCGACACCAGGATCATCGCCACGATCAAGGCGATCCAGCGGGTCAACCCGGAGGCCACCTTCTTCGCGTCGGCGTGGAGCGCGCCCGCGTGGATGAAGACGAACAACCGGTTCACCGGCGAGGTCGCGCCGCTCCCGGGCAGCGCGGGCGCGCACTACCAGGTCGGCAAGCTGCGCGACGACTGCATCGACGTGTTCGCCCGCTACTACGTCAAGTTCCTGCGGGCGTACGCGGCGCACGGCATCCACGTCGACACCCTGACCCTGCTCAACGAGCCGGGGATGGACGTGGTCTACCCGGCCATGGACATCAGCTGGGAGCAGCAGCAGAAGCTCGCGCTCGCCATCAGACGCGAGGTCCGCGCGGCAGGCCTGGACACCGGGCTGTACGTGCACGACTTCAACTTCTGGGACTGGCGCGATCCGAACAGCACCGAGACCAAGAACTACCACCGGATCTTCAACGACCCGCGCGTACGCCGGGCGGCCGACGGCATCGCCTTCCACCCGTACTGGGGTGACCCGGCCGTGATGCGCGACGCGCGGCGCGAGTTCGGCAAGCCGGTGCACATGACCGAGACCAGCGACCTCAGCCCCGCCACCGTGAGCAGCTACTTCCGGCTGGACGCGAGCTCGTACATCCTCTGGGCGCAGACCACCGACCAGGACGGCGGCACGCTGCACTGGACCGACAAGCGCGACAACAACGTGGACTGGGAAGAGGTCGGCCGCACCACCAAGTGGCCCAACCGGATGGTCAAGGTCAACACCGGGACCCGGAGCTTTTCGGTACGCGAGGAGCTGTACCAGCTCGGCCAGTTCGCCCGCTACCTGACGCCGCGGCACGTGCGCGTGGCGTCCAGCGCGCCCGCCGCCGGGGTGAGCAACGTGGTGTTCCGCGACGGCGACCAGTTCGTGGCGGTCCTGGGCAACAGCAACACCGTTCCCACCCCGGTACGGCTGACGATGGCCGGCCGTTCGTTCACGGTGCCGGTGCCGGCCGGGGCGTGGGCCACGTACCGCTGGCGCGCCGATCCGCCGTCCACGTCCCACGGGTTCTCGGTCGCCGCGGTCCCACCGGTGACGGCGGATCAGTGGAGCACGGTGACGATCCCGCTCCGGGCGACCGGTCGCGGGCCGATCTCCTTCTACGGCGCCGATCTGCCCGGCGACGTGACGCTCCAGGGCAGCTCCCTCACCGTCCGGCCCACCACCCCCGGCGTCCGGGAATTCGTCGTCACCGCGACCGACGGCGTCCGGAGCAAGGACGTGACCGTCCATCTGACGGTCGGCCCGGCGGGAGCTCCGGCCGGCGCGATCGTCGAGGCCGAGGCGTACGCCGCGCAGCACGGCTGGACCGAGGGCGGCGCCACCTTCATCGAGAGCACCGCGTCGGCCAGTGGCGGCAAGAACGTCGGCTGGACGGCGCCCGGCAACTGGCTGTCCTACCGGGTGAACCTCGCCGTCGCCGGCTCCTACGACCTGGAGTTGCGCGTGGCCAACGGATCCGGGGCCGCCGCGCCGGACGCCATCACGTTCCGGGACGCGGCCGGGACCGCGCCGGCGACCGTCTCCGTCCCGGACACCGGCGGCTGGGCCGCATACCGGTCGATCCACGTGCCGGTGACGCTCGCGGCCGGCGATCAGCTGGTGACGGTGTTCTGTGAGACCGGCGGCTTCAATCTGGATTACCTGAGGCTCACGGCCGGTTAGGCTCCGCGGTGTGTTCGTGACAGAGCTGAGCGAGGGGGCGCGGTTGCGCCCCCTCGAACCGTGGCAGGCCGAGGAATTCCTGGCGCACATCGACCGCGCCCGCGACTACGTCGACCCGTGGATCCCCTGGACGTCCCGCAGCACCGACCTCGAGTCGGCCCGCGGGGTCCTGCAGCGCTACGCCGACCTGCAGGCCGAGGACAAGGCCCGGCTGTTCGGCATCTGGCTGGACGGCACCCTGGTCGGCGGCGTCATGCTGATCAACGTCGACGCCGCCGCGGGCCAGTGCGAGGTGGGCTGCTGGCTGGAACCGGCCGGCGCCGGCCGGGGCCTGGTCACCCGCGCGGCGGCCCGGCTGCTCGACTACGCCTTCACCGAGCGCGGCTGGCATCGGGCGAACTGGAAGTGCCGCCCGGACAACGAGGCGAGCCGCGCGGTCGCCCGGCGGCTGGGCATGACCCTGGAGGGCACGCTCCGCGAGGATTTCCCCTACCTGGACAAGCGCCACGACACCGAGGTCTGGGCCATTCTCGCGCGGGAGTGGAAGGGCCTCCAGCGCTGATCTCCGTCAGGCGTCGAGGCGCACGGTCACGCTCACGCGGCCCTTGGCGTCGCGATGGGCGGTCGCGTGGCCGGTCCGGTCGGTGTCGTCGAGGCGCAGGGAGATCGGGCCGCCCTCGTCCAGGAAGTTGCGCCACCACGCCTTCGAGTCGGGCAGCCGCACGCCGATGACGACGCCGTCGTCGGTGCGGCGGTAGCCGACCGGGGTGCTGAACGTGCGGCCCGAGCGGCGGCCCGTGTAGGTGATGACGGTGAGCCGGCGCCGCGCCGCCGGACCCCAGCGTTTCGAGTTCTGCGCCGCCGTGACACAGCCGTTGAAGCGGTCGAGGAGCTTGCCCTGGATGCGCATGGACCGACCGTAGCCCCCGGTCCGGCCGCGGGGACGGAAGTGGAACAGCGGCCTTCGACCTATACCACTTCCCGGTACCGCCAAGAAACCTTAAATTTACTTACGTCAATGTCTTCCCAATGACGGTTGAACCTTCCATGATCTCAGATATCGAAGAAGGTTCATCTTTCGAGTGGGGAGACAAGCTTGAAAACGGCTCTCGCTCTGGCCGGCATCACCCTGCTGGCCGGAACCGGTCTCGTGGTCACCGCCACGACCGCGTCCGCCGCACCGCCGAAACCCGCACCGTCACTGCTCGCCGCCGCCGGCTCCGCGCTCCAGGCGCACCAGGCCGACGTCCGCGGCTCGGCCAAGGACACGTTCGCGGTCTACAGCAGCAAGACCGACAGCACCGGACTCGGGGTGACCCGCTACACCCGGACCTACAACGGCCTCCGGGTGTACGGCGGCGACCTGATCATCCGCACCAAGAAGGACGGCGCCTACGCCGGTTCCACGGCCGGCCTCGACAAGCCGCTGAACCTGGACACCACCCCGGCGTACGCGCAGGCCAAGGCCCGCACCGCGGCGACCGCGACCTTCAAGGGCAAGGTGACCTCGACCGGCAAGCCCGAGCTCTTCGTCGACGCGAGCAGCGGCACCGGCCGCCTCGCCTGGGAGACCGTGGTCACCGGCTGGGCGCCGGACGGCCAGACCCCGTCGAAGCTGCACGTCATCGCCGACGCCAGGACCGGCGCGTGGATCGGCTCGTACGACGAGATCGAGCAGGTCGTCGGCAGCGGCACCGGCATCTACACCGGCACCGTGGCCGTCGACTCGACGCAGTCCGGATCCTCGTACTCCCTGGTCGACCCCGCCCACGGCAGCGGACGCACCTGCGACATGGGTAACCGCACCTCGGGCACCTGCACCACCTTCACCGACGCCGACAACGTGTGGGGCAACGGCGCCAACAGCGACCGGGCGTCCGCCGCGGTCGACGCGCACTACGGCGCGGCGAAGACGTTCGACTACTTCACCAACGTGCACGGCCGCAACGGCATCTTCGGCAACGGCACGGGCGTGCCGTCGCGGGTGCACTACGGCAGCGCGTACGTCAACGCGTTCTGGGACGGCGCGCAGATGACGTACGGCGACGGCGAGGGCAACGCCCGCCCGCTGGTCGCGATCGACGTGGCCGGCCACGAGATGTCGCACGGCGTCACCGAGAACGTGGTGCCCGGCGGCCTCACCTACTCCGGCGAGTCCGGCGGTCTCAACGAGGCCACCAGCGACATCTTCGGCAACATGGTGGAGTTCTACGCCGACAACGCCACCGACCCGGGTGACTACGACATCGGCGAGAAGATCGACATCTTCGGTACGGGCGAGCCGCTGCGCTACATGTACAACCCGTCGCTGGACGGCGCCTCGCACAGCTGCTGGTCCACCTCGACCAAGAACGTCGACGTGCACTACTCCTCGGGCCCGGCCAACCACTTCTTCTTCAACCTGGCCGAGGGCAGTGGCGAGACCGAGTACGGCAACTCCCCGCTCTGCGGCGCGGCCGCCCCGGTGACCGGCATCGGCCGGGCCAAGGCGGAGAAGATCTGGTTCCGGGCGCTCGACACGTACTTCGTCTCGAACACCCCGTACGTCAACACCACGACGCCGTCCAACTCGGCCCGGGCGCACAGCCTGGCCGCGGCGACGGACCTGTACGGCCTGTGCAGCCCCGAGTTCAAGGCCGTGCAGTCGGCGTGGAACTCGGTCAACGTGGCCGGCGGCGACAACGACGACTGCGTGGCGAACAACTTCACGGCCGCCGCCACGCCGACGTCCCTCACCGTCGACCCGGGCGAGACCGCCACGACGACGGTGAACACCACGGTCATCGCCGGCGAGGCCGAGGACGTCACGTTCTCGGCGACCGGGCTCCCGGCCGGCGTCACGGTCGACTTCGACCCGGCCACGGTCACCGCGGGCGGCTCGACCACGGCCACGATCACCACGTCGGAGACGCTCGGCTCGGGCACCTACCAGCTCACACTGGTCGCCACGTCGCCGTCGGTCGCCCGTACGGTGACGGTGAACCTGACCGTGAACGGCCTTCCCGGCTGCAACGGCAGCAACGAGAGCGACGTCGTGATCAACGACAACTCCACCTTCGACAGCGAGATCATCATCAGCGGCTGCGAGGCCACGCCGTCGCAGAGCAGCACGGTGACCGTCGACATCACCCACACCTGGCGTGGTGACCTGGTGGTGTCGCTGATCGCACCGGACGGCACCGCGTACGTCCTGCACAACCGCGCCGACGGCAGCGCGGACGACCTCAAGAAGACGTTCACCGTCAACCTCAGCACCGAGACGGCGAACGGCTCCTGGAAGCTCCGGGTCCAGGACGCCGCGTCCCAGGACACCGGCGTGCTCAACCGGTGGGCCCTGACCCTCTGACAGGTGGTTCTTCCGGCCCTCTGACAGGTGGTTCTTCCGGCGGCCGTCCCGTTCCCTCCGGGGAGCGGGACGGTCCCGCCGGTACGGTGCGCACAGGGAACTCCCTCCAGGGCGGAAGGCCGGACCGCTCGCCTGGATCACCGACGACCCTCCCCGCCGGGCCTCTGGGGCTCGCCGCGGGCCGGCCACCACAGCACCGGCCGGTGGCCGCTGATCCTCGGCGAGAGCAGCTACTCGCCCGGCGAACCCGTGGAAAACCGCCGACGAGACTGGCTACCGATGAGCTCTGCTTACTAGTCGAGCGACTATAGTCGGGTGATGGCCGGAGGTTTTGCTGGTGATGCACGGTCCTGTGGTGGGACCGGGCGGCGGGTGAGCGGGCACATAGGATGATCGGCGTAACCCGATCGAGTGTGCAGCGGGGGTCACGGTGACGCAGAAACCTGATTGGGTGCCCGGCGGCGTGGACATCACCGTCCCGCACGCGGCACGGATCTACGACTACGCGCTCGGCGGTGACCACCACTTCGAGGTGGACCGCGAGTTCTGGGAGCGCGCCAAAGGGCTCATGCCCGGCGCGGAGGTTCTGGCGCGGGCCAACCGGGCCTTTCTCGGACGCTCGATCCGATGGCTGGCGGCGGCCGGGATCACCCAGTTCCTCGACATCGGGTCCGGCATCCCGACGATCGGCAACGTGCACGAGGTGGCCCAGGAGGCCGACCCCGAGGCGAAGGTCATGTACGTCGACATCGACCCGATCGCGGTCGAGCAGAGCCGCAGCCTGCTGCGCGGTAACCCGCGGGCCCGGGTGATCGAGGGGGACCTGCGCGAGCCCGACTCGATCCTCTATCACCCGGATGTGCTGGACCTGCTGGACTTCGCCCGGCCGGTGGCGGTGCTGACCGTCGCGGTCTGGCACTTCGTCCCGGACACGGCGAAGCCCGCCGAGATCGTCTCGAAGATCGGCGACGCGCTGGTCAAGGGCAGCTACCTGGTGGTGTCGCACCTCGGACCGGACACCACACCGGCGGGACTGGAGGAGCAGGCCCGGGTGGTGAAACTGTACGAGAACACCCCCACCCCGGCGACCATCCGGTCGGCCGCGGAGGTCGCCGCGCTGATCGGCCCCGGTTTCGACATCCTCGACCCGGGCGTCACCGCCGTGACCGACTGGTTCCCGGACCCGGAGGATGCCGACGACCCGCCGACGCCGACCGGGCTGGGTGCGGTGGCACGCAAACGCTGAGCGCCGTCACTCGTCCGGGGTCGCCGTTTCACCATATGGCGCTCAAACGGTCACGTCTCCGGTCGGTGGCCGGCCTCCTCCGGACCCGCGTCGACCTGCGCCTACCTTCTGGTTGATCTCGTGGGGACGGGCGTGCGGGCTCTGCTGGCACACGGCTGTCCACCATGGTCGGATGGTCCTCGCCTCCTCGGCCCGTGAGGCAGCCGAGTGAAGGGACCGCCGCGATGGCCGACAGCGATGCCGCGTCGCCGCCGCCACCACCTGCCGTTCAGGAGACCGCCCGCCGGTGGACCGCCGCGGTCGCCGCCGTGGGGTTCCTGCCCGCGGGCCGTGCTCGCACCCGGGCGTCCCTCGAACTGCTGCTGCACGACTTGCTTGCCGCTCTCCGCGCACCGGAACCCGATCAGACGGCTGGGCACGGGGTTGGGGTGCGGCTGGTCGAGCTGCGCATGGGCTCACCGGCGGCGATCGGCGCCACGATCGCGCTCCTCGCGGAACGGCTGCCGCGGCTGGTGTCCGGCGCCTCGGACCACGAGCGGATCCCGAGCGTGCTGGGCCGGATCGCCGCCGGGGCCAGCAGCGCGCAACGCACCGCGGCCGTACGCGCGGCGGAGACCCTCAACCGCGCCGAGAAGCTGCACTGGCGGCGGGTGTTCGCCGACCAGCAGGACCGTCTGCGCCGGCAGCAGCTGCACGATCCGTACTCGCTGCTGCCCAACCGCGCCCACCTGTACGACCACCTCACCGAACGGATCACCGAGGCCGCGGAGACCGGGCGGCTGGGCGTGTGCCTGCTCAGCATCGGCGACTTCGGCCAGCTGTCCGACGCCCATGGTGACGCCCTCGACGAGTTGCTCGCCGGCATCGGCGCCCGGCTGGACCGGCTCGCCACCGACGACGGGCACTTCGTGGCGCACCTGGGCGACGACCTGTTCGCCGTCGTCACCGCCACCGCCTCGCTCGACGATCTTGTCAAGGCCGCTGACCAGGCCAGGAGCGCCATCGCCGGTTCCGGGTCCGGCACCCGCGGCACGCCGCTCCGGGTCGTCGACGGCCTGGTCGAGGAGCCGGCGGCCGGCACGAGCCCGGATCGGTGGATCCGGGACGCCCGCCGGGCTCTGAGCTGGGCACGCCAGGACGGACACGAACGGGGCGTCTTCGAGCCCGGCCGGGCCGCCGACGACCTCCGCCGGCAGAACACCGCCGCGGCGATCCCGGACGCCCTGGAGAACCGTGAGTTCGTGTGCCACTACCAGCCGATCGTCGACCTGAACACCGATCGCGTCATGGGCGTCGAGGCCCTGGCCCGGTGGCAGCAGCCCGGCCGGCTGCTCGTACCGCGGGATTTCATCGCGCTCGCCGAGCAGAACGGGATGATCCACCGCCTCGGTGCGGCCGTGCTGCACCAGGCGTGCCGGCAGGCCGCCGCGTGGCGGGCAGGCGGACTGCCCCTGGTGATGAGCGTCAACGTGTCGCCGTACCAGCTGACCGACCCGGACCTGACCGCGACCATCGCGGGCGTCCTGGAGTCGACCGCCCTGCCCGCCGACCAGCTCCAGCTGGAGATCACCGAGAGCGCCGCCGTCGAACGCTACGAGCACGTGCTGCGCAACCTCGCGAGCCTCGGTGTCAGGATCGCTCTCGACGACTTCGGCACCGGATTCGCCAACTTCGCCGCTCTCACCCGGCTGCCGATCACCTGCGCCAAGCTCGACCGCCGGTTCATCCAGGAGGCCGCCGCCGGCAGCGACCCGGCGCTCGCCATGCTCCGGCACCTGCTGGGCCTGTTCGATCGCCTGCACTTCACGGTCGTCGCCGAGGGCATCGAAACCGAGGCCCAGCAGTACCTGCTCACCGGCCTGGGTTACCGCTACGGCCAAGGCTTCCTGCTCGGCCGCCCGCAACCGGCCGAACTCCTCGCCGAGCACCTGAGGTGAACGCGCTCGAGGTGTAACGGCTCAGGGTGTGACGACGAGCTTGCCGCGGGCCTCGCCCTCCATCAGGAGCCGCAGGGCTGCCGGGGTTTCGGCCAGGGCGAAGGTGCGGTCGATCAGCGGGGTGAGCGTGCCGGCGGCCAGCAGGGATGCCAGTTCCTCGAGGTCGGCGCGATTTTCCAGGGCCAGCACCGGGCGCAGGCGCTGGGTCGTGACGAGGTTGAGCAGGTGGGCGCGCAGCGAGCGGGTGGTGGCGCCGCCCACCCAGCGGCCGTCGTCCTCGCCGCCGATCAGGACCAGCGTGCCGTGCGAGGTGAGCAGCGCGCGCAGGTCGCCGAGGCCGCGCAGGCCGGCGATGTCGAAGACCGCGTCGTAGCCGACGCCCAAGGGGGACACGCGGTAGTCGATCACCGAGGCGGCGCCCAGCGAACGGACCAGGTCCAGCTTGGACGCGCTGCAGGCCCCGGTGACCAGCACCCCTCGGGACGCGAGAACCTGCACCAGCATCGTGCCGACGCCGCCGCCCGCGCCGATGACGAGCGCGCGTTGACCGGGCGCGAGGGAGGTCTTCGCGATCGCGCGCAGGGCGGTGTAGCCGGAGGTGGGCGTGGCGGCCGCTTGCACCGGCGTGACCGACGCGGGGCGGCGCACGACGAGTGACGCCTTGGCCACCGCGTACTCCGCGAAGGAGCCGTCGGCCACGCCGAAGACCTCGTCACCCACGGCCAGGGCCGTGACGCTCCCTCGCACCGTCGCTTTGCTCTGCTTACCCATAGGAAGCGCCGGTCCGAGCACCGTCGCTTTGCTCTGCTTACCCATAGGAAGCGCCGGGCCGGGCACCGTCGCTTTGCTCTGCTTACCCATAGGAAGCGCGGGGCCGAGCGCGACGACCGTGCCGGCCACGTCGCGGCCTCGGACCCGGGCGCGCGGGCGGGACAGGCCGAACGCGAGGCGGGCGGCGAGCGGCAGGCCGGCCATCATGTGCCACTGGCCGGGGTCGACACCGGCCGCGGCCACCCGCAGCAGCACCTGGCCCGCGCCGGGTGTCGGCCGGTCGATCTCCTCGTAGGTCAGCACCTCGTACGACCCGTACCGATGCTGGGTGATCGCCTTCATCATGGTTCGTCTCCTGACGGGTAGTGGAAGACCTGCTCGAGCGGCACCTGGAAGATGCGGGCGATCTGGAACGCCACCTCCAGCGAGGGCGAGTAGCGGCCCTGCTCGATGGCGATGACGGTCTGCCGGGTCACGCCGAGGCGTTCGGCCAGGTCCGCCTGGGTCATCTCGCCGGTGGCGAAGCGCAGCGCGCGGATCGCGTTGGTGATGCGGGTGGGTTTCACCACGGGTGGAACCCCCGGCGGTAGGCGACCAGCTTGGTGGTGGAGCCGAGCACGGCGGAGAGTACGAACGCCAGGTAGATCGTGTTGGCGATCCAGAAGTACGACGTCTCGGCCAGCGCCAGGGCGAGCGCCGCGACGCCGCCGATCACCAGCATCGACTGGCCGACGGCCTGCCCGAACCGGTCGATCTCGCGGTCGCGCTGATCCTTCTGGTTCGCGCCCTCGGGCCAGATCGCCACCGCCGCGACGTGCCCGGCGATGCCGGCCGCGATGGCGGCGCCGATGGTCCACAGCATCGCCGGTCGATAGCCCGCACCGGCGCCGACTGCGATCCAGTAGGCCGCATAGCCCAGCACCGCGACGATGCCGAGGATCCAGACCCGTCTCTCTTCCGCTCCCATGTAAAGAATTCTATACATGATGTCAAGAAAGATAGACATGACAAATGTCAGTGGCTGAGTGAGCACTCGCTCATTAGAGTGGGCGACGTGCAAGAGGAACGACGCCGGCGCGTGCCGGCAATGGCACCCGAGGATCGGCGCGCCGCCCTGATCGAGGCGACCGTGCCGCTCCTGCACGAGCACGGGCTGGAGATCAGCACCAAGCAGATCGCGGCCTCCGCCGGGGTCGCCGAGGGCACCATCTTCGGCGTCTTCAAGGACAAGAACTCGCTGGTCATCGCCGCTCTCCTCCAGGTGCTCGACCCGCAGCCGACACTCGACGGGCTGGCCGGCATCGACCCGGCGCTCCCGCTGCGGGAGCGGCTGGTGGTGGCCACCGACCTGATCCAGCAGCGGTTCCTGGTGAACGCTCGGCTCATGCACGCCGCCCGGCACATGGCGATGACGCACGACAAGGAGACCGCGCTCCGGATGATGCGCGGGCGCCAGGCACTCGAGGAGGCGCTCACCGCGGTGATCGAGCCGGACGGCGCGGCGCTGCGCCGCTCCCCCAGCGCGACCGCGCGGCTGCTGCTGCTCTTCGCCGGGGCCAACACGTTCGGGCCGTTCGGCGACCCGGAGAACTTCGACGCGTCCGAGCAGGTGTCCATGCTGCTCGACGGACTGCTCGTGAGGAAGCACGAGAGAAACGGGGAAAAGTAGTGCTGCTCAAGCTCCTCAGAACACACCTGCGGCCCTACCGCAGAGACATCTGGCTGGTCGTCGCCTTCCAGCTGGTGCAGACCCTGGCGACGCTCTACCTGCCGACCATGTTCGCCGACATCATCGACAACGGCGTGGTCAACGGCGACACCGGCTACGTGATGATGGTCGGCGGCGAGATGCTCGGCATCACGGTGCTGCAGATCGCGGCGCAGATCGTGGCCGTCTACTTCGGCGCCCGGACCGCGATGGCGGTGGGCCGGGACGTGCGGGGCGCGATCTTCGACCGGGTGCAGGAGTTCTCCGCCCGCGAGGTGGGCCAGTTCGGCGCGCCGTCGCTGATCACCCGGACCACCAACGACGTGCAGCAGGTCCAGATGCTGGTGCTGCTCACCTTCACGTTGATGGTGTCGGCGCCGATCATGTGCTTCGGCGGCATCCTGCTGGCGCTGCACCAGGACGTGCCGCTCTCCGGCCTGATCCTGGTCATCGTTCCGATCCTGGTGCTGCTGGTCGGCCTGATCATCCGGGCGATGCGGCCGCTGTTCCGCACCCTCCAGGTGAAGATCGACAAGATCAACCGGGTGATGCGCGAGCAGATCACCGGCATCCGGGTGATCCGCGCGTTCGTCCGCGACGACCGCGAGCAGCAGCGCTACGAGGACGCCAACGCCGAGGTGACCGACGTGGCGCTGAAGGTCGGCAAGCTGATGGCGCTGATGTTCCCGGTCGTGCTGCTGGTGGTCAACCTGTCCAGCGTGGCCGTGCTGTGGTTCGGCGCGGGCCGGATCGACGCCGGGGACATGCAGATCGGCGCGCTGACCGCGTTCCTCAGCTACCTGATGCAGATCCTCATGTCGATCATGATGGCCACCTTCATGTTCGTCATGATCCCGCGGGCCGAGGTGTGCGCCGAACGCATCGAGGAGGTTCTGGACACCGAGTCCTCCGTACGCATCGCGGCGAAGCCCGTGACCAGCCTGAGCCTGCACGGTGACCTCGAGTTGCGCGGGGTGGACTTCCACTATCCGGGCGCCGAGGCCCCGGTGCTCAGCGGCATCTCGCTGACCGCACGGCCCGGCGAGGTGACCGCGGTGATCGGCAGCACCGGCTCCGGCAAGACCACGCTGCTCAACCTGGTGCCGCGGCTGTTCGACGCGACCGGCGGCACGGTCCTGGTGGACGGCGTGGACGTGCGCGAGCTCGACCCGGCGCTGCTGTCCCGGGTGGTCGGCATCGTGCCGCAGCGGCCCTACCTGTTCACCGGGACGGTCGCCTCCAACCTGAGGTACGGCAATCCGGACGCCACCGACGAGGACCTGTGGGCGGCGCTCGACGTGGCGCAGGCCCGCGACTTCGTCGAGCGGATGGACGGGCGGCTGGACGCGGCGATCGCGCAGGGCGGCACGAACGTCTCCGGCGGACAGCGGCAGCGCCTGGCGATCGCCCGGCTGCTGGTGCACAAGCCGGAGATCTACCTGTTCGACGACTCGTTCTCGGCGCTGGACTACGCGACCGACGCGGCGTTGCGCGCGGCGCTGACGGACCAGACGGCCGACGCCACCGTGGTGATCGTGGCGCAGCGGGTGAGCACCATCCGCGACGCCGACCGGATCATCGTGCTGGACGACGGCCGGGTGGTCGGCGAGGGCACCCACTCCGACCTGATGGATTCCAACGAGACGTACCGGGAAATCGTGTTGTCGCAGTTGACTGAGCAGGAGGCCGCGGCATGAGGGAGCGGAGCGAGATCATGATCGCGTCCTTGTTTTTTTCCGGTTCGGGAGGCAGAGCGTGACCGCTCCCGCTCGCAGACCTGCCGGGCCGCCGATCGGCGGACCCGGGCGGATGATGATGGCCGGCGGCGCGCCGGCCGAGAAACTGAAGGACTTCAAGGGGTCGCTGCTGCGGCTGCTCGGGCTGCTGCGCCCGCACAAGGTGCAGGCCGGCGCGGTGCTGCTGCTGGGCATCACCAGCGTCTTCCTGACCGTGCTGGGCCCCCGGCTGCTCGGCCACGCCACCGACGTCGTCTTCTCCGGCGTCGTCGGCAAGACGCTGCCGGCCGGCGTGACCAAGGAGCAGGCGGTCGAGAACCTGCGCAACCAGGGCGCGGGCAACAAGGCCGACCTGCTGTCCGGCATCGACTTCGTGCCCGGCCAGGGCGTCGACTTCGACAAGCTGATGCACATCCTGGCCTGGGTGGCGCTGGTCTACGTCGGCGCGTCGGTCTTCGCCGCGTTGCAGGGCCGGCTCGTCGCGACCCTGGTGCAGCTGGTCGTCTTCCGGCTCCGGCAGGACGTGTCCAACAAGCTGGCCCGGCTGCCGCTGTCCTACTTCGACCAGCAGGCCCGGGGCGAGGTGCTGAGCCGGGCCACCAACGACACCGACAACATCGCGCAGACGCTCCAGCAGACCTTCGCGCAGCTGATCACGGCGTTGCTGACGATCATCGGCGTCCTGGCCATGATGTTCTGGATCTCCCCGCTGCTGGCGCTGATCGCGCTGGTCACCGTGCCCGTCTCGATCTGGGTGACCACCCGGATCGGCAAGCGGTCGCAGCCGCAGTTCGTCAAGCAGTGGGCGACCACCGGCAAGCTGAACGGGCACATCGAGGAGATGTTCACCGGCCACTCGCTGGTGAAGGTCTTCGGCCGCCAGAACGAGGCGGTGGAGACCTTCAAACAGCACAACGACGGCCTGTACGCGTCCAGCTTCCGCGCGCAGTTCGTCTCCGGGCTGATCCAGCCGGCCATGATGTTCATCGGCAACCTGAACTACGTGCTGGTGGCCGTCGTCGGTGGTCTGCGGGTGGCGACCGGCTCGCTGTCGCTGGGTGACGTGCAGGCGTTCATTCAATACTCGCGCCAGTTCAGTCAGCCGCTGACCCAGGTGGCGAGCATGGCCAACCTGGTGCAGTCCGGCGTGGCGTCGGCCGAGCGGGTGTTCGAGCTGCTCGACGCCGATGAGCAGTCCGGCGACCCGGCGCCGCTCGAGATGCCGCCGGTCCGGGGCCGGGTCGCGTTCGAGGACGTGTCCTTCCGGTACGTGCCGGATCAGCCGCTGATCGACGGGCTGTCGCTGGCGGCCGAGCCGGGCCAGACCGTGGCCATCGTCGGTCCCACCGGTGCCGGCAAGACCACACTGGTCAACCTGCTGATGCGGTTCTACGACGTGACCGGCGGGCGGATCACCCTGGACGGGGTGGACATCGCGTCCATGCCGCGCGAGCAGCTCCGCGAGCACATGGGCATGGTGCTGCAGGACACCTGGCTGTTCGGCGGGACGATCGCGGAGAACATCGCGTACGGGGCGGACTCGTTCGTGATGGCGGACGTGCAGCGGGCGGCCGAGGCGGCGCACGTGGACTCGTTCGTGCGGATGCTGCCGGACGGCTACGAGACGGTGATCGACGAGGAGGGCTCGAACGTCAGCGCCGGCCAGAAGCAGCTGATCACGATCGCCCGGGCGTTCCTGGCCGAGCCGAGCATCCTGATCCTGGACGAGGCGACCAGCTCGGTGGACACCCGCACCGAGGTGCTGATCCAGCGGGCGATGAACTCGCTGCGGTCGGGCCGGACCAGCTTCGTGATCGCGCACCGGCTGTCCACCATCCGCGACGCCGACGTGATCCTGGTGATGGACTCCGGCGCGATCGTCGAGCAGGGCACGCACGACGAGCTGATGGCAGCGGGTGGCGCGTACGCCCGGCTCTACTCGGCCCAGTTCGCGGAGGCGGCCGCCGAGGTCGACTGAGGGAGCGGAGAAACAGAACCGGGGCGGCCGATCGGCCGCCCCGGTTCTGTCCGTTCAGGGGTGCGTCAGCGGATCGTCACCACCCGGTTGGTCGACGTCCCGGCGGTCACGCCGTACGCCGCGTTGTCCGCGAGCACGGCCCGGAACGTCATCTTCGTGCGCGACCTCTGGCCGGTGAGCCGGAAGACGTACGTCCTCGCGGTGCCCGCCGTGACGCCGCGCGCCACGGCCGACCAGCTGCCGTTGGCGTTCTGCCGCTGGATGGTGACCGACAGGCCGTTCAGCTTCGGGCTGCTGCCGACCGCGAAGTTCACCGTCCCCGCCACCGTGGACGTGGCCGTGAAGGTCGGCAGGAGGCTGACCTTGACGAGCTTCGGCGTGGAGTTCCCGCTGCCGATCACCCGCGCCTGCAGCCAGTAGCCCATGTCGAAGGGCACCGCCACGGAGTACTGACCCTCGATGTCGGCGGTCGTGGTGGCCGCCGAGAACCACTTGGTCGGGGTGGACGGCGCGGCGGCGTAGACCCGCACCTGCGCGCCCTCGCGGGTCTGGCCGTAGACGGTGACCAGGCCGGGGCCCGGCCGGCTGTTGGCCGGGCTCGTCAGCAGCGTCGGCGCCACGGCGGCGTCGTCGTCGGTGATCTGGACCTGGCCGGTGCCCTCGTCGATCACGATGCCCTTGGGCATGGCGCCGGAGAGGGTGATCGAGAAGGACTGGGTCGGCTCCTCGACGCCGTCGTCCTCGATCGGAACGCTCGCCATGGCCTCGGTGACGCCGGCCGGGAAGTCGAGCACCTCGTCCTGCGTCGTGTAGTCGTAGCCCGCCTTGGCCGTGCCGTCGGTGGTCTTCCAGCCGACCGACAGGTCCTGCTCGGTCGAGGTGGCGTCGTTGGCACCGTCGAACATGAGGGCCACCCGCACGTCGACCGATTCCTCGCCCTCGTCGATCGTGGTGACCTCGTCGATCGCGATGGACGGCGGCAGGTCGTTCTGATCGTCGTTGATCTTGTAGACGCTGGAGACGTACCGGTCCGGGTCGTCGTGGTCGGTCGCGGTGATCCGGAAGAACTCGGCCGGCTCGTCGATCTGGTCCTGCTCCAGCGTCACCGTGCCCAGCGATAGCGGCCGGGTCGGGTTGTAGCCGCCGGGGATCACTCCGGAGAGCCCGTTGTCGGTGTAGTCGATGGACTCGGCCGGGTCGACGCCTTCCGTGCTGTACCCGGCGAAGGCCAGGTCGAACGGGAAGTCGCGCTGCGCGACGCCGGTGACCACGGCCCGGATCGTCAGGTCGGAGCCCTCGGTGCCGGACGTCGCGGTCAGCTCGACGGACGGCTTGGCGTCGTCGTCGGTGATGACCAGGTCGCTGGAGTCGGCCGATCCGGTCGCGTCGTCCTCACCCGAGGCCCGCTCCACCGTCAGGGTGGCCTCCTCCTCGCCCTCGTAGGCCGTGTCGTTCGCGACCGGCACCGAGAAGTCCACGTGGTCGGAGCCCGCCGGGACGGTGACCGTGGCGGACGGCTCGGTGAAGTCGTTCTGGCCGGGCCCGGTCATGTTCGAGCCGTGCGTCGCGGTGTCGTCGACGATGGTGACGTCGAACTCGACCGCCTGGGTGGTGACCTTCGAGAGGGCGACGGTGAAGACCGCGTCCCCGCCGCTGGCGCCCTCGGTGAACGCCACGTCGGCGACCGAGAACGTCGGCTTCCGCGAGTCGTCGTCGTCGGTGATCGTCACCGTGGACACGTCGTTCCCGAGGGTCGCGCCGGTCGGGAGCGGGTCGGAGATGGTGACCGTGAACGTCTCGTCCCGCTCGAAGAACAGATCGTTGGTGATCGGGATCAGGATGTTCTTGGTCGTGTCCCCCGCGGCGAAGGTGACCGTCGCTCCGGTCTGGGCGGCGGTGTAGTCACTCGTCGCCCTGGCGGCGCCGTTCGCGGTGGCGTACACGGCGGTCACGATCCGCTGGCTCGAGGTCGCGTCGTCGCTGTCGGTGAAGTCGAGCGACGCCGGCACCAGCGCGTTCCCGGCGTTCTCGACGACCGTGGCGGTCGGGTCGACGGCCACCGCCGGCGGCTTGTCGTCCGCGTTGTCGGTGATGGTCTGCCACGCCGTCACCGTCGAGGTCAATCCGGTCATGGTGACCTTGGCCGTCTCGTCGTACTCGTCGGCCTGGTCGTCGAGGAAGCTGATCGTGCCCAGGTCGACCGTGCCGCCCGGGATGTTGCCACCCGGGATGGCTTGCGCGCCGAGGCCGGACGCGTCGAAGTCCTCCGGTTCGGCGGGGTTACTGCCGGCGTTGACCGCACCGGCCGCCGCCAGGGTCACCGTGATCGGGTCCTGCGTCTGGCCGGCCACCGTGCCCACGATGTTCTGCGGTCCGGTTCCCTCGCCCATGGTGACGCTGCTCAGCGTCACCGCCGGCATCGGGTCGTCGTCGACGATGCTGAGGCTCGCCGTCACCGGGCTCATCGCGTCGACGGCGTCGTTCTCATCCGCGGCCACCTCGACGTGGACGGTCGCCGTCTCGCTGGTCTCGAAGACGGTGTCGTCCTTGATCGTGACCGGGACGGTCACCTTGTCCTGGCCCGCCAGGACCGTCACCGGCGTCGTCGGCATCAGGAAGTCGTCGTTGCCCGGCGTCAGGTCGCCGTGCTTGGCGGTGCCGTCGGTGATCCACACGCGGACGGCGACGTCCTCGGAGGCCGCACGGTCGAGCTGCACCGAGAAGTCCGCGTAGCCCACCGTGCCCTCACGGAAAGCCTGGGCCGGTGCGCCGAGCCCGTTCAGGACCGGCTTCTGGCCGCTGTCGTCGTCGGCGATCTCCACGGTCACGCCGGCCGGCGCGATCGGGGTGTCGGACGGCGACGGCGAGGAAAGCTGCACGGCGAAGGTCTCGGTGAGCTCGTACCGGTTGTCCTGCTCGATACTCACCGGGATCTGCGCGGTGGTGACACCGGCGTTGAACGTGACGGTGCCCGGCGTGGACGTGTAGTCGGCCGGCTTCTCGGCGGTGCCGTCGGCCGTGCTCCAGGCGGCGGTGATGTTCCGCTCGGTGGAGGTCGCCAGGTTGCCGTTCTGGGTGAAGTCCAGGTCCACCGGGATGTTCACGGCGCCGTCGGCCTCGTCGTGCTGCACCGGACTGGCCGCGGGCACGATGGTCGGCAGCATGTCTTCGTCGCCGTCGCCGATGGTCAGCCAGATCGGGGCGACCGCCGGGATGCCGGTGAGCGAGATCTTGACCGTCTGCGGATTCTCGTCGATGAAGTCGGTGAGCAGGTCGATCGTGCCGAGCGGGCGCGGGTTGCTGACCGCGCCGCCGGCCAGGCTGACGGTGCTGGTCAGGTTGCTCGCGTCGAAGTCCTGGGACTGCGCGGCGTCACTGCCCGACACCGAGTCGCCCGCCGCGGTGAGGCCGATGGTGATCGCGTCCTGCGAGACGCCCGTGACGGTGGCGCTGACCGCCGCGGTCTGGCCCTCCTTCTTGCCGGACTCGACGGACAGGACGACGGACGGCTTGCTGTCGTCGTTGGTCAGGGTCAGGGTCGAGGTCTTGTCGCCGGCGGTCACCGCGTTGTCGTCCATCTGCGTCGCGACCTCGATCGTGGCGTCCTCGTCGCCCTCGTACACGTCATCGCCGTTGACCTGGAACAGCACGGTCGCCGTGGTGTCGCCGGGCAGGATCGTCACGGTGCTGTTGGGCGCGTCGAAGTCGTTGCTGCCCGGGCCGCTGCCGTCGACCAGCGCGGTGCCGTCCGTCGCTGTCACGTCCAGCGTGATCGTCTGGGAGCTGGGGTTGGACAGGGCGACCTGGATGCTCTTGCCGACCGCGGTGTTGCCCTCGTCGACCGTCAGGTTCGGGAAGGTGTCCAGCGTCGGCTTCGCGTCGTCGTCGTTGATGGTCACCGTGTGCGCGGCGCTCGGCGCCAGGCTCGCGGTGCCCCCGGTGTTGGACAGGGTCACCGTGAGGGTCTCGTTGGGCTCGTCCTTGACGTCGCCCTTGACCTTGACGACGAACGTCTTGGACTGCTCGCCGGCGGCGAAGGTCAGCTCGCCCGGCGTGACCGCCTCGAAGTCCTCGCCCTCGGTCGCGGTGCCGCTCTGCACCGTGTAGCCGACCTTCACCTCACGGCCGGACGGGTTGTCCAGAGCCACCGTCATGGTCTTGCTGGAGGTGCCGGAGTCGCCCTCGGCGACCGTCGGCGGCGTCAGCGACACGACCGGCAGGACGTCGTCGTCGGTGACACTGCCGGTCGCCTCCAGTGTGCCGGCCGTGTAGTGCACCGGGAGTGCCGGAGCCGGCGAGGAGAGCTTGAGCTTGAACGCCTCCGGGTCGAGCTCGTTCAGGGCGTCGAGAGTGGTCTGTACGGACACCGTCTCGGACGTGGAGCCCGGCATGAAGATCACCGGCTGGTTGCTGAACGGCGTGAAGTCGGCCGAGGTGGCGGTGCCGGCCTCGGTGCTCGCCAGCACGGTGACCGTCCGGTTGGACGGCGCGGACAGAGAGACGGTGAAGTCGAGCTGGCCGCCCTCGGTGACCGCGCCCGGCGCGGCGATGTCCAGCGTCGGCATCACGTCGTTGTCCCCGATGTTGACCTGCAGCACCGAGCCCGTGCGCTGCTCGCCGTTGCTGCCGGTCGCACCGGTCACCTTGAAGAACTCGAGGTCCTCCTCGTCACGGGTGTCGTCGATGATCGGGACATCCTTGTAGCCGGTCAGCGAGCCCGCCGTGACGGTGATGACTCCGGGGCTCGCGGTGTAGTCGTCCGGCTGCACGGCCGTGTCGTCCGAGCTCGGCGCCGAGATCGTCACGTTGCGCCCGGAGACATGCGACAGGGTCGCGGTGATCCGCGCGCTGCCCGCGTTCTCGGTCACCGGGTCGGGCACCGAGAGGGCGTACGTCGGGGTCGCGTCGTCGTCGTCCAGAATGCCCTGGGCCTCGACGACCGGCGCCCCTCCGCCGGCACCGGTGATTCGGAGGGTGAAGGTCTCGTCGTCCTCGTCCAGGTCGTCGGTGAGCCCCTGCACCGTGATCTTCTTGGTGACGGCCCGCGTGCTGTTCGCCGGGAACGACGTGGTGGTGAGGGGAATCCCGGTGTAGTCCTTGCCGGCTTCCGCCGTGCCGTCGACCGTCAGGTACTCGAGGTCGAGCTTGGGGCTTCCGGGGCCGCCGGCCTCGCGGATCAGTTCGAAGACGAACGCGTCGCTCTCCACCGACTCCTGGTCGCTGGTGAAATCGATGTCGCCGGGGTCCGCGTAGGCCGGTGTGGCGACGGTCAACACCGGGATGAAGCCGATGAGCGCTGCGGTCGCGGCCGCGAGGGTCAGCCGGAGGGAGCGTTGCGTCCCCGGGAGGAAGTGCATGGCTCAACGACTCCTTCAGACGGGCAACAGACGTACGACGGACGTAACGTAACTGAAGAATTACCCGCAAAAGGCGCGAATCGATATCTGAGCGGCAGGGGCGCCAGGGCGATGGCGAGCAGAACGGTCGTCACCCTGCCCCCGGGCCGCGCCCATCGTCACCGCGGTGGCCGAGAGGCTGATGCCCAGCGGCAGCGGACCGGAGTCGACGTCGCCCTCGCCGGCCACGCCGGTCGGGAACTCCCGGATCGCCGGACCGAACGGTCGGAACCGCTCACGGAACACCCGGTACTGTCGCGCGGCGAACACCGGGTCGATGTCCACCAGGAACCGCTGGATCATGCTCTGCGAGGTGCCCCCGGGCCACCTCGAGCGGCGCGCCGGTGACCACGTCGGCGCGGTGCGGCAACAGGCCGGTCTGCGGGTCGAGCCGCTGCTGGGCCGCGCTCAGCCAGCGGCCGGCCGTCGCGGCGTACCGCGGCGTGAAGAGCTTGTCGTGCAGGCGCAGAGCCAGCACGCCGCCACGCAGCCAGTTCGTCCAGCCGCGGTAGAAGACGCCGTACGCCGGGGTGAGCCCCTCGTCGAAGGGCGCCCGCCCCTCGGCCGAGTCCAGGGCGGCCAGGGCCCAGCGGGCGGCGTCCAGCTCGTCGGCCCGCTCGGACGGCGGCTCGCCCAGGCCCAGGTCGACCTCGGTCAGCCCGTAGAGGGGGACCGGTCGCCTTTTTACCATGAAGCGCGCGATCGGCGTTTCTTAGTAGTTTGGCGGCGTGCGGCTTTTCTGGATTTCGCTTCTGCTGATCTCCGGCTGCACGCCGCCACCACCACCTCCGGCACCTCCGGCACGGACCGGGTGGCGGCTGGTCTGGGCGGACGAGTTCGACGCGCACACGGTCGACCGGTCGAAGTGGACCATCCGGGACGGCGAGGCCCGCGACGTCGACCTCGGGTGCAACGTGGACGACCCGGCCAACGCGTACATCCGCTACGGGTTCCTGGTGCTCCGCGGGCTACGGAAGACGGTGCGGTGCGGCAGCCGGACGCGGCAGTACACGCAGGCGTACCTGGACACCATCGGCCGGCACTCGTGGACGTACGGCCGGTTCGAGATCCGCGCCCGGTCACCCAACCGGCCCGGCACGTCGACCGGGATCTGGCCGGCCTTCTGGCTGCGCCCCGAGGACGGCGGCAAGGGTGAGATCGACGTGGTGGAACTGCCCGGCGGCGACAAATGGCAGGACCGGGCCACGGCCGCGATCTTCTACGACTACACACCGGTCAAACAGGACGAACGCCTCACGCTGCCCGGTGGCGGCACGCCCGGCGACGGCTTCCACACCTACCTGACGGAATGGACGCCCGACGCGCTGACCTGGTACATCGACGGCCGGCCGGTGTGGCGGCGGGACCGGGCCACCACACCGTTCTTCGACGAGGTCTTCCACAAGCCGTACAACCTGCGACTCAACCTGCAGGTCGGCGGATGGCTCGGCGCGCCCGACGCGGCCACCGCGTTCCCCGCCGATTTCGTCGTCGACCACGTGCGCGTCTATCAACGCTCGCCTATCGTCAACCCGTGATTCCGCGTCAGCGGCGGCCGGCTGCGGCGCGCCCGGACTTCCCCGCCGACGATCCCCGCTCGCGCACCGACGGCCTCGGCTGGGTCGCCCGGGCCGTTTTCCCCGGCCCGGCACTGCGGCTCACGGTCGGCAACCCGGAGCCCTCGGCCATCCGGTACGCCGTACTGCCGTCGCTCGATGACGCGAAGTTCCTGCTCCCGCTCGCCTCCCGCACGGTGACCGCGGCGTCGGTGCTGGCGTACAACGCGCTCCGCCCGCCGAGGGTCCGCGCCACCCGGGCCGTGATCGGCGGCCTCGCCCGCACCGGCCTGCTCGGCCTCACCCGCGCGCCCGTCCTCAACGTCACCGGCGGCCCGCTGCTCACCGACCACCTCGCCGGCCTGCTCGGCGTCCCGCGGCTGCACGCCGCGATCGGCGTCCGCCCGCCCGACCCGCACCACAAGCCGACCCTGCAGCTCTTCGACGACCAAGGCAGACCGCAGGGGTACGCCAAGATCGGCTGGAGTGACGGCACCCGGGCGATGGTGCGCGGTGAGGTGGCGGCGCTGACATCCCTGCCCGCGCCGGCCGGGGACTTCCCCGCCTCGCCCGGCCTGATCCTGCACACCACCTGGCAGGACCGGGAGGTCGCGGTGATCGCCCCGATGCCGCGGCACGTCCGGCGGATCCGGCGGCCGTCGCGGCCCCGGACGGCGGCGATGCGGGCGGTCGCCCGGGTGAGCGAACCGCGGATGCCGTTCGTCGAGTCGCCGTTCCTGGCCGGCTGGCGGCGCCGCTGCGCCGGGGGCGCCCTCGCCGGGGCGGTCACCCCCGGCGCCACCACGGTCGACGACGCCATCGACGCGCTCGTCGACCGGGACGGCGACCTGGACCTCGACTTCGGGCACTGGCACGGCGACTGGGTGCCGTGGAACATGGGCCGCCACCGGGGCAGGCTCCTGGTCTGGGACTGGGAGAACAGCGCCCCGGGCGTACCCCTCGGATTTGATCTCGCTCATCAGCACTTCCAGATCGCGCTGTCGACGCGCCGGCTGCCCGCCGCCGCATGTGCCGACGCCGTCGACGCCGGGCTGCGGAAACACGGACCCGCGCTGGGGCTGGACCCGGCGCGGCAGCGGTTCGTGGCCGACGCCTACCTGATCGAGCTGTGGCTGCGCACCTACCAGCTGTCGCACGGCGCGGACTGGAACCCGCGGCTGCATCCCGCCCTGCTCGACACCCTCGCCGCCCGGCTGGCATAGCGTGGCGGCGTGGATGACGCCGTACTCGACAACCCCGGCTGGGCCTCGCTGACCGGCCCGCACGCCCACCTCGCGGAACGCCGCGGCCGGGTGGCCCGCTACCCGGCCGACATGTCACCGTGGCACGGACTCGACGACATGTCCGACCCGCTGGCCTGGGCGGACGCCGCCGAGCTGGCCGGACCAGGCGGCAAGATCACGTTGATGGGCGCGCCGGACACGTTCCCCGCCGGATGGTCCTTCCACCAGGGCGTCGACGGGGTGCAGATGGTCGACGACGGGGTGAGCGCGGCGCCCGACCCCGACGCGATGATCCTCGGCCCCGGCGACGTGCCGGACATCCTCGAGCTGGTCGGCCGCACCGACCCCGGCCCGTTCGAGCCCCGGACCGTCGAGATGGGCACCTACCTGGGCTTCCGCGAGGGGGGCCGGCTGATCGCGATGGCCGGCGAACGCCTGCGGCCGCCCGGCTGGACCGAGATCAGCGCCGTCTGCACCGACCCCACGGTCCGGGGCCGCGGCTACGCCCGCCGCCTGGTCCACGCCGTGGTCGCCGGCATCCGCGCCCGAGGCGACGTCCCGTTCCTGCACACGGCGGCCTTCAACACCCCGGCGATCCACCTCTACGAGTCCATGGGCTTCAAGATCCGCCGCCCGACCCGTTTCGCCTCCTACCTGACGTCCTGACCCTGGCACGATCACGGGAGCACGGCGGCGGCCGCCGATCCCAGACTGGACTCCTCGACACAACATGGGGAGACAGGCATGTCGTACGTTCGCAAGACGGTCATCTTGGTCGTTGCCGCCTCGGCTCTGGTGGGATGTGCGAAGCCCGCCGGCCCGGCCGCCTTGCCGTCTGCTCCCTCGGTCGCGCCGCCTGCCGCCACCTCGTCGCCGAGCGCGGCGCCCACGTCGGCGCCGGCGAAGGGCTCCGGGGGCGGAACGGACAGCTGGGACGGCGTGGACTTTCGGGAGGTTCTGTTCCGGGAGCTCGGGTGCACTGATGTGCCGGAGTCGAAAGGGAAGGCCGTCGTGTTCAGCACGCAGCGGACCGACCTGACCGGGGACGGGCGTACGGAGGCCGTTGTCGCGGGGTCCTGCTTCGTGCGCAGCGGGGCCGACCACGCGTACGTGTTCGTCTACGACGGGGCCGACGCCGGCGAACGGCCGACGTCGCTGGTGCAGATCGGGAAGGACCAGGACCTGACCAGCGCCCGGGTGAAGATCGGCGGGGACAAGGTCACGGTCACCTCGGACGCCCTCAGCGGGCAGGCGCCGACCTGCTGCCCGGACCTGCGGATCACCCAGACCTACGTCTGGGACGGCGACGAGTTCTCGCGAGAGAACATCACTGAGAAGAACTTGTGACGCCGCTGAAGCTCACGTCCGCCAGGTGCGGGTCGGCGCTGACCGCGGTGCGGTCCCGGCCCGCGCGTTTGGCGGAGTAGAGGGCGGCGTCGGCGCGGGCGACCAGTTGCTCGGCCGTCTCGACGCCGGTCCACTGGGCGAGGCCGGCCGAGAACGCCTGACCGTCCGGCGTGACCCGGCGCAGGCGTTCCATGACGCCGTCGACGTCGCTGAGCCGGCACGTCAGGATCAGGCCGAACTCCTCGCCGCCGTACCGGGCGATCAGGTCCTCGGTGCGCAGCTGGCCGCGCCAGGCGAGCGCGGCGCCGCGCAGCAGCTCGTCGCCCTTCGGGTGGCCGTGCTCGTCGTTGTACCACTTGAAATGATCGAGGTCGATCAGGCCGACCAGCAGGGTGCGGCCCTGGCGGCGGGCGCCGGCCAGGCGGCGTTGCAGCTCCATGTCCCAGGCACGGCGGTTGGGGATGCCGGTGAGCGCGTCCAGGTACGCCATCGCCTCGAGCTGGGTGGCCTGGTCCTGGACCGTGCGGATCAGCTCGACCATTCGGCCGATCACCAGGCCGAAGACCGCGACGCAGCAGATCGACGCGGCCAGCCAGTCGGCCTTGCCGTCGCTCAGCACGCCGTCGACGATCAGCAGGACCGGGCTGAGCAGGCAACCCGAGCCGATCAGCAGCACCCGCGTCCGGGTGACCTCGCCGGTATGGGCGACCGAGCCTCCGCCGAAGGTCGCCATCGAAGGGTGCAGCACGGCGCCGCCGATGAGCAGGCCGCTCAGCACGAAGACGGGTGAGGCGCTGTCGTTGTAGATGCCGTGGATGTTCTGCCACACCCACGCGATGTGGGCCACGCCGAGCGTCAGCAGCGAGGCGGTGAGCTGCCAGAAGATGGCGGTACGCCGGGCCGCCGAGGTGAAGAACCGGATGAAGGCGGCCAGGATCATCAGATCGGCCAGCGGGTACGCGACGGTGACCAGCCGGGTCGCCGCCGGGATGCCGTCGAACTGGACCAGATCCTGCAGGAACAGCAGCCAGATGCCGAGCCCGAGGCCGACCGTGACGATCAGCGTGTCCAGGATGCCGGCCCGGTCCTGCCGCCACGACAGGCCGCGGATCAGCATCATCAGACCGATCGCCAGCAGCGGGTAGTTGAGCAGCCAGAAGATGTCCGACGACGACGGGTACGGGACCACACCCTGGCTGAGGTGGTAGGCCAGGATCAGGTTGCCGATCAGGCCGGACAGGGTGGCGCCGAGCACCAGGAGGAACGGCAGCCTGCTCGGCGGGCGGTTCAGGACCAGCCCGATGACGATCGCGATGCAGGTGAGCACCGCCGAGCCGCCGGTGATCAGGGTGGCGGCCGTGGACTGCTGGGGCACCAGCGCGCGCACCACGGTCAGAACGACCGACAGGACCATCCAGCACACCCAGAGTCGCCGCGTCACGCCCTCCTGATCGGCCGCCGTCCGCGGAACTGAGGTCAGGACCAGTCGAAGGTCATCCGCAGGTGCGCTGCCAGGGCCGCGTTGTGCGGGGCGTAGAACGCGGACAGCTCCGCCCGGACCGCCGGGTCCATGTCCGCGCCCGGGCGGTCGTTGTGCACCTCGTAGCGGGGCAGGACGAGCGGCGGCAGGCCGAGGAAGGCGAGGACGCGGGCGTACGTGGCGGCGGGGTCGGCGTAGAGGGACTCGCTGGGGAGCAGGAGGAACTGCGACTCGTCGAACCTGTCCAGCCACGGGTAGAGGTGGTCCAGGTAGACGCCGCGCTCACGGTAGGCGTACCAGTCGAAAGGTTGGGAGAAGTAGTGCGGGTCGACGATCATCTTGGCTCGTTCGCCGGCGACGCGCTGCTCCTCGGCCGCGAGAGCGTCGGCGAAGGACAGCGGCTCGACGCCCTCGCCGCGGCGCTCCTTCCAGTGCGAGTAGGCGCGCTCGACCGGGTCGCGGAGCAGGACCACGATGCGGGCCCGGGGCATCAGATGCGCTGCCCGGGAGGCCGCGAGCGGGTGGAACATGTAGAGCGGCGCGGCCTCACCCGCCTTGGGCGGCGAGCCGTGCCGGCGTTCCAGGGCCGCCCGGTGCCTCGCCGTCGGGAAATGCGACCTGAACCACGCCTCGCCGCGGTGGTAATTCTCCTCGAAGTAGTGCGTGGTCTTGGTGTTCCAGGCCGGGAAGAGGCGCGGGACCAGGGGATGCTGGACGAGGTAGCGCCACAGGGACGTGGTGCCGCCGCGCTTGGTGCCGATGATCAGGAAGTCGGGCAGCGGGCGCTGATCGCTGGTGCGTTCGCCGTACCGGACCAGCGCGCCGCGGAGATGCTCGCGCGCCTGCCTCGGCGCGACACCCTTGATCAGGTCCCGGACCGTCACTGTCTCCCCTTTTTACGGCTTCTCACGGCGGCTGCCAGACCGATCGGCAGGAACACCGCCAGGGCGACCGCCAGCCCGGGCAGGTTACGCCCGCCCGTCGCGACGCCCGCCGCCGCTGCCAGGACGGTGACCGCCGTCGCACCGGCCGCCGTCAGCCACAGTGGACGTGAGGATAGCGGCCGGCGCAAAGCACGGCGGGCCAGCCGCGCGGCCAGCAGGTTCTCGGCGACGATGCCCAGCGACCAGGCGAACGCGGCGCCCAGCGCGCCCCACCGGGGGATCAGCAGCGGGCAGGCCACCACGTTGAGGGCGAGGCCGAGCAGGGTGGCGTACAGGTGGCCCCGGCTCCTGCCGCTCATCAGCAGGACCGTCTGCACCAGGCCGACGCCGACGTTGACCAGCATCGCGACGCACAGGACGGCGAGCGGGGCGGCCGCCTCGGCGAACTCCGGGCCGAACAGGGAGAGAAAGGCCGGAGCGAAGATCCCGAGCATGAGGTACGCCGGGAAGGAGAGCGCAACGATCGTCAAGGTGGTGCGGCGGTAGAGGGTGGCGGCCTCATCCCTCCTGTCGTCGCCGAGCAGCTTGGACAACTGTGGCGCCATCGCCACGCGGAGGCCCTGCATGATGAGCAGGCCGGCCAGCGCGTAGCGGCCCGCGGCGGCGAACAGGCCCGCCTCGGTCTGGCCCGCCAGCGCGCCGGTCAGGAGGACGCCTATCCACATGCTGCTGGCGTCCACGGCCACCGAGACGGCCCGGGGCAGGGCGTAGGACCAGAACGGGCGCCAGCCCGCCGGGTGACGGCCCGGCCGCGGGGCCAGGGCGAACGCGATCAGCAACGCCGCCGTGATCGGGAGGAGCCAAGAGGTCAGGCCGAGCAGCAGTGAGCCGCCGGCCAGTAGCAGCAGGAGTGGGCGCAGGATCGGGACCAGGACGAACTGGATGCCGGCGTAGACGTGGATCGGGCGGGTGGCGCGGACCGCGGCCAGCAGGATCGTGGCGGCGACGATGAGCGGGACGCCGCCGAAGGCCAGCCGCAGGAGGGTCGGATCGTTCACATTCAGCGCATGGGCGATCGGGGTGGCCGCGGCTGTGCCTGCGGCCGCGACCAGGATCGCCAGGGCGGCGCCGGGGAGCAGGGCCACGGTCATGAGCTGACTCGCGTCAACATTTTCAAACTTGTTTCGCGCGCCGCCCCCTCCCCCGCCCCGGCACTGGGTGGGCGTCAATGTAGCTCGGGAATGTGACGGTTCTGCCTGGTTATCCACAGGGCGCAGACGTGGCAGTGCCCACATCAACGCCGTGTCCGCGCCCAGGCAGCACACCGCCCCGGCGATCGTGACCACCCCGATCACGCTGAACAGCACCCCGGCGCCGTCCGCCCCGTACACCCGGGTCAGCACCGTGGTGAGCACGAACCCGAACGCGCCGTTGACCGCCGCGCCCACCAGCCCGATCGCGCCGCTCCTCCCCGGCGCCCGCAGCGCCGCGGTCACCGCGTGCCCCGGTTGACCGGCCCGTCCACGGCGGCCAGTCCCAGCCCGATCCCGCAGCACAGCACCGCCATGTTCGGGTCGATGAACGCGTAGAACGGCGTGATCACCACCGCGATGACCGGCAGCGCGCTCAGCCACAGCCCGGTGCGCGTGACGGCGACGGAGGTCCGCCGGGCGACGACCACGAAGATCAGGTAGAAGACGATCGTGGCCGGGATGCCGTGGCTGTACAGCAGCTGCCAGATCATGCCCTGGGTGCCCAGCGGCTCAGCGGCGAACGTGGTGTCCACGGTCGACGGCTGGCCGTACCCGACCAGCGGCGACCGGAGCACCGCCGCCCACGTCTGCGCGTAGATGTCGAAGCGGTCCCGGGTGGTGTCGGTGGTCGACGTGCGGTTGCTGATCAGGTCGATCACCGGGATGAACAGGGTGACGATCCAGCCGATCAGCGCGATGCCCGCGACCGGCAGCAGCAGCCGCACCCGCCCGCGGACGATCTCCCGGCCGAGCAGGTAGAGCACGCCGGCGCCGAGCCCGAGGAACATGCCGCGGTTGAGCGTGAGGAAGGCGGGGACGATCGACAGCGGCAGCGAGACGATCAGCGCGACGCGGATCCACCTTCGGCGGACCGCGGTCAGACAGGCCAGGACGATGGGTACGAGGAAGCAGTACGCCGTGCCCCAGTTGTTGGTGTACGGGTACGGAGCGGTCGGCCGGTAGATCGGGTTCTGGCTGAGCGGGTTGAACTCGGTCGCCGACAGGGTCGTGAGCGCGGAGACGTACCGCTCGGACACGAGGTTGCCGGGCAGCAGCAGCGCGAACGGGCTGGGCGTGTGGAACGTGGGCGCCACCACGCCGAACCAGCCCAGGGCGATCAGGGCGAACCAGAAGAGGATCAGCGGCGCGGCGATCCGGGTCCACGGCACGCCGTCGCGGGCCAGGTTGTAGACGTAGACGCCGGCCAGGAAGCCGGTGAGCACGTGTCCCGCGCGCAGCGCGAAGACCGCCGCCACGGTCGCCTCGTGCAACCCGACCGCGCTGATCGCCACCAGGATGAGGAAGGCCAGCCAGAGCGTGGTGCCGGCCGGGCGGCGGATCCGGCCGCGGGTGGCCATCAGGACGAACAGGACCAGGGCGAAGAACGGCCAGACGAAGTACCAGACGCCGAGCGCCCACCAGAGCGGGATCAGCGCGAACATCCCGTACAGCGGCCACACCGGCAGGTCGGGGGTGCGCACCTCCCAGGCGGCGGTGACCGCGGGCGCGGCCACCGGCCTAGATTCCCTTGCCACGCTTCTGCGCCATCCGCAGGACCCGCTCCCCGGAGAGCAGGCCGAGGATCACCGGGACGATCACCAGGGTCCGTTTCTCCGCCGGGTTGAGCCGCAGGACCGCGGCGAGCTCGCGGACCGCCTCGACGCGGCGGCCGCCGGAGGCCAGCGCGAACGCGATCTGACCCCGGACGCGGGCCGTGCCGGTGCGGCTGCGTGCCAGTTCGGGATGCTTGCGGAGCAGGTAACGCTGGGCGTCGACGATGGTCTGCCACCGGGCGAAGTAGAACGAGCCGCCGTGCCAGTCGACGACCACCAGGGCCTCGCGGACGATCGCCACGTCGGTGTGCCGGGTGAGCCGCAGCAGCCACTCGTAGTCCTCGCTGTAGCCGCCGGGGATCTCCTCGTCCACCGGGCCCGCCGCGGCGAAGACGTCCGCCCGGACCAGCATGGTGCTGGAGTGCACCTCCATCACCCGGTCGGCGAGGAACTCCTCGAAGGTGACCCGGTCACGGTCCAGCGCGCGTTCCCGGTCGATGCCGGGGCCCTTCAGGTGCAGACCGCAGCTGACAGCGCCTTGACCGGTGCTCAGCAGGAGTTCGACCTGACGGGTCAGCTTCCCCGGGAGCCAGCGGTCGTCGTCGTCGCAGAAGGCGAGCAGCTCGCCGGAGGCCGCCTCGACGCCGCTGTTCCGGCCGCCGGGCAGCCCGCGGGTCCGCGAGTTGTGCAGGAAGCGCAGCTTGCGGCCGGGCCCGACGGGCACGTCGAACTCGCGGATCGGCACGTGGTCGTAGACGACCAGGCACTCGATCTCGCCGGCGTAGTCCTGGGCGAGGATGCTCGCGACCGCACGTTCCAGCAGGCCGGGACGGTCGCGGGTGGCGACCACGACACTGATGGGCGGCAGATCAGGCACCCTTGCCGCCGGTAAGCACGAACCCGGCGGTCTGCGCGCCGGCCGAGCGGAGCCGGTCGACCAGCCGGGTCAGGTCGCGGTTGCGGGTGCTGTCGCGGGCCACCACGAGTACGGCCACGCCGTACTGCGCCGCGCGTACGCCGCGCTCATCCACATCGGACGGGGGAGCGTCGATCACCGCGACACCGGCCATCGGCTGCTCGCCCAGCGCCACCAGCCGCACCACGCCCCCGCCGATCGCCACCACCAGGGGCCGGCGACCATCCCCCTCGCCCATCGCCGGCATGTACGGCCGGGGCGGCGCGAGGACCGCCTGACCCGCGGTGTGCTCGATGACCAGGGTCGTCTCCGGGTCGTCCGCCGCCGGCGGGCCGGGCACGGCGGGCAGCACGGTCACGCCCGGCGCCGGGGAGCCGTTGTGCCGCTGCATCTCGCCGGGCCGCAGCACGCGGGCACGCGGCGGGGTCCGTTTCTGCGCGGCGAAGAGCACCGTACGGATCCCGTCGTGAAGCTCCGGCGCCGCGACCAGCCAGACGTCCTGGCCGGACTCGGCGATCGCCACGGCCACGTTCACCGACACCGCGGACCGGCCCTCGTCGTCCCGGCCGGAGAGCATGACCACCGGGCGGCCGGGGTGCGTCTCGATCCACTTGAGCAGGGCCAGCGACACGTAGCGGGCGTCCGCGGCGGCGGCGTCCGCGGTGTGCCGGCCGGGCGCGCGCACCGCACCGAGCGCCGGGGTGCCGATCAGGTCGGCGGCCTGGTCGAGCGAGCGGACGCGGCGGTCCAGCGCCTCCCGCCCGTGCGCCGCGACGGTGCCCAGCAGCATGCCGCCGAGCACCCCGGCGAACAGGTAGAGCAGCCAGGCGTCGTGGCTGGACGGGAGCGGCGCGCGGGCCGACGCGGTGATCGCGCCCGGGCTCAGGTCTGCCGAGGCGATCTTCGCCTTCTGGTTGGCCTGCTGGGCGATCTGGTCGTTCAGCGCGGCGACCTGGTCCAGCGCGGCCTGGACCTGCGGATCGATGCCGCCGGAGTCCTCGGTGTCCTTCGGAATGCCCTTCTGCGCCGCCTTCCGCTGGTCGGTGAGCTGCCGCAGGGTGCTGTCGTAGGAGACCAGCAGCGCCTCCCGCTGCTTCTGGTAGATCGCCTCACGCACGCTCAGGTAGGTCTGCGCGGCCGTGTTCGCCCCCGCCGCCGCGCGCGCCTCACTGTCGTCGGAGTAGTCGAACCGCAGCACCGCGCCGCCGGTGGGCACCTCGACGCTGAGCGCGTCCCGCACGTCGTCCGGGTCGCGGCTCAGCGCCCGCGAGGTGGCGTCGACGACGTCGTTGCCGGTCGCGACGCCGGTCTCGGCGGTCATGTTGATGGCCCGGTCGGCCCCGCTGGACGGCAGGGTGAACGGGTCGGTCACCACCGGGCGCAGCACGACCACGGCGGTGCCCCGGTAGGTGGCCGGGAGCAGGAACAGGTACCCGGCCACCGCCAGGAGGACCAGGCCGGTGACGGCCAGCACGGTACGCCAGCGGCGCAGCGGGATCCGGACGACGTCGGCGAAGCCGACCACCCGCTGCCGGTTACCGGCGACGGAATCGATGGCATCCATGAAATGACTCCCCTGCGTTGTGCCGCGCTCTGGTGCGTTACTAGCTGGTGGCGAAGAACAGCGTCGGATAGGTCCAGCCGGACGTCGCGAGTGTCGTCGCCGACGAACCCACCACCGCGGTGGCCGCGCCCGGGTTGAACGCCACCGACTTGAGCGCGCCACTCGTGGAACCGAAGACGAGCTTGCCGTTCACCCAGGCCAGACCGCGTACGGTCGACCAGTCGACGCCGCTGGTCGGCAGCTGGAACAGCGTGCAGCCGAGGATCGAGCCGTCCGGTTCGAAGTAGCGGTACCAGAGCCCGTCGTAGCCGGAGACGGTCATGTACATCCGGCCGTTCAGGTAGAAGGCGCCGGTCAGCTCGGCCGCGTTGAACCACGAGTTGAACCCGCTGGCCTCCCACGGCGTGCCACCGGCGCCGCCGCTGAAGACCGAGGCGTTGATCTTGCCGGCGGTGGTGCTGTAGTAGACCTTGTTGCCCAGCGAGAAGCCGGCCTTCGCCCCGTTCAGCTGGGTCTGCGTGCTGCCCGTCGTGGCGCCCAGCGTGGTGCCGTTGAACGGGGTCTTGGTGAAGGCGGTCGTGCCCGGGCCGCGGTAGAGATAGCCGCTGGTCGCCGACGGCGCGTCCTGCACCCCGATGGTGCGCCCGCCGGTCGTCGGGAAGAGCGCCTGCCGGCCGTGGTACTCCAGCGCCACGCCGTCCGAGTCCTGCCCGACGAAGAGTCCGCCCGGGCCCTTCCACAGCTCCCAGACGATCGGGCCCCAGTCGGTGCCGCCCGGCGGCAGCGCGTCGCCGGGCGAGCGGCCCGGGTTCCACGCCACCGGCAGGCCGTTGTTCGGGTCCAGCGCGCCGAAACCGTACCGGTCGATGCCGCCCGCGCCCTTGCTGTCCCGGCCGTTCGCGTTGCTCAGCCAGCGGAAGTGGCCGCCGACGTAGACCAGGCCGTCGGCCGCCTCGATCGACGTCACCGAGTCGGCGCCGGTCGAGTCCACCCAGGTGGCGGTCACCGCGCCGCGGTGCGACGTCTCGAAGCGGGCGATCGCGTCGCAGTAGCCGGTGGCGCCGTAGCCGCCGTCCGCCGCGATCACGAAGTAGCCGCCGTCGTCGGAGAAGTCCACGTCCCGGGCGTAGAACGGGAACGCGGCCGAGGCGCAGGCCGGCACGTACTGGTCGGTGCTCCAATCCGCGACCGCGGGCACGCCGCTCACGTCGATCATCACCACCTGGTTGCGGCTCGCGCCGTTGACAGAAGTGAAGTTCCCGGTCGCGACCACCGTGTCGCCGTCCGGCGACACGGCCAGGGCCCAGACCAGTTCGGTGGAGTTCGGGTACGGCCGGGCGCCGCTCGCGTCCACCTGGAAGCCGCCGTCGATCGCCCCGGTCGTCGCGTTCAACCGGGCCAGCAGCGAATGTTCGGTCCCGTTCACCCAGTGGAAGGCGCCCGCGATGTAGAGCTGGTTGCCGTGCACGATCGCGCGCCGGACCACGCCGCCGTCGGCCCGGCCGATCCAGCCGGTGATCGTGGCGCCGGTGGCCGGATCGATCTCCACCAGGTTCTTGCGGGCCACGCCGTTCACCGTGCCGAAGTTGCCGCCCACGATGAGCTTGCCGTCCGGGCTGACCGCCAGCGTCTGCACATGATTGTCGAACGTCGGGGTGAACCCGGTCCGCAGGGCGCCGGTGCTCGCGTCGTAGGCGACCAGCCGGCTCACCGTCGTCCAGGCGGTGGCGCCGGGCGCCTTCACCCCGGTGAACGACCCGCCGGCGTAGACCGTGTTGCCGATCTGCGCGAACGCCCGCACGTCACCGTTCTGGAAGTGCGGCGTCCAGTCGACCGGGTTCGCCGAGACGATGGTCGCCGCGACCGGAGGCGGCACGTAGACCGCGCTGGCCGGGGCGGCGGCCAGGCCGACCACCAGAGAGGTGACGGCGGCCGGCACCAGGAGCCGACGGAGAAGTGACACTTGCCCTCCTACAGTTTCTCGATACGGAAAGGGGTGACGTCCGGGCTGCTCCGCACCGACCAGGAGGCAGCGGTCTCCACGTCGTCGAACGTGACCTCGTCGGCCTCGCGGGCCACGACCAGGTCGCGTTTCTCCAGCTCGTGGGCGATGGCGACCTGGTGGTCGTCGACGTGCTCGCCGTACGCCCGGCGCCGCGGCACGTAGAGCGCACGCCGCCCGGCCTGCATCGCCGCCAGCGCGGAACCCACCCCGGCGTGCGAGATCACCACGTCGGCCTCGCGCATCGCCCCGCGCATCTCGGCCGGCGGCACCTGCGCGCGGGCGCCGTCCGGCATCCGGTCGATCCGGGTCGCGCCGACCTGCCACAACACGTCCAGGCCGGGCGGCAGGATGTCGACCAGCCGGTTCAGCAGCCGCGGGAAGGCGTACCGGGGGTGGGTGCCCAGGGTGACCACGACCTTGCGGACCTGGTGTCGCGCCCGCGCCGGCTCCGCGTCGAAGCTGTCGAAGATGGACCCACCGTAGTGCCACGTCCCGCTCGCCCACGAGCGGTGCTGGGTGAACAGCCTGGTCCCCGGCAGCCGCGCCGCCAGCCGGCCGGTCAGGGACGGGCCCTCGGTGCGGGTCGCGCTCTCGATGTACGTGCAGCGCACGCCCGTGGCGACCGCCGGCAGGAAGAACGACAGCGCGATGCTCGCCCCGGTGCTGACCACCTCGTCGTACCGGCCGCTGCCCAGCAGCCGGCGGGCCACCACCATGGTCCGCAGCGCGCCGGGCAGGTCGCGGGTGGTCGTCGGGCGTACGTGCACCACGTCCTCCCCCTCCAGCAGCGACCGGCTCTGCGGGCTGTCGAACGTCACCCAGCGCCGGTCCGGCACGTCCAGCCGCGGCACCAGGTCGTGCAGCTCGGCCAGGTGACCGCCGGTGGAGGCGACCAGGAGCGCGGTCATGTCGCCGGCTCCAGGATTCGGGCGTCCCGGGGTTTCGCGGCGCCCTCGCGCGGCCCGGCCAGCACGCAGACGGCCAGGGCGAAGCCGGCGAACAGGGCCGGGCCGAACATCAGGCCGCTGATCACGTCGGTCAGCCAGTGCTTCTGCACGTAGATGCGGGAATAGCCCTCGTAGGTGGCGAGCAGCAGGACGAACGTGCCCAGGGCGACGTGGACTTTCTTGTCCAGCCGCCAGGTGAGCGCGACGAACAACGCCAACGTGCCGAACACCATGACGATCCGGGCGATGCCGCCGGACGGGTACGTGCCCAGCCCGGTCGGCGGGTGGCCGCGGTCGACCATCCCGGAGATGACCGCCTGCACGTACTGCTCCAGGACGAACTGGGCGGGGATCGCCAGCAGCGGGATCCAGAACCGGCGCCGCCACAGCACCGCGAAGATCACCGCGCCTGCGACGGTCACCCACTTCAGCGGGTAGCGGTCGCCCAGCGCGGTGTAGAACCAGTTGACGTCCTCGAAGCCCGGGCTGCGGCGGGTCGCCACCCAGCTCAGCACCGGCCAGTCGACCGCGTGCTCCAGGCTGTGCGCCAGCTCGCCGAGCGGCCAGAAGACGGCCACGATCGCCGCCGACCAGGCCAGCAGCACCGTGAGCGCGGCACCGGGCCGGCCGAACGCCGACACCAGGCCGGCCGTCGCCGCGCGTACCCGTCTCGCCGTCGTGCTCCGGGCGAGCCGCCGCCCGGGCCCGTACGCCAGCAGTGGTCCGAACACCACCGGCACGATCACCGCGAACGCGGCGATCACATAGAGCGTTACCACGTGCCCCTGTCCCATTCCCGCGGCCTGCCGTGACCGCTCGATACGCCCCCGCGCTCCTCCTAGTACGCCCCCCGGCCGCGCATGACGACCATCGCGGTACGCATCAGGATCACCAGGTCGACGGTCAGCGACCAGTTCTCCACGTACCGCAGGTCCAGCCGGATCGAGTCCTCCCAGGACAGGTCCGACCGGCCGCTCACCTGCCACAGCCCGGTCATGCCGGGCTTCACCACCAGCCTCCGGCGCATGTCCTCCGGGTAGCGCTCCACCTCGGCGTGCAACGGCGGCCGCGGCCCGACCAGCGACATCTCCCCCAGCAGCACGTTGATCAGCTGGGGCAGCTCGTCCAGCGAATGCCGCCGCAGCACCCGGCCCGACCGGGTCACCCGCGGGTCCTGCCGCATCTTGAACAGCACACCGGCGACGTCGTTGCTCGCGTCCAGCGTCTCCCGGCGCTGCTCCGCGTCGACGTGCATGGTGCGGAACTTGACCATCCGGAACGACTCGCCGTCGCGGCCCACCCGGGTCTGCCGGAAGAACACCGGGCCGCCCGTGTCCAGCCTGATCCAGGCCGCGATGGCCAGGAACAGCGGCGCGAACAGGACCAGCAGGAACGCGGCGCCGGTCACGTCGAAGACGCCCTTGATGAGCCGCCGGCCGCCGATCAGCCGCGGGTGCTCGACGTGCATCATCGGCAGGCCGTCGACCGGCCGCACCGTGATCCGGTCACCCGCGGTGTCCACAAGTGACGACGCCACGATCAGGTCGATGTCGTCGCGTTCCAGCTCCCAGGCCAGCCGCCGCAGCATCGGGCCGTCCAGCTCCGGGCAGGTCAGCACCATCACGGTGTCGGCGCCGGCCGCCGCCGCGGAGTTCGCCGCCGCGGCCAGCGCGCCGAACACCGGCACGTCCACCACGCTCGCGGCGCCGTCCAGCTGGTTGGCCGGCAGGCAGGCGCCGATCACCTGGAAGCCGTGGTGGTAGCGGCGGTGCAGCTGGCGGGTCATCTCGGCGACCGTGCCGGCGTGCCCGAGCACCAGCACGCGGTGCATGGCGCGGCCGTTCGCCCGGTCCCGGTGCAGGCTCTGCCGCAGCAGCCACCGGCCCAGCAGGCACAGGCTCGTGGTCAGCACCAGCACCAGCAGGACGTAGCCGCGGGCCAGCTCGGCCCTCAGCACGTAGGAGGCCAGGGCCAGGCCGACGGTGAGGCGGGCGCCCGCCCGGATCACCCGCTGGTACTCGTCGGTCCCGACGAAGAGCAGGCGTCTCTCGTACGCGTGGGTCATGGCGAGCAGGCCCAGCCAGACCGGCGGGAGCAACGCGGAGAACACGAGATACCACGTCGCGTACGCGGCGCCCTGGAACCGCAGCACGTAGGCCACCAGGGTCGCGGCGAGCGTGGCGCCGAAGTCCACCACGAACAGCCACTTGATGTAGCGCGCCTCCCACACCCAGCGGTCGGCGAGCCGGCGTCCGGCGGTGTCCCCGAGGTTCTGCTCGGTGACGCCGAAATACGAAGTCGTAGTCGGTATCGATCCCGTGTCGGCGTCGTCCGCCGTCATGTCCGTCGTCGTCACGACGCCCCTGTTTCGAGTGAGTCCCCACGCCCACGAGGCATTGCGATCCCCGCTCCGCCATTGCGGTGAACATCGGATGAGGTTCCGGAGATTACCGACCCCTCTCCCGACCCGCGTCACCACTTCTTTCGCCGGGAGTCAGGGACGACATCCGGGCGCAATTCGATCGACCCGGCTCTACATCGGACAATAGGACCCGTAAGACCGTGATTGAGCGATCACGGCCCACAAGATTCATTTCATCCGGTGCGAATGCGGGGGCATCGAACGTTAACACAGGAGGCAGGTCGCACCCGAGAGGCACAGAGGCATCCGTCGATGAATCGTGACCAGTTCCACTGGACAATGGACGGTGCGATCGAGGGGTCGGCGGATATCGATCAGGATAGAAGTCGCAGCGCCGGCGCCGGGCACCTGCGGACGGCCCGCTCGGCCATCGGCTCGAGGGCGCGGGGCCCGACCGGCTCCCGGGCGCCGTCCCGCGCTCCCGGGAAGCCCCAGTCGTCCTCGACCAGCAGCTCGGGCAGCAGCTCGGCACAGAGCCCCCGGCCGTCGCAGGCGGTCCAGTCGATGTGCAGGCGCGGGGTCGTCGCGGGGCTCCGTTCGCGAGGCAGCGGCCGGTCAGATGGGCGTCGACGTCGGCGGCGAAGAGGGCCAGGCTGCTTCTGATCAGGCGTACGGTGCCGTCCTGGTGGTGGCACGCGCCGCGCCCGTCGACCAGCTCGGCCAGCCACGCCACCTCGGCCGCCTTGGGCAGGCCGTTCGTCAGCGGCTTGTCACGACCCCCGGAGGTGGCCTGGCCCGACTCGTGCCCTCCCTGAGTGGGTGCTGTGGCTTTCAGAGGAGCCCGTGGGACATCGCCGTGGTCACCGCGGCGGTCCGGTCCGCGACGTCCAGCTTGCTGAAGACCCGCAGCAGGTGCGTCTTCACCGTCGCCTCCGAGATGAACAGCTCCCGGCCGATGTCGGCGTTCGTCCGGCCCAGCGCGACCAGCCGCAACACCTCCGCCTCGCGCGCCGACAGCGCCGGCGGCGCCGGCTTGCGGACCTGCCGGACCAGCGTCGAGGCCACGCTGGGCGCGAGCACGGTCTCCCCGCGGTACGCCGCCCGCACGGCATCCGCCAGCTCGGCCGGGGACGCGTCTTTCAGCAGGTAGCCGCAGGCGCCCGCCTCGATCGCGCGCAGGATGTCCCGGTCCGTCTCGTAGGTGGTCAGCACCACCACCCGGGCCTTCGGCATGCGCGCCAGGATGCGGCCGGTCGCGTCGACCCCGTCGCCGTCCGGCATGCGCAGGTCCATCAGCACGATGTCCGGCCCGAGCTCGACCGCCAGCGCCACGCCCGCGTCGCCGGAGGACGCCTCGCCCACCACGGTCAGGTCGGGCTCGGCGTCGAGCATGCCGCGCAGCCCGTGCCGGACCACGGGATGGTCGTCGACCAGCAGGATCCTGATCATGAACTCGCGTCGCTCGCTCATGCCGGTACCTCCAGCTCGATGGTCGTACCCGTCTCGGGGTCGCTCCGCACCAGCAGCGACCCCCGCACCTGCTCGGCCCGCGCCCGCATCGCCGACAACCCGAAACCGTGCGCCGCCTCCGGGTCGAAGCCCCGCCCATCGTCGCGCACCACCAGCCGGACCGACTCGTCCCGATAGGCGAGCAGCACATCCACCTCGCGGGCCTCGGCGTGCCGGCGAATGTTCGTGAGCGCCTCCTGCGCCGCCCGGAGCAACACCACCTCGACGGCGGTGGGCAGGACCCGGGGCTCACCGGTCACCCGCGCGACGGCCGGCACACCGGTCGCCTCGGTGAAGGACGCGGCCTGCCGCCGGACCGCCTCAGCGAGCGAGGCGTCCGCCAGCGCGGACGGCCCGAGGGCGGCGATCAGCGCACGGGACTCGTCCAAGTTCTCACGAGCGGTGCGTACGGCCAGAGCGAGGCGCTCGTTCGCCAGCGCCGGATCGGCCGCCTGCACCAACGTGATGATGCTCGTGAACCCCTGGGCGAGCGTGTCATGGATCTCGCCGGCCAGACGTGCCCGCTCGGCCGCGACGCCCGTCTCGTGCGACAGCCGAGCCACCTCGGCACGGGTGGCCTGAAGCTCGGCGATCAGAACGGCACGTTCCTTGCTCTGCTCGATGATCCGGCTGATCCAGGTGCCCAGCCACACCCCGAGGGCGGCCGAGACCAGGAAGATCGGCCCGAGCCGGGTGACGATCGACGTGTCCCAGCCGTCCCGCGCGAACGCGCAGACCACGGGCATGAGGCAGGCCAGCACCACGGCCAGGCCGGCCTGCCGGACCGGCAGCACCAGATAGATCAGCGGGCAGACCGCGAAGAGCAGATAGCTGACGATCGACGCGGAGTAGGTGCCGGCCGCGAACACCACGATCACGACGGCCGCGAAGACGGACGCCGCCCGCGGATCCTCACGCGTGACGAGCCGCCGTCCCCTGACCGCGTAGATCACGACGATCGCCGCGATGGCCGCGACACCGCCCAGCCGCCTGGCGAGGCTCAGCTCGGTCGCCGCGAACGTGGCCACGAGCACGCCGGCCGTCACGATCCCGAGGGACAGCTCCCACTTGCGGTCCGCCTCGGCCCCGCCGCCCAGCGTCTCGCCCCGCTGCTCCACGGTCATCGCCCCCACCTCCCGACCCCCGGCCTTCCAGGCCGTTTGCTCTGCTTACCCATAGGAAGCACCCCTGGCCGGGCCGCCGCTTTGCTCTGCTTACACATAGGAAGCGCCCCCGCCGGCCACGTCACTTCAGCTCTGCTTACACATACGCACCGCCCCCGCCGGCCACGTCACTTCAGCTCTGCTTACACATACGCACCGCCTCCGCCGGCGGGTGCTGCGCGCGCCGCGTACCCGAAAGCCCCGGGTCTTGGGGTTGGTCAGCCGTCGCGGCGGCCGGTCCAGCGGAACGTCATCAGCGACAGGATCAGCCCCGCCACACACCACGCGCCCAGGGCGAGGGCGATGCGGCCGAGCTCCCACGCGCCGCCGGCCTCGAACCGGGTCATCGAATCCGGCAGGAAGACCGAGCGGAAGCCCTGGCCGATCCACTTGACCGGAAAGACCGACGCGAGCGTGATCATCCAGTCGGGCAGCTGGGTGATCGGGTGGATGAAGATGCCCGACAGGAACTGCAGGGCGACGACCGGCACGTTCAGGATGGCGCCGGCGGTGCGGGCGTGCCGGACCAGCGAGCTGGCGGCGATGCCGAGCAGGGTGCAGGAGATCACCGACAGCACGAACAGCCACGCGAACGTCCACCAGCTGCCCGCGTCGCCAGGCAGCCGCATGTCGAAACCGAAGACACCGATGGCCAGCAGGACAGCCACCTCCAGCAGGCTCACCGTCGCGACGAAGATCCACTTCCCGATGAAGTACGCCGTGGCGGTGACGGGCGTTCCGCGCAGACGCTTCAGCGTCCCGTCCTCACGGTCGACAGCGATCCCGATGCCCATGGTGATGAACGCGGTGGACACGATGCCGTACGCGATCATGCTGGCCGAGAAGATCTGCGCCGCGTTCACGCCCGCGTCGTTGTACTCGTTACCGAAGATCACCCCGAACAGGATCAGCAGGATCGCCGGGAACGAGAACGTGAAGATCATCGCGGTCTTGTCCCGCGCGAACTGGAGCAGTTCCACCCAGCCGCGGCTGAGCCCGTTGTGCAGCGTCGACGGCAACGTGGTCATCGCTTCTCCCCGATCAGGGTCAGGTAGGTGTCCTCGAGCGTCGGCCGGGTGACAGTCAGCCGGCTCAGGTCGGCGCCCTCGGCGCTGAGCTTCACGATCAGGTCGGCCGGGTCGGCGGTGGTCTCGGTGTGGCCGTCCCAGCGCACGGTGGCTTCGGCGGTGGCGCGCCCGCCCAGGCCGGCCGGGGTGCCCTCGGCGACGATGCGGCCGGCGGAGATCACCGCGAGCCGGTCGGCGAGCGCTTCGGCCTCGTCCAGGTAGTGGGTGGTCAGCACGATCGTGGTGCCCTCGCGGGCCTGCGCCCGGATCAGATCCCAGAACTGACGCCGCGCCGCCGGGTCGAACCCGGTGGTCGGCTCGTCCAGGAACAGCACATCGGGCCGGCCGACGACGCCGAGCGCCACGTCGACCCGGCGCCGCTGCCCGCCGGACAGCGACCGGATCCGGGCCTTGGCCTTGTCCGTCAGCCCCACCATGTCGATGACCTCGGCGACCGGCCGCGGCCGCGGATAGAACCCGGCGACGTGCCGCACCATCTCGGTCACGGTCAGTTCGGCGGCGTCGGTGGCCGTCTGCAGCACGATCCCGATCCGGGCACGCCAGGCGCGGCCCGCCGAAGCCGGATCGGTCTCGAGCACCCGCACGTCGCCCGCGTCCCGGCGCCGGTGCCCCTCGAGAATCTCTACGGTGGTCGTCTTGCCCGCGCCGTTCGGCCCGAGCAGCGCGAACACCTCACCGGCCGGCACGCTGAGATCGATGCCGGCGACGGCGTCCCGGCCCCCGTACGCCTTCCGCAGCCCACGAACCTCAATAGCTTTCATGCCGTAGAGCGTCCCGCCGAAGGGCCCTCCGGCGCGACGACCGCGCGGCCGTCATTCGCTGTCCACCGATCGATGGACAGCGGCCCGGCCATCCGCGTGCTTGCCATCTGCTGGACCGCTCTTCCGGCGGCGCGCCCGCTCGCGGCGGCTCGCTCTTGCGCCGGCGCGCCCACCCTTGGCGGCCCGCTCCTGGCGGCCCGCTCCTGGCAGCCCGCTCCTGGCAGCCCGCTTTCGCGGCGGCGGTCTGCTCGGCCCGTTCCGGGGCGCGACGGACCTGGCGGCCGGGTTACTCCCAGCGGAAGAAGCGGGTCGCCGCGGTTACGCCGAGTGCCGCCCAGGCCGCCAGGCTCAGCCAGATCGCTCCGGGGATCGCCGAGCCGCTCAGCGCATCCCGCAGTGCCTGCGCATGGGCGGCGAGCGGCAGCACGAACCAACCGGCCACGCCGAGGTCCGGCGCCGCGAACATGATCCCGCCCACCGCCAGCATCACCACGTAGATCAGCGTCGCCCCGGCGGTGACCGTCTCCGGGCGTAGCAGACCGGCCATGGTCAGGGCCAGACCGGAGTACGCCGCCACGGCCAGCACCGTGATCCCCACGGCCGGCAGCACGTGCCCGAACTCCGGCCGCCACCCGACGGCCACCCCGACCAGCGCCAACGCCAGCAACTGCACGAGGACCAGCCCGAGGATCGCGGACGTCTTCGCGAACAGCAGCCCGGACCGCGTGAGCGGGGAAGCGCCGAGTCGCTTGAGGACGCCGTAGCTGCGCTCGTACCCGGTGGTGATCGCCTGCCCGGTGAACGCCGTGGACATCACCGTCAGCGCGAGCACGCCGGGCACCACGTAGGCGAGCCGGTCGTCACCCGGGACATTGGTCGCATCGGTGAGCCCGGCCCCGAGCAGCACCAGCAGCGGCACGCCCATGGCCAGCACGACCGCTTCGCCCCGCCGCGCCGTCAGCAGCAACTCCATCCGGATCTGCCGGCGGACCACCGTCCCGCGGGGAGCGCGCCCGGGCGCCGGCGCGAAGGTCCCCGCGCTCATCGCGGCGCCTCCGTCGAGGTCGTGATGCTCGTGGCCGCGGGCGCCCTCGTTGTGGTCAGCGCCAGGTAGACGTCCTCCAGCGTGCGCCGCCGGGAGTTCACCGAGGTCACCCGGGCGTCCGCCTCCGCGAACCAGGCCAGCACCGCCGCGATGGCCGCGCTGTCCAGTGCGCCGGCGATCGAGTACTCCCCCGGCGACGTCTCGTCGATCTTGGCGTCGATGCGATCGCCCAGCGCCGTCACCGGCAGGCCCGCGTCGGCGTGCACCTCGAGCAGGTCGATTCCCGCCGCGGCGGTGAGCTCGGCCGGTGTCCCGGTTGCCGCCACCCGCCCCGATCGCATGATCACCACCTGGTCGGCGAGTCGCTCGGCCTCGTCCAGCAGGTGCGTCGTGAGCAGGACGGACACACCGTCGGCCCGCAACTCCTCGACGAGCTGCCACGTGGTGTGCCGCGCCTCGGTGTCCATGCCGGCGGTCGGCTCGTCGAGGAAGACCAGTTCCGGCCGTCCGACCAGCGCGACCGCGAGCGCGAGCCGCTGCTGCTCGCCGCCGGACAGCCGCCGCCAGCGGGTGCGCCGGACACCGCGCAGACCGAGCCGGTCGAGCAGCATGCCGGTGTCGAGCGGCGTTGCGGCGAACCCGGCGAACAGCTCGAGGATCTCCCCGACGGTCGCCCACGGGTAGACGCCACCCGCCTGCAGCATGATCCCGAGCCGGGGCATCAGCGCGTCGTGATCACCGACCGGGTCGAGCCCGAGCACCGTGGCAACTCCGCCGTCCGGCCGCCGGAAACCCTCGCAGACCTGCAGCAGGCTGGTCTTCCCGGCCCCGTTGTTGCCGAGCAGGGCGAGCACCTGCCCGCGCGGCGCGGTGAGCGAGACGCCGTCCACGGCGGTGACGTCGCCGTAGCGAACCACCACATCCCGCACCTCGACGGCCCCGGCCTGACTCATCCCGCCCCATCGTCCAGGCGAATCCCGGCGGATCCGCTCCGGCCACGATACGTTGCGCCCGGCCGCCACCGGACGGCGAGCCGCGCGACGCTGTGTCACCAGCACTGTCCCACCCCTCCGGGTCTCGTCCTTCCTGTCTACCGGGCCGGCGGGCGCCGGGCCTCGTCCCGGCGGCCGCTCCGCTCCTCCCCAGGGTGGATCTGTTGCGTTCGCAACTGTCGTCCCCCGGCCGGGTGTGCGACTGGACCGCCCGTGGTCGGTAGGGTGCCCGCCATGACCGATCGAACCGTCGTCGAGATCTACACCGACGGGGCCTGCATCCCGAATCCGGGCCCCGGCGGCTGGGGCGCGGTCCTGCGGTACGGCAAGTCCGAGCGTGACCTCTGCGGCGGTGATGCCAACACGACCACCAACAACCGGATGGAACTGACCGCGCCGATCCGCGCGCTCGAGTCGCTGAACCGCGCGCCCCTGACGGTGATGCTCTACACCGACAGCGTCTACGTCCGTGACGGGATCACCAAGTGGCTGCCCCGCTGGAAGGCCAACGGCTGGCAGACCACCGCCCGGCAGCCGGTCAAGAACGTCGACCTCTGGCAGCTCCTCGACGCGGCGGTGAGCCGGCACGACGTGCGCTGGCACTGGGTAAAGGGCCACGCCGGCCACCCCGAGAACGAGCGCGCCGACCGGCTCGCGGCCCGCGGGCTGCAGGAGGCGGTCGCCGCCGGCCCCACGACACTGGCGGAGGCCCGAGCCGTGAGCGAACCGGGGGTCGGCGGCCTCTTCTGAGCTGCAGAAATCCGGCCCTCCCCTAGGTGCGGCGCCGGATCCGCGATCACGCCTTCGCCCGAAGGATGAAACCGTGCTCAAGAATCCGCTGTCCGCGACGTCGGCCACCCGCGCGGAGCCACCACCGATCCCGGCGCCCAGACCGGGCGCCCGCTGGCCCATCGGCGTGCTGCGCGCCGTCTCCGTCCTGGTGCTGATCCAGGTGCTGTTGCAGGCCGCGCTGGCCGGTGGATTCGTCACCGGGCAGGTGTCGCTGCTCGGCCTGCACAGCGCGAACGGCACCCTGCTCTTCCTCACCTCCGGCCTGCTCGTGGTCGGCGCCGTGCTGCTGGTGCGTCCGGGCCGGGGCCCGTGGTGGCCGATCGTGGTCGCCACCTCGGTGTGGCTCCTGATCACCTTCCAGGCCGGGATCGGGTTCGCCCGGCTGATCGGGCTGCACATCCCGATCGGCGTCGCGCTGATGGGCCTGATCAGCGGATTCACCTGGTGGGCCTGCGCGTACCGGACCCGGCGATGAGCCTGACCCGCCGCGGTCTGCTGACACTCGCCGGCGCGGCCACCGTCGCCGGCTGCGGGCGCCTGTCCGACGGACCGGGAACCGGCCGCCTGCTGACCAGCAAGGTCCACCCGCCACGCTTCGTCACGCCGCTGCCGATCCCGGCGACCGCCCGGCCCGTACGGGTCACCGCCGACGCCGACCATTACGTGCTCACCCAGCGGGTGGCCGACGTCAACCTGCTGCCCGACCGCAAGACCCGGATCTGGGGTTACGACGGCACCTTCCCCGGGCCGACCCTGCGCGGCCGGCGCGGCCGGCCGATGGTCGTGACGATCCGCAACGAACTGCCGGTGCCGACGTCGACGCACCTGCACGGCGGCGTCACCCCGCCGGACTCCGACGGGTTCCCCACCGACCTCACCACCCCGCGCGGGTACTCGCCCGCGCCGCCGGTGCAGCACGGCGCCCCCGGACAGGTGCACGAGATCAGCCGTGACTACCACTACCCGATGGCGCAACGGGCGGCGACGCTCTGGTACCACGACCACCGGATGGACTTCACCGGCCCGCAGGTGTGGCGCGGCCTGCTCGGCCTCTGCGTGATCACCGACCCGCGGGAAGAGGCGCTGCCGCTGCCCCGCGACGAGCGGGACCTGCCCCTGGTGATCTGCGACCGCGCGTTCGACGAGGACGGCTCGTTGCAGTACCCGTCGCAGGACATGGCGATGCACGCGCCCGGCGCCCGCGGTCAGTTCGTCACCGGCGTCTTCGGCGACGTGATCCTGGTCAACGGGGTCGCCTGGCCGCGGCACGAGGTCAGCGGCGTCCGGTATCGGCTGCGGCTGGTCAACGCCTCGAACGCCAGGCGGTACCGCCTGGCCCTGCGGGCCGGTGGCCGGCGGCTGCCGATGATCCAGATCGGCAGTGACGACGGGCTGCTGTCCGCGCCGATCACGCACACCGAGATCATCGTCACGCCGGGCGAACGGTACGACGTCGTCGTCGATTTCGCCGGCCTCCCGATCGGGACCGAGGCGACCCTGGTCAACGATTTCGGCACCGGCGGAACGACCGAGGTGATGCGGTTCGCCGTCGTCCGGCAGGCGACCGACGACAGCCGGGTGCCGGACCGCCTGGCGGCCGCGGAGCCCCCGCTCACCACGGCCGACGCGGTCACCGAACGGCAGTTCGACTTCCGTTACGACGAGGGGCGGTGGACGGTCAACCGCCGGCTTTACGACCCGGCCGGCAGCCTCGCGGCGCCTCGCCTGGACACCGTCGAGCTGTGGCGGTTCACCAGCGATTTCCACCACCCGGTGCACGTCCACCTGGCACATTTCCAGGTCCTGTCGCGGGCCGGGCGCTCGCCGGAGCCGTGGGAGACCGGCTGGAAGGACACGGTGGACGTACGACCGTACGAGACGGTGGAGGTGCTGGCGAAGTTCGCCGGCCACCGTGGCAAGTACATGTTGCACTGCCACAACCTCGAGCACGAGGACATGGCGATGATGGCGAATTTCGACGTCGTCTGACGCGCGCATCGGGACCTCCCTCAGTCGGCGTCAGGTTTAGCACCGCCCTCCGACAAAACCTGGAGGCAGCGGAGAAACACCTGCTCATCCCCTGTGGATAACGCTTCGAGGAGCCCTCGCTCGGCGGCGCGGATCGCCACCCGCACCACCGCGTGGACGTCTCGCCCGGCCGGTGTGAGCGCGAGCAGCCGGACCCGCCGGTCGGCCGGGTCCGGCTCCCGCTCGATCAGGCCGCGCCGCTGCAGATCGTCGAGCACCGGGATGAGCCGCGTCTTGTCCGCGCCGATCGACCGGGCCAGCGCCGCCTGGGTGCGCATCGGCTCGTCGCTCAGGGCCGAGAGCACCACATACGCCCACATCGAGAGGTCGTTCTCGGCGAGGATCGGCTGCTCGAGGGTGATCAGGCGGCGTGCCAGCCGGGCCGCCATCGCGCCCAGATCGGGCCGCTCCGTGTCGCTCATCACGCCGAAAAGATACCCGTTGACAGATCGTACGCTCAGGTATATCGTAAGCACATGCCTATTGATCTGCTCCAAGCCGACGCCGCCGCCGTTCGAGCCACTGTCGATCTGACGCACCGCGCCGCCCACGCTGACCTGGCTCGCCCCACGCCATGCTCGGGCTGGGACCTGCGTGCTCTGCTCGCCCACATGACGGTGCAGCACGAGGGCTTCGCCGCGGCCGCCGTCGGGCGCGGGCATGACGAGGCGGTCTGGCGACAGCGATGGCAAGACCCACAACCCTTTGAGGCGTACGCCGTGAGCGCCGCCGTCGTGCTATCGGCGTTCGAGGGCGAGGGCGTGCTGGACCGGCCGTTCCACCTGCCCGAGATCCGGCCCGAGCCGATACCCGGGCGTTTCGCCGTGGGTTTCCACCTGGTCGACTACCTCGCTCACGGCTGGGATGTCGCGGCCACGCTCGGGCTGCCGTGGTCACCTCCGCCGGACGCGCTGGCTGTGGCTCTGCCGATCGCCCGTGAGGTGCCCGATGACGAGGGCCGCACGCGTCCCGGCGCCGCCTTCGGCCCCGGCATCCCGGTCCCACCGGACGCGCCTGCGGAGATCGAGTTCCTCGGCCGTCTCGGCCGGTCGGCGGCCTGGCGGCCGGAAACTGTCGGACCTGCCTGATAGGACGGGGCCATGGCAGAGCAGATGATGCGATACGGCGTGATCCTTCCCGGCGGCACCGCGGCGCAGCAGCTCGAGCAGGCCGTGCTGGCCGAGCGCTCGGGGTGGGACGGGGTGTTCGTGTGGGAGGCGGCATATGGCGTCGACGCGTGGAGCCTGCTCGCCGCGATGGCCGCTCGCACCGAGCGCGTCCGCCTGGGCACGATCCTCACCCCTCTGCCGTGGCGCCGCCCGTGGAAAGTGGCGAGTCAGGTCGCGACCGTCGACCAGCTCTCCGGCGGCCGGGCGATCCTCGGGGTCGGCGTCGGCGCGGTGACCACCGACCTCCCGCTGACCGGGGAGGAGACCGATCTCCGTATCCGGGCCGAGATGATGGACGAGGGCATCGACCTGATGCGTGCGCTGTGGGCGGGTGAGCCGAGATTCGAGGGGCGGCACTACCGCTATGCGGTGGAGCGCAACGACCTCGGTGAGGTCGGCCGCCCGGTGCAGGCCCGGGTGCCGATCTGGGTGGTGGCGAAATGGCCCCGGCCGAAATCGATGCGGCGGGTCCTGAAATGCGATGGACTAATCCCCGGGCACGAGCAGACGCCGGAGACGATCCGGGCGACTCGTGCCTGGCTCACCGCACAAGGCGCCCCCGCCGACCTGGACATCCTCGCCGAGGGCGAGACGCCGGCCGACGACGCCGAGGCCGCGCGAGCCGTGGTGCGGCCCTTGACCGAGGCGGGCTGCACATGGTGGATGGAGACCCGCTGGGAGATGCCGCACAACAGCGACGAGCGGATGACCCAGATCATCGAGCGCATCGCGGCGGGGCCGCCAGGAGGGCCTGCATGACCACGATCGAGCCGTTCCGCTTCCAGGTCGGCGACGAACAGATCGCCGACCTGCGCAGCCGCCTGCGCTGGGCGCGCTGGCCCGAGCCCGCGACGACGGACGGCTGGGCGCAGGGGCCGCCGCTGGCCTACATCCGCGAGCTCTGCCGCTACTGGGCGGACGACTACGACTGGCGGGCCACCGAGGCACGGCTCGCCGCGGTGCCCCAGTTCCGCACGACGATCGACGGCCTCGGGATCCACTTCTGGCATGTGCGGTCGGCGCGACCGGATGCGACACCGCTGATCATGACCCACGGCTGGCCGGGCTCGGTGATCGAGTTCGAGAAGGTGCTCGGGCCGTTGAGCGAGCACTTCCACCTGGTGTGCCCGTCGCTGCCCGGCTACGGCTTCAGCGATCGGCCTTCCGGGCCGGGCTGGACGGTGGAGCGGATCGCCGACGCCTGGACCGAGCTGATGACGCGCCTCGGCTATGGCTGGTTCATCGCGCAGGGCCACGACTGGGGCACCAGCGTCAGCACGGAGATCGGCAAACGCCGACCCGACCGCGTGGCCGGGCTGCACCTGATGCCGCCGCTGGTGCCACCCGACCCGTCCACCGCCGGCGACCGGACCCCGGCGGAGGAGGCGGCCGCCGCGTCGCTGACGTCGGCCAGTACGGGAGACGGCTACTCACTGGAGCAGTCGACCAGGCCGCAGACCATCGGCTACGGCCTGGTCGACTCTCCCGCGCTGCTGTGCGCATGGATCATCGAGAAGTTCCAGGCGTGGACCGACTGCGACGGCGACCTCGAGAGTGTGCTGAGCCGTGACGAGTTGATCGACAACCTCATGTTCTACTGGCTGCCCGGCACGGGAGCGTCGGCCGCGCGGCTCTACACCGAGAGCTTCGCCCGGGTGCAGACCCGCTTCCGCGGCGGCGTCGCCGACAGGGTCGACGTGCCGACCGGTTGTTCGATCTTCCCCAAGGAGAACCCGCGCCCGTCCCGCCGCTGGGCCGAACGCCGCTTCACCGACATCCGCTACTGGAGCGAGCCACCGCGCGGCGGCCATTTCGCCGCATTCGAGCAACCCGACCTGTTCACCGCCGAGGTGATCGCCTGCGTTCGCGCCCTCACCGCCACACAGGGCTACAGATGACGACGCCGCGGTCAGACAGGCGAGCCACGAAGGCTGACGCTCCACAACGACGACCTGGGCGGGCTGCTCATCAGGCGGCCCTGCTCCCGGATCGACCTCCCCGGACCCGGATACCTGGCGTCAGCAGGTCACGCGCGCAAAGCCCTGCGCGGGCGCACGATCGGACCCATCGGCCGGTCCGCGGGCAAAGCGAAGGCCGGGGCTGCGGCTCGGGCCGTAGCGCGGACTGCGGCGGCCACTCAGGTCGGTGGGGCGGTCCGGGGGTGGCTGAGGCGGCCACTCAGGTCGGTGGGGCGGTCCGGGGGTGGCTGAGGCGGCTCACGATCTCGGCGGCCGGGAGGTTGAAGTCGGTCGTCTCGGGGTCGCCTTCGGCGAGGGCGGTGGTGGCCACGTCCAGGTATACGGCGGCGATCGCCGTGAACAGGTCGGGAGTCAGGCCCGCGCCGGCCTGGGTGGTGGCGATCTCGCGCATCTCGTCGGCGAAGCGGTCCGCCTTGGTGGCGGAGGAGACCACGCCGGCCAGGTGGGCGACGTCGTTGCGGGCCAGGTCGGCCACGACCGCGTCGAGAACGTCGTGGTGGCCGGCCGTGCGGATGGCCTGGGTGAGGAGGGCGCCCAATCCCTTGTAGACGCCGGCTGTGCACATCTTGGTCGCGCTGGCGGCACCGATCTTCGGGCCCACGATGATCGGCTGGACCTTACCGCCCCACGGCAGGTCGGCGATGGTGGCGGCGTGTTCGCCGCTCAGGAAGATGCGCGCGCCCGGGTGGACGATCGGTGGCGCTCCGGAAATGGCGCCGTCCACCACATGGGCGGGCGACAACTCCTGGGCCACGGCGGTCATCGTGGCGGGTGACACCGCGTTGAGGTCGGCCACGACGGCACGGGAACCGGTGGCCCTCAGGGCGCCGGCGATGTCTCGGGCGGCGGACAGGCTGTCGCCCGGCGGTGTTACCGAGAGGACGACGTCGGCCTCAGCCACGACCTCGTGCAGGCCGGGCAGCAGTTCCAGACCGGCGGCGCCGGCCAGGCGCCGGGTGCGCTCCGACCTCCCGGCGACGGTGGTCACCACGCGGGCGCCGCCCTCTCGCAGGGCCCAGCCAAGGCCGGACCCCATGTGTCCCGGGCTCACCAGTCCGACAGTCGTCATTCGTTGATCCTTACACGATCGGGGTAAATCAAACGGGCCATAGCTCTCAGTCGATACTTGTCGCCAGAATCGAGGGATGACCGCCCCCCTCGCGTCGTCGATCCTCGCTGTCCTCTTCGCGCTCGCGGGCTACGCCGCCGGCCGCTACCACCAGTCGCAGCCCAGCGCCGGCGATCGTGAGGACGCCTACCAGGAGGGCTTCGAGGCGGCCACGGCCAGCACCTTCAGCATGGCCGCACGCATCGCCTCCCCCGCCACGCCGGCGGCGACGCCCACCGATCTGCCGATCGCCGCCCAGACGGCGCTCGCGTCATCGGGCGTGCCCGCACCCGCGCCGATTCCACCGGCAGGTCCGGTGCTGGGCCCGGCCGCCGACGCGCGCGGCCACCGCACTCCGGCAGCCGAGATGCGCGGCACGCACGCTCCGGCAGAGGAAGCGAGCGGCGCCCACCCTCTGCCAGCCGAGTCGCACGGCACGCACACCCCGACAGCCGAGACACGCGCCCCCCACCCCGCGGCAACCGAAGCGCGCGGCACACACACCCCGACAGCCGAGGCGAGCGGCTTGCGCATTCTGGCCGCTAGTGGCATCGCGAGGGCTGGATCGGATGACGAAGACGACGGCGCGTCCGCGTTGTCGCCGATCGCGGGCTCGGCTGTCGGGATGCCGCTGGGACATCGGCACACGGCTCACGGCGGGCCACGTGCTGAAGGGTTTCCGGCGCCTACGCCGTTTGGGCACGACACGACTGAGCGTCGTGGAGGCTCGGTCGACCGAGAGCACGCGACTGACCGCCGAGGAGCCTTGGCGGGGCGTGACTCGTCGGTTGAGCGGAGGCAAACCTCGGCGGAGCATGACCCGGCAGTTGAGCGGAGGCAAACCTCGGCGGAGCATGACCCGGCAGTTGAGCGGAGGCAAACCTCGGCGGAGCGGGACGGAGGGATCGAGCGTCGGGAAGCGGTGGTGGAGGAGGAGCGCGGCGAGGGTGCGGGATCGGGGGCGTTCTTCGAACCGGTGCTTCGGGACGCGGCCGCCGATGTGCCTGGTCCTCAGGTGGGGCGACGTGGGCGGCACTTCGTGCCTGATGAGTTGGTGCAGGCTACGACCTATCGGCTGCCGGCTGATCGGGTTGCTCGGGCCAAGGTTCCGGACACCATCAAGCCGCCGGAAGTTGGGGACGACGAGTCGGATGGGTCGCGGGCCCCGGTGCCTCAACCTCGGTCGTCCTGAGGCAGGGCCACGTGTCGCACCCGGGCGATCGGCCGCCCTGAGGCAGGGCCGAATGTCGTACCCGGGCGATAGCGTCCTTGCATGGTCACCGTCGATGAGGTGCGGGAGGTTGCTCGCCGGCTGCCGCGCAGTACCGAGCATCTGATCCGGGACCGGGTGAAATTCCGGGTGGGGAAGATCGTTTATGTGGCTTTCTCGCGGGACGAGACGGTGATGGGGTTCGGGTTTCCGCGGGAGGAGCGGGCCGATCTCGTTGCCTCGCAGCCTCGGGTCTTTCATCTTCCGGGTGCGTCCGACATGCGGTTCCAGTGGGTACAGGCGTGGATGGCCGAGCTCGATCATGCGCTGATGGAGGAACTGGTCGTGGACGCCTGGCGGATGGTGGTGCCCAAGAAGGTTTCGGCTGCCTACGTCGCCGGACTGGCCGACCGCTGACCGCCGGCAGAGCGAACACTGAAAAGACGGGCGACACCGCCTCACCGGCAAGCGGGGCAGGCGGCGGCGAGCAGGCGGGCGGCGGCGACCCGCCAGGGACGGGGCGCGGGGCGGCAGGCGGCCTGAGAGCGGCGAGCAGGCGATCGGCACGGGGACGGCAGACAACGGCGAGCAGGCGGCGGCCGGTGGCGGGGCGGGCGACGCCGCCTCGGGGTGGGAGGCGGCGTCGCCGAAGGGGCTCAGCTTTTGACTGAGCCGGCCATCAAGCCGCCGATGAACCAGCGGCCCAGCAGGATGTACACCACGAGCGTGGGCAGCGACGTGATCAAAGCCCCGGCCATCGACGCGGCGTAGTCGGGGCTCTGGGCGCCGGCCAAGGCGTTCAGCGCGATCGTGATCGGGCCGTTGCGGGTGTTCGACAGGAAGATCGCGAAGAGGTAGTCGTTCCACGCCGAGGTGAACTGCCAGATGATCGTCACCACGAAGCCGGGGATGGAGATCGGCAGGATGATCCAGCCGAACGTGCGCAGCAGGCCCGCGCCGTCCATGCGGCTGGCCTCGATCAGGTCCTCGGGGACCGTGGTCGCGTAGTAGTTCCTGAAGATCAGCGTGCAGATCGGGATGCCGTAGATGCAGTGCACGAGGATCAGCGTGGGGATGCCGGGCTGGATGTTGATCGACGTCACGATCTCGCGGAGCGGGATCATCACCGCCTGGTACGGGATGAACATGCCGAACAGGATCAGCGTGAAGACCACGTCCGCGCCGGGGAAGCGCCAGCGGGACAGCACGAAACCGTTCGCCGCCCCGACCAGCGAACTGATCAGCGCCACGGGGATGGCCAGCTGGAACGTACGCAGGAAAGCCGGCTGCAGCGCGTCCCAGGCCTTGCCCCACGACGAGACCGTCCACTGCGACGGCAGGTTCCACTGGCCGGTCACACCGATCTCGTTGCCCGCCTTGAAACTGGTCACCACCAGCACGTACGCGGGCATCAGCACGACGATCAGGAAGAAGATCGCCAGGGCGTACTTGATGATCGGACCGACGATGCCGCGGCGCTTGGACGGCGGCGGCGTGGAACGCTTCTCCAGGCCGGTGGGTGGCGCGGAAGCGACAGTGGTCATCGGTTCTTCTCCGCCCGGTTGGTGTAGATCAGGTACGGCACGATGACCACCGCGACGAGGAGCAGCAGGATGATCGAGATCGCCGCGGCCTTCGAGTAGTCGCTCGTGAGCAGGGCCTGCCAGACGTAGACGGCGGGCACCTCGGTGAGCCACTGGGCGCCGGACACGCTCATGATCAGGTCGAACATCTTCATCGACATGTGGCCGACGATGATCAGCGCGGACAGGGCGACCGGCGTCAGCTGCGGGAAGATGACGTTGCGGTAGAGCCGGTAGGTACTCGCGCCGTCCATCGCGGCCGCCTCGCGCAGCTCCTGCGGGATGCCGCGGAAACCGGCCAGGAACAGCGCCATCACGTAACCGCTGAGCTGCCAGACGGCGGGCAGCGCCATCGCCGCCATGCCCCAGTCGGGATTGGTCCACCACGTGTTCTGCAGGAAGCCCAGGCCGAAACCGTCGAACACGGCGTTCAGGCCGCCGTCCGCCGGGTTCATCAGCCAGCGCCACACCACGCCGGACGCGACGAAGCTGACGGCCATCGGGAACAGGTAGACCGTACGGAAGAAGCCCTCGCCCTTGACCCCGCGCTCCAGCAGGAACGCCCACAGCAGGCCCAGCAGCATCGTGCCGACGAGGAAGACGACCGTGAAGATCAGCAGGTTCTTCAGCGAGTGCAGGAACCGGTCGTTGATGTCCTTGGTGAACAGGTCCACATAGTTCTGAAGCCCGACGAAGCCCTTCGAACCGCGGGCGTTGTGCTCGTCGGAGAGGGAGACCTTCGCGGTCCAGGCGATCAGGCCGTACACGAAGACGGCGAGCAGGATCAGGGACGGGGACAGCAGGAGCAGGCCCGGCCCCCATTGGCGCATGCGGCGCATCGGAGCTCCTCGGGTACACGCGTGGGACGGCCGGAGCCGTCCCACGCGTCGGTGACGCAGAAACCTACTTCTTCTTGCCGAACTGCTCGGCGGCGGCGACCAGTGCCTTCGTCAGGGCGGCGTCGTCCTGCTTGGTGCTGTACGCGCCGAGCGCCGAGTTCGCGGCACCCTGCCAGCCCTGCGAGCACCCCGCGCCGTGGGCGCACGACGGCACCTGCTTGGCGGACTTCCAGTCGGCCATGGCGGCCTGCTGGTACTTGGGGTAGTCGGCGGGCGCGGCGTCGGTCCGGGCCGGGATGGAGCCCTTCTTGGTGTTGAACGCCTTCTGGCCCTCGGCCGAACCGACCGTCTTCAGCCAGCACTTGGTGCCCTCGGCGTTCTTGGCGCCCTTGGGCAGCACGAACGAGTCGGCCAGCCACTGGAAGGTGGTGCCGTTGCCGGGGAAGGTGAAGAAGCCGTAGTCCTTGAAGCCCTTGGCGTCCAGGTCGGCGGCCTCCCAGTCACCCATCAGCTGGTAGCCGGCCTTGCCGTCCATGACCAGCTTCTCGGCGTCGGTCCAGTCCAGCGCGTCCCGGTCCTTGTTGGTGTACGTGAGCAGCCGCTTGAAGTCGGCGATGCCCTTCGCGACACCCGGGTCGGTCCACGGGGTGGTGCCGTTCCACAGGCCGGTGAACTTCTCCGGGCCCAGGTCGGTGATCAGCACCGACTCGAACAGCATCAGCTGGGTCCAGTCCTTACCGATGGCCAGCGGCGTGACGCCCTTGGTCTTCAGCTTGTCCAGGGCGGCGAAGAACTCGGTGAGGTCCTTCGGGTCGGTGGTGATGCCGGCCGCCGCGGTGACCTTCTTGTTGCTCCACACCACGTTGGCGCGGTGGATGTTGGCCGGCACCGAGTAGATCTTGCCGTCGACGGTGAGGTTGTCGATCAGGCCCTGCGGGAAGGCCTGCTTGAGTCCCCAGCTGTCGTAGTCGGCGCTGATGTCCTCGACCTGGCCGGCGTCGATGTAGTCGAGCAGCTCGGCGCCCGCGTGTGCCTGGAACGTGTCCGGCGGGTCGTTCTGCTGCAGGCGGCTGGCCAGCACCGATTTGGCGTTGGCGCCGGCGCCGCCGGCGACCGCGCCGTTCTCGAACGTCTGCCCGGCGCAGGCGGTGCCGAAGGCGCTGACCAGTCCGTCCAGTCCGGCCTTCTCGCCACCGTCGGCCCACCAGGTGAAAACCTCCACCTTGGTCGAACCGGATCCGTCGCCGCCCTCGTCGCCGCTGCCGCACGCGCCGGCAGTCAACAGGGCGGCTATGCCGACAGCCGCAACCGCGGCCCGTCGCGTGAAGCGCATATGTCCCCCAAGCTCGTTATTTGACATCGTTGTCAAAGACAACCGGAGGCACAATCCCGCTCAGGACCGAACATCGTCAAGGGTGATTGCGGCATCGTTTCCGGGCCGTAACGTGACGCTATGCGGGCGGACGCTCACCCGATCCGCGAGGGATCACCGTTGTGGACATCACGACCGTCCGGGCTGGACCGTCGTATCCGCTGATCCGGGCGTACGCGAGGCGCGCGGCCTCGCGTCCCAGCGCGACCATGTCGTGGGCCACGACCGTGATGCCCAGGACGTCGGCCAGGTCGAAATCGTCGAAACCGATCAGTGCCGGCGGCGTCCCGGGATGGTCGCGGAACGCTCGCAGGGCGCCGGTGGTGAGCCGGTTGTTGGTGGTGAAGATCGCGGTCGGCGGCTCCTCCAGGGCCAGCAACCGACGAACCACCTCCTCGGCGCGAACGACGTCGTGGACATCCCGGCGAATGAAGGGCTCCCAATCAGGGTTCCCAGAAGCGCGCATCGCCTGCACGAAACCCTCGATGCGGTCGCGCTGCGGCGCCTTGCGGGCCAGGTCCGAGACCAGGGCGATGCGCCGGTGGCCGCCGGCCAGCAGGTGCTCCCCCGCCGACCGGGCGCCACCCACGTTGTCGATCAGGGCGACATCCGCCTCGAGCCCGTCCGGCGGCCGGTCCAGGAAGACGAACGGGACACCGCCCGCGCCCTCGGCGGCCAGGTGGTCGTGCCGCTCGGCGCTGGGCACCACCAGCATCGCCCGCACCCGGCGTTCCAGGAACGCGTCGACCAGGTTGCGCTCGAGCTCGGCGTCCTCGTCGGTGTTCGCGGTGATCAGCTGGAGGCCGTGCTGGCGCAGCTCGCGCTCGATGCCGCTGGCCACCGCCGAGTAGAACGGGTTGGCCAGGTCGCCGCTGATCAGCCCGACCAGGGCCGAGGTAGCGCCGCGGCGCAGTTCCCGGGCGATCCCGTTGAGGCGGTATCCGAGCACGTCGGCGGCGTCACGAACTCGCTGGCCGGTGTCCTCGGCGACGTTCGGCTCGCGGTTGAGTGCCCGCGAGGCGGTCTTCAGGCTCACGCCAGCCATGGCCGCCACCTGCGTGAGCGTGGGGCGACGCAGCGCTGACATGGCGGCAAGTATGACATCGATGTCGTCGGAGATCATCGGCGGCGACCTGTCCGGTCGGAGTCCGGTGTCCGTTCGGGCGGCTCCCCGCCGAACCGGTCGGCACTACTCTCAGTGATTGCTGCCCGAAGCAGGATCGAGTGAACACCCAGGTAGGAGCCGTATGCCGAGCACGAAGTCGGCAAGCAGGGATCGGTACTTCGACACTCTGCGTGCATTAGCGATGATCCGGGTCGTGGTGTTCCACGCCTTCCCGTTCGCCGCCCTCGAGCTGGTCTTTCCCTCGATGGGCGTGATGTTCGCCCTGGGCGGTTCGCTCATGGTCAAGTCGCTCGACCGGTCGGTGTCGCGCACCATCCGCAACCGGGTGCGCCGCCTGCTGCCCGCGCTCTGGATGATGGGCCTGATCCTGGTCCCGCTGATGCTCCGGCTCGGCTGGGAGGATCACGCGCGGTGGTCGCTGCTGCTCTGGGTCGTCCCGGTCGCGCAGCCGCCGTCCTCGGAGTTCGGCTTCCCCGCCGCCGGTGTCCTGTGGTACCTGGTCACGTACCTCTGGCTGGTCCTGCTCTCGCCCCTGCTGCTGAAGCTCTACCGGCGGGCGCGCATCGCGACGCTGCTGCTGCCGCTCGCCTTGCTGGCGGTGTTCACGATGCGTCCGGACATGCTCGGCACCTCGGCCGGCGAGGTCGTGCAGAACGTGCTCGCGTACGCGACGTGCTGGATGCTCGGGTTCGCCCACCGCGAGGGTGACCTGGCCAAGGTCGGCAAGCGCTACGTCTACCCGCTCGCCGTCGCCTGCGTGGGCGGGGCCCTGACCTGGGCGTTCACCCATCCCGGCGGCGACGGCTTCGACCTGGTGGGCATCCCGCTGGCGTACTCGATCTTCAGCATCGGGTTCGTCCTGGCCCTGATGCGCTGGTCGCCGGACATGTCCTGGCTGGCCAAGGTGCGGCCGCTGGACGGGTTCGTGTCGATGGTCAACAACCGGGCCGTCACCATCTACCTGTGGCACAACGTGGCGATCACCATCGCGGTGGTCCTCTTCGACCCGCTGAAACTGTGGGAGATCCCGACCCAGTTCCTCGAGGACACGGTCGACTTCAGCATCGCGATCGCGCTGATCATCGTGGCGGTGCTCAGCCTCGGCTGGGTCGAGGACATCGCGGCGCGGCGCAAGCCACGGCTGTCCCCGTTCCCCCGGAAACGGCGCCGTGCCGCGCCCGTACCCCCGCGATCTCTCGAACCTCGGCCCGTCACCGCTTGACCTTGTCTCTGGGGGAAGGCCCAGGCTTGCTCGTGCCGGTCACCGGACCGGCACGAGGAGGGTACGGGTGGAGCTGCTGACGATCGGCGCGTTCGCACGTGCCGCCGGGCTGACCGCGAAGGCGCTGCGTCTCTACGACGAGCAGGGCCTGCTCCGCCCGGCCGCGGTGGACGCCGTGACCGGGTACCGGTTATACGCCCCGGACCAGCTCGACCGTGCCCGGCTGATCGCCCGCCTGCGCCGGGTGGACATGCCGCTGACCCGGATCCGGGAGGTGTGCGATCTGCCGCCGGACTCGGCCGCGTCGGTGGTCGCGACCTTCCGGGCCGGGCTGGAGGCGGACGCCGCGGCACGGGCACGCGAGGCCGGACTCCTCGTCGATCTGCTGAGAGGAACTCCGATGACCAAGCTGGGACTGACCTCCGCCGCGCGGACCGCGATCGGTCTGGTGCGAGAGACAAACGAGGATGTGGCGTACGCCGACAGCACGGTGCTCGCCGTCGCCGACGGGCTCGGCGGGCTGCCCAACGGCGAAGAGGCCAGTGCGGCGGCCGTGGCGGCGGTCCGTGCCGGCGCGTCCGATCTCGGCGAGCTCGCCGACCAGGTGGCCGCCGCCGGCCGGACGATCAAGGCGATGGACGGCCCTGGGACCACCCTGACCGCGTTGATCCGATCCGCCGACAAGCTGCTGCTGGCCCATATCGGGGACACCCGCGCCTATCTGCTGCGCAACGGTGAGCTCTTCCGGCTGACCCAGGATCACTCGTACGTGCAGACGCTGGTCGACGCCGGCAAGATCGGGGCGGGTGAGGCGGCGGACCATCCGAAGCGCGCGGTGCTGGTGCGAGCGCTGGGCGGGGGCAACGACGAACCCGACCTCGGGCAGCGGGCGTTGCTGGCCGGCGACCGCTATCTGCTCTGCTCGGACGGGCTGTGGGCCGCGGTTCCGCCCGCCGGACTGGCGGCGGCGCTCCCCGGCGACGACCCGGGCGCCGTCGCCGACCGGCTGATCGAGCTGGCACACACCCACGGCGCGCCCGACAACGTCGCGGTGGTCGTCGCCGATGTGATCGCGCTGGTCGCGGACTGATTACGAACCCTGCGAGCGAGGCCGCGCGCCCCTAGGCTGAGCGCGTGACGACGGTGGACGAGCAGCAGTCCGGACTTGCCATGCGCGTTGCCCTGTCGAAGGTCGAACCCCGCCGCGACGTGGCCCGGCGCACCGAGGTGGCGCTCCGGGTCACCGCGGTCACCCTGGCGTGGCTGGTCACCATGGCGCTGCTGCTCGGCTGGAGCCTCGCCACCCCCGGCCCGGCCGGCGGCGAGCGCTACCTGGCCGCGCTGGTCGCGATCCTGCTGCCGTTCGTCGCGGCGGTCATCGCGGTCAGCAACACGCAGTACCGCCTGGGCGGGGTGTACGTCGTGCTCACCCTGGTCATGGTCATTCCGGCGCTGGGCATGGCAGGGTGGTCGTGATGGAGCTTGACGGCGTCACCTTGACGAACCTGGACCAGGAGATCTTCCCGGACGCCGGGGTGACCAAGCGCGACCTGATCGACTACCTCGACGCGGTCCGCGACCGCATCCTGCCGGTCCTCGCCGACCGGCCGCTGACCGTGATCCGGGTGCTGCGCGGCCAGGATTCCTTCGTCCAGAAGAACCTGCCGAAATACACCCCCGACTGGGTCGAGCGGACCGAGGTGTGGGCGGAGGCCTCCCAGCGCAAGGTCAACTACGCGCTCTGCAACGACCGCCGCACCCTGCTGTGGTTCGGCAACCAGCGGGCCATCGAGTACCACCCCGCCCTGATGCGCGTCGGCAGCCACCACCCCACCCACCTGATCATGGACCTGGACCCGCCCGAGGGCGGCGCCTTCCCGCTGGTCGTCGACGCCGCCCGCCTGGTCAGGCAGGTCCTCGACGACCTGGGCATGGGCCACGCCGTCAAGACCAGCGGCTCCAAGGGCCTGCACATCTTCGTACCGTTGCCTTCCGACGCGGCCGTCGAGGACGTGGCCGCCGCGACCCGGGCCATCGCCGCCCGCGCCGAGCGCCTCGACCCGTCCATCGCCACGACGGCGTTCATCCGCGAGGACCGCCACGGCAAGGTCTTCCTGGACTCGACCCGGGCCGGCGGCGCGACCGTGGCGGCGGCGTACAGCCCGCGCATCCGCCCGAACGCGCCGGTGTCGTTCCCGCTGTCCTGGTCCGAGTTGGACGGTGTGACGCCGGCCGACTTCACCATCAAGACGGCGCTGGAACGCCTCGGCGACCGCGACCCGTGGGCCGAGGCGATGCCCGAGCCGCAGGCGCTGGACGCCGGGCTGGTCGAGGAGGGCCACACGATCCCGATCGCCCGGGTGGCGGCCATGCACGAGGGCAAGCGCCGCAAGGCCCAGCAGCGCCGCGAGTCCACCGAGGACTAGGGTTCCGGACATGCGTGAGGCCCGGTACGACGCGGTCGCCGACTTCTACGACGCGGGCTTCTCCGACCCCGCCGATCCCGTGCTGACCACCCTGCTCGATCTGCTCGGGCCGCCGCGCGGCCGGCGAGTCCTCGACCTGGCGTGCGGCCACGGCCGGGTGACCCGCGACCTGGCCCGGCGGGGCGCCACGGCCACCGGTGCCGACCTCTCCGGCGCCCTGCTGGCCAAGGCCCGGGCGGTCGCCGACCCGCCGGGCATCCGGTACGTGCACGCCGACGCGGCCGACGCACTGGACCTCGCCGACGGTTCCTTCGACGCCGTGGTCTGCAACTTCGGCCTGGCCGACATCGACGACCTGGACGGCGCCCTGGCCACGACCCGGCGCGTGCTCCGTCCCGGCGGCACGTTCGTGTTCTCGATCCTGCACCCGTGCTTCGCCGGCTCGGCCGCGGTCTCCGGCACCTGGCCCACCACCGGGACGTACTACGACGAGGGTTTCTGGACCGCCACCGGCGAGCAGTCGTCCCTGCGCCGCCGGGTGGGCGCCAACCACCGCACCCTGTCCACCTACCTCAACGCCCTCGCCCGGCGCGGCCTGCTCGTCACCGAGATGCGCGAGCCCCGCCCACCCGCCGAGTGGACGACCGGCGACCGCCACGAAGCGGCCCGCCAGCCGGTCTTCCTGGTGGCCCGCTGCACCCTGACGTAACAAGCGGGGCGCCGCTCGGAAGAACGGCGCCCCGCACGTACTCGTGTTACCTCAGAGCTTGGCGCACTGGCCCTGCTTGCTGCCGGTCACCCGGTTGGGCAGGCCGTTGTCGACCGGCGCCGGGTCGTTGCCGGAGCAGGCCAGGACGCCCGTGATGCGGTTCGCGGAGATCACCGTGGCGGTGTCGTTGCGGCGGATCGTGACCGCGCCTCGGACGACCGAGTTCTCCACGCTGACCGGGCCGGAGTCGGCCGCCTTGAGGGTGCCTGTCACCGTGCTGCTCAGGATGGACAGGGTGCCCGCATTGGTGGCGGTGACGTCGGCCTTGAGGGTGGCGCCCGTCGCGTAGAGCGAAGCGCCGTCCTTCACCGTGATGGAGCCGTTGACCGTGGCGCCCGCCGTGAGGCAGGTGACGCCGGACTTCACCGTGAAGCCGCCGACCACCTTGTCGCCGATCGTGGTGGTGCAGGCGGGCTTGGGCTTGCCGAGGAGTTCGATCTCGGACAGGGCCGCCGTGCCCGCCGTCACCTCCAGGCGGTAGTAGGCGTACGTGCCGGGGTTGGCGATCTTGAACGGGCGGGTCTGCAGGCGCCAGTCGAACTTCTGGGCGCCGCGTTCGTCGACCGTCGTCCACGTGGTGCCGTCGTAGGAACCGCGCAGCCGCCACGCCGTCGGGTCGCCTACGACGTTGCTCGAGGTGAGCGTGTAGAACGTCGGCTGCTCGCCGCCGGACGCGAACTGGTACTGCCACGCGTTGCCGGCCAGGGTGGCCCGGGTGGCCGTGGTGTCGTCGACCAGCGCCGGCTCGGACGCCGTGCCCTTGCCGGGGCCGGTCAGGTCGCGCAGCGGGTCGGCCACCCTGTCACCGGTGGTCAGCGACGGCGGCGGGCTGGAAGCACCCCACGCCGACGGCTGCGAGCCCATGTCGAAGTCCAGCGTCGCGCCGTCCGACAGCAGCGAGTGCGGCAGGGAGGTCGAGTCGTACGCCTTGCCGTTGACCTTGAGCGACTGCACGTAGACGTTCGACGCCGAGTTGTCCGGCGCGTTGATGACGATCTTCTTGCCGTTCTCCAGGTTGACCGTGGCCTTGGTGAAGAGCGGCGAGCCGACCGCGTACGCCGGGTTGCCCATCTGCAGCGGGTAGAAGCCGAGCGCGCTGAACACGTACCACGCGCTCATCTCGCCGTTGTCCTCGTCGCCGGGGTAGCCCTGGCCGATCTCGCTGCCCAGGTAGAGCCGCGACACCGCCTCGCGGGCCAGCTTCTGCGTCTTGGACGGCTGACCGGCGTAGTCGTACATGTAGATGATGTGGTGCGACGGCTGGTTGCTGTGGCCGTACTGGCCCATCCGGACGTCCCGCGCCTCCAGCATCTCGTGGATCACCGAGGTGTACGAGCCGCGTTTGGTGGCCGTTTCCGGCGTCGCGAAGAACGTGTCCAGCTTCTTCGCGAGTCCTTCCTTGCCGCCGTACAGGTTGGCCAGGCCCTGCCCGTCCTGCGGGACGTGGAAGGCCATGTTCCAGCCGTCCGTCTCGGTGTAGTCGTAGCCCCACACCTCCGGGTCGTACTGCTGCGGGCCTTGCCGCCAGCCACCGGCCGAGTTCTTGCCCTGGAAGAAGCCGACCGCCGGGTCGAACATGTTGACGTAGTTCTGCGCGCGGTTGCGGAAGTACTCCGCCTCCTCGTCGTGGCCGAGCGCCGCCGCCATGTTCGCGATGCCGTAGTCGTTGATGTAGCCGTCCATCGCCCAGGACATCGCCTCGCCGGTGGAGTCGCTCGGCGTGTAGCCCTTGAAGATCGACGTGGCCATGCCCTTGCGCCCGACGTTGCCGTTGGGCGGGGTCACGGTGGCGTTCTTCACCGCGGCCTCGTACGCCGCGTTCTTGTCGAAATCGATTCCCTTCAGGTACGCGTCCGCGAACGCGACGTCCGAGCTCGTGCCGACCATCAGGTCCGCGTATCCGGGCGCCGACCAGCGGGAGATCCAGCCGCCGTCCTTGTACTGCTGGACGAAGCCGTCGACCATCTCACCGGCCTGCGAGGGGGTGAACAGCGAGTACGCCGGCCAGGTGGTGCGGTAGGTGTCCCAGAAGCCGTTGTTCACGTACACCTTGCCGTCCTTGACCTGGGCCCCGGTCTCGGTCGGCGTGCTGGGCGGGGTGGTGGTCGACGACTGCACCGCGTGCTTCCACACCGGAGCGTCGGTCGTGCCGGTGTTCTCGTGCGCCGAGTTCGGGTAGAGGAACAGCCGGTACAGGTTCGAGTAGAGCGTGGTGAGCTGGTCCTGCGACGCGCCCTCCACCTCGATGACGTGCATCTTCTGGTCCCACAACGCCTGGGCCGCGGCGCTGACCGAGGCGACCGTCGCGTCGGCGGCCAGTTCCAGGTCCAGGTTCTTCTTCGCCTGGTTCACGCTGAGCAGCGACGTGGCGATGCGCATCGTCACGGTCTTGTCGGTGGTGGTGTCGAACTTCAGGTAGCCGGTGGACGGCCGGTTGCCACTGGCCAGCATGCCGCTGGCGGTGACCGGGGCGTCGACCGTGCCGTACACGAAGAGCCTGCTCTGTCCGGCCGAGCCGCTGCCGCTGTTCACGTCGGACCAGCCGGAGAACGCCCGGCCGGCCGCGTCGATGGTCAGGCCGGACTCGCCGTCCGCATTGTCCAGGATCAGGTTCGAGCTGGCGCCGGTGAACGTGAAGTCGAAGATCGCGGCGTGATCCGTGGGCGCGAACGACGTCTTCATCCCGTTGTCGAAGGTGACGCCGTAGTGGTACGGCTTGGCCTCCTCGTTCTCGTGACCGAACGCCAGCGCCCGGGCGGCCCGGTTCGCGTCCGGGGTGCCCGGCGCGGCCGACGGCATGACCTGGAAGGTCTGCCGGTCACCCATCCACGGGCTGGGCTCGTGGCTGGCCGAGAACGCCTCGATGGTCGGGCGGTTGGCGGCGTTGTTGTCCCGGTGGTACTCGTACAGCCAGCGGGTCGTGGTGGCGTCGGTCACCGGGGTCCAGAAGTTGAAGCCGTGCGGCACCGCGGTGGCCGGGAAGTTGTTGCCCCGGGAGAAGTCACCGGACGACTGCGTGCCGCGCCGGGTGTCGGCGTACTCGGACAAATGAGCCTTCGGGGCCGAGGGCTCGACGGACGTCAGCTTGATGTCGTCGAACCAGGCCTTGAACTGCGCCGGCCCGGCCGGTTTGTCGTAGCCGATCAGGATCCGGTCGACGGTCTTGCCCTCGGCGACGCCGCCGATCCGCGCGGTCTTGAGATTCCACTGCTGCGTGTACAGCGTCTTCGACTCACCCTGCGCCACCGGGCTGACCCGAGCACCGTGCTGGTCGACCGCGTTCAGCTCGGACAGGTAGGTGCCGTCGGTGAAGGCCAGGTCCACCGCGGTGTACGTCGCCGGGTTGCTCAGGTCGTCCTTGGTGAACTCGGGGAACACCAGGTACGACAGCTCGGTGTCGGCGGTGATCTCGACGTCCACGTCGTAGACCTTGTTGTACGAGTACCCGCGCCCGGTGGCGGTGTGCCGCCCGGCGATCTGGAACGCCCGCAGCCCGGAGTAGCCCACCCCGGTCTTGGCGGTCGGCGAGCTGGTCGGGCCCGTGCCGACGTGGCTGATCATGTTGGCCGGCGGCTCGGAGGTGGTGCCGTCGTTGAGCTCCCAGTCGGCCAGCTGGGTCAGGTTGCCGGACGGGTGGCCGGTGATGTTCAGCCGGTAGACGCTGAACGAGCCCGGGTTCGCGATCTCGTACGTGTTGGTGACGTACCGGTCGGCGAAGGTCTCACCGGTCCGCGAGTCCACGGTGGTCCAGTCGCTGCCGTTGTCGGAGCCGAGGATCTGCCAGTCGCGCGGGTCGCGTTCCTCCGCGTCGTTGGCCGACGTCATCGTGTAGCGGATCGCCCGCGCCGGGGCGTCCAGCGTGTACTGCGCCCAGCTCGTCGGCGTGTCCACCAGCCACTTGGTCTGGGAGTCGCCGTCGTTGAGGTTGTTCACACCCTCGGCGGAGTTCGGCGACGCGTTCGCGGAGATCGCGATCACGCTGTCCCGCAGGCTGCCGGGCGCGCCGGACCGCACCGGGCCGGCGACGCCGCTCGATCGGGGCCCGTCCGAGCCGGTGTCCACCGTGTCGGACCAGGTCGGCTGCGGGTCACCGGCCTCGAACGAGGACGCGAAGGGTGGGTCGGCGGCGTGCGCCGGGCTGCCGGTGGCCAGCGAGGCCAGCAGCGCCAAGGACGCCGTGACGGCGACCTTTCGAGCCGGTTGCATGCGGTCTCCTACGTCGGATGTGGGGGCGCGCTTAACACACCCGACACATCCTGACCGTCATGCCGGTCGATGCACAAGACCTCGCTGACATCGATGTCAGGAGGGTTCCACCAGCCCGTCCTCATAGGCCAGGATGACCAGCTGGACCCGGTCCCGGACGCCCAGCTTGGCGATCGCCCGGGTGATGTGCGTCTTCGCGGTCAGCGGGCTGATCACCAGCTCGGCGGCGATCTGCTCGTTGGACAGTCCCGTCGCGACCAGCCGGACCACCTCCACCTCCCGGGCGGTCAGCACGGCGAGCCGTTCGCCGGGAGCGCGCGGCGACTTGCCCAGGCTGAATTGCCTGACCACGCGCCGCGTCACCGACGGGGAGAGCAGAGCCTCCCCCGCGGCCACCACTCGCACGGCGTGCCGCAACCCCTCCGGGTCGACCTCCTTGGTCAGGAAGCCACTGGCCCCCGCCTCCAACGCAGCGAACACGTACTCGTCCGTCTCGAACGTGGTCAGGATGATCACCCGGCAGTCCGTCAGCGACGGGTCGGCGACGATCCGCCGGGTCGCCTCGATGCCGTCCAGACCGGGCATCCGGATGTCCATCAGCACCACGTCCGGCCGCGCCGAGCGGGCGGTCCGCACCGCCTCGTCCCCGGTGGACGCCTCGGCCACCACCGAGATCTCCCGGTCCCGCCGGAGCAGGCTGCGGAAGCCGGCGCGGACCAGCTGCTGGTCGTCGGCGAGCAGGACGGTGATCGTCATGGCAGCGGGATCGTCGCGCGTACCGTGAAACCGCCCTCGGAGACCAGCGCGAGATCGCCGCGCAGCGCGGCCACCCGCTCCCGCATCCCCGGAATGCCGTGCCCGTCACCGTCCGGCGACCCGCCACGTCCGTCGTCCGCCACCGAAACCTCCACCTCCGTCGGCCGGTAGTGCAGCCGGACGTCCACCCGGGATGCGCCCGCGTGCCGCACCGTGTTGGTCAGCGCCTCCTGCACCACCCGGTAGAGGGCGGTCGCCACCGGCGCGGGCACGTCCCGCCGGTCACCATCCTCGGTCACCGACACCTCCAGCCCGGCGCCGCGCACCTGGTCGGCGAGTCGTTCCAGCCCGCTCAGCTCACCGGCCGGCTGATCCGTCCGGGCGCCGTCCCGCAGCACCTCGACGAGCGCCCGCAGATCCAGCATGGCCCGGTTGCGCACGTCCTGTGCCAGCCGGAGCGCCTCCCGCGCCTCGGCCCGGTCGTCGTCGAACGCGTCGATCGCCACGTTCAGGTGCACGCCCACCACGGCGAGGGTGTGCGAGACGACGTCGTGCAGGTCCCGGGCGATCTCCACGCGTTCCTCGGCGCGGCGCCGGCGGGCCGCCTGCTCCCGCTCGTGCTCGTCGGCGGTGAGGCGGGCGGTGAGCTCGGTACGCCAGCGCAGGTTGTTCCGGTACGCCGTGGCTGCCGCCAGTGCCGCGGCGATCCACAGCGCTTCCGCCCCGACATGGGCCACCGCCCACGCGACGCCGTGATCCACGTCCACGAACGCGTCCCACTGCAGGCCGTACAGCAGAATCGCCGCCGCGACGATCGACGCCGCGCGCAGCCGCCCCCACAGGGCCATCGCCACGAACGCCGCCGTGGCCGGCCACGCCCAGCCCGCGCCGATCAGGTCCGCGCCGCGCATCGCCGCCACGGACGCCACCGACAGGATCAGCACGGTGAGCGGCCACCGCCGCAGGAAGAAGGCGAAGATCGCCAGCCAGACGGCCAGCGTCGCGGTCATCGTGGTGTTGATCGTCCCCCCGGTCAGCGCCATCCCCACCGGTACCCCGATGAGCGTGACCGCCGCCGTCGTCAAGTCGTGTCGTCGCATGCCCTGAACGCTAGGAATCCACCGGTGTCCGGCGCGTCGTCCGCTCGCGGTCACCTGCCGTTCCTCCATCCGGAGTAGGAACTACACCGTTCGCTGTATCCGCTGGCTAAGGTGGCGTAGTGACCGCCGCCGATTTATTGGCCGCCTCAGGCCGGTTCTCCATCCGCCCCGGCCTGTCCGATGCCGAGCTCGCCGCCGTCGAGCACGAGTTCGCCTTCAGCTTCGCCGACGATCATCGCGCATTCCTGGCCGGTGGACTGCCCTTCGGCCGCGGCTGGCCGGACTGGCGTGACGGCGACCGGGCCGCCCTCCGCGAACGCCTGGCGCTGCCCGTCGACGGCGTCCTCTTCGACGTGGTCCAGAACGACTTCTGGTACGGCGGCTGGGGCCCGCGCCCGGCGTCCGAGGAGGCCGCGCTCGACGTGGCCCGCACCGGCCTGGTCACGGCCCCGCGCATGATCCCGGTCTACGCCCACCGCTACCTCCCGGCCGGCCGCGGCGCCCACGGCCACCCGGTCATGTCGATCTACCAGACCGACATCGTCTGCTACGGCAACGACCTGGAGGACTTCCTCCACCGCGAGTTCGGCATCGGCCCCGGCTCCGGCGGCGAGCCGGCCCGCCCCACCGTCCCGTTCTGGAGCCGCCTGGTTCTCTAAAACATTCCGGGGTACGCGCTGAGCACAGCACCGTCCCCACTCCGCGAGCCAGCCGGTGCTCCCGCCTTTGCCGCGGCCGCCGGGCTCAGATCGGTGGTCCGGCCGGCCTCACCGCCGCGGCCCCCCATCGTCCCCGCGCGGGTGAGGCGATTATCCGGGCGGTCCTGGGTAAGACAGGCTGCGTGAGAGATGAACGCCTGCGGTGGCTGGCTGTGGTGCGCCACGGGCAGAGCACCGGCAATGTCATCGCGGAGCACGCGGAACGCGACGGGCTGGAGACGATCGACATTCCGGAGCGGGACGCCGACGTGCCGCTGTCGGACACCGGGCGGGACCAGGCCGCCGCGGTCGGGCAGTGGCTCACCGAGAACACGCCCGACGTCGCGATCGTCTCGCCGTACCTGCGCGCCCGGCAGACCGCCGAGATCGCCCTCGGCGACACCGGCGTGCCCGTGCTCGTCGACGAACGGCTGCGCGACCGTGAGCTGGGCGTCCTCGACCTGCTCACCGGGCGCGGCGTCCAGGCCCGGCTCCCGCACGAGGCGGCCCGGCGCCGGCGGCACGGCAAGTTCTACTACCGGCCGCCGGGCGGTGAGTCCTGGGCGGACGTGCTGCTGCGGCTACGGGCGCTGCTGCGCGAGGTCCGTGAGGACCATCCGGACGGGCGGGTCGTGCTGTTCGCCCACGACGCGACGGTCCTGATGGTCCGCTACCTGGCCGAGAACCTCAGCGAGGCCGAGCTGATGGCGGTCGCGGCCGGCACCGCCGTGGCGAACTGTTCGGTCAGCACCTGGCGCCGCGCCGGCGGAATGCTGGTCCCCGACCTGTTCAACCACGTCGAGCACCTCCACCACGAGGGCGCCACCCCGACGCGTCAGGAGAACGTGAATGCCGAACCGTCCTGAGGAACACGTCATCACGCCCGCCCTGCTGAGGTCGTGGCCGCTGCCCGACCCGCAGGGCGGCAAGAAGGACCGCGGCACCGTGCTGGTGGTCGGCGGCTCCCGCTTCACCCCCGGCGCGGTGCTGCTGGCCGGGGTCGCGGCCCTGCGCGCCGGTGCGGGGGTGCTCCAGCTCGCGGTCGACGGCGGCACCGCGACCGCGCTCAGCATCGCGGTGCCCGAGGCCAAGGTGGTCAGCCTGCCGGACAAGGACGCCGCCCTGCCCGGCGAACTACGGGAACTCGCCGAGCAGGCCGACGTGCTGGCCATCGGTCCGGGCCTCGACGACATCGACGAGACCGCCCGCCTGATGCGCGAACTGCTCGACGTCGCCGACAAGGACGCGGCCGTCGTGCTGGACGCGTACGCGCTGGGCGCCTTGAGCAACGACGCCGACGTGCTCGCCGGCCGGTCCCCGCGGGTCGTGCTCACGCCGAACGCCACCGAGGCCGCCCACCTGCTCGGCCGCGACCCCGGCGACGACCTGGCCGGCGCCGCCCGGGCGGTCGCCGGGCAACGCCAGGCGGTCGTGACGTTGCGCAGCCACATCGCCGCCCCCGACGGACGCACCTGGCGTGAGGAGAGCGGCGACTCCGGCCTGGGCACCTCCGGCAGCGGCGACGTGCTGGCGGGCATCATCGCCGGCCTGCTCGCCCGGGGCGCCGAGCCGGCCCAGGCGGCGTGCTGGGGCGCCTACGCCCACGCGGTGAGCGGCCGGCGCCTCATCCCCCGGCACGGGCGCACCGGCTTCCTGGCCCGCGAACTCGTCGACGAGGTGGCCGCGACCATCGCCACGGTCTGACCGCCACGAGCCCGGGCCGGAAGCTGCCCGAGCCCGACCCTGCTGTCAAGGCGCTTTGCTCTGCTTACCCATACGCACCACGGTGGCGCCGGACGCATCCGGACGGCGCCGGCCTCCGGTGCTTCCTATAGGTAAGCAGAGCAAAGCGCCACTGGGTAAGCAGAGCAAAGCGCCACGTCCGGCGGTCGCGGCACGGGCCGCGACCCACGTCCGAGCTCGCGGAGCGGGGACGGTGCCGTGGTGTGCGCGTACCTGAGAACGGTCTTGATCTTGGTGGGGGGTCAGGGTCGGGAAGCCGTCAGGGCCCAGCAGAGGGCGCCGAAGGCCGCCGTGGTGGCGAGGGTGCGGATCAGGTTCCAGGTGAGCCAGCGGGCCTCGTCGAAGCGGGCGCGGACGGCGGCCAGGTCGGGGATCTGGTCGGGGGCGCCGGCGGCCTTGAGGGCGTTGTTCATCGGGACGTTGACGGCCATCGTGATGATGACGACCGCCAGGTAGAGGGCGAGCGCCGTGAGGATCCAGGGCAGCGGGGCGCGGCCGGGGTTGAGCAGCGCGGCCGCGGCGGTCAGGAGCAGCGCGCCGAGGAAGCTGACCATGAACCAGGGGTTGATGATGGCGCGGTCGATGGCCTGGAAGGCGCCGACGAAGGTGCGGTCGTCGGTTCGGGCCAGGCCCTGCATGACGGTGTGCTGGTAGAGACCGAAGACGCCGGCCATCAGGCCGGTGGTCATCGTCGCCGCGATCAGTGCGGCCACCCGGAGTACGGACATGAGGACAGTCAACCGGCGGGCGGGGGCTCGAGCCATCGTTGAGCGTCTGCGCCGCATACGCGAAACGCTAGGGTGGCTGGATGGCTGTTGAACTGTGGGACGTGCTGGTGGCGGCGCACGACGGGACGCTGGCGACCATCAAGAAGGACGGGCGGCCGCAGCTCTCCGATGTCACGTATCTCGCCCAGCGGGAGCCGGGGCTGATCCGGGTCTCGACGCGGGAGCCGCTGGCGAAGGTCCGCAACCTGAAGCGGGATCCGCGCGCCAGCCTGCACGCGCGTGCCACGACCGGCCACGGGTACGTGGTGGCCGAGGGCATCGCCTCGTTCTCCGAGCCGGCCGCGGACGCGCACGACGCCACCGTGGACGAGCTGGTCGAGGTGTACCGGACGATCCGCGGCGAGCACCCGGACTGGGACGACTACCGGCGGGTCATGGTCGAGGACAACCGGGTCGTGCTGCGCATCCAGGTGGAGAAGGTGTACGGCTGGCACATGGAGGTCTGATGGCGCGCATCGGGGACATCGTCGTGGACTGCGCGCACCCGGCGTCGCTCGCGCGGTTCTGGGCGGCGGCACTCGACGGGTACGCGGTGGCGCCGTACGACGAGGCCGAGCTGGCCCGGCTGCGCGACACCGGGGTGGACGACCCCGAGGACGACCCGAGCGTGCTGGTCGAGGCCGGTCCGGGGCAGCCGCGCCTGTGGTTCACGCGCGTACCGGAACCGAAGACCGTGAAGAACCGCCTGCACCTCGATCTGCGCGCCGACGACCACCGCGCCGAGCTGACCAGGCTGGTCGGCGCCGGCGCGGAGGTGGTGGCGGATCAGGCGGGCTGGACGACGCTGCGCGACCCGGAGGGCAACGAGTTCGACCTGCTCAAGGGGTAAGGCTCAGCTGAGCGTCATCGCGTAGATGTTGAGGCGGGAGTCGTCCGGCAAGGTGACCGAGCGGATCTCCTTGCCCGCCGACACGGGAACGCGCAGGCCGAAGAGGCTGACCGGCGGCCCGTCCACACCCTGACCGGCCTTGATCCGGTGCGGCATGGCCAGGACCGCGCTGGTGCCTCCGGTGGGCGAGCCGCACCAGTCGGCGACCGTGATCGTCTGCGCCTCGGACGACCCGTCGGCGTACCCGATGGTCAGCGCGCCGGACACCGGGCCGTTGTGCGTGGTCGCCACCAGGTTGAGCCACGAGTGCGACTCCTGGGGCAGGACCAGCGACTGACCGGTGGCGGTCACGAAGTTCTTCGCGGTGCCGGTGGGATCCGGCGCCTGATAGACGACCCCGTCCCAGGTGACCGGTCCGGCGGCCGGGAGAAGCGCGGCGTCGTAGCTCCAGCCGCCGGTGTCGAAGTTCCCCTCGTCCGGCGAGCCGACCGTGGCCGTGCCGTCGCGGGTGAGTTCCGGCGTCAGGTCGAGCGCGCAGGCGGTGCCCGCCACGCAGGACAGCGCCGGGCGGATCACCACCCGGGCGGTGCGGGTCACGGTGTTCGCGCCGCCCACGGTCACTTCGATGGGGTACGAGCCCTCGGCAACCCCGGCCGGCGCGGTGACCGTGACGGTGGCGGTGGCCGAGACCGGCAGGTGCGACGAGATCAGGTAGTCCTGCTGATCGGGGGCGACCTTGACGGTCCAGCCGGCCGGGCCGGTGGCGCTGACCGTGGGCCGGATCGTGGTGGGCGCCTGCGCCACGATGTCCACGGTGAAGGTGGTGCTGCCGCCGGAGGGCAGCGCCGCCGTGGCGGGACGCAGCGACGCGTCGACGTGCTTGCGGGGGTCCTGCGGCGCCTTGTTCACCGACGGCGGCTCGGCGGACGTGGTGGTTCCCCACGTCGACGGCTTGGTGCCGAGCGTGTGCTTCAGGGTGCCGCCCCCGGCCACGTCGTCCCAGGAGACCCAGTTCCTGGTGACGCCGACGTTGTTCAGGTGGACGCTCTTGATGTAGCGCTTGGCGTCGGAAGCGCCGGGCGCGGTGATCCTCAGCGGGCCTCCGGCGGTGCGCACGGTGGCCGCCGGGAACTGCGGGCTGGACACGGCCAGGAAGTTCGCGCCGCTCATCGTCGGGTAGAGCCCGAGCGAGGAGAACACGTACCAGGCGCTCATGGTGCCCAGGTCGTCGTTGCCGGTCATGCCGTCGGGGCCGGTGGTGAACAGCGTCATCGCGGCGCGGACGACGGTGGCGGCCTTCGCGGGGGCGCCGGCCCAGTGATAGAGGTACGGGGCGAGCAGGTCGGGCTCGTTGTTCGGGTTGTACGTCGGCTTGGCGTAGTAGTCGTACGGCGCTTCGATCCAGTCGTTGCGGGCGGTGCCCTCGGGGTCGGTGAGCAGCTTGTCGTAGACGAAGAAGTCGTCCAGCGCCTTCTCCGACTTCTTCCGGCCGCCCAGGAGCGCGACCAGCCCGGACGGGTCCTGCGGCACCATCCACCGGTACTGGTATGCCCCGCCCTCGTGGAACTGCTCGCCGGCGTGCACCGGGTCGTACGGGGTGAGCCAGGTGCCGTCGACCGTGCGCGGCCGGAACTGCTTGGAGCCTTTGTCCCACAGGTTGCGGTACCACTGGCCGCGCCCGGCGAGCAGGGCGGCGTCGGCGGTCTTGCCCAGCCCGGCGGCCATCAGCGCGAGCGACGCGTCGGCGGCGGCGTACTCCAGGGTCGCCGAGGCCGGGTGGTCGCAGTCGTTGTCGCCGCCCTTGTGCACGCAGTCCGTGCCGAGCTTCAGCCCGGACGGTACGTAGCCGCGGTCGGCGTAGTACTTGACGCCGGTCCGGCCGTTGTAGGGCGAATCGGCGGGCGGCTCGCTCAGGACGTTCGCGCGGAGGAGCGCGTACGCCTCCTCCTCGTGCCCGGCGAGCAGCCCCTTGGACCAGGCCTCGACCAGGAACGGGGTGACCGGGTCGCCGGTCATGATGTTGGTCTCGCTGTTGGCCAGCGCCCACCTCGGCAGCCAGCCGCCGTCGCGCCCGATGGCGACCACGGACAGCGCCACGTCCCGGGCGACCTCCGGCACGAGCAGTTCGAGCAGCTGGTTCTGCGGGCGGTAGGTGTCCCACAGGGAGAGGTTCTGGTACGGCGTGTAGCCCTCCGCGGTGTGCACCTGCCGGTCGAAGCCGACGTACCGGCCGTCCACGTCGCCGGCCACGTTCGGGTGCAGCAGGGAGTGGTAGAGCGCGGTGTGGAAGGCGGCGCGGCGGTCCGTCGTACCCCCGTCGATCTTGATCCGGTCGAGCTCGTCCACCCACCGCGCGCGCAGCGAGGAACGGACCCGGTCGAAGTCGTAGGAGTCCGCGGTCTCGGCGGCGAGGTTCTTCCGCGCGCCCTCCACCCCGGTGTACGAGACGCCGACCTTGACCACCACGTCCCGGTCACCGCTCGTGTCGAAGGTGACGTACGCGCCGTTACCGCCCTCACCGGCCGCATCCCGGCTGTCCGGGGTGATCGTCGCACCGCGCCACGTTCCGTACGCGGCGAACGGCCGGTCGAAGCTGGCGGAGAAGTACACGGTGTGATCGTCCTTGCCGGCGCAGAAGTGCCCGGCGTTGATCCGCCCCTCCAGCGTCCGGTCCCCCACCACGTGGATCTCCGAGGAGAACACGTCCTGGTTGGCCTTGGCGGTGTTGAAGAGGACGTTCGCCCGGTCGGTGGCCGGGAAGGTGTAGCGCTGCCAGCCGGTGCGCGAGGTGGCGGTCAGTTCGGCGTCGACGTCGTAGCGGGACAGCCCGACCCGGTAGTAGCCGGGCGACGCCTCCTCGTCGGCATGCGCGAACGCCGACTTGTACGCATTGTGATCGGAACTGGTCACCGGGCCGGTCGTCGGCATGAGGGGAAGCTCGCCGGCGACACCGCAACCGACGCCGGAGAGGTGTGTCTGACTGAAGCCGTAGATCTCGCCGGCCTCGTAGTCGTAGCCGCCCTGGCCGCCGGTGTCCGGGCTGACCTGCACCATGCCGAACGGGGCGGCGGCGCCGGGGAAGGTGTTCCCGTAGTTCTGCGTGCCCACGAAGGGGCGGACCAGGTCCACCGGCTCCGGATCGGCGGCGCCGGCGGGCGAGGCCCAGGCCAGGGGCGCCAGCAGCACGGCGGTCACGAGCAGGCGGCGGATCATCGACATACCTCCATGACGAGAGCGTGACAACGTTGTCACCACCGAGTGACAGATGTCAATGGGCAACCGTTTCGCACCCGGCGGCAAGCGTCGTCACCCTCCGGAATCACTCAAGCTCGCCGCCCAGGTTCCGATCTCCCCGGTACGACCGCCATCTCCTTCGGCGGTCCCCGACCCGTAGCGGAGATGGCCCACGATGCGACCGACCAGCGAGCCCGACGCCCGCCGCGCCGTGCGCGGCTGGCCACGGCTGTGCGTCGCCGTCGCGGTCGTGGTGGTCGCCTTCGGGGCCGTGCTCAGCACGGGCGTCGGCGGCGAGGACATCTCCCAGAACATCTCGAACGTCGGCCTCTGCCTCGGCGCGATCACCGCGGCGGTGGCCTGCCTGCTGCGCGCCCGCTCCTACCACGGCCGCGCCCGCTGGGGCTGGGCGCTGATCGGGCTCGGCGTCCTCGCCTGGGGTCTCGGCCAGGGCGCCTGGGTCTACCTCGAGTCGTTCCGCGGCGACAACGTGCCGTTCCCCTCGCAGGCCGACACCGGCTACATCGGCATGGTCCTGCTCACCCCGGCCGGTCTGCTCGTGCTGCCCAGCCAGGCACAGGCCCTGGCCAACCGGGCGCGCAGCGTGCTGGACGGCCTGATGGTGGCCGCCTCGCTGCTGCTGATCGCGTTCATCGTCATCGTCGAGCCGCTGCTGCGGGCCGGCTTCGACAGCATGCTCGAGCTGGTCATCTCGCTCGCCTACCCGCTCGGCGACGTGGTCATCGTGACGATCGTGGTCTACATGCTGGCGCTGCAACGCCAGCAGGGCCGCGACCTGGGCCGGCTCGCGCTGGTCGGCGCCGGCATCGTCGCCTTCGCCATCTCCGACATCGGGTACGCGTACCTGAACCTGATCGGCGCCTACCAGTCCGGCGGGGTCACCGACATCGGCTGGTTCGCGGGCTTCTCGCTGATCCTGCTGGCCGCCCGCCGGCCCGGCGCCGACACCTCGGAGACCACCGGCCACGACGAGAACCCCGCCGGCGGTCCTGCCGACGGCGCCCAGCCGATCGGCGTGCTGCTGCCCTACGTGGCGGTGCTCGCCGCCCTGGCCACCTCGGTGGTCTGGTTCGCCCAGCACGGCCAGAGCAACGCGTTCGTCGCGTACACCCGCTCGGCCCTGATCCTGCTCATCGTCGGCCGGCAGCTGCTCACCCTGCTGGAGAACCGCAGCCTCACCCGCGGCCTGGAGGGCCGGGTCGCCGACCGCACCGCCGAGCTCTACGCCAGCGAGCAGCGCTTCCACGCGCTCGTCCAGCACAGCTCGGACGTGGTCACCGTGGTCAGCCCGGAGTCCGAGGTGCTCTACCAGAGTGAGTCGATCCAGCGGGTGTTCGGCGGATCGGTGGCCGGGCTCACCGGCAAGCGGCTGACCGACCTGCTGCTCCCGACGTCCGCGGCCACGCTGGCCCAGGCGCTGCGCTCGCTCGGCGGCCGCCCGTACGCCACCACGACGATCGAGCTGACCCTGCAGCGCGGCGACGGCGGCTTCCGGCAGGCCGAGATCACGATCACGAACCTGCTCGGCGACCCCAGCGTCGGCGGCCTCGTGCTGAACACCAGGGACATCAGCGAGCGCAAGCAGCTCCAGGAGCAGCTGGTGCACGAGGCGTACCACGACGGGCTGACCCAGCTGGCCAACCGGGCGCTGTTCCGCGAGAAGGTCTCCGAGGCGCTGGACGTGCGCCCCGACGACCACGACGTGACCGTGCTCTTCCTCGACCTGGACGGGTTCAAGGAGGTCAACGACAGCCTCGGGCACCTGGCCGGCGACCAGCTGCTGGTGCGGGTGGCCGACCGGCTGCGCGCCGCGGTGCGCGACGACGACGTGGTCGCCCGGTTCGGCGGCGACGAGTTCGCCGTGCTGATCACCGCGCCGCTGGGCGCGCCGGACGCCGAACAGGTCGCCCAGCGCATCGTGGACAGCCTGCACGACCCGTTCCGGATCGACACCCGGGACATGCACGTCCAGGCGTCCATCGGCCTGGCCGCCGGCGCGCTGCTCGCCGACCAGGGTGAGGGCGGCGCCGAACAGCTCATGCGCAACGCCGACCTGGCCATGTACCGGGCCAAGGAGGCCGGCGGCTCCGGCTTCGCCAGCTACCACCCGCAGATGCTGTCCGGCCTGGTCGAGCGGCTGGAGCTGGAGGCCGACCTGCGGCTGGCCCTGGAACGCGGCGAGCTGAGGCTGCACTACCAGCCGACGATCGACCTGACCGACCACCGGATCTCCGGCTTCGAGGCGCTGGTCCGCTGGCAGCACCCGACCCGTGGGCTGATCTCGCCGCTGGACTTCATCCCGATCGCCGAGGCCACCGGGCTGATCGTGCCGCTGGGCCGCTGGGTCCTCGAGGAGGCGTGCCGGCAGGCCGTCGCCTGGGGTGCCAGTGCCGCTACCGATGCCTGGTCCTCCGGACGGCATGGAGAATCCGGACGCCGAAGTAACCAGCTCACCCGGATCGCCGTCAACGTCTCGGTGCGCCAGTTCGACCGCTGTGACCTGGCCGCCATGGTCGGCGAGGTGCTCGCCGAGACCGGCATGCCGGCCGGCAAGCTGTGCCTGGAGATGACCGAGAGCGTCCTGATGACCGACACCGAGGAGAACCTCGAGCAGCTGGTCCGGCTCAAGGCGCTGGGTGTCTCGCTGGCCATCGACGACTTCGGCACCGGCTACTCCTCGCTGGCCTACCTGCGCCGCTTCCCGGTGGACACGCTGAAGATCGACCGCTCGTTCGTGGAGCGGATCGGCGCGCAGACCGACGACGCCGCCCTCGCCCGCACCATCGTCCAGCTCGGCCAGAGCCTCAACATGTCGACCGTGGCCGAGGGCGTCGAGGAGTACGGCCAGCTCGCCGCCCTGCGTGCCATGGGGTGCCGGTTCGCCCAGGGCTACTACTTCTCCCCGCCCGTGCCCGCCGACGCCGCCGGCCGACTGCTCCACGACGGCAGCGCCGCCCCCGCCGTCGCCTGATCCCCTGACCCTGGAGACACCCCCCATGACCCCCGCGCTGCTGACTCCCGCCCGCGTGCCCGCGCACTGGCCGTCCGCCCTGGCCCCGGACGTCCTGGAGGTCATCGACATGCCCACCCCGTACCTGGTCACCGACCTGGGCACGGTGGCCGCGCGGCACGAGGAGTTCGAGCGGGAGCTGCCCGGGGTGCGCGCCTACTACGCGATGAAGAGCAACCCGGCGCAGGAGGTCCTGGCCACGCTGGCGGCGCGCGGGTCCGGCTTCGAGATCGCCTCGCTGGGCGAGCTGCGGATGCTCGAACGGGCCGGGGTGGACCCGGCGGACGTGCTCTACAGCAACCCGGTCAAGCCGCCGGCGCACGTGGCCGAGGCGTACCGGGCCGGGCTGTGGCGGTTCAGCTTCGACTCGCCCGGTGAGCTCGCGAAGATCGCCGAGCTGGCGCCCGGCGCCGCCGTCTACGTGCGGCTGCGGGTCGACGACGAGGCCAGCGTGTTCCCGCTGTCACGGAAGTTCGGCACCAGCGTGGGAGAGGCGTACGACCTGCTCACCCTCGCCGAGCGGCTGGGCCTGCGGGCGTACGGGATCACCTTCCACGTCGGCTCGCAGTGCGCCAACCCGCTGGCCTGGCGGCAGGCGATCGCCGACTCGGCCCGGCTGATGAACCTGCTCCGCGCGGACGGCATCGAGCTGCGCATGCTCAACCTGGGCGGCGGCTTCCCGGCCCGGTACGTCAACGGCGTGCCGAGCATCGAGACGATCGGCGCCGTGGTCACGGCCGCCCAGGACGAGCTGCTGCCGTACCGGCCCGAGCTGCTCGCCGCCGAGCCCGGCCGGTACCTGGTCGCCGAGTCGGCGGTGCTCGCCACCACGGTGATCGGCCGGGAGCGCCGCGACGACGAGAACTGGCTGTTCGTGGACGTCAGCGCCTACCACGGCCTGATGGAGACGCTGCAGACCGCGAACGGCTGGGAGTACCCGCTGTGGACGTCGGTGCGGCACGCCGCCGAGATCCCCGGGATGCGGTTCACCGTGACCGGGCCCAGCTGCGACAGCTCGGACACCGTCTTCACCGGCGTCACCCTGCCCGCCACGATCGACGTCGGCGACATCCTCTACATCGGCTCCGCCGGGGCGTACACCCTGAGCTACGCCTCCGCCTTCAACGGATTCCCGCCACCGACGCCGCTGTTCGTGGGCGGCGGCGCGGATGGCCGCTGAGGCCGTCCGATCCGGCAGGCATCGCCCGGCGGCGGCCGGCGGTCTCCGCCGGGCCGGCCGGCTCCGCGAGCTGCTCGCCGCCGGCGTCGTCGACTCGTTCGGCATGGCGCTCGGCTGGACCGTGCTGGTGCTGCTCGCCGTCGACCGCGGCGGGCTGGCCGAGGCCGCCCTCTACAACGCCGCCATGCTGGCCGGTGTCGTGCTGTCCGCCCCGATCACCGGCTGGCTGTCGCGCCGGCTGTCCGGCCGGGTGCTGCTGCGCTCGACGGCCGGCGCGGAGATCGTGCTGCGCGTCGCGGTGCTCTGGGGCCTGATCGCCGGCGCGCCCACCTGGTCCATCGCGACCGGCGTGGTGGTCATGCACATCGCCGCCTGGGCCGGCTTCGCCGGCATGCGCGCGGAGGTCACGGCGATCGCGCCCGGCCCCAAACCCATGACGCGGTACGCCCTGGGCATCGCCGCCGTCGAGGCGGCCGGCACCGGGTGCGCCGCCCTGATCCCGGCCGGCGCCGCCGGTCACCCCACCGGCTGGTGGCTGGCCGTCGTCTTCATCGCGTACGCGGGTTCCCTGGTCCCCACGATCCTCAGCGCCCGCCGCGCCCGGGTGCGTCCGGACGAGACACCGACGGCCGGCATCCCCACGCTCGCCTTGAGCGGCCGCCGCGTCGGCTCCTGCCCCGATCCGGTCCCCCCGAGCCCCGGCCGCCGCCGCGGCGCCGTGTCACCGCGGCTGCTCGCCGCCGGCGGCGCGGTCATGCTGATCGCCTCCGGTCCCACCCTGCTGGCCGTGCCGCTCACCACCGAGCTGCACGGCCGCGCCTGGGTGGTGGGCGCGGCCGTCGCGTTCAGCCTGGGCTGCCTGCTGGCCACGGCCGCGGTCGAGGTGATCGGCGCGATGCGGCTGCCCGCCGTCCTGCGCTGGTCGGTGTACGGGCTGGGCATGCTGGTCGGCTGGATGTTCGCGCCGGCACACGCGTACGCGATCCTCTTCGCCCAGTTCGCCGCGGGCCTCAGCCAGACCGCCTTCGAGGGCGACATGGACTCCCGGGTGGCCGCCGAGGCTCCGCTCAAGGAGGTCACGACGGCGCTCGCGTACAGCGCCTCGGTCCGCGCCCTGGGCGGCTCGGTCGCGGTCAAGGCGCTGCCGCTGCTGGTCACCGCGCAGGCGGTGGACCGGGCGGTGAGCGCCGCCGCGCTGGTCCTGGGCGTCGCGGCGCTACTGCTCTACACGATCACGCTGATCCCCCGGCAGCTACGCCGGGCACCGGCCGGCTGACCTCCCCGCCGCTGCCCCTTTGCTCTGCTTACACATACGCACCACCCCGCTTTGCTCTGCTTACACATACGCAGCACCCCCGCTTTGCTCTGCTTACACATACGCACCGCCCCCGCTGATCGCCTTGACCAGCGCGATCCGGTCCGGGCCGGCGGGCCGCGGCGGACGCCAGCCACCTCGGTAGACGGCCCGCGCGGCCGGCTCGATCGCGGCGAGCTCGCCGGGCAGCACCCGCATCTGCAGGTACTGCAGGATCAGCGGCCGCAACTCCGCCGACGCCGCCATCGTCTCGACGATCCAGCCGCTGGTCAGCGGCCGGTCCAGGTCGACGTCCGCGCCGCGGTAGCGGGCCAGCCGGTCCGGGTCGGAGCGGACGTGGTCGTCGAACCACGGGCGGATCGCCCTGGTGCAGTACGCGTCGAACGCGTCGCGGACGTCGTGCGGGTCGTCATGCGCGTCCAGCGCCGCGACCAGGTTCTGCGCCTGCATCAACGACGTGGCGATGCCCCGGCCGGCGATCGGGTTGGTGATGCACACCGCGTCGCCGACGTGGACCAGGCCGGCGAGCGCGCCCTGCCCGCGGTAGGCGTTGCGGACGTTCCCACCGGCTCGCGGGGCGGTGATCGGGCGGGAGCGCTCCGGGTCGGTCCAGGCGGCCAGGCCGGGGATCGCCGCGCAGGCCGCCTCGTAGGACGCGACGTCGCGCAGCCCGGCCAGTTCCTGGTCGCCGGACTCCCGCAGGATCAGGGTCGAGAACGTCCGCGCGTCCTGCAGAAATGTCGCCACGGCGTAGCCGTCGTGCTGCTCGAGGATGCCGAACGCGTTGGTCATCGGGCCTGGTTCCGCCCCCGGCAGCAGCGCGTGGTGCCGCGACACGTACGCGATCCCGCAGTCCTGATCCTCGGCGGCCGGGCGGAGGTCGGCGCCGAGCGTCCCGCCGCGACCGCCGGCGTGCAGCACCAGATCGGCGGCGAGTGTCCGGCCGTCCACCTTGATGCCGGCGGCACGGCCACGGTCGCGGATCACGTCGCGGACATGGCCGGTCAGCACCGTGACGCCGGGCTCGGCCGCGGCCGCCGAGCGCAACGCCCGTTCCAGCGTGGGGCGGCGGCAGTGCACACCGGCCCGGATGCCGCCCGGGAGGACGGCGTCGGCGGCGCCGAGTGCCAGCAGCGCGTCGTGCACGTCCGGCATTTCCGCGTCCAGGGCCTCGACGGCCTGGTCGCGGATGGCGTGCGGGTGGTGGAACTGCATCACGCCGCGCCGCTCCCAGTCGTCGTCGCCGGGCGGACCGGGGTCACGGTCGACCACCGTGACCCGATGTCCCCGCCGGGCGAGCGCGACAGTGAGATACAGCCCGACCGGCCCGGCCCCGACGACAGCGACATTTCTCTTCATCTCTCCAACATTGGGGGCGGCGCCCGCTCAGGGGAAGTGACGGGTAACCGACTTCCTCATGGCTGATCACCACCGGCCGATGAATGGAGGCGGAGACGAGACGAGGAGAAACCGGTGCGCAAGTGGTGGCGGCGATGGCCGGCGTGGCAGGTCTACCTGGCCTTCTCCGGGGTGATCGCGGCGACCTACTACGCGTTCCCGGTCGAGCGGCTGCAGGCCGTGCTGGTCGGCACGCTCGGCATGTCGGCGGCGGTCATGATCGTCGTCGGCGTCCGGCGCAACAAGCCCGCCGTGCGCTGGCCGTGGTACCTGATGGCGGCGGCGCGGGCCTGCTTCGCGCTCGCCGAGGTCGTCTACTGGATCCAGACGTGGGTGACCGGTGAGGACGTGTTCCCCGGGTACGCCGACCTGCTGTACCTGAGCTTCGCGGCGATGCTGGCCGTCGCCGTCGTCGGCCTGGTGCGGGCCCGCCGCCCCGGCAAGGACCGGCCCGGCCTGCTCGACGCCCTGGTGCTCTCCACCGGCGCCGCGATGCTGGCCTGGGTCTTCCTGATCGTGCCGTACGTGCGCGCCGAGGACCTGAGCCCGCTGGCCCGGGCGGTGTCGCTGGCGTACCCCGTCTCCGACATCCTGGTGCTCGCGGTGCTGGCCCGGCTGGTCACCGGCCGCGGCGACCGGCCGCCCGCCTACCGCCTCTTCGTCGCCGCCGTGTTCGCCCTGCTGATCGCCGACGTCGGCTACGCCATGCTCGAACTGACCATCGGCTACACCGCCGGCAACATCGTCGACCTGGGCTGGCTGGCCATGCAGGCCCTCGGTGGCGCGGCCGCCCTGCACCCGTCGGTGGTGTCGATCTCCCGGCCGAGCCCGCCGGTGGCCGAGGGTTCGGCGCCGCCCGGCCGCATCGCCGCGCTGGCGGTCGCCAGCCTGATGGCGCCGGCCGTGCTCGCCATCGAGTGGGCACGCGGGATGCCGATCGACGTGCCGGTGATCGTGGGCGGCTGCGCGATCCTCTTCCTGCTGGTCATCGCGAGGCTCAACGGCCTGGTCAAGCTGCTGTCCGTGGCGCTGCGCGCGGTCGAGGAGCAGGCCACCACCGACCAGCTCACCGGCCTGGCCAACCGGCGCCGGTTCCACCACCGCTGGGAGAACGCGCTCGGCGAGTCGGTCGGGCCGACCGCCCTGCTCTACATCGACCTGGACGGCTTCAAGCCGGTCAACGACGCCCTCGGCCACGAGGCGGGCGACGCGGTCCTGGTCGGGGTGGCCGCCCGCCTCAACAGCATCGTCCGGGCCGGCGACGTGGTGGCCCGCCTCGGCGGCGACGAGTTCGCGGTGATCCTGCCGTGGACCGACGACGCCACCGCCACGGAGGTCGCGGGCCGCATCCTGAAGGCTTTGGCCGAGCCGTTCCCGACCGCCGCCCGCCCGGTCTTCATCGGAGCGAGCATCGGCGTGATCACCGCGGCCTCGGGCGCCGACCCCGACGACGAGCTCCGCCGCGCCGACACGGCCATGTACGCCGCCAAGGCCGCCGGCCGCAACCGCGTCCATCACGACGAGAGCACCGCGGCAGCCTCACGCCTGTAGCGGCGACCACTCCGCGGTGGTAGCGCACAGCGGCATCCGCGGCCCGGATGCCGTGCTGTGCTACCACTTTCCGCGTTGTCCACAGGGGTCCGGCACGCGGCGCGGCGTTGCGTCAAGATTTGCGCGTGGGAAGACGCGCGCCGATGCCGGAGCAACTCCTGGTGAGACCCTTCCGGGGGCGAGATGCGGTCTCCTTCGGGGTGATCACCCGTCACATGCTGCGAGGACCGTCTTGGCGGCAGCTGTTGCCCGATGTGTACGTCGATGCGGGCGCGACGCTCGACCATCGGCTGTGGTGTGCCGCGGTCGCCCTCACCCTCCGCGGTGACAGCGCGATCGATCGATACAGCGCGGCGCATCTGCACGGCGTGGAGCTTCTGCCGCCCGACGCACCGGTCACGGTGACCGTGCCGAAGCCGGCCCATCCGTGGCGCCATCCACGCGTGCGCACCTTCCGGACGATGCTCGAACCCGGAGATCGGATCGTTCTGGACGGGATACCGGTCACGACTGGCCTGCGTACCGCCTTCGACCTGGGCCGGCAACCGGATCCGGCCGCGGCGGTCGCCGCGCTCGACGCGCTGTGCCGCAGCCGCCTGGCGACGGTTGCCGAGGTGGCCCGGTACGCAGGCGACCGCCGGCATCTGCAGGGAGCCCGATTGCTGCTCAGGCGCCTCCCTCTGGTGGATCCGAGGGCTGAGTCACCGATGGAGTCCCGCCTCCGGGTGCTCATCGCGATGACGGGGCTGCCGGCCCCTGTTCCGCAGTACGAGGTGTGGGACCGTCGCGACCGGCTCGCCGGCCGGGTGGATCTCGGGTGGCCGCACTGGCGCGTGGCTGCCGAGTACGACGGTGATCAACATCGGGAGCAGGCCACCTTCCGCCGGGACGTCGCGCGGCTCAATGCCCTTCACGAGGCAGGCTGGGCTGTCCTCCGGTTCACCGCGCCTGATCTTCTCGACCACCCCGCCGAGACGGTCCGCCGCATCGCCGCCGCCCTCATCTGAGCCGACGGCCCTCCAATCGTGGTAGGACAGCGCGCCATCCGCCGTGTCGACACCGCCACGACCTACCACCTCCGCGACCCGTGGTGGGCCGGCGCGCTATCCGCACCCGAACACCGCCACGACCTACCACTGACGCCACCGGCTACCACCGCCGCCGCCACCTACCCCCGACGCCACCGGCAACCACAGCCGCCGTCACCTACCACCGACGCCACCGGCTACCACCCGCGCCCACGGCAGCGCCCCGGCCGCGCCCACCGCAGCGCCCCCACCCGCGCCCCCGGCAGCGCCCGGACCACACCGCCCGGTTCCGGAACCAGGCCGCCACCAGGGGGAACGCGAGAAAGCGCTTCCCGAGCCCGTCACCTGGCATTGACATGCATGAAACCGGGGTTCAGAGTGACCTTTCAAAGAGCGCTTTCTTACATCCCCGTAACAGCTCTGACACATCCCCTCTTCCACCCGTCCCCTTGATTCCCCGCAAGGAGATCCCCGTATGACATCCCCTGTTTTCCGACGAAGCCGGAAAGGACTGGCCGGTCTCGGCGTCGTCCTGGTCGGCCTGCTGGGAAGCCTGGTTGCGACGACCGGCGCCGAGGCGGCCGAGACCATCGTGTCGCAGGGCAAGCCGGCCACCGCGTCGTCCACCGAGATCGCGGGCGCCTACCTGCCCGGCGAGGCGGTCGACGGCAACAGCGGCACCCGGTGGGCCAGCGCGTTCACCGCCAGCCAGTGGTTCCAGGTGGACCTGGGCGCGTCCACCGCGGTCAGCCGGATCGCGATCAACTGGGAGGGCGCGTACGCCAAGGCCTTCACCATCCAGTTCTCCGCGAACGGCTCGAGCTGGACGCAGGCGTACGCCACCACCACCGGCCCGGGCGGCCAGCAGAGCATCCCGGTCACCGGCACCGCCCGGTACGTGCGCATCAACCTCACCCAGCGGGCGCTGGAGCAGTACGGCTACTCGTTCTGGGAGTTCCAGGTCTTCTCCGGCGGCGGCACCACACCTCCGGACGACCCGCCGCCGGGCGGCACCCGGCTGCTGTCGTACAACAAGCCGGCGCTGGCGTCGACCTCGCAGAACGACGTGAACTGCAACCCGTGCACCCCGGACAAGGCGTTCGACAACGACCCGGCCAGCCGCTGGGCGACGAGCTCGACGAACGGCTGGGTGGACCCGGGCTGGATCTCGGTCGACCTGGGCGCCGCCGCGCAGATCAGCCAGGTGGTGCTGCAGTGGGATCCGGCCTACGCGACGGCGTACCAGCTGCAGGTCTCGAACGACAACGCGAACTGGACGAGCTTCTTCTCGACCACCACGGGCAACGGGTTGAAGGACGTCATCAACGCGACCGGCACCGGCCGGTACGTGCGGATGTACGGCACGACCCGGAGCAGCGCGTACGGCTACTCGCTGTGGGAGTTCAGCGTCTACGGCACCGGCGGCGCACCGCAGAGCCCGCCCGCGCAGCCGGCCGACCCGGCGTTCCCGGCCACCCGCGTGGTGTTCGAGGACCAGTTCAACGACCCGTCGGGCACCAAGCCGAGCACCGCGAAGTGGACGTACGACCCGGGTGTCCCGCAGAACGGCGAGGTCCAGTACTACACGCCGAACAGTGAGAACGCGCAGATGGACGGCCAGGGTCACCTGGTCATCGAGGCTCGCCGGCAGGACTACCAGGGCCGGCAGTACACCTCGGGCCGGATGAACACCAGCAACAAGTTCCACGCGCAGTACGGCCGGTTCGAGGCCCGGATCAAGGTGCCGAAGGGCAACGGCCTGTGGCCGGCGTTCTGGATGATGGGCGCCGACTTCCTGCAGGGCCGCCCGTGGCCGTACAACGGCGAGATCGACATCATGGAGGTCCTCGGCCGGAACACCAACGAGACCTACACGACGCTGCACGCCCCGGCCTACAACGGCGGCGGCGGGTACGGCCAGAAGTCCACCGCCCCGGTGGATCTGTCCCTGGACTACCACCTCTACGCCGCCGAGTGGGACAGCAAGGGCATCCGGTTCTTCCTGGACAACACGCTGGTCTTCACCGCCGGCAAGGAGACCGTGGAGAACACCCGCGGCCCGTGGATCTTCGACCACCCGTTCTACCTGATCCTCAACCTCGCTGTCGGCGGCGATTTCCCCGGCCCGATCGACGGCACCACGCCGTTCCCGTCTCGCATGCTGGTCGACTACGTCCGCGTCCTCCAGTGATCTGACCGGCTCGGCACCACGCCGGGACGGGGCCCCCATCCCCGTCCCGGCGTTTCCCCAAGGAGGAAAGATGCGCCTCGCAAAAGCCGCACTCGCCGCCGTGCTGATAGCACTCACCATCGGCATTCCGAAGAACGCCGACGCCGACATCGTCAGGGTGGCCGAGTTCCTGGCCGACTGCCCCTACAGCCACCGGCTGCCGGACGACCCGATCGTCTTCCCGAACATGCCCGGCGCCTCGCACATGCACAGTTTCTTCGGCAGCCGGGTGACCAACGCGTACACGACCGTCAACGACCTGCTCAACGCGAACAGCAACTGCAACCCGTCGATCGACAAGTCGTCGTACTGGATCCCGACCTTCTACAACAACAACGTGCCGGTGGAGCCGACCACGGGCGTCTTCTACTACCTCGGTGAGGGCGTACGGGACGACCTGATCGCCACCACCCAGCCGCTGCCGCTGGGCCTGCGCATCGTGGCGGGCAACGCCAGGGCGGCCGGCCCGAACGACAACACCATCTCGCGGTGGTCGTGCCTGCACGCCGGCCAGGTGCCACCGTCGCACGACTTCGTCACCTGCCCGTCCGGGACGATGCTGGAGTCGTACCTGGACTTCCCGCAGTGCTGGAACGGCCGCGACCTGGACTCGACGGACCACAAGAGCCACATGGCGTACCCGGTCGGCGGCGCCTGCCCGGCGAGCCATCCGGTGGTGGTGCCGAAGCTGCGTCAGGTGATGCGTTACCCGGTGAGCGGCAACCCGGCCGGTTTCCGGCTGGCGTCGGGGCCGGGCTACACGATGCACGGCGATTTCTTCAACGCGTGGCCGGTCGCGGAGATGGCCCGCCGGGTCAACGACTGCATCCGGCCGATCATCAAGTGCGGCGCGGATGGTCGTCCGTCGTGACCTGAAGCCGCAGGGCCGGGGAAGCGCTTCCCCGGCCCTGCGGCCCTCCGGTGCTATAACAGACGCCATGAGCTCCAGGCCCCCGCGCGGTGGGCAGAATCCCACCATGGACCAGGTCGCGGAGGCGGCCGGGGTGTCCCGCGCGACGGTCTCCCGGGTGATCAACGGCGCGCCGAGCGTCGACGCGAAGATCCGCGAGATGGTGGAGCGCGCGATCGCCGATACGGGGTACGTGCCGAACGTGGCCGCCCGCACGCTCGTCACCCGGCGCACCAACTCGGTGGCCCTGGTGATCTCCGAGCCGGAGCGCCCGAACGACACCTCCTTCCTCAACCGGGTGTTCACCGACCCCTACTTCGGGCGCATCACGGCCGGCGCGACCACCGCGCTGCGGCCGTACGACATCCACCTGGTGATCATCCCGACCGATTCCGGCGACCATCACCACGTGATCCGCTACCTGCGCCAGGGCCACGTCGACGGCGTCCTGCTGATCAGCAGCCACGAACAGGACCCGCTCCCCCGGCAGGTGCACGACCTGGGCATCCCGGCGGTGGTGTCGGCCCGGCCGGCGCAGCCGATCGCGGCCAGCTTCGTCGACGTCGACCAGCGCCTGGGCGCGCGTCTCGCGGCCGAGCACCTGCTCGCCCGCGGTTGCCGCCGGCTCGCGACGATCTCCGGCCCGCTCGACATCCCGGCCGGGATGGACCGGCTGGAGGGTTTCCGGGCTGCGGTCAAGGGCCGGCACGTCCCCTCGATCGAGGGCGACTTCACCCGGGCGGGCGGCGAGGAGTGCGCGCGGCGGCTGCTCGCCGATCACCCGGACGTGGACGGCCTGTTCGTCGCCAGCGACCTGATGTCCGAGGGTGCGTTACGCGCCGTGCAGGACCTCGGTCACCGTGTGCCGGAGGACGTCGCGGTGATCGGCTTCGACGACAGCAGCGCGGCGTTGGAGTGCCGGCCCCTGCTCACCACCATCCGCCAGCCTGTCGAGGAGATGGCCGCGGAGATGGCGGAGATGCTCCTGGCGCAGATCGCGGCACCCGGCCGGCTTCCACGCTCCGTGACATTCCAACCCACCCTGGTGATCCGCGACAGCGCGTAACCGTCGCCTTTGTGCAGATCACGATGATTCGCGGGTGAACCGGCGTCCGTGTCGCACTGGTTGGGTACTGTCCCGCGTCGCGAGCGGGGAATCATCTGATTCCCGCCCCGACCAAGGAGAGAGTGTTGTGACCGACCCGTCCGTGAGCCGGCCGGCCAACGTCCCGGAGCAGCGGGGCGTCCCGGAGCAGCAGGGCGTCCCGGAGCAGCGAGGCGAACAGTACGCGGAGCCGCACGACCCCGGCGCGCCCGAGGAGTACTCCGGCGAGCCCGTGCCCGATCCCTGGGAGGAGGTGCCGAGTGGCGAGTTGGATCCTGGTTCCGTGCCTGGTCAGCCTGCGCACTGAGTTCAACACGCTGGCGCCCTCCCGGGACCGGAGCAGCGACGGTTCGATCGGCGACTCGGCGCACGCCTCGAGCTCGAGCGACCACAACCCGGACGAGACCGGGGCCACGCCGTCCGAGGACGCCGACTCGACCAACGAGGTGCACGCCATCGACGTGGACGCCGACCTGCGCAAGGCGGGCTGGACCATGGCGAAGGCCGTCGAGGTCATCGTGACCCGGCACCGGTCCGGCGCGGACGACCGCCTGCAGAACGTGATCTACAACCGGCGCATCTGGTCCCGGTCGTGGGGCTGGACGGCCCGCACGTACACCGGATCGAATCCGCACGACAAGCACGCGCACTTCTCCTCCCGCTACACGACCGCCCAGGAGCGCGACACCCGCCGCTGGGGACTACTGGAAGCCGAGGACGACGCCATGGCCGGAATCACCCAGACCGACTTCAACGCGCGGATGGACTCGTGGTGGAACAGCCGCCTGTCGCCGAACGCCAAGGACAACCCGCAGCGCCGGGCCTTGCGTGTCGCGCCGTGGCAGCAGACGGTCGGCCGCACCGGCGTCTCCACGCACGACACGTTGTTCTTCGAGATGAAGAACATGCTGGCCGCGCTCGTCGCCGCCAACCCGCAGATCACCGCGGAGGTCCTGGCCAGCATGGACACCGAGGACGTCGCGTCGGTGGTGGCGTCGACCCTGGCCGCGCCGGACCGCTCCACCGAGGAGACGGCCGCCGTGCTGAAGACCGCGCTGGGCGAGAAGGCCGACGAGGTTGGCCGCCTGCTGGTCAGCAAGTAGGTAGCAGGGCTGGTCAGCAAGGAGCAGGGAAGGACCATGCCGGTCGCGGGCCGGTCGGTCCGCGGCCGGCTTTTCTCCGAGTACGCGCGCAGCACCTGCTCGCCCTCGACGCGTCGGCCAGGCGGTCCGTCGCGCTCCGCCGGTAAGCCGCCGGGTTGTCCCGGTTCGTACAGCAATAAAGATCACCATGAGTATATTCACGGTGACTTCCAGTGTTATGTTCGTCGTCGTGCTGACGGACCCCTCACGTATTGCATCGCCCACCCGTCGCATCCCGGAACAGCGCCGCGCCCCCGTGGAGACCGCCGTCGAGGTCGCCCGGAGCCGGTTGCGCAAGGGCTGGCGGCTGGAGGCGGCGCAGCTGCTCGACCGGTGCGTGCGGGCGCGGCAGCTGGACAAGATCGAGGACGCCACGCTGACCGAGCGGTGGGCGTACGCCCAGGATCGCTGCACCGGCAACGGCCGCACCGCGCTGAAGGAGCCGGTGCTGCAACGCGCGATCGCGTGGGTGACCGCCGAGGAGCTGGCGGCCGGCGACCGCGCGCTCGCCGAGGACAAGCCGTTCGCCGCGGCGCGCTTCGGCCTGGCCGCCGACCGGATCGACCCGCGCGGCACCCGGTCGGCGTTCCTGCAGGCCTCCGCGCTGTACCGGGCCGCGCAGAAGTCGCTGGCCCGGGCGGCCGAGATCGGCGAGGCGGACATCCTGGCGGAGGGTCCGGAGGCGGTCGGGCCGATCGACTTCACCACGCTGACCACCGAGTCGCCGGAGAGCCGCGATCCGCGGCGCACCGTGCCGGCTCACCTGCGACGGGCCGACCGCTGCCTGCGCAAGGCGATCCCGCTGATCCTGCGCGCGTCGGCCGACCCGGAGCTGCGGCTGGAGTGCGACTACCTGTCCAGCGCGGTGGAACGCATGCTGCACGGGCTGACCGAGCGCCGGGCGACCACGGACCGGATGGCCGCGGCCTGCGCCTGCCTGGTCGACTACGACGCGTTCGTGCGGCACTACGCCGACCAGGTGCTGCGCCGCCCGGCCGACCGCAGCAGCTTCCGGTCGTCGCTGGGCGCGCTGGCCGCCCGGGTGGACCGGCTGCTCGCGTCGTCACCCCCCAACTCCGCCGAGGCCCGGTTGCTCACCACGCTCGCCGGCGGCGTCGCGAACATGCGGCGCGCGTTCACCAGCTGACCCTCAGGTCCCGTCTCGTGGGTGACCCACGAGACAGGCCCTACGATCGGCTCATGCTGATCAGTTTCGGGTGCCCGGTGTCCGGGGCGTGGGCCGAACCTGCCGTCGTGGGGCAGGTCGCACGGCGGGCCGAGGAGCTCGGCTACCACGGACTGTGGACGTTCCAGCGGCTGCTCGTCGCCGAGGGTGACCAGCTCGACCCGGTCTATCGGAGCGTCCTCGACCCGCTGGTGACGCTGGGCTATGCGGCCGCACTCACGGCCCGTATCCGGCTGGGCGTCGCGGTGATCAACCTGCCGTATCTGTCACCGGCCTACCTGGCCAAGCAGGCGAGCACCCTGGACGTCCTCTCCGCCGGGCGGGCCGACCTGGCGCTGGGCACCGGCTGGTCGGCCGTCGAGTTCGCCGCCACCGGGTCGGATCCGGCGCCGCGCGGGCGGCGTACCGAAGAATATGTTTCTGTCCTGCGTGCTCTCTTCACCGAGGAGGTCACGTCCTTCGACGGCGATCTCTACACCGTGCCGCCGAGCCGGATGGCGCCGAAACCGGTCGCGCCGGGCGGGCCGCCGATCCTCCTGGGCGGGACGGCGGAGAGCGCGCTGCGCCGGGCCGGGCGGATCGCCGACGGCTGGGTCAGCCGCAGCGCCGCCACCCTGGACGACATCCGGAGCGGGACGCAGATCGTGCGGCGGGCGGCCGAGGAGTCCGGCAAGGACCCCGACGACATGCGGATCGTGGTCCGCGGCGCGGTGCTGGCCGGTGACCGCGACGACGCGCGGCCGCTCTCCGGCAGCGTCGAGCAGATCAGGGCGGGCGCCGAGCTGTACGCGGAGGCCGGTGTCACCGAGCTCTTCTACGACCTGAACTGGGATCCCCTGATCGGCGGACCGGACGCCGACCCGGCGGCGGGGCTCGACCGGGCCCTGGAGCTCCTGGAGAACCTGGCGCCGTCGTCCTGACGGATGAAGATCTCCCGTAAACGTGTCATCACCCGGCAGCGCTCTGTCCCGGCAGCACGCTGACCTGCAGTCTTACCCGCATGAAGCGCCCTCTCTCAGCCATCGCCGCCGTCGTCACCGTCGTCTCCCTCACCGGTTGCTCCCTCTTGGAACGGGCGCAGGCAACACCCGCGCCCACACCTTCCTCGGAGTCGGGAATCGGCTCGGTGAAGGACTCGGGCGACATCCCCGACCCGTGCACGCTGCTGAGCGACGATCAGGTCACGAAGCTGACCGGGCGGGACATCTCCCAGAGGGACGAGGACGGGGCGGCGCCGGGCGACGCCGCACGCTTCTGCCAGTGGCAACAGCCCAGCGGGCAGCTCGCGGTCTTCCTGTCGCGCACCACGCGGTCCGACTACGACGTGCGGATCGACGGCGCGAACGAGGTGGACGGGCTGGGTGAGAAGGCGTTCACGCTGGCCGGCCACCTCTACGTCCTCTATGGGACGGTGCAGGTGGACGTCTACTCCCGTGGCGACAGCGACGAGGAGAACCTGGCGAAGGAGAAGGACGTGGTCGACGTCCTCCTCCCCCAGATCTAGCCGCGGCTCGCGGGGGCGCCGGAACGCCCCCGCAAGAGGCTCAGAACGCCGTCAGCGTGATCCCGATCGACGTCGGGTCGCCGCTGTGCACCAGCGACTCCTGGTTGGCGACGTCGTCGAAGGCGAACGCGTACGCCTTGCCGTCCACCATCTGCTCGTGGATCAGCTTGTTGTAGAGGTTGACCGGCTCGCTCCGGTAGAAGGTCGCCGGGTCGGTCGACGGCTCGACGGCCTGGGTGCCCAGCGTCCCGCGCTGCAACGCGGCGCAGAGACTCCGCGCGATCGGCCCGACGACCAGGTCGTTCGGCGCGCCGAGGTTGCCGTCGCAGCCCCACACGTCGGCGGTGCTGGGCTTGGTGAACGTCGCCACCTGAGCGCCGCTCGCGTCCCGGAAGCTCAGCACGTCGCCCGAGGTGCGTCCGAGGAACACCTTGTCCGGCTGGTCCAGGAACGGCCGGACGGTCAGGTCGGTGTTCGCGTACGCGGCCCAGGCCCGGTCGATGTAGCCGTCCAGGTAGCCGGCCGGGAAGCCGCTGCCTTCCGCGCCCTTGCCCGGGGAGAGCACGCGCAGCACGGTCCCGTCGTCCCGGGTCTTCACCAGCTTGGCGAAGTCCGGGTCGGCCTTCATGCCGTCGATGACCGCCTGCCGGCCGCCCGGCTCGAGCAGCCCGGTGGTCAGGGTCCGCCCGTCCGAGCCGGTGACGCTCACCGAGTGCGGCACGGCGAACATGTCGACCTGCGAGCTGTTCAGGAACACCCCGGCGTCGTTGTAGGTGAACTCGCTCCAGTCGAACAGGAAGTTCGCGTTCGCGTCGCCACCGGCCCACGGCGCCGGCTGGACCAGGCCGTCCGGGGTGAGCCGGAAGTCAAGCTTGTCGCCGAACGACATGTACATCCGGCCGGAGAGGCCCTTCGGGACGCTGATGGTCTTGGCGGCGCCCGGTGCCGGCCCGTCGATGGAGACGTCCGGCGCCGGCGCCGGCGGGTTGGCGCCACCGGTCCACGGGGTGAAGGCCCCGGCCTCGGTCACATACCCGAGCCGGCCGCCCGAGACGCCCAGGACATAGAGGTGGACCGGCTCACCGCGGCCCGAATCGTTGGTGATGGTCAGCGGCAGCAGGTCGGGGCCGGCTGCGAACGCGTTGGGCACGACGGCGACGGCGGCGGGGATCGCCACCGCGGCCACGGCGAGTCCGAGCAGTTTGCGCTTGAGAGGCATGAACACTCCACGGTCGTCCCCCTCTTCGACGCCGCCCGGGTGTTGCCGGGCTGGGGATGGCGTCAGGTCAGGGTCGCGTCGGGGGCGGACAGATGGGGGGCGCCCTGACCGTCACGCTCCGTGACGACGAGGCATACCCGTCTCGTCCCTGAGAGCGCTCTCTCGATCATGAGCGTCGCTTCGACGGATGTCAAACGGTCAATGCGGAACGACATCGTGGCCGGTCGCAAGCCCCCATTCCCGACAAGATCATCCACCGGCGTCGATACCAATCGGAAAGGGCGCCAGGAATGGCGCCCACATCGACGAGTAACCATGGGTGCACACTCAAACACGGGCAGACACCTCGCCGGAACCGCTGCCGACCGGAAGGCTCACCTTCGGGCGCCACGGACACGAGAAATCTTCCGGCCGCACGCTCAGGGCCCTCACCTCCGTCGATGCAGCGCCGGAGCCCGGTGAGCACAGTTCGGAAACTAAGACGTAACAACCGATCCGGGTGGACGCCCATCACTTTGCGTGCAAGGCTGATTGCCGTATGTAGTGTGATCTGGTGCGTATGGGGCGAATCGCGGCCGCGATACGTCTGTTTTGCACAATGGAGTCCCACTCTGCGAAAGGGAACGGACAGTATTGTGATCTGGGTCATACGGCAATGCGTTATTCATTCGATGCGTCAACTCATTTCCTACGGCCGAATCACGGGCTACCTTCCCAACCGCAGCATCCGAATGCCTCTCACGCCCCAGAGCACGTGGGAGTGTCGTGCCCATGGGAGGTGACAACGCGTGGAACCGCTCATCGAGGAGGCGGGACTGAGCAGGACCGGCGCATCGACGGACGCCATGGGACCGGCCCCGGCCACGCCGCAGAAGAAGGTGTCGACGCGGGGGAAATCCCCGACGGCGATCGCCTTCGCCCGGCTCCGCAAGGATCGGGTCGCGGTCACCTGTGCGAGCGTCTTCGTCTTCTTCGTCCTGATCGCGATCTTCGCGCCGCTGCTGGCCAAGCTCGAGGGCCAGGACATCTCCACCCTGCACCAGGACCTGCTCGACCCGTACGGCCTGCCGACCATCGCGGCCACCGGCGACCACTGGTTCGGCATCGAGCCGAAGCTCGGCCGGGACCTGTTCGCCCGGTTCGTCTACGGCGCCCGGCCCTCGCTGCTGGTGGCCGGCTCGGTGACGATCCTGACCACCTTCGTCGGCGTCGTCATCGGCCTGCTGGCCGGCTTCGCCGGCGGCTGGACCGACCGGATCCTCTCCTGGATCATCGACTTCGTCCTGAGCCTGCCCTACCTGCTCTTCGCGATCGCCGTTCCGGCGGTGCTGCTGGCGATCTTCGTCGGCAACGCCGACGGCGGGGCGGACCCCAACGAGGTCGCTCAGGTCCGCTTCTACTCCCTGATCCTCGTGCTGTCCTTCTTCGGCTGGGCCGCGCTGGCCCGACTGATCCGCGGTGAGGTGCTGTCCCTGCGCGAACGCGAGTTCGTCGCGGCGGCCAAGGTTCTCGGCGTGCCCACCCGCAAGGTGCTTTTCAAGGAGCTGCTGCCCAACCTGGTGGCGCCCATCGTCATCTCGGTCTCCATGGCTCTACCGAGCTACATCGTGGTCGAGGCCGGATTGACCTTTCTCGGGGTCGGGCTCGTCGAGCCGACGCCGTCGTGGGGAGTCACCATCTCCGCCGCGCAGAACTACTACAAGCAGGACCCGCTCTACCTGTGGGTTCCGGTCCTTGCGATCACGATGCTCGTGCTGTCGCTCAGCCTCCTCGGTGACGCGGTACGAGACGCCTTCGACCCCCGCACCCGACGGTGACGTCCTGTCACGCCCAGTAATGAGAAGAGGAGAAATGGCAAGGCGATTCCATGTGGCGGTGGCGGCTACCGCGGCCGTCGCTCTCGCTGTGACGGGCTGCTCGAGCCCGTCGTCCAACAACGAGGGTGACAACGGCAGCTCCGACACCGGCAAGATCTCGACCCAGTCGAACGCGATCGACCCGAACGCCAAGGGTCCGGCCAAGCCGATCGACGGCGCGAAGCAGGGCGGCAACCTCGAGGTTCAGGCGCAGACCACGCCGAACACGTTCGACCCGACGGACATCTACTACGTCGACTCGAACGCCATCGGCAAGCTGCTGTTCCGTACCCCGACCCAGTTCGACATCCGGGACGGCAAGCCGACTCTGGTGCCCGACCTGACCGACGTCGGTACGCCCTCGGCCGACAAGCTGACCTGGACCTTCAAGCTCCAGCCGGGCATCAAGTACGAGGACGGCACGGACGTCAAGGTCGAGGACCTGGCCTACGCGGTCAAGCGCTCCTTCGCGCACGACGTGTACGCCAACGGCCCCACGTACCAGATCCAGTACTTCAAGGACGGCGAGAAGTACAAGGGCCCGTACACCAGCGGCGACACCTACGCCGGTGTGGAGACCCAGGGCACCGACACCCTGATCATCCACCTGGCCAAGCCGTTCTCCGACCTGCCGTTCTACCTGACCTTCCCGGCGTTCACGCCGATCCCGAAGGCCAAGGACACCAAGCAGGACTACAAGAACCACCCGCTGGCCACCGGCCCGTACATGTTCGACAAGTACCAGGCCGGCACCAAGCTGGTGCTCAAGCGCAACCCGAACTGGAAGGCCGAGACCGACCCGGCCCGCCACAACTACCCCGACACCTACACCTTCAACTGGGGTGTCGACGCGGTGAAGAGCCAGACCGCGGTGCTGAAGAGCAGCGGCTCGGAAGCCAGCGCGATCAACTACGACGTGCTCGACGCCTCGCTGATCCCGGACATCCAGGCCGGCAAGCAGTCGCAGCTGGTCCAGGGTCAGAGCGCGTGCACCATCGTGGTCCAGATGGACACCCGCAAGATCCCGCTGCCGATCCGTAAGGCGATCGCCAAGGCCTGGCCGTACGACCAGAGCTGGACCGCCGCCGGCCTCAACGACTTCGTCGCCGAGCGGGCCAGCACGGTCATGCCGCCGTCCATCCCGGGCTACGAGAAGTACCCGCCGGTTCCGGACCTGAGCGGCACCGGCAAGGGCGACCCGGCCGCCGCCAAGAAGATCCTGGAGGCCGAGAACAAGGTCGGCTTCGAGCTCAGCTGGTACTACGACAACACCAAGCCGATCCCGCAGCAGCAGACCCAGATCCGCTCGGACGCGCTGACCAAGGCCGGCTTCAAGGTCAAGCCGATCGGTGTCGCCACCGCCGACCTGCGCGCCAAGCTCGGTGACTACAAGGCTCCGGTCAACATGGGCCAGAGCCCGTCCGGCTGGTGCTCCGACTGGCCGTCCGGCACCTCCTGGTTCCCGGTGCTCTTCCAGAAGCACAGCATCTCCGACGGTCAGAGCTGGGGCATGCTGAGCGACGACGCGCTGGACAAGGAGATCACCGACATCGCCAACCTTCCGACGGAGGAGGCCATCAGCAAGTGGGCCCCGCTGGACAAGAAGATCATGGAGATGTACGTGGCCATCCCGCGTTACTACGACAAGATGGCGAACGTCCAGGGCACCAACGTCGGCAAGACCATCGGTGACCCCACCACCGGTCTGCCGGTCTTCACCAGCATGTACCTGAAGAGCTGACGCTCCGCAGTTAGCTGGACCCGCGGTGGTCCGGTCCATCCCCTCCAGGGTGGCCCGGGCCACCGCGACCATAGGCCCCTCCCCTCGCCGACCTCCCTCTCAAGAACCGGAAAACGCAGGAGCGAGCTGTGCTGCTCTATATCCTTCGACGCCTCGTGAGCGCCGTCTCCGTGGTGATCGTGACGCTGGTGGCCAGCTTCGCGCTGTTCTTCCTCGCCCCCACCGATCCGGCGGGCGTGATCTGCGGGCCACGCTGCACCCCCGAGCGGCTCGCCAACATCCGGGCCGGCCTGCACCTCGACGACCCCGCGCTGGTCCAGATCGGCGTCTACCTCAAGGGCCTGGTCGTCGACCGCGAGTTCGAGACCGGCGGCGTCGTCCGCGAGTGCCCGGCCCCCTGCCTCGGCTACTCCTACACGCTCGGCGAACCGGTCACGAAGCTGCTGGCACAGGCGCTCCCGGTGACGCTCTCGCTCGTGCTCGGCGCCGCGGTCGTCTACCTGGCCATCGGCATCTTCACCGGCACGATGGCGGCCCAGGTCAGAGGAACACCACTGGACAAGGCCGTGGTCGGCACCACCCTGGTGCTCAACTCGTTCCCGTACTTCGTCTTCGCCCTGCTCGTGGTGCTGTACGCGACCTTCCTGCCGGAGTCCGGCTGGACATCGTTCTTCGAGAACCCCTTCTCCTGGGCGAGCGGACTGGTCGCCGCCTGGGTCTGCCTGGGCATCGCGAACGCCGCCGCGTACACCCGCTACTCCCGGGCCTCCATGATCGAGGCGCTGGGCCAGGACTTCGTCCGGACCGCGCGATCGAAGGGCATCTCCAAGAACCGGGTCGTCTACCGGCACGGGCTGCGCGCCGCGCTCACCCCGGTCGCCACCATCTTCGGCATCGACCTGGCCGGCCAGCTCACCGGCGCGATCTTCACCGAGCGGATCTTCGACCTGCCCGGCCTGGGCAACCTGGTGCTCCGCGCCTTCGGCCAGTACGACCTGCCGGTGCTGATGGGCGGCGTACTCGTCGGCTCGGTCGTCCTGGTCGTGATGAACCTCATCGTGGACATCGCGTACACCTTCCTGGACCCCCGGGTCCGGCTCGGATGATCCACCCGTACGTACGCAGCAGTAAGGCGGCAGCAGCATGAGCGACCAGACCAGCCGGGTACCGCAGACGGTGACCCGGACCGCGCGCACCCGCGGCGGGAGCGAGGAGGCCTACCTCGAGGTCACCGATCTCCAGGTGCAGTTCCCCACCGCGGACGGCATGGTCAAGGCGGTGCAGGGGCTGAGCTACTCGCTGCCGCTGGGCCGCACACTGGCGATCGTCGGCGAGTCCGGCTCCGGCAAGAGCGTCTCCAGCATGGCCGTCATGGGCCTGCACGACGCGAAGACCGCGCGGATCTCCGGCTCGATCAAGGTCGGCGGCCAGCAGATCGTCGGCATGGGCGAGAAGGACCTGGAGAAGTTCCGCGGCAGCGGCGCGGCGATGATCTTCCAGGACCCGCAGTCGTCGCTGCACCCGTACTTCACGATCGGCGACCAGATCATGGAGGCGTACCGGGCGCACCACGGCGTCTCGAAGAGCAAGGCCAGGACCCGGGCCATCGAGATGCTCGACCGGGTCGGCATCCCGAACCCGAAGCGGCGGGTGGGCAACTACCCGCACGAGTTCTCCGGCGGCATGCGGCAGCGCGCGATGATCGCGATGGCGCTGGTCAACGACCCCAAGCTGCTGATCGCCGACGAGCCCACCACGGCCCTCGACGTGACCGTGCAGGCGCAGATCCTCGACCTGATCGCCGACCTGCAGCGCGACTTCGGCTCCGCGGTCGTCTTCATCACCCATGACCTCGGCGTGGTGGCGGAGATCGCCGACGACATCCTGGTCATGTACGCGGGCAGCGCCATCGAGCACGGCCCGGTCGAGAAGATCCTCGGGACGCCGCTGCACCCGTACACCTGGGGCCTGCTCGAAAGCATTCCGGCGCTGGCCGGCGAGCCGCAGCCGCTGCACCCGATCCCCGGCGCCCCGCCCAGCCTGCTCGCCGTGCCGACGGGCTGCGCCTTCCACCCGCGTTGCGAGTTCCGCAGCCGGGTTCCCGGCGACAGGTGCACCACCCTCAAGCCCGACCTGATCCCGCGGACCGCCGACACCGGTCGCGCGTCGCGATGCCATCTCAAGGACCCGGATCAGATCTTCCAGACCGAGATCCTGCCCCGGCTGCCGTAAGGACCAAACCATGACGACCACAGCGAACGCGCGCGGCGAACGCGGAGCCATCCCCCGCGTCGAGGGCGCTCCCCTGCTGCAGCTGGAAAACCTGGCGATGTACTTCAAGACGTCGGGCGACGGGGTGCTGGCCCGCGGCACCAAGTGGGTGCAGGCCGTGGACGGCGTGGACCTGACCGTCAACGCCGGCGAGACGATCGGCCTGGTCGGCGAGTCCGGCTGCGGCAAGTCGACCACGGCGAGGCTGATCACCCGGCTGCTGGAGCCGACCCGCGGGTCGATCAAGTACCAGGGTCACGACATCGCGCACATGTCCGAGCGGCGGCTGCGGCCGTACCGGCGGGAGATCCAGCTGATCTTCCAGGACCCGTACTCGTCGCTGAACCCGCGGCACACGGTCGGCACGATCGTCGGCACCGCCCTGCGCACCCACGGCATGGTCGACAAGAACCGCGAACTGCCGCGCGTCCAGGAACTGCTCGAGATGGTCGGCCTGAACCCGGAGCACTACAACCGCTACCCGCACGAGTTCTCCGGCGGTCAGCGGCAGCGCATCGGCATCGCCCGGGCGCTGGCCACCCAGCCGAAGATCATCGTAGCCGACGAGCCGGTCTCGGCGCTGGACGTGTCCATCCAGGCCCAGGTGATGAACCTGCTCGAGAACCTGCGCAAGGAACTCGGCATCGCGTTCGTCTTCATCGCCCACGACCTCGGCGTGGTACGCCACTTCTGCGACCGCGTCGCGGTGATGTACCTCGGCCGGGTCGTCGAGGAGGGCCCGCGGGACGCGCTCTACCAGAAGCCGCAGCACCCCTACACGCAGGCGCTGCTGTCCGCGGTGCCGGACATCGCCGTGGTCCGCGGTGTGCCGCCGAAGAACCGGATCCGTCTGGTCGGCGACGTCCCCAGCCCGGTGGACCCGCCGTCCGGCTGCCGCTTCCGCACCCGGTGCTGGAAGGCCGAGGACATCTGCGCCGAGGTCGTGCCGCCGCTGGACGAGAAGGCGCCGGCGCAGCGGGTGGCGTGCCACTTCGCCGAGCCGCCGACCGAGTCGATCGTCGCCGAGGTACCCTCCTGACCGATGTCCACGACCGTCTACCGATCACGCTCGCGCACCCTGCGCAACCGGCTGCTCGTCGCGGCCGGGGTGGTCCTGCTGATCGTCGTCGGCTGGCTGCTGGGCCGGTCCTCCGCGTCCCCAGCTCCAGCAAAATCGGCGCCCGTTGTTTCCTCGTCGCCGTCGCCGTCCGCGGAACCGTCGCCGTCCGCTGAACCGTCGCCGGTTCCCACGGGTGGCGTCGACGCCTACCAGCCGCTGCAGGTCGAGGACGCCGCCGAGGTGTCCGGGCTGGAGATGCAGGACACCGAGGACGAGGGCGGCGGGCGCAACGCCGGCTGGATCAACAACGGGGACTTCCTGCGGTTCGACGACGTCAACTTCGGGGCGTCGCCGCCGGCCTCGGTGAACGTGCGGGTGGCCACGGACACCGACAAGACCGGGCGGATCGAGATCCGGATCGACAGCAAGGACAGCCCGCCGGTGGCGACGCTCACCACGTCGCGCACCGGCGGATGGCAGAACTGGATCACCCAGACCACCGACATGGCGCCGGTGACCGGGCTGCACACGGTCTACGTGACCTTCGGCAACGCGGTCCCCGACGACTTCCTCAACGTGAACTGGCTGCGGTTCAAGCAGCCTTCCTGATCGGGATGCGCAGGGTCAGGACGCCCTCGTCGTACTGAGCGTCGAGCCGGTCGGTGTCCAGTCCGTCGGGCAGAGCGACCTGTTCCTCGATCGTTTTCTCGTCCCGCCTCCGGCGGGCGGCGCTGATCGTCACGACATCATCGTGGACATCCACGGCGACGTCGGCCGGGTCCGCGCCGGGCAGGTCGATGTTCAGGTGAAGCGTGTCGTCCTCGCGGTGCGCGTCCAGGCGGCAGCCCGACGTCCGGGTCGTGTCGAAGACGCGTGCGGAAAGCCGCAGCATCGGTGTTTCCTTCTCTCTCTGGTGAGCCCGTTGTCTGAACGGACACCAGCCTGGAGCTATTCCATTCTGAAGTCGGCGAAGTCGAAGCCCGGCGACACCACACAGCTGACCAGAACCGGCTCCTGAGCTGCGGGAACGGCGGCCTGCCAGACACCCGCCGGGATCAGCACCTGTGGATTCGTGACGCCCAGCACGGTGGTGGCCGCCACGACCGGCGACTCGCCGCTGCCGCCGAGGCTGAGCTCCAGCGGGCCGCCCGAGTGCCAGAACCACAACTCGTCGGAACGCACCACATGCCAGGCGGAACTCTCGCCGGGGTGCAGGACGAAGTAGATCGCGGTCGCGGCCGCGCGCGGTCCGTCGTACCCGTCGGGGGTGAAGGTCGTCGCGGACCGGAAGGTCTCGCGGAACCAGCCACCCTCGGGGTGGGGTTGCAGGTCGAACTGCTCGGCGAGGGGTGGACGAGTCACTCGGTGCCTCCACTTTCTCGAACACGTGTTCTAAACTGACGCCCGTGGATGATCAAGCGACCATTCTGCACGCCGACCTCGACTCGTTCTACGCGTCCGTCGAGCAGCGCGACGACCCGTCCCTGCGCGGGCGCCCGGTGCTGGTCGGCATGGGTGTGGTGCTCGCCGCGAGCTACGAGGCAAAGGCTTTCGGCGTACGCACGCCGATGGGCGTCACGCAGGCCCGGCGCCTGTGTCCCCGTGCCGTCGTGGTGCCGCCGCGCATGTCGGCCTACACCGCGGCGTCGAAAGCGGTGTTCGGCGTCTTCCGTGACACCACACCGATCGTCGAGGGCATCTCGATCGACGAGGCGTTCCTCGAGGTGGGCGGGCTGCAGCGGATCCGCGGGACGCCCGCCGCCATCGCCGGGCGATTACGCGCCGAGGTTCGCGACCGGGTCGGGCTGCCGATCACGGTCGGCGTGGCGCGCACCAAGTTCCTGGCCAAGGTGGCGAGCGCCGTCGGCAAGCCGGACGGACTGCTGGTCGTGCCGCCCGGGCAGGAGCTCGCGTTCCTGCATCCGCTGCCGATCGAGCGGCTCTGGGGCGTCGGGCCGGTCACCTCGGGCAAGCTGCGCGAGCGGCAGATCCGCACGGTCGGTCACGTCGCCCAGGTCGGCGAGGCCGCACTGGTGGCGATCCTCGGACCGCACGCCGGCCGGCACCTGCACGCCCTGGCGCACAACCGCGACCCCCGGCGGGTACGCACCGGCGTGCGCCGCGGCTCGATCGGCTCACAGTGCGCGCTGGGCCGGCGCGACCGCTCGTTCGAGGAGATCGACGCGGTGCTGGCCGCGCTCGCCGACCGGGTCACCCGGCGGATGCGGGCCGCCAAGCGCGCCGGTCGTACGGTGACCGTCCGGTTCCGTTTCAACGACTTCACACGGGCGACTCGATCGCGGAGCATGTGGAAGGCGTCGATGCAGACCCAGGCGATCCTCTCCACCGCCCGTGCCCTGCTGGCGGACAACGCGGATCTCATCTCCACGCGGGGGCTCACGTTGATCGGGCTCGCGGTCAGCAACCTGGACTCCGACGGCCATCAGCAGCTCGAGCTGCCTTTCGACCTCGACGCGCCGGACGTCGATCGGCTCGACACGGCACTGGATGCGGTTCGCGACAAATACGGCAGCTCGTCCGTCACCAGGGCCGCCACGCTGGGCCGGGAGCTCGGGCCGTCGGTGCCGATCCTCTCCGACTGACCCCCATTCATTGACTTCCATCGAACTGTTAATTAACCTTCCAATCTCTTGCTTCAGTCCTTGTTCGAAGGATCATCCCCATGAAGAGAAGGTCACTCCTCGCCCTCACCACGACGGCGGCCGTCGCCGGCACGCTCGGCGTCGCCGGCATCACCAGCGCATCGGCCGCGGCCCTCGACCCGGCGCTGCCGCCCGGCGGCAACTTCAACCTGTCGATCTGGTCGCTCCAGCTCCCCATCGGGTCGCCGGGCAGCCCCGAGACCATCCCCCCGTCCCGGCTCAAATGCCCGAACGGCTACAGCAACCCCGCCTACTTCTGGACCGACTCCAACGACGGGTCGATGACGTTCTGGGCGCCGGAGAAGGGCGTGACCACGCCGAACTCCAACTACGCCCGGTCCGAGCTGCGCGAGATGAACGCGAACGGCAGCGCCGCCGACTGGCCGCTGGCCGGCAACCACACGCTGAGCGCCGACCTGCGGATCCCGTCGGTGACCAAGAACGTGGCGGTCGGCCAGGTGCACCTCGGCTCCGGCGGCCCCTCCACCAAGCCGCTGCTGGAGCTCTACTACCGCCCGAACGGCGAGATCTTCCTCGGCACCGAGAACTCCCCCGCCGGCGGCCAGACCCTGCACAAGGTCGGCGACGTGCCCCTGGGCCAGCGCTGGACGTACGTCATCAACGTCACCGGCAACAAGATCAACCTGACGATCAACGGCACCCGGACCACGTACACCATCCCGTCGTCCTTCAACCCGTACAAGCAGTACTTCAAGGCCGGCTCGTACAACCAGTCCTCATCGGACAGCACGACGAGGGGCGCCAAGGTCAAGTTCTACAGCCTCACCGTCACCCACAACTGACGTTCTGTCCGGTGTGTCGGAGGTCGCTCAGCGCGAGGTCATCCAGGCGGGTCACAGGTTGTTGATCTACTGTGGAAGGCCTCGCGCGAGCGACTTCGCCCGGTCTCTCGCTCCTTCCGGCTTTCGAGCCTCGGCGGATCCCGCGCGTCCCGCTCCGTGCGGGCGGCTTTCGAGCCGCTCCACGCGGGTGGTCTTGGGCCGCTCCTGGCGGGCGGTCTTGGGCCGCTCCTGGCGGGCGGTCTTAGGCCGCTCCTGGCGGGCGGTCTTAGGCCGCTCCTGGCGGGCGGTCTTGGGCCGCTCCTGGCGGGCGGTCTTGGGCCGCTCCTGGCGGGGTGGCTTCGAGGGGGAGGCGGAGGGTGATGGATCCGGAGCGCGCGCTGCCGCAAGCCGTGCTGCGGGCGGCCACCGACCGGCGGCTCCTCGACGAGACGATCCGGCGCCGGCGGACGACCCGGGCCGAGCTGGCCGCGGTGACCGGATACTCCCGGCCGACGGTGTCGGAGGCAGTCCGGCGGATGGTCGCCCAGGGTCTCCTCGACGCGTCGGGCCTGCAGGAGACCGGGAGGCGCGGGAGGGTCGGCACGTTCTACTCGCTGGGTGCGTGCGCCGGGTGGGTGCTGGCCCTGGAGATCTCCCAGGCCGGCGTACGCGCGAGAGCCACCGACCTGGCCGGCGCCGTCCTCCACGAGGATGCCAACTCGCCCACCCTCCCCGGCGACGTGGGCGAGCTCATCACCTCGGTCCGCACCCTGGTCCACCGCGTTACCACCAGCAGCGGCACCACGTTGACCACGGCCACCCCGCCGCCCGCATCCGTGGCAGCGCCTTCCTCTTCGGGCTCTTCCTTGTCGGCGGCCGGCGGACCTGGTGGTTTCGCGGTGGGACGGGGGCCACTGCGGGCGATCGGCGTGTCCGTCGCCAATCCGGTGAATCCTGGAACGCAGGCGGTGGTTCCGCTGGCCGGGACGCCGTTCCCGGAAGGGCTGCTCAGCCCGGAACACATGCTCCACGACCTGACGAACGCACCCGTACTGGTCGACAACGATGTCAACCTCGCGGCCCTGGCCGAGCACCGCGTGGGCCGGGCGGCGGGCGAGTCCAGCTTCGCCTACGTCTACCTGGGCGCGGGAATGGGAGTGGGCCTCTACCTGAACGGCCGGCTCATCCGGGGCGCGCACGGACTCGCCGGCGAGATCGGCTACCTGCCGGGCATCGTGTCCCCGACCCTGTCCGGTGACCTCCGCGCGGGCGGGTTCGACCGCAAGGACGCCCCGTCGGTCAACATCGACGCCGTCCTGGCGCTGCTCGACCAGCCGTCCGCACCGGCCATCCGTCAGCTCGCCGAGGCGCTCTCCCGGGCCATCACATCGGTGGCCGCCGTGGTGGATCCCGCCCTGTTCCTGCTGGGCGGCCCGGTCGGCACCCACCCCGCCCTGCTGCGCGAGGTCCGCGAGCTGACCACCTTCCCGGGCGCGGCCCGCATCGAGCACGGCGCCCTGGGCCCCGACGCTCCCCTGACCGGCGCCGTGCAGCTGGCCCTCGAGCACGCCCGCGCCACAGCCACCGCCGCCTGAGTCCCCTCGCCCCAAAGGAACCAACTCCCCCGAGAGCGCTTTGCTCTGAGCACATATACGCATCACCGCGCCTGTGCTCCGAGCACGCGGAAGCCTCACCCCGCGCTTCCTCTGAGCACGCGGAAGCCTCACCCCGCGCTTCCTCTGAGCACGCGGAAGCCTCACCCGCGCTTCCTCTGAGCACGCGGAAGCCTCACCCGCGCTTCTTCTGAGCACGCCGAGGCTTCACCTCGGCCACGCCGTGGACCACCCTCCATGGGCTGCCACTCGCGTCGTCCGCGCCGGCTGCGGTCAGTTGCTCACGTCGTACCGGGAGCGGGCTTTGGGCCTGTCAATTGCTCACGTCGTACCGGAAATTGCGCCAGGATGCCCGGGCGCCCTGGCCCTGCGCGGAGCTGCGGCCCTCGCCGATCGGCAGGAGGGTGACGTAGCCGAAGCCGATGTGGACGGATTCCGGGAGCTCGGCCAGGCCGGTGAGGTCGAGCACCGTGAAACCGTCGACGGTCCAGGTGGCTCGGCCCGACGAGCGGTCGATGCGCACCTCGCAGAGGCGGAAGCCGGTGGCGGCGACCGGGTGGATCGGGTTGTCGACGATGCGGGTGAAGGGGTGCGGCACGCCGGGGAACGGAAGGACCTCGTGCTCGGCGTACACACGGTCGGCCGTGGCCAGCACGTCGAACACCATGGCCGTGGCGCCGTCGGTGTCGACCAGGATGAACGCGGCCGCGCCGAGCCGGTAGTCGCCGGAGTCCCCGCCGATGTGGTCGACGGCGATCTCCGTCCGGAAACGTGCCGGGCCGTCCGCCGGCAGGTCGAACCGGCGGGTCGAGAGCAGGACGTGCTTGGTGTTGTCGAGGCTCTGGTTCGCCGGGTCGGCGTTGGTGAACTCGGGCACGTCGACCGTGACGACACCGTCGGAAACGGTGGTGATCGCGCCCTCCTCGAGCCGCGGGACGCCCATGCTCAGCGGTTCCCAGAGAGCCGGGTCGAGGGCGGGACCGGCCAGTTCGTCGTACGTCAGGAATGTCATGAGGTTTTGTAGCGCCGCAGGCCCGGTGCTGTTCAGGTACGCCTTGACGGTGGTAAAGCGAGTACCACCCTCGGCGGGCCGATATGCGCGAGACTCGACCGATGACGACGGGAACCGACACGCTGGGGGCGACGATCCGTGCCTGGCGTGAGCGGCTGTCCCCCGCGGCCGCCGGCTTCCCCACCGGCCATCGGCGACGTGCCGCCGGGCTGCGGCGGGAGGAGCTCGCCGACCTCGCCGGGGTGTCGGTCGAGTACCTCGTACGCCTGGAGCAGGGCCGGTCGACATCGCCGTCGGCGCAGGTCACCGCCGCGCTGGCGCGCGCGTTGCAGCTGACGTCCGCGGAGCGTGACCATCTCTACCGCCTCGCGAACCTGCTGCCTCCGGCGGACGACCAGATCGCCGACCACATCCCGCCGGGGGTGCAACGGGTGGTGGCGCGGCTCAGCGAGGCCGCGGTCGCCGTCTTCGCCGCGGACTGGCAGCTGATCTGGTGGAACCGGAACTGGGCCGCCCTGGTCGGAGACCCCTCGCTCGTGCCGCCGGCGATGCGCAACTTCGCTCGCGACACCTTCCCCGTCCCGGCCACCGACCCGGGACCGCGGCTGTCCGTCTGGCCCGTGACGCACCAGCACACCGGCGGACCGGCGGCCGCGATCGTCTCCGACCTGCGGCGGGCCACTGGCCGGTTCCCGCGCGACCAGCGGCTGACCCGGCTCATCCGTGAGCTCACCGAGGGGAACGAGCAGTTCGCGGCCCTGTGGGCGGCGGGAACGGTCGGAGCGCACCGTGAGGACCGCAAGGTGATCGAGCACCCGGCGGTCGGCCCGGTCACGGTCGACTGCGACGTGCTGACCGACGGCGACGCCGAGCTCAAGATCGTCATCCTGACCGCGGTGCCGGGCTCGGAGGACGAGACGAAGGTGCGCCTCGCGGCGATCGCGGCCGTCTGAGCCGGCGCCCTCTCGCGAGCCTGCGCCGGTTCAGGCCGGCGCTCTTTCGGGTCGCCCGGACGCCCGGCCGGGGTGACCGGCGGGGCGTCCGTCATAGTGAGGCCGTGCGGAAGATCTATGTCATCGGGATCGGCGCGGGCGACCCGGACCACTTGACCCTGCAGGCGGCGAAGGCGATCGGCCGGGCCGACGTGTTCTTCCTGCTGGACAAGGGCGAGGCCAAGGAAAGCATGATCGAGCTGCGGCGGCGGATGCTCAAGGCGTACGCCAGGCCCAGCCGCCGGATCGCCGAGGGCCGCGACCCCGACCGGGACCGCAAGCCCGACGATTACGTGGGCACGGTCGAGGACTGGCGCAGCCGCCGCTCGGCGGTGACCGAGGCGCTGATCACCGAGCACCTGCTCGACGAGGAGACCGGCGCGTTCCTGGTGTGGGGCGACCCGACGCTCTACGACTCGACGATCGCGATCCTGGACGAGATCCTCGCCCGGGGCACGATCACCTTCTCCTACGAGGTCATTCCCGGCATCAGCAGCGTGTCGTCGCTGGCCGCGAAGCACCGGGTGCCCCTCAACCGGGTCGGCCGGCCCGTGCAGATCACCACCGGCCGCCGGCTGGCGACGGAAGGCTGGCCGGACGGCGTCGACGACCTGGTGGTGATGCTCGACGCCGGCCAGTCGTTCGGCGACGTGGCGGACGCCGACATCTACTGGGGCGCCTACCTCGGCACCGCCGACGAGATCCTGCGCTCCGGGCCGGTCGAGGAGGTCGCCGGCGAGATCAAGCGGGTCCGCGCCGAGGCTCGCGATCAGCATGGCTGGATCATGGACACCTACCTGCTCCGCCGCCGCGACCCTCTCGACGGCTCCCCACCCGCGGCGGCCTCTTAGCCGGCAGCCCACCCCGGCGGGCCACCCCGACGGCCCGTTCGCCGGCGGGCCCATTTGCCTGCGGGCCCATTTGCCTGCGGGCCGGGACAGTCACTCCTCGTCGCCCTCCAGGTCACCCTCGGTGGCCAGGTAGACCTCGCGCAACGCGGCCAGCGTCTCCGGGTCGGGCGAGTCCCACAGCTTGCGGTCGGCCGCCTCGAGCAGCCGCTCGGTGATGCCGTGCAACGCCCACGGGTTGGACTTGGTCATGAACGCCTGGTTCTCCGGGTCCAGCACGTACGAGGCGGCCAGCTGCTCGTACATCCAGTCGGCCACCACGCCGGCGGTCGCGTCGTACCCGAACAGATAATCCACCGTCGCGGCCAGCTCGAACGCGCCCTTGTAGCCGTGCCGCCGCATCGCGGCGATCCACCGCGGGTTCACCACCCGGGCCCGGAAGATCCGCGCGGTCTCCTCGGTCAGGCTGCGGGTCCGTGTCGCGTCCGGGTTGGTGGAGTCCCCGATGTACGCCGCGGGCGCACGCCCGGTCAGCGCGCGCACCGTGGCGATCATGCCGCCGTGGTACTGGAAGTAGTCGTCGGAGTCGGCGATGTCGTGCTCGCGGGTGTCGATGTTCTTCGCCGCCACCTCGATCCGCCGGTACGCCGATTCCATGTCCGGCCTCGCGGGCACCCCGTCCAGGTCCCGCCCGTACGCGAAACCGCCCCACACCGCGTACACCTCGGCGAGGTCGGCGTCGTCGCGCCAGTTGCGGCTGTCGATCAACGGCAGGATCCCCGCGCCGTACGCACCGGGCCGCGACCCGAAGATCCGGGTGGTGGCCCGCCGCCAGTCGCCGTGCTGCTCCCGGTCGGCGACCGCGTGCGCCCGGACGTAGTTCTGATCGTGCGGCTCGTCCAGCCCGGCCACCAGGCCGACCGCGTCGTCGAGCATCGCCACCACGTGCGGGAACGCGTCGCGGAAGAAGCCGGAGATGCGCACCGTGACGTCGATGCGCGGACGGCCGAGCTCGTCCAGGGCGATCGGCTCGATGCCGGTGACCCGGCGGGACGCCTCGTCCCACACCGGCCGGACGCCGAGCAGCGCCAGGATCTCGGCGATGTCGTCACCGCCCGTACGCATCGCGCTCGTCCCCCAGGCCGACAGGCCGACCGACCGCGGCCAGTCGCCGTAGTCGGCGCGGTACCGGTCGAGCAGCGAGTCGGCCATCGCCTGCCCGGTCTCCCAGGCCAGCGCGCTCGGAATGGCCTTCGGGTCGACCGAGTAGAAGTTCCGGCCGGTCGGCAGCACGTTGATCAGGCCGCGCAGCGGTGACCCGCTCGGACCTGCCGGCACGTAGCCGCCGGACAGCGCGTGCAGCGTGTGCGTGAGCTCGTCGGTGGTGCGGTCGAGCCGCGGCACCACCTCGGCGGCCGCGAACTCCAGCACTTTCCGCACCTGAGCGTCGTCGGTGACCTCGGCGGCCGAGGCCGGCCAGCCGGCGTCCTCCATGGCCTGCACGAGGGCCTTGGCCTGCGCCTCGACACGGTCGACCTCCTGCGTCGGGGCGCCCTCGGCCAGGCCGAGCGCCTCCCGCAGGCCGGGCAGCGCGGCGACCTGGCCACCCCACATCTGCCGGGCGCGGAGCATCGCCAGCACCAGGTTGACCCGGGCCTCGCCGGCCGGCGCCTCGCCCAGCACGTGCAGGCCGTCCCGGATCTGCACGTCCTTGATCTCGCAGAGCCACCCGTCGATGTGCAGGATGAACTCGTCGAACTCCTCGTCGCCGGGCCGGGCGGCCAGACCGAGGTCGTGGTCGAGGCGGGCGGCCTGGATCAGCGTCCAGATCTGCGCCCGGATCGCGGGCAGTTTCGGCGGGTCGAGCGTGGCGATGCTGGCGTGCTCGTCGAGCAGTTGCTCGAGGCGGGCGATGTCGCCGTACGACTCGGCGCGCGCCATCGGCGGGATCAGGTGGTCGATCAGCGTGGCGTGGGCCCGGCGCTTGGCCTGCGTGCCCTCGCCCGGGTCGTTGACCAGGAACGGGTAGATCAGCGGCAGGTCGCCGAGCGCGGCGTCGGTGCCGTCCGCCGCGGACATGCCGACGTTCTTGCCCGGGAGCCACTCCAGGTTGCCGTGCTTGCCCACGTGCACCATCGCGTCGGCGCCGAAATCGTCGGCCACCCACCGGTACGCCGCCAGGTAGTGATGGCTCGGCGGCAGGTCGGGGTCGTGGTAGATGGCGACCGGGTTGGCGCCGAAGCCGCGGGGCGGCTGGACCATCACGACGACGTTCTCGTCGCGGAGCGCGGCGAGCACGATGTCACCCCGGTCGACGTAGAGCTCACCCGGCGGCGGCCCCCAGTGCTGCGTCACGGCGGACCGCAACGCCTCCGGCAGCGTGGCGAACCAGCGCGCGTACCCCTCGCCGTCGATCCTGACCGGGTTGCCGGCCAGCTGCTCCTCCGTGAGCCAGTCCGGGTCCTGCCCGCCGGCCGCGATCAGCGCGTGGATGAGGCCATCGCCGTCGTACTGGTCGAAGTCGCCGATCCGGTAACCCGCGTCGCGCAGGGCGGCGAGCAGCCGGACCACGGACGCCGGAGTGTCCAGGCCGACCGCGTTGCCGATCCGGGAGTGCTTGGTCGGGTAGGCGGAGAGCATCAGCACGATGCGGCGCTCGGCCGGCGGGATGTGCCGCAGCCGGGCGTGCTTGACCGCGATGCCGGCCACCCGGGCGGCGCGTTCCGGATCGGCCACGTAGACCGACAGGCCGTCCGGGTCGACCTCCTTGAACGAGAACGGGACGGTGATGATCCGGCCGTCGAACTCGGGGATGGCCACCTGGGTGGCGGCGTCGAGCGGGGACAGCCCGTCGTCGCTCGCCGCCCACACCGCCCGGCTGCTGGTCAGGCAGAGCCCCTGGAGGATCGGCACGTCGAGCTCGGCCAGCACGCCGACATCCCAGGCCTCGTCGTCGCCGCCCGCGCCCACCGTGGCCGGCTGTGTGCCACCGGCCGCCAGCACGGTCACCACCAGCGCGTCCGCACGGCGCAGCTCGGCAAGGAGCTCGGTGCTGATCCGGCGGAGCGAGGCGGTGAAGATCGGCAACGGCGTCGCGCCCCGCGCCTCGACGGCCCGGCACAGCGCCTCGACGAACGCGGTGTTCCCGGCCATGTGGTGGGCCCGGTAGTAGAGGATCGCCACGGTCGGACCCGTCGCACCGGTCGTCTCGCGCTCGAGGACGCCCCAGTCGGGGGCCTCGGCCGCGGGTGCGAAGCCGTTGCCGGTCAGCAGGATCGTGTCGGAGAGGAAGTCGTGCAGGGACGCGAGGTTGGCCGCTCCGCCGTACGCGAGGTAGGCGTGTGCCTCGGCCGCCACCCCGGCCGGCACCGTGGAGAGTTTCATCAGGTCGGCGTCGGGCGCCTGCTCGCCGCCGAGCACCACGACCGGGACCCGCCCCGCCAGCAGGGCGTCGAGCCCTTCCGGCCAGGCACGGCGGCCACCGAGGAGGCGCACGACAACCAGCTCGACGCCCTCCAGCAGCGCGGGAAGGTCGCCGACGGCGGTGCGTGCCGGGTTGGCGGGCCGGTAGGCGGCGCCGCTGGCCCGGGCGCTGAGAAGGTCGGTGTCAGAGGTGGACAGCAGCAAGAACACGCGCGCTCCCATCCGAGGTCCGCGCCCCGGGGTCGAAGGGTTGACGACATCCGTGGAGTTCCTGGCTCCCGAGCTGATCAGCTGCCCGGTGACAGTGGCGGGACCGCGCCGGAGTCGCACCGGCTTCCTCCACGAACATCGCCGCTCGTGGCCTTCCACCCTTCCGCCCCGCGAACGGCGGCGTCAAGCGGCCCCGGCCGATGTGACGCTGCTGACGCGCGCTTACATCTGCGTCTGCTCGGCTGGGTAGTGTCCGGCCCGTGAGTTCGCCAACGGTCCGGCACTCGGACATCGACGCCTGTCCCGGCGCGCTGCGGTTGCACGCCGCGGCCGACGGGCCCCTGGCACGCGTCCGGCTGCCCGGCGGCCTGCTCACCGGCGCGCAGGTGCGGACGCTCGCGACCATCGCGGCCCGCTGGGGCGACGGCCATGTGGAGCTGACCTCCCGGGCCAACGTCCAGCTCCGTGCTCTCACCGGCGCCCCGGCCCAGGACCTGGCCGAGGCGCTGCGGGGGTCCGGCCTGCTGCCGTCCGAGACCCACGAGTTGGTACGCAACATCGCCGCCGTTCCCACTGCCGGTGGCTGGGAGGTCCGCCCGCTGGTCCGGGCACTCGACCGGGCGGTGTGCGCCGAGCCCGCGCTGGCCGCCCTCCCGGGTCGTTTCCTCTTCGCGCTCGGCCCGGTGCCCGCCACCGCCGACCTGGCCGCGGTCGAGGCGCCGGGTGGCGCCGCGATCCTCTTCGGCGGCCGTGACCTGGGCCTGCGCGTGCCGGTCGACGGCGTCGTCGCGGCCCTGATCGCCGGGGCGGCGACGTTCCTCGAGGTGCGGGCCGAGCAGTCCGTCCCGGCCTGGCGGCTGCGCGAGCTGACGGACGGCCCGGCCCGGGTCGCCGCCCTCACCGCGACCCGTCTCGGCCTCTCGCCACATGCGGCGGACCCGGTCGACCCAGCGGACCCAGCCGACCCGGGGGACCCGGCCGACCCGGGGGACCCGGCGCCACGACCGGTGGCGACCGAGCCGATCGGTGTCGTGCGGCAGGCCGACGGGAGGTTCGCCGCCGCCGCCCTGGCACCGCTCGGCCTGCTGCGGCAGGCTCAGCTGTCGGCGCTGGCCGACGTCGGCGAGCTGGCGGTGACGCCGTGGCGCGGGGTCGTCGTGCTCGATCAGAGTCGTGACGCGGCGGCACACCGGCTCCAGAAACTCGCCGAGACCGGTCTGGAGGTCGCGCCCGGCTCACGCTGGTCGGGGGTGACCGCCTGCGCCGGGCGGCCCGGGTGCGCGCGGGCGCTGGCCGACGTCCGGCACGACGCCGACGCGGCCACGGTCTTCGGCACCGGCCTGCCGGTGCACTGGGTCGGTTGCGCGCGCGGCTGCGGGAGCCCGGCGGGAGAGCATGTGCGGGTCGAGGCGACCGGCGACGGATATCAGGTGACCGGGCCGCGCGGCGGCGGGACGGCGGCCGCGGGCGACGTGGGCGCGCAGGTCACTTCGGCGAGGAGGGCGTGATGGAGTATGTCCGCGAGGGCGCGGAGATCTACCGGCGGTCGTTCGCGACCATCCGCGCGGAGGCCGACCTCGATCGGCTGCCGCCGGACCTGGCGCCGGTCGCGGTCCGGATGATCCACGCCTGCGGCATGGTCGACCTGGTCCGCGACATCGGCTGGAGCGACGGCCTGGTGACCGCGGCGCGCAAGGCGTTACGGGACGGCGCCCCGATCCTCTGCGACGCCGAGATGGTGGCGTCCGGGGTGACCCGCAGCCGGCTCCCGGCCGGTAACGACGTGGTGTGCACGTTGCGCGACCCGGCCGTGCCGGAGCTGGCCCAGCGGCTCGGCACCACGCGCAGCGCCGCCGCGATGGACCTGTGGGGCGACCGGCTCGGCGGCGCCGTGGTCGCGATCGGTAACGCGCCGACCGCACTCTTCCGGCTGCTGGAGATGGTGGCGGCGGGCGCGCCCCGGCCGGCGGCCGTGCTGGGCATCCCGGTCGGGTTCATCGGCGCCGCGGAGTCGAAGGACGCGCTGGCAGAGTCCGAGCTGGAATTCCTGGTGGTGCGCGGGCGGCGGGGCGGCAGCGCGATCACGGCGGCGGCGGTCAACGCGCTGGCGACGGAGCGCGAATGAGCGGGCGGCTGTACGGCGTCGGGCTGGGGCCCGGCGACCCGGAACTGGTCACGGTCAAGGCGGCGCGGCTGATCGCGGCGGCCGACGTGGTGGCGTTCCACGCCGCGCGGCACGGGCGCAGCAACGCCCGGGCGATCGCCGAGCCCTACCTGCGGGCCGGGCAGATCGAGGAGGCGCTGATCTATCCGGTCACCACCGGGACGACCGACCATCCCGGCGGCTACCAGGGTGCGATCGACGAGTTCTACGCGGCGAGCGCGGCGCGGCTGGCGGCTCATCTGGACGCCGGGCGTGACGTGGTGGTGCTGGCCGAGGGCGACCCGTTCTTCTACGGCTCCTACATGCACATGCACAAGCGGCTGGCCGGCCGCTACGAGACGGTCGTGGTGCCCGGTGTGACCTCGGTGAGCGCGGCCGCGGCGGTGCTCGGGCGGCCGCTGGTCGAACGCGACGAGGTCCTGACCGTGCTGCCGGGGACGCTGCCGTCCGACGTGCTGGCCGCACGGCTGGCGGCGACCGACTCGGCCGCGGTGATGAAGCTCGGACGCACCTTCGGGAACGTGCGGGAAGCGCTGGAGAAGTCCGGTCGGCTCGGCGAGGCCTGGTATGTCGAACGGGCCACGACCGACCAGGAGCGGACCGGCCGGATGTCCGATGTGGATCCCTCGTCGGTGCCTTACTTCTCGCTGGCGCTGCTGCCGAGCCGCGACCCGACCGGCGTTGTCGACCCGACCGGCGTTGTCGACCCGGCCAGCACCGCCGACCCGACAAGCGCCGTCGACCCGACAAGCGCCGTCGACGCGGCCCGCTCCGGGCATTCGTTGCCCCTTGGGGCTGTCGGCGTGCGGGAGGCTTCCGCGGCCGCCGTGGGTGAGGTCGTCGGTGACGTGACGGTGGTCGGGCTCGGGCCGGGCGCGGCGCAATGGCTGACGCCCGAGGCACGGGACGCACTGGCCGCGGCCGACGACGTGGTCGGCTACACGACCTATGTCGACCGGGTGCCGCTCGTCGCCGGGCAGCGGCGGCACGCGTCGGACAACCGGGTGGAGGCGGAACGGGCGGCGTTCGCGCTCGATCTGGCCAAGCGCGGGCGGCGGGTCGCCGTGGTGTCGTCCGGAGATCCTGGCGTGTTCGCGATGGCGGCCGCGGTGCTGGAGACGGCCGAGGATCCCGAGTGGAAGGACGTTCCGGTCCGGATCGTGCCGGGGCTGACCGCGGCGCAGGCGGTGGCCAGCCGGGTGGGCGCGCCGCTGGGACACGACTTCTGCGTGATCTCGCTGTCCGATCGGCTCAAGCCGTGGGACGTGATAGCCGGGCGGTTGACCGCGGCGGCCCGGGCCGACCTGGTGATCGCGATCTACAACCCGGCGTCACGCAGCCGGGTCGCCCAGCTGGTCGAGGCGCGGCGGCTGCTGCTCGCGGAGCGGGCGCCCGAGACGGTCGTGGTGGTCGGGCGGGATGTCGGCGGTCCGGCCGAGTCCGTCGCGGTCACCACGCTCGGCGAGCTCGACCCGGCCACGGTGGACATGCGCTGCCTGCTGATCGTCGGGTCCAGCCGGACCCGCGCGGTCGGACGCGGGGACGGCGGCACGTTCGTCTACACGCCACGAACGTATCCGGACGGAAACTGACCGCAATGGTTCCTACCGTGGCCGGTATGACGCCCTTCCGCATCGAGATCCCGCAGTCCGACCTCGACGACCTGCACGACCGCCTCACGCGCACGCGCTGGGCGCCGCAGCTGCCCGGCGACGGCCGGCGGCGAGGCGTCCCGGTGGACGACCTGCGGGCGCTGGCGCACTACTGGCGTGACGGCTTCGACTGGCGGGCACAGGAGCGGCGGCTCAACGAGTTCCCGCAGTTCACGACCGAGATCGACGGGCAGGAGATCCACTTCCTGCACGTACGGTCGGGCGAGCCGGACGCGTTCCCGCTGGTCCTGACACACGGGTGGCCGAACTCGTTCGTCGAGTTCCGTGACCTGATCGGGCCGCTCGTCGCGCGGGGCTTCGACGTCGTGGTGCCGTCGGTGCCCGGGTTCGGGTTCTCGGCGCCGCCGCGGGAGGCCGGGTTCAGCGTCGAGCGCGTCGCCGGGCTGTGGGCCGAGTTGATGCGCCGGCTGGGATACACGCGGTACGGGACGCAGGGCGGTGACCTCGGCGCCTATGTCGCGCCCGCGGTGGCGAAGGCCGATCCGGAGCACGTGGCTGGGGTGTACGTGATCGCCGGGCTGGGCTTCCCGACCGAGGCGGACGTGCCGGAGATGACCGACGCGGAGCGGGCGGCGTTCGCCGAGATGCAGCAACAGGACTGGATGTCCGGCGTCGACCATCACGCGTTGCTGCGGGCGGCGCCGCAGACGTTCGCGTACGGCTGGCACGACTCGCCGGTCGCCGCGCTGGCCTGGATGACGCAGAAGTTCCAGGAGTTCAGCGCCGCCAAGGAACCGCTGGAGGAGGTCCTCGATCGCGACGCGCTGCTGACGAACGTGAGCGTCTACTGGTTCACCCGCACCTTCGGCACGTCGTCCTGGCCGATGTACGACACGACCGGCTTCGCCTGGCCGGAGGGGCAGCGCACGGTGCCGACCGGGGTGTTCACCGGGCCGCCCGGCATCCGTCGCTTCGCCGAGCGCACCAACCGGATCATCCACTGGCCGGAGCACAACACCTCCCGCCACCACTTCGTCGCGATGGAGGCCCCGGAGGCGATGGCCGCGGACATGGCGGCCTTCTTCACAAAGGCCCGCGCGGAAACAAACCCCGCCTGACCGGCTCTCGCGCCGCCCGCCACCCGGACGGGTGAATGCGGAAACAAACCCCGCCCGACCAGCTCCCGCGCCGCCCGCCACCCGGACGGGTGAATGCGGAAACAAACCCCGCCCGACCAGCTCCCGCGCCGCCCGCCACCCGGACAGGTGAATGCACGCGGGGCGTGGGCGGGCCACCGCGTACGCGATGCCGGTGGCGCGGGCGTCCGACGGCCGGCTGGTGTCACCGACAAGCGGGCCACCCGCGTGCGCTGCACGGTTGGGGCATCTCCTAGGGTCGGAGCCCGGCTGCGGGCGAACGAGGAGCATGAATGTCTGAGGCGGCGCACGAGACCACCACCGTCGCGATCGTCGGGGCCGGTCCGTCCGGTCTCACGCTCGCCAACCTGCTTCGCACCGCCGGGATCGGCTGCGTGGTCCTGGAACGGCAGAGCCGCGGCTACGTCGAGCAGCGGCAGCGCGCCGGTGTGCTGGAGCATCGGGCCGCCCGGATGTTCGAGGAGTGGGGCCTGGCCGGCCGGGTGCTCCAGGACTCCCGGACGGACGGGGTGCAGGAGTTCCGGGTGGACGGCGAGCCCCGCTTCCTGCCGATCGCCGAGCTCGCCGGTGGGCGGTTCGGGCGGATCCTGCCGCAGCAGTTCCTGGTCCAGCGCCTGATCACGGCGTTCCTGGAGGACGGCGGCGACCTGCGGTTCGGCTGCGGGGACGTCACCCTGGGCGAACTGGACAGCGACCGGCCCATCGTCACCTACCTCGACGAGTCGGGTGCGCAGCGCCGGATCGAGGCGGACTTCATCGCCGGATGCGACGGATTCCATGGGGTGAGCCGGCGCAGCGTCCCCGAGGGCGAGCAGACCACTTACACGTACGACCACGGCATCGGCTGGTTCACGGTGCTGGCCGACGTGCCGCCGCCGCGGCACCCGATGTTCGCGGTCAGCTCGCACGGCTTCGCGGCACACTTCCCTCGCGGGCCGAGGAGCAGCCGGTTCTACCTGCAGTGCCCGCCCGGCGAGGATCTCGGCGCCTGGGACGAGGACCGGATCTTCGAGCAGTTGCGGCTGCGCATCGGCGACCCGGACCTGCCGTACGGCAAGGTGCTGGAGAAGGCCGTCGTCGACATGCGCAGCTTCGTGGTCGACCCGATGTCGTACGGCCGTCTCTTCCTCGTCGGCGATGCGGCACACATCATCACCCCGATGGGCGGCAAGGGCATGAACCTGGCCCTGGCCGACGCCGAGGTGCTGGCCAAGGCGGTTCGCTCGGCCGTGCGGGACGGCGACGAGCAGCCGCTGCGTGACTACTCCCGGACCTGCCTGGACCGCACCTGGTCCTACCAGGAGTACAGCCGCTGGATGACCGAGATGCTGCACGACTCGGGCGACCCGGCGACCTCCGGCCCGTTCCGGCACAAGCTCGCCCGGGCCCGGCTGGACAGGCTGTTCACCAGCGCGAACGCCGGAGGGCTCTTCGCGGAGCTGATGGCCGGGGAAGCATAGCCGGAAGCGGTTCCGATCAAGACGGACGACGGCTACAGTACTCAACGCATACATGGCCATCACTCGGCGTACCCGGGATCCACCGAGCTGAACGACGGATCCACCGAGCTGAACGACCGGCTGGTCGCCGCCGGAATCGCGCAGCAGGATCTGGATCTCATGCGGACGCCGGCCGTGGACCCGGACCTCGTGCTCCGCGGAATGCTCCTGGTGTCGCCGATCGGCCGTACGCCGATCGGGTGACGGCACTGACGATCTTCGACCACACAGTGGACAGTGCGCGTATGAATCGTAAAGGAGATTCATTCGTGATGAGGATGACTCGTCTGATCGGCGCGGTGGCCGCGGCCATCGCCCTGATCCTCGCAGCCGGCTGCTCCGGCTCGGACGACGACAAGAAGACCGAGGCCGGCGCCGCCCCGGGTGGTCGGCTGGAGAAGGTCACGTACCTGACCGGCGCGGGCATCCTGGGCCGGGAGAGCTACGTCTACGTGGCGATGGACAAGGGTTTCTTCAAGGAGGCCGGCTTCGACGTCCAGGTGCAGGCGGGCAAGGGCACCGACCCCAACATCAAGCTGCTGCAGGCCGGTGCCGTCGACTTCGCGGTGCTCGACATCACCGCCGCGCTGATCGCCTACGGCAGGGGCACGTACAAGGACTTCACCATCGTCAGCGCGATCCAGCAGCGCAACCTGGCCTGCTTCATGGCGTTCTCCGGCAGCGGCATCTCGACGCCGAAGGACCTGGAGGGCAAGAAGATCGCCTTCATCCCGGGCGGCATCGTGAAGACGTTGTTCGACACCTACGCGAAGCTGGCCGGTGTGGACCCGACGAAGGTCACCTGGGTCGCGACGCAGCCGGAGGCCCTGGTCCCGGCCATGAGCTCGGGCTCGGTCGACGCGGCCACCCAGTTCGTGGTGGGTAAGCCCCAGGTCGAGAAGGTCGCCAAGGAGAAGGGCCAGAGCGCGGTGGTGCTGCCGTTCAGCGACCAGCTGACCGACCTCTACGGCAACGGGCTGGGCGTGAGCAGGAAGCTGGCCACGGAGAACCCGGACAAGGTCAAGCGGTTCAACGCCGCGATGCTCAAGGGCCTGCAGTACGCCCTGGACAACCCGGACGAGGCCGGCAAGATCTACGCCAAGTACCAGAAGACCCAGCCGGAGCCGGTCGCCGCCGCCGAGATGAAACTGATGATCTCGTACGCGAAGACCAGCGGAACTGCCCTGGGCTCGCTCGACGAGCAGAAGGCCACCCAGAACGTCGCCGCCCTGCAAAGTGGTGGCGCGATCCCGGGCCAGATCAACCCGAAGGACGTCATCAACTTCGACATCGTGGCCAAAAGCTGACCGTACGACCGTGACAGCGCGCCCGGCCCGCCTCGGCAGGCCGGGCGCGCCGCCGTTGGAGGAACTCCCATGACGACCGCACCCGCATCCGCATCCGAGAAGCGGACCGCTTCCGGTCCCCTCTGGTCCGTCGGCCTGGCCGTCGCCGGCGCCGTCGTCGCCGTCGGCGCGTGGTGGCTGGCCATCATCGCCTTCAAGATCGAGTCCTTCATCGCCCCGACGCCGCCCCAGGTCACCGACTCGCTGATCCGCGAGTGGGCCTACCTGCTGGACAACGCGGCGATCACCCTCGCCGAGACCGCGCAGGGGTTCGGCTGGTCGGTGCTGATCGGCGTCGGGTTCGGCGCGCTGCTGGCCGGGTCGAGCATCGTCGAGCGCGCGTTCATGCCCACCCTGGTGGCGCTGAACGCGGTGCCCAAGCTGGCCTTCGCGCCGCTGCTGGTGGTCTGGCTGGGCTTCGGGGCGGGCCCGAAGGTCGTACTGGTGATTCTGATGTGCGCCTTCCCGATCGTCCTCTCCGTCATGGCCGGCCTCTCCTCCACACCGGCCGATCTCGCCGAGTTGGCACGATCGTTGTCCGCCTCGAAGTGGCAGATGTTCTACCGGATCCGGCTGCCCGGCGCCCTTCCGCAGGTCTTCGTGGGGCTCAAGGTGGCAATGCCGCTCGCGGTGATCGGCGCGCTGGTCGGTGAGTTGTTCGGCGCGTCCGAGGGGCTCGGCTTCGTGATCCAGAACTCCCAGTCGGACATCGGGCTGGGGTTCGCCGCGATCGCCGTGCTGGCCCTGATGAGCATCGCGCTGTTCTATCTGGTCGTGGTCATCGAGCGGATGGCCCTTCCCTGGGTCAAGGGCACCACGGGCTGACAGCGCCGAAAAGATTGTTCAACAACTTGTCCATGGCAAAGGATGCATTCATCGTGCAGTCTGTACACGATGGACTCTTCCGTGGACGCCGAGCGGTTCCGGGCCGCTCTGGCGGTCGCGACCTCGCTCACCGATCCCGAGGAGCGCGCCGCCCAGCTCGACCGGGTGCTGGCCCTGTGGCGCGGCCGGGCCGGTGTCGTTGACGGCGTCACCGGCGGTGTCGATGTCGTCGAGTGGCTGGGCGCGGCGGAGGCCCGCTGGTCGACCGAGATCGACTGTGGCCGCCCCGGCAACGCGATCCGGCCGCTGACCGCGCTCGTCGCCGAGCACCCGCACCGGGAGGACCTGCTCACCCTGCTGATCCGCGCGCTGTACCGGGCCGGCCGGCCGGGCGACGCGCTGGAGGCGTTCCGGCAGGGCCGGGCCCGGCTGGTCGGCGAGTTCGGCCTCGAACCGGGCCGTGACCTGCACCGGCTCCAGGAGGCGGTGCTGCGCGGCGACCCGGACCCGCTGCCCGCGGCGTCCCCGGCCGATCCGGTCCCGGCCGATCCGGCACGGCCGGCCCGGTTCCCGGCGCCGCCGCGGTCGTTCGTCGGACGCGAGTGGGCTTTGGCCGAGCTCGACACGCTGCGCGGCGGCACGATCGGCGTGATCAACGGTCCGGCCGGGGTGGGCAAGACCGCGTTGGCCGTACGCTGGGCCGCTCACGCCCGGCACCGCTTCCCGGACGGCCGGCTCTTCCTCGACCTGCGCGGCGACTCCCCCGGGACGCCGCTGACCGTGCCGGAGGCCCTGTCCCGCCTGCTGCGTGACCTCGGCACCCCGCCGGGCCGCGTGCCGGCCGGGACCGACGAGGCGGTGGCCGCGTACCGCGCCCGGACCGCCGGCTGCCGGATGCTGCTGGTGCTGGACAACGCGGCCGACGCCGCCCAGGTGCGTCCCCTGCTGCCCGGCGGCCCGCGCAGCGTGGTCGTGGTGACCGGCCGGGACCGCTCCGGCGGGCTGGCCGCGATCGAGGGCGCGCACCGGATCGCGCTGCCGCCACTGACCCGGGCGGAGGCCGGCCAGCTGCTCGGCCACCGGGACACCCTGATCGGCGCCTGCGGAGGCATGCCCCTGGCACTGCACATCGCGGCCGCCGCGCCGCCCGGCCACCCGGCGCCCGGCGATGCGCGTGACCCGGTGGCACACGCGTTCCGGTTCACCTACGACCGGCTCGACCCGACCGCCGCGGCCACCCTGCGGATGCTCGCGCTCGCCCCGGACGGCGTCGTCACCCCGGCTGTGGCGGCCATCCTGACCGGACGCCCGGAGCCGGACACGATCGCCTGCCTCGGCGTGCTCACCGACGCGCATCTGCTGGAACGGCACGGCGACGAGTGGCGGATGCACGACCTGGTCGCCGGGTACGCCCGCGAGCGCCTGGTCGACGAGGTGCCCGAGCCGGAGCGCACCGAGGCCGCGGCACGCCTGCTCGACTGGCATCTGACCACACCGGACATCGGGGACCGCCGGATCGGCCTGGACATCTACCGGGCCGGGCCGGTCGCGGCGCAACGCCGCGGCGAGACCCGCCGGCTGGGCCTGCTGCTGAACGAGCTGGCGGTGGCCTTGATCGCCGCGGACGAGCGGACCGAGGCCCGGCAGCATCTGAACCGCGCGCTCGCCCTGCACCGCCGGCACGGCGACCTGACGGCCGAGGGCAGCGCCCTGGTCGCGCTGGGCCGGCTGCAGGTGGCGGCCGGGGAACACGCGGAGGCGATGGCCACGTTGGAGGCGGCGCTGGCGGCCGCGCCCGACAGGGCCGAGACGGCTCATCTACGACGGCTGCTCGGCGCTTGACGCCGATCGGTTCTGTCAGATCTCGGTCCGTCGTTCGGTCAGGATCTGCCGGGTGAATCACGGACGAATCACATCGAGAAGATCTTTTATCGATTCCCACCCATCCGTACTGACCTGCGGATACGAATAGATCGTGATGGGTGGCGAGCAGACACGCGAAGGTCGATCCGGCACGGCTGTGAGGGCTGTGCCGGAGGTGCGCGGACCCGTTAACCTCCGTGGCAGGCGGCGATCGGGCGAGGTGATCTGATGATCGGGCTTCTGGTGGCACGCGATGCCGGATATTTCGGTGTTCCTGTACGGCAGTTGCTCAACTCTCAGGCCGACATCGAGGTGCTCGGCACCATTCCGTTCGACGCGGACCTGGTGGACAAGGCCGCCACCCTGTCGCCCCGGGTGATCGTGATCGACACGGAGTACATGGTCAGCCAGGTGCTCCCGGTCGCCGCCGAACTCCGGGCGAAGGCGCCGTCCTGCGCGGTGCTGATGCTCTGCGACCCGAGCAAGCGCGGCATGCTCCCGCCCCGCCGCCGGGCCCGCGACCTCAGCTTCCTGCTCAAGGACGCGTCCGAGACCCTGCTCGCCGACTCGGTGCGGCGGCTGGCCGCGGGCGAACGGATCGTCCACCCGCGCCTGCAGACCGCTTCCCTGAACACCGACCGTGAGCTGAGCACCCGCGAGCTCGAGGTGCTCGGACTGGCCGCGGAGGGCGACTCGGTGGCCGACATCGCCGACCGCCTCTACCTCTCCGGCGGCACCGTCCGTAACTATCTGTCCACGGTCATCTCGAAGACCGGCGCGCGCAACCGCCTGGACGCCATCCGCATCGTCCGCAAGAACGGATGGCTGCACTGACCTGGTCGATGCCGGCCCGGTCGATGCCGGCCCGGTCGATGCCGGCCCGGTCGATGCCGGCCTAGTCGGTGCCGCTGTCCAGGGCCGCGCGGTCCAGGGCGTCCGGGTCGACGGCCACGTCCTCGCCGGCCTCGCCGTGCCGGGCGATCGCCGCCGCGCCGCCGGCCGCGAGCTCGCCGATCAGGCCGTTGCCCGGCTGCAGCTGGCCGTGGGCGGCGTACTGCTCGAGCATGCTGCGGGAGTCGGCGATGTCCAGGTTGCGCATGGTCAGCTGGCCGATCCGGTCGTCCGGTCCGAACGCCGGGTAGTGGCTGCGCTCCATGGACAGCTTCTCCGGGTGGTAGCTGAGCAGCGGGCCGCTGGTGTCCAGGATCGAGTAGTCCTGGCCGCGGCGCAGACGCAGAGTGACCGTGCCGGTGATCGGGTAGCCGATCCAGCGAACCATGCTCTCCCGCAGCATCAGCGCCTGCGGGTCGAACCAGCGGCCCTCGTAGAGCAGCCGGCCGAGGCGGCGGCCCTCGGTGTGGTACATCGCCACGGTGTCCTCGTTGTGGATCGCGTTGAGCAGTCGCTCGTACGCGATGTGCAGCAACGCCATGCCGGGCGCCTCGTAGATGCCGCGGCTCTTCGCCTCGATGATGCGGTTCTCGATCTGGTCGGACATGCCCAGCCCGTGCCGGCCACCGATCGCGTTCGCCTCATGCACCAGATCGACCGGCGAGTCGAACGAACGGCCGTTCAGCGAGACCGGGCGCCCGTGCTCGAACTCGACCGTGACGTCCTCCGGCTCGATCTCGACGGAAGAAGACCAGAACGGCACGCCCATGATCGGCGCGACGATCTCGACCGAGGTGTCCAGGTGCTCGAGGCGCTTGGCCTCGTGCGTGGCGCCCCAGATGTTCGCGTCGGTCGAGTACGCCTTCTCCTGCGAGTCGCGGTACGGCAGGTCGCGCTGGCTCAGCCAGGCGGACATCTCGTGCCGGCCGCCGAGCTCGGCGACGAACGCCTCGTCCAGCCACGGCTTGTAGATCCGCAGGCTCGGGTTGGCGAGCAGGCCGTAGCGGTAGAACCGCTCGATGTCGTTCCCCTTGAAGGTGGAACCGTCACCCCAGATCGAGATCTGGTCCTCGCGCATCGCCTGCACCAGCATGGTGCCGACCACCGCGCGCCCGAGCGGCGTGGTGTTGAAGTACGCCTGGCCGCCGGACCGGATGTGGAACGCCCCGCACGACAGCGCGGCGAAGCCCTCCTCGACCAGCGCGGCGCGGCAGTCCACCAGGCGGGCCTTCTCGGCGCCGTAGGTGAGCGCGCGACCGGGCACGTCGCTCAGGTCGGGCTCGTCGTACTGGCCGACATCGGCCGTGTACGAGAACGGGACGGCGCCGCGCTCGCGCATCCAGGCCACCGCGACGGACGTGTCCAGACCGCCGGAGAAGGCGATTCCGATGCGCTCACCGACCGGCAGCTTCCTGAGGACTTTCGACATGCCGACATGTTAGGGGCCGGTCGAGCCGGGCCGCTGCCAGGCCCTGATGTAGTCCACGTGCTTGGACGCGCTGGTCGTGCCGGGCTCCGGTGGGATCTTCGAGTAGACGGCCAGGTTCGAGATGATGTTGGTGTCGCCGTCCGACGTCGCCGGGGACGAGCACACCGGCTTGCCGTCGATGTACCAGGTGGTGCCGGAGGGCTCGATCGCCACGCCGTAGGTGTGCCAGTCACCGGCCGGGTCGAAGCCGGGCTTCATGTCGCACCGGCCGCGCGGCTCGGAGAACTGCGTGCCGTAGAGCCGGCTGTTGTTGTCGGAGTAGTACTCGTACACATCGGTCTCGGTGTGTTTGTCGACGCCGCGCGCCTGCCAGGTCCAGAAGGCCGGCCAGAAACCGCGGGCGCGCGGCAGCACCGAGCGCTCCTCGAGATACCCGTACTGGAACTTGTACGAGGGCGTCGTGGTGATCAGGCACGAGGTCCACTCGTACTTGGCGCCGGAGGGTGAGGTGACCGGCTCGCGGCGGGCGGTCATCGTCAGCTCGTTGTCGCGGACCTCGCAGTTGGCGGCCTGGTTCCACTCGAGCTGCTGATTGCCCGGATTGCCCCGGCCGGCGTCCGGTTCGGCGCTGGAGAGGTCGGCCCAGCGGGCCCGGTCGAGCGTGTCGCCCTCGAACTCGTCACTGAACACCAGCTCCCAGCCGTCGACCTGGCCGGCCGGCATCGGCGGACCGCCGGTGACGGGCGACGGCTCGCTCGCCGGTGGAACCGGGATCGCCGGCTCGGCGGCGGGCGGGCTGCAACCCGCGAGGAGGACGAGGACGACAAGGAAAATGCGACGCATGACAACGACTCCCTAGAACGTGAACGGCAGCCGCGCGATCCGGTTGTCGAAGCTCGACGGCGCCATCACCGGCTCCCCGATCGACCGGATCGCGGGCAGCCGGGCCAGCAGCTCGCGGAAGATCGCCGTGATCTCCTGCCGGGCCAATGACGTGCCCAGGCAGAAGTGCGGCCCGCCCCCGCCGAATCCCACATGCGGGTTCGGCGACCGGGTGATGTCGAAGGCGTCCGGGTCGTCGAACACCGCCTCGTCACGGTTGGCCGACGTGTAGAACAGCATCACGTCCTCGCCCGCGCGCAGCGTCACGCCGTCCAGCTCGTGGTCCCGCGCGACCGTCCGGCGGAACTGGATGATCGGCGAGCTGTGCCGCACCACCTCCTCGACGAACCCGGCGCCGTACTCGGCGAAGTCGTCCAGCAGCAGCGCCCGCTGGTCCGGGTTCTCGGTGAGCAGCCGCAGCCCGTGCGCGATCGTGTTCCGGGTCGTCTCCACGCCCGCCACCAGCAACAACGAGAAGAACGACCCGAGTTCGCGGGCGTTCAGACCGGCGCCGGCCAGGGCGGAGATCAGGTCGTCGGCCGGCTCGCGGCGGCGCTGGCGCGCCACGGCGCCGACCACGCGGTGCAGGCGGGCGAGGGCGCGGAGGTTCTTCCCGGGTACGCGCAGCCGGCCGCCCGTCCGCTCGGTGGAGTGATCCACCTGCGCGCGAACCTCGGCACGGAAGCCCGCCGGTATGCCCATCATGTCGCAGATCACCGCGAACGGGAGCCGCCCGGCCACCGCCTCGACGAAGTCGCCCGGCCGCTGCTCGCGAACGTCCTCGGCGATCCGGACCGCGAGCCGGGTGACGTCGCCGGCGATCCGGGTGACCACCCGCGGGGTGAACGCCTTGCTCACCACGCCGCGCAGCCGGGCGTGCCGCGGGTCGTCCAGATTCACCATCGAGTCGCCGAACACGGTCCGCACCCAGCGCGGCGGCCGCGGCGTGGTGACCCCGGTCCCGCTGATGAAGACGTCGCTCTTCCGGCTCGCCTCGACCACGTGCGCGTGCTTCACCAGAGCATGAAAATCTCCAAACTTCCGGGGTACGCCCAGAGCACGCAACTCGCGGAACGCGGCCAGTCGTTCCGCCTCGGGGAGACGCCAGAACGCCGGGTCCGCCAGGTCGTACGCGAACGTGGTCACCATGTCGCGAGCTCCTTCCTGCCGCGCAGCACCGCGGTCGTCTCGGCGGCCAGCAGGTCGAAGGTCAGCCGCAGGTCGTATCGGACGGCGTGCCGGGCGGCGGCGGCGCCCTCCCGCCGGGTCAGGACGGGACTGGTCAGCCGGTCGGCGACCGCCACCGCCAGGGCGGCCGGGTCCTCGGCGGGCACCCGGGCGCCGACCTCCGGGACGACCACCTCGGCCAGTCCCGGGATGTCGCTCACCACCACGCCCCGGCCGGTCGCGTACGCCTCCAGCACGGTCAGCGACAGCCCCTCCCAGCGGGACGGCAGCACGACCACGTCGGCGGCGGCGAGCCACGGGCGGACGTCGGCGCTCGCCCCCGCGTACCGGACGCCTCGGTCCTGGTGAGCGCGCAGAGCCGGCAGCAGATCGCCGTCGCCGACCACCGCGAGTTCCGCCGCCGGGCACCGCCGCCGGATCTCCGGCCACGCGGCCAGCAGCACGTCCTGGCCCTTCTGCCGGGTGACCCGCCCGACGCACACCGCCAGCGGCGCGACCGGGTCGAGGCCGAGCGCGTGCCGGGCGTCGGCGCGGTCCTTGTCGGTGGCCGGCCGGAACCGGGTGAGGTCGACGCCGTTGCGCACCACCGCGAACCGGCCGCGGACACCCTGCGCGCGGCCCTGCTCGGCCTCGGCGTCGCCGACACAGAGGTAGAGATCGGTCCACCGGGCGGCGGCACGTTCCCAGGCCAGGGTGGCTCTGCGCAGCGCGCCCTCGGCGGCCAGCCAGGACCAGCCGTGCGGCTGGAAGATCACCGGCAGCGCGCGGCGGGGCCCGAGCCGACCGGCCAGCCCGGCCTTCGCCGCGTGCAGATGCAGGACGTCCGGGCGGACCCGCTCGACGATGCCGCGCAGCCGCAGCGTCTCGGCGAACGCGTCGGCTCCCGGTCCGCGCACCGCCGGCCAGCGCAGCCGCGGCACCCCGGCGCGTGCCAGATCGTCGGCGAGCCGGCCGCCGTCCGGGCAGGCGACGGTCACCTTCCAGCCGCGGGCGAGCTGGTCGAGGCAGGCGGCGACCAGGTAACCGGCCACGCCGCCGTCTCGCGGCTGAGCGACATGAAGGACGGTGACGGTCACGGCTCGACCGGCCCTTTGCTCTGCTTACCCATCGGAAGCGCCGCCGGCGCGGAACCCTGAGCAGGCGCTTTGCTCTGCTTACCCCCAGGAAGCGCCGCCGGCGCGGAACGCGGAGCAGGCGCTTTGCTCTGCTTACCCCGAGGAAGCGGCGCCTCGCCCGGAGGCAGCGGCGCCGGTGTTCCGGTGCGCCGGCGCGGCGGGCCGTCGTCACGAACGACTCGACCTCGCTTACCTATAGGAAGCAGAGCAAAGGGGCCGCGCCATCGGAGGCGGTCGCGGACCGACTTGACCCAGGGCGTGCGGGTCTTGGCCTCGGCGACCAGGCGCCGGACGAGCAGCACGCCCCGCGCGTAGGCGGCGCCGCGCACGCTGCCCGGGCGGACCAGCAGGAGACGCCGGTTGCGGACCGGGACCGGCCGCCAGGTGGACTTGTGGGCCTCGTCGCCGCGCAGCATGCTCATCGTCGGCAGGCCGAGCCGGTGCGCCAGCGGCAGCGCGTCGGCCAGCAGCATGGTGGTGACGTCGACCCGGCCGCGCAGGGCCGGGTCCACCCCGAAGAAGTAGCCGCCGACCAGGTCGTTGCCGATCAGCAGCAGGGACGAGGCGAGCAGGTCGCCGTCGAAGCGGTACTCCAGCAGCGCGGCCCGGCCGGACCCGATCATCGCGGCGACCGATCGGGTCAGGTGTCCGGCGAACGCCGGGGTCCGGTGCGCGGGGTTGCCGCCGCGGCCCTGCCATTGACGTTCGTGCAGGTCGAGCAGGGCGGCCACGGCCGGACCGGTCGCCGCGGCGTCCACGGCGGTGATCGACGGTCCGGCCTTGCGCAGCTGGTTGAGGCGGCGGCGGACGGTCTTGCGGGAGTGCGCCGGCAGGTCGCGGACCAGGTCGTCGAGGTCGCCGGCGGCCAGTTCCAGGCACTGCGACCCGGGGGTCTCGAAGGTCCGGCCGGGCCAGGCGGGTGCGAGCCGTGACGCGGTGGCCGCACCGGGGCGGGCTTCGCCGAAGTCGGCCACGTGCCAGCCGCGCTCGCGGGCCAGCGCGGTGGCCAGCACCTGCGCGGCGGCCGCGGCGTGCTCGTCGTCGAGCAGCACGTCGGTGAAGTCGGCGAGGCCGCCGCCGAGCGGGCGAAGAATCCCGTGGCGCAGCTCGAAGGCCGCGGCGGCCACCAGCTCGCCGCCGTGCCGGATCAGGTGCACACGCAGGGCACCGCGGGTGCCGTACGAGCGCCACCAGGACTCCTGCCACGCGTACGCCTGGAAGGGTGAAGCCCCGGCGCAGCGCGCGTGCAGTCCGTCCCAGCCGGCGGCGAGGCCGGCGAAGGCGGCGTCGCCGCGGCGGGTCTCCACCGACCACTCGGCGAGGGCGGCCGGACGCGTGATCGACGCGGTCATTTCTCCTCCACCCGGAACACCACGGCCCGCCCGACGACCCGCACCGGCTCTTTCTGTTCTTCCTGCTCCTCTTCTTCCTCCGAGGGGGAGCCGGAGTCGGAGTCCGAGTCCGGGGTCGCGGTCAGCACCGGTTGCTTCGAACGCCAGACGCCCATGTAGCGATCGATCTCCACCGGCTCCGGCTCCTCGGTGTAGGCCTCGTAACGGGCCGGTTCCTCGGTCTGCTGGGGCCGGGCGGACGCGGTGGAGGAGGACTCGCGCCGGCCCACCCCGGCGAGCACGGCCAGCCCGCCGATCAGCAGCCCGGCGGCCGCGCCGACGGCGAGTTCCATCGGTGGCTTCGGCGAGGTCGGCCGGGCGGGTGGCGTGGCCGCGGCGAGCATCGCCAGTCCGACCCGGGTCTCGCCCTTGCGGGTGTCGCCGAGCGCGATCAGCGAGCCGGCCACGGCGTTCGCCACGTTCGCGGTGCGACCGGGCGAGGCGCCGGTCGCGGTGATCTCGATGACCGGCGCGTCCGGCGAGGTGGACGCGGTCACCCGGTCGAGTCCGGCGCGGTCGGCGCCGAGGGTCTTGCCGGCGGTGGCGAGGATCGGGCCGGTGGTGGCGATCCGGCCGTACGCCTGGGCGTAGTTCAGCGCGACGATCGGCTCGGCGCCGGCCCCGATCGTGACCACGTACGCCTTGGCCGTGTAGGTCGGGGTCTTGACCGCCGCGTAGATCGCGCCGGCGCCACCACCGATCAGCATGAGCAAGAGCAGCAGCCCGAAGCGGCGCACCAGCCGCCGCAGGATCTCCCGTGTTTTCACCCGCGTGCTCCTTTGATCTGTACCAGGGGTTGCGTGGTCCGGCGCTGCGGCCGGGCGGCGAGTCGTTCGTAGAGCTGTCCGATCGAGGTGGCCAGCCGGCCGGTGTCGAAGCGGGCCACCAGGTCCGGCACCGGCAGGCGGCGGCCGCGGCGTTCGCCGAGGCAGGCCAGTTCGGCGCGCAGCGTCCGGGGCAGCGCCTCGGGGTACGCGGTGAGCCGCCGCGCGCCGGGGGTGTCCGGCGGGGCGTGGGCGCCGGGCGCGGTGAGCTCGTCCAGTGGCGGGCACTCGGCGTACAGCGCGGGCAGCCCGCAGGCCAGCGCCTCGAGCACGGCCAGGCCGAAGGTCTCGGAGTCGGACGGTGACGCGAAGACGTCCATCGCGCACAACATCTCCCGGGCGTGGCCGACCGCCCCGGCGAAGACCACCCGATGTCCGACGTCGTGCACGGCGGCGGTCTGTTCCAGCGCGGCCCGCGCCGGTCCGTGCCCGACGAGCAGCAACGTCACGTCGGGCACTTCGGCGATCGCCCGGATCAGCCGGTCGAACCGCTTGCCCGGCTCCAACCTTCCGACGCCGCCGATCACCAGCGCGTCCTGCGGGATGCCCAGGCGGGCCCGGGCGGCCCGGCGCAGCCGCGGGTCGAAGGCGAACTCGGTCGCGTCGATCCCGTTGGGCACCACCGCGATCCGGTGTTCCGGCACGCCCCACTCGGCGAGCCGGCCGGCCACCGCGACGGAGACCGCGATGGTGGCCTGGCCGAGTCGTTCGGTGGCCCGGTAGAGCGCGCGGACGCCGGGCGTGGTGCGCCGGCCCTCGATCACGCGGTCGCCCAGCGAGTGCTCGGTGGCCACGATCGTGGGGACGCCGGCGGCCCGGGCGGCGACCCGGCCGAAGAGGCAGGCGCGGTAGAGGTGGGTGTGCACTACGTCGTAGCGTCCGTCGCGCATCAGCCGGCGCAGCTTGGGCAGCACCGACAGGTCGTGGTTGTGCCGCATGGTCAGCTCGTGCACGGCGGTACCGCCGGCCCGGATCGCCTCGGCCACCGGGCCGGGGTTGGACAGCGTGGCCACCTCGCAGTCGTGCGGCAACCCGCGCAGCAGCAGGCGGAGCTGGTGCTCGGCGCCTCCGGCGTTCAGCCCGGTGATGACATGCAGGACGCGCATCAGGCGGCCCGCCCCACGGTCAGGCGGTGGCGGGCGAGTTTCGCGTAGAGGCGGGGCGAGGCGTCCCGGTCGCCGATGAACGTGCGCGGGATGGCGTGCCGCCCGGCGACCGGCGCCGGCCGCACGGCGCAGGCGTAGTCGTATCCGGCGGCGCGCACCGCCTCGACCTCGCGCGCGCCGACCGCGCCGTAGGGATAGCAGAAGCCGGTCACGTCCTGCCCGGACGACTCCTCGAGGATCTCCCTGCTGCGAACCGTGTGAAGTGCCAGATCGTCGGCGGAGGTCATCCGGACGTGCGCGAAGCCGTGCGAGCCGATCTCCATGCCGGCCGCAGCCACGGTCCGGACGTCCTCGGCGGTCATCAGCGCCTTGCGCGGCCCGGGTTCGTCCCACGAGTTGTGACCTCCGAGCGAGCCGGCCACCACGTAAACCGTTGCCGTGAAATCAAAAGCGGCCAGCAGCGGCATCACCTCACCCAGAAAATCGGCGTACCCGTCGTCGAAGGTGAGGCCGACCAGGCCCGGACCCGGCGCGGAGAGCAGGGTCCGCATGGACACCCCGCGCAGCCCGCGCCGCCGCAGCCAGCGCAACTGCCGCTCGAACCGGCGTGGATCCACGGTGACCTGGTAGGGGTCTTCGGTGTACGGCTCGACCGAGTGGTACATCAGCACGAGCGGCATCGGGTTCAGATCAGCGTCCACGTCGGATCCTCCTGAAGAGCTGGGTGGCCTCGTCGACCCCGGCCAGCCGGGCCAGCCCGGCGAACACGGTCAGCACCACCACGCCACCGGCCACGACCTTGATCGGCGCGGCCTGGCCGGACAGCGCGCCGTCGATGAGCCGGCCGGCCACTCCCGCCCCGCCCGCGGCGACCGCGAGGCGCAGCAGGGTAGGCACCATCACCCGTGGTGACGGGGCGAACGAGCGCAGGCCGAGCAGGAGCAGGACCGCGGCGGTGCTGATGCCGAGTCCGTTGGCGGCGGCGATGCCGTACGCGCCGAACGACCGCACCCCGATCGCGGCCACCACGCCGGTCACCACCAGCCCGGCGCCCATCGCCACGGCCGGGTACCAGGTGCGGTCCTCGCCCGCGTAGAACGGCCGGGACAGCGCGGTGACCAGCACGTGGCCGAGCAGGCCGAGGGCGTACACCCGCATGATCCCGGCGGTGGCCGCGGTGTCGGCGGCGGTGAACTCGCCGTGATCGAGCAGCACGTGCACGATGTCCGGGGCGAACACCACCAGGTAGGCGGTGGCCACGAAGATCAGGGCGCTGACCGTACGCAGATCGGCCTCGAGCCGCCGGCGAGCCTCCCCCGCCTCCCCCGCGGCCATCTTGCGGGCCAGCGTCGGGAAGGTGACCGTGCAGATCAGCAGCGCCACCAGCATCGGGATCTGGGCGACCTTCTGCGCGTAGTTCAGGTGCGAGATGGTGCCCTCGGCCAGCGTCGAGCCGAGGAACCGTTCGACGAACACCTGCGCCTGCCGCAGCAGCGTGTAGAGCGTGATCGGCACGAACGCGGCCAGCGCCACGGTGGCCGCGCCGGAACGCCACTCCCGGGGGATCCCGACGTGCCGCAGGAAGCTCGGCAGCTGCACCAGCACCATCAGGACGCTGCCGATCGCGACCCCGGCGGCGGCACTGACGATGCCCAGTGACCCGTGCAGCGTCCACATCAAGGTCAAGATCCCGATGTTGTACGCCAGGTGGATCGCGGCCGGGGCGCCGAAGATGTGGCTGGCCCGCAGCGCCGCGCTGAGGTACCCGGTGAGCCCGAAGGTGAGCACGGTGATCGAGGTCAGCCGGGTGCACGTGACGGCCAGCGCCGGGTCGGCCAGACCGGGCGCGATCAGGTGCACCAGCCAGGGCGCGCCGAGGAACGTGGCGCCGGAGAGCACGACCAGCACGGCCACGATCCGTGGCATGGTCGCGCCCACCACGCGCCGGGTGAACGCGCGGGGGTCGCCGCCGTCCGCCTCGGCCACCGCCCGGCTGAACAGCGGGATCATCAGCAGCGACATGCCGCCCTCGACGACCACGGCGAACGCGGTCTCCGGCACCGTCCAGGCGACCAGGAAGGCGTCGGTGCCGCCGTCCGCGCCGAAGAACCGGGCCAGGAGCAGGTCACGGACGAAGCCGAGCAGCGAGCCGGACAACGTCACGACCAGCGTGATCATGGTCGCCCGGACCAGGGTCTTCTGAATCGGGGTCTTCCGGATCGGGGTCTTCCGGATCGGCGTGCCGGCGGTCATGCGGTCTCCCCGTCAGGTGGGCGCGGGACGATGACGCCGCGGCGCACCACGATCCCGAGCAGGGTGGCCATCAGCACGGTGCTGGGTCCGGCGCCGATGTCGCCGTACATCCAGTCGATCAGCGTCCAGACCATCAGGGCCGGCGCGGCGAGGTCGAGGAAGCGCTCCTCGGTCGCCGGCAGCGTGCGCGGCCGGGTGCGGCGGACCGCGCCGGCGGCCATCGTGACGAGCAGGCCGCCGAAGGCGAGGATGCCGACGGCGCCCTGTTCGCTGAGCACCATGAGGTACTGGTTGTGCGGCGACATCAGCGCCTGCCGGGTCACGCCGGACGTGGGGTCGCCGACGTCGCTGCCGGCCGACAGTTCCACGCTGGAGTAACTGTCCCGGTAGGCGACGAAGTCCTTCATGCCGACGCCGACCACCGGGTGGTCGGCCCAGATCCCGCGGGCGGCGGCCCACAGCGCGTACCGGTCGCGGACCGACTGGTCGGGTGAGCTGCTCACCGAGGTGATGCTGAGCAGGCGCTGGTCGAGCCGGCCGGACGACGGGTCGGCGCTGGTGCCGCCGGCCGACCACAGCAGAATGGCGACCCCGAGGGCCGCCATCGCGCAGAGGAACGCCGCGAGACGCCAGTGTGCCACGAAGAGCAGCACCAGGACCGCGACGACGGTGGCGATCCAGGCGCCGCGGCTGAGCGTGAAACCCAGTGCCAGCACCAGAAAACCGCTGACCGCGAACAGGCCGGCGCGGGGACGGCTGTGCGTCGCCAGCGCGAGGGCCAGGGTGATCACGAGGCCGTAGCCGAGGAGCGCGGCGAGCGCCATGATCTGCTCGGCGCCGAACGTGCCGACCGCGCGGACGAAGTCGCCGCCGTACGAGGCGCCGGTGCCGGTCAGATACTGGTAGACGCCGAACGCGCCCTCGAACACCGTGACCGCGATGATCGCCCCGGCCACCAGCAGCACGTCGAGGCGGTCGCGCAGGGACATCGCGACCGCCACCGGCACCAGGACGAAGATCTCGGCGTACCGGATGAAGCCGACCGCGGAGACGAGGACGTCCGAGGCGATCACGGTGGCCAGCGCGAACGAGGACAGCGCCGCGGCGAACGGCAGCCAGCCCCGGCGGCTGATCGTCCGGTCGCCGCCGATCAGCCGGATCGTCAGCACCGCGACCAGCAGGCCGGCGACCAGGTCGGCGACGGTGATCCGGCCGTCGCCGGTGAGGTTGGAGATGTTCGCGGGCAGGCAGACCACGACGATGCCGGCGACGATCAGGATGCTCGGGCGATTCCGCACCGCCGTGGCCGCGGCGAACAGGACGGCGAGGGGGCTCAACGCGAGCTGCGCGAGGGGATTGTCGCCGCGCGGCCGCTTCCCCGAGCGAGGAGGCGCGGCGAGAAGGTCGTCGAGAGTGGTCATGATCAGACCCTGTGGATGCTGAGCATCGAGCCGACCGTACGCATAATGATCTTGATGTCGAGGCCCACCGACCAGTGCTCGATGTAGTGGTTGTCGAACCGGACCCGCTCCTCGATCGAGGTGTCGCCGCGCAGCCCGTGGATCTGCGCCCAGCCGGTGATGCCGGTCGGCACGCGATGCCGGTCGGCGTACCCGGTGTAGGTGCGCCGGAACTGGTCGACGAAGAACTGCCGCTCCGGCCGCGGGCCGACCAGCGACATGTCGCCGCGCAGCACGTTGACCAGCTGGGGCAGTTCGTCCAGCGAGCTGAACCGCAGCACCTTGCCCACCGGGCCGAGCCGCATGTCGTGGTTGATGTTCCACTTGACCTGCGACTCCAGGTCGGACGCCGGGGTCAGCGAGCGGAACTTGAAGATCGTGAAGAGCTTGCCGTCGCGGCCGACCCGTTCCTGGCGGAACAGCACGCCGTGCTTCCCGGACTCCCAGAGGGTGGCCAGCGCGCAGAGCAGGAAGACCGGCGCCAGCAGCACCAGGCCGGCCAGCGCGCCGACCACGTCGATCAGCCGCTTGATCGCCCAGCTCCGCATCTGGGCCGGCTCCGGGCGCAGCCGGGCGAGCGGGATGCCGCGGACGTACTCGGTCCGTCCACACCCGACGGCCAGCTCGAACAGCCGGGGCACGACGTGCACGGTCACCCCGTAGCGGCGGCAGCGGCGCAACGTCTGCACCAGGTCGGCGTCGGGGATCGCCGGGAACGCGACGATCAGGTGCAGCGGCTTGTACCGGGCGACCGCGCGTTCCAGGTCGGCGGCCGGGGCGAGCACCGGCAGGGTGGGCTGGGTCAGGGCCGGCGGGCCGACGAAGCCGACCGGGGAGATGCCGTACGCGCGGTCGTCCCGCAGCGCGTCGGCCACCCGGACGGCGAAGTCGCCGCTGCCGACGACGATCGCGGCGCGGCCCGGCCGGCGCCGGCGACGCAGGCGGATCAGGCGGTAGCCGAGGACGCGGGCGGCCACCACGGCGGCGAACAGGGCCGGGCCCCAGACCAGCGGGCCGGGCGAGAGGTTCAGCAGCGCGCCGGCGGCGACCAGGACGACGGCGGAGGTCAGGATGCGGGGCAGATCGTCGAGGACGGAGTGGGTCATCCGGGAGCGGTACAGGCCGGCCACCGCGAGGGCGAGGACCATCGCGTACGGCGCGACGGCGCCGGTCACGAAGGCGATCGCGGCGGCGGCGAGGCCGTCGAGCAGGATCAGGAAAGCGGCTTCACCAGCCCCGGCCGCGGCGGCTCTCACCGGCACGACCGGGACGGGTAAGGGGATCGAGGGGCATTCGGTCAACGCCGGGGCGCGGTCGGCGGTCTTGCGACCCCACCGGACCACGGAAGCGAATTGATACACGGTTTCCCCCGTTCGCGATGGCTTCGCCAATGAGGTTCGCAGCCGTACGGGGGGCTTCCACAGTCACAAATGTCAGGTGAAAAGTGAGCGCGTTTCGCGTTCACTGTGACATCTGTCAGATCGCATTCCGCCATTCGTCCAGGGTCAGCGCATATTCGACGTCGCCCAGTTCGTCACCCGGAATCTTGTCCGGCCAATCCGCGTGAAAGGTACGCAGGTAGCGGAGACCCGCCTTCTCCATCACCCGGCGGGACGCGGTGTGCACGGCCATCGTCTCGGCGAAGACCCGCTTCACGCCCAGGTCGGTGAAGGCCTTCGCGATCAACGCGCGGGTGCCCTCGGTGGCGTACCCCTTGCCCCAGACGTCGCGCCGGAACCGGTAGCCGATCTCGGCGCCGTCCGAGGCCGCACGCCTGCGCCCCGGCCGCAGATGGAACCAGCCGACGAACGCTCCGGTGGCCCGCTCCTCGACCGCCCAGTAGCCGAAGCCGCCCGGCCGCGAGTACCAGGACAGCATGTACGGCAGGACGTCGTCCTCGATCTCCCGCTCGCCGGTGGCGCGGCCGCCGTTGAGGTGGAACATCACCTCCGGGTCGCTGTCCAGGTCGACCAGCGCGGCAACGTCGCCGGCCTCGAACTCGCGCAGGCGGAGCCGCTCGGTCTCCAGGAGTACGCCCATGCGCATGACTCTAGGAGATCCCGAACACGGAGGCCTTGACCTCGCCCCGGCCCGAGTTGGCGATGCAGTGCACGAGCGTGTCGGTGGTGCCGGTGAACTGCATCGGCCAGGCGCTGACCTCCCAGCCCTTGACCTGGCTCCGGTCCTTCGCCCGGGCCTCCATGGCGGCGCGGGTGCAGGCCTTCCCGACCACGGGACTGGTCTTGATCAAGTCGGTCTGGTTGCCGTCCAGCGCGCCGGGCGGCGGGTCGATCGCAAGGAACGTCTCCCAGTAGTGCTCCTGGGTGCACTGCGCCCGCCTCGGCATCTCGGCCCGGCCACTCAGCCCCACCAGGCCTCCCCAGCACATCTCCTCGGACGGGCACCAGCCCTGGTCGCACTTGACGAAGTGGGCGGGCACCCGCGGTCCGGCAGCGGCCGCCGGGCCGGTGGCCGGGCTGTCACCGGGATCTTTCAGCTGCCAGACGGCGACCCCGGCGATCAGGACGGCGATCACTGCCACGCTCACCGCGACGATCAGCGGCCAGGGTCGCTTCTTCGGCGCTGCGGTGAAGGAGCCGGGCCAGGGCGTGTGCGCGCTCGGCGAAGGCGCGGCCGGGACGACCGCTTGTTTCTGTGCGCCGGCCGCGGACGATCGGGCCGCCTCGGCCATGGTCGACGCGGACGGCCAGCGCTGCCCCGGATCGACCGCCAGCGCCCGGCCGACCACGGCCGCCACGGCCGGGGGCACGTCGCCGGGGAGCGGCGGGGGCGGCGCCTGGACCCGTTGCAGGGCCACGGCGTACGCGTTGTCGCCCATGAACGGGCGGCGGCCGGCCAGCATCTCGTACGCCGCGACACCCAGCGCGTACAGGTCCGAGAGCGGCGTGGCCGGCTGGCCCATCACCTGCTCGGGCGAGAGGTAGGTCGGCGTGCCGAGCACCGCGCCGGACACCGTCAGCCCGGTGCTGTCCCCGGCCCGGGAGATGCCGAAGTCGGTGAGCACCACGTCGCCGTTGCGCCGGACCAGCAGGTTGGCCGGCTTCACGTCCCGGTGCACGATGCCCGCGTCGTGCACGGCCTGGAGCGCCTCGGCGGCCTGGGCGACCATCCGCATCGCCTCCGGCGGCGCGATCCGGCCGGCCCGGGTCACCGCCTGCGCCAGCGACTCGCCGTCGATGAACTCCATGACCAGGAAGGTCACGCCGGCGTCCTGGCCGTAGTCGTGGATGTTGGCCACACCGGGGTGGCGGACCCCGGCCATCGCCTGCGCCTCGGCCACGAACCGGCGGGCGAAGCCGGCCTGGGCGGCCACCTCGGGCAGCATCGCCTTCACCGCGACCGTCCGGCCCAGCACCTCGTCGGTCGCCCGCCAGACCTCGCCCATGCCACCGGCGCCGACGTGGCCGTCGAGCCGGTAACGCCCACTCAGTCGCATTCCGGGCTGCAGCACCTGATCCCCCTGAAGAGCCGACGCGACATCATGCCACGCGGCTCCTCGACGGAACTAGCGAGTGGTTTCCGCCGCCAGACCCGCCCGGACCAGGTAGGAGATCCGCTCGTAGCGGTTCAGCGCCACCGCGGCGAGGGCGAACGCCAGCAGCGGGGTCAGCGCCAGGATCGTCCACTGGACGCCCGCCAGGTAGATCGGCGAGTTGAACTGCTGGCTGGAGAACATGTAGCCGGCGAAGCCCTCGGACACCAGGACCGCCATCGCGACCACCGGCATGGCCAGCGCGACCATCCGGCGGCGCACCGGCCCGCCCTGCATCCACCAGGCCATGAGGAGCAGCACCGCGGCCGGGAGGTAGAGCAGCACCGCCCAGCGGAAGATGAACTGGCCGTCCATGTTCACGCCGTACTCGAAACCGCCGATGAAGGAGCCCTGGTCGACGCGCCCGTCGAGGATGTAGCCCGCGACCAGCATCGCCACGGCGGTGGCGAACAGCGCCAGGCCCCGCGGCCTCCGTGCCGGTCCGCCCGGCACCAGCGCCACCGACGCCGCGGCGACCACCAGAACGCCGATCACCAGCCACGCCGACAACAGCATCTGGCTGGGCGACGACTCGTACCGGGAACCGACCGTGACGACCTCGAGGGCGGCGGCGGCCGGCGCGGCGACGGCGGTGACCCGGCGCAGGCCGATCAGCGCGGCGACCGTGACGACCAGCCAGGCCGCGGGGTGCAGGAACCAGAACGGCGTCCCGATCGCCTCGTCCAGGCCGGGCCCGCCGGGCAGGACGATCAGCATGACACGACGCACGAAGCCGCCCAGCAGGGCGATCGCGCCGAAGATCTGGATCGCGCGCAGCGCCCGCCGCCAGTCGTCGTCCCGCAGCGAGCCGCGCAGGCTCGGCCGGTCGCGCAGGCGCACCCGGATCGCCCCGCCCAGCAGGTCGGCCCGCTCGCGCAGGCCCGGGCGGCGGCTGCCCGGCTCGGCGCCGGCCATCAGCACTCCCACCATCTCCTCCTCGTACTCCCGGCGGTACGCGACCGGATATGCGGCCAGCAGGCGGCGGTAACGTCCCTCGAGTTCCGGATGCATGGCAGGCATCATATACCGATCATCGGTATATGCCAGACCCGCACCTCGAGTTCCCCTGCGCTCCGCCCTGGACGACGTCGAGGAGTGCGGCCTGATCGTGCCTGATCGTGCCGATCGGCGCCCGGGTGATCGCCGAGGCCCGCCGTGAGGCGGCGGAACGGCGCTGGGCGGCGACCTCCCCGTGCGGGGAGGTCGCCGCCCAGCCGGACCTCGCGTGGTCGTCAGTCGAGCGGCGGGTCGGCCAAGGGCCAGCCGCCGGCGGCGAGGTGGCCGGAGACCCGGGCCACGTCCTCGGGGCTGGCCGGCTTGAGCACCGACTCGCTGATCATCTGTTCGATGTCGTCGGTGGTCACCGGCGCGTCGTTGAGGATCGCGTTGTCCGCCAGGTCCTGGGCGATCGTGCGGACCTCGTCCTCGGTCAGTTTGCGCTGGAGCAGGCCGAGCAGCACGACGTAGTCCTGACGTGGGACACCGGTCGGGTAGCCCTGCCGGAGCCAGTCGACGGCCCGGACGACGAAGCTGGAACGGGGTTCGGTCACCGGAGGCTCCTGATCACTTGTCGATGAGGGTCGGGTATATGTGCTCGAAGCTGAGCGCCTTGCCGAAGCCGGACGCCACGATGAAGACGATGCCGAGCACCACCAGGGCCAGCACGATCACGAACAACAGCCAGCCCAGCACGGTGCCGGCCGGGTTCGCCGCGGGTCCGGCGGTGCCGCTGTCGTGCACCTCGGCGTCGCCGCCCGCGCCCCAGGCCAGCGACCTGATACCGAGCGCGAACAGCAGGGGCAGGCCGGCGCCGAGCACCAGCCCGGCGGCCAGCACCTTCCAGGCGCCGTCGAGGGCCAGTCCGACGTTGTGCATGCTCAGACTCCTTCGGGGACGCGCTCGCGGGTGGCCGCCTGGTCGGCGTCCCACTCGTCGTTGACGTTGTTGTGGTCGACCGGGGTGCGGCGCGACCGCAGGAACATGAAGCCGGCGAGCGCGAGCAGCACGACGAAGACCACCAGGGCGCCGGCCAGGCCGCCGATCAGGTGCCCGAGCCACCACATGACGGCGCCGACGATCGCCGCGGCGGGCAGGGTGATCAGCCAGGCCGCGATCATCCGGCCGGCCACCTTCCAGCGGACCTGCGCGCCGGGCTTGCCGACGCCGCTGCCCAGGATGGAGCCGGTCGCGACGTGCGTGGTGGACAGCGCGAAGCCGAGGTGGCTGGAGGCCAGGATGACCGCGGCCGAGGACGCCTCGGCCGCCATGCCCTGCGGCGGCGCGATCTCGACGAGGCCCTTGCCGAGGGTGCGGATGATCCGCCAGCCGCCCAGGTAGGTGCCGGCCGCGATGGCCAGCGCACACGCCGCCTTGACCCAGAACGGCACCGCTGAGGTGTCGGTCCAGTCGCCCGAGGCGATCAGGGCCAGCGTGATGACGCCCATCGTCTTCTGCGCGTCGTTGGTGCCGTGGGCCAGCGAGACCAGCGAGGCGCTGCCGATCTGGCCCCAGCGGAAGCCGTTGTCGGTGAAGCGCGCGGCCACCCCGGTGACGACCCGGTAGACCAGCCAGGTGCCGACCGCCGCGACGACGCAGGCGATCACCGGCGACATCACCGCCGGTAGCAGAACCTTGCCGACCACGCCGTCGAGCTTGGAGCCGTCGCCGTTCCAGTTGACGCCGGACCAGCCGAGGCCGGCGATGGAGGCGCCGATCAGGCCGCCGAAGAGCGCGTGCGACGAACTGGACGGCAGGCCGAGCAGCCAGGTCAGCAGGTTCCAGACGATGCCGCCGACCAGGCCGGCGAGCACGATCAGGAGCAGGTCGAATCCACCGTTGCCCAGGAGTTCGGCCTTCGGGGCGCCGCTCTTGTCCTGGATCTTGACGACCGCGTTGGTCACGGTGAGCGCCACCTCGACGGAGAGGAAGGCGCCGATGAGGTTGAGGATGCCGGACAATGCCGCTGCCGTCTTCGGCCGCAGCGCCTTGGTGGCGATGGAGGTTGCCATCGCGTTCGCCGTGTCATGGAACCCGTTGGTGAAGTCGAAACCGAGAGCGGTGACGACTACCAGGGCCAGGATGATGGACTCGGTCACTCCCGCATCGTCACGCCGCTGTCAGCCGGGCGGAAGTGGGGAGAGACCTCCATACTGAATGTTCGGCCCGGCGTCACTTACCGGTCGCTTACCGAATCGCCGTGCAATGACATGCAGGGCGAAGAGCGAATGGCCCAGCAGCACCGGGATCAGCACCGGGTGGATGAGCACGGCGAGGGTGCCGGCCACGGCGAGAACGCTTGCGGTCACTGCGGGGCAGACAGGGTGGGAGGCGGCGGTACGCAGCGCGTCGCGTACCGCCGGAAGAAGCCGGAGCCGGGCCGCCGAGACCAGCACCTGCCCGCCCGGCCCGGCGGCCGCCAGGCCGGCGAGCGACACCACGACCAGCATCGGCGTGCCGCCGGGCACCTGCCCGGACCGCAGTGCGAGCACGTCCGCGAGCAGCAGCCCGCCGGCCAGGACCACGGCGAGGCCGGGCAGCAGGGAGGCCCGGAAGTCCGCGGCCACCGTCCGCGGAGCCGGCCACGAGCCGGTCCGCAGATAGTGGTCGACGGCCCGGCTCGCGGTCAGCAGAGCCGCGCCCGCGGTGACGATCGGCAGCGCCGCCAGGACGACGAGAAAGCCCGCGATCGCCAGATCGGCCGCCGTCCGGAATGCGTCCTGCCAGTGGCCTTTCATCCTTTGAGTCCGCTCGTGTTGATGCCTTCGACGAGCATTCGCTGAAATGCCACGAAGAACAGGAACACCGGAATCAAGGACAGCAGCGACATCGCGAACATCGGTCCCACCGCGCTTTCCGACGTCGAGTCGATGAACAGGGTCAGCGCCACCGGAACGGTGTAGTCGCTCAGGTCGGACAGGAAGACGAGCTGCCGGAAGAAGTCGTTCCAGGTCCAGATGAACGAGAAGATCGCCGTGGTCACCAGCGCCGGGCGGCTCAGGGGCAGGATCACATGCCGGAAGATCGCGTACGGGCCGGCGCCGTCGATCGTGGCGGCCTCGTCGAGCTCCCGCGGGATGCCGCGCATGAACTGCACCATCAGGAAGACGAAGAACGCCTCGGTGGCCAGGAACTGCGGCACGATCAGCGGCAGGTACGGGAAGTCGCCGCCGACCCAGTCCAGCGACTTGAACAGGATGTACTGCGGGATGATCAGCACGTGCCCGGGCAGCAGCAGGGTGCCGATCATGATCGCGAACCACATCCCGCGCAGGCGGAACCTCAACCGGCCCAGGGCGTACGCGGCCAGCAGGCAGGACACCACGTTGCCGAGCACGGTGGCCACCGACACCAGGACGCTGTTCAGGAAGAACCGCCCGAAGCTCAGCTGGAAGTTGTTCCAGCCCGCCGAGAAGTTGCCCGGCGTGAACTTCTCCGGGATCAGCCCGATGTTGTTGACGATCTCCTCGGGCGACTTGAACGACGTGCCGACCATCCAGGCGAGCGGGTAGAGCACCACCGCCAGGATTCCGATCAGCAGGAGTACGCGGAGCAGCCGGCGCATCAGCCGTTCCCCTCGTCGTTGTAGTGCACCCAGAACCGTCCGGTGCGGAACAGCACGGCCGTGATCAGGCCGATGGCGATCAGGAACACCCAGGCCATCGCGGACGCGTAGCCCATGTCCAGCTTGACGAACCCGTTGATGTAGAGGTTCAGCGTGTACATCAGGGTGGAGTCGACCGGGCCGCCCTCGCCGTTGCTGAGCACGAAGGCGGCGGTGAAGCCCTGGAAGCCGTTGATGGTCTCCAGCACCAGGTTGAAGAAGATCACCGGGGAGAGCATCGGGACGGTGATGTGCCAGAACTGGCGTGCCGGACCGGCGCCGTCCACCGACGCGGCCTCGTACAGCTCGGCCGGCACCTGTTTGAGCCCGGCCAGGAAGATCACCATCGGTGCGCCGAACTGCCAGATCGCCAGCAGCATCAAGGTTTCCAGGGCGTAGCGCGGGTCGCTGACCCACGGCTGTCCCTCGACGCCGAAGAAGCCGAGCAGCGAGTTGAACGCCCCGTCCCGGTTGAACATGCTCACCCAGACGATGGCCAGCGCCACGCTGCCGCCGAGAAGCGACGGCAGGTAGAACAGCCCGCGGAACAGGCCGACGGCGCGGAAAGCGCGGTTCAGCAGCAGCGCCACGCCGAGCGCGGCGAGCAGCTTGAGCGGCACCGCGACCAGCGCGAAGGTGACCGTCACGGAGACCGCGTGCCAGTACGACGGGTCGTCGGTGAACATCCGCCGGTAGTTGTCCCAGCCGACCCACTCCACCTCGGACAGCGGCGAGAGCACGTCGTAGTCGGTGAAGCTCAGATACAGCGAGAGCAGCATCGGCACCGCGGTGATCAACATCAGGCCGAGCAGCCACGGGCTGAGGAAGACGTACCCCGCGAGGTTCTGCCGGCTCCGGCCCCGGGCCCGCCGAGGGGTGGCGGGCCCGGGCCGGAGCCTGGGTTCCGGTGGAGCGGTGATCACCGGTCAGCCCTTGCCGATCGCGCTGGTCGCGGCGGTGACGAAGGCCTTGGCGGCGGTGGCCGGGTCCTGCCTGCCGTACACCACCTGCTCCGCCGACTTGATCAGCTCGTTCTTGACCACGCTGTGCCCGGCAGGCGGGACCGACGGCGCGGCGCCGAAGGTCTTGCCGATCTCGTCCTGCACCGCGATGGACTGCTTCATCGCCGGGTTGTCGGTGGTGTCCGCGACCTGCTCACGGATGTCCAGGTTGGACGGCAGGCCACGCTCGGTGCCCAGGATCCTGCCGGCCTCCGGGTCGTTGGCCAGGAAGTTCAGCACGTCCACCGCGGTGTCCCGGTGCTCGCTGCCGCGGAAGACCGAGAAGAACATCGAGGCGCGCGGCCACTGCGATCCGGTCTTGCCCGGGTACGCCGTGACGCCCAGCTCACCCTTGACGTTCTTCTTCAGTTCCGGCATCTGGTTGACCCACACCCAGCTGGTGGCCGCCTTGCCGGTCGCCACGAGCTGCTTGGTGATGTCGGTGACGTTGCCCTCGTGGATCACGTCCGGTGTGGGCGTCGCCCCGGCCGCGCGGGCGCCCTGCCACAGCGTGAACCACTCGGTCACGTCCGCCTCGGTGAAGCCCAGCTCCTTGCCGTGGTAGAGATCCTTGTCCTTCTGCCGCAGCCAGACCCAGAACGCCTTGAAGTCCGCGCTCGGGTCCTGGGTGCCGGGAACCTTGGCGGTCTTGGACACGGTGGTCGCCCAGGCGATGTAGTCCTCCCAGGACATGCCCATCGTCGGCGCGGGCAGCTCGAACTTGTCGAGCAGCGTCTTGTCGTACACCAGGCCCTGGGTGTTCTCGCCGAACGCCATGCCGGCCAGCTTCCCGTCGACCACGCCGTACTTCCACAGCGGCTCGGGGAACTTGCTGGTGTCCAGGCGCTTGTCCGACTGGTACGGCGTCAGGTCCAGGGTGACCTTGCGTTCGGCGTACTCGGAGAGGTAGTTGTCGTCGATCTGGAAGATGTCCGGCGGGTCGCCGCCCGCGGTGAGCGTGGCCAGTTTGTCGAAGTAACCCTGGTTGGCCTGCCAGGTCTTCTTGAACGTGACGTCGGGGTGCTTCGAGGTGTAGAGGTTCAGCGCCTTCTCGGTCATGTCGGCGCGGGTCTGGCCGCCCCACCAGAAGAAGGACAGCTCGACCTTCTCGCCGGCGCCGGCGGAGTCGCCGTCGCCTCCGCAGGCGGTGGCGCCGAGGAGCAGCGGAAGGGTCAGGACGGCGGTAAGGAGTTTTCGGGCACGCGGCATCGCAATCTCGCTCCTGGGTGAGGAAAGCTGTTACGCGGAAACCGGTCCGGTCGAGTCCCGGATGATCAGTTCGGTGTGCAGGGAGACCTGTGCGGTGGTGCGGCGGTCGTCGCCATGCGCGAGGAGCATGTCGACGGCGGCCCGACCGGCGGCGGCCGTGGGGTTGGCCACCGTGGTCAGCTTGGGGCGGGTCAACCGGCTGAGCGCGATGTCGTCGATGCCGGCCACGCTCACGTCCTCGGGCACCCGCAGGCCCAGGGCGTTCAGTCCCTCCATCAGGCCGATGGCCATCAGGTCGTTGTAGGCGAGCACGGCGGTCACCCCGGCGCGCTGGACCAGCTCGGCGACTGCCTGGCCGCCCTCCACGGTCGGCGGGTTCGGCCCGAGGACGGTGAGCTCGAAACGGCCGGACCGCTCGGAGTGCTGGGCGGCGCGCCGGATCTCCCGGCTGGTCCACGATCCGCGCGGGCCGGTGACCAGCGCGATCCGGCGGTGCCCGAGACCGGCCAGGTGGCCCAGCGCGACCTGGGCGCCGTGCGCGACGTCCATCACGACAGCGGGCAGGCCGACGATGCGCCGGTTCACCACCACCAGCGGCACCTCGCGGCTGAGCTGCTCGATCAGGCTGTTGCTCATCCGCGGGCTGCACAGCAGCACCCCGTCGACCTGCTTGGCCATCGCCCGGACCAGGTCCTCCTCGACCAGCGCGTCCTCGTTGGTGTCGGCCACGAAGATGTGGTGGTCGTGCCGGCGGGCCTGGCTCTCGGCGGCCTTGATCAGCGGCGGGAAGAACGGGTTCGCGATGTCCGCGACGATCAGGCCGATGTTGTAGGTGCGCCCGGTGATCAGCGCCCGGGCCGCCCGGTTGGGCCGGTAGCCGAGCTGCTCCGCGCAGGCCTGCACCCGGCTCCGGGTCTCCGCGTTGACCAGATGCGGCGCGGAGAAGGTGCGCGACACCGTGGAGATGTGCACGCCCGACGCTTGCGCAACGTCACGAATCGTGGCCGGCACGCCCCCACCTCCTTCGGACTTCATCGATGTCTGGGAGGCAATTAATGCAAGGGGTTGCAGCGCTGTCAATGCATTCGGACTGCCAAGATGTTTCGAAACCATTTCGACGATTCAGGCTAAAACCCCATTATTGCGTACGTAAGCTGAGCACCCGTTGACTCATTTATGTCGATGGGCCTAGCGTCCGCTGCAAAGGTTTGTTGGCCGAACGGGGGCAGAACGGGGGCACCTGCATGTCGCGACGCTACGCAGTCGTCGGGACCGGAGCGCGGGCCGAGATGTTCATCCGCGCCCTCACCCGGGACCACGCCGGCACCAGCGAGCTGGTCGGTCTGTGCGACCGCAACCCCCTCCGCATCGCCGCGCACGACCGCTGGCTGTCCGAGGCCGGTCATCCCGGCGTGCCCGGCTATCCCGCCGAGCGGCTCGCCGACATGCTGGCCGAGCAGCGGGTCGACACGCTCGTGGTGACGAGCATGGACCGGGAGCACGCCAGGCACATCGTGACCGCCCTCGAGGCCGGCTGCGACGTGCTCACCGAGAAGCCGATGACCACCGACGCCGCCGGCGCCCGGGCCGTGCTCGACGCGCAGCGGCGCACCGGGAAGCGGGTGGCGGTCACCTTCAACTACCGATTCAACCCGGTGCACGAGAAGGTCCGCACTCTGCTCGCCTCCGGCGCCGTCGGGGAGATCGGATCGGTGCACTTCGAGTGGCTGCTCGACGTACGCCACGGCGCCGACTACTTCCGCCGCTGGCACCGCGACCGGGCCAACTCCGGTGGCCTGCTGGTGCACAAGTCCGGCCACCACTTCGACCTGGTCAACTGGTGGCTGGGCGCGCGGCCGGAGTCGGTGTTCGCGTCCGGCCGGCTGTTCTTCTACGGCGACGAGGCCGGCGCCCGGCACGGCTACGCGCGTGACTACCAGCGCGCGCACGGCAGCCCCGCGGCCGCGGACGACCCGTTCGCGATCCGGCTCGACGACAACGACCGGCTGCGCGCGCTGTATCTCGACGCCGAACCGGCCGACGGCTACCTGCGCGACCGCAACGTCTTCTCCCCCGGCGTGACCATCCAGGACGACATGGCGGTGCTGGTCCGCTACGACACCGGCGCCACGATGACCTACCACCTCACCGCGTACGCGCCGTGGGAGGGCTACCGGTTGATGGTCAACGGCAGCAAGGGCCGGCTGGAGCTCGAGGTGGTGGAGAGCGACCACGTCAGTCCCGCCGAGGCGAGCGCACTCAAGGGCGCCGCGGTGCACGGCGAGGCGGCCGCCGCCGAACAAGGCTGGGTCCGCCTCACCCTGCACCCCCACTGGTCCCCGCCCCAGCTGGTGCCGCTCCCCGGCCGCGCGCCCCGCCCCGGCGATGCGCATATGTGCTCAGAGCAAAGCGAGCCTGAGAGAAACGCATCAGGTGATGCGCATATGTGCTCAGAGCAAAGCGGTGACGAGAGGGAGGGTCACGGCGGCGCGGACAAGCGGATGCTCGACGTACTCCTGGGTGCGGCCGTTGATCCTCTGGATCGGTCGGCGACCGCGCGCGACGGGGCGCTGGCCCTGCTCACCGGTCTGGCGGCGAACCGCTCGATGGACACCGGCGGACCGGTCCGGGTGTCCGAACTGCTCGACCTGGAGACGGAGTGACGCGTGCCGGACGAACTGATCTTCGCGAGCGCCGACCGGGAGCGTGACATCGCCCGGGAGCTGCACGCGGTCGCGGCTCAGCTGCCGCTGATCTGCCCGCACGGGCACGTCGACCCGGCGCTGCTGGCCGAGGACCAGCCATTCGGAGACCCGGCGCAACTGCTGGTGGTGCCCGACCACTACGTCACCCGGATGCTGCTCAGCCAGGGCATCCCGCCGGGGCGGCTCGGTGTGCCGGTGCGGGACGGCGCCGCCGAGCCGGTGGAAACCGACGGCCGGGCGATCTGGCGGCTGCTCGCCGAGCACTGGCACCTGTTCCGCGGCACGCCCTCCCGGCTCTGGATGGAGCGCACGTTCACCGGTGTCTTCGACGTGCACACGCCGCTGCGGGCGGAGACGGCCGACGAGATCTACGACGCGATCGCCGCCCGGCTGGCCGAGCCGGCGTTCCGGCCGCGGGCGCTGTTCCAGCGGTTCGGCATCGAGACCCTCGCGACCACCGAGTCGCCGCTGGACGACCTGGCCACACACGCCGAACTGGCCGCCGACGGGTGGGGCGGGCCGGGCGGCCGGGTGATCACCACATTCCGGCCGGACAACGTGGTGGACATGGAGTTCGACGGCTGGGCCGGCAACGTCGCCCGGCTCGGTGAGGTGGCCGGCACCGACACGGCGAGCTTCGGCGGCTACCTGGACGCGCTGCGGCTGCGGCGGGAGGCGTTCGTCGCGGCCGGCGCGACCAGCTCGGACCACGGGCACCCGACCGCGCTGACCGCGTCGCTGCCCGAGGCCGAGGCGGCGGAACTGTTCCAGCGCGGGCTCAGCGGCCGGGCGTCGGCCCGGGACGCGGAACTCTTCCGGGCGCACATGATCCTCGAGTTCGCCCGGATGTCGATCGACGACGGGCTGGTCATGCAGCTGCACCCGGGCGCGGCCCGCAACCACAACCGGTGGTTGCACGGCACCCACGGGCGGGACAAGGGCGGCGACATCCCGCAGGCCACCGACTACGTGCACGGGCTGGCGCCGCTGCTGGACGCGTACGGCAACGACCCCCGGCTGCGCGTGGTGGTCTACACGCTGGACGAGGACACGTTCACCCGGGAGCTCGCACCGCTGGCCGGTGGCTACGCCGCGCTCTACCTCGGCGCGCCCTGGTGGTTCCTGGACACCCCGGACGGGCTCCGCCGGTTCCGCGAGGCGGTCACCGACTCCGCCGGGTTCTACAACACCGCCGGGTTCGTCGACGACACCCGCGCGTTCTGCTCCATCCCGGTACGCCACGACATCGCGCGCCGGGTCGACGCCGCGTACCTCGCCACCCTGGTCGCGCAGGGCCGGCTACCGCTGGACGAGGCCGCCGAGATCATCGCCGACCTCGCCTACCACCTGCCGAAACGCATCTTCCGCCTGGAGACGAAAGCATGACGCGCATCGAATCCGTCACCGTGCACGACGTCCGCTTCCCGACCGCGGCCGCCGGAGACGGCTCCGACGCGATCAACCGGGGCGACTACTCGGCGGCGTACGTGGAACTGCACACCGACGGCCCGCACACCGGCGCCGGTTTCACCTTCACCAACGGGCGGGGCAACGAGGTCGTGTGCGCGGCGATCCACGCGCTCGCGTACCACATCGCCGGTTTTGATCTGGACTCTCTGAACGGCCTGGACTTCGGCCGGTCGCTGACCGCGGACCCGCAGCTGCGCTGGCTCGGCCCGGAGAAGGGCGTCATCCACCTGGCCACCGCGGCGCTGGTCAACGCGGTGTGGGACCTGCGCGCCAAGGAGGCCGGCAAGCCGTTGTGGCGGCTGCTCGCCGAGATGCCGACGGCGGAGCTGGTCGCCGAGATCGACTTCCGGCACATCGCGGACGCGCTGACGCCCGAGGAGGCGGCCGCGATCCTGGACAAGGGCCGGATCGGGATGGCCGAACGGCTGGCCGGGCTGGAACGCGACGGGCTTCCGTCGTACACCACCAGCGTGGGCTGGCTGGGCTACCCCGACGACAAGGTGCGGGCCCTCGCCCGCGCCGCCTACGACGAGGGCTGGCGGGCGATGAAGATGAAGGTCGGCGGCGACATCGAGGACGACATACGCCGGGCCCGCCTGATCCGCGCCGAGATCGGCCCGGACGCCCTGCTCATGATGGACGCCAACCAGGTCTGGAACGTGGACGAGGCGATCGCCAACATGGAGCGGCTGGCCGAGGCCGACCCGTACTGGATCGAGGAGCCCACCCACCCCGACGACGTGCTCGGGCACGCGCGGATCCAGCGCGCGGTGGCGCCGATCCGGGTCGCCACCGGCGAGATGGCCGCCAACCGGGTCATCTTCAAACAGCTGCTGCAGGCCGGCGCGATCGGCGTCATGCAGGTCGACGCCTGCCGGGTCGGCGGCGTCCCCGAGGTGCTGGCCGAGCTGCTGCTGGCCGCCAAGTTCGGCGTGCCGGTCTGCCCGCACGCCGGCGGGGTGGGCCTGTGCGAGCTGGTGCAGCACCTGTTCGCCTTCGACTACCTGCGCGTCTCCACGGCCCTGGACGGGCGCATGGTCGAGTACGTCGATCACCTGCACGAGCACTTCACCGATCCGGTACGCACCCGCGACGGCAGGTACGTGCTGCCGAGCGAGCCCGGCTACAGCGCCACGATGCGCGCCGAGTCGATCGCCGAGTTCACGTTCCCGGACGGTCCCGCATGGCGCTGATCAGCTCGGGCACGCTGGCCCGGGTTCCGGCCGCGGCTCGCCCGCTGGTCACGCCCGGCACCGTCCGGACTGGAATCGTCCACCTTGGACTCGGCGCGTTCCACCGGGCACACCAGGCCGTCTACACCGAGGCCGCGGTGGCGGGCGGGGGCGGCGACTGGGGCATCGCCGCGGTGGCGCCCCGCTCGACCGACGTCGTCGACGCCCTGCGCGCGCAGGACCTGCTCTTCAGCGTCACCTCGCTGGCCAGCACCGGCAACGCCACCCGGGTGATCGGGGCGTTCTCCGAGGTGCTGCACGCGGCCTCCGGTCCCGAGGCGGTGATTTCCAAGATCGCAGATCCGGGTGTACGGGTGCTGACGCTGACCGTCACCGAGAAGGCGTACCTGCTGGACCCGGTGACCGGAAGGCTGCTCGCGACGGCGCTGCCCGGCACTGTTCCCGACCTCCTGCTGCGGGGACTGGAAGCGCGGCGGCGCGCCGACGCCGGCCCGCTCGCGGTCGTCAGCTGCGACAACCTGCCGTCGAACGGGCGCCGCACCCGCTCCCTGGTCGAACAGCTCTGCCCCGACGGGCCGCTGGCCGACTGGATCGCCGCGAGCGTCACGTTCCCGGGCACCATGGTCGACCGGATCGTCCCGGCGAGCACACCCGGGACGCTGGCCGCCGCGGAGGCCGCGCTGGGTGTACGGGACCTGGCGGCGGTCGGGGCCGAGCCCTACCAGCAGTGGGTGATCGAGGACGACTTCCCCGGCGGGCGGCCCGCGTGGGAGAAGGCCGGCGCGATCCTCACCGACGACGCCGGACCGTGGGAACGGCTGAAACTGCGGGCGCTCAACGGCGTGCACTCCGGAATCGCGTACCTGGGGGCGCTGGCCGGGCGGGACACCGTGGCGTCGGCGCTCGAGATGCCCGGCATGCGCGAGGTGATGTGCCGGTTCATCGCCGACGACGTGGCCGGGAGCCTCGCGCCGCCGCCCGGGGTGACCGTGGTGGCCTACGGCGACTCGGTGCTGGAACGCTTCGCCGACCCGGCGATCGCCCACCGGACCGTGCAGGTGGCCAAGGACGGCTCACAGAAACTGCCGCAGCGCGTGCTGCACACGATCGCCGACCGGCGGGCCGCGGGCGCGTCGCCACGCTGGGCGGTGCTCGTGGTGGCCGCCTGGATGCGCTACGCGCAAGGGGTCGCGGACGACGGCTCGGCGCTGCCGCTCGACGACCCGCTGGCCGAGGAGATCCGTACGGCGCTGTCCGGCGCCCGCACCCCGTCCGACGTGGTCGCCGCCCTGCTCGGCCTCGAAGCGGTGTTCCCGCGCGAACTGGCCGCCGACGAGGTCGTCCGGACGCTCTGCGTCGACTGGCTGGAAGCCCTCACCCGGCACGGTGCCGCCGACACGCTCGCGGGCGCCGCATGACGGTGCGGGTCGGGCTGATCGGCGCCGGTGGCCACGGGAAGTGGCACCGGCGGCGGCTGGCCGAGCTCGCCGCCGACGGGATGGTGGAGCTGACCGGGATGGCCGACCCGGCCCCGATCGAGGAGATGGTGCTGCCTTCAGCCGAGTCAGGGGCGGTGGCGGGGCCGCGGATGGCGGGCGTACCCGTCTTCACTGATCATCGCGAGCTGCTCACCTCCGTACCCATCGATGTCGTGGTGATCTGCACCCCGCCGCACACCCACCTGCCGATCGCGCTGGACGCCCTCGAAACCGGCTGCGACCTGCTCCTGGAGAAACCCCCGGTGGTCTCCCCCGCCGAGCACGAGGTGCTGACCGCCGCGCTCGCCTCGACCGGGCGGGCCTGCCAGATCGGCTTCCAGGCGCTCGGGTCGGCTGCCCTGGCCAGACTCACCGAAGCGGTCGCCGGCGGCGCGCTCGGCGAGATCCACCACGTGGCCACGGTCGCGTCCTGGCAACGGGCCGACGTGTACTACCGGCGCGCCGCCTGGGCCGGACGGCAGGGACTGGGCGACGGCGCACTGGTGAACCCGCTGGCCCACGCGCTGATGCAGAGCCTGGCGGTGGCCGGCGACGACCCGGTCACGCTCACCGCGGAGCGGTACCGCACCCGGCCGATCGCGACCGACGACACCGCGTTCGCCCGGGTCGAGCTGCGCGGCGGGACGACCCTGACGGCCGCGGTGACGCTGGCCGGCGAGGACTTCATCGCCGGCGAGGTCATCGTCACCGGCGACGCCGGCCGGGCGGTGCTCGAATACCCCACCGACCGGCTGCTGCTGCCCGGCTCGCCCTTCGCCGACGTACCCGGCCGGGTCGACCTGCTCACCAACCTGATCGAGCACCGCCGCGACGGCACGCCGCTGCTGGCGCCGCTGGCGTGCACACTGGGCTTCACCAGACTGGCGGCGGCCCTGACCGCGGGGCCGGTGCCGCGCCTCGTGGACGACTCCCGCATCACCGACCACGGGACCGGCGACGACCGGGTCCGGGTCATCACCGGCATCAACTCCGTCCTGCGGCGGGTCGCGGACACCGGCCTGCTGCCGTCCGAACTCGACGTTCCCTGGGCCCACCCGGAAAGTGCTGTACAGATGACGCTCGCCTGACACGCCCGGCGAAGCGGCGAGGCCGCCCCGGCTCTAGATCTGGCGCGGGTCGGGCCCGTACTGGTTGGGGCCCGGGTTGCCGGCCTGGAGGGTCAGCACGAGCAGGATGATCCCGCCCACGAACGGGATGAGGCTGAGCAGGTAGAACCAGCCGGTGTTGCCGGCGTCGTGCAGGCGGCGGACCGTGACCGCCAGGGAGGGCAGGAAGACCGCGAGCACGTAGAGGACGATCAGGACGCCGGGGATGACGCCCTCGCCGCCGGTGGCGGAGTCGAGACCGAAGCCGACCGCGAGCACGATGGCGTACAGCAGCACGTTGAGGAGCGTGAACCACCAGTACTCGGCGCGGCGGGCGCGGCCCTCGAAGGTGGCGTACTTGCGGAAGCAGCCGAGCCAGTAGCCCAGCGGACCCACGCTGGGCGCGGACGCGACGGTCACAATGTCCTCCTTGGACAGACAGGTTGCCGGACGGCTCATCTTAGGGATGGATCGAATCAGGTCAACAGCCCGTGGCCGATTGAGGCCATTAGAGTGGCAGCATGTTCTCCGACGGTGTGCCGGTGACTACCTATGTCCAGGCCCCTGAGCTGGACATCCGGCTCGGCCCACGGCCGTACCTGCACCCGGTGCGGACACTCGGCGGGGTGGTTGTCACCGATGCGCTCTGTGTCGACCACCCGTGGCACATGGGTGTGTCGCTCGCGATGGCCGACGTGAACGGCTGGAACCTCTGGGGTGGCCGCACCTACGTACGCGACGAGGGTTATGTCTGGCGTGACGATCACGGCCGGATCACCCACGACGACGACGGCCTGCTGCGCTGGCGGGACGGCACGGGCGCGGTGCTGCTCACCGAGCGGCGCACGATGCGTGCGACGGCGGCCCGGCACGGGTGGATGCTGCGCGTCGGGTACACGCTGACCGCGCCGGACTTCGACGTCGTGCTGGGCAGCCCTGCGACGAACGGCCGGCCCGGCGGCGCGGGCTACGGCGGCTTCTTCTGGCGGGCCGGACCCGGCGAGGCGGTCGCCTTCACCCCGGGCGGCGGCGAGCCCAACGGCAGCGCCGACGAGTGGGTGGCGCTGACCGTCGCCGGCGCGTACACGCTGGTCTTCGACGGCCTGACCGGCGCGGACCGCTGGTTCGTCCGCACCGGCGAGTACGCGGGCGTCTGCGCCGCCCTGGCCTTCGACAAGCCGTTGACGATCCCGGCCGGCGAGACCCTGACCCGGCAGCTGAACGTCCTGGTGGCCGACGGCGTCCTGACCGTGGCCGACGCCGCCCGCCGCTGGTCCGGCTAGGTCGTGTTTCAAACCTGGACCACGCCTCGTGCCTGGCCGGGTTTGAAACACGACCTAAACGCGGACAGACAGGTCCAGCGTCCCGTTGAGGTAGCGGCTGGCGTGGCCGGCCTGGTCGATGCGCCTGCGGAAATGGCGCATCACCCCGCTGCGGGCGGCGAACCGGGACACCGGCAGCACGTCCTTGCCGGTGCCGTCACCACGCTGGACGGCCAGTTCGCCGCGGGCGCTGATCAGCAGGGTCGAGTTGGGTGCCCGGTGGGTGCTGGTGACGCGGATGTCGATCGGCAGGGCGGCCGCCGCGGTGTCGTCGACCACGCGTACCAGGGTCTGCACTGCGTCGTCGCCGGTCAGCAGCCCCCGCGGCCGGTGCGCCGCCTTGCCCGCGGCCACCACGACGTGCAGGGTCCAGGTCCGCACGCCGGCCGCCACCAGATCGTCGCGCAGGGCCAGGAGCTGGGCGTACGAGCCGTTCTGCGCGGTCACCACGGTCTGCGCGCTGCACGACAGGGACTCCGCGCGGGCCAGGTGGAGGGCCTCCCACGCCGACCGGTGCGAGCTCGCGCCCAGCGGCAGGTAACGCCGGTTGATCGGGCGGAGCCGGTCGTTGACGTCACGGTCCGAGCTGTCCAAGGAGATGCGTACGTGGACGCCGCACTCCCGCAGCACCGGCGTCAACCGGCCCAGGTCGCCCATTCCGGAGGTGTCCAGCACGACGGCCTTGTCCCGGGTCAGCGCCCGGATGAGACGTTCCGCGTTGTCCGGCCGGGACAGCGGCTCGCCGCCGGTGACCACGCCGACCATCGCGGGGGTGGCCCGGGCGACCCGGATCACCTCGTCCGGCCACGACGGGTCGTCCCGGTCGCGGTATCCGGTCATCAGGTCGTCGGCGTGGCAGTAGGTGCAGCGCAGCGGGCAGTCCGCGGTGGCGAAGCAGTTGACGACCAGCGGCAGCGACACGGCCGGCAGCCCCTCGGGGAAGGAACCGAACTGGGACCGGCCGTAGAAGGCCCGCTGGGGAAGGTCCGACTCGCAGATCCCGGCGGCCGCCATCTCCGGCGTGCCGCCCTTGCGGAGGGCGTCGACGTGAGCGTGGTCGAGCGCGTAGAAGTGGTCACGCTCGGAGACATAGGCGATCGCGCCGAATGTCTCCCTCCGTAACCGGACGCCGCGCGCCAGCCGAACCGAAGTGATCATCATCTCGATGAAGGTAACGCTCTGCGATCCGCAGGTGTAACGCTCAGGCGTCCAGCACTCGTTCCATGGCGGCGCGGGAGCGGCGGGCCACCCGCAGGTACGAGTCGACGAACTCGCCCGGGTCGGTGCCGCCGAGCAGCAGGACCACGCCGGCCAGCTCGACGCCGTGCCGGGGCAACTGGTCGGTGGGACGGCCGCGGACCAGGGTCAAAGCGTTACGCACCCGGGCCGCCAGCGTCCACCCCGCACTCATGGCGGCCGCGTCCGGCTTCGCGATCAGGCCCGCACCGGCCTCGGCGGTCAGAGCCTCCAGGGTCCGGGTGAGGCGCAGCTCCGGCAGCGCGTACGCGTGGCGAAGTTGAAGAAGCTGGACCGCCCACTCCACATCGGCAAGACCGCCGCGGCCGAGTTTGGTGTGCGTGTTGGGGTCGGCGCCGCGGGGCAGCCGCTCGGTCTCCACCCGGGCCTTGATCCGCCGGATCTCCACCACCTGCTCGCGGCTCAGCCCGCCGCGCGGGTAGCGCATGCCGTCGGCCAGCGCCTCGAACCGCAGCCCGAGCTCCTGGTCGCCGCAGACCCAGCGGGCCCGCAGCAGCGCCTGCGACTCCCACACCTTCGACCATCGGGCGTAGTACTGCTGGTAGGCGTTCAGGCTGCGCACCAGCGGACCCTGCCGGCCCTCCGGGCGCAGGTCGGCGTCGATGCCCAGCGCCGGGTCGGGGGCGGGCGCGTTGAGCAGGCGGCGCATCTCCTCGGCGATCGCGTGCGCGGCCGTGGCCGCCTCACCCTCGGGCCTGCCCTCCGGCGGTTCGTACACGAACAGCACGTCGGCGTCGGACGGGTAGCTCATCTCGTAACCGCCGAGCCGGCCCATCCCGATCACCGCGAACCGCAGGCCGTCCGGCCCGGGGTGGCTGCGCTGGGCGACCTTGAGCGCGGCGGTCAGGGTGGCGTCGGTGATGTCGGAGAGCGCGATGCCGACCGCGTCCACGTCGAGCGCGCCGGCCGGGGCGAGCTCACCGGCCCGGCTGAGGATGTCGGCGCAGGCCACCCGGAAGAGTTCTCGGCGGCGGGACGCGCGGACCGCGGCGATCGCCTTCTCCGGGTCGCTGGTGTGCCGGTCGGCCGCTGCGGCGAACCCGTCCAGCAGTTTCTCCCGCGACCGGGGCTGCAGCTCGCTGTCCTCGGCGAGCAGGCGCAACGCCTCCGGGTCGCGGATCAGCAGGTCGGTCGCGTACCGGGACAGGCTCAGCACCCGGGCCAGCCGCATCGCGACCGGGCCGCCGTCGCGGAGCAGGCGCAGGTACCACGGCGTGCTGCCCAGCTTGTCCGACACGTGGCGGTAGTTGAGCAGGCCGCGGTCGGGCTCGGGGGCGTCGGCGAACTCCTGCAGCAGCATCGGGAGCAGGGTGCGCTGGATGGCCGCGGTGCGGGTGACGCCGCCGGTCAGCGCCTGGAGGTGGCGCAGGGCGCCGGTCGGGTCGGCGAAGCCGAGCACCACGAGGCGTTTGCCGGCCGACTCCGTGGTCATCCGCAGCGCCTCGGCGGGCACCCGGGCGACCGCCTCCAGCAGCGGCTGGTAGAGCAGTTTCACGTGCAGGCGGCGGACCTGCGCGGCGTGACCGACCCAGTCGGAGCGGAAGGCCTCGACCGCGTCCTGGCCGGGCATCGCGACATAACCCAGGGCGGCGGCCAGCCAGCGCTCACCGGCCGGGTCGTCCGGGACGGTGTGCGTACGCCGGAGATTCTGCAGTTGAAGCCGGTGCTCGACGCCGCGCAGGAAGCGGTAGCCCCGCAGCAGCGTCTCGCCGTCGTCCCGGCCCACGTAGCCGCCGGCGACCAGCGCCCGCAACGCCGGGATCGTGCCCGGTTCGCGCAGCGTCTCGTCCACCCGGCCGTGCACGAGCTGCAGCAGCTGGACGGCGAACTCGATGTCCCGCAGCCCGCCCGGACCACGCTTGATCTCCCGGTCGACCTTGTCCTTCGGCACGTTCTCGATGATCTTGCGGCGCATGTCGCGGACGTCGACGACCGCCTCCGGCCGCTCCGCCGCATGCCACACCAGCGGCGCCAGATCGTCGATCCACTCCTGCGCCAGCTCCAGGTCGCCGGCCGCCGGGCGCGCCTTGAGCAGCGCCTGGAACTCCCAGGTGCGCGCCCACCGGTGGTAGTAGGCCTGGTGCGAGGCGAGCGTCCGGACCAGCGGGCCGCGGCTGCCCTCGGGGCGCAGCGCGGCGTCCACCGGCCAGGCCACCTGACCGCAGATCTCGATCAGCTTCGCCGCGATCGTCGTCCCGGCGCTCAGGTCCTCGTCGCCGCGGGCCACGAAGATGACATCCACGTCGGACACGTAGTTCAGCTCGTACCCACCGCATTTGCCCATCGCGACGACCGCCAGCGCGGGCTCGGTCGGCACGCCGGCCGCCGCCATCCGGTACGCCGCCGCCAGCGTCTCGTCGGCCAGCCGGGACAGCGCGCCCATCGTCGGTTCCAGCCCGCGCCCGCCGGTGAGATCGGCGGCGGCGATGCGCAGGAGACTGATCCGGTACGCCCGGCGCAACTGCGCCACGGTAGGCGGCCCGTCGCCCATCGACTCGCCGTCCGCAGCCCCGCCGCCGCCCCTGACCGGAAAAGAGCCGTCCCCGATTTCGAGGTGACCTTCCGCCTTGGGCGGCAGTCCCGTCTTGCCGGTGGCCAGCACCCGCCACTCCCCCGGGTTGGCCACCAGATGGTCGCCCAGCGCCGACGACGCCCCGAGCACCGCCAGCAGCCGCCGGCGCAGACCCTGGTCGGCGTGCAGCGCCTCGACGACGTCCCGCGCGGCCGGATGATCAGCGAGGTCGTCACCCTTACCGGCGCGGGCGCCCTTGGGGAGGCGGGCGTCGCGCACCGCCGTCTCGACCATCCGGTGCAGCTGGCGCAGCGCCAGGTTGGGGTCGGCCGCCCGGGACATCGCGTGCAGCAGCTCGCCGGCCTCCGTGTCGACCGGTTCCTGCGCCTCCTGGTCCCACAGCCGCAGGCCACCCGGGCCGAGCAGGTCGGCCGCCCGGGCGCCGTTGTCCGCGAAGCCGTACCGGGCCAACCGGCTGGGTCGGGTCATCTCAGTGACCGAGTAACGGGAGCGTGCGGCCGCCCGGACCCGGGCTCGGCGGTACGTCCGCGTCGGGCAGCGTGCCGAGGGCGAGCGACGCGAACCGGGCGGCGAACGGCTGCCAGACCTCCTCCACGTCGGCGAGCGCGGCGGCACAGGCGCTCACGACGGCGCCCGGGTCGTACCCGATCTCCTCCAGCATGGCGGCGTCGGACTCCGCCCACCGGCTGATCATGTCGAGGTCGCACTCGATGTGGAACTGCAGCCCCCAGGCCCGGTCGCCGAGCCGGAACGCCTGATGCGGGTAGCGGGTCGACGCGGCCAGCAGGACGGCGTTCAGCGGCAGCTCGGTGATCTCGTCGCGGTGCCACTGGAGCACGTCGGGCAGCAGCGGAACAAACTTGAACAGCGGGTCGGTGTCGGCCGCATCCCGCCGGCCGACCAGCCCCGGCCCGACCTCCGGCCCCGACGTCGACCGCTCCACCAGCCCACCGTGCGCCACCGCGAGGAGCTGACCCCCCAGACAAACCCCGAGCGTGGGTACGCGTCCGCGCACCGCCTTCCGCAGGAGCCCCTCCAGCCTCGGGAACCAGGGCGCGCCGGGCGTCCCGTCCGAGGATGCGAACGCGTCCTGATCGCCGCCCAGCACGACCAGCGCGACGTGGTCGTCCAGCGTCTCGGGCAGTTCGTCACCGGCGTGCGGCCGCAGCACGGTCAACGGCAGCTCGGCCTCGGTCAGCCACTCACCCAGACGGCCGAGGGGATCGGACGGATCGTTCTCGATGACCAGCGCTGTGCCCACGAGGAGAGGCTATCCCGTCGAAAAGGCCGGAAACACCGACAGGGGGTTGTCGGCCGGCCGGACGAGGGTGGTCCTCGAACAGAACATCGAGAGGGGAACACCCACGCGTATCAACGGGAACGCCTGGTTCCAGATCGGCACCGCGGACCGGGCCGGGGCCGCCGTCGCATCGTCGGCCCGCGTCTCGGCCATCAGCTTGCGCAGCGCGGTGCCGGCGTCGGCCGCGAAGGGCGTCCCCCCATCCTGCGCAGGGCCGGCGCCATGCGGCTAAGCGATGCAGGCGGCGACGATGAGGGCGGCGCCGAAGTGCGAGGCCGCGCTGACCGTCGCGCCCGGGTGCCGCTCGGGCGTGCAGATGACGTCGCCCAGCTTTCCGGGGGTCAGCCAGTCCAGCACCATGAACGCGAAGCCCATGATGGCGATCCCGATCAGGCCGAAGATCAGCGTCGAGGCGACGCCCTGGGCGAAGTCCTGGTAACTGGTCAGGACCGCGGTGAAGACGATCACGGCGATGCCGAGCTGGTTGGCCGACAGCAGCAGCGCCGCGTTCGGGTTCTTGTCCCGCCAGATCAGGTCCTTGAGCTTGCCCGGCGTGAGCAGGTCGACCATGACGAAACCGACCGCCATGAGGCCGACCCCGATGAGTCCGAAGACGACACTGCGTCCGGCGCCGTTGAGCAGATCTTCCAGCACGACTTCCCCCTCGCGAATCTGATTCGACAGGCACCGTATCGGACCTGCGCGAATACGTGATCCACCCAGGGCGGAAAAGTTACAGCGCGCCGAGGTACCGCTGGCGCTCGTAGGGGGTGACCTCGCGGCGGAACTGCTCCCATTCGGCCCGTTTGTTCCGCAGGAAGAAGTCGAAGACGTGCTCGCCGAGGACCTCCGCGACCAGCTCGGACTTCTCCATCACGTCGATCGCCTCGGACAGGTTCTCCGGCAGCGCCTCGTAGCCCATCGCCTTGCGCTCGGCGGGTGACAGCGACCAGACGTCGTCCTCGGCGCCGGGCGGAAGCTCGTACCCCTCCTCGATGCCCTTGAGACCGGCGCCCAGGAGCACCGCGAAGGCGAGGTAGGGGTTGGTGGCCGAGTCGAGCGAGCGGACCTCGACGCGGGCCGAGTTGGACTTGCCGAACGCGGGCACGCGGACCAGCGCGGAGCGGTTGAGGTGGCCCCAGCTGACGAAGGCCGGCGACTCGGTGATCCGGTCGGGCAGCTGCAGCGGGAAGAGCCGCTTGTAGGAGTTCACCCACTGGTTGGTGACCGCGGTGTACTCCCGGGCGTGCACCAGCAGGCCGGCGATGAACGCCCGGGCCGTCTTGGAGAGCTTGGCCGGGTCGTCGCCGTCGTGGAACGCGTTGCGCTCGCCCTCGAAGAGCGACAGGTGCGTGTGCATGCCGCTGCCGGGCTGGTCGGTGTACGGCTTCGGCATGAACGTGGCGCGGACCCCCTGGGACAGCGCCACCTCCTTGACCACGTGCCGGAACGTCATGATGTTGTCCGCCGTGGTGAGCGCGTCCGCGTACCGCAGGTCGATCTCCTGCTGGCCGGGCGCGACCTCGTGGTGGCTGAACTCGACCGAGATGCCGATCCGCTCCAGCGCGAGCACGGCCTGGCGGCGGAAGTCGCGGGCCACCGAGTGGGTGGTGTGGTCGAAGTAGCCGCCGGTGTCCACCGGGATCGGCACGCTGCCGTCGGCCGGTCCGTCCTGGACCAGGAAGAACTCGACCTCGGGGTGGGTGTAGAAGGTGAAGCCCTTCTCCGCCGCCTTGGCCAGCGAGCGGCGCAGCACGTGGCGCGGGTCGGCCCAGGCGGCGTTGCCGTCGGGCAGCAGGATGTCGCAGAACATCCGCGCGCTCTCGCCGCTGGCGCCGCCCTCGAACGGGAAGACCTGGAACGTGGTCGGGTCGGGCATGGCGACCATGTCGGACTCGTACACCCGGGCGAAGCCCTCGATGGCCGAGCCGTCGATGCCCATGCCTTCCTCGAAGGCCGACTCCAGCTCGGCGGGGGCGACCGACACGCTCTTCAGGGTGCCGAGCACGTCCGTGAACCAAAGCCGGACAAAACGGATGTCGCGCTCCTCGAGCGTACGAAGCACGAACTCCTGCTGTCGGTCCACGTCCACCCCTTCGTGTCGAGCGCCGGCCGCCAGTGTTGCCGGGCCCCGTTACGTGGAGATTACGCTGACCACCAGGTGGTCCGGGGCCAGGGCCGCATTCATTCCGGTTAGGGGCGGCGGCGGGGTGGTCGGACGGGGGTGGGGAACAATAAATACATGCCTACCTTGCGGATCGCCCTGGCACAGGTCAATTCCACCGTCGGTGACCTGCCCGGCAACGCGGCGTCAGTACGCCGGTGGTCCAGGGCCGCCGCGGACGCCGGTGCGCAGCTGGTCGCCTTCCCCGAGATGATGCTGACCGGCTACCCCATCGAGGACCTGGTGTTCCGCGACTCCTTCGTGAGCGCGTCCCAGCGCGGCCTGGTCCAGCTCGCCGCCGACCTGGCCGCCGACGGGCTGGGCGACCTCGCGGTGCTGGTGGGGTACGTGGACACCGACGAGACGGGCCGCCGGGACGCCGCCGCGCTGCTGATCGGCGGTGTCGTCACGGCCACCTACTACAAGCACCACCTGCCCAACTACGGCGTCTTCGACGAGGACCGCTACTTCGAGCCCGGTGAGACGCTGACCGTGGTCCGGTTCGGCGGCGTCGACATCGGCCTCAGCGTCTGCGAGGACATCTGGCAGGCCGGCGGGCCGTTCGCCGCCGCCAGGCGGGCCGGGGTCGGGCTCGTGGTCAACATCAATGCTTCCCCGTACGAGCTGAACAAGGACGACGTCCGCCTGCCCCTGGTCCGCCGCCGCGCCGCCGAGGCCGACGCGACCGTGGCGTACGTGAATCTGATCGGCGGCCAGGACGAACTGGTCTTCGACGGCGACTCGATGATCGTCACGGCCGGCGGCGACCTGCTCACCCGCGGCGGGCAGTTCACCTCCGAGCTGATCGTCCACGACCTCGACCTCCCCCTGGGCGCGGACAACCCGGGCGAGCAGCCCGCCACCGACGACGGCATGGCGATCCACCGGGTCGACGTACCCGTCGCACCTCGCCCTCTGACAGACGGCCCGGCGGCCGGAGGCATCGCCGAGCGGGTCACCGACGAGGCCGAGATCTGGTCCGCGCTGACCCTGGGCCTGCACGACTACGTGGAGAAGAACGGCTTCCGCTCGGTGGTCCTCGGCCTCTCCGGCGGCATCGACTCGGCCGTGGTCGCGGCGATCGCGGTGGACGCCCTCGGCGCCGACCGGGTGACATGCGTCTCGATGCCGAGCGGGCACTCGTCCGTCCACTCCAAGGACGACGCCGCCGACCTGGCCAAGCGCACCGGCCTCGACTACCGGATCGAGCCGATCCAGCCGATGGTCGACGCGTTCCTGGCGAACATGTCGCTCTCCGGCCTGGCGGTGGAAAACCTGCAGGCACGCGTACGCGGGGTCATCCTGATGGCGCTGTCGAACCAGGAGGGCCACCTCGTCCTCACCACCGGTAACAAGAGTGAGCTGGCGGTCGGCTACTCCACGCTGTACGGCGACTCGGTGGGCGGCTTCAACCCGCTCAAGGACGTGCCGAAGACGATGGTCTGGAAACTGGCGCGGTGGCGCAACGCGGACGCCGCCCGGCGCGGCGAGGAGCCGCCGATCCCGGAGAGCTCGATCACCAAGGCGCCCAGCGCCGAGCTGCGGCCCGGCCAGGTGGACACCGACTCGCTGCCGGACTACTCGGTGCTGGACCCGATCCTGCTCGCGTACATCGACGGCGACCAGGGCCGCGACCAGCTCATCGAGGCCGGCCACGACGCCGCGATCGTGGACCGGACGCTGCGCATGGTCGACCTCGCCGAGTACAAGCGCCGCCAGTCCGCGCCCGGCACCAAGATCTCGATCAAGGCGTTCGGCCGCGACCGCCGCCTGCCCATTACCAACCGGTTTCGGGAAGGTGTGTGAGACATTGCACTGACCCCTGACCGCAGGCCGGGGTCCGGTGCGACGATCGATCCATTGCCCGGGGACCGCATGAGGCGGCCTCGAGGGAAGGAGTGATCCCGATGTCTGACGTACCCACGTTGTACGGCGACCCGCCCACCCGGCGCGTCCGCACCCGCGATCTGATCAACGCGAAGTCCCGTGGCGACCGCTGGCCGATGCTCACCTCCTACGACCAGTACACCGCCGCCATCTTCGACCAGGCCGGCATCCCGGTACTGCTGGTCGGTGACTCCGCCGCCAACAACGTCTTCGGGTACGAGACGACCGTCCCGGTCACCGTCGAGGACCTCCTTCCCCTGGTCCGCGCCGTGGTGCGCGCCACCAGCACCGCCCTGATCGTCGGCGACCTGCCGTTCGGCTCGTACGAGGAGGGCCCGACCCAGGCGCTGCGCACCGCCGTCCGGTTCATGAAGGAGGGCGGCTGCCACGCGGTGAAGCTGGAAGGCGGCCGCCGCGTCGCCAAGCAGATCGAGGCGATCACCAACGCCGGCATCCCCGTGATGGCCCACATCGGCTTCACCCCGCAGAGCGAGCACGCCATCGGCGGCTACCGCGTCCAGGGCCGCGAGCGGGACGGCGCCGACGTGCTGGCCGACGCGCACGCCGTGGCCGAGGCCGGCGCCTTCGCCGTGGTGCTCGAGATGGTGCCCGGCGAGGTGGCCAAGACGGTCACCAAGGAGCTGTCCATTCCCACCGTGGGCATCGGCGCCGGTCCCGACACCGACGCGCAGGTGCTCGTCTGGCAGGACATGGCGGGCCTGCGGTCGGGCAAGGCCCCGCGTTTCGTCAAGCGCTACGCCGACCTCGCGGGCGCGCTCAACGACGCCACCAGGGCGTTCGCCGACGAGGTCCGCGGCGGCGTCTTCCCCGCCGCCGAGCACACCTTCGAGTAGGGAAGGTCCTGTCCGGTCGGTCGGCCGGGGCTGCGGCGCGGGCCGACCGACCGGACAGGACCTTGGCCCGGCTCGCGGCGTGATCATGGATGGCATGATTCCGGCCATGTTGTCCGTTCCGCCGCGAGTCAGCCTGGCCACCCTGGGCGTCGTCGACGTCGCCCGCGCCACCGAGTTCTACGAGACGCTCGGCTGGCGTCTCCTCCCTGCGTCCGTGCCCGGCATGGTCAGCTACTTCCAGACCGACGGTGGTCTGCTCTCGCTGATCAAGACCGATGACATCAGTACGGACGCGGGCATCGCCCCGCGCGCCGTCACGGACTTCCGCGGCGTCATGCTCGCGATCCACGTCGACTCGCCCGGCGCGGTCGACGAGGCCCTACGAGCCGCGGTCCAGGCCGGGGCGACGCTGGTGAAGGCCGGATCGCCCACCACCCCCGGTGGCTACCGCGGCTACTTCACCGACCCGGACGGCCACCTGTGGTCGATCGCCGTCCCCTAGCGAGATATTCGTCAGGCGCGCTCGAACTCGACCTTCCGCGTCGCCGGGTCGGCTGCCGCCAGGCGTACCCGGATCCTCTCGCCCAGCGGCAACTCCCCCGCACAGCGCGCGACCACCGCCGGGTCGTCGAGGGCGACCGTGCCACCCGGCCCGTTCTTCGGGCGGTCGTCCACATCCACCACACCGGCCTCGAACGTCTCACCCACACGGCCCGCCAGCAGCACCGCCTCGGCCAGCGCGATCGCCCCACGCCCCGCCGCCGACGCCACCCGGTCGGTCTCGGCCATCGCCTTCGGCAGCCGGGGCAGCGCGTCCCGCACCCAGGCGGGCACCTCCCGGCCGTCGTGCAGGGCCAGGCAGGCTTCGGTGGCATAGCGGTCGGCCAGGCGGCGCAGCGGGGCGGTGACATGCGCGTACGGCGCGCCGACCCCGCCGTGCCCACGCAGCTCCGGCACCGAGCCGTCGAAGGCGGTGTAGCCCGCGCCGCGCAACAACTCGGCCGCCTGATCGAGGAACGCAGCGCCGCGCGGCTCCCCCGGGTCGACCTTGCCGACGACCGCGCCCACCGACGCACCCTCCGGCCAGACGACGCCCAGCGAATGCGCGGCCGCCCGCAACCGCTCCACCGCCTCCGGCCGAGGCCCCGGCATCGTCCGCAACAGCCCGATCCCACCCGTCAGCATCAGCCCCGCGGCGGCCATGCCGGTGAGCAGCGAGATCTGCGCGTTGTGCTCCTCCACCGCCGGCGGCGCCCGCAACACCAGCCGCCAGCCGTCCCCGTCCGGCTCGACCTCCTGCTCCGGCAGCGGCAGGTTCACGGCCCCGCGCTCGGCGGCCCGCTCCGCCAGCAGACGTCCCAGCTCCGGCAGCAGCGCATAGGGCGCGCCGGCCGTACCCGCGTCCACCTCGGCCTGCACCCCCGCGTAGTCGAGCTTGGCCCGGCTCCGCACCAGCGCCCGCCTCAGTGAGACCGACTCGATCGCGCCGTCCGCGTCCAGATCGATCGCCCACACGACCGCCGCGCGCACCACATCGGGCAGCAGGCTCACCGCGCCCTCACTGAGCACCGGCGGATGTAGCGGAACCTTGCCGTCCGGCAGATAGACGGTCTGCCCCCGCACCCAGGTCTCCGCCTCGAGAGCACCACCCGGCCGCACGAAGGAGGCGACGTCGGCGATCGCATAACGCACCCGGTAGCCGCGGCCTCGCCGCTCCAGACACATCGCCTGGTCGAGATCCTTCGACGTCGGCGGGTCGATGGTCACGAACGGCACATCGGTCAGATCGACGCGGCCGGACCAGACCGCGGCGCCGGTCGCGCCGGTCGCGGCTTGTCCGGTCGCGGCTTGTCCGGTCGCGGCTTGTCCGGTCGCGGCTTGTCCGGTCGCGGCTTGTCCGATCGCGGCTTGTCCGATCGCGCCGGTCGCGGCTTTTCCGGCGGTGGTGTTCACGGCGTGCTGGGCGGCGTTGGGCTGGAGTGCGTTGGGCTGGGGCGCGGTGGGCTGAGTAGCGGCGGCTGCCTCGGCCTCGGCGAGGGCGTCGGCCGGGAACGCGTCCGGCAGCTTCAACTCCCGGCGCAGCACGGAGAAGTCGATGCGCGGCGCGAACACCCGTTTGATCGGCACGCGTCCTTCCTACCAGCATCGGCGCCCGACCGCCGCCGACAGCCGTAGCGGTGGCGCCCGCCCGAGCTGTGGACAGAGGCCAGAAGTTGTCGTACCCCTGCCCTACGTTTGCGCCCACCCAGTGAACGGGGTGGGGGTGGCGGCGGCGGGGGCAAAGATCGCAAAAGCGACAAGGCCGCGCCGGAAGGCGCGGCCTTGTCGGGTGATGCTTTGCGCGGTCGGGTGGTGCTTCGCGCGGTCGGGTGGTGCTTCGCGCGATCGGGTGGTGCTTCGCGCGATCGGGTGGTGCTTCGCGCGATCGGGTGGTGCTTCGTCGTGCCGTGGTGCGCTTGGTCAGGCGCGGCGGGCCGGGACGCGGGTGCGGCCGGTGCGCGCGTTGCCGGACGACGCCGTCCGCGAGACCGAGGCCGACGACGGCGCCTTGACCCGGGCCGCGTTGTTGGCCGAGGTTTTGGCCGTACGCGAGGTCCGGGCGTTACCGGCCTTGGCGGCGGTCGTGGTGCGGGCGCCGGAGGCCGCGTTGCCGGTTGACGCCCGCTTTGCCGCCGCCGACTTGGTGGCGGTGGCCTTGCGGGCGGTGCCGGTGGCCGCCTTTGGGGCCGGCGCCTTCTTGGCGGTGGCCTTGGTGGCGGTCTTCTTCGCGGCCGCAGCCTTGGTGGCGGTCGCCTTCTTGGCCGGCGCCTTCTTGGCGGTCACCTTCGTGGCCGTCGTCTTCTTCGCCGTCGTCTTCTGAGCCGTCGTCTTCTGAGCCGTCGTCCTCTTCGCCGTCGTCTTCTTCGCCGTGGCCGGGCGCGTGCTTGTGGCCTTCGTCGCCGGCGCCTTCTTCGCGGCCGCCTTCTTGGCCGCCGTTGACCGGGCGGCCGTCGACGAAGCCGCCGTCGAGCGAGCAGCAGCCGAGCGGGACGCCGTCGTCTTGGCAGCGGTCGACTTGGCGGCTGCCTTCTTGGCCGGCGCCTTCTTCGCGGTCGTCGACTTGGCAGCGGTCGACTTCGTCACGGCCTTCTTGGCCGCCGTGCGCTTGGCAGCGGGCTTCGCTGTCGTGGCACGGACCGTGGTCGCCCTCGAACCGGTGGAAGCAGCCGCACTGACCCGCTTGACGGTGGGCTCTTCCGTGGTGGCCTGCACGGCGGCGGGTGCGGCCGACGACGCGGCGTTGACCCGCTTGGTGGTGTTCCGCGGGGTGGCGGCCTTTCGCGTGGTGGTGCTCGCCGAGCGAGGCGTGGTGGGCCGGCTCGCGGCCGCCTTACGCGCGGCGGCCGGCGTCCGCGAAGAACCAGCAGCCGTACGCGAAGAACCGGCCGCCGCCCGCGAGGAACCAGTCGCCGTGCGGGAAGAACCGGCCGTCGTCCGAGCGGCGGACGGCTTGGCAGCCGGCTTCCGGGCCGTCGTCTTGGCCGCGGCCGTCGTGGCGATGGCGGTCTTGGTCGCCTTCGCCACGGCCGTCTTGGTCGCGGCAGCCTTCTGCGCAGCCGTCTTGGTGGTGGCGGCCACCTTGGCCGCGGTGGCCTTCGACGCGGTCGCCCGAGAGCCGGCGGCCTTCGACGCGGTCGTGCGAGTACCAGCGGCCTTCGACGCGGCCGTTCGAGAGCCGGCGGCCTTCGACGCGGTCGTGCGAGCGGCAGTACCGGCCGACTTGGCGACCGTCGTGGCCTTCTTCACCGCACCAGCCTTGGCGGCCGCCGGCTTGGCAGCACCGGCGCGAGCAGCCGCCGGCTTGGCAGCAGCACGACCAGTAGCCGGCTTGGCAGCAGCACGACCAGCCGCCGGCTTGGCAGCAGCACGCGAAGCAGCAGGCTTAGCAGCCGCGGGCTTGGCAGCGGCAGAACGGGCGGTGGCAGAGCGAGCCGTGGTGGAGCGACTTGCGGTGGTGCTGCTGCGGGATCCGGCGGTGCGCGTCGCACCCGCCGATCGGGTCGTGGCCTTTTTGGCAGCGGCCATGGGGACGTTCCTCCTAGCGAATGACTGCGGGCTTGTCTCCGCGTGGAGACTGCGAGATTCCGGCTTGGACACAGGAGGTCGGCGCCGGCTTAGCTTTCCTCCCCTGTCCAGCGAGCGTCCTCGGCTTCCCACGCCGCATTGCGTTTCTCGACCGTGTCGAGTGCCCGCGTGGCGTCGTCTGCGGAGGCGAACGGACCGAGCCTGTACTTGTTGGGGCACACGTCATCCCCGGACTCGACCCGCTTGTGCCGGAGGCACCAGAAGTAGCCACCCCCGCCAAGCCCACTGTCGTTCATGAAATCACTGTGCACCTCAAATCGACCATGCGCTACCGATTCGGGCAAAAAGTCCAGAATTTCCACATTGGATTGACTTGAAGACCCCCCGAACTGACGACAAAACCCGCCCGGACGTGAGGTCCGGACGGGTTCTGTGCAGGTCAGGAGCGACTACAGCAGCAGCTCAGCGATCTGCACCGCGTTGAGCGCGGCCCCCTTGCGCAGGTTGTCGTTGGAGAGGAAGAACGCCAGCCCGTTCTCCACGGTCTCGTCCGCGCGGATCCGTCCCACGTACGTCGGATCGCGCCCCGCGGCCTGCAACGGCGTCGGAATGTCGGACAGTTCCACCCCGGGGGCCTCCGCCAGCAGGGTGCGGGCGCGCGCCGGCGACAGTGGCCGGGCGAAGCGGGCGTTCACCTGGATCGAGTGGCCGGTGAAGACGGGCACCCGGACACAGGTGCCGGAGACGAGCAGCGACGGGATGCCGAGGATCTTCCGGCTCTCGTTGCGGAGCTTCTGCTCCTCGTCGGTCTCGTCGCGGCCGTCGTCGACGATCGACCCGGCGAGCGGCAGCACGTTGAACGCGATGGGCCGGGCGAAGCTGCGCGGGGCCGGGAACTCCACGGCCGATCCGTCGTGGGCGAGCTCGGCGGCCCGGTCGGCGACCTTCTGCACCTGCTCGGCGAGCTCGGCGACGCCGGCCAGCCCGGCGCCGGACACCGCCTGGTAGGTGGTGGCGACCATGGCGACCAACTCGGCCTCGTCGTGCAGCGGGCGCAGCACCGGCATCGCGGCCATGGTGGTGCAGTTCGGGTTGGCGATGATGCCCTTCGGGCGGTTGCGCGCGGCGTCGGGGTTCACCTCGGCCACGACCAGGGGTACGTCGGGGTCCATCCGCCACGCCGACGAGTTGTCCACGACCACCGCGCCGGCCTCGGCGACGCGTGGCGCGTACTCCAGGGAACTGCCCTTGCCCGCGGAGAACAGGACGAGGTCGAGGCCGCGGTAGTCGGCGACCGACGCGTCCTCGACCGTCACCTCGCCGCCGGCCCAGGGCAGGGTGCGGCCCGCCGACCGCGCGGAGGCGAAGAGACGAAGCTGTTCCACGGGGAATTCGCGCTCGGCCAGGATGCGGCGCATGACGCCACCGACCTGTCCCGTCGCGCCCACAATGCCGATCCTCATGAGCACCAAAGGTACGGCCTGACCTCGCGTCGCAAAGAAAGCGATTCCACTTGACGGGATTCTTGTCCCACATGCAAGGACAGCGGGGCTAGCGTCGGCGGTATGACGACGTACACGCACGGCCACCACGAGTCGGTTCTGCGGTCGCATCGCTGGCGGACCGCAGAGAATTCGGCGGCGTACCTGCTGCCCCGGCTGACTTCCGGAGTCTCGCTGCTCGACATCGGCGCCGGCCCGGGGACGATCACCGCGGACCTCGCCCGGCGGGTCGCACCCGGCCGGGTGACGGCCCTGGAGATCTCCGAGGACGCGCTGGCGATCACCCGCGCGGAGATCGAGAAGCAGGGCCTGGCGACCGTGGACCTGGCGGTCGGCGACGTGCACGCGCTGGACTTCCCGGACGACAGCTTCGACGTGGTGCACGCACACCAGGTGCTTCAGCACGTGGCCGACCCGGTGGCCGCGCTCCGGGAGATGCGCCGGGTGGCGCGCCCGGGCGGCCTGGTGGCGGTACGCGACAGCGACTACGCCGCGTTCACCTGGTTCCCCGAGTCACCCGGCCTGGACGAGTGGCTGGCGCTCTACCGGACGGTGGCCCGCGGCAACGGTGGCGAGCCGGACGCCGGGCGGCGGCTGCTGAGCTGGGCGTACGCGGCGGGCTTCACCGACGTGACGGCGACGTCGAGCACGTGGTGCTTCGCGACGCCGGAGGACCGGGCGTGGTGGGGCGGCATGTGGGCGGTGCGCGTCACCGACTCCGACATCGCCCGCAAGGCGGTTACCACCGGCGAGGCGACGACGACGGACCTCGACCGCATCTCGCGGGCGTGGCGGGACTGGGCGGCGGAGCCCGGCGGCTGGCTATCCATCCTCCATGGCGAAATCCTGGCAGAGGTCTAAGTCCTGTCTCGTGGATCACGCAAGTGCGAGGCGGGGTCCACGAGACAGGACTTAGGGCTTGTAGGCCCAGTGCCACGACTCGCGGGGCGTGTTCTCGTCGAAGCCGTACTCGCTGCCGTGCTTGCGCATCCAGGACAGCGCCTTGGCGTTCAGGTCGAGGTCGGTCGCCATCCCCCAGCCGTGCTCGCTGGTCCCGGGCTTGGCGGCCAGCCCGCCCTGCGAGTAGAGCCCCTTGCGCCGGGCCACGTCGACCTGCTCGTCGTACGAGCGGTACGAGTCGGTGATCCCGATGGTCACGCCGTCCTTCTTGGCGGCGGCGATCATCGTGTTCAGCGACTCGGCGGCGGGCGCCCACAGCTTGTGGCCGGTGTTGCCGACCTGGACGAGCTCGTTCGACGGGATCTTGCCGTTGCCGTACTTGGCCAGCTCTTCGGGGATGCCCTTGCTGTTGAGCTTGTAGTCCTTCTTGACCGCCGTGGTGTTCTGGGTCGCCACCGCGTCGTTCAGGTAGGACGCGAACTCCGAGCCCGGTGTGGCGTTCGTGGTCGACGTGGTTTTCCTGGCCGCGCCGGTCTGCTGGGTCTGCAGCGCGATGATGCGGCTCTGGATGTCCGAGATCCGCCCGGTCACTCCCTCGATTCCCACGTCCTGCTTCTTCGGCGCAACCCGGCCGCGCCTTAGGGGTGTCCTGTCGCTACGCGAGATCGCCCGGGTTCGTGTTGGCGCCGCAGAGCAGCACGACCACGCGTTCGCCGTCGGCCGGCCGGTAGGCGCCGCTGGTCAGCGCGGCGTAGGCGGCGGCCGTGCCGTGCTCCACCACGATCCGGTAGTCGTCCCACAGCCGCCGCCGGGCCTCCACGATCGCCGGGTCGTCCACCAGCAGCGACGCCATTCCGGTCAAGACCATGATCTGGTACGGGAGGAGCCCGATCCGCCGCGCGCCCAGCGAGTCCGCCGCCACCCCGCCGACCGGCACGTCCACCGGAGCGCCGGCGTCGAGGGCGCCCCTCAGGGTCGGGCAGTTCTCCGGTTCGACGCCAACCACGTTCACCGGCCGGTCGGCCAGCGCCGCGGCGACCCCGGCGGCGAGCCCGCCACCGCCGACCGCCACGAGCACGGTGTCGAACCCGAGGTCGTCGAGCAGTTCCAGCCCGAGCGTGCCGTTGCCGGCCACCATGCCCGGGTCGTCGTACGCGTGGAGGAACAGCGCCCCGGTCTGCTCGGCGTGCACCGCGGAAGCCGCGGCCGCCTCGGCGTACTCGGCGCCGACCTGGGTCACCCGGGCGCCCAGCTTGCCGAGCTTCGCCACCTTCACCGGCGGCGCGGTCTCCGGCACGAAGACCTCGGCGGGCACACCCAGCCGACCGGCGGCGTAGGCGGCGGCCAGCCCCGCGTTACCCCCGGAGGCGACGACGACGCCGGCCGGCGGGATCGGGCCGGCGGCGAGGATCTGGTTGAACATGCCACGCGTCTTGAACGAGCCGGCGTGCTGCGCGTACTCGAGCTTGAAGAAGGTTGAAGGCCCCGCCTCCAGCAGCGGAGTGCGCCGCACCCGCCCCTTGATCCGCTCCTCGGCCGCGCGAACGTCCTCAACACTGATCATCAGAGGAATGCTAGGCCCCATTCCGAATTCGCGGCCGGTCAAGGCGCCTCGCATGTGATGTGAAATAAGGCCTAGACGATGCTCCAGCGGTGAGAGCCGGACGTGAGTGTCGTCTCCGATCGGCGGTCGCCGACGAGCCGGGCCAGGTCGAGCAGCCGGTGCGAGAAGCCCCACTCGTTGTCGAACCAGCCGCGCACCCGCACCGCGCCGTCCGGCGTGACCTGGGTGCCGGACGGGTCGAGCAGGCAGGACGCCGGATTGTTCTTCACGTCGACCGAGACGGTCGGGTCCGGGTCGTACCCGAGAATCCCGCGCAGCGGACCGGCCGCGGCCTCCGCCATCGCGCGGTTGACCTCCTCGACCGACACCGGCTCGGCGGTCCGGCCGGCCAGTTCGGCGAGCGAACCCACCGGTGTCGGCACGCAGTAGTAGCTGAACATCATGTCGCCGATGCCCGGCAGGATCTCCCGCACCAGGTCACCGACCACGTAGTTGTGCGGGACGATGCTGTCGCCGGACGCCCGGCCCAGCCGCGGGTCGTTGCGGGACGTGCCGACCAGGCCGTCGTGCACCTTCTGCCAGCCCTGCAGCGCGAGCATCACCGACGTGCTCACCGAGTGCAGCCCGAACCGGTCGAGCAGCACCTTGGCCATGATGGTCAGCGCGTTCACCCCGCAGGACGCCGGCGAGACCACGTCGTGGCGGTCCGGATCGTAGGTGCGCTGGTTGGCACCGACCACCAGGAACGCGTCCGGGGCGTCGGCCGAGGCGCTGATCACCACCTTGCGGGCGCCGCCGTGGGTGATGTGCCGGCGGGCCGCGTCGCCGGAGCGGAACCGGCCGGTCGCCTCGATCACCACGTCGACCCCGGCCTCCGCCCACCGGATACGCTCCGGCTGCGCGTCGTTGAACACCCGGATCGACCGGTCGTTCACCACCAGTTGCTGACCACGCGCGGTCACCGTGCCCGGGAAATTTCCACGAATGCTGTCCCGGCGCAGACCGTAGGCAAGACGATCAGCCGCGGCCACATCGTTGATCGCCGCGATCGTCACCCCCGGATCGGGATGTGCGGAGACGATGCGGGTGAGGCATCGTCCGATACGCCCGAAGCCATTGATGCCGATCGCAACACTCACCGAGACTCCTCAGGGCCGCCCGGCCCGGATCCGTTGCATAAACCAGCTGTCACCTGCTCGACACTATGAGTGTGCAACTTGCACGTCAACGCATCCGGACAGAGGACGACATCACAGTCACGCAGATGATCGCGCGACGGCGACGTTCCCCCTGACCGGGACCATGAACAGCGGGGATCCCGCCGCGGGGTGACCCCCGTTTCCCAGATGGCCGTTGTTGAGCCATCTGCGGGAGCGCTCCCGTCACCGATCTTTTTCGGCCTCGGACACATCGGCGAAATCTCCGCCCAGCGCCGCCACGACGTCGTCCGCGGCGACCCTCAGCCCGACACCGCGCTCACCGGCGCCGAGGCTGATCGTCCGCCCGCGGGTGGTCTCGTCGGCGATCACCGGCCACGCCGTCGTCGCCCCGAACGGGGTGATCGTGCCGCGCTCGTAACCCGTGGCGGCCTTGGCGGTCTCGGCGTCCGGAAGGGACAGCCGCTTCACCCCGAGCAGGGCGCGCAGCTTGGGCCACGAGATCGACCGCCCGCCGGGCACCAGCACGAACAGGAAGTCGTCGTCGGCCCGCCGCACCACCAGGGTCTTCACCACGTCGCGGACCTCGACACCCTGGTTGCGGGCCGCCTCCTCCAGGCTGCCGGCCGGCCCGTGCCGCACCACTTCGTGCTCGACCCCGGCCTGCTCGACGGCTTCCAGCGCAGCGGACATGTCGATCACAGTAACGCGATGAGCGCTGCCGCTATGTGCTCAGAGCGGCAACGGCATGGGCCCGTCGCGACGGGGTGAGACCTCCGCGCGCTCAGAGCAAACCGCCGGGTGATGCGCATATGTGCTCAGAGCAAACCATCGGGCGATGCGCATATGTGCTCAGAGCAAAGCGCCGCGGTGCGTATGGGTAAGCAGAGCAAAGCGCCTGGTGGGTGGGTGTAAGCAGAGCAAAGCGGCCGGCGCCCCGAAGGACACCGGCCGCCGGAGGAGCGGATCGATCAGTTGTAGTAGTGCCGCTGCGGGCGCCGCCGCCGGGCGAAGCTGAAGATCACGAAGCCGATCAGGATCAGGGCGAGGCCGCCGCCCGCGATGGCGAGCGTGTTGGTGCCGGTCAGCGCCAGCTTGCTGCCGTCCTTGGTGTCCGCGGCCGCCACCGGCTTCGGGTCGGGATCGGGCTGGCCGGCCTCGTCGAGCACCGCGTCCTTCTTGTCGTCCTTGGCCGCCTCGGCCTTGTTGTCCTTGGCCTTGTCACCCTTGGCCGCCTCGGCCTTCGAGCCGGTGGCCGGCTTGACGGTCTTGGAGCCGCTGAGGTTCTGCGCCGCCTCCGGGTCGGGGTCGGCTTCGGCTTCGGTGCCCTTGTTCGAGTCCGGCTTGGCGGCGGGCTTGGCCGGCTTGGACGGCTTGTCGGCCGGCTTCGTCGGCGGCTTGGTCACCGTGCCGGAGTCGGTCTGCGGCTGACCCGGAGCGACCGGCGGGACCTGGCCGCCGCCCTGGTCCTCGTCGCCGCCCTGGTCACCGTCGCCACCCTGGTCGCCGCCGTTGTTGCCGTTGTCGCCACCCTGGTCGCCGTTGTCGCCACCTTGGTCACCGCCGTTGTCGCCGTTGTCGCCGTTGTCGCCGCCCTGGTCGCCACCGCCGTTGTCACCGTTGCCACCGCCGTTGTCGCCACCGTCGGCCGGGGGCTCCTCCTCGGCGGGCGGTTCGTCGGCGCCCTCGACCTTGACCCGGACCGAGTCGAACGCCGGGGTCTGCTTGGCGTTCTCCATCATCGGGATGCGGTGCGAGCCGTCGCCGGCCCACGAGGAGCACTGGAACTCGCCGGCGGCGGGCAGGCCGGGGACGTTGATGTTGACCACGTCCGGCGTCTTGCCGCCCTTGCGGTCCTCGGTCGCCACGAAGAAGGCGGGCGCCGGAGCGCCGTCCGGGGCCTGGTCGTCACGGTCCAGCACCCGGCAGGCGGTGTGGAAGTGACCGCGGGCGATGCCGCCCTGCAGGACCGAGCTCTCCACGTAGTAGCCGCCCTGGCCGGCCGCGAGGAAGCGATCGCGGATCAGGTTGCGCGTGCTCACCTTGAGGGTGAACGGCTCGCCGACCTTCACGGTCTTCGGCGCGCCCGTGATCAGCAGCGTCGCGGAGTTCGCCGCCACCGGCACCTCACCGAACTCGGTGGAGACGCACCGGTCGCCCTTCTGGAAGCCGTCGTGCGGCTCCAGCGTGCTGTCGTCACACGTGTTCGCCAGGACGTCCAGGCCGTTGATCTGGATCGCCTTGGTCTTCGGCGCCTCGTCGTCGGCGAAGGACAGCTGGGAGACCCCGATGATGCCGCCGAAGACGACGAGCGCACCGGCCGCGCCGATCAGGCGGCGGCGACGGCGGGCGGAGGGATCGGGCGGTGCGGCGCGGCGAGTGGCGGACCTACGCATAAGTGCAACCTCTGGTTCACAGATTCCCAGAGAAAATCTGGGCTGACGCAAGGAGGCTAGGAGTACGCAGGCCAGAAAGCCATTTGCCGGAAAAGAATTGAGCTCGTCTTGAGCCGCAATTAAGAAAGAAATATGGGAGGAATCTTGAACCCTCCATATCAGCCGTTCGGCCGATGTCGCGCGTCAAGGCGGCACGGAGTCGGTTTCAAGTCACTATGAACCGAGGTCCGGCATCTACGTGTACTAGATGGCAACCACCACGTGCACAGGAGACGACGATGACGGCCACCAGTCAAGCACCCGCCCGATCCGCCGTGCACCCTGCGACGGCCGCCCGTTTCGTGCTCTTCGCCGCGCTCGGCCTCAACCTGCTCTTCGTCTGGTATTCATTCTTCACGTCCGATACGCCGGAGAAGAACACCCTGATCACGATAGGGAAGTTCATCGGCCTGCACCTGGCGCTGGTGATGATCTTCCAGCTCGTGCTGATCTCCCGGCTGCCCTGGCTGGACCGCCGGCTCGGCATGGACCGGCTGACCACCATGCACCGCTGGGTCGGCTTCACGATCTTCTGGACGCTGCTCGCGCACATGACCTTCATCGTGCTCGGCTTCGCCCGGCTCGACGGCAACTCACCTCCCGTCCAGGTGATCAGCCTGGCCGGCTCGTTCCCGGTGCTGCTCGGCATGATCGCTTTTCTCATCATCGGTCTGGTCGCGGTCACGTCCGCGCGTTATGCCCGCCGCCGCCTTTCTTACGAAGCGTGGCACGCTATTCACTTTCTGCTTTATCTGGTCATCGTTCTGGCGCTCATTCATCAATTGTTCGAGGTCACCACGTTCACCGCCTCGTCGTGGTCCAGGCGGTACTGGTTCCTGCTCTGGACCCTCGCCCTGGCCGCGCTGGTGGCCGGCCGCGTGGTGATCCCGGTCTGGCGCAACGCCCGGCACCAGTTCCGGGTGGCGGCCGTGGTGCCCGAGTCGGACGACGTGGTCTCCGTGCACGTCACCGGCAAGCACCTGGACAAGCTGCCGGCCCGGGCCGGTCAGTTCATGCTGTGGCGCTTCCCCGGGCACAACCCCTGGTGGCAGGTCAACCCGTGGTCGCTGTCCGCGGCGCCGACCGGCACGTCGCTGCGCCTGACCGCCAAGGCGGTCGGGAAGACCTCCGCCGGGTTGCGTGACCTGGCGGTGGGCAGCCGGGTGTTCATCGAGGGGCCGTACGGCGCGCTGACCGGACTGCAGCGCACCCGGCCGGCCAGCCTGCTGATCGCCGGCGGCATCGGCATCACCCCGGTCCGGGCGCTGCTGGAGGACCTGTCCGGCCCGGTCACCGTGCTCTACCGGGTGCCGAGCATGCGCAACGCGGTGCTGTTCAGCGAGCTCGAGCAGCTGGCCCGGATGCGCGAGGCGACGCTGCACGTCCTGCCCGGCCGCACCGGCGAGGGCAACACGCCCTTCGCACCGGCGAACCTCCAGGCGCTGGTCCCCGACATCACCGGCCGCGACATCTACATCTGCGGTCCCGAGGCGATGACCGTGGCGGTCCTCAAAGCACTGAACGAGCTGGGCGTGCCGCGCAATCAGATCCACGCCGAACGGTTCCGCCTGGCCGGCTGACTCGAAGGCCGGCCGGGTAACCCGAACGTTGTAACAACTCCCGAGGATTTGTTGCACTGCGGTAAAAGTATCTGTGATTCATTGACCACAGTCCGTGCACCATCTTAAGTGATCTCCGTATCACGGAAGGTGGACGCACTGAGCACTCTCGAGTACGACGTCGTCGTCGTCGGCGGTGGCACGGCCGGAGCCGTCGTCGCCTCACGACTGTCCGCGGATCCGCAGGTCAGGGTGTGTCTGATCGAGGGTGGACCGTCGGATGTGGGCGACGACCGGGTGCTGCGGCTGCGGAACTGGATCAACCTGCTCGAGTCCGAGTTCGACTATGACTACGGCACGGTCCCCCAGCCGCGGGGCAACTCGCACATCCGGCACTCGCGGGCCAAGGTGCTCGGCGGCTGCTCGTCGCACAACACGATGATCAGCCTGCTGCCACCGCCGGAGGACTTCGCCGACTGGGTGGCCGCGGGCGCCGCCGGCTGGGCGTACCCGGAAATGCTGCCCTATTGGCACCGCCTGGCCGTGAACATCGTGCCGGTGGCGGAGCGCAACGCGCTCGCCGTGGACTTCGTCGAGGCGGCGCACAAGGCGCTGGACGTGCCGGTGATCGCCGACCTGAACGCGGCGCCGTTCCCGGACGGGACCGGCTTCTTCCCGGTCGGCTACCACCCGGCGACCGGCGTCCGCTCGTCGTCCTCGGTGGCCTACCTGCACCCGCACCTGGACCGTCCGAATCTGACCATCCTCACCGGCACCTGGGCGTCCCGGCTCGAGACCACCGGCGACAAGGTCACCGGCGTCCGCACCGACAAGGGCGTGATCCAGGGCCGGGAGTACGTGCTGAGCGCCGGCGCGATCGACACCCCGCGCCTGCTGCTGCTCTCCGGCATCGGCCCGGCGGACGACCTGCGACAGATCGGCATCACCGTCCGGCAGGACCTGCCCGGCGTCGGCGAGCACCTGCTGGACCACCCCGAGTCGCTGATCCTCTGGGAGGCGAGCCGCCCGGTGCCGGCGGAGTCCGCGATGGACGCCGACGTCGGCCTCTTCGTGCGCCGCGACACCGGCGACCCCCGCCCGGACCTGATGTTCCACCTCTACCAGATCCCGTTCACCGTGCACACCGAACGCCTCGGCTACGACGTCCCGGCGCACGGCTTCGGCATGACCCCGAACATCCCGCGCCCGCGCAGCACCGGCCGTTTGTCGCTGGTCGACGCGAACCCGGCCACCAAGCCCGCGCTTGACTTCCGCTACTTCACCGACCCGGACGGCTACGACGAGCGGACCATCGTCGACGGCCTCCGGATCGCCCGTGAGGTGGCCGCCACCGAGCCGTTCGCCTCGTGGATCAAGCGCGAGATCGCCCCCGGCCCGGATCTTCAGACCGATCAGGAGCTTTCCGCGTACGGACGGGCCGTGCACCACACGGTCTACCACCCCGCCGGGACGTGCCGGATGGGCGCCGCCGACGATCCGCTGGCCGTGGTGGACCCGCGGCTGCGACTGCGCGGCTTCTCCAACGTCCGGATCGCGGACGCCTCCGTGCTGCCCACCATGACCTCGGTGAACCCGGTGGTGACGGTGCTCATGATCGGCGAGAAGGCCGCCGACCTGATCGCCGAAGATCTCTGACCCGAAGGCTCTGACCCCTGAAGGACGTGCCGTGACTCCCACCATCAAGGTCGATCACCTGTGGAAGGTGTTCGGCCTCAAGCCCGAGCGGGTGCCCGGCACCGAGCTCGGCCGGCTGCCCCGCGCCGAGTTGCGCGCGCGGACCGGCTGCACCGCCGCCGTGCGCGACGTCAGCTTCGAGGTCGCGCCCGGCGAGGTCTTCGTCGTCATGGGTCTGTCCGGCAGCGGCAAGTCCACGCTGGTCCGCTGCCTGACCCGGCTGATCGAGCCGACCAGCGGCGAGGTGTCGATCGACGGCGAGAACGTGCGCACGATGGGCCCGAAACGGCTGCGCGAGCTGCGCCGGCACCAGGTGGCGATGGTGTTCCAGCACTTCGGCCTGCTGCCGCACCGGCAGGTGGTGGACAACGTGGCGTACGGGCTGGAGATCCAGGGCCTGACCAAGGCGAAACGGCGCGAGCGGGCCGCCGAGGTGCTCGACCTGGTCGGGCTGGGCGGGCACGAGCACCAGTACCCGGATCAGCTCTCCGGCGGCATGCAGCAGCGGGTCGGGCTGGCCCGCGCGCTCGCCACCGACCCGGCGGTGCTGCTGTTCGACGAGCCGTTCAGCGCGCTGGACCCGCTGATCCGCCGGGACATGCAGGCCGAGGTCCGCCGGTTGCACGCCGAGGTCGGCAAGACGCTGGTCTTCATCACCCACGACCTGGCCGAGGCGCTCAGCCTGGGCGACCGGATCGCGGTCATGCGCGACGGCGACGTGGTGCAGGTGGGCACGCCGGAGGAACTGGTCGGCAGCCCGGCCGACGACTACGTGGCCGACTTCGTCCGCGAGGTGCCGCGGGCCGACGTGCTGACGCTGCGCCGGATCGTCCGGGACGCGACGGACGGCGAGGAGACCGAGGACAAGCCGCTGCCCGCCGGGACGGTCATCCGCGACGCGGTGTCCCGGGTGCTCGGCGCGGGCCGCCCGATCGCCGTCGTGGACGGTGACGAGCGAATCGGCGTGGTCGACGCCGCTCAGCTGGTGCCGGCGCTGATCGGCCACCGTCCCCAGGTGCACGCGTGACCGTGATGGAAACCGACGAGCGACCGGAGACCGTGGTCGTGCCGGACGATCCGGCCGGCGTCGCCCGGGCGAGGCGACGGCCGGGACGGCGTACCCTCACCGCGGTTTTGGTCCTGGCTTTGGCCGTCGCCTATCTGGTCTACCGGACCGACGCGGCGGCCGACTCCGAGGACGCGTGGGCGTTCCGGTTCCTGACCGACGTGCGCAACTGGGTGGACACCAACCGGGACACCAGCCCGATCTTCCTGTACGGCCTGAACTACGTGCGGCTCGCCGTGGTGGTGCTGGTCGGCGCGATGCAGAGCGCCCTGTACGGCCTGGGCGCGCTCGGCCTGATCGCGGTCGTCGGCGCCATCGCGCTGGTGCTGGCCGGCTGGCGGACGGCGCTGCTCGCGGTCGGCGGCTTCGTCGGGCTGGGCCTGCTCGGCCTCTGGCAGGAGAGCGTCGACACGCTGGTGCTGACGCTGTCCGCGGTGGTGCTGGCGGTGCTGATCGGCGTACCCGCCGGGGTGCTCGCCGCCCGGGTGAAGTGGGTCGGCGCGACGCTGCGGCCGGTGCTGGACGTGATGCAGATCCTGCCCACGTTCGCCTACCTCGCCCCGATGACGCTGCTCTTCCTGATCGGCGAGCCGGCCGCGATCATCGCCACGCTGATCTACGCCGTGCCGGCCACCATCCGGATCACCCAGCTGGGCATCGCCGAGGTGTCGGCGACGACCGTCGAGGCGGCCACCGCGCTCGGCTCGACCCGCTGGCAGGTGCTGCGCAAGGTACGGCTGCCGATGGCCCGGCCCACGATCGTGCTGGCGGTCAACCAGACGATCATGATGGCCCTGTCCATGGTGGTGGTGACCGCGCTGATCGACGCGCCCGGTCTCGGCCTGAACATCATCTTCGCGCTCGAACGGGTGAACGTCGGCGCCGCGTTCGACGCCGGCCTCGCGATCGTCGTACTGGCCATCGTGCTGGACCGGGTGACCACCAAGGCGTCGCTGCGCCCGGCCGGTGACCGTGTCCGCCGGGTCTGGCTGATCGTGCTGGCCGCCGTCATCGTGGCCGCGGCGGTCATCCCGTTCAGCCGGGACTTCCCCGGCGACTGGCGGTTCTCCTTCGCCCAGCCGGTGAACGACGCCACCGGATGGGCCGAGGTGCACTGGTACGACGTCACCGAGGCCATCAAGAACACGATCACGGCCGTCCTGCTGAACCCGCTGGAGACGCTGCTGACCACGACGCCGTGGTGGCTGCTGGTCGCCGCGGTACTGGTCTTCGGGACGCTGGCCGGTGGCTGGCGCACGGCGGTGATCGCGGCGCTGGCCACGGCCGGGCTGTCCGGGCTGGGCCTGTGGCAGCACTCCATGCAGACGCTGGCCACCGTCCTCGTCGCGACCGTGATGACGATGCTGATCGGCGTACTCCTCGGGGTGTTCTCGGCCCGGCACGACCGCTTCGCCGGCGGCCTGCGACCCGTGCTCGACGCCGCGCAGACCATGCCGTCGTTCGTCTACCTGTTGCCCGCGGTCGCGTTCTTCGGCGCCTCGCGCTTCACCGCGATCGTCGCCGCGGTCATCTACGCGGTGCCGCCGGTGGTGCGACTCGTCGAACGCGGCATCCGCGACGTGCCCGCGACCGTGGTGGAGGCGGCCCGGTCGGCCGGTTCCACCCCGCGGCAGCTCCTCTGGAAAGTGCAGCTCCCGATGGCACGCGGCGGCCTGATGCTCGCCACCAACCAGGGCATCGTGATGGTGCTCGCGATGGTCGTGGTGGGCGGACTGGTCGGCGCGGGCGCATTGGGTTACGACGTGGTGGCCGGCTTCGCGCAGCGCGAGGACTTCGGCAAGGGTTTGGCCGCCGGCCTCGCGATCGTCCTGCTGGGCATCCTCCTCGACCGGCTCACGCAGGGTTTCTCCCAACGGAAGAAGGTTTTTCGGTCATGAAGATCAGGATCCTTGCCGCCGCCCTCACGGCGGCAAGTCTCGCCCTCGCCACCGGTTGCGGTGGCGCGAAGTCGGACGCGGGGGCGGCGCCCGACACCAAGGGCGAGAAGGGCACCGTGAAGATCGCGATCAACCCCTGGGTGGGGTACGAGGCGAACGCCGCGGTGATCGCTCACCTCCTCGAGAAGGAGCTGGGCTACAAGGTGGAGAAGAAGACCCTCAAGGAGGAGATCTCCTGGCAGGGCTTCGAGACCGGTGAGGTCGACGTCGTCGTGGAGAACTGGGGTCACGACGACCTGAAGAAGACCTACATCGAGGAGAAGAAGGTGGCGGTCGAGGTCGGCCCCACCGGCAACAGCGGCACCATCGGCTGGTACGTGCCGCAGTGGATGGCCGACCAGTACCCGGACATCACCGACGGCAAGAACCTCAACAAGTACGCGAACCTCTTCAAGACCTCGGAGTCCGGCGGCAAGGGTCAGCTGCTGGACGGTGACCCGTCGTTCGTCACCAACGACGCGGCGCTGGTCGCCAACCTGAAGCTCAACTACAAGGTGGTCTACTCCGGCAGCGAGGCCGCGATCATCAAGGCCGCGCAGCAGGCGACCGCGCAGAAGAAGCCGCTGCTGTTCTACTTCTACGAGCCGCAGTGGCTGTTCGCCAAGGAGAAGTACGCGCGGGTGAAGCTCCCGGCCTACACCGCGGGGTGCGACGCCGACCCGAAGAAGGTCGCCTGTGACTACCCGGACTACAAGCTGGACAAGATCGCCAGCAAGAAGTTCGCGGACACCGGCGGCGACGCGTACACCCTGGTCAAGAACTTCTCCTGGTCGAACGACGACCAGAACAAGGTTTCCGACTACATCACCAATCAGGGCATGACTCCGGAGAAGGCGGCGGAGAAATGGGTGACCGAGAACGAGGCGACCTGGAAGCCGTGGGTGCCCGCAAAGTAGTCATCATCGGGGCGGGGATCGTCGGTTGCGCGCTGGCCGACGAACTCACCCTGCGCGGTCTGACCGACGTGACCGTGCTCGAGCAGGGCCCGCTCTTCGCGACGGGTGGCTCCAGCTCACACGCGCCGGGCCTGGTCTTCCAGACCAACCCGTCGCGGACCATGTCCCGGCTCGCTCAATACACCGTGGACAAGTACGTCGAACTGGGCTGCTTCGACCAGGTCGGCAGCCTGGAGGTGGCGACCACGCCGGCCCGGCTCGCCGAGCTGCACCGGCGGCACGGCTTCGCACGATCGTGGGGCATCTCGTCCGGGTTGCTCGGCCCGGACGAGTGCCGCTCGCTGTATCCGCTGCTCGGGGACTCGGTCCTCGGCGGTCTGCACGTTCCGGGGGACGGCCTTGCTCGGGCCGTCCCCGCCGGGGAAGCACAGGCGCTGCGGGCCCAGTCTCGCGGCGCGGTGTTCCGCCCGTTCGAGAAGGTCGTCGAGATCGTCGTCGACGGCGGCCGCGTGACCGGCGTCCGGACTGCTTCGGGGTCCTACCCCGCGGACGTCGTCGTCTCCTGCGCCGGCTTCTGGGGGCCGTCGGTCGGCGCGCTCGCCGGCGTGCGGATCCCGCTGCTGCCGATGGCCCATCAGTACGCGCACACCGAGGCTGTCGGTTCGGCCCCTTCGGTGATCCTGCGCCACCAGGACCAGGATCTCTATTTCCGTTCCTACCCGGACGGACACCTCGGCGTCGGGTCGTACCTGCACCCGCCGATGCCCATCGACGTGACCGCCATCGAGGACTCGACGCTCGGCTTCACCCCGCCCGACTTCGAGGAGTCCTGGGCCGCCGCGCGGGATCTGCTGCCCGCACTGCGGGACTCGTCGGTCGCGTCCGGCTTCAACGGGGTGTTCTCGTTCACCGCGGACGGGTTCCCGCTGCTCGGCGAGTCGCCGGTGGTGCGCGGGTTCTGGTCGGCCGAGGCGGTGTGGGTGACGCACTCGGCCGGCGTGGGGCGCGCGGTCGCCGAATGGATCGTGGACGGACGGCCGTCGCTCGACCTGCACGAGTGCGACCTCAACCGGTTCCACGAGTCGCAGCTCTCCCCCGCCTACGTGCACGAGCGGTCGGTGCGCGCGTTCGTCGAGGTCTACGACATCATCCACCCGCTGGATCCGCCGTCGGTGCGCGATGTCCGGGTCAGCGCCTTCCACCCGCGGCAGGTCGAGCTGGGCGCGGTCTTCGGCGAGGGCGCCGGGTGGGAGAGACCACTCTGGTACGAGTCGAACGCCACCCCCGCGGGTGATACGTATGTGTGCTCAGAGCAAAGGGGCCTCGAGCGGGACTCCTGGTCGGCTCGGCACTGGTCGCCGATCGCGGCCACCGAGGCCCGGGTCACCCGGGAGCGGGTCGCGCTCTACGACATGACGCCGCTGATGCGCCTCGAGATCGTCGGGCCGGTGTCGTTCCTGCAAGGGCTCACCACGAACAACGTCGACAAGCCGGTCGGCACGGTCGTCTACACGCTGCTGCTGGACCAGGCCGGCGGGATCCTCTCCGACATCACGGTCGCGCGGCTGGCCGAGGATCGGTTCCAGGTCGGCGTGAACGGGATGCTCGACCTGCACTGGTTCCGGCGGCACGCGCCGGACGGCGTGCGGATCAGGGACATCACCGGCGGGACGTGCGGGCTCGGCGTGTGGGGGCCGCTGGCCCGGGAACTGGTCGCGCCGCTGACCGACATCGACGTGTCGCACCGGGCGTTCGGCTACTTCAAGGCGCGGCAGGGGCACATCGGGACGGTTCCGGTGACGATGCTGCGGGTGTCGTACGTCGGCGAGCTGGGCTGGGAGGTCTACGCGAGCGCGGACCAGGGGCTCAAGCTCTGGGACACGCTGTGGGCCGCCGGGCGGGACCTCGGGATCATCGCCGGCGGGCGGGCCGCGTTCAACAGCCTGCGCCTGGAGAAGGGCTACCGGCTCTGGGGCACCGACATGACCCCCGAGGACGACCCGTACCAGAGCGGTCTGGGCTTCGCCGTGCGGCTCGACGCCGGTGACTTCGTCGGCCTGTCCACGCTGCGCGACAAGGCGGAACCGGACCGGAAGCTGACCTGCCTCGTGCTCGAGGACGAGGGCTGCGTCCCGATGGGCAAAGAACCGATTCTTGTTTCCGGGACCACGGTTGGATTTGTAACGAGCGCCGCATACGGTCACACCATCGGGTCACCGATCGCCTACGGATGGTTGCCGGTATCGGCGGCTACGCCCGGGACGGTCGTACAAATCGGATATTTTGATCGTCTGCTCTCCGCCACCGTCGCCGAGGAGCCCCTGGTCGACCCGACGATGGAACGGATCCGGCGTTAGGGAGGTCGCGCGTGGCGGCTTATGACGTGATCGTGGTCGGGCTCGGCGGCATGGGGAGCGCGACCGCCTACCACCTGGCCGCCCGGGGGCACCGGGTGCTGGGGCTGGAGAAGTTCGGGCCGGCCCACGATCAGGGCGCCAGCCACGGCGGGTCGCGGATCACCCGGCAGTCGTACTTCGAGGGGCCGGACTACGTGCCGCTGCTGCTGCGGGCGTACGAGCTGTGGGACAAGCTGGCGCGGGACTCGGGGCGGGAGGTCATCCGGCGTACCGGCGGGGTGATGTGCGGGCTGCCGACCAGCCGGACCGTCTCGGGCAGCCTGGCCAGCGCCCGGCAGTGGGGCCTGCCGCACGAGATGCTGTCGGCGGCCGACCTGCGCAAACGCTTCCCCACCCTGAGCCCGCTGCCCGACGAGGTGGCGCTCTTCGAGGACAACGCCGGATTCGTACGGCCCGAGGAAACCGTCTCGGCGCACCTGTCGCTGGCCACCGCCGCGGGCGCCGACCTGCGCTTCGAAACACCGATGATCAGCTGGTCGTCGTCGGGATCGGGCGTCACCGTCGAGACCGCGGCCGGGTCCTTCACCGCCGGCCAGCTGGTCATCACCCCCGGGCCGTGGGCGCCGCAGCTGCTCACCGACCTGGGCGTGCCGTTCACCGTCGAGCGGCAGATCCAGCACTGGTTCCAGCCGCGCGGCGGGACCGGGCCGTTCGAGGACCACCCGATCTACATCTGGGAGTCGGCCGACGGCACCCAGGTGTACGGCTTCCCGGCCATCGACGGGCCGGACGGCGGCGCCAAGATCGCGTTCTTCCGGCGCGGCAACGAGACGACGCCCGAGAGTATCGACCGCGAGGTGCACCCGGCCGAGATCGAGGACATGGCCGCCGCTGCCGCCAGCCACCTGCCCGACCTGCCCGGCACCTTCCTGCGGGCGAAGACCTGCCTCTACAGCAACACGCCGGACGAGCACTTCGTCATCGCCCGGCACCCCGCCCACGAGGCGGTCACCGTCGCGTGCGGCTTCTCCGGACACGGCTTCAAGTTCGTACCGGTGGTCGGCGAGGTCGTCGCGGACCTGGCCACCACCGGCACGACCCGGCACCCGATCGACCTGTTCGACCCGCACCGCTTTCGGAGGTGACCCCCATGATCACGCCTTCGCTGGTACCCACCCTTCCCGGCCACTACTACACCGATCCCGGCCTCTTCGCTCTCGAGCAGGAGCGCGTCCTCGAACAGATGTGGTTCTGCGCGATCCGCTCCTCCGACATCGACACCCCCGGCAAGTTCCGGACCGCGCAGGTCGGCCGGGAGAGCATCCTGATCACCCGCTCGTCGTCCGGCGCCGCCCGCGCCTTCCTCAACGTCTGCCGGCATCGCGGCGCCCAGCTCTGCGCCGAGCCCGCCGGCGCCGTCAAGCGCACGTTCCGCTGCATGTACCACGCCTGGGCGTACGACCTGGACGGCAAGCTCGTCGCCGCCCCAAACCTGGTGAAGATGCCGGACATCGACCGCGTCGAGTACGGCCTGAGCCCCGTGCACGTCCGCGAGTGGCTCGGCTACGTCTGGGTGACGCTCGCCGGCGACCCGCCCTCGTTCGAGGACGACGTGATGGGCGCCTGCGTGGAACGCCTCGGCGACCTCGAGTCGATCGACCGTTACCGGCTGGACGAGCTGACCGTCGGCCGCCGCATCCGCTACGACGTGGCCGCCAACTGGAAGCTCATCATCGAGAACTTCATGGAGTGCTACCACTGCTCGACCATCCACCCCGAGCTGACGCACGTCCTGCCGGAGTTCGCCGGAGGGTACGCCGCGCAGTACTACGTCGGCCACGGCGCCGAGTTCGGCCCGTCCATCGAGGGCTTCACGGTCGACGGCCGCGCCGGCGTCACCTCGATCGACACCATCACCGAAGACCAGGACCGCCGCTACTACGCCATCACGATCAAGCCGCAGGTCTTCATCAACCTGGTCCCCGACCACGTCATCTTCCACCGCATGTACCCGCTGGCCGCCGACCGCACGATCGTCGAGTGCGACTGGCTCTTCCGGCCCGACGTGGTCTCCGCCGGCGCCGACCTGGACGCCTCGGTGGAGCTCTTCGACCGGGTCAACCGGCAGGACTTCGAGGCCTGCGAACGCTGCCAGCCCGGCATGGCCTCCCGCAGCTACCGCGCCGGCGGCGTGCTGGTGCCCAGCGAACACCACATCGGCGCCTTCCACGACTGGGTCAAGGAGAAGATCGCCTAGGACGTTGTCCTAGCCCAGGGTGTCCCAGTCGACAGCGACGTCGAACGCGTTCCCGTCGTAGACCCGCTCCAGGAACTCGCGGGCCTCCTCGTCGCTCAGGACGTCACGGCCCGCCGAGCGGAACACCAGTTGCTGAAGCGTGCCCTCGGGCAGGTCGGCGGCGAGGACCCGCTCGAACGCCTGGGCGTTGCGCCACCGCTCCTGGCGGTCCGCGCTCTCCCCTCGCAAGGCGTTCGTGGTGCCGCGGTCCTCGAACTCCTCGTCCCGGTAGAAACTCTCCAGGAAGGCTCGGACCCGGCTCAGGGCATCGGCGGTGGGCTCGTCGGTCATTCGAAGTAGGCCGTTTCGATCATGAAGTGGCGTTGCACGCTGTCGGACACCACAAGACGCAGGACCAGGGTGGACAGCGGGCGCGCGATGGGCACCACGAGGTTAGCCGGGTCGAGCTCGTAGCCGGCGCCGAGGCCGGGCGGCGACGGATGAGTGATCGCCTTCTGGGCCCCGTTGGGTTTGCTGCTGCCGTCCGGAGCGGTGAACCCCGCGTCGATGGCGGCCTGGTTGGCGGTCAACGCGGCCTTGATGATGGTCTCCATCATCTTGTTGTCGGTGAAGTGCGTGACCTCCTTGCTGACCATGTGCGGCAGCGACTTGGCCCACTTGTCGAGCGCGGCGAACACCTCGTCACGGCTGGTCTCGTCGATCGCCTGATACTGGCCGATCAACGCCTGCGCCTCGGCGATCCGCTCCTGCATCCTGGTGATCTTGGCGGCGCGCTGCGGGTTGGCGGCGAGCGCCTGAAGACCGGTCAGATCACGGGTCAGGTTGGTGACCAGTTCCTGCTGCTTGGTCACCTTCTCGGTCCGTACGGTCCGGAACATCTGCAGCGCGTCGAGCAGCCGCTGCTTGAGCATCGCATCGGTGACCGCCTCACCGTGCTTCGTGATCAGGTGAATGGTCTTCGGCTTGGCCGCGGTGAGGATCGTGTGCCCCTCATGGGCCGCCAACCCTCCCGGCGCATGGCTGAACGACGACCCGGACGCCGGCGGACCGGTCCTCGTGGTCGGCGGGCTGGCCACATACCGGTACTCCCAGGCATCCCCGGAGCGGCGTGCGCTCAACTCCTTGAAGATCGGGTGGGCGGCCTTCACCTTCTTGGTGTCGGCGTTGATCTGCCGGTCGGTGGCACCGCCGGCGCGGTACTTGTCGGTCAGGCCGTCCAGAGCCTTGAGCCCGGCGGCCAGCTGGGTCTTGTACTGCTCCGGAGTCTGCGGCGGAGCCTTCTTGCCGTCCTTGCTGTTCTTGCCTTTGGGCTTGATCTTGGCCCAGATTTTCTTGCCGAGTCCGACGATCTTTCCGACCACCCAGTCGACGGCCTTCATCACCGGCTTCGACAGCGCCTGGAAGAACGACTTCACCTTGGTGGCGATGCCGCCGATGCCGAGGATGGCGGCGAGCGCGCCGATGAGGACGGGGATGGATTTGGCGA
>NZ_BSTL01000003.1 GCF_030269485.1 Actinoplanes sp. NBRC 103695 | reverse complement strand
GCCGTCGCGACCAGGTACGACAAGCTGAAAAACCGTTACGAGGCAACGGTAACCATCGCCTCGATCATGATCTGGCTCCGCGCCAAACCCGACCGGAGCCGACCATGATCCGTCAGATGCGCTCTAGTGAGGATCGAGCTCTGGCCGGCCGGCGTCGTGCCCTTCGTCATCGAGGGGCCCGACGCCGGCGAGGTGCTGCGGGCGATCGATCACTATCGGGAACTCGGTGTCTTCGCCTTCGTCGGGCGTACCCATCAGACCGATTTTCTGAGGTTTGTGACCGGCCGCCGGAACTTCTCCCCGGTCGGCAAGACCGGCGGCGGGCAGCAGGTGCGGCTGGCGCCCGGCTTCACCACCGGCACCGTGCTGCACGAGATCGGGCACGCGCTCGGACGGGTCCACGAGCACTGCCGGGCCGACCGCGATCGATACGTGACGATCCGCTGGGAAAACATCCACCCAGGCGCGTACGGCGAGTTCGAGACCCACCCGACGGGCGAGGCCGAGCTCGGCGAGTACGACTACGGATCGATCATGCACTACTCGAAGATGCACTACACGCGGAACGGCAACCGGACCTGCGAGCCCACTGGATCCCTCCGCGACGGGGTGCTGATGGGCCAGCGCAAGCGGCTCTCCGACCTGGACGCGGCCGCCTTCGCCCGCCTCTATCAAGCCTTCGGCCCGGCTCCGCGACAGCCGTGTGGGTGAGTGCGGCAGAAACTGGTCGACGAGTGCACACAGGGCCCGATGACAGCCACCGCAGCCCGATGACGCTCAGGACAGAACCAGCAACGCGGGCAGCAGACCGGGAGGCCTGCGCTTCGCGCGGACCTCCCGTGCTCGAGGCATCGGCGACGATCAGCCGACGCCCTGCTCGGCGTTGCGCAGAACCGTGACCCCCTCGGCGAACTCGGCCCACTCCGCGTCGGTCCAGCCGAGCGAGGCCGGCCCCTGAGCGACGACGTGGTGGCCCTTCGCGTCGGGGAACGACACGTTGACGGTCGACGTGGAGTCGACCTTCGTCTGGCGTGAGATCGACCCGTCGTTACCGTTGATCGTGACCTTGCTGGTCGTCCGGGCGAGGTCCGAGCCCTCCATGCCCCACGCCTTGAGGTCTTCCTCGGTGATCGGGCGGTCGTCGGCCGCCGCGTCCTTGGATTCCAGCATGACCGCGATCTTGCCGACCCACTCGTTGACGTCCTTGTTCTTGAAGCCCTTGGGCGCGATCGTCAGCACGGTGTTGTTGCCGCCCTGAATCTCCCAGCCCTCGGGTACCGACTTCACCGCGTAGCCGGGCACCTGCTTGCCCGTATAGGCGACCAGCTCGATGGCCGGCAACTGGCCGCGCGGGGTGGAGCCCGTGGTCGCGCTGGGCGTCCCGGCCGGGGCGGTGGCGGCCCGCGGCGGAGCCGGTTCGGTCGGTCCGGTCGTGACCACGATGCCGGCCGCGCCGGCGACCACGGCCAGCCCGGCGGCGCCCGCCCACACGCGGGTCATCTGCCGCTTGCGCTGGCGGCGGCGTCCCCGGGAAAGGTCTGCGGCCGGGTCGACCGGCTCGTTCTCGATCGGGACCGCGCTGTCCAGAAGCATCTTCATCTCATTCATGGGTTCGTCCTCTCGATCCGTTGACCGCCCGCCGCGTGCGACGGCGCGGGAAGGAGGAGGCGCAGCTTGGCCGTCCCCTTGGCCGCCTGACTCTTGACCGTGCCCTGGCTGCAGCCGAGCATCCGGGCGGTTTCGTCGATGCTGAGGTCCAGCCAGTAGCGCAGGACCACGACGGCCCGCATCTGTTTGGGCAGCTCCGCCAGGGCTGCCCGCACCTGTTGCCCGATCGGGCCGAATCGGCCGTCGTTCAAGCCTGTGATCCCGTCCGGACCCTCGTGGGCAGGCATTTCCGGAAGATCGGGCGTCGACCGTTCTCTGCGCCACCACGGGCGTCGAGACTCGTCGATGTGGCTGTTCAGGACCGTGCGCCTGGTGTAGGCCAGAATCGTTTCCGGCCGGTCCAGTTTCGGCCAAGCCACATACAGCTTGGACAGGGCAATCTGCACCAGGTCCTCGGCCCGGTGGTGGTCCCCCGCCGTCAGCAGGCCGGCGAACTTGAGCAGTGACGTTCGATTGATGCGGACGAACGTCACGAACTCGTCGTCACGAGTGGGACGCGGCATGTAGGTACCTCCTTCAACCACCTCTACGAGCCGACCGGTCTCCGGGGTTGCCGCCGAGCCTCCCACCGGCGGCCGATATCGGCCATGACCAGCCTGAACAACATGATCAATGCCGTCCGGCCCGCCTGGCCTTGCGGCCTGCCAGGGGTACCCGGCTGCCGGGTGTACGCGATGTACTCGACGTACCGGCACGCCCGCATCACTTCCGTCGACGTCTTCCGGACGCCTTCATGCGGTCACAGAAACGACTCCAACGCGGCCAGCAGAGCGGCTGGGGCTTCGTCGGAGAGGTAATGGCCGGCGCCGGGCAGAACGACGGAGGTCAGATCGGCTGCCAGTGGTCGCAGAAATTGTTCGACCGCGTGGCCATCGAAGCCCCGCCGCCGATGGCCAGCACCGGTATGGCGAGTGGCGTACGCCTGCGCCGCTCCTGCTGGGCATCGGTGAGGTCGTCCCGGTAGTACTCGAAACTGGCGCGCAGAGTGGCGGGCTTCCTGAGCGCCGCGGCGTACACGTCGACCGCCTCGGACGGCACGCTGCCCGGATGGGCGCCCTTCGACGTGAACTGGTGACCGAAGTAGATCTCCTCACGGCCCTGAACCATCCGCTCGCTGATTTCCCCGGCCCGGTTGAACGCGAAGTGCCACGCTTTCTGCGCGACGACCTTGGGTGCGATCATCGGTGGTGACGGCGCGAAGCCCCGGCTGGCTTCTCCGATGGCGAGCCGCGTGACCCGCTGCGGATGATCTGCCGCCAGCGCGTATCTTTCCGTGGGTGTGCCGGTTGTTGAGTTCGGCGTAGGCGTCGCGGACGCGGTCGATCGGATAGGTGCGCGCGATCGTTGTAGTACCGGTGTCGAACGTTCCGCGCGACATGGACCGGCTCACCCGGTTGCAACGAGATGCCGCGCCGGTCGCCCAAGTCCACGAACAGAGTGCCTTCGAGAGCAGTGAACGTCTCTTCGAAGTCGGTATGGAAGTGCGGCGGCGGACCCTTGTCGCCCGCCGGGATGCTCACCCGAGCCTCGACGTGCTCGCCGTCGCTCTCGTCGCCGGCGGTCACAAACTCGACCGTGACGCCCATGACAGGGTTCGACACGATCCGCGGAAGCCCGGTCGGCGTAGTTCTTCCGTCCATGACGCCTCTCATTCCTTTGACACGGACACGCGGTGCGCCCCAGCCCAGAAGGACGGGCTGGACCGGCTCGAGCTGACCGCCCCCTCGCTGACGTTCTCTGGCTCCTGCGACCGGACGCCGATCCGCTTTCACTCCGCAAGATCGCCGCCTTCTGCACTGCGACCCGTCGAACGTCACGCTGCTCAGTGCCAAGCTCGAGCAGCGGGGCCTGGCGGAGCGGCGCCCGCACCCTCAAGATGGGCGCATTCGCACGTTGGTCCTGACCGAGGCCGGTGACGACGTCCGCGAACGGCTGCTCAGTACCGTGGTGAGGCATTCGCCGCTCGCCGGCCTGACGCTCAAGGAACAGCAACAGCTTCACGCGTTGCTCGCCAAGGCGATCGATAACGCGTAGCGGCATCGGGCAGGTCAGTTTGATTGCGGCGGCGGGACTGACGATCTTGCGCGACATGTCATCACCTCGGCTCTGATCAGCTCTGATCAGAGCTGATCAGAGGGACGCGATACGCAACAGCAGGGTGACGATCGCAAGCACGACGGCCAGGACGGCGGCGGGTGCCCACCGGTCTGCAGCGTCGCCGACCCGGACGTGGGAAATCACGGCGCCGGACATCAGCAGGACGAGTCCCGTCGCGGCCGCGACACCCAGCGCGGCCCAGGCCAGTCCGATCAGCAGTCCTGCGGTCGCGGCGACTTCGGCAACTCCGATGAGGCGATAGCCCCGCATCGGAACACCAAGATACGCGGCTTCACCAGTGACCGCCTTCCCTCCGGCGATCTTCCGCGATCCGCTGAACAGCAACGCGGCCGCCAGCAGGCAGCTGAGAACCAGCACAGAGATGACGAACCGGTCGGCGTTCTCCCCGCGATGAATCAGCACCGTGTGCAGGGCGCCGGTCATCGCGGCGAGGACGACGTCGTTGACCGTGGCGCCGTGTGCGTGCGCCACCCGTTGCACCGAGGCCAGGTCGGTGCGGGCCACGGCGAGACGGCGGTGAGCTCCGATCGGGCGGTTCAGCGAGGACCGGGGTGGGCCGGCGACACCGCCCGTGGTGAGTTCGGCGATGGCCGAGCGGAGTTCCCTGGCCTTGGCCGGGAGGTGGAGGGTGAAGACCAGCGCGGCCCGTCCGTCGGACAACGAGGTGATCAGAGTGGCGGACCACGGGGGCCACCTGCCGCGCGCGGGAGCCCCCGGCCACAGCCCGAGCAGGCGTCATGGCTTCGTGATCCTCATGAATTGCGCCCGCGCGCCACCGCTTTGCGGACTCGTCAGCGGCGAGCAGCGGCAGGCCGAAACCCACCAGAACGGCCCAGCCAGGCCGGCCGTTTCGCCGGGTGGATGAGGCGGTCGAGCCGGATCGCCGCAAAGCCGAGGCTGGACACCACGCCGACGATCAGCAGGTCGGCCAGAGCCGGTGATTCGGTGCCCAGCAGTCCCTGCAGAATCGGCAGGTAGATGCCGGCCAGTTGCAGAATGAGGGCGACACCGACCGCTGCGAACAGCATCGGATTGGCCCGCAGGCCCGGACGCGCCCGGGATCCGAGAGCGACGGCGAGCTGGGTCGCGCCGAGAGCGAGGAACGTCAGGGTCTGCCACGGCCGATCGGTGGCGTGTGCCCAGACCCCGACGCCGACGGTAACCGCGGCGATGACCGTTCCGACGCGGATGATGCGTTTCCACAGCCCGGCGCCGAGCACCGTCTCCGACGGCGGCCGGGGTGGGCGCCGCATGGCGTCCGGGTCGACGGGTTCGCTGCCCAGGGCGAGGCCGGGCAGGCCGTGGGTGATCAGGTTGATCCAGAGGATCTGCGCCGGGAGCAGCGGCAGCGGCAGGCCGAGGAACGGTCCGGCCAGCATCACGGCGATCTCGGCGGCCCCGCCGGACAGGGCGTAGAGCAGGAACCGGCGGATGTTCGCATACACCCGGCGGCCCTCCTCGGCGGCCGCCACGACCGTGGCCAGTTCGTCGTCGGCCAGCACCAGATCGGCGGCCTGCCGGGCGACCTCGGTGCCCCGTTTGCCCATCGCGACGCCGATGTCGGCGCGGTGCAGGGCGGGACCGTCGTTGACACCGTCACCGGTCATCGCGACGACATGCCCGGCCGTTCGCAGGGCGTCGATGATGGCGACCTTCTGTTCCGGGGTGGCCCGGGCGAAGACCCGGGAGCCCTGGCCGGCCCGGGCACCCGGGTCGGTGATGCGGCAGTCGGTCACGTCGTCACCGGCGGTGATGATGCCGAGGTCGGTGGCGATCGCGGCGGCGGTGGCCGGGTGGTCTCCGGTGATCAGCACCGGCGTGATGCCGGCTTCGCGGCAGGCGGCGATCGTGGCGGCAGCCGAGGCCCGGGGCGGATCAAGGATGGCCACCAGGCCGAGCAGCTGCAGACCCTGCTCCGCGGCATCGTTGTCGGGATCGGTCGCCCGGTCGGCCTGAGCGACCGCCAGCACCCGGAAACCGTCGGCGGCGAGTTCGCCGGCCCGGGCCGCGGCACGGGCGATCAGCTCGGCCGGGTCGGCCAGGACGGCGGGCTGGAGTACGGCCTCCGGCGCGCCCTTGCAGACGGTTCTGGTCCGGCCGTCGTGCAGCCGGTGGGCGGTCGACATGCGTTTCCGGATGCTGTCGAAGGGCTGCTCCGTCACCCTCGGCAGCTCGACGTCCAACCTGCGCCGGTCGATGCCGGCCTTCGCCGCGGCGGTGATCAGCGCGACCTCGGTGGGGTCGCCGACCGGTGACCAGTCCGGGCTGTCGCCGTCGGGCGCGCGCAGCGATCCGTCGTTGCACAGTGCCGCTGCCCGGAGCAACTCCGTCAGATCAGGGCTGTCCGGCCCGGTGACGACGGTGCCGGCGCGGCGCAGCTCACCCTGAGGTGCGTAGCCGGTGCCGTCGACGACCGTGTCGCCCTCGGTCGTCCACAACGCACGGACGACCATGGTGCCCTCGGTGAGAGTGCCGGTCTTGTCGGTGGCCAGGACGGTCACCGAGCCGAGGGTCTCCACCGCGGGCAGGCGCCGGATGACGGCGTGCCGGGCGGTCATCCGGCGGGCGCCCAGGGCCAGGCTGAGGGTGACCACGGCCGGCAGGGATTCCGGGACCGCCGCGACCACCAGGGTGATAGCGATGACGATCATCAGCTGCACGGGCTGCCCGCGCCACAGTCCGAGAGCGAGCACGACAGCGCACAGGCCCGCCGCGAACAGGGCCAGCATCCGGCCGACCCCGGCGAGGCGCCGTTGCAGCGGGGTCAGCCCCGCCGTGGTCACCATCATCGCCGCGATGCGGCCCATGGCACTGGCCGCTCCAGTGGCGGTGATGACGCCGCGGCCTCGGCCGCGCACCACCACCGTGCCCGCCGACAGGACACCGGTGGCGGTCTTGTCGACTGGTGCGGACTCCCCGGTCAGCGCGGACTCGTCGACCAGCAGCGCGACCGATTCCGTGACGCGCGCGTCGGCCGGGACGACATCGCCCTCGGCCAGCACGAGCAGGTCACCGACGACCAGGCCGGCGGCCGGGACCTCCTGCTCGACGCCGTCGCGCACCACCCGGGCGTCCGGCGCGGTCAACGCCGACAGCGCGGTGATGGCTCGTTCCGCTTTGACCTCCTGCACCACGCCGACCGTGGTGTTCACGACTATGACGAACAGGATGACGGACGCATCGGTGAAGTCGGCGGTGAACAGGGTGAAGGCGGCCGCGGCCAGCAGGACCAGCACCAGGGGATCACGTAGTTGCGAGGCGACCCGCCGCCACAGCGGCGCCGGCCGGCGCGTCGGCAGCACATTGGCGCCGTCCCGCACCAGCCTGGTGGCCGCCTCGGACGCGGACAGACCGCCCCCGTCCGTGGCCGTGCCCGGACCGGCGAGATCGGATTGTTCGGGGGCCGGCTGCAGGTCAGGGATGCTCATGCCGACCATGGCCTCTCCGGTGGAAGGGCACTGCGGGTGGTTCAGATGTCGGATTCGGGGTCAGCGGGGAGGCGGCCCGGCCGTTGTGGTGGCGACCTCCCCGGATCAGCAGCACCGCCACCAGGGCCGATGCTGTGCCGGCTCGCATCGGCAGACGGTTCTGTTTCCTCATCGCGTACCTCCGGCAGGTGTTCGTGCCGAAAGTCTTCGCCCGCGGGGCCGCGTTGGTTAGGGCCGTTGGACCCCTAACACAGCAGCCAGGCCTCAGGTTGGGGAATCGACCTCCGCTCCGGCGAGATTCCTCTTTCGCTATGCGCCGACGATGTCGCGTGTGACGGCGGCCTGTTCGGTGAGCACGCCACTGATCATGGTCTGCGTTTCATTGATCTTGTCGACGATCTGGCCGATACCCGCAAGGGCCTCCACAACGGTGGCAGCGTCGGTCTGGATCGCGCCGACCAGGGTGCCGACGTCGTCGGTGGCGCGGGCTGTGCTCTGGGCGAGCTCTTTGACCTCACCCGCCACCACCGCGAACCCCTTACCGAGCTCACCGGCCCGGGCAGCCTCGATGGTGGCGTTCAACGCGAGAAGGTTGGTCTGTTCCGCGATGCTCGTGATCACCTTGACGACGTCGCCGATCTTCGTACTGGACACTTCCAGACGGTGCACGGAGGCGTTAGCGTCAGCCGTCATGCTCTGCGCCTGCGCGGCCACGCTGGTCGCGGCGACGACGTTGCGTTCGGCCTCCTCGATCGAGGTGACCAGTTCCGCGCCGGCCGAGCTGACCCGGTTGGTCTCCTCGATGCGCTGCATCGCCTCGGCGACGAGGAACACCGCGTTACGCAACGCCTCGGCGCGGCTGTCGGACAACTCGTCCAGGACATCGGTGGTGAAGAAGTCCATGGTGCCGATCACCGCCCCCCGCACGATGAGCGGCAGAGCGACCCCGGACTTCACCCCGGCCCGCTGCGCGGCGGGCGCGCGCACGCAGTCGGTCAGCTCGCCCAGGTCCTGGACGAACAGCATGTCCCTCTTCCGCCAGGCCTGGCCCGCCAGCCCGACACCTTCGGCGAAGCTGGCCTGCTCCGTGACCCGGCGGAACTCCTCGCCGGCGCTACCGGACTCGACCACGAAATGCAGCGCGTTGTCGCGGGGATCGACATGCCAGTACGAGCCATACGCCCAGCCGAACCCGGTGCGAATCGCCTCCAAAGCGGTCCGGGCGGCCTGCTCCGGGCTGTTCGCCGCGGTGACGGCCCGCAGCACGGCGGTGACCGCGGCGGAATCGGCGGACGCGTTCGCCTGCCGTTCAGCGTCGGCGAGCCGTTCCAGGGTCTGGGAGACCAGCAGCCCCACCGCGCGCAGGGTGTCCAGGCGCTGCGGGGACGGGTCCAGGGTGTCGGTGGTGAAGAAATCCATCGTCCCGATCACACGGCCGCCGACCAGCAGCGGGAAACACACCCCGCTACGCACCCCCGCCTTCACCGCGACCGGTGCCCGCACACAATCGGTGAGCTGCCCCAGGTCAGCCACGAATACGAGGTCCTTCGCCCGCCAGGCCCGCCCGGCCAGCCCAACCCCCTCAGCGAACGACGCCGACGCCGTCACCTGACGGAACTCCGCGCTGGCGTCGCCGGACTCCGCTGCGAAGCGCAGCACCTTCACCTGCGGGTCAGTCCGCCAGAAAGAGCCGTACGCCCAGCCGAAACTCTTCCGGACGGTGTCCAACGCGATCCGGGTCGCGTCCGCGACGCTGCGGGCCCGCCCGAGCGCCTGCACGACCTGCAACACCGCCGCGCTGTTCTCCTGCGAATCCGCCATCGCCGCCTGGGATCGCGCCAGCACCGCAGCGTTACCCGACCTGAACCTGCCCATACGCGCTCCCCACCACCCGACCCGGTGACGACCCCAGTGGATCCCACTGTCACCCAAATTCGATCGGAACCACGCCCGGTTGAGACAACAGGTCGGTCCGACTTTTCCACGCAACCGGCGCCGCTGACCCGGGTGCGCGCGACCTTGTCCTCGAATCGCCGCATCTCCACCCCTCGTCTCCACCGAGTCACCGAAAGCCGCTGTTACCAGGGTCTGAGACAACGCGCCGGTCCGTAAAAGGAAGCCTGACCCTTCCGGTACGGCAGAGGGCGTGGCGTCCGACCCGCCGTGAGTAGATCGCGTGTAGGCCCGCGTGTAGGTCGCCTCAGCACGATGCTCCGGAAATCAACATTTCGGGGGGATCGATGCGAAGAACAACAGCACTCGCTGTCACCAGCGTGCTCCTGGCGTCGCTGGTACAGGGGGTCGCATCCGGTGTGGCGGAGGCGGAGGACAAACCCGGGCGGTCGCCCGCGGCCATCGCCAAGGCGACGGGCAAGCGGGTCGAGCTGCCGGAAGCGGGCTCTCCGACCGAGTTCGTCTATGTGAACCCGGATGGCACCTCGACGGTGGAGGCGAAGGTCCTGCCGCAGCGGGTCCGCCGCGGTCAGGGCTGGGTGCCCGTCGACACCAAGCTGCGGGTGGACGGCAAGTCCCTCGCTCCCGAGGCCGGTGTCGTGCCCGTCGCGTTCTCCGGCGGTGGCACCGAACCGCTGGTCCGGCTCGGCGACGCGGCCAAGCAGCTGACGCTGACCTGGCCGGGTCAGCTGCCCGCGCCGACGGTGGAGGGTGACACCGCGACCTACTCCGAGGTCATGCCCGGCGTTGACCTCAAAATGACCGCCCGCGCCAGCGGTTACAGCAAGGTTCTCGTGATCAAGAACCGCAAGGCCGCCGCCAACCCGGAGCTCGGCCGGCTCAAGCTCGGGGTGAAGACCAAGGGGCTGAAGCTGACGACCGGCAAGGACCAGACGATCACCGCGGTCGACGACAAGGGCCGGCCGGTGTTCCAGTCGGCCGCGCCGAAGCTGTGGGACACCGGCCGGGCCGCGAGCCCGGCGAAGCAGGACCGGGCGCCCGTCGAAGACTCCAAGCGGGCCATCGGCTCGGTCGAGGTCACGCCGCGGCAGATCGCGGTCGTGGCCGACCAGAAGCTGCTGAAGGACCCGGCGACCCGGTATCCGGTCTACTTGGACCCGGACTTCAACACGCCGATGGACGGCTGGGCCCTGGTCTACGAGCAGCACCCCAACGACAACTACTGGGGTGGTGACGGCGACAACATCGCCAAGGTCGGCTACAGCAACTGGGAGTGGCCGACGGTCAAGATCCGCTCGTACTTCCAGTTCAACGTCAGCGCCTTGCAGGGCAAGCAGATCCTGAGCGCCGAGCTCAACACCAGGGAGACCTACTCGCCGTCCTGCACCAAGCGGACGGTCGAGCTGTACCACACCGGCGCGATCAGCCGCTCCACCACCTGGAACCAGCAGCCGGGAGCCTGGTGGGCGGGCAGCAAGGACGTCGCGCAGGGGTACAACTCCAGCTGCCCGAGCGCATGGCTCGGCTGGAACGTCACCGGCCAGGTCCAGCACGGCCTCAACCAGGGCGACCGGACACAGACGTTCATGCTCAAGGCGGCCAACGAGGGTGACAACCTGTCGTGGAAGAAGTTCGACCCGAACGCCACGCTGATCGTCAACTACAACTCGTTGCCCAACCAGCCGTACTGGATGTCGACGGACCCGAACATCGCCTGTGTCGACCACCCGGACGACCGGGCGATCACCACCACCACGCCGACGTTGCGCGCGACGGTGAGCGACCCGGAGGGTTCCGACGTCGCGGCCGAGTTCCAGTGGTGGAAGAACGGTCAGATGGTCGGCAACGTCGTCAAGGCGAGGCAGCACTCGGGCACCGAGTTCACCGCGCAGATCCCGCCGGGCACGTTCGCCGACGGCGACCGGATCTCGTGGTGGGCGCGGGGCAAGGACGACACGGCCGACGGCCCGTTCTCACAGCCGTGCTACCTGGTGTTCGACCAGACGCCGCCGAACAAGGAACCGGCGGTCTCGTCGGGCGCGTTTCCCGAGGACGGCGTCGGGGGCCCGGTCGGCAAGCCCGGTCTGTTCTCGTTCTCCGCCAACGGGCTCGGCGATGTCGCGGGCTTCTATTACGACCTGGACAACGACCAGCCGAAGACGTACGTAGCCGCTGACCGGCCCGGAGGCACGGCCACGGTGAACATCACTCCGCTCACCGACAAGCCCACCGACCTGTACGTGGTGAGCGTCGACCGGGCCGGCAACATCGGCACCGTCACCCGCAGGTACCACTTCCGCGCGGGACCGTCCACGCCGCCGGTGGCGCACTGGAAGCTCGACGGCTGGGACACGTCGAGGACCGCGACCGACTCGTCCGGGGCCAGGCACGACGGGACCCTGCCTGACAAGGGTGTCGCCTGGACCGGCGGCCGGATCGGAGACGCGCTGAGGTTCGACGGAGGCTCCTGGGTCGGCACCGCCGGTGGCAGCACCGTCCGCACGGACCAGAGCTTCACCGTGTCCGCGTGGGCCAGGCTGGACGCGGTCGACGGCTGGTCGCGCGAGGTCGTCTCGCAGGACGGCGGCCGGGTCAGCGGCTTCTTCCTCGGCTACGACGGCGACGCCCGCAAGTGGCGGTTCCAGATGCCGAAGACCGGCAAGGACGACGACACCTTCGACGGCGTGGCGGCCGGCGCCGCGCCGGTGCAGGGCGCGTGGACGCACCTGGCGGGTAGCTACGACGCCAGCCGGCAGGAGATCAGGTTCTACGTGAACGGCCAGTTGCAGGGCAGCGCCAAGAAGACCACCGCGTGGCACGGCGACGGCGCGGTGCAGTTCGGCCGGGCATGGTGGAACGGCAACCCTACCAACGGTTTCCTCGGCGCCATCGACGACGTCAAGGCATTCGACCGGGTGCTGAGCGACGGTCGCGTCAACCCGGGTGACCGCCCGGATCCCGAGAGCGAGATCTACGAGCTCGCCTCGCTGAGCACGAAGCGGGAGGCACTGTGGCAGTTGAACGACAACGCCTCCGACGCCTCGGGCCAGGACCGTCACGGCGCGCCGACGGGCGGCGTGACCTGGACGACGGCGCCGAACGGCGGCCGCGCGGCGCAGTTCGACGGGACCACGGGCTCGATCGGCACGGCCGCTCCGGTGGTGCGCACGGACAACAGCTTCACGGTCACCACCAAGGTGCGTGCCACCGTCCTGGATGCCGCGAAACACACCGCGGTCAGCCAGGAGGGCACCAGGACGAGCGGGTTCCAGCTCGGCTACCGGACGGAGGGCGGCCAGAAGAAGTGGGCGTTCAGCGTCGCCACATCTGATGTGGACTCGCCGGATGTCGTCACGGCGGTCTCCGGAACGCCGGTACGGACTGAGTGGGCCCACCTGGCGGGCGTGTACGACGCGGCCGCCGGTGAGATCCGGCTGTACGTCAACGGCCAGCCGGAGGGCAGGGCGTCGGTCAAACTCGGCTGGAACGCCGGCGGGGCGTTCCAACTCGGCAAGGGAGAGGCGGGCTATTGGGCCGGCACGATCGATTACGGCTCCGTCCACACCGGCGTGCTCAGGCAGGCGGCGATCGAAGCCGAGTCGGGCACCCCGCCCGCCGACCCAAGGTCGGCGTTCATCGGACTGAGCCGGTACCGCGGCTTCAATGGTGAGCACATCACCACGACGGGCGTCGTGCCGGACGGCTTCCACCGCGAGGGCTCGCTCGGCCACTTCGCTCCGGCGGGGGCCGCGAACACGCGGATGCTGTACAGCTGCCTGGCCGGGATCGACCACTTCGCCTCGGTGGCGGCGGACTGCGAGGGCAAGACCAAGCTGGCTGACCTCGGCGTGGTGTACACCGCGAAGCCCGCTGACGTCCCGACCCTGACGCTGAGCACCTGCGTCGTCGGCACCGAGCGCTTCGAGTCGGTGCAATCCGACTGTGAGGGCCAGCAGGTGTTGTGGCAGCTGGGTTACGTCCGCGCGTACCAGCCCCTCGTCCGCTACAACGACCACAACCGGCCCGCTCAGCATTGGACGACCGTACGCAGCGAACCGTCGGGCTACCGCGCCGAAGGAACGTTGGGATTGGTGCCCTCGGTCGACGTGCCCGGCGCCGTCGCGCTGTACGGCTGCTTCGACGGCCGCGAGGAGTTCAGCTCGACCGACGCCGCCTGCGAGGGCAAGACCTCGATCGGCAAGGTCGGCAGGATCTTCACCGATCCTCCCGCCGGTCAGGAGTCCCGTCCGCTCTATCGCTGCCGCACGACCGATTCCAACGAGAGCTTCGACTCGACCAGCCCCCACTGCGAGGGCCAGACCGTCGACAAGCTTCTCGGCCACGTCCTTCCCCCGGTCTGACCAGGAGAACCCATGAGACTCACGTGGAGAGCCGCCGTGGCCGCGACACTGGCGATATCGCTGGTGTTGCCCGCCACCGCGGGACAAGCACAGGCGGCGGACAACCTCCCGTCCGCGCCGCAAGAGGACAAGTCCGTGTCCGGCGTCCCCGGCACGGTGGCGCCCGAACCGGCCGACGACTCCCGCGCCGTACGCGGGAACCCCGCCGTAACCTGGCCGGCCGCGGGCACGGCCGAGGTGGCGAACGAGCCGGGTGAGGCGAAGCGCAACCAGGCGGCCAAGATGCCGATCTGGGTCGGCAGCCCGGACGGCAGGTCGCCGAGCAAGGTCAAGGTCGAGGTGCTCGATCGGGGCGCGGCGGAGAAGGCAGCAGCGGGCGTGCTGATCAAGCTGCAGCGCGCTGATGGCGTGGCCCAGCCGGGGCCGGTGTCGGTCGAGGTGGACTACTCGAAGTTCCGGCACGCCTACGGCGGTGACTGGGCCACCCGCCTGCGCCTGGTCAAGCTGCCCGCTTGCGCGGCGACCACTCCCGCCGAGGACAAGTGCCGCACCGGCACGACGATCCCGACCGTGAACGACGCCAAGTCGGGCAAGCTGCGCGCCGATACCACAGCGGGCAACGAGTCCACGGTGTACGGCGTGACCGCGGCGCCGGACGGCGCGGCGGGCGACTACAAGGCGACACCGGTAGCGCCGGCGGCGGCGTGGCAGGTGTCCACCAACTCCGGCAACTTCACCTGGGCGTATCCGATGCGGGTGCCGCCGGTGCCCGGCGGGTTCGCGCCGGCGGTCGGACTGTCGTACTCGTCGAGCGCGGTTGACGGGCGCGTGGCCGCGGCCAACAACCAACCGTCCTCCGTCGGCGAGGGCTTCGTCTACTCGCCGGGGTTCATCACCCGCACCCACAAGTCGTGTGCCGATGACATCGCGGACGAGGACAAGCGGACCGGTGACCTCTGCTGGGGCACCGAGGTGATCTCGCTGGCCACCTCGGGCAACGTGGGCCAGCTCATCAAGAACGGCACCGAGTGGCGTTCCACCAACGACAACGGCTCGAAGATCGAGCTGATCAACGAGGGTGACAAGAACGAGTCCTGGAAGGTCACCACGAACGACGGCACCCAGTACTTCTTCGGCTCCCGCGCGGAGGCGAAGTCCAGCTGGACCGTCCCGGTCTACGGCAACAACCCCGGCGAACGGTGCTACCAGGCCGACTTCGCCCAGGCGGCCTGCGACCAGGTGTGGCGGTGGAGCCTCGACCGCGCCGTCGACCGGCACGGCGACGAGATCACCTACTACTACGACGCCGAGACCAACAAGTACGGCGCCAACATGGGCAAGCAGACCAAGCCGTACACCCGTGGTGGTTCGCTGAGCCGGATCGAGTACGGAAGGCGCGACGGCGAGACCGCCGCCGCGAAGGTGGTGTTCGACAACCCCGAACGCTGCGCACCTGATACCAACTGCGCCGTGCACAACAGCACCTCGTACCCGGATGTGCCGTGGGACCAGGACTGCTCGGCGGACACCTGTCCGACCAGGATCTCGCCGACCTTCTGGACCACCAGGAAGCTCGGCAAGGTCACCACGCAGGTGCGTGCCGGCAGCGGCTACCGCAATGTCGAGGAGTGGGTGCTGGAGCACAGCTTTCCCGCCCCCGGCGACGGCACCGGAGCAGGGCTCTGGCTGAAGTCGATCACGAACCGCGGGCTCGTCGGCGACCAGGTCGCCAAGGATCCGGTCAAGTTCTACGGCAAGTGGCTCTACAACCGGGTCAACTCCGCCGAGGACGGCCTGCCGTCGATGGAGAAGTTCCGGCTGTACGCGATTCAGAACGAGTCCGGCGGCGTGGTCCAGGCCAACTACGCGCCGGTGGACTGCACACCGACGAGCAAGCCGGTGGTGGAGGCCAACAAGCAGCGGTGCTTCCCGGTCCGCTGGGCCTACAAGGGCGCCGGCCCGCAGGACGACTGGTTCCACAAGTACGTGGTCGAGTCGGTCGTGGAGACCGACCGGGTCGGCATGGCCCCGTCCCAGGTCACCACCTACCGCTACCTCGACGGCGGCGCGTGGCACTTCAACGACAACCCGCTGATCCCCGAGGCGCGCCGCACCTGGAACGAGTGGCGCGGCTACAGCAAGGTCGAGGTCGTCAAGGGCGACGTCCAGGTGCCCGCGGACAAGAAGCCAAAGACCCAGTACGTCTACTTCCGCGGCATGAACGGTGACCGGCTCAACCGCGAGGGCGGGACGAAGGCCGTGCAGATCCAGGACTCCACGGGCAAGCGCGACGACCTCGAAGGCCTCGCGGGCTTCCTGCGCGAGGAGATCACCTTCAACGGCGACACGGACGTCCAGGTGTCCGGCACGATCAGTGACCCGTGGAGGTACGGCCCCACCGCGACCCAGGGCGCGGCCAAGGCCTTCATGGTGAACACCGGGAAGACCTACACCCGTACCGCGCTGCCGAACGACAAGTGGCGGCGCACCCAGGTCGACAACGAGTTCGACGAACCGTACGGCACGCTCAAGGAGATCAACGACCTCGGTGACGTCGACACGACGGACGACGACCGGTGCACCACGACCACGTACGCCCGCAACACCGGCAAGTGGCTGCTCACGCTGCCCAGCCAGGTGACGACCGTCGGTGTCCCGTGCGGACGGACTCCGGCCTATCCCCGGGACCACATCAGCGACACCAGGACCTACTACGACGGGAAGAACGACAAGGAGCAGCACGGCTCGGCGCCGGACCGGGGCGACCCGACCAGGGTCGAGGTACGCGTCGAGGACGGCGCGTACCCGTACAAGACGCAGTCCACGACCGAGTACGACGGCTACGGCCGGGTGCGCACGTCGACCGACGCGATGGGCGCGACCACCACGACCGACTACTCGCCGGCCACCGGCATCCCGGCCGGCAGCACGGTGACCAACGAGCTCGGCCACCAGGTCAGGTCGGAACTGGACTCCGCCTACGGCAAGACGACGGTCGTGCTGGACGCCAACAACAAGCGGACCGACATGGAGTACGACTCGCTGGGCCGGCTCACCGCCGTCTGGAAGCCCGGCCGGTCGAAGAGCGACGGTGACGGACCGAACATCCGCCACAGCTACCAGCTGCGCGCGAGTGGGATCAGCGCGATCAGCACGGAGACTCTCCAGCCCAACAACAACTACACGACCAGCCACGCCCTGTTCGACGGCTTCCTGCGCGAACGGCAGACCCAGGCGCCCGCGTGGGGTGGCGGCCGCGTCCTGACCGACACGATCTACGACTCGCGCGGTCTGGCGATCAAGCAGAACTCGCCGTACTACAACAGTGCCAACCCGGACACCTGGCTGTTCGCGGCGCCGGACCAGAACATCTACGAGCAGACCGTCACCACGTTCGACGGTGCGGCCCGCCCGTTCCTGTCCGTCGCGTTCCGGCTCGGTTCGGAGCAGCGCCGCACGACCACCTTCTACCGGGGGGACAGCGTCGACGTCATTCCCCCCGTCGGCAACACGGTGACCTCGAAGGTGTTCGACGCCCGCGGCCAGCTGACGGAGCTGCGGCAGTACCAGGGCCGCGACCACTCCGGCGCGTACGACACGACGAAGTACGGCTACACCAAGGCCGGTGCGCTCGCGACGCTCACCGACCCGATGAACAACACCTGGCGCTACACCTACGACATGCGAGGCAGGAAGACCCGCACCGAGGACCCGGACAAGGGCGTCTCGGAGACGACGTTCGACGACAACGGCAAGGTGCTCACCACCGAGGACGCCCGCAACATCAAGCTCCAGTACGTCAGCGACAAGCTCGGGCGCACCACGAAGCTTCACCAGGTGCTGCCGGACGGCACCAAACCCGTGCTGGCCGAGTGGACGTACGACACGCTGGCCAAGGGGCAGCTGACGACGTCGACCAGGCAGGTCGGGACGGCCAAGTACAAGACGGACGTGCTCGGCTACACCGACTCCTACCAGCCGACCGGCAAGACCGTGACGATCCCCGACGTACAGAAGGAGCTCGCGGGCTCCTACACCTTCTCCTACGGATACCTGCCGAACGGCGCCCGCAAGGAGATCACCACGCCGGCCGCGGGTGACCTGCCCGCCGAGAAGGTGACCGTCGGCTACGACGGCATGGGTCTGCCGGACACGCTCTCCGCGGGCGGGACCGAGTACGTCACCGACACTCTGTACACCAAGTTCTCCGAGCCCGCACAGATCGCGCGCGGCCCGAAGCCGTTCCGGATGTGGCAGACGCTGTACTACGACGACAGCAACCGCAGGCTCAACCGATCGCTGGTGGAACGGGAGGTCAAGAACCCGGTCAAGATCGAGGACCGCAACTACGGCTACGACCAGGCGGGCAACGTCACCAAGCAGTCCGACGCGCCCGGCGGGGAGACGCCCGACGTGCAGTGCTTCGGCTACGACAGCCTGCAACGGATCACCGAGGCGTGGACGACGGCGGCCGGCTGCGGTGCGGCCGGGGCGAACCTCGGCGGCGCCGCGCCGTACTGGTCGAGCTTCGCGTTCGACCAGATCGGCAACCGCAAGACCGAGCGGCAGCACGGCCTCAACGGTGCCGCCGACACCGTCCGCGAGTACACCTACCCGGCCCAGGGCCAGGCTCGTCCGCACGCGGTCAGCTCGGTGACCACGAAGATCGGGGCACAGGCGACGACCCGCAGATACGAGTACGACCAGGCGGGCGCGACGAAGACCCGTCCGGCTCCCGACGGCAGCGACCAGACGCTGACGTGGGACGTCGAAGGCAGGGCGGAAACGTCGGTGTCGAACGGGAAGACCACGACCAACGTCTACGACGTCGACGGCGAGCGGATCATCTCCCGCGACCCCGGCGGCGCCACCCTGTACCTGGACGGCGAGGAGCTGCGGTTCGACGAGTCGACCAAGAAGATCACCGGCATCCGGTACTACGCACACGGGTCGAACCAGATCGCGGTCCGCAGCGGCACCAAGTTCACCTTCACGGTCACCGATCGGCAGGGCACGCAGACACTGGCCGTGGAACCGTGGACGCTGGTCCCGAGCCGCCGCAAGCTGGACCTCTTCGGCCGGCCACGCGGTGAGCAACCGGCGAGCTGGCCGGGACAGCAGGGTTTCGTCGGCGGCGCGGCCGACGCCACCACCGGGCTCACGCACCTCGGTGCGCGGGACTACGACCCGGCGATCGGCAAGTTCCTCTCGACCGACCCGCTCATGGCCCCCGCCGACCCGCAGCAGCTCAACGCGTACAGCTACGGCAACAACGCTCCGGCCACCAAGAGCGACCCGAGCGGGCTGATCGCCTATGCCGACTGCATGGACAGTTGCGGGGCGAAGGCCAACGTCGTCAAGGGCGTGCCGGACCCCGGCAAGCCCAAGCAGACCGTGTTCGGCTACCCCGAGTCCAAGTACACCTACAAGCGGAGCTGCGACGCCTTCGGGAAACAGTGCATGGCCGGGCCGCTGCAGCCGTACAAGCAGAAGCCGAACATTCCGTACTGGGACCAGCAGTCACCCGCCTGCTACTCGGCAGGCATCAGGATGTTCGAGCCGGCTTCGACATACCTGTCCATCGGGGGGTCTCCCTCGGATGCGCTCAAGGACTGCGTCAACGACCAGGAGATCCAGTACAAGGCACGGGCCAGGGACATGGCACCGGCCCCGAAGGTCCCGCCGGCTCCCCCGAAGGAGAAGGAGACCGACCCGCACCGGATGACCTGTCTCACCGCCACCGGCGGGGCGGGCATCTCGGGCGGTGTCGACGTCTGCTTCGGCGGGCACGGCATCCTGATCGCGCCGAAAATCGGCAAGGGCGTGCACGGCGGCCTCGGGTTCTCGGTCCAGGACCGGTATACCTCGGCCGACAACGTCGACCAGGAGAAGGGCTGGGGCACCTTCGCCGAGGGCGGCGCCGCACTGGGTCCGGTCGGCGTGGAAGGAGCGTACGGCCAGAAGGGACTGCCCGGTGACCAGGACGGCAAGCCGCACACCGTGGGAGCAGGTCCCAGCGCAGGCGGCCACCTCGGTTTCGTGACGGGGTTCGAGTACACCTGGGTGATTCACCGGTAGGCGGGTGACTGGCGGGCCTCGGCGAGCAACCGCTCGGTGTGGGCCCGCCAGTACCGGACCCCGGTAACCTCGAACATCTCGAGGCACTCCACCAGCAGCCCGGCCGCCCGATCCGGCGCACCGGACCGCAGGTAGGCCTCACCGAGCTGCATCGTCGCGACGGCGACCCCGCGGGCGTCACCGGACTTGACGGACAGTTCACGCGCACGAACGGCATCACCGATCACCGGGTCCGGCCGGCCCTCCGCCAGCCGGACCCGGTTGCGCAACACGATTACCCACGCGACCCCACGCGGGTTGTTCGCGGTGTCCACCAGCGAGAATGCCTCGTCGACGGCCTCGTGGGCGCGGGCGAGGTCGCCGAGGGCGATCGCGCAGTCCGCGGTCCGCATCAGCACCAGCCGGCGCATCTCGCCGGGCTCGCGCGCCAGCTCCAGCGCGTGAGTCAGCAGCTCCAGCGCCTCACCGGGCCGACCGGCCATGAACGACGTCTCGGCGTGGGTGCGCAGCGCGAGGGCCTCGGTCAGCGGGTCGCAGCCGCGAGCCACCTCCCGGGCCTCCGCGACCTGGGCGGCCGGGTCGATGCCCCGCAGCCCGTTCACGAACGCCAGGCCGGTGATGCTGTACACGAGCTCACGGGGCCGGTCGAGCCTCCGGAACGCGTCGGCGCAGGCCAGGTAGGCGCTTGCGGCGGCGGCCAGGTCGTCGGCGACCAGCAGGTCCGCCCGGCAGTACTCGGCGCGCCACGCGACGACCTCGTCGCCGGCCGCGGACGCCGCGTCGAAGATCGTCCTCAACGTCAACCGCAGGTCGTCGAGGCCGAGCTGGTCGAGCGCGGGGATGGTCAGGTCGGCGAGCCTGGCCGCCCGCTCGTACAGGCCGATGCGGCAGGCCTGGCCGATGACGTCGAGCAGCCGGTGCCGTTCGACTCGCAGCCACGCCTGCGCGTCGCGGGTAAGCCGGGCGCAGTCGGGGTGCTGTGGGATCGGACCTGGCTGGGGCGGCAGTCCCTCGCTGGCGCGGATCACCCGGCCGTGCACCGCGGCGGCCATGGCGGTCAGCGCGTCGAGCAGGTCGCCGATTGCGCCCGCCGAGTCGTCGTGCCGCTGGGCGAGCTCCGCGACGAACAACGCCACCAGCGCGTGCGGCCGGTAGCGGGGTTCCCCGGTCGCGTCGACGCCGACCGGGTCCAGGAGGCCGTAGGCGACGAGCCTTTCGACGAGGCGTTCGCCGTCGCTGCCGTTGGTCAGCACACCCAGCGTCCACGCTGCGAAGTCGTCGGAGAGCAAGGCCATCCGCCGGAACGCGACCTCCAGGTCCGGCGGGAGCTCGCTGACGGCGATCTCCAGCACCGAGCGCACCTGCAGGCCGTCGTAGGCCAGTTCGTCGAGTCTGCGCTGGCCGTCGCGCAACCGGTCGGCCATCCGCTCCAGGCTGGTCGCCGGCTGCGGCCGCAGCCGGGCGCCCACGACCCGCAGCGCCAGCGGCAGGCCACCGCACAGCTCGACGATCTCGTGCGCGGCGTCGAGTCTTCCGCGCACCCGGCCGTCGGGGATCATCCTGGCCATCAACGTGACCGCGTCGGCGCCGCGCAACGGCGCCAGCCGCACATGGTGCGCACCGGGCAGGTCCCCGACCATGCTCCTGCTGGTGACCAGCACGGCGCTGTGCCCGGTGCCCGGCAGGAACAGCTCGACCTGCTCGGCGACGCGGGCCGCGTCGACCACCACGAGCACCCGGCGGTCGGCCACCAGCGCGCGGAACGCCACCGCCCGTGCCCTCGGCCCGTGGGGCAGCGCCGTGACCTGGACGCCCAACGAGGTCAGCAGCTCGCCGAGCACGTGGTCGCAGTCGTGCCTGCCTTCCAGCGACACGTACAGCTGGCCGTCCGGGAACCGCTCGCGCAGCCGGTGCGAGACCTCGACCGCGAACGCCGTCTTGCCGACGCCGGGCGTGCCGGAGACGACAACGATGCCACCCGCGGTCAGCAGGTCCACGACGCCGCGCAGGTCCTCGTCGTGGCCGACGAAGTCCGCGACCCTCGGCGGCAGCTGGCACACGGGCCACTGGCCCGGCCGCGCCGTCTCGTCCGGCTCGCCGCTGATCAACGCCCGATGCAGCCTGCGCAGCCTGGCGCCCGGCTCGACTCCGAGCTCGGCGCCGAGCACGTCCCGCAGCCGCTGGTAGACCTCGAGCGCCTCAGCAGGCCTGCCGGACCGGTGCATCGCCCGGATGAGCTGCTCGGTGAACCGCTCCCGCAGCGGGTACCGCTCGACCAGCGCGGTGAGCTCGGCGATCGCGTCCGCGGCCCGGCCACAGGTGAGCAACGCCTCGACGTGGTCCTCGACGACCGCGAGCCGCTGCTCCTCCAGCCTGGTCACGTGCGGCCAGAGGAGGCCCGGGACCTCGATGTCCTCGAGCACGTGCCCGCGCCACAGGTCCTTGGCCTCAGTCAGGTGCCGCAGCGCGACTGCGGGCTGGCCGCCCGCGAGCTCCCGCCTGCCCCTCGCCGCGAGCTCCTCGAATCTGACCACGTCCACTTCGTCCCCGCTGGTACGCAACAGGTAGCCACCGGGCCGGGTGGCGAGTCTCTCCCGGTCGCCCAGCAGTCCGCGCAGCACGGAGATGTGCGACTGGATGTTGGCGTAGGCCGAGGCGGGCGGCCGGTCCCGCCAGAGGGTGCCGATGATCGTGTCGGTCGCCACCCTGGTGTTGCTGTGCAGCAGCAGCATCGCCAGCAGCAGGCGCTGCATCCGGCGCGGCACGACCAGCTCCGCGCCGTCGTCGTCCACCACCACGAGTGGTCCGAGCAGCCTGAACTCCACCGAAACCCCCGATTCGGTACGGACCAGAGCACGGACGGTCCGGGCGCAAGACCACCAACCGGCCCGACACTCGGCGAGCTGAGCCGAGGAGACCGCGTAGGCGATGCGGCCGAGCCCGACCCACGCACAGGCCGATGCGCACATCCGGCACACGACCGCCGGATCGTGCCCGACGCCTCTACACACCCGCCATACAAGTTCGTATGGCCCCGCGCCGGCCTCAGGACCCCACGAGCGGAGGGTGGTCGAGCCGGCGGAGTTTGGCCCGCACGGCCTCGCCGTCGGGGTGCCTGAGCTGGTCGAGGATCTCACCGGCCTCGTGCCATGCCGCCCGCGCGGCTCGGCGGTCACCGGTGTCGTGCTGGGCGTCGCCGAGATGCGTCAGCACGTCGGCCAGGCAGTACCGGTCGTGGGTCTCGCGAAACAGGGCAACCGCGTACTCGAAGCAGGTCACCGCTTGGGCGTGGTCACCGAGGTGACCGTGGATATAACCGAGGCTGTCCCAGGCGTACGCCTCACCGGTGCGGTGGCCCAGTGCCTGAAGCTTTTCGAGCGCTTCCAGACAGTGGGCCAAGGCCTGCCGGTGGCGGCCCAGAAGTGCGCTGTACCAGCCGACGGCGTTGAGGCTGTTGGCCTCGCCGGCTCGATGGCCGGTTTCCCGGAACAGTGCGAGGGCAGATTCCGAGTGGCGAAGCGCCTCGAGGTGGTCACTCTGCCGGCCGTGCACCCAGGCGACGTTCCGGTGCGTGTGCGCCTGACCGACGTGATCGCCCGCACGCTCGTACAGGTCGAGCGCGGCCTGGTAGTGCGCAGGCGCCTCGTCCAGGTGGCCCACGCTGGCGTACGCGAGACCGAGTCCGCGATGGGCGTGGGCCTCGGCGACCGGATCGGCGAGCCGTCGCGCCGTCCGCAGGGCCGCGCGATGCACCGCCACCAAGTCCTGCCAGTAACCGTTCCGGTCCAGGTAGTTCGTCAGAGTCCCGGCCAGTTGCCCGGCGTGGAGGTCGCCACCGGTGGCGGCCGCCAGCTCGACAGTGTCCAGAAGGTTGTTGTGTTCGGCTTTGAACCATGAGAGCGCCTGCTCCGGAGCATCGAGGCGTTCCGGCGTGACGCCCTCGGGCGCCGGCGCCGGCGAGGCTGCGTCCCGATGCGGATTCAGCAGCAGCGCCGCGGCGTGCGCCGTGTGCAGGTAGTGGCCGACCAGCCTGCGTTCGGCGGCCGGTCGCAGGTGCCGGCGGTGCGGGTCGCCGGCCAGCTCCCGCGCGTACGCCCGCAGGAGATCGTGACAGGTGTACCTGCCGGGTGCGTGCTCGGTGAGCAGATTGGCGCCGGACAGTTCCCGGAGCAGCCCGCGCACGGCGGCAGCGGAGAGGCCGGCGAGGCTGGTGATGGCCGGTGCACCGATGTCGGTGCCGGGATGGAGACCGAGCAGGGCGAACAGCTCGGCCGCCGCGGGGCTCAGCGCACGGTACGACCAAAGGAAGACCCTGCGTAGATCGGTGGCGGCGTCGTCACCGGTCAGCGCGGTCAGGGCGCCGGCGGATGAGCGCAACTGGTCGGCCAGGGTGGTCAGGGAAAGGCCGGGGTGGGCGCAGGCATAGGCGGCGGCGATGGCCAGCGCGAGTGGCAACCGCGCGCAGAACTCGACGATCTCGTCGGCGGCCAGCGGTTCTTCCAGCACCCGGTGTTCCCCGATCCGGGCGGCGAGCAGCCTCCGTGCCTCTCCGGCGTCGGGCAGATCCACGGGCATGATCTGGGCCGCTTCGGTGGCCGCCAGGCCGATCAGCCGGTCTCTGCTCGTGATGACCGCCAGCGATGCGGACGTACCGGGCATCAGGGGGCGCACCTGTTCGGCGTCCCGGGCGTTGTCCAGCAGCAGGAGCACGCGCTTGCCCGCCAAGGTGCTCCGGTACAAGCCCACTTGCCCCTCCGCGGTGGCGGGAATCCGGTGGGGCGGCACACCGAGGGCCTCGAGCAGGACCCGGATCGCTTCGACCGATGTCAGCGGCGGCCCGGACGGGTCGAAGCCGCGGAGGTTGAGGAACAACTGCCCGTCGGGGAATTGATCGGCCACGTGGTGCGCCCAGCGCACCGCCAGCGTGGTCTTGCCCACCCCGGCGGTGCCGGTGATCGCCATGGCCGTGGCGGTCGGCCGGTCACCATGCCCGGCGGCAACGGCGCCCAGCCGACGCAGATGCGCCGCGCGACCGGTGAAAGCGGAGATGTCCGCGGGCAGCTGGCGTGGCGTCGGCGACGGGGTGCCGGTCGCACCGGTCAGCGGCACCTCCAGGTCGGCGGCGAGGCGCTGATGAAGCTCCTCAAGCGCCCGTCCGGGCCGCACGTCCAGCTCTTGACGCAGCAGCCGGCTGCACCGCTGGTAGGCGTCCAGCGCCTCCGCCCGCCGGCCACTGCGGTACAGCGCGAGCATCAGCTGTCCCCACAGTCGCTCCCGCAGCGGATGGCGTGTGGTCGATGTCAGCAGCTCCGTGACGAGTTCGACGTGGGCGCCGAGCCCCAATCGGGCGTCGAAGGCGTCCTCCATCGCGGCGAGGCGTAGTTCCTCCAACCGGCCGGCCTCCAGCCGGATCGCCTCCGGCAGCGCAAGCCCGTCCAGCACCCCACCACGCCACAGGGCCAACGCTCGCAGCAGCGCGTCGGCGGCTGCCGCGAACCGGCCCTCCGCGTGGTGCCGCTGTCCGTCGGCCGCCAGGCGCTCGAAGACGGCGGCGTCCAGTTCGTCCGGTTCCACCGTCAGGAGATAGCCGCCGCGGGTCGTGACGATCCGCTGCTGTCCGGACAACGCGGTGCTGTGCAGCATGCGCCGAAGATCCGCGACGTACGACTGGAGGTTGGCCGTCGCCGATGCGGGCGGCCCCTGCGGCCACAGCAAGTCGATGAGCGCATCGGGTGACGCCGGCGTGTTCGGCCGCAGGAGAAGCACCGCCAGAAGCATTCGTGGCTTCCGCCGGACGGAAGGCACCACGAAGCCTGACTCGTCGCGAACCTCCAGCGGGCCGAGCACCCGAAAATCCACCAGACACACCCGCCGACTTCAAAGGACACGAGACACAGTCGATAGTCCCAGCTCCGGTCCACCCGCCGCCACGCCACGGCGGTCGAGCGCGGCTGGGACACCGGCATGACCGGCCGTGCCCCGGCGGCGAGAAGCGGTCGGGTCGGAGAGCAGCACATTCAGGGCGCCACACGCGGCGCGCCGGATCACCGGACCGCCGAGGACCGCCTCTGTCAGCAGCCGATGAAGCGTCTGTCGCCTGACCAGCCGGAGTTGGCCCAGGTCGCCGGGTCGGGCGGCCGGAAACCGGGGTAGAGCTCGGCGAGTTCGCGGAGCAACCAGCTGGTGAAGCGCGCGGCGCCTTGCGGGCAGGTGTGGATCCCGTCGGAGCTGCGGTCCGCTACTCCGTTCCGGGTCCGCTGGTAGGTGGTGCCCCAGACTTCGGCTGCGTCGAGCACGACGGTGCCGGCGCCGACCGCCCGGGCGGCGTCGGCGGCGTTGGTGAGGTCGTCCATGTGCGGCTCGTAGAAGTCGTCCGGTTTGATCGGGGGCATGGTGACGAAGACCAGCCGGGCTCCCGCCTGGGCCACGGTCGTGGCCAGTCGCTCGTAGGCGGCTTCCTGTTCCTGCTCGCTGCCCCAGTCGTAGGTGGTGATCTGATAGATCACCGTGCTGGGCCGGGCGTCGGCGAGGCGGTCCGGGAGCGTCTGCCACAGTTGTTCGGAGACGGGGCCGACCACGGTGCCGCCGCCGTCGGAGGCCATCGAGTGGAACTCGACCCCGGCGGCGCCGAGCGCCACGTTCATGGGGAGCGCCTGCCCGGCGGCCACGGAGTCGCCGAGCAGGATCACTCGGGTCGGTCCGGCGGGCGGGGCGGCGGGCGGCGCGCCCGGTCGGCCGTCTCCGCCCGAGCAGCCCGCCGCCGCCGCGAGCAGCGCCGCCAGTCCGAGCATGAGCCTGTCGCGTCTGATCATGGGTTCGAGCGTGCCGAGCACGTGTCCCGGCCAAGCCGGAATGATGTCGCAGGTGTGTCGCAGAGGCGGCCGGGATCGGTGCGCGCCGGCAGGTCGGCGGCATACTGCGTGGATGGCATCGGTGCTGCTCATCGAGGATGATCCGCTGGTGCGGCGGGGGCTGCGGCTCGCGTTGAGCCGGCACGGTCACGACCTGCGTACGGCCGCCTCGGGCGAGGCGGGGCTGGACGAGTTCCGGTCCGCGCCACCGGATCTGGTGGTGCTCGACCTGATGCTGCCGGGCATGGACGGCATCGAGGTGTGCCGGCGGATCCGGTCCGCCGGCGAGGTGCCGGTGATCATGCTCACGGCGCGTGGTGATGACTTCCACGTGGTCGATGGTCTGGAGGCGGGCGCGGACGACTATGTGATCAAGCCGGTGCAGCCGACGGTTCTGGACGCGCGGATCCGGGCGGTGCTGCGGCGCAGCGTCGGCGCGCCGGACGGCACCAAGCTGTTCCGGGAGCTGGTGATCGACACCGTGGGACTGGCCGTCTCGGTGGGCGGCCGGCCGGTGGCGCTGACCCCGACCGAGCTGCGGCTGCTGCTGACCATCTCCCGGGCCCCGGGCCGGGTGTTCAGCCGGCAGCAGCTGCTCAGCGAGGTCTGGGAGCAGGACTTCCTCGGCGACTCCCGGCTGGTCGACAACTGTGTGCAACGGCTCCGGGCCAAGATCGAGACAGACCCGGCGGCGCCGGTCTACGTGCAGACCGTACGCGGCTTCGGTTACCGATTCGGGCCGTGGTGAGGGCGCGCGGGCTGCGGATGCGGCTGGTCGTCGCCTTCGCGCTGGTGGCGGCCCTCAGCGTGGCGGTGACGGCCTGGGTCAGCGCCCAGTCGGCCCGTGCTGCCCTGGTCGCCTCCGCCGAGCAACAACTGGTCCGCGGCGTCGCCGAGCAGATCGGCGCGACCGCACCCACCCTCGCCTATCCCCCGGCTCAGGACAGCCTCGACCGGCTGCGGTCCGCGGTCGGGGCGAACACGGTGGTCGTCTACCGCTCGCTACGCTCCTCGGCCGGCGACGGGCCCGACCTGGTCACCGCCGAGCTGCGCGGCGCCGTCGCCGCCCGGGAACGGCTGGTGACCCAGCGGATCGTCGCCGGTGACCGGCCGTGGCTGCTGATCGGCACCCCGGTGATGATCACCGCGCCGGACGGCGCGCGTTCCGCCTCCGGGATCCAGGTGTACGCGGCCCGCGACCTCACCGCCGTCGACCGCCAGGTCGACGGCCTCGTGCGCTCCACCCTGGGCACCGCGGCGCTGGCGCTGGCTCTCGCGGTCCTGCTGGCCCTGCTGGCCGCGGGCAGCGTCCTGCGTCCGGTGGCCAAGCTCCGCGACACCGCGCGCCGGCTGGCCGACGGCGACCTCGGCGCCCGGACGCCGCCGCGAGGCGCCGACGAACTGGCCGAGCTGACCGTCACCGTCAACGAGATGGCCGCATCGGTACAGACATCGATGGCCACGATGCATCGGATGCAGACCGAGGCCCGGCGGTTCGCCGCGGACGTCTCCCACGAGCTGCGTACGCCGCTGAGCACGCTCACCGCGGTGGTCGAGGTCCTCGATGACGCCGCCGGCGCGATGGACGCCGACGCCCGCGAGTCCGTGACGCTGGCCATCATGGAGACGAACCGGCTGGTGGCGCTGGTCGAGGACCTGATGGAGGTGTCCCGGTTCGACGCCGGCACCGCCGGTCTCCGGCTGGAGGTGATCGATCTGCCAGCCGTGGTCCACGGCACGCTACGCGCCCGGGGCTGGCTGGACCGGGTGACCGTGTCGGCGCCGGACCGGCTCGAGGCGCGACTGGACCCCCGCCGGCTCGACGTCATCGTCGCCAACCTGGTCGGCAACGCCCTGCGGCACGGCGCTCCGCCGGTGCGGCTGAGTGTCTCCGCCACGGCCGCACAGGTGCTGATCGAGGTCACCGACAGCGGCCCAGGGCTGCACCCGGAGGCACTGCGGCACGTCTTCGACCGCTTCTGGAAGGCGGACGCCGCACGGACGCGTACCCCAGGAAGTGGTCTTGGTCTGGCCCTGGCCCGCGAGAACGCGCGCCTGCACGGAGGCGACCTGACCGCCGGGAACACCGGCACCACGGGAGCCCGGTTCGTGGCGACGCTGCCGACCGGATCGGAACAGAGATGAGACGGCCCGGATGGATCATCGCGGTGCTGCTGCTCGCGGGGTGCGGCATCGAACCGACCGGCGTGACCGACGGCGGCGACGCCCCGACCGGCGTGGCGCCCGGCATGACGCTGTACTTCGTCGACGGCACGGGTGCGCTGGTGGCGCAGCAGCACGACACCGACCGCCTCGGCACGATCTCCGACGCGTTGTCGCTGCTGCTGGCCAGCTCCGGAACCCCGCAGCGGCGCACCGAGATCGCGGACGTGGGCGTGACCCGGGTCGGCGTCATCGTCGCCGGTGACGTCATCGAGCTGCGGGTGCCGCTGGCCGGCCGTGACGTGACCGCGCGGGGCATCGACCAGATCGTGTGCACCGCGATCGCCGCCCATGTGCAGAGCGGAGGATCCCTGCACAGCACCGTCCGGATCATCTTCACCGTGGCCGAGCCCGGCGCGGATCGCGCCCGCACATGCCCGGTGATCGGCTGATCAGCCGAGTTCGGTGACGTCGATGGCCGGCGCCGGCGGTGCGGGCAACGCCGTCCAGAGCAGCAGCAGCGTGGCCGCCGACGCGACGACCGCCAGCACACCCCGCCGCCCCCGCGCCCATCCGGCACGGAACCGGATCGGGTCCTCGACCAGATACTTCGACAGCGTCGCCAGAACGGCCGACACCACGCAGACGAGGACGGTCCAAGCCCAGCCGCCGAGCCCGGTCCGCTGCGGAGACAGGAACAGGATCACCGGCCAGTGCCACAGGTACAGGCTGTAGGAGAGCTGTCCGAGCCACCGCAGCGGCCACACCGCGAGGATCCGCGCGATCACCGACGACGGCCGGCAGCCGCAGAGCCCGATCAACGCCGCGGACGCCAGCGAATGCGCGAGGAGCCCGCCGGTGAACAGCCACGCCGAACTCGCACCGTCGGCCAGCACCCAGATCGTGCCGATCCCGGCGACCACCAAAAGCCCACCCGCCTCCGCCCACCGCCCGGCCATCACCCGGCCCAGCCAGGACCGCACCGGCGCGGTGGCGACGAAGGCGCCCAGCAGCAACGAGAACGCCCGGGTATCGGTGCCGGTGTAGACCCGGCTCGGATCCGCCGGATCGACCAGCACGGCCATCAGCGTCGCCGACACCCCCGACAGCAGCAGAGCGACCACCGCGACCCAACCATCCGCGTGCCGCCCCCGACGCGCGATGAGCAGTACGACCACCGGCCACGCCAGATAGAACTGCTCCTCGACCGCGATACTCCACAGGTGTTCGAACACCCGGGCGGCACCGAACCGGTCCCAATACCCGGCCGAGTCGGCGAGCAGATGCCAGTTGATCAGGTTCGCCAGCACCCACGGCCCGTCGGCGAACGTCGAGCGCACCAGATCGTCCGGCAACAGCGCCCACACCAGCACACTGACACACCCGAGCACGAGCGCGAGCGCGGGCAGCAACCGGCGGATTCGCCGGACCCAGAAGGATCTCAGGGACACACCGCCGGTCGATCGGACCTCGCGCAGCAGCAGACCGGTGATCAGGTATCCGGAAAGCGCGAAGAAAAGGTCGACCCCGAGGAACCCACCGGCGAGGTTCCCGGTGTGGAACATCAGGACACCGGCGATGGCCGCACCCCGCAGACCATCCAGCGCGGCCACATCGGGCGTGTGCACATTCACCATGCCCCGACCGTCCGGCATCCGCGTCGAGACCCGGTCCGATCGACGTCTTGATTGTGTCGCAGCCGTCTCGCCCGGCCCAGGTCTGCTGCAAGTCCCGGTCTGTCGTCGTGATCCCGACGGTAGCTGCGGAATGTTCCCGTGGTCGTCCGCGCGAGCGACTCGTCCCGTTCGCCGCTGATGCGCTCACTGATCGGTGGAGCCGATGTCCGCGATCTTCACCACCTGCCTGCCCAAGGCGCCGCCCTTGTCGAAGGCGCGGTGCGCCGAGGCGATGTCGTCCAGCGAGTACACGCCGTCGATCACCGGAACCACGGCTCCGGACGCGACCTGCTCGGCGAGCTCGGTGAGCTGGGCGGTCCGGGGATCGGCGCTGAAGGTACGGATGCGGCGGGAACCGTAGACGGCGGACGCGGCGATAGCGGCGATGGCAGGGCCGGACAGACCCACGGTGACCATCCGGCCGCCTGCGGTGAGCCGGCGGCGATAGCGAGTCACTCAGTCCCGACGGTGTCGACGATGACATCGAATGAACCGATCCTGTCCGGCGTCGTCTCCCGGTAGTCCAGGACGCGTTCGGCGCCCAGGCTGGTGAGCGCTACGGCGTGCCCGCTCCGGGCCAGAGCGGTCACCCGGCCGCCGAACGCGTGTGCGAGTTGGACGGCGGCCGTGCCGACGCCGCCTGCCGCGCCACGGATCAACACGCTTTCGCCCGCTCTCAGGCCGGTGGCGCGGCGGAGCGCGGCCAAGGCGGTGATCCCGGGAACGATCAGCGCCGCGGCCTGCACCGCTGACAACCCGGCGGGTACGGGCGCGACACGGTCCGCCGGGACGACGACGAACTCGGCGGCGCCGGCGACCGAGTGTTTCGCCCTCGGATGCACGGTGCCCCACACCGGCTCGCCGGTCCGGACGCCCTCGACGCCCGAACCGACCGCGGCGACAGAGCCGGCGAAGTCCAGACCGACACCGATCGGAAACCGGCGACCCGAGACGATCTTCATGGCCCCCGAGCGGATCAGCGCGTCATGCCCGTTCACGCTGGACGCCGCGACAGCGACCAAGACCTGACCTGGTCCCGGCTCGGGCCGCTCGACCTCGACCACCGAGCACACGTCCGGGGCTCCGTACGAAAAGATCTGGGCGGCCTTCATGATTCTGGTCCTCTCGGTCGTCAACGTCTGCCGCACCGACCTTGCAGGGCCGCACCGCGATCATGGTCGACCGGTCTTTCCTGGGACAACCGGACCCACCTTGCGACCGGCGCCCGGACGCATACTGGGCGGCATGGACGACGACCCCCGCCGCGAGCTCGCGGAGTTCCTGAAGGCCAGGCGGACCCGGATACGACCGCAGGACGTCGGACTGGAGCCAGGACCGCGCCGGCGGGTTCCGGGACTGCGGCGTGAGGAGATCGCCCTGCTGGCCGGAGTCAGCTCCGACTACTACCAGCGGATGGAGCAGGGCCGCGACGTGCGGCCGTCCGGGCAGGTCCTCGACGCCCTCGCACGGGCCTTGGCCTTCTCCGCGGAAGAAAGCCGGCACCTGCATACCCTCGCCGCCGCCGCGCGCACGCCCGTTCGCCGCCGCCGGCCGCGCGTACCCGAGGTGGTTCCGCCCACCACGCTGCGGCTGCTGCGCACGATGACCGCACCGGCGATGGTGGTGGGCCAGCACCTCGACCTGCTCGCCTGGAACCCGCTGGCCGGTGCCCTGCTGGGCGAGCTCACCGCACTACCACGGCCGGCCCGGAACATGTTGTGGCTACTACTGCAGCCCGGCGCCGACCTGACCTGTCCCGACCGTGCGGCCACCGTCGGCGAACTGACCGCGATGCTGCGCACCGCGGTGGCTGCCGACCCCAGCCATCCACAAGCCCTGGAACTGGTCGGTGAGCTCGCGGTGCACAGCGCCGAATTCCGTACGCTCTGGGGCCGTCACGACATCGAGGAGACCACCCGCGGCCGGATGCGCGTCGTGCACCCGCTCGTCGGCGATCTCGCCCTGGACTGGGACGCCTACCGGCTACCCGGCGTGTCACCCGGACCGATGATCGTCGCCTACACCGCCGAGGACGACAGCGCCGACAGTGAACGCCTCCAGCTGCTCGCCCGGCTGGTCGACACGTCCTCGCCGGCAGCACTGCCCGTCGGGCTGTCTGACTCCCCACCGAACAACAAACCCCGCAGAGCGGGACATCACTGCATCAGTGACCGCTCGAGCACATGATTGGGCTGGCCGCCGTCCTCGTGTGCGAAGCATGCCCTGATCGCCCACGCCGGGCTGATGAGCGGGACGGCGTGGGCGGTCAGGAACATCGGACCTGTGGTGTTGTCTCGAACTGGTGCCGAGGCAGGTGTAGCCCAGCGCCAGGGAACGAGGAGGAACGCGCAGGCGTACCCCAGCGGGTTTCCCGGTCGGCGCTAACCCGTGCCCGCGAGCCAGGCGGTCTCGCCCTGGTGGAACGCGTCGAGTTCGGCCGGCCGGTCGTCGCCGAGCAGATCCTGACTCACCGTCACGCCGCGGGTCGACTGGATCCAGGTGAGGAACCGGTAGGACGGCCGAAGCCCAGCGAGCTGAGCCACGTCCACCGGGAGCGTCTCACCCGCGTGGACGGGGCGCAGCTCGTCGCGCTCCAGCAGGACCTCGAAGCTCATCAGCCTCCACCGTCCTTCGTCCCGGACGACACGTGAGAAGAACCGGCAGTAGGCGTGGAAGTCGACCTCCACTCCCTCTGCCGTGGTCCGGTTGAAGATCTTCGCCGGGCTCTCGACGGTCGCCCGGTCGCCCTCGACCCGCGCGTAGGCGGGAAAGACCCAGTGCTTGCTGTTCCCGGTCCGCCCCATCCACGTCTTCGTCGCCTCGACGTACGCCTCGCCGCCGCGTCCGTCGTACCATGTGGTCCGGACGTACGCGTCGTCGTGGAAGCAGTCACGCATCACGTCGAAGAGTCGCTGGTCGCGGGCGAAACGTTCCCGCCTCACCAGGTCGAAGAGCTCCTCGCGGTCCAGGAGGACTGCCAGCCGCTCGCTGTGGTCAGGGTTCACCATGTCGTCCTCTCGTTCACCGCGGATAGCCGAGGACGGCCTTCACCTCGAGGTACTCCTCGAAGCCGAACCGCCCGAACTCTCGTCCGTTCCCGGACTGCTTGTAGCCGCCGAACGGCAGGCTGCGGTCGAACGGAGCGCCGTTGAGGTAGACGCGGCCCGCGCGGATGCGGTTGGCGACCCTGCGGGCGCGGTCGGGGTCCTTCGACTGTACGAAGCCGGCCAGCCCGAACGGCGTGTCGTTCGCGATCTCGACGGCCTCGTCCTCGGTCTCGTAGAGCAGGATCGAGAGCACCGGGCCGAAGATCTCCTCGCGCGCGATCCGCATCTGCGGCGTGACGTCGCCGAACACGGTCGGGCGGACGTAGAACCCCTCGTCGAGCCCGTCGGGGCGCCCCGGGCCGCCGGCCACGAGCGTCGCACCCTCGTCGATCCCCGACTGCACGAGCGCGGTGATCTTCTCCAGCTGAGCCTGGCTCACCACGGGCCCCATCGTGGTCGCCGGATCGAGCGGTTCCCCGAGACGGACCTGCTCGACCGCCCGTCGCGCTGCGGCGTACGCCTCGTCGCGCTGCGAGCGGTGCACGAGCATCCGGGTGGGCGACTGACAGTTCTGGCCGCCGTTGGTGAAGCACGAGTGCACCCCGGCGACGACCGCGGACTCCAGGTCCGCGTCGGGCAGGATGATGTTGGCCGACTTGCCACCGAGCTCGAGCGCGACGCGCTTCACCGTGTCGGCCGCGAGCTTGGCGACCCTGATGCCGGCACCGGTCGAGCCGGTGAGCGAGACCATGTCGATGCCGGGGTGCGCCGCGATGGCCTCACCGACCGTGGGACCGTCACCGTTGACGAGGTTGAACACGCCGGGCGGCAGCCCGGCGTCGTGGATGACCTCGGCGAGCACCATGGCGCTGAGCGGCGCGATCTCGCTCGGCTTGAGCACCACGGTGCATCCCGTGGCAAGTGCCGGGGCCACCTTGGACGCGACCTGGTTCAGCGGCCAGTTCCACGGCGTGATGAGACCGCAGACGCCGATCGGCTCACGCCGCACGATCCCGGCTCCCATCTCCTCCTCGAAGCAGTAGTCCGCGAGCACGCGGGCCGCCTCCTCGAAGTGGAACAGCGCCACCGTGGCCTGGCGTTCCGTCGAGAACGTGATCGGCGACCCCATCTCGCGCGTCATCGTCCGGGCGATCTCGGGCAGCCGAGCCCGGAAGCCGGAGATGATCCGCCCGAGGTACTCCAGCCGTTGCTCGACGCTGACCTGCGAGTACGCGACGAAGGCCGCGCGCGCCGCCGTCACCGCGCGGTCGACGTCCTCGGCCGTCCCGAGGCTGATCGTCGCGAACGTCTCCTCGGTCGCGGGGTCGAGGACGCCCAAGGTCCGGGGCGCGGCCGGATCGACCCACGCACCTCCGATGTAGAACTGGCTCTCAGTGGACATGGCGCTCCCCAACCTCCAGCGGGACGTCGACGCGCGAGCAGAGCTCGGAGAACGAGATCCCCCACGTCTCCCGGACGACGACCTGATTCCCGGTGATCTCGAACGTGGCGACGTCGGTATAGATCCGGTCCACGCACCGCAGAGCGGTGAGCGGATAGGTGCATTCCTTGACGAGCTTCGGCTCGCCGGTCCTGGTGAACAGCGACATCATCACGAAGACCTGCTTGGCGCCCACGGCGAGGTCCATCGCCCCGCCGACCGCCGGGATCGCATCGGGCTCGCCGGTGTGCCAGTTGGCGAGATCCCCCGATGCCGAGACCTGGTACGCGCCGAGCACGCACAGGTCGAGGTGGCCGCCTCGCATCATGGCGAACGAGTCGGCGTGGTGGAAGTAGGAAGCGCCGGGCAGCTCGGTCACCGGGAACTTGCCGGCATTGATCAGGTCGGGATCGATCGCGCCGCCCGTCGCCGCCGGCCCCATGCCGAGCATGCCGTTCTCGGTGTGGAGGATGACCCCGGACTCCGGGGGGAGGTGGTCGGCGACGGTCGTGGGCTGACCTATGCCCAGGTTGACGTACGCCCCTGGGGGAATGTCGCCCGCGAGCACCCGGGCCATCTCGTCCCGTCCGAGCGGGCCGCGGTCGGTGTGCTCGACGATGCTCGGAGACACCACGCTCATGACGGCACCCGCACGATCCGGTCGACGTAGATGCCTGGGGTGACCACGGCTTCAGGATCCAGCGCTCCCGGCTCGACGACGTGCCGCACCTGCACGACGGTGGTCGCCGCGGCCGTCGCCATGACGGGAGCGAAGTTGCGTGCCGTCTTGCGGTAGACGAGGTTCCCGAGGGTGTCCGCGGTGTGGGCGCTGATGAGCGCGACGTCGGCGGCGATGGGCAGCTCGAGGACGTACGTCCGGCCGTCGATCTCGCGGGTCTCCTTTCCCTCCGCAAGGAGGGTCCCGACTCCGGTGCGGGTGTAGAACCCGCCGATCCCGGCTCCGGCGGCGCGCATGCGCTCGGCCAGGTTCCCCTGCGGCGCGACCTCGAGCTCGATCTTCCCGCCGCGGTACAGCTCGTCGAAGACCCAGGAGTCCGTCTGCCGGGGGAACGAGCACACGATCTTGCTCACCTGCCCGGCGGCGAGCAGCGCCGCGAGCCCGGTGTCCGCGTTGCCCGCGTTGTTCGACACGACGGTGAGGTTTCGCGCTCCCTGCCGGATCAACGCGTCGATCAGGTCGAACGGCATGCCGGCCGTGCCGAAGCCGCCGACCAGCACCGTCGAGCCGTCGGCGATGCCGCTGACCGCTTCGTCGGCAGAGGTGCAGAGCAGCGTCATGCGACGTTCTCGAGCACGACTGCCAGGCCTTGACCGACACCGATGCAGATGGCTGCCACGCCCCATCGTTCACCGGACTCCACGAGCCGCGCCGCGAGGGTCCCGAGAATGCGCCCGCCCGAGGCGCCCAGGGGGTGCCCGATGGCGATCGCCCCGCCCTTGGCGTTGACGAGTTCGGCGTGCCGCAGCCCGAGCTCGAGCCAGGCGTCGACACAGGCGATCGACTGAACGGCGAACGCCTCGTTCAGCTCGACGGCGCCGACGTCGGGCCAGGTGATGCCCGCCCGCTCGAGCGCGTCGTTGGCGGCCTCGACCGGGGCGTAGCCGAACTGCTGCGGCTCCAGCGCCGCCCAGCCGCGACCGGCGATCCGCGCGACCGGGTCTCGACCGATGGTCGCGGCCGCCCTCGCCGAGCCCAGCAAGACCGCGCTCGCGCCGTCGTTCAACGGTGAGCAGTTGCCGGCGGTGATCGTCCCGTCGGGCCGGAACGCCGGCTTCAGCCCAGCCAGCGCCACGAGCGAGGTGTCGGCTCGGATGCTCTCGTCCTGGGCCAGGTCGGTGCCGGGGACGGGCACCACGAGGTCGTCGTAGAAGCCCTTCTCCCACGCCTCCGCCGCGAGGCGGTGTGAGCGAGCGCCGAACTCGTCCTGCCGCTCGCGCGAGATCGAGAACTTCTCCCGCAGCTGCTCGTTGCACTCGCCCAGCGAGGCCGTCCACTCGGCGGGCATCCGCTCGTTCACCAGACGCCAGCCCAGCGTCGTGGAGACGGCGGTGACGTCCCCTGCCGGGAACCGGCGCGACGGCTTCGGCAGGACCCACGGCGCCCGCGTCATCGACTCCACGCCTCCGGCGATCGCGATCTCCGCGTCGTCGACCTCGATCATGCGTGAGGCCATCATGGCGGCGTCCAGCGACGAGCCGCAGAGCCGGTTCACCGTGGTGGCGGTCACCGAGACGGGCATGCCCGCCAGCAGCACGGCCATCCGGCCGACGTTGCGATTGTCCTCGCCGGCGCCGTTGGCGTTGCCCCAGAACACGTCGTCGACCCGGCCGGGGTCCAGGCCCGGCGAGCGGTCGAGAAGTCCCTTCAGCGCGGTCGCGGCCAGATCGTCGGTCCTCGTGTCGGCCAGGGCTCCGTTGAACCGGCCGAACGGGGTCCGGACCGCCGCGTACACGAATGAACTGCTCATCGGGTCGTCTCCGCTGTCGTCGTAGGAGAAGTTGCGTCGGAAGTCGTCGTGCCGTGCCAGTTCGGAAGGACGTGCCGCCCGACGAGGTCGAGCGTGTGGCGCGCGACCTCCGGCGGCGTGCCGAACGGGGCGACCCGAAGCTGGACGGACGTGACCCCCGCCCTGGCGTACCGGTCGATCGTGGTGTCGATCTCGTCGGGCGTGCCCACCATCGGGAGCTCGAGCTCAGCCGGGCCGCCCGCACCCAGCCATGAGCCCCGCGCGGTGTAGTAGTCGGTCGCGGCCTTCAGGTGGCGCGCGGCGAGCTCGCGGGCAGTGGCGGCATCCTCGTGGACGACGCAGAACCTGGTGGTGGCGACCACTCCCCCGCTCCCGCCGCGACACGACCAGTAGGCAGTCGACTGCTTGAACAACAGGTCGTCGCAGTAGTTGGTCGCGCCGTAGAATCCGTCGGCGAGCGTCGCGGCCCGACGGGCCGAGGCCGGCACCTTGCCACCCACCAAGATCTGCGGCCCGCCGCGCTGCAGCGGTGGTGGGATCGCCACCTCGGCGGACCAGGCGGCGCGCAGCAGCTTCAGCGTGGCGTCGAAGGCCGCGCCGGCCGGACCTGACGCGGGCAGCCCGACACGTTGGGCGACCTCCGGGCTGCCGAGCCCGAGGCCGAGGGTGAGCTTCCCGCCGCACAGCTGGTCGAGCAGCGCGGCCTCGTAGGCCAGCTTCCGCGGACTGTACGCGCGCAGGAGCAGCACCGCCGATCCCAGCGCCAGGGACGTCCGTCCGGCCAGATGTCCCAGGATCACCAGGGCGGACGGGAGGTGGAACGGCTGAGAGGCCGCGTGATAGCTCTCCCCCACCCACGCGGAGTCGAAACCGTGCCGCTCCGCGCGGGCGAGCATCGTGACCGTGCGATCCACCTGTGGGCGTACCGGCTCCTGGGAGCTCAGGTCGAGCGCGACCCCGAGCCGCATTCAGCGGGCGCTCTCTGCTCGCTTGGTGACGTCGTCGTAGGAGAAGTTGTTGACCGCCTCGAACATCTGGTCGGTGTAGACATCCTTCGGCGGGAACTTCTTGATCAGTCCGGCCGAGGCCATGAAGTCGAGCGAACGGGTGAACGCGGCCTCGTCGATCCGGCCCAGAGCCTTGTCGTCGAAGCCCTGCCCGTCCAGGCGGACCTGGAGGACCTTGATCCCGTCGGCCAGCGCCTTCTCCTCCGGGTCGGACCCGCGGGTCTCCGGGTGGAGCTTCCACAGGTCGCGGATCGCGGCCTCGGGGTTGGCCTTGGCGAAGACGAACGCCTTCGCCACCGCACGACCGAATCGTTCCAGGACGTCCTTCTTGGCGTCGAGGTTCTTCCGGGTCGTCGCGAAGCCGCCGCCCCACGCGTCCGCCGTCTCCTTGACCGGAAGCGGCGTCAGGGTGACGCCGGCGTTCTTGACGGCCTGATACTGGATGTCCCAGAGCGCCAGCGCATCGACCTGGCCGCTCTTGATGGCGTTGATCTGCTGAGCGCCGGCACCGATCGGCACCAGGGTGGCATCGTTCTCGCTCATCCCGTTGAGCTTCATCGCGGTCCGGGCGAACGTCGCGCCGGAGCTCGCGACCGCGGTGACGCCGATCTTCTTGCCCTTCAGATCGGCGATGCTCTTCACGGCCGAACCGTCCGGCACCTGCAGGCTGTAGATCCACTTCGGCCAGTAGGAGCTGAAGTAGGCCAGGTTCAGGTCCTTGTCATGCCCGATGGCCACGGGCTCGACCGTCATGAGGCCGAGGTCGGCCCCGCCGCCGGCGACCTGCTGCGCTGCCTGGGTGGCCGACGGGAACAGGTTGGTCGTGACCTTCAGACCCTCCTCCTCGTAGAAGCCCTCGGCCTCCACGACGGCCATGACCGCGAAGCCGGCGTTCCAGCTGGGGGACGCCATCGCGAACTTCACCGATGTCAGCCCGCCGGACTCGGCCGAGTCGCCGGATCCGCTGCCGGAACCGCACGCGCTCAGCATTACGGCCACACACAGGACGGCGGCTGCAACTCCTCTTGTCTTCACAATGGAACCCTCCTATAACGGGAGCGGGTAGGTGTCTTCGTTGAGCACTCGGCCCGGCGTTCGGGAGAAGTCCAGACGCGGCGGACAGAAGATGTCGATCAGTTGGTTGGTCCCCGAGCCCACGGCCTCGCTGGTGTGGATCATGGGCGGAGGGATCACGGCCACGGAAGGACTGCCGCACCGCAGATGCCGGTCCTCGCGCCACTCGCTGCGACGCTTCGACCAAGGGGTACGCAGGTGGTGGACGTACTCCCCCTCCACGGCTAGCGAGCACTGCTCGAAGTCGTCGTGGTCGTGCGGCGAGAGGCTGTCGGGATCACGCGGACCGATCCGGGGCGCCAGGAAGTTGACCATGAAGGTGCTGCACCGCACGATCTGGCCCGGCCGGACGGCGTCCTGCGTCACCTCCAGGTCGGCCAGCCGGTAGGGCCGGATGCGGTAACCCTCCGGCGGGTCCGGCCACGGCTCGAACGGCCTGACATTCGGGTGCGGCTCCGCGTACGAATCCCGGTTGCGCGCCTTGTCCAGCAGGTCGGTGGACCGGGAGCTGAACAGCCGCACGACGGTGCAGTCGCCGGCGCCGACGATCGCACTGCTGCCCGGCGGGACCATCACCACCGCCTTGCCCGAAACCGGCGCGACCTCCCCCGACGCACGGACCTCGACGCTGCACTGCTCGTAGGGGAGGATCACGACGTACTCGTCCGGCTGATCATCCCGCTCCAGCACATCGCCGGCGACCAGCGTCGTGTGGGCGAGCACGAAGTTGTGTCCGCGGAAGTACCACGTCGACGATCCGCCAGGGGTCGTCTCGTCGGGATCGCCCGCACCGAGGTCGGAGAACTCCACGTCGGGCGGGGTGGCCAGGGTGGTCATCGCCTGTCCTTTCGGGTCAGCGGCAAGATGGAAGGTTCAGTCGTCCAGGCCGAGCAGGAAGGCCGGGTTGTCGCAGAAGATCTGCCGCAGCGACCTCTCGTCCAGGCCGAGGTCCAACAGCGCGGTCGCGACGCGGATGTAGGAGTCCACCGGCAGCGGCCGATCCTTCTGACCGAGGTCGGAGGCGATCACGGTGTGCTCCGGGCCGATCTTCTCGATCCAGTCCAGAAGGATCTGCGGGTCCCACTTCTTGGTCCCCTCGGGGTCGTAGAAGCCGGTCTCGTGCTCGATGAACGCTCCGTAGCCGACGAGCTCACGGCACTTCGCCTCGTCCGCGCCGATGACGTAGTCGGGATGGTTGAGCAGCATCCGGGTGACACCCTTGTCCTTGGCCGCGGCGAACAGCTGGGTGATCGACTCGGTCTCCATGTGACCGCCGGTCACCATCGCGCCGCTCTCCTTCACCAGGTCGAGCACCTCGTGGACCTGAGGGATGAGCTCACCGTCCTCCTGGTGGATGTCGACCCGGGACGACGGCACCTCGACGCTCGCCGTGGGGAAACCGACGCCCTCCGGATGGCAGTCGATGTGCCGACCGGCCGAGAACGTCGGAAACCACACGGCCCTGCCCCCCATGCGCAGTGACATGGCCACCGCTTGCGGGTTGATGCCGCCGACCATGCTGTTCAGGGTTACCCCGCCGAAGACCGGGGTGCTGATCTTCGCCAGCCGGTCGCTCATCGCGAGCAGGTCCATCACGGTGTTGTGGTGGTGGGATTTCACCAGCACGCCCCGCATGCCGAGCCGCTCGCCGTCCTTGCCGGCCTCGGCATGGTCGATGCGCCGGGGGAACGGGTTCGGGCCGGAATGGCAGTGCAGGTCAACGCAGCCGTTCAGCAGCTTGATGATGGCGGGCGTGTCAGTCATGAATTCTCCCGGCGTCGACGCTGTTCGCATCACAGACTGAGAGTTCGCTATCCGGTCTGTCAAGGGAGTGTTTCGGATGGCGCTTCCACGAAACCCGCAGGAAAACCTTGCAGTGAGATGTACGTGGTGCTTACCCTCCGTCCGTACTGCGAACTACATGCACGCTTTGTGGACAACCAACGGGACGGGTGAGAGCCAATGGCGGAGGGCCAGGTCGACAAGCAGGTGGCTGCTCGCGAGCAGGACATCCAGGCGGTGAACCGGACCGCGCAGATCCTCGGACTGTTCGGTCCGGAGACTCCGGAGCTCTCCGTCGCGGAGGCCACCCGCCGGCTCGGTCTGAAGCGGACCACGGTGCATCGCTACTTCAGCTCGATGATCAGCGCCGGCCTGCTCGAGCGCGTGGAGGACTCCGCACTCGTCCGTCCCGGACGATCGATCCTGCAGCTCGGCAGCTTCATGCTGGGACAGCAGCGCATCATGCAGATGGCGCCGGCCTACCTGCGCGAGCTCGCGCTCGAGATCAAGGTCAGCATCGTGCTGTCGCTGTGGGGCGCCTCCGGCCCGGTCGTCTCGCTGGTGGAGGAGGCCGACCATGCCACCCTGGTGACGGTGCGCGTGGGCTCGCAGCTCGCCCTGAACTCCTCGCAGGCCAAGGTCTTCCTGGCCTTCCTTCCCGACCAGTTCCACGCCGACCGGCTCACCGGCAGCCTCCCCGAGCCCCAGCGCACCGAGACTCGCAGTCGTATCGAGGCCATCCGACAGGCCGGCATGAGCAGCAACGTCAACCACCGCGGCATCTGCGTCCTCGCGGCGCCGGTGTTCGCGGCGACCGGGATCTGCGCCACGATCGCGGCCGTCGGCACCGAGCGGATGCTGCCGGAGGCGCTGGACTCCCGGGAGGCCATGGCGCTGAAGTCCGCCTGCAAGCGACTGACCAAGGAGATGGGCGGCACGTGGCCCGAGGCGACCGACTGATTGCAGGTGAGGAATGACCGACATGCCGACCAGCACCGACACCGACTGTGTGATCCGCCTGGACTCGCTGTCCATGCTCTACCCGACGAAGTCCGGCGGCACCGTCCAGGCCCTCGACGACGTATCCCTCAGCGTCCGAGCCGGTGAGTTCATCTCCATCGTCGGCCCCAGCGGCTGCGGCAAGAGCACGCTGCTGCGGATCATCATGGGTCTGTCCCGCCAGACCTCCGGACAGGTCACCTTCGGGCCGTCCGATGACACCCACCGCAACCAGCTCGGGATGGTCTTCCAGCAGCCACTGCTGCTGCCATGGCGCACCGTGCGGAAGAACCTGCTGACGTCGCCGGACCTTCACCACGCCCGGGACGCCGCGACCCACGCGAAGGCCGACGAGCTGCTGGTGATGCTCGGCCTGGAGGAGTTCGGCGACCGGTACCCCAACGAGCTGTCCGGCGGGATGCAGCAGCGGGTCGGGATCGGCCGCGCCCTGATGCACGACCCGCGCATCCTGCTCATGGACGAGCCGTTCGGCGCCCTCGACGCGATGACCCGCGACCAGATGGGACTGGACCTGCTGAAGATCTGGGACCAGGACCGCAAGACCGTGCTGTTCGTGACGCACAGCATCCCCGAGGCGGTGCTCCTCGCCGACCGCGTCGTGGTCATGACACCGCGACCCGGCCGGTTGGCGGACGTCGTCGAGGTCGCGCTCCCTCGACCGCGGCGGCTCGAGAACATCAACACGCCCGAGTTCGGCGAGATCGTCCTGAAGATCCGCAAGCTGCTCGACTCCGAGCACAGCGCCCACTAGGAGGTCTGATGTCCACCCAGACGCTGGAAGCGCCTGCGAACTCCGACACCTTGGTCCGAGGCCGGCGCCGACGAGTACCGGAGATCACCTACAGCGTGCTGGTGTTCATCGGGCTGTTGGTGGTCTGGCAGGTCGTCGTGACGATGTTCGACATTTCCAACATCCTCGTCCCCGCGCCCACGGCCGTCGCCGGCTCCCTGGTCGACGGCTTCCAGGACGGCAGCCTGCTGACCCACTCGGTCGTCACCCTGAAGGAGATCCTGGTCGGGTTCGGCATCGCGGTCGGCTCGGCACTGGTCGCCGCGGTGCTCATCACCCAGTTCCGAGCGGTGGAGCGCGTGCTCTTCCCGCTGCTCATCCTGACCCAGACCATCCCCAAGGTCGCCATGGCGCCTCTGCTGATCGTCTGGTTCGGCATCGGGATCAGCTCGAAGGTGCTGACCGTGGCCCTGATCGCGTTCTTCCCCCTCCTCATCAACGCCATCCTGGGATTCCGGTCCGCCGCCTACGAGCAGGTCGAGATGCTCCGGTCCTTCGGCGCGTCCCGGATGCAGGTCATGCGGCACCTGCAGATCCCGTCGGCGCTTCCGCACATCTTCGCGGGACTGGAGGTCGCCGTCATCCTGTCCGTGACCGGCGCCGTGGTCGCGGAGTTCGTGGGCAGTTCCGAAGGTCTGGGCTACCTCATCCAGGCGAGCAACTTCACCTTGGACGTGGCCCGGACCTTCGCGGTGATCGTCGTGCTGTCGGCCATCGGCATCGCACTGCACGCTGCCGTCGTACAGCTCGGCAAGTGGCTGGTCTTCTGGACCGCCACCCCCACCGACACCGCCGGCGAGGTCTGAGCCATGGCACGGGTACGCGACGGGATCAACGGCGGCACGCTCGGGACCTGGATCAAGCTCTCCAGCCCCGAGAGTGTCGAGATCATGGCCTACGCGGGCTTCGACTTCGTGGTCATCGACCTCGAGCACACGACACTGGACCTGGGCGCCGCCTCGACCCAGATCGCGATGGCCCTCGCCCTCGGGGTGCACCCGCTCGTGAGGGTGCCTGACCACGGTCTCAGCGTGATCCAACGGGTCCTGGACGCAGGCGCGGCCGGTGTGGTCGTGCCGCACGTCGACACGGTCGAGCAGGCCCGGGCGGTCGTACGGGCCACCTGCTTCCCGCCGCGCGGCGACCGCGGGTCCGGCGGCACCAGCCGAGCCGGCCGCTGGGGGCTGCTGCCGCGGGCGGACTACCTCGAGTACGGCAACGAGCAGGCTCTGTGCGTCGTCCAGCTCGAAAGCGAGGTGGCGATCAGGAACGCGAGGGAGATCCTGGCCCTCGACGGCATCGGTGCCGCGTTCGTCGGGCCGGCCGACCTCTCCATGTCGATGGGCGTCGCGGCGGGGAGCGATGACATGGACCGGCTCGTCACCTCCGCGCTGGCGGCTGCCGCCGCGGCAGGTGTTCCCATCGGGACCGCGTCCGCCACGAGCGACCAGGGCCGGGCCGCGCTGGCCCGGGGCTACGACTACGTGGTAGTCAGCAACGACACCTCGATCCTCGCCGGCGGAGGCCGGGCGATCGTGAACGCGCTGAAAACGCCCGTCGCCGAGCGAGTCGCCCGGTGAGCGCGCCACGTGTCGCCGTCGTGACGGGCTCGAGCTCCGGGATCGGAGAAGGGATCGCCCGCGCGCTCGCGGCCGACGGCTTCACCGTCGTGGTGAACTCGGCCACCTCGGTCGACGCCGGTGAACGGCTGGCGGCCGAGCTCCCGGGGGCGAGCTACGTCCAGGCCGACATCGCCGATCCCTCCGGCGCCGTGCGCCTGGTGGAGACGGCCGTGGAGCGGCACGGCCGGCTCGACCTGCTGGTGAACAACGCCGGGGTGTCGCGACCCGTCCCCCACGCCGACCTGGATGCGGTCACCGCTGACGACTGGCACCGGATCCTCGGCGTCAACGTCGTCGGGACGTGGCAGGTCTCCGTCGCCGCGGTGAAGGTCATGGAGTCCGGCGGCCAGATCATCAACATCACCTCGGTGGGCGGCTCGCGCCCCCTCGGCAGCTCGATCCCCTACTCCGTCAGCAAGGCCGCGCTCGACCACCTGACGAGACTGATGGCCAAGGCCGTGGGTCCAGACGTCCGGGTGAACGCTGTCGCCCCGGGGCCGATCGAGACCCGGCTGATCTCGGACAGCCTTGCCACGCGGGCGGCGCGCACCGCGGCAATGACACCGCTGGGCCGGCTCGGGCAACCATCCGACGTCGCAGCGATGGTCCTGGCGCTCGTCAAGGTCCCCTTCGTCACCGGGGAGGTGATCCACGTCGACGGCGGCATCAACCTCGTCACCCACGTCGACGCGCCGCGCAACGACGCGTGATCCGTCCCGGCCCTCGAGGTCAACCGGGGCTCCGCGCTGCGCCGATGGCACGCGCGACACCGTCACGCCCGGCCGGATTCCTCGAAGCGCTCGTCTCAGCCTTGCGCGAGCAGAACCTGCTCGGACTTCGCGCCCTGCTCGGTCAGGCCCACGCCGGCTGACACGACCAGGAGGGTCATGAGCGCAAGCTCACCGCGCCGTACGCTGCCGACGCGACGGCCCCGGCGGCCGCTCCCACAGTGACGACGGTTTCGCCCGTACCCCAGGCCCACCAGGCGATCGCGCCCAGCGCCAGGGCGTCGCCCAGCGCGGCCACCCCGAACCAGGTGACGTAGTTGCCGGTCGCGAACGCGACCGCGCCCGCCACCACCGCGACCGCGCCGCCCGACATCGCCACCCCATCACCGGCCGCGATGCCGCCGACCAGCGCGACCCACCCGACACCCCAGACGGCCGCCGCGAACAGCGTGATCCGCGCGGCCAGGACGGCGAAGCCGGCGGCGAGCGTGAGCACCGCGACGGCGATCGCCGTGATCCGGCCCTCCGGCCATGCGAACCCGCCGGCCATGAGCGTGGCTCCCACCGCGAGCAGCAGAATGCCCGTGACCACCCTCATGACCGGGCGTCCCAGCTGACCTCGCGCGGGCCGTCGAATCGTCCCTCCGTCACCGACATCAGCACCTCCGTGCGCACCGACGCCCCGCAGGCCGGGCAGGCGCCGATCAGTGTCGCCGCGTAACCGTCCTCGAACTCGCGCACCCGGTCCTCGTCGCGATACGTCCACGCGGGTGGACCCTGCACCCGCGCCGATGTGCCGCAATCCGGGCACGGCACGTGCAGCAACGCGTTCGCCGGCTTGAGGAGCGGGCCGACTGCAGCCGATCCGTGCAGCCGGAGGACGACGGTGCGGCCCCTGTCAAAGCGCACGCGCAGCAGGTCGGGGCCTTCGGTCAACAGGCGACTCAGCGGTCTCGGCGGCAGCGGGTCGAGACCGGCGCGGATCTGCCGGGCCGTGAACAGGTGGGCCAGGCGCAGCAGATCCGAGCCGAGGTCGACGGCGAGCGCGCGCCGCAGGTCGCCGTCGATGGCCGCGTGCAGCAGGTCGGCGGCCGGCCCGGTGCCGAACCAGTCGTGCTCGGTGATCCACTCCGCAGCGGTGTGGTCGTCCGGTGCCGCCAGCCACGCCGCCAGGCCATCCGACTCCACGGCACTGTCCGACTCCACGGCACTGTCCGACTCCACGACGCTGTCCGATTCCAGGACGCTGTGCGCCCAGCCCAGGACGGCGCGGAGAAGCCGCGCTTGCTGCACCGGGTCCAGGCCGTCCGCCGGATCCTCCAGGGGGTACGTGGACCGCTCCCAACGCGGCAGCCGATCCAGAATGCCGAACAGCGCGGCGTCCGTCGCGCTGCGGTGCAGACACTGGAGTGGCTCCGACAGTTCGGGCGCGTATTCGAGCAGGTGGGGGAACTCGGCCAAGGTCGACAGGTGCGCCTCGTCGTCGACCACCAGGATCCGGGAGGCGACCGCCGCAACGACCCCGGGGCTGTCGATCAGGCGCAGGCGCCGGGCCGCCATGCGCCCGACCCAGCCGTCGTCGGCAAGGTATCCCAGGAGCGCCCGGAACACATCGTCGGTCAGTGGGCGGTCGACCAGCGCCTGAACATACTGCTCCCGGACCTCGCGTACCGTCTCGACGCGCGCTGCCGCGACGAACGCCGGCGTGTCCCGCCACTGCGACTTCCGCACCGCGGCCAGCCGCACCTCCACGCTCACGTCGGTCAGCGCCCGGTGCGCGTCCTCCGGACCGAACCGGGAACTTCCGCGCAGCGCCTCGAGCCGGACCATCGGCGAGGGATCGGCGAGAAGACGGCGGTTGAGCTCCACGGGACGGTCGACGGGACGGACCGCCCGCAGCGCCCGCAAACGGAGCCGTTCCTCGCTGCTCGTCTCCAGCTCGCGGCGCACCGGCTCGGCGCCGGGGCCGAGGAATTGCAGCAGCCGGCCGACGCGGTCGTCGTTCTCGGCCAGGTCGGCGACGGCCCGGCCGATCCATCGGTCGGCCGGCGGATGCCGGCGGAGCACGGCTGCCAGGGCGCCCGCCGCGGCGTCGCTCACGTCATCCCAGCGCTCGGCCACGCCACCCGCGGTCTGCACCTCGGCACCGTCGTGCAGTGCCATGTCGAGCAGCTTGCCGATGACCTCGGGCCCACCGTCCCGCGCGGCTCTCCCGACGGCCAGCAACCGAGTCATGTCATCCGGGTCGTTCAGGTCTTCGGCGAGCGACACCCCACGACGATAGGTCACGCCGGACTCGAGGAGAACGCCGAGAACCGCTGTGTCGCGTGGGGAGGTGCGGGGCCGGGCGTGGCCGCCCTCCGCGGCGTCCGGATCCCGTAGCCGCAGCGCCGGAGGGGTCTCGGCTTCGTCCGGCAGTGGACCGGGCGGGGCCCTTCACAGCTGCGGTATCACCCGCAGGACGGTGCCGGTGGCGGTATCGATGACCACCAGGAGCCCGCCACCGCGGGCGTACTGCGGATCGCTCAGCAGAACCTCCGCCTCCGGCCCGTGGACTTCCACCTCGGCGTCACGCAAGGAGAGGCGACGTAGCTCGGCCGCCTGTGCCCGCGCGATGGCGATGAGCTCAGCATCCGTCACAGGTCCAGTCTAGTTGCCCGGCCGGGTCATATCGGCGTACAAGGTGGCCGGGCGCGAAAGACCGCGGTGTCCGCTGTGGTTACCCACCGGCGCTACATTGGTGATCTTCACGTGTGTTGTGACGGTGTCCTCGCCTGTCGGGGATCGCGGCCACGACCTCGCGAACGACTGCGACCCCCTGAGAAGGAAGCTTCATGGACTCGTACACGATCACGATCGCCCCGAACGACGACAGCGGCGCCGCGACCCGGCTGGTGGTCGACACCACCGGAGATCAGGTCCGGATCACCGATGTGCACCTGCACGCCCCACAGGGACTGTCCAGTGGGCACATCCCAACCGTCGACTTCGAGCTGCTCCTGCAAGCGGTGACCGGCACCGTGACCGCGTCGACCGGTCAGCGGGTCGTCGGCGCGTCCGAGTTGAGCGCCTCGAGCGGCACCCTCGCCCTCGATGCGGCCGCCGCTGACCAGCCCGACGAACAGCCGGGTGTGGCTGAGGTACCGAAGCGCCGTGCCCGTAAGACCACACCGCGGGCCACGGCCACGCCAGCGCCACGCCGGTCACGCGCGCGCACGTCCGAGAACGAAGCCGCTGCGCCTCGGCGCTCGGCCCGAGCCGCGGCCACGTCAACGACGCGGGCCGCCGAACAGGCCCCGGTGAAGGCGACCAGGAAGGCCGCAGCGGCGAAGACACCGCCCGCGCCGGTGAAGAAGCGGGCCGCCACGCGCGCCACGGCCCGGGCCAACAGCAAGACAACCGCGAAACGGACCCGGGCCGCCGCTACGACCGCAGCGCCTGTCACAAGCGGGCGGGCCTACCGGGTTTCGCCCGACGATCTCGCGGCGGTCTTCGATGAGATCGGGACGGCGGCAGGCGTGGCCGAGCACTATCAGGTGCCTCGCCACACCGCCCAAGGGTGGATCAGACGCCTGCGCTCCGCGGCCTGACCGGAGTCAGCCGAGCCGACCCTGTCAGGACAGTCGAGAAACCGGGAGCCCCCGGCGCAGCGGGGCTGAGCGCAGCGGGAGCCACCCATGGTCCATGACCTGTACGAGATCATCCACCGCCGGCGCGACGTGCGGGGCGAGTTCACCGGCGAACCGCTGCCCGACGCCACCCTCGATCGGGTTCTGACCGCCGCGCACGCCGCGCCCAGCGTCGGGCTGTCCCAGCCGTGGGACTTCATAATCGTCCGGGACACCGCGTTACGCACGGCGTTCCACGAGCACGTACACCGCGAACGCGACGTGTATGCCAGCACTCTGGACGCGGAAGCAGCCGAACGGTTCGCCCGGATCAAGATCGACGGAGTGCTGGAATCGACACTGTCGATCGTGGTCACCTACGACCCGCGACGCGGCGGTCCCGCCGTCCTGGGCCGGCACGCGATCGCCGACGCCGGCCTCTACTCGGTCTGCCTGGCCATCCAGAACCTCTGGCTGGCGGCCACGGCTGAGGGACTGGGCGTCGGGTGGGTCTCGTTCTACCGCGAGGAATTCGTCCAGGACCTGCTCGGGATCCCGGCCACCGTCCGACCGGTGGCGTGGCTGTGCCTGGGCCCGGTCACCCGCCTGCAAGAGGTCCCCGACCTGGAGCGGCACGGCTGGCGCAGCCGCCGGCCACTGCACCTGGCCCGGCACAACGAGCGCTGGGGCTGATCACCCCATGTTCGGGCGGCACTCCGCGGCTAGGTCGTTCCGGTGGTTTCGGCGGTCCAGTCGAAGGGGTCGGCCGCCACCGTCCACTGCCGGACCTCCTGTTCTGGGCCTCCGGCGGGGTCAGGGCGGAGGGTGGTGAAGGCCCACCCGGCCGGGGAGGCGACAGGCGGGACGACTATGCCTCCCCGCTCGTGCAGTGTTGTGCGCAGGCTTAGCGGCAGCTCAGCGTCGGAGGTGATGACCCGTTCGGCGCCGGTACCAAGGATCAGCGCGGTGAGAGCGGCCACGGTGGCAGGCGGTATCCGGCGGCCCGACGCGAGCAGGGCGGCGAGCTGTTCGGGGCGGCGGATGGCCCAGCTGGCGCCGTCGGCGGCAACGGCGAGGACCGGGTGGCCGCCACGGTGACGGGTTCCTTCGGGCTCGGGTACGACGAGGAAGAAGTCGACCGGTCCGGTCAGCGGAAGGTGGACCGCGCGCCATTCGGCGTCGTGGGCGCGGAGCAGGATCGACCCGTCGGCCCGCGGCGTGACCTGAACATGGTCGTCCGTGCCGGGCAGCAGATGGTGCCGGACCGCTGTTCCCAGCCGGGCGGCGAGGTCAGCGGTCATTTCCAGGCCGCTAGTTTCTTGAACCAGTCGACGATCAGTTGCTTCTCGGGATCGACATCGGTGAGAGGCTGCAGATTGGGACGCAGGAACGCCTCCTCACTCAGCTCCTCGGCGTACTCGGCCATGATGTGGGCCTTGAGACCCTCGTCGGTGGCGTGGCGGATCTTGTCGGCGTCGCCACCGACCGGGACGAGTTCGTCCGGCAGGGCGAGCAGGAATTCCCGCTCGGCGTGGTAGGCCTGGAACTCGCGACGCATGGTGCCGATCGTGTGCATCTGCCTCTCGAGGTTCTGGCTGCGGTGGGCGAGTTCGTGGATGAGGACGTTGGCCATCTCATCGCCCTCCTTGATCAGGACGATGTCGAACTTGCGGTAGTAGCCGCCGAGGGTCCGGCCGGTCTCGAGGTCGTTGTGGATGACGCGGGCGACCCGGGACACCTCCGGCTCGACTTCACCGGCGGCCTTCAGAACCCGCTCGATCTCGTTCAGCGTCCGGCCGTCGCCGACCCGGATGAACCCGACCCGGCCCTGATCCATGATGGTGGTGGCCGCTCGTTTACAGGCGTTGATGAAGTCGGGGTCCTTGCCCGGGCCGGCTTTGGCGATCGTGTCCCGGATGGCCTGCAGCATCTCCTGGACGGCGCGGGGACCGCCCTTCGGATCGAGCAGGACCTTGGCGAGCCGGCCCTTGGACGCCGCCTTGAGCCCGATCTGGTCCGCCGCGGTGAACACCTTGATCAGCGATGCCGGGCCGCCCGCCTCCGCGGCCGCCAGAGCGGTCTTCAGGGTCTTGAACGCGCCGACGGCGCCGGCCACGTTGAGGCCGAGGTCGAGCAGGTCGTAGGCCAGCCACATCATCGACGGGTCGTCGGCCGAGATCGCCTTGGCCTGGTCCAGGCTCATCCCGGCGGCGGCCGAGGCGAGGGTGTAGTCCTTGTAGTGTTCGTAGAGCGTGTCGAGGCTGTAGACCGCGCTCAACGTCGCCCCGGCGGCGGCGACGGTGGCCAGCGCGGAGGTACCGCCGGTCGGGATCGCGGCGAGCAGACCGAGCCCGATGGCGAACGCGGTCCACGTCTTCTGGCGCTCCGCCTCATCGTGTTTGATCCTGGTGACGGCTTCGTCGATGACCCGGATCTCCCACGGCTCGAACGTTCCGGCGGCCTTCGTCAGGGCCACCAGTTGCGGCTGTTTCCACAGCCACAGCTCGTGGCCGGCCATCTGCTCCCGCACGCTGGCCACGTTCTTGATGCGTTCGTCGATCGTCTTGTACAGCCGCTCGGCCAGCGTGGTCGCCGATTCGGATCCGATGGCGCGGAGTTGCTCGGCGGCGTTCTCGCCGGTGGTGTACGCGGCGAGCACGGGGAATTCGGCCTGGGCCTTCTGACAGGCGGCGTGGTAGGCGTCCTCGTCGGCGATCCATTCGCGCCGGGCGGCGTCCTCGGCCGACACCTCGATGATCGCCTTGGCCGCCTGCTCGAACTCGCGGCCGGTCTGGTCGGCCTGTTTCTGGAGCCGGAGGAAGGTGAAGCGCCGGACGTCGCAACCCGAGCGGACTCCGGCCAGCCGGCCGGCTTCGGCCTGGAGCTTCTGTTGCTCCGGCCCGGTGGTCATCGAGTAGTCCTTGAACACCCAGCCCGATTCCTTCAGGCCGTACCGGGACGCTTCCTTGCGGAGCTGAACCTCGCTGTTGTCGAGAAGGTGGCCGGCGTTGCGTTCGAGGTGCCGGTCGAAGTCACCCTGGCCGATGACGACGTCGCCGAGATCGGCGGTGGGTGTTCCGGTCAGTTGCTTGACCGATCCCTCCATGGCGGTCAATTCCTGCTTGAGTTTCCGGCGCACTTCAGCGACGTGCTTCTCGTCCGGATGATATCGGAGGTACGTGGTCGGTTCGGCGGCGTAGAACGCGGACGCCCAGACCCGGGTCGCGCCCCATCCTCGCTCCCCGATCACCTTCTGGATCTCACGCCGCAGCAACGGACCGTCGTCGGGCAGCTGATGATGGTCATGGATGATGGCCGCGGCCGGCCCGGCCGGCGGATCGATCCGCTGCACCGGCGTGGGTTTGACCGCTGGTGACCGTACGCCTTGGACGGCGCGCTGTGCGGCCGTGTTGCCGGCGGCGCGTTGCAGGAAGAGAAGGTTACGTACGGAAGGCCGGCCCGCGCCGGCGTGTTCGGCCACTGCGCCGGGCCTACGGGCCGGGCGGACATGGACGCCGTCGTAGCCGTCAGCGTCGGCCTGTCTGCGCAACTCGGCCATCGCCCTATCGTTCGCCGAAAGCATGGCCGAGGACAGAGCCGAGCGGGTGCTCCCTCGGGCATCGGGCCGTGCCTCTTCGGGTATGTGGATCAACCGACGTTCCGCCGGTCCGAAGGATTCATCCGGCACGGGGCCCCACGCCGCACTACTACGGCGGTGGTAGTCGGGAATGCCCACATCTGTAGGACGTGATCAGCGCCCTTTTGGTCGATTGTGGTCCACATGACCGAGATATACGAACATCAAAAGGGAGCAGTGGTGATCGGTGCGAGGAGGGCAGTCGGCGGGCTCGTGGCCGGGATGACAGCGGTGCTGGTCTTGACGGCGTGCGGTAGCAACTCCGCCGACACCCCGGCGTCGGCGGGAGAGGGCAGTCCCGCGGCATCCGAGCATGCGGGCCACAGTCCGGCCGCCATCCCGGCCGCTGCCCCGCTGAAGGCTGGGGAACGGTTCGAAACGCTGACCATGTCACAGCCGTACACGCCGGCCGCACCGAACGGCGGCACCGACGAGTACCGCTGTTTTCTGGTCGACCCGAAGCTGACCGGCCCGGCGTACCTGACCGGTAGCCAGTTCATGCCGCAGAACAGCGACGTCGTCCACCACGCGATGTTCTACCGGATCGACCCGGCCGGCGTGGCGAAGGCCCGTAGCGCCGACGCCGCCAGCCAGGGCGAGGGCTGGACCTGCTTCGGTGACGAGGCCATCGGCCGCGATGCCGGCTGGGTGGCTCACTGGACGCCAGGCATGGGTGAGAACGTGTGGGCGCCGGGGACCGGCATCGAGATGCCGGCGGGCAGCCTGATCGTCATGCAGGTGCACTACAACCTGCTGGCCACCGGCGGTAAGGGCGCCGCGGACCAGTCCGCCATCCAGTTGCGGCTGGCCGACGGCACCAAGAAGCTCAAACCGCTGGAGATCGAGGTGGCGAACGCACCGATCGAACTGCCGTGTGCGGCCGGTGAAACCGGTCCGCTGTGCGACCGGAAGGCGTCGATCGCCGACGTCACCCAGCGCTTCGGCGAAGACGTGGGCGCCAGGGAGGACCAACTTGTTGAAGAGTGCACCAACGGCGTACCGGTACCCGGCAACACCCAGCAGTGCGACCAACCGGTCCGCAAGGCCGGCGCGATCTACGCCCTCACCGGGCACATGCACATGCTGGGGCGATCGATCAAGGTCGAGCTGAATCCGGGTACGCCGGCTGCCAAAACCCTGCTCGACGTACCCGTCTACAACTTCGACGACCAGGCGGTTCTCCAGCTGGCCAAGCCGGTCCCGGTCAAGACCGGCGACACGTTGCGGGTGACCTGCACCCACGACGCCGGACTGCGCAAACTGGTGCCGCAGCTACGCACCCTGCCGCCGCGCTACGTGGTCTGGGGCGACGGCACCAGCGACGAGATGTGCGTCGGGATGGTGATCATGTCACCGGCAGGCTGAGCCGGCCCAGGCGGTAAGGGACAGAACCTAGTCGAACGAGTCGTAGTACGCCTCGGCGCGGTCGAAGCGGCGCGCCGCCAGGTCTGCCCGCCGGATGACCCAGTGCGCCATGCCCAGGTCGGAGCCGAACTGTTCGCCGCTGGTGATCGTTGCGAGCAGCACCCAGTCGTCGTCCGGGTCGTGGTCCCAGCTGGTCACCGGGTCTGCGTTCCATACCCACGGGTAGCCGCCGAGCTTCACGGCACCGCCCTTCCCCATCTGGCCTTTGGTTTCCCACCAGACCGAGCCCAGCTCGTCGCCGTGCGGGAACTCCGCGCTGTCCGCGCCGCGGTTGGGCAGTGAGGGCTCGACCCTCACGCCCAGCTCTGCGGGCTCGCCGGACATCGCGACGGCGGTGCCGGCCGGGAGGTAGACGAGCTGGTGCCAGTCCACGTCGGGGTCCGGGTCATCGAAGTCGGCGAAGAACAGCAGCGTGCCGTCCGGGGGGAGCGGGATGTCGGTGGCGTCGGCCGGCACCGCCGCGAGGTTGACCAGGGCTAGGAACGGCTTGCCCGGTACGGTCACGTCGGGTTGCCCGTCGAGGAACCCGGCCACCGGGCCGCCCGCGTGGTCGTCGGTCCAGTACAGGGCCGCGCACGGGCGGACCGTCTCGAGCCACCGCTCGACCTCGGCCTCGGGGATGCCGCGGTTGCGGGCCTCGTCCCGAAAGGGATCCATAGTTGCCATGCGGGCGAGTATGTCAAGGTTGATCAAGACGCTGAGCCGCGCCGCATTGACAGGACCGCGAGCAGCAGCCCGCAGGTGTCGACCGCGATGGCCTTACCGCCTTCACCGCCGCCGGTACGGCCTTGGCGGCGTCCGAGGTGGACATACGCAGAGTTCCGCTCGTTGACGGGTCCCGCTTCCGGATGGTTGCACACAGTTCGTTAGTTCACGAGTCATAGACGGAGACCGTGGTCGCCTTTAGCGTCTCCGCCAACCGAAGTGGGCAACGGCGAGGAGGACACTGTGGATGCGCTCGGTGGGAAGTTCCGATTGAGCCGACGGAAAATCCTCACCACGGCGGCCGGAGGTGTGGCCGGCCTGGCGTTACCCGCACCGGCGTGGGCGGTCGGCGACCGGCGCCCGGGAGCGACGCGGCCGCCGTCCCTTACGCCGGGCGACCAGCAGGTTGCGGCAAAGGTGTCGGCTCGGCGGGCGCTGACGGACCTGCGGGCGCTGACGGAGACGATCGGGCCGCGAGTCGCCGGGACCCCGGGCGAGCGCCGGGCCGCCGACTACCTGGGCGGGGTTTTCGACGATCTCGGGTACGACACGACGCTGCAACCGTTCGCGGTGGAGGACAAGTACCTTGCCAGGCTGGACGCGCCGGGCGGGCTGCCCCGGGATCTGTGCTGGCAGGCGGGAGCGTCTCCGTACGGTGCACTCGACGTCACAGTGCGCGCCGGGGTCATCGATGCGGGCATCGGCGGCTCGGACGATTACCCGGCGAACGTGGCGGGAAGGATCGTGCTGATCGACAATCCGTGGCTCGAGGACCCGGGTGTGCTGGCCGGCAGGGCGATCGAGCGTGGCGCGGCGGCGGTCGTGTTCCTGGCCGAGGATCTGTTTGCCGGGCTGCGGGCGCCGGCGTGGAGCCCATGGCTGCCAGAACCAGTGGCGGTCCCGGTGGTGGGCGCGGCGTGGGCGCAGAAGATTCGGCTACGCGAGCTGCTGGCGGCCGGACAGTTGCGCGAGCTGATTGTCAGTACGTCCGCGCATCGCGGGCTGACCTCGCATAATGTGCTCGCGGAGCGGCGTACCGGGAACGGGGACGGGCCGGTGGTCATGGTCAGCGCCCACTATGACTCCGTGGTCGGCGCGCCGGGCGCGAACGACGACGGCTCCGGCACCGTGCTGTGCCTCGAGCTGGCCCGGGTCCTGAGGACGATGCCCGCGAACGCGACGCTGCGGTTCGGGCTGTGGGGCGCCGAGGAGGACGGGACGGTCGGATCGCTGCACTACGTCTCGCAGTTGCCGCAGGTGGAGCGGGACCGCATCGTGGCCCTGTTCCACAACGACATGGTCGCGACCACCTTCGCCCCGGCCACCCGTTACTGGCTGTTGTCGGCGACCGGAGAGGCGAACCGGGCCACCGCTGAGGTGGCCGCGGCGGCTCGGCGGCTCGGCTACGCATCCCGGATCTCGCCGGTGACCCAACGCGGATTCAGCGACCACGAGTCCTTCCAGCAGGCGGGGATCGCGGCCGCGAACTTCTCCTGGCGTAGCGAGGAGTCGCCGGCCGACCTGGAGCCCCAGAATCACACCCCAGAGGACACCATCGCGGCGAACATCAGCCCGGAGCGGCTGCAGGTGTCGATGGAACTGATCGGCGCCGCCGCGTACAACACGCTCCACGATCCGGTTTGATTACTCCGACGGCACCTTCGCTGGTAACGCCCGGCGGGCCATCCGTCGGGCAACCCGCACCAGAGCCGGGCCGCAGACCGTCCGGGGCCGGCGCCGTGGCGGCTGACTACTACAACCGTGGTACCCGCATTTGTCCATCGCTGTAGGACGCGGAGCGCGCCTCCGCCGGGCGATCGTTAGGCCCCGACCGTGGCACATCGGCCGCCGGTCCGGAGCACGCCTTCCGGAGGACCCCTCATGGGCACTATCAACGGGTTGCCCGCCCATCTTCTGCTGGTGCACGCCATCGTGGTACTGCTTCCTCTCGCGGCATTCCTGCTCGTGCTGACCGCATGGTGGCCGGCCGCGCGCCGGCGGGTGGCCGGCCCGAACGTGATCCTGTCGACGGCCATGCTGGTCTTGGTGCCGGTCACCATGGACGCCGGCCAGTGGCTGCAAGACCGCGTCGGGGACACCCCACTGCTGCAAGACCACACCGAGCTCGGTGACACCGCCCTGTACGCCGCCCTCGCGGTGACCGTCGCGGCGCTGGTGGTCTGGTGGCGCCACCGCGAATCCGTACGGATCGCCGGCGCTTCGCCCGGATCCCGGCGGACCTTCCTGGCCCCGCGGAACACCGCCGTGACCATCGTCGTCGGGGTCGTGGCCGCCATCGTCGCGGGTGCCGCGATCTACGACGTCTATCTCATCGGCGACTCCGGCGCCCGGGCGTCCTGGACCGGCAATTACAGCACCACGGTCATCGAGGGCGACGCCGACTGACCCGGCGGCTCGTGCGCCTCCTCCTCACCGACCCGGCAGTCGCCGCATGGGCCTGGCGCCGACGCAGGGCCGTCACGGTGGGGAACCACCAGGCCTCTCTGATGAACCAGCGGTACGGCATTCTGGGCTTGGCTACTACGGTGGTGGTAGCCGGGAATGCCCACATGTGGAAGACGCGGACAGCATCCGCCGCGGGCCATGGTGGTCGACATGATTGAAGTGCATGAGCTCACCAAACGCTACGGCAGCAAGACCGCTGTCGACGGTCTCACCTTCACCGTGAAGCCCGGTGTCGTCACCGGCTTCCTCGGGCCCAACGGCGCCGGCAAATCCACCACGATGCGCATGATCCTCGGCCTGGACCGGCCCAGCTCAGGCACGGCGACGGTGAACGGCCGGCCGTACGCCGAACACGCCGCTCCGTTGCACGAGGTGGGTGCCCTGCTGGAGGCGCGCGCCGTGCACACGGGCCGGTCGGCGTACCACCACCTGCTGGCCATGGCCGCCACGACGGGCATCCCGGCCTTCCGCGTCGACGAGGTGATCGACCTCGTGGGCCTGCACGAGGTCGCCCGCAAGCGGGCCGGCGGGTTCTCCCTCGGCATGGGCCAGCGGCTCGGCATCGCCTCCGCCCTGCTCGGCGACCCCCGGACGGTGATCCTGGACGAGCCGGTCAACGGCCTCGATCCGGAGGGCATCCTGTGGATTCGCAACCTGATGCAGACTCTGGCCGGCGATGGCCGGACCGTGTTCGTCTCCTCGCACCTGATGAATGAGATGGCGGTGACCGCGGAACACCTCATCGTCGTCGGCCGCGGCAAGCTGATCGCCGACGTGTCCGTCGACGAATTCATCCAGCAGGCCTCGCTGAACACCGTACGGGTGCGCTCACCGCACGCGGCCGCCTTGCACGCCCTGCTGGCCGGCCCGGACATCGCCATCACCAGCATCGACCGTGGCGTCCTCGAGGTGTCCGGGCTCGACGCCGAGCGAATCGGCGAACTGGCCGCCCGCGCCGGTCTCACCCTGCACGAGCTGTCGCCGCGGCAACCCTCGCTGGAGGAGGCCTTCATGGCCCTCACTCACGACGCCGTCGAATACACCGCCACGGCCGCACGGCCGTTCGCCGGAGCCGGAAAGGCCGCCTGATGAGCATCCTCGCCAATCGCCGTGACCCGGCCACCAGGCGGCCACGCGTGACCCAGCTCCGGGTCATCCGATCCGAGTGGATCAAGTTCTGGTCCCTGCGGTCGACCACCATCACCCTCGCCGTCGCGGTGCTCCTCTTCGTCGGACTCGGTCTGCTCGCCGCGTCGATGAGCGCCAGCGGCCAGTTGGAGGACGGCGACGGACCCGGCAACCCCGTCGACCTGAGCCTCGCGGGCATGAACTTCGCCCAGCTCATCGTCGGCACCCTCGGCGTGCTGTTCATGGCCGGCGAATACAGCACCGGCATGATCCGGTCCAGCCTTGCCGCGGTGCCGGGCCGGCTCGGCGTGCTCTGGGGCAAGGCAATGGTGTTCGCCGTCGTGACCTTCGTACTGATGCTCGTGTCCGCGTTCCTCGCCTTTCTCGGCGGTCAGGCGATCCTCGGCGACAGCGGCGCCTCATTGTCGGACCCGGGCGTCGTCCGTGCCATTGCCGGCTCGGCCGGGTACCTGACGAGCGCGGGTCTGCTCGGCCTGGCGCTGGGCGCGTTGCTGCGCTCCACCCCGGCCGCCCTCAGCACCTACTTCGGTGTGATGTTCCTGCTGTCCGGAATCGTCGGGTTGTTGCTGCCGGAAAGCTGGCGGGACAACGTCGGACCATACCTGCCGGAGTCGGCGGGGGCGGCGATGGGAGCGGTCACCCGCGGCGAGAACGAACTCACCCCTTGGGGCGGCCTGCTGGTCCTCCTGGCCTATCTCGCGATCGTCGGTGGGGCCGCTGCCTGGCGGCTGAAGCGCCAAGACGCCTGATGTCGCCCCGATCCGCAGCACCGATCCATCGGGAGCGGTTGCCGACCGCTACCACCGCCGTCGTAGCCGGGGAAGGCGCAGTAGTACCGCGCGTGGACGACGTGAACGAGGCCGCGGTCCCGTACGGTGACCGGCATGGCCCTCTGGACCACCCGGCTCCCGCGCGCCTGGCCTGCCGCGGTACGCCACCCGCAGGTAGCCGACGCGCTGCTGGGAGTGCTCGTCGGCGTGTCGTCCCTGGTATCGGTGCTGATGGGTCCCCGAGCCATCCCCGGGCGCAGCCTGACGTCACTGGACGTGCTGGTCGCCGCGATGGCGGCGTTACTGATCACGCTGCGGCGGCGCTGGCCGGTGCTGACGCTGGCGGTCGTCACCGTCGCGGCGGCGTGGGCGGTGGCCGGCCGCGGCGAGATCTACGTGCTGACGGCGGTGTCGGTGATCAGCGCGTACACCGTTGCCTCCCGCCGGAGGCGGACGACCGCCTGGATCGCGGGTGCTGCCGCAGCGCTGGTCGTCTACCTGGCCGCCGTGGTGTTCGCGGGACAGATGTGGGACTCCTCCGAGGCACTGGAAGATCTGGGCTGGATGGGAATGGCCATCGCCATCGGGGATGCTGTGCGGACCCGGCGGGCGTACGTCGCGGCGGTCGAGGAGCGGGCTGTGCGCGCCGAGCAGACCCGCGAGGAGGAGGCCCGGCGCCGGGTGGCCGAGGAGCGGCTGCGTATCGCACGCGAACTGCACGACATCGTGGCGCACCACATCGCCCTGATCAACGTGCAGACCGAGGTGGCGTCGCATGTCCTGCGGCAGGAGCCGGATCAGGCCGAGGAAGCGCTGTCCCACGTCCGGCAGTCGGTCCGGACCGTACTCGATGAGCTTTCCATCGTGCTGACCGTGCTGCGTCGTGCCGACGACCCGGAGCCCTCCACCGAACCGACACCCGGCCTCGAACGCCTCGGCGGCTTGCTCGACTCGGTGGCCGCCGCCGGTCTGCGCGTCGAGCACCAGCAGGAGGGCGAGGCCCGGTCGCTGCCCTCGGCGGTCGACCTGGCCGCGTACCGGATCGTGCAGGAGTCCCTGACCAACGCCCGCAAACACGGTCGCGACCCGAACGCCCAGGTCCGATTGACCTACACCCCGGACGGGCTCGTGATCACCGTCGAGAACCGGGCCGGCCCCTCCCCCACCGGCACGCGCACCGGGCACGGTCTGACGGGTATGCGCGAGCGGGCCGCCTCAGTGGGCGGGACGCTGGCCGCCGGTCCCGATGCCAGCGGCCGGTTTGCGGTGCGGGCCGTCCTGCCCGCACCGGTCAGCCAGGAGGTTTCCAAGTGACCAACCCGATCCGGGTGCTGCTCGCCGACGACCAGGCCCTGATCCGAGCCGGGTTCCGGGTGCTCATCGACTCCGCGCCCGACATGGAGGTCGTCGGCGAGGCCAGCAACGGCCGGGAGGCGGTCGCCCTCGCCCGCAGCGCCCGCGCCGACGTCGTGCTGATGGATATCCGGATGCCGGAACTGGACGGCATCGAGGCCACCCGGCTGATCATCGAGGACGAGGACCTGGCCGGCGTACGGGTGCTGATCCTGACCACCTTCGAGATCGACGAGAACGTGCTGCGGGCTCTGCGCGCCGGGGCCAGTGGTTTCCTCAGCAAGAGCGTTCAGCGGTCCGACCTGCTGGACGCCGTCCGCGTCGTAGCCGCCGGGGAGGCGCTGCTGTCGCCGAAGGCCACCCAGAGCCTGATCGCCCGGTTCCTCGACACGCCCGAGCCGATGTCGTTGCCTTCACCGGACCAGCTCAGCGGGCTGACCGCTCGGGAGCGCGAGACCTTGGCGCTGGTTGCGGCCGGGCTGTCGAACGATGACATCGCCGAACGGCTGTACGTGTCGCCGTTGACCGCCAAGACCCACGTCAACCGGGCCATGACCAAGCTGGGCGTACGGGACCGGGCGCAGCTCGTCGTCATCGCGTACCAGAGCGGTCTGGTCCGGCCGGGCGACAGTCCGCCGCAGCGCTGACGGGAGGGTGAGAACGGATCAGCGAGGTCGACAACAGATCCCGGGCCGGCCACTGCCAAGACGAGTGGGCTACGGCCGGGCGGTGTGAAGGAGCCGGAAGCCCTGTATCCGGCCGGCACTCAGAAAATGCAACCAGGCACCCGACGGCGGGCAGTGCGCGGGCTTGTCGGCGGGGTTGAGGAAATCCGTCTCCCAGATGGTGATGTCGCCGCCGGCGACGACATTCGTGAGCTGATAGCGGACGCCGTCCTCGTGATTGGCCGTGATGGCCTGCGCCAGCCGGCCATGACCCTGATGGCGAGTCCCATCGGGCAGGACCGCGACGGCGGACGGCGACCACGTCCTGGCAAGCGCCGCGGCGGCAGACCCAGCCCGCATCGCGGCCAACGCCTCCTCGGCCTCCCGGCGCGACCGCAGCATGCGCGTAGCGGCGTCGGGATGGGCGAGGCCGGCGGTCTCCCGGAGGTGTTCAGCGAGTTTGGTCCGTGCCTCGCTGAGGCGGCTGCGCACCGTGCCGACGGGGACGCCACACAGCGCGGCAATCTGCGCGTACGCGTTGGCCTCGGTGAAGTAGCGAAGCATCGCCACCACGCGCAGGTTCGGCGTCAACCGTTCCATGGCGTGCCACGCCCAGTCGCGCAACGCTTGCCGCTCGAGCAACACGGCGGGGTCGGCATCGGCCGCAGCCACGTCCCCGCTGAGATCCCCGAGCGGGATGGGAGCCGGCCTGCGCTGCGACGCCCGGCAGATGTTACGGACGATGCCTCGCAGCCAGGGGCCGACGGATCCCGGATCTTGCAGCGCGGCAAGCCGTGAGACGGCGACGAGGAAGGCCTCCTGAACGGCGTCCCGAGCGTCCGATCCATAGCCGAGAACGGCATAGGCCGTCGCGAGCATCCGCGCTTCGTGACGTTGCAGCAGCATGCCGAGGCTGGCCGCGTCACCCGCCCGCGCGAGGCGCAACAACTCCGCGTCCGCCGGAATGTCGATCACGGTTCAAGGGTAGCCGCCGACGGAACTGGAGGGAGGTCGAGAATCCGTTCCAGCAGTCGGTGCCGCCACATGCCGCGCAGCAAGAAGAACCAGATCGGCACGGTGATCAGGATGACCGGCAGGAGCACCTTGAACGAGGGCAGCAGAGCGAAGTAGTGCGCGGTCGGCGGGAACGCCAGGATGATCGCGAACGCTGCGAACAGGCACAGCACAAGCCGAGCCGGACGTGTGTCCTTGACCGGTCGGGTCCATCCGGCGAAGAACCGCCGCGGAGGGGCCAGAAAGAGGATCAGGATGAACGCCGTGACGGAGGTGAATGTCGACAACGCGGTCTGGGCGGTGATGGTGGCCGCCGCATCGACGAAACCTGCCTCAGAGCCGTCGACACCGGTGTAGGCGCTGAACCTCTCAAGGACCTCGGACGGAACCTCACCGCGGCCGATGCCCACTTCGACCAGCTGGTAGACCACGACGTAGATGGCCGCCGCGAAGGCAGCTGTGGTCAGAGACGCCGGCCCGACGAAGCGGGCGAGGCTGCCTATCATCCGAGCGTCGAAGCGCCGCGCGGGCGCCCACCGGGTCAGGAAGAACGTCGGCAGGCCCACGGTGAACAGGGTCAGGGCAACCTGCGCCGGCTCGTACGGGAAACCGAGGCCGATCACTGCCACCACGATGATGATCAGGGTCGACGTGGCGACACGGGCGAGGAAAAGATTCAGCGATGTGCTGATGCCCGAGATGATGCGGCGGCCTTGGTCCTGCGCCGCGGTCAGTGCGGCGAAGGAGTCATCGAGCAGGACGAGGTCGGCGATGTCTCGGGTGACGGCGCTGCCGCTCTGCATGGCCACGCCGACGTGGGCGCGTTTGAGGGATGGTATGTCGTTGACGCCGTCGCCGATCATTGCCGTGTAGTAGCCCTGGCGACGCAGGGAGTCGATGATTCCGTGCTTCTGGTCGGGTGCGATGCGGCCGAACACCGAGCGCTGGTCGACCGCCAGATCGAACTCCGCCGGACTCATGCCGTCGAGGTCGTCGCCGGCGACCGGCGCGCTGTCGAGCAGTCCGACCTGGGCGGCGAGAGCGGCGACGGTATTGGGGTCGTCTCCGGAGATCACCTTCACCCGGACTCCGGTGTCCTGCAGAGTACTCAGCACCTGCTGAACGTGCGGCCTCAACTCGTCGCGCAGCACCACAAGGGCCAGAGCCTCGAGTTTCGGCAGCCGGGACTCGCCGGAGAGGTCGAAAAGGCTCTGCGCAGGGTCTGCGGCTTCGGCAAAAATCAGTACGCGGTAGCCGCGGCTCGCCCAGCCGGCCGCCAGCGCTTCCAGCGGTTCGGATGAGGACAGCACCGGAGTGAGCCGGTCGAGCGCCCCCAGAACGTACTGGTGCTGGCCGGACACTGCGCTCCAGCGGCGTACGGAGGAGAAAGGAACTTCCTCGCGTGTCGCGAACGCCTCTCCGGGAAGGGCCTCGATCAACGCGGTGATGGTCGCGTTACCGGCGCTCACGCTGCGCGCGAAGGATCCGAGCCTGCTGTTCACATCGTCGACTGTGCCCGCCTCCAGAACATGGATCTGTTCCACCTGAAGCCTGCCTGTCGTCAGCGTGCCGGTCTTGTCGGTGCACAGCACGTCGACGTTGCTCAGTGCTTCGACCGCGCTGACCCGCTGCACCAGCGCTCCACGCCCCGCAACAGTTGCGGCGCCGGTCGCGTAGGCGACTGCGACAAGCAGGAAAAGTCCGTACGGGATCAGACCGGAGAGAACCGCGGCATCCTTGACCATCTGCAGGACGGTCAAGTCGAGCAGCGCCGCCTGGACCAGAATGGTCACGCTCAGCAGAGCGACCGTGAACATCACCGCGCGGACTATCTGGTTGATCCGGCGTTGCAAAGGGGTCGGTTCGCTCGTCCAGCCGCGTGCCACCACCGTGAGGTTCTGCACGTAGCTGGCCGCGCCGACGGCATCCGCGCGCTGCAAGCCGTCCCCGGACAGACATGAGCTGCCCGACAGAAGCACACCGCCCTCGAGTTTGACGACGGGCTCCGACTCGCCCGTCAGCAACGACTCGTCACACTCGATGCGGCTGCCGGCGACCAGCGGGCCGTCAACGACGATCTGGTCACCGCGGCGTACGTGGATCAGATCGCCGCGAACGATCTGCTCCGGCGGCACGGCTCGCTCGACGCCGCCGCGGACGACCAGACAACTCGCGCGGTGCAGCAGCTTGAGCTGGTCCAGCTTGCGTTTCGCCCTGATTTCCTGCACAGAACTGATCACGGAGTTGATTAGGCCGAGGCCGACGCTGATAACGGCGTCGTTGGTCCGGTCGAGGAGAAGCAACGCCACGCCGATGCCGAACAGCAGATTGTTGAAGAAGGTGAATACGTTCGCGCGAAGAATTACTCCGTACGAGCGCGACGTGCCTGTCGAGGTCGTGTTTGCCTCACCACGGGCGAGACGGCCGGCCGCTTCAGCTTCGGTGAGACCACCGAGCTGCGTGTGCAACGGAGATGTCATCGTCGCCGCCTGCTGTCGAGGCGGTGATCGCGGCGCAAGCGTTGAAGCCGGTGACTCAAGGGGTGCCAACCGTCGCCGCTACCGGAACGAGCCCCTCTTTTGCCGACCACGAGGCGAGGGTGTCGCCCGACGCCGAGCACCGCGACACCCACATTCCGGTGACTGCCACAGGCCTCGGATCGATACGCGGAAGACGATTCATGCTCATAGCCTGCCGTGGAGGCCGTTTGACGAGCGTCCTACCAGTGGAGACATTGTGTCTACTACGAAGGTGGTACGAAGCGCGCCGGACCTCACACCACCACGTCATCACGGCCGGCCCGCTGTGCCTGCTGTGCCCGCTGTGCCCGCTGTGCCTGCTGTGCCCGCTGTGCCGGAACGCATCGGCTGACCGCAGGGGGCTCACGCCTTATCCTTACATCCGGCCCCGCCCGGCCGAACGTCATATCGTGATGGGTCTACGGCATCGCCTTCCGGCCACGACTCTCGGCCGCATCCGACTCGCCATGGTGACCCTCAGCTGCCTCTTCCTCGTCTACCAGCTCGTCGATATCGGCGGCGCGGGATGGTCGAATGCCTGGCAGACCGTCACCGGGGCGACCATCGTTCTGATCGCGACCATGCTGGTGACCACCTCGGTAAGGGGACGACCGCCGCGATGGGAGCCGCTGGTCACACCTCCGCTGGTCCTGGTCAGCGGCATCGCCATGGTCCCGTCGTTCGACCTCATCACGCTCGCCTCGGGCATCGCGGCGGTCCAGTCGTTCTACGGTTCGACGCGGTCCTGGACGATCCGGACGATCGGCTGCGTAATCGCGATTCCCACGGCCGTGGCGATCTCACCGTATTCCGCTGACCGGATGACGGCGTGGAACTCTTGGGCGGTGCTGGCCGATATGCCGCAGATGCTGCTGGTGGCCGTGGTGCTGCGCGGTATCTACGTCGCGATCCGCAGTCAGGAACGAGCCGGCGCCCGGGCGATGATCCTGGCTCGCACCGGCAGCCTTTTGCTCAGTGCGCCCGACGTCGAGACCGTGCACCAGATCGGGAACCAGGCCGCCGGCGAGATCCTGGCCCTGAACCCCGGATTTGCGATGATCATTCTGAGACGCCAGCCGGGGGCGGACGGGCTGACTGTCGCCCTCGTCACCGGCCTGCCGGAAGACGTCGTCGGCCGAGTGGTACCGGATGCGCTGCCCGCCGGTCCCGGCCCGTTGTTCGCTGACGTCGCGCCGCAGTTCCAGCATTGGCGTATCGACGATCTCGCCGTCGACAGCCGCCTTCTGGTCGGCGGCGTCAAGCCGGTCCCCGATCACGTCTTCGACGTGCTCCGCAGCCTCTGCAATCAGGTACTGCTGGGTGAGACCGGCCGCCGCTCGCACGCCGACCTCGATCACCGCGCAAACCACGACCACCTCACCGGCCTGCCCGTCCGCGCGTTGTTCACCCAGCACCTTTTCAAGGCTGTCGAGACTCGCCCGCCCGGCACTGTCGCTCTGCTCAACATCGATCTGGACGACTTCAAAAAGGTCAACGACACGTACGGTCACAGCGCCGGCGACGAGCTTCTCGTCGAGGTGGCGTTCCGCCTCCGCGAAGCCGCGGGCCCGGCGGGCGTCGCGAGCCGCTTCGGCGGAGACGAGTTCGCGCTGCTGCTTACCAGCCTCAACGACCCGACGGAGGCCGAGACGATCGCCAAGGCACTATGCGACCGGCTCGTGCAGCCGCTTCGGCTGGCAGATGTCACCGTGCGCGTCGGCGCGAGCATCGGCGTCGCCGTCACCGAGTACGCCGTCACCGCGACGGAGCTGACTCGACGCGCCGACATCGCCATGTACTCGGCGAAGGCTCGGGGAAAGAACCGCGTCAGGCTCTTCACCCCGGGCGAGCACGGCAACGTCGCCCGGCACCGGATGCTCGAGGACCAGCTTCCGCATGCCATCGACCGCGACGAGATCATCGTGCGCTATCAGCCCTACCGTGACCTGGACACCGGCGCCTGCACCGGCGTGGAGGCACTGGCCGAATGGGCGCACCCGGTGCTGGGCACGATCGGGTGGCAGGAGCTGTCCGACGTCGCCGAACGCACGGGCGACCTGGCTGGCGTCAGCGGGTACGTGCTCCGGAAGGTCTGCGCCGAGCTCGCCGAGCTCCCGGCCGGCGACGGGCTTCGCATCGGGATCAACGTCGCCGCTCATTCCCTGCTGCCTGGATTCGCCGACGGGATGCTCGCCGCCGTGGCAGCCGGCGGTCTGAGTCTGGACCGGGTCACCCTGGAGATCGTCGAGGCGGAGCAGATCGACGACCCGGCGGCCCACGAGCAACTGCGCGTGCTGGCCGGGCACGGCGTGTGGATCGCCCTCGACGACTTCGGCACAGGGTACGTCTCGTTCGCGTCCCTGCGCTCGTTCCCGATACACCAGCTCAAGATCGATTCAAGCTTCCTCACCGGATCGGAGGACGCTCTCGATCTCGTGCTCTCGATGGGCGAGGTGCTCGACACCCACACCGTCGTGCAGGGCGTCACCGAGGCCGAGTACCTGGCCCGGCTGCGGCGGACCACCGCGTCAGCCGCGCAGGGTGACCTGCTGGCATCACCGATGACCGCCGGGGAATTGGCGGCCTGGCTCGTCGCCCTGCCGCCACTGCCGGGACCGGCGCTGCGGCACGCCTGAGCTTCGGTCAGCCGCCTGAGAAGCCAGTGGCTGGCCCGTACGTTCGCCGGTATGTCATCTGTATGCCTCTCGGCTCGAGGCGTACAGCTGCGGGCGGCCCCGGCGCGGCGGCCGCCCGCGCGGTCCGGATCAGCGACGACGCTACGGAACTCGGTGAATCCGTGGTTCACGCCGAAGAAGTCTCGGAGTTCCTGGGTGATGTCGCCCAGAACCCTCACCCGGTGACGCGGACCTCAGCGTTCGGCCGGTGCGCGCATCATGCGCACCTGCTGAATCAGCGCTCGTGTGCGGTCGCGCCGGAACCATGCGATCACCGCGACGGAGACCAGCAGGATCAGCGGCATGACCACGTCGGCTTCGAGCAGGAAGACCTCGGTGAGCACCGCGCCGGACATCACCCCGGCGAGCCCCAGCGCGGCGAGCCCAGAGAGGCGAGGGATGAGCAGGCCGATCCCGCCGGCCACTTCCAGCGCGCCCGTCACGTACCGCAGCCATTGCCCGGCGCCGATCTCGGTGAAGGTCTGCACGGCCTGGTCGCTGCCCAGCAATTTCCCGGGCCCGAAGTTGATGATGAACAATGCCGCAAGAGCGATCTGGAAGACCCAGAGTGCGATGTTGGCTGCTTTGGAACGCGTGCCGGTCTCGCTTGTCGTGGTCGATGCGCTGTTCACGAGCCCTCCTGACGTTGATGTGAGATCGACGAGCGGATGCCGCTGGACGCGGCGATTTCAGCGCCAAGGTGTTCAGCCGTGGGCTGGGAGTGAGTTGATGCGGCGATTTCGGACCGAACCCATGACTCGGTCACCGCATCAGGATCCCCCGGCGGGGCACCAGCCGCGTCCTCCTGCCATGGACAATGCGGGATACCACGGCTGCAGTAGACAGCTCACATCTGTGCTACACCTGTGCGACTACTCAGCTGAAGGATCCGGTCGAATGCTGCGGTAAGCCCAGCGTGATGCGGGGTGCGCCGGAACGTCGTGGACGGTATCAATACCAGGAGGGGCCGTACTCGACGTACGACTCTTCGAGAGCGGCGGCTTCGTCGTCGGTGAGGCGGATGTCCAGCGCGGCGACGGCCTCGGTGAGATGGTGAGGTTTGGTCGCTCCGACGATGGGTGCCGACACCAAAGGGTTGCGCAGTACCCAGGCCAGGGCGATCTGGGCCATGCTGACACCGCGTGTCCGGGCGAGGTTCTCGACGGCGTTGATGACGGGCTCGTCGTGGGGTGAGTCGAAGGCTTGGACGACCTTGTCGGTGCTGGAGCGGGTGCTTTGTTCGCCGGCCGGCCGGGCGAGGCGACCCTTGCCGTTCGGGGATTAGGGGACGAGACCGACGCCCATGTCGCCGCACATGGCCATGAGTTCGCGTTCGTCGTGCCGGCGTAGCAGGTTGTACTGGTTCTGCATGGACACGAAGCGGGTCCAGCCGCCGAGGTCCGCGGCATGCTGCAGCTTGGCGAACTGCCACGCGTACATCGACGATGCGCCGATGTAGCGGACCTTTCCGGCCTTGATGATGTCGTGCAGGGCCTCCATCGTCTCCTCGACCGGGGTGTCGTCGTCGAAGCGGTGGATCTGGTACAGGTCGACGTAGTCGGTTCCGAGCCGGGTCAGGGACGCGTCGATCTGCTCCAGGATGGCCTTGCGGGACAGCCCGGACCCGCCGGGGCCGTCGTGCATCTTTCCGCGGACCTTGGTCGCGAGCACGATGTCCTCGCGGCGCGCATAGCGGGTGATGGCGCGGCCGACGATGTGCTCCGAGGTGCCCCGCTGGTAGACGTTGGCGGTGTCCCAGAAGGTGACGCCGAGTTCGACGGCCTGGCGGAAGAACGGCTCGGCCTGGTCCTCGGTCAGCGCCCAAGGATGTGCATCCGGCGTCGTCGGGTCGCCGTAGCTCATACAGCCGAGAGCGAGTCGGCTGACCCTGAGGCCGGTGCTACCGAGGCGAGTGTGCTGCATCGAATGCTCCTTGCTCGCGAACGTCGTCTGGCCGGTCGAGCAAGGCCAAGGACGGCCGGCCACAACTCGCGTTCATTTCTGGTGCGCGGCTGCCGCGTGTTTCCGGCAGCCGACGCCGTCCAGCATTACATGCCTTCCACGAAGTTCTCGGCGGCGCCGTCGACCTTGCAGAGCTACCAATAGCCGCCGGTCACCCACACAAACCCGAGTAGGCGCACACTTTGCTTTACTGAGTGCCGGTCAACGGATACCGTTCCACACCCGCCATTCGTCCGGGGCCGGATCGCGGACCTCGTCTATCCGGTCAGCGATCAGCGCGATGGTCCGGTCTGAGATCAGGTAGGGCGCCCAGCCGGGCGCGGACCCGCTGATGAACGAGACCCAGAGACCGTGTGTGGTGTCGGCCACCGTTCGGGAGGGGTCATCGCCGATCAGGGGACGGGCGTCCGGCTCGTCGACTGTGTCGAACACGAACGGGACTTCGGCGCCGTGGCAGGCGCCGAGCCCTCCGTTGGCAGCAGGCTCCGGGTGATCGAAGCGATAGACCCAGGTGTTCCCGTGCCGAGCCTCGGCAACCCGTTGCACCGGAATGCCGAAGAACCAGTCGGTCGCGATGGCTGAAAGAACGTCTCCTGCCGACGCCCCGGGCCGGTTGGCTCGGTAGATCGCTGTCTGCGCGGGTGTCAGACCGTAGCCTGAGGCGGCGTTCGCCAGCATCGAGTCGTCGATGCTCTGCCACGTGCCCGGCGCGATCAGGAAGAGCCGGGCCTCGTCACGGTTGAAGCCGATGAGCAGTGGGACCTGCGCACCGACACCGTGCCGGAGGGACTCGAGCGGGGCGTCTTCGAGCACGCCGTGATCGATGACCGGGGCGAACGGCGTCTGGCTCGCCGCGATCGCGCCCCACTTCGCAGGGTCGGGGGCGGTCTGGACCTCAGTGACAAGGTCGGAGGCCGCGCTGACCAGTCTGTTCAGCGGCACGTCCGCGATGGCGTCGCGGGTAGGCGCCACGCCGAGCGCATCGGCGAGGTGGCCCGATACCAGAAGCCCCTGCTCCGCGGTAAGCGTGTTCGCGGCGGCCCCGCTCTGGGCGATCGCCCGGGCGAACAGGCCCTTGGTTGCCGGCATCGAAAGCAGCGTGACGGCGCTCATCGCGCCCGCGGACTCACCCGCCACGGTGACCCGGGCCGGGTCGCCGCCGAAGGCGGCGATGTTCTCCTGTACCCAGTGCAGCGCGGCCACCTGGTCCTGTAGCCCGAGATTCGGGGATCCGTCAAGCAGATACAGGAAACCTTCGGCGGCCAACCGGTAGTTGATGGTCACGCACACCACACCGTCGCGGGCGAAGGCGCTGCCGTCGTATCCGCTCACCGACCCGGAGCCGTTCGTGAACGAACCCCCATGTATCCAGACCAATACCGGCAGACCGCTGGCGGTGGGATCGGGCGTCCACACGTTCAGGTTCAGGCACTCCGCGCCAGGGTTGTCCACCTCGGGAAAATACGGGCGGTAGGGCGGCGGATACGTTCCTTTGGGGACGGTCGGGCCGTACGCGGTGGCTCGCCGTGTGCCCTCCCACGCGGTGACCGGTCGCGGCGGCCGCATCCGGTTCGGCCCGAACGGCGAAGCCGCGTAGGGGATGCCGAGGAAAGCCACCCCGGCGGACGACAGCCGTCCCTGTATCCGGCCGGCCCGTGTCGTAGCGAAGAGTTCCATACCCACATGTGCGCACGGAGCGCGATTAGTTCGATCGGCTCGCGAAAAAACTTGCCGCCGGTCCCGACCCATGATCGACACTCCGGCGGAGGCGGAGTTGTTGCGCGTCGCGCGGGCAACTGATCGCGCTCCGCGCTCTGACGCAGTTACATTCGTCTATCTTGACACGTCGGAAACCGATTAGTAACGTCGAACTCCAGTCATCTGAAACGATTCAGCCCGCGCTGTCTTCCAGGGTAAGGACTTCTTGGGCCCTGGCAAACCCGCGTCACGTCTTGCCGCCCTGATCAGAAGGCGACCCCGATGGGAGTCCCGTGATCCGAACATCAGGCCACCACAGCGACCCTTCCCGACCAGACCGCCGAACCGTCCTGAGGTCGCTCGGCGCGGCGGGAGCCGTCGCCGCAGCTTCTCCCCTGCTGTCCGGCACTCCCGCCCGGGCAAACGGTGCCGGCGTGCCGATAACCATCGACTGGCAAGGCGCCGCCCTCATCTCCAAGACGACACCGACGCTGCAGGTCGTCGTGAACCCTCTGGTCCGTCGAGGATCCCCGATCGTCGAAGCTGCCTACCGAGCGCTTCGTGACCTCGACACCAAGTACGTGCGCTTCGTTCCCTGGTTCCCGTACCCCAGGCTCGGAGTGGCCGAGCTCGAGCCCCCGTCCGGCGGACGGACCAGCTGGGACTTCTCCCTGATCGATCCGCTCGTCGAAGACTTCGTGCAGGCGACCAGGGGCAAGTCGCCGATGCTGAACTTCAGCACGATCCCGCAGTGGATGTGGCAGCCCACCCCGTGGACGATCCGGGACGGAGCACTACACGTCGCCGGCGGTGACAACGCCATTGCCGCGACCGGGAAAGACTGGACGGACTACACCTTCGCCGTCGATGTCACGCCGCTGGCAACCGGGCCGCAGGGAACACCGCCCTACGCGCAGGCGGGATGGCTCTCGCGGATGCAGGACCCGGACAACGGCTACGCTTTCCTGCTCTCCAACTTCGCCTACTCGGCGCCTGCGGCGACCGGGTACATCGTCTTCGTCCTCCTTCGAGGCGGTCAACCGGTCAGCGTTCGTCCCACCGCCCTGCCGTTCGCGGTCGAACACGGACGTACCTATCAGGTGCGAACGACGGTGGCCGGCGCCGACCTCACGGTCACCGTGGATGGCGCCGACGTCCTCACGGTCCACGACGACACCTACCCTTCGGGAACCATCGGTTTCCGGGAGTTCGACACCGAATCAGCCACCTTCGACAATGTCGTCGTCACGACAGCGAGCGGTGAGACAGTGCTCGCGGACGACTTCTCGGGCGGCCTGTCTCGATGGGCGCCTCCCATCGCCTATCCGCAGGACCCCGACCAAGCGGACTTCGGGTACTCGGCGGGCTCGCGGCTCGCCGTTCCGGTCGAGTTCGTCGCCGACTACTTCAAGCGCCTGGTCATGTGGTACACCGCCGGCGGATTCACCGACGAGTACGGCAAGTTTCACCGGTCCCGCCACCACTACCCTTTGCCCTACTGGGAAGTGCTCAACGAGATCGACTTCGAACACGCGATCAGCCCGCAGCTCTACACCGCGCTGTACGACGCGATCGTCACCGGCATCCGCGAAGTGTCGCCCAACACCAAATTCGTCGGGCTGTCGCTCGGCAACGCGGCGAGTCTGGACTACTACCGGTACTTCCTCAACCCGGACAATCACCGGCCGGGCGTTCCGCTCGATCTCATCAGCTACCACTTCTACGCCCAGCCCAACCCGGCCGACACGGTCGACCAGCTGGGCCCGGACGGCTTCTCGCAGGCCGAGCGTTTCATCGCGACCGTCGCGCAGATCGAAGCGATCCGCCGGAGCATCGCGCCCACGGTGCGCACCACCGTCAACGAGGTCGGGACCATCCTGCCGCAGTCGTCCACCCAGCCCGATCCCGCGCCGATACCGGACGCCTACTGGAACTTCTCCGCCGGCATCTACGCCTACGTGTTCGCCCGGCTGGCGCTGCTGGGCATCGACATCGTCGGCGAGAGCCAGTTGGTGGGCCACCCGGGACAGTTCCCGTCGGTCACGATGGTGGACTGGACGACCGGTGAGCCCAACGCCCGCTACCACGTGCTGCAACTGATCCTGGCGGAGATCCGGCCCGGCTGCGAACTCATCGAAATCCCGGACCAGCCGCAAGCGGGCACGCTCTGGGCCCTCGCCGTCCGCGACCGGGGACGCCGCAAGGTGCTGATGATCAACAAGACGAACACCGCCGTGACCGTCGAGATCGACGGCCTGCGCCGGGCCCTCGTCCGGATCGTGGATCAGCAGACCGCCGGTGGCGCCATCCGCGAGGAGCGGGCCACCAGCGACACCTTCGTCCTGGGCGGGTACGGGGTCGCGGTCGCCAGGCTGCAAGGCTGACGACGCACCGTCCACGTCCCCGCGAGTGCCTGCTCGCGGGGACGTGGACGGTCAAGCCGGTCGTCGCTCAGGCCTATCGCGCGAGCTCGACGGCCGGGGCGCTGTCCTCCTCCTCGGTAACAGGCGGGGTGGGGGTGTGCAGGGCGCTGCCCTCCACGTCGAGGTTCGGCAGGATCCGGTCGAGCCAGGCGGGCAGCGACCAGGCCGAGCGTCCGAGCAGGGCGAGCACGGCCGGCACGATGGTCATCCGGACCAGGAACGCGTCGACCAGCACCGCGGTGGCCAGCCCGAGACCGGGCATCTTGATCTGCAGGTCCGGGGAGAGCATGAACCCGGAGAAGATGCTGATCATGATGACGGCGGCGGCCGTCACCACCCTGGAGCTGGCGGAGAACCCGTCGATGATCGCGGCCCGCGGTTCGGCGCCGGCCACGTGTTCCTCCCGCATCCGAGTCACCAGGAACACCTCGTAGTCCATGGCCAGGCCGAACGCGATCCCGATGATGAAGATCGGCATCATGCTCACGATCGGCCCGGTCGCGGGCACCCCGAGCAGGCCGTTGAGCCAGCCCCACTGGAACACCGCGACCATGGTGCCGAACGTCGCCCCGATCGTGAGCAGGAAGCCCAGCGTCGCCTTGATCGGCACCAGCACGGATCGGAAGACCACCAGCAGCAACAGGAACGCCAGCCCGACGATCAGCGCGAGGTACGGCAGCAGCGAATCGCTGATCGTCGCCGACGCGTCGATGTTCACCGCGGTGATCCCGGTGACCGAGACATCCCCGCCCGGCACATCCGCTGTCGCCGCCCGGATCGCGTTCACCAGATCTGTGGTGGCAGGGTCGTTCGGGCCGGTCGTGGGAATCACCTGGAAGATCGACACCGTGCCCGACTCGGAGGCCCGGGCCGGGCTCACCCCGGCCACCCCCGGCAGGGCGGCGACCGTGGCGCTGACCGCATCCGCGTCCGCGCCGTCCACCACGATGGTGAGCTGACCGTTGTAGCCCGGTCCGAACCCCTGCGCGGTCAGGTCGTACGCCTTGCGCGGTGAGGAATCCGCCGCCGCCGTCCCGTCATCGGGCAGGCCCAGCCGCAGATCCATCGCCGGGATCGCCGCGATACCCAGCACCGCAACGCCCGCCACCACCGCGATCACCGGGCGGCGCAGGACCATCATCACCCAGCGACGCCCCAGCGTCATCTTCTGCTCGCCCGCCACAACAGCGGGAGCACGGCGGGCGCGCCTGCCGAAGATCCGGCGACCGGCGAAACCGAACAGCGCCGGCAGCAGCGTCAACGCGATCAGCACGGCCACGGCGACAACACCCGCCGAGCCCAGGCCCATCACGGTCAGGAACGGAACGTTGACCACCATCAACCCGACCAGCGCGATGATCACCGTCAGGCCGGCGAAGACGACCGCCGAACCCGCCGTCCCGACCGCCCGGCCGGCAGCTTCTTCGGGGTCGTGGCCCTTCGCCAGCTCCGACCGGTAACGCGAGGTGATGAACAGGGCATAGTCGATGCCCACCGCCAGGCCCAGCATCAATGCCAGCGTGCTCACCGCCGACGGCATGTCCACCACCGCCGACACCAGACCGATCCCCGTGAAACCGATCACCACACCCAGGATCGCGGTCAGCAGCGGCAGACCGGCTGCCACCATCGACCCGAAGGTCAGCAGCAGAACCAGAGCCGCGACGATCACGCCGATGATCTCCGCGTTACCCAGTTCGGGCTGCCCGCCCTCGACCGCGTTACCGCCGGCCTCGGCGGTCAGCCCGGCGGTGCGGGCGCCCTCCAACGCCGCCGTCAGACCATCCTGCGCCGCAGTGGTGAGCTCATCACCGTCCACACCGTAGGAGACGTCGATGATCCCGAACCGGCCGTCCGGGCTGGTCGACCGCTCGTCCAATGCTGCGACGTCCACCACCTGCGGCGACCCACCGAGTCGAGACACCAGCTCGGACACCGCCGCCGCGTTCGCCGGATCGGTGAGCTTCTGCCCCTCGTGCGCAGAGACCACCACCTGCGCCGACGCGCCTTCGCCACCCGCCTGCGGGAACTCCCGCCGCAGCGTGTCGATCGCCACCTGCGCCTCGGTGCCCGGCACCTCCAGACCATTGGTCGGCGTGCCCGACCACATGATGAAACCGCCGACCGACAAACCTACGGCCAACAACCAGCCCACCAGAACGAACCCACGCCGGCGAAACCCGAACCGTCCTACGCGATACAAGAAACCAGCCATCAGATATCAATCTCCTAGAATGTGGTGTTGCCGATCGAAGAATGGTGGAGAACAAATCGGCGAACGGGTCAGCGTCCACCCGATGCGACCGTGCCGCCGGGTCGTCGTCCGATGAACTCGATCAGGTCGTCACGGCGGATCCATGCGACGACAGCGACGAGGACGGTCAGACGCGGGACGAGCAGGCCGAGACCACCGGCGACTTCCAGACTGCCGATGCGATAGCGCGGCCATCGCCCGACGGTCGTGCCCGTGAAGGGCGCAGCCGGTGTTCGGTTCACGGATTACTCCCGTTCTGTGAGTCGCGGACCGTGGTCGCAACGGCGGGGAGAACGGCCTGGAACCCAGGGGACGATTCAGCGCCAGGTCCGTGCCGTTCATGGAGTTTGCTGGGCATCGATCGCTGCCAGACAAACAATTGTCGTGCGAGCCGTGCGGCGCGTCCTCCAGCTGGGGACAATGCGGGGTACCACCGCTGTAGTAGCTCTGCGGGTCGAGACGCCGAACCGCCTACCGGCGTTGTACAGATGAGCGAGATCGCGTGCCGACGGGTTCGCTCTCGACACAGCGATGAGGTCAGCAACTATTGACCGCGGAGTAGATCACGCACGATCTAGCACGCCAATGTTCTTGGGACGGACGGCGATGAGCATGATCTGGTGCACGGGATGGCGGATGCCGTCCCACGGACCGAACGATGCAACCTTCCTGGTTTCGATACACGTCTACGAGATGTGACCAAGAACCACCACACCAGAGGTCCGCGAGTCCGCTCCGGGCGTTGCACCACCGGCGCGCTGTCGCGCCTCGCCGGTCGCCCGCAGTCCGAGGAGGAGCCGGCTGGGCCTGAGGACCGAAGGCATCTCGAGCATGAGCTCGGAGCGCTGCTCGCCGCGATCCCGCCGAGTGCGGCCCAGCAGGATCGAGAATGGGCCGACGCCATCCTCGACAACGGCCGGAGGGAGCTGCGCCGGCAGCGCATCCGCACCCTTACCGGGTCATACACCCTGGCGGTCCTGGCGATCCTGGCAGCCGGTGCAGGACTTCTGTGCGGTGTGGCGATGTGAGCTCACCGACGGGCCTGACCGGACCGCCGGCCATGGTGAGCGGCCATGACGACACAGTGGTCGGTGCGCCGGGCGCGAACGACGACGGCTCCGGAACCTCGCCGTGCCTGGAACTGGCCAGGAGCCGGCGGCGACTACGTGCAGCCGTGGTAGGTCCGTAGAGCGTTCTACCACTGTTGTAGTAGCTGCCGTTCACCACCTGCGTACGACGTGCAACACCCTTGCGGCGGCCATCCTTTGACGCATGACCACAGTCCACGCGCAGAGCGAAAGCCAGGTTGATCTGGCGACGTCACCGGGTCGCCGCAGGCTGGCGTTCTGGGCGACCGCGATCGGGCTCGGAGGCGTCCGCGTCTCAGCATTGATCATCGCGCTGATGCACGTGGTGGGTCCGACCGCCGCGATCTCACCTGTCGACCTGACCATCAGCGAGTACGCACTCGCCAGCTCCGGCTGGGCCTTCGGACTCGGTATTTTGATCCTGGCCGGAGCATCGTTCAGCCTCTTCGCCGCCGCGGTGATCAGCCGCCGGATGCCGCTGCTGTCGCCGGCGAGCGTGTTCGCGACGCTCTGGTCGGCAGGTCTGATCGTGCTCGTGCTGGTCCCCAAGGCGCCTTACGCAGCCCCCGAGGGCATCGGCGGCGACGTGCACCGGTACGCCAGTTTCGTCGCCTTCGTATCCCTGCCGATCGCCGTGCTCCTGGTCGCCCGGAGCACGGCCGATCGCCGGCCGTGGGCCCAGTGGCTGGGCATCGCGTCGCTGGCCTGGTTCGTGCCGATGGTCGTGGCCATGGCCTATCAGGGTTTCACCGGTGGAGCGGCCTGGTGGACCGTCATCCCGCTAGGGCTGATCGAGCGGGGAATGGCGGGTACGGAAATCGCCGCGATCCTCGTGCTCGCCTGGCCTTCGGCGCGCCGTACCAGATCTGCTCCGGGACATCGCGGCCGATCGAGCGACGCCGGCATCGGGGAGAACGAGCTCCACGACCGGGCCGGCAGCCCGGCGACGCGTGCCGTCGCCGCACAGACGCCGAACTGAACAAATGAATGATTGGGGAGACTGATCCGATGGACAGGGACACAGGGCTGAGCCGCACCACGACGATCACCGGAGCGCTGGTCGTGGCCAGCCTCAGCGGGACTCTCGCGATCGGCCTCGTAGCCCGCGACGCGGAGTCCCCCGGTACGACGACAAGCACTCCCACCGACGACGCCAGCTCGAGCACCGGCGGAGCCACCACCGGCTCTGACACCGACGGCGAAAGCGAGTCGAGCGGCAGCACCTCGAACTCGCCCACGCTGTCGCCCGGCGACGACGGCTCCGGCCAGGCAACGTCCGGTGGGTCGTGACATGCCGCTCGCCGAGACCCTTCCGGTCGGGCCGGACACCGCCCAGTGGTCCGTCTGGGGCACCGTGGCGCGCATCGTGGTCACTGACCCCGCGCTGCTGGCTGAAGCAGCCATGATGGTCAGGGCAGAACTGTCCGCTGTCGACGCCGCGTGCAGCCGGTTCCGTCCCGACTCCGAACTCTCTGCCGCTTGCCGGGCCGGTGGGCGGCCGGTCACGGTGAGCCCCCTGCTCGCCGATCTCCTCGGTGCCGCCCTGGAAGCGGCCCGAACCAGCGACGGCGACGTCGATCCGACAGTCGGTGCGGCGCTGTGCGGGCTCGGCTACGACCGCGACTTCGCCGCCATCACCGGTCGCACGGCGACCTCGGCCGTCCGGGTTTTCCCGGCACCGGACTGGCGGGCCGTACGGCTGGATGACCGCGCGCTCACCGTGCCCCACGGCGTCCTGCTCGACCTCGGCGCTACCGCCAAGGCCGCCGCCGCGGACCGGGCCGCGGTGCTGGTCGCCGACCGGCTCGGCACCGGCGTGCTGGTCGCGCTCGGCGGCGACATTGCCACCGCCGGCCCGGCCCCCGCGGGCGGCTGGCGGGTACTGGTGCAAGATCGGCCGGGCGACCCACGTTGCACCGTGCGGCTGCCGGGCGGCGCGGCGCTCGCTACCTCCAGCACGGTGGCCCGCGCCTGGGGAGCCCCCGGCGATCCCCTGCACCACATCCTCGACCCGCGCACCGGCCGGCCCGCGTCCCGCGTCTGGCGCACGGTTTCCGTTGCCGCACCCTCGTGCCTGCGGGCCAACACCCTGAGCACCGCAGCAGTGGTTCGAGGACATTCCGCACCGAGACTTCTCGCTGGTGTGCCGGCCCGGCTGGTGACCGCCACCGGCGAGATCTTGCGGCTGGGCAGGTGGCCGGCATGACCGAGACGCTGTGGTACGCCGGGCGCGGCACCGGCGTCGTATCGCTCGTCCTGCTCACCATCGTGGTCGCGCTCGGCATCGGCGCGCGCTCCGGGCGTACAGCCTTCGGGCTGCCCCGCTTCGCCGTCAACATGCTGCACCGCAACGCGGCGTTGCTTGCCCTTGTGCTGCTCGCCGGGCACGTCGGCAGTCTCTACTTCGACCCGTACGCGCAACTACGCCTCGTCGATGTGGTGCTGCCGTTCACCGGCGCCTACCGGCCGTTCTGGCTCGGCCTCGGCACCCTGGGTTTCGACCTGATACTGGCTCTGGTCGCCAGCAGTCTGCTGCGGCATCGGCTCGGCGCCCGCAGCTGGCGGATCGTGCACTGGCTCGCCTACCTGTGCTGGCCGGTCGCGCTCATGCACGGACTGCAGACCGGCTCGGACGGCGACAGCTGGTGGCTGCGTACCGTGCTGGCTCTCTGCGCCGCTCTGGTCCTCGCCGCCGTTGCCTGGCGGCTCTCATCGCCGTTCACCCAGTTCCCCGCTCGCGTCACCCGCCGGGTCCGCGCCCTCCAGGAGACCCGATGACCAACCTGCTGGACGGACCCGCCGACGGGCGACTGGACACTCACCTCGACCATCACGGCAGGCCGCCGGTCCTGAACGCACCCCAGCTCGTCGCCCAGCTGCGAGCCGCCGGATTGACCGGACGCGGCGGCGCCGGCTTCCCCACCTGGCGCAAGGTGGACGCGGTGCTACGCGCCGGCGGGACGCCGGTGGTCGTGGCCAACGGCGCCGAGGGCGAACCGTTCAGCGGAAAGGACCGGGCGCTGCTTACGTACCAACCGCACCTCGTCCTGGACGGTCTCCAGCTCGCCGCCCGTGCGCTCGGCGCGCGTACTGCTCATCTGTACACCGGCCCCGCCTCGGCCGACGGCGTCCGGGCCGCCCTGACCGCCCGGCGCGGCACCGGACTGGACCCGATCCCGGTGACCGTCACCGTGGCACCGGACACCTTCATCGCAGGAGAGGAGTCGGCCGCGGTCGCCGCCGTCTCCGGGCGGCCCGCGGTTCCGGCCGACAAGCAGCGCCGGATCACCGAGGCAGGCGTCGGGGGCGCGCCGACCCTGGTCCAGAATGTTGAGACGCTCGCTCAGATCGCATTGATCGCCCGGCACGGCCCCGACTGGTTCCGGTCCGCGGGCACTCCCGACGAACCGGGGACCTTCCTGGCGACGGTGAGCGGGGCGGTCGTCGACCCCGGCGTGGTCGAGGCGGGCCACGGCGTCCGGCTGGGCGAGCTGATTGCCGCGGCCGGTGGGCCTACCGCGCCGCTGCAAGCGGTGCTGATCGGCGGCTATCACGGCGGCTGGGCACCGGCCCGGCGGGACCTGGAGATCAGCCGGGCAGCCCTCGCACCTCTCGGAGCTTCGCCTGGCGCAGGCATCGTGCGAGCGCTGCCGGCAAACGAATGCGGCCTGGTGGAGACCGCACGGATCGCCGGCTACCTCGCCGGAGAGGTCGCGGGGCAATGCGGCCCCTGCATCAACGGACTCCCGAGGCTGGCCGGAACGATGGCGGACCTGGCACGGCAACGGGCGAGACCCGGCCTGCCGGCCGAGGTGGCAAGGCTTGCCGCGATGGTCACCGGCCGCGGCGCCTGCCGGCACCCGGACGGTACGGCGCGCATGATCATCAGCGCTTTGCGCACCTTCGAGGCGGATGTGGCCGCCCATCTTGCGGGCCGCTGTCTGGCTTCGGCGAGCGGAGGGGTGAGGCGATGAGCCACCTGCACATCGACTGGACTGCCTGCGACGGACGCGGCTTGTGTGCGGAGCTGCTGCCGGAACTGCTGGCTGAGGACGACTGGGGCTATCCGGTTGCCCGCCACGGGAAGACTCAGCCCACGGTCCCGCGCCATCTTGAGGACGTTGCCCGGCGCGCCGTCGACCGTTGCCCTGCGCTGGCGCTGCGGCTCGTCAATGACCCGTCCTGAGCCTCCGAGGGCCGTCCGCTGAGCCGCTGAACGTGTGGTCACCACGATGATCTGCTCGGGTGCTGTCCGCGTCCTGAAGGATGTGGTCACCGAGCACTACCGCCGACGTGGTAGCCGAGGCGTGTGGAGCCGTACTACACGTGCACGACGTCAGCGAGGCGCTGGTTGCGTACGGTGACCGGCATGGTCCTGTTGCGTACCCGATTCCCGCGTGCCTGGGCTGCTGCGGTGCGCCACCCTCAGATGGTGGACGCGCTGCTCGGAGTGCTCATCGGCGTGTTGTCCCTGCTCTCGGTGCTGGAGGGTCCCCGCGGCATCCCCGGTCGCGACCTGACGGCGCTGGATGTTGTGGTTGCGGCAACTGCGGGCCTCCTGATCACGTTGCGGCGCCGGTGGCCGGTGGCAGTCCTGGCGGTCGCGACCATCGCTGCGGCATCGGCGGTGGCTGATCCCGGAGAAATCTACGCGCTGACCATGGTATCGGTGATCTGTGCGTACACCGTTGCCGCCCGCCGGAGGCGGACGATCGCGTGGAGTGCGGGTGTGGCCGCCGCCCTGATCGTCTTCCTCGCCGCTGTGATGTTTGGCGGACAGGTGTGGGACTCCTCCGAGACCCTGGAGGATCTTGCCTGGATGGGGATGGCTGTCGCGATCGGTGACGCGTTTCGAACCCGGCGGGCGTACATCGCAGCGGTCGAGGAGCGGGCCGAGCGGGCCGAGCAGAGCCGCGAAGAGGAAGCCCGCCGCCGGGTAGCCGAGGAGCGGCTGCGTATCGCCCGTGAGCTGCACGACATCGTGGCGCACCACATCGCCCTGATCAACGTGCAGGCGACCGTGGCCGCGCATGTCCTGCGGCCACGACCGGACCAGGCCGAGGAAGCCCTGACACACATTCGCCGGGCCGTCAGCACCGTGCTCGAGGAACTTTCCACCGTGCTCACCGTGCTCCGCCACCCCGACGATCCGGAAGCGACCACCGAACCGACACCCGGCCTGAACCAGCTCGGCGGGCTGCTCGACTCGGTAGCGGCCGCCGGTCTGCGGGTCGCGCACCAGCAGGACGGCGAAGCGAGATCGCTGCCCGCAGCGGTCGACCTCGCCGCGTACCGGATCGTCCAGGAATCGCTGACCAACGTCCGCAAACACGGCGACCCCACCGCACATCTGCGGCTCAGCTACACGTCGGGCGGGCTCACGATCGCCGTCGACAACCGGGCCAGATTCTCGGCCGGCGCGCGCTCGCGCACCGGGCACGGCCTGACCGGGATGCGTGAACGGGCCGCGTCGGTGGGCGGGACGCTGAACGCCGGTCCCGACGCGGACGACCGGTTCGCCGTACGAGCTTTCCTGCCCGCCCCTCTCCGCAAGACGGTGGAGGCGTGACCAACGCGAAGCAGTCGCCCTCGCCCGCAGCTCCAGACCGAGCTCCAGGTGGCTAGGCGCCGTGGACGGCGGTGAACGCGACCGGGAGATGCGCGACGCCGGAGAAGATCGTCGTGTGCCAAACAGGCTCTGCCGCCAGTCGCAGTCCCCGCAGCCTGCGGCACAGCGTCGTGATCACCACCTCCGCCTCCAGCTGCGCGAGAGAGGCACCGAGGCAGTAGTGGGGGCCGCGGCCGAACGAGAAGTGGCCTGCCGGTTCGCGCGTGAGGTCCAGCCGGTCAGAGCCGGCGTACCGGTGCGGGTCGCGGTTCGCGGAGCCGAGCCCCAGCACGACCCGCTCGCCCGCCGGGATCGTCGTGCCGGCCAGCGTGACAGCCTCTTTGGTATATCTCGTCACGCCGATCGCCATCGGCCCGCAATACCGGAGCAGTTCCTCGATCGCCTTGTCCGCTGTGGACGTGCCGTCACGCAGCGCACGGAGCTGCTCGGGATGCTCGATCAGCGCGAGCATCGCCGAGCCGATGAGGTCGGCGGTCGTCTGGTAGCCCGCGACCAGCAACAGAGCCGCGGTCTCGACCACCTCCCACTCGCTCAGGGCGTCCGTGGCGGCGAGCGCGGGCAGCACGCCGCACTCGGGCCGCTCGTCTCGGACCAGTGTGGTGAGGTAGTCGAACAGGCGGAGCCTCGCCGGAGCCCTGTCCCCCGAGGGGACGAGCATCTCGTTGGCGGCGCCCTGGAAGTGGTCGCGCTCGTCGACGGGAACGCCCAGCAACTCGCAGATGACGCGCATCGCGATGGGCAACGCGACATCGGTGACAAGGTCGGCATGACCCGCCGGTAGGACGGCGCCGACAGCGTCATCGGTGATCCTGTGCAGATAGGGGCGCAGGGCGCGGACTCGGCGTGGCGACAGTGCTGAGGTCGCGGACCGGCGCAGCCGTGCGTGCGCCGCTCCGTCGACACCCATGAAGCCGAACTTGACCGATGACGTGCCGTCGCTCAGGAACGAGCCGTCGCTGGTCAGCCGAGGATCCACGGCGGCGTGAGCGATGTCCTCCGGCCTGGTGAGCAGCCATGCCGGCAGTCGCCCGTGCAGCAGGACCTTGACGACCGGACCGGAGCCGGCGAGCCGGCGGAGGTCCTCGTAGATTGCGGGACCCGGCACGAGGCCGGCCGGTCGAGTCGTCGTCACGGTCGTGTCCGTCGTGGCGCGAACGGCCTCGACCCGAGCAGGGGCAGCATGCTGGAGAATTGATGGCGCTGCCGCTGCGAGTAAGCCACATGCGCAGCGGTGACGTCCTCGATCAACGTGTTCATGGTGGCCGGATCGAAATCGAGTGTCCCACCGGTGCGCATCGCAGCGATCACCTCACGGTATCCGGTGATCTCCGCGAGCACGGCATGTGTTCTGGGGTCCGGCCAGAGCGCACGTACCTCGTCCACCATCGACGGCGTACCGCTCAGCATGTTCTTCACCCTGCGGGACAACCGTTCGCGGTAACCGGCGCCGGGTGACAGCCACCGCACCGACACCCGAGCGTGACGCCGCCACGTCGAGTCGGCCGCCATCTGAGCGATCAGCGAGGTGGACCCGCCTTCGAGCACCACAACCCGGTTCCCTTCGGCGCGGCGCTCTTCGAGCGTATGACAGAGCCGCCGGTACGCCTGCGCCGCGGACAGCATGCCGTCCACCACCCGGCGCTCGTCGAGAAAGATCCTGTCGTCCTGCCCGGCCCCATAGTCCCGCGCCGACCCGACCGCGAGCTCGGCATAGCACTGCACGCGGTCCAGGACGATGATCGGCGCGCCGACCTTCCGCGCCAGATCGAGGGCGCGGACGGTCTTCCCCACTCCGGTCGGACCGAGAACAACGACCAGGTTGAGCCACTGACCGTCGCCGATTTCGGCCGTGCCGGCGTCTGGCCCGTCCGAGTCCTGATCAAGCACACGGGGGTAGATGCCGACGCTGCCGGCCTCCCGCACCGTGCCGAGTTTCGAAATGGCGGACAGGATGTCGACGGCACCCTCGTCACTGTGCCGCTGCGGGACTTCGTTGACCGCGATCATGAGACAACGATCCCCTGATCGCCGGACTCCCGCGTCCTCCGGACATGGACAATGCTTCCTACTACGGCCGCAGTAGCACGGTCGGCGCGACTGGTTGGAAGGTTGAGCTGTCGCCAGTTGGCGGACCGGCCTTCGGCTGACATGAAGACGACGTCTCTGCTGTGCCGGTCAGGGGTGTCGGGGCAGTCCGAGGATGAGTAGGTCGAGGCCGTACCGGAACTCGTCCTCCAACGGGGTCGGCCAGTATGACGCCACGGCGACGATGCCGGGGTACCGGTCGGCGTCCGGGACCTCGGAGGTCATGACGGAACCCGATGCCGGCTTGTCGTCGCGGACCTGCATCGCGAAGCCGAGCACGTATCGAGTGAGTATCACCGAGAAGCGGGCTGCCGTCTCAGGAGGGAATCCGTGGTGCAGGAGGGTCGAGACGCTGAGTTCACGTAGCGCCATCATGTTCGGCCCGACCGGCGTCTGCTCAGTCATGAGGGACACTGACCGCCGGTGTCGTGAGAGTGCCTCGAACATCGCGACGGCCAGCCGCCGGCAGGCGTCTTCCCAGCTCAAGGCGGCCAGAGCGGTTTCGTCGACGAGGGCCTCGCCGAGCACTCTGTCCACCACGAGCCCGATCAGCGCCGCACGGCCGTCGAGATGGCGGTAGAGGGTCGCGGTGCTCGAGCCGAGCCGCTGGGCGACCGCCCGCAGGGTGAGGGCCTCACCGCCGTGCTCGTCCGCGAGCTCGATGGCGGCGTCCACTATGCGGCCGAGCGACATCGGCGGGCGCCCCGGGCTGCGCCGGCCCGTCGCGGCGGGCCGGCCCTGCCCGGCGGCGGCGCTGGCGGTGGTGGGTGACGACACGAAAGCAAGTATGAACGTATAAGCCGTTCGAGCGGGCTCGACCCGTTCCGCGGCGGGTGCGTGGCGTGGATCACCCGCCTCGTGAAGATCAGACCCTGCTACAGTCAATTTCGGCTACAGCGTAGCCGAAACTGGGTGCTCGGTCTCCTCACCGGTTTTCACGTCCATGAACAACCAGTGATCCGGAGGCCTGGCGCGGTCCTTCCCCGCCGCTGCCCGTTCCGGTTCACCAGGTACCACACGAGGAGTTGACACGATGCGCGGCAGAGTGCGCACGAGGTCCACAGCTTGTTCGTCGAGTGGCTCGGCGTCGTCCAGAATCTCTGGACGTACCACTGGTCGGGCGGACGCCGGTCGCGCCGGCGCAACCTGGGCAAGGTGCCGTTGATCGTTCCGTTCATCGACGCGATCACCTACGTCCTGGCGTTCCTGCTGCACGGTGTCGCCGTCAGCGCGACGAAGAGCATGCCGTGGCCGGCGGCGCTCGCGATCAGTTACCTCATCTACGCCGGGGCGTTCGCCGCCTACGCCTCGTTCAACTGGCTACTGATCAGGCAGGTGCTCGGCGTACGGGCGGCCTGGCCTGAGCCGACCCACGACAGAATCGAACCGAAAGGCACGGTGCAGGCATGAAAGCCGCCGTAATCCACTCCGCCGATGAGGCGCCCCGCTACGAGGAATTCGCCGACCCGGAGACCGCCCCCGGCGAGGTCCTCGTCCGAGTCGCAGCGACCGGCCTTCACCCCTTGGTCAAGGCACGCGCCGCCGGACTCTCCTACACCGCCGACGGCCTGCTCCCGATGATCCCCGGTGTCGACGGGATCGGGCACCTCGAAGACGGAAGCCGGGTCTATTTCCTCAGCCCCCGCGCGCCCTATGGCACCTTCTCGGAACTCACCGTGGCGCCCGCGGCTGCCTGCTTCCCGGTACCCGCGGGTGTAGACACCACCGTCGGGGCCGCCATCATGAGTCCCGGCCTGTCCAGCTGGCTGGCCCTGACGATCCGGGCACCGTTGACAACAGGACAGAGCGTGCTCGTGCTGGGAGCCACGGGGCCGGCGGGGCGCCTCGCCATCCAGGCCGCCAAGGCGCTCGGCGCCGGCCATGTGACCGCCGCCGGCCGCGACCGTGAGGCGCTGGCGGGCCTGGCGAATCTCGGTGCCGACGCGGCCGTGGGACTCGACCCCGATGAACTGCCTCACGAGCACTACGACGTGATTCTCGACTACCTGTGGGGGAAGCCGGCCGAAGTCCTGCTCGCGAGGCTCGCGAAGTCCTTCAACGGCCGCGGCACGGCGCGGACCAGGTACATCCAGCTCGGGGAAAGCGCCGGTTCCACCGTCACCCTCACCGCAGACACCTTGCGCGGTACGGGCCTGGAAATGCTGGGCAGCGGGGGCGGGAGCGTCCCGATGCCACAGATCCTCCTCGCCATCCCTGAGTACCTGCGACGGGTCGAGACGGGCGATCTACGCGTGGACGTGGAAGCGGTTCCGCTGGCCGACGTCCGGACGGCCTGGGATCGCACCCAGCGCGGCCGCAGACTCGTCGTCGCGATGGACGACCAACGCCCGGACTGACCGGCGGCATCAGTCGCCGCACTACGTACGACACCTACACAGGACGGACAGGTTACCGTCGGAGCAGACCTTCCAGCTCGGCGGCGAACCCTGGAGCCGCCGAGCGCGTCCGCCGGTGGCCGGCCGGTTGTGTTGAGCGAGAACGATCGACGTCAGAGACGTGATGCGAGGGAACAGGAGTGGCCGAGTACGACACGTTCGCGGATCGGTACGACACGACCTTCGAACTGGTGCCGCTACGCACGTACGTGGAAGCGCACTCCATCATGGAACTGGTCGGCGATGTGACCGAGCAAGCCTGGCTGGATGTCGCCTGTGGGACCGGGGCGTACACCCGGCAGCTGCGTCGTCGTGGGGCGAGCCGGGTGCTCGGCGTCGACCTGTCGCCGGAGATGATCCGGGTTGCGCGGGACGCGGAGCAAGAGCGGCCATCCGGTGTGGAGTACCAGGTCGCGGATGTGGGTGCGCTGGGCGACGTCGGCCGGTTCGATGGCGCGCTGGGCGTCTACCTTCTGCACTACAGCGAGTCGGTGGAACACCTCCATGACATGTGCCGGAACATCGGCCGTAGCCTGCGCCCCGGCGGCAGGTTCGTCGCCTATCAGCTCAGTCCCGATATCTCACAGGTCCCGGGCTACTACCTCAAGTACGGTGCCGACTTTCTACTTCGGTCCGACGGCCCGCTCGAGAACGGCGAGGCGTTCGCCTTCCGGATCAATGTGACGGGCTTTCAGAGCCCGTACTTCACGGTCTACTACTGGAGCCGCGCGGCGCTCGAGGAGGCCCTCACCGAGGCTGGTTTCGGCGAGATCCGCTGGGTCATGCCGACGCTCTCACCGGAGGGTCATGACCACCCCGGCCCACAATGGTGGCAAGACCACCTCGACCAGCCGTTTGCCGTCCTCCTCGAAGCCGTAAAAATGTGACGGCCCGGGGGGGAGTCCGGGTCGGTGTCGGCCCGTGCGGTCACGGGGTGGGCTCTCCGCCGAGGTGGGTGGCCAGGAAACGTTCGACGGCCGCGTAATAGGTCCGCCGGTTCTCCGGCCGGGCCAGCCCGTGGCCCTCGTCCGGGAAAAGCAGATATTCGTACGGCAGGCCCTTCGCCGCCAGCGCCTCGACGATCTGTGCGGCCTCGTCCGGGGTGACCCGCACATCGTTGGCACCCTGCCCGATCAGCACCGGCACGTCGATGTCGCCGGCCCGGGACAGCGGCGACCGCTCCCACAGCATGTCCGACTCGGTCTCGGGATCGCCCACCTGCGCCCGCATGAACGCCGCCAGCGGGCTGCGGTAGGGCGGCCCCCCGGCCAGCAGGGTCAGCAGGCTGGTCGGCCCGCACAGGCTGATCGCGCAGCGGAAGACGCCGGGGCTGAAGGCGACGCCCGCCAGGGCCGCATACCCGCCGTACGAGGTGCCCATGATCCCGATCCGGGAACGGTCGACCGCGCCCGAGGCCACCAGATGGTCCACCGCGTCCAACAGGTCCGTCTGCATGGCCGCGCCCCATTGCTTGGCGCCGAGGTTGCGGAAGCGCTTGCCGTACCCGGAGGAGCCGCGGAAGTTGACCTGGACGCAGGCGTAGCCGCGGTCGGCGAGGAGCTGGGCCTCCTCGTCGAAGCCGAACCGGTGCCGCGTCCAGGGACCGCCGTGCACGTTGACCACCGCGGGCAGCGCCTGCCGGGCGACGCCCGGTGGCCAGGTGACGTATCCGCTGACCGGCACGCCGTCGCGGGCCGTGAACGCGAACGGCTCCATCCGGGCGAGGCGGTAGCGGTCCAGCTCCGGCTGGTGGTTGAACAGGTAGGTGAGCCGGCCGGGCGCGCGGTCGTACCGGTAGTAGCGGACCGGGTCGGCGCCGGTCACCACGGAGAGGATCCAGCGTTCGTCGCCGCGATCGGCGTACACCTCCGCGTCGGGCAGGGCGGCACTGATCCGGGCCCACTCCTCGGCGTGATCGTCGTCGAGGAACACCCGGTGGTCGCGGTCCTTGCCGAACACGACCGCCTGCGGCCGCAGCGTGGCAGGGTCGAACTCGACGTGCCGTATGTCGTACGTCGGGTCGGCGGCGAGCAGGGTGTGCTCGCCGGTGGCTACGTCGACCGCGTACAGCCGGGTCGTGTTGGCGCCGATCGACGAGAGCAGGTAGAGGGTGGCGCCGTCGCGGGCGAAGCCGATGACGCGTGTGCTCATCACGTCCTCGTACGGAACCTCGAGCCACGCATCGTCCCCGTCCAGGCAGATCGTCGCCCCGCCGTCGGGCCGCATCCGACTCCCGCCACGCACCCGCAGGTCGGCGTCGACGATCCAGCTCAGATAGCCGGGATTCGCGGCGACCTCGGACAGTTCCCCTGTGGACAGGGAGAGCCGGTGAACGTCGTGCAGGTCGCGCCGCGCGGCGTTGATGCCGAGGAGGAGGGTGTCCGGGTGCCCGCGGTGATGTGCGAGCACCCGGACCTGAACGCCGTCGAGCGGGGTGGCGCAGCGTTCCACGCCCGTCTTCAGATCCACAAGGTGGAGCCGCCAGCTCTCGTCGCCGTCAGTGTCCCGCAGCGAGAACAAGGTCCGCCCGTCGTGGCACACGCCGAACGTCCGTACGCCGCGTCCCCGATCGCGGGTCACCACCGTCGCCGATGACGGCGCGTCGACCGGGGCCGTCCACACGTTGAGCACGCCCTCGAACGGGGCGAGGAAGAACAGGTCGCGGCCGTCCGGGGAGAGCTCCGGTTTCAGGTACGCCGGATTGCCGAACAGCACGTCGTACGGAATCACCCGAACCTCCTCGACGGGCCGGAACCCCACCACCCGGACAGCTCCGGGAATTGCGCGACCGCATCGTCCGGGCCGAGCGGCGGCGGCACGGTCCCGGCCAGGGCGCGCCGCAGTGTGGCGGCCGGATCGGCGGGCGCGCCGATCAGGGTCTGCACGCGGAACGTCTCGGCGATCAGCTCGGGGCTCCGGGCGAGCCGGTCCCGGAACGACGCGGGCGCCGCCGGCCCGCGGTCGCCTGCTGTCGCCATCCGCCAGGGCAGGTCCACCTCGTCGGCCACCGCCGACTGGAACCGCGGACAGGCGCCGGGGTCCGGTCCGTACCGGTCCAGTTCCCGGACCAGCCGGAGCACGCTCAGCGCGGCCACGGACATGCCGTGCGAGTACACGGGGTTGGTCGCGGAGACGGCGTCGCCGAGCACGACCAGCCCGGCCGGGTGCCCGCCGAGCTCGAACCGGCGGCGGCGATTCGCGGTCATCCGGTACGGCCGCACCCCGCTCAGCGGCTCGGCCGCGTCCACCAGGCCCGCGACGATCGGGGCGAGTGCCGCGACCGCGTCGGTGAAGGCGGCCGGATCAGCCGGCGGGACGTTGCCCTGCGTCCCGGTGAGCGTCATGATCCACCGATCGCCCTCGATCGGGAAGATCGTCGCACCGTGCGACTCCCGTCCGTCGTCCACCCGCGGATGCAGCATGATCGCTGGGATGCCCGCGACCAGCTCGGCGGGAGCGCGGTAGATCCTGGTGGCATAGCAGAGGCCCGAGTCGATCGTCTCCTCGTCGACCGGGTCCGCGCCGAGGTCCGCGAGCCACGCCGGTGTGCGGGACCGCCGGCCGGTGGCATCGACCACGAGGTCCGCCGACATGACCTCACCGTCGTCGAGGACGACGCCGGTCACGCGGGCGGTGGTTCCGGTGAGAGCTACGGCCCGGGTTTCTTCGCGTACGGTCACCGCGCCGACGCCGAGCGCCCGCCGGCGTACCACGTGGTCGATCAGCCATCGGCTCGCCGAGACCACGTACGCCGGGGTCTCCTGCCTCCGCAGCCAGCCGCCGGCGGTTCGGATCAGGGCGTCACCGGTCAGCCCACGACGCTGCCCTCCGGCCGCGAGCAACTCCCCCACCACACCCGGTAACAGCGTGTCCAGCGCCTGGGCACCACCGGCGACCAGGATGTGGTTGTGGTGTGCCTGGGGAACGCCGGTCCGGACGGCCGGCCCGCCGGGATACCGGCCCGCCTCGACGAGGACGACGTCGTCGACGTGCCGGCCCAGCATCCCGGCCGCGAGCACCCCGGCGAAGCCGCCGCCGAGGACCACCGCGCGGGTGCCGGCCGGCGACGTCATGCCGGTACGGCCTCGACGAGCATGCCCTGCTCCACCATGGCGTCGACGAAGGCATCCACATCGGACCGGATGCGTGCGGCGATGGCGCCGTTCCCGGCCGCGTGGATCAACGCCAACCTGGTGGCCACGGCGTGGCGGTCGCCGTCGTCGGCCACCAGTGCCCAGATCTGTGCGGCGGTCGCGTTGAGCGACCGGAACTCGCCGCTCTCGATGTGGTAGAGCGAGACACCGTCGGCCATCTCGTGCCAGATCACGTTCTCACTGATGTGCAGGGACATTGTCCGACCTCCTGGTCACCGGGGTGATGGGGAGCAGCTTGCCGGGGCTGATCGTCGGCACGGCCGGCGGAACGTACGTCCGCCACTGCTCGTGAGCGGCGTGCACGGAGCCGTCCGCGACCATCCGTGGCACCGTCATCGCCAGGTCGCCGGCCGCGATCTCGGCCCGGCTCACCCCGCTCTCCTGCCAGAGCTGGGTGACCATGCCGTGGCGCAGGATGCGGCAGTAGTGCCGGTCGTTGTGGCGCAGGTCGCCGGAGAGTGACATGTGTGTGGCGCGGCAGCCCCCGCCGCAGTTGGACCGGATGTAGCAGCTGCGGCAGTCGCCGTGGAACTCGCCGCCGTAGACGGTGCTGCGGCGCATTCCGGCCAGCACCGGACTCGCGAAGATCTCGTGCAGCGGCTGCCGGCGGACGTTGCCGGCGTGGTGCGGCCGTTCGGTGACCAACTTGCAGGGATAGACGTCGCCGAGCGAGTTGATGTAGATCTCGTTGCCGCCCAGTCCGCAGTTGCCGCTGACCGAGCAGGGCGTGACCGGGCGCGGCCCGTCCGGCCGCAGCGTACCGGCCATCGGCGAGGTCCAGACGATCTGCTGCACCCGCAGGTGGTCGTTCCAGCCGAAGTCGTAGTCGTCCTGGACGCCGCGGCCGAGCTGATTGTGGTTCATCAGCCGGACGCTGTGCACCTCGACGGTCTCCAGGAACCGCGCGAAGTCCTCCAGCTCCTCGATGTTCTCCGAGGTCACGATGTGGTTGATGCGGGGCACCACGCCGGCGTCGTTGAGCAGGCGCAGCGCACGGAAGGTCTTGTCGAAGGCGCCCTTGCCACGGGTGCGGTCGTGCGTCTCGGCGGTGCCGCCGTCGAGGCTGACGGTGACGGCGTCGAACAGGTCGGCGAATCGCTGTGCGGTCTCCGGGGTACGGATCATGGTGGCGTTGGTGATGATCCGGGGCAGCAGGCCACTGGTGCGGGCATGCTCGACGACGTCGAACAGGTCTTTGCGCAGCATTGGCTCGCCGCCGGTGAAGACCAGGGTCCGGGTGCCCATCGCGGCGATCTGGGAGACCAGGTCGAGCGACTCGGCGTGAGACAGCTCGCCCGGCAGGCACTTCTCCGAGGAGGCGTAGCAATACGGGCATCGCAGGTTGCACCCGTCGGTGATGGCGTAGTAGGCGATCGACAGCGGCGGTTCGCTCACCGTGACGGTGGGCCGGTGGCCGTTGAAGTAGACGACCCAGCTCAGAATCAGCTTGGCGAGCGCCCGCTCGGTCTGCGAGCCGTCCGGCAGCGGGGATGCGGGTCCGGCCGCCAAGGCCCGGAGGACCCCGAACTCGGCCGGCGTGAGCACGCACCGGGCGCCCACCTCGGGGTTGACCACCAGGTGAGTGTCGCCGTGCACGAAGTAGGTCAGGTCCTCCGGCACGTCGAACAGCGAGCGTTGGTGACTCAGGTGCCCGCGCATGTGACGACTCCTTCCTGATCGGCGCCGGCGCGGCCCGGTGGGCCGCGCCGGCGCACTCGTGGTCAGTTCTGGCCGGACCCCGACCAGGCGCCGCACGCGCAGAGCATCGTGGCGTCGAAGGCCTGCTCGGCCGCCACCGGCGTGGACCACTGCTGGCTGTGGGTGACCACGTCCGGGAAGAGCGCGACGAGGCGGTTGCGGGTGGAGATCAGAACCTCGGTCTCCTGCTGGGTGAGGGTTCCGTAGAACTCCTCGAGCTCCGCCGGAAGCTGGCCGCTGATGATGCCGGCCTCGCGGAGGGCTTGCGCCGAGTTGTAAGCCATTTCGTTTCCTCTCCATTCGCCCGATAAACGGGGAGTCGTACGTTGAGAATGCTGAGTGGAATGACTTTCCAGCAACCCCACGAATGTGGGTGATGTTTCTTTTCAGTGAGCGTTGTGATACGCGATGAATTCAGGACGGAGTGGCGATGAGAATGCGCGTGGGCGTGCCGGCCAGCGGCGGGCTGACACCGGACAGCGTGAAATCGGCGGCGGCCAGCAGGTCACGGAATCCGGCCACGGTCCGTTCCCGGCCGCCGGTCCAGGCCAGCATCGCGATGTCGCTCAGCACGACCGCGGCGGCGTCCGGTGCGGACCGGGGCGGCAGCACCGACTCCAGCACCAGCAGGCGGCCGTCCGGGGCGATCGCCCGGCGACACGTGCGCAGCAGGTCCACGCAGCGCCGGTCGCCGAAGTCGTGCAGCACGCCCTTGAGCAGCAACAGATCGCCTGCCGGCACCGCGGTGAAGAAGTCACCGGCCCGCACCGACCAACGGCCGGGAGGCACGGCCCGGCGCAGGGTCTCGGCCGCTCGCGCGGCGCCGTCCTCCCGGTCGAGCAGCACCCCGCGGGCGTCCGGCGCGGCGCCCAGCACGGCGGCGAGCAGCGTGCCGTCACCCCCGCCCAGGTCGACCACGGTCCGGGCGGCCCCGAAGTCGTACGCCCGGACGACCGCCTCGGTGACCTGGCCGGTCCCGTCACCCATGGCGGTGTGGAATGCCGCGGCGAGGTCCGGATCGCCGGGCAGGTGATCGAACAGCGGGCGGCCGTGCGCGTGCCGGAACGCCGACCCGCCGGCGCGTACCGCGTCGGTCAGCGCGCCCCAGGCACGCCACGTCGCCGGATGTCCGGTCAGCAACACGGCGGAACGCAGCGATTCCGGATGATCCGCGCACAGTGGCCGCCCCAGGCCGGTCAGCGCGACCTGGCCCGCCTCGGGCTCCTCGGCCAGGCCCAGCACCACGAGGGCACGCATCAGCCGAGCCAGCCCGTCCGGGTCGCAGTCGAGTGTCTCCGCCAGCTTCTCCACCGGCATCGGGCCGGCCGCCAGCGCGTCGGCGACGCCCAGCCGGACGGCGGCGTACACCACCCGGGCGTCGACGTGGCCGAACACCATCCGGGTCAGTGCGGTGTACGTCATCGGCTGCCGCCCCTCTCCGGCCCGAGCAGGACGGGCAGATCGCGTACGCCGTGCAGGAACAGCTCGCGCGTCCAGCGCAGCTCGCCCGGCTCGACCGCGAGCCGCATGGCCGGGAACCTGTGCACCAGCGCGCCGACCGCGGCCCGGGCCTGCGACCTGGCCGGCGCGGCGCCGAGGCAGAAATGCGCGCCGTGGCCGAACCCGAGATGCCGGTTGGGCCGGCGGCCGATGTCCAGCACGTCCGGATCGGCGAAGACCGCCGGGTCGCGGTTCGCTGCCAGCAGGACCGGGACGACCGCGTCCCCGCGGGGAATCGGCACCCCGCCGATCTCCAGGTCGGCCATGGCGTACAGCAGGCCGGTGTGCCCGACCGGTCCGTTGAACCGGATCACCTCCTCGATCGCGGAGTCGATCAGGTCGGGCTCGGCACGCAGCCGGGCGAGCTGGGCAGGGTGTCGCAGCAGTTCCAGGACCGCGTTGCCGATCAGGTTGACGCTGGTCTCGTCGCCGGCGAGCAGCAGCTGGAACACGCCACCGACGAGCTCGGCCCGGCTCAGGACGCCCTCCCGCTGTGCCCGCACGAGCGAGGCGAGCAGGCCGCGGTCGCCGTGCGTCGCGATCGCCCGCCACAGATGCGCGGTGAACTCGACACCGGCCAGGTGCACCCGGCGCGGGTCCTCGCCGCGGGTTATCTCGTCGCTCCACCGGCGCAGCAGGTCCCGGTCGTCCAGCGGGAAGCCGAGCAGCTCGGCGACGACCAGAACGGGCAGCGGCAGAGCCAGCGCCGTGATCACATCGACCGGCCCGGTCTCCCGCGCCATGGCCGTGACCAGCTCGTCGACCACGGCACGCACGTGCCGGTCGATCTCCGCGGCGCTGCGGGCGCTGAACGCCGGAGCCAGCAGGCGCCGGATCCGGGTGTGGTCGGGCGGGTCGAGGTGGAAGACGTTGCGCCGCAGCATCGCCAGCGGGTCGCCGATCGCCCGCCGGTGCACGGCGGCCAGGTCCGGTGGCAACCGGTCGACCTGCCGGCCCAGATCCGGATGGCGCAGTGCGGCCTGGACGTCCGCGTACCGGGTGATGTACCAGCACACCCGGCCGGTTCCCGGGTTCGTGTGTGGGTAGACCGGCCTCTGCTCCCGCATGCGGCGCAGCATCGGGTGCGGGTCGGGGCGATGCCGTGCCGCGGCCGGGTCGAACACCGCGGCGGTGGTCATCTGCCCCTCCGGGAGGCGATGTCCAGCGCGAAGAACCGGCGTACGACCTCGCCGAGCTCCTCCGGCCCGGCGAATCCGCGTCGTGCCATCTCGATCTCCGGCCGGGTGCCGGGTGCCCGCCAATGGCGCAGGAAGAGGTGCGCGCAGGCGGCCGGTGGCGGTGTCGCGAGCCGGTACCGGGCCTGTTCGGCGGCGGCGTCGGCGCGGACCACCAGGTCGCGCCAGCGCTCCCAGTCCCGGCCGGCACGCAGGTCGGCCAGGATCGCGGGACGCCAGTCGGCGGACTGCCAGACCGGCCACACTCGCAGCAGGACGGTCGTGGCCTGCTCCCCTGGGCCGAGCCGGGCCCTCTCCGCGTCGGTCAGCCAGGCCGCGAGCGCCGGGGGCAACGGGCCGTCGACCCCCAGCTCGATCCGCGCGAAGGCCTCGGCGCCCGGCAGACCGGCGATCTCGTCGAGCAGCCGGCGCAGCACCCGCTCGTGACGGGCGGGGTGGTCCGGGTCGAACAGCCGGGCCGCGTTCAGGACGTCCATGTCCGACATCCACCGGCCGGGCGCGTACTCCCGGCGCGATCTGCGTACCAGCACCTGATGATCGCTGATGCCGGGGAAGGTCACCGACGGCGGCGCCGGCGCCGGTGGAAGGCCGGCCGCGATCGCCCGCAGGGCCGCCACCGCGTCCTGCCGCTTCACGTCCCACCGCCCGGACTCGATGCCGTCGCGCAGCGTCCGCAGCGCCGGACGGTCCCTCTCCGCGACGACCGCGGCCAGTTCGTCCCAGGACCGGAAGGTGAACGGCAACGCCTTCGCGGCGGCCACGATCCGGGCGCCCGCCTCGGCCGGCACCGCATCGGCGGCGACGGCGTGCCGCAGATTGACCAGCGCCACGGTCCGGGCCGGATAGCCCCGCTCGGCCGGTCCGTGCAGGATCCCGACCTCGTCGTCGCCGTCGATCTCGCCGGACCGGTACATCGCGAAGACCTCGCCGAGGCCGCGCATCCCGCACCCGGCCAGTTCCGCAGCGCGCAGCGCGCCCATGCTGGCCGTGCCAACCACCTCGACGCCGCTGCCGAGCAGTCGCAGAACCTCCTTGTGCCCCACCGATCTCTTCTCCCGGAAGTGCCCGTCGACCAGCACCGCGACCTCCCCGGGCCGCCATGCGCGGTCGAGCAGGTCGCCGCGGGCGGCCGGCGGGCGGACCTCCGCGTCCGGGAGCACCGCCCGCACCTCGTCCGCCGAGATCGTCGGGCCGGTGTAGACCACCACCGCCGATCCGCTCATCTCACAGCACCTCCGGGGTGATCCGGCTGCCGGGCGCCACGACCTTGACCACGGGCACGCCGATCGGCGAGCGGGTCAGGTCGGCGACCAGCGGCGGGTGTCCGAACGCGTCGGTGGCACGCCGCACCACCTCGGCCAGGTCGTCCAGCAGGCTGGTGTGCCCGATCGGCGGCGGGAGCAGGCCGGACAGATCCGCGGCCGGGCCGGCGGCTTCCCTGCGGCGAGCGGTGCCGCCGCCGTCGATGTCGTCGCGCAGGTCGTCGCGGGCGCCGGCGATGTAGCTGAGCCGGGTCTGTGCGGCCTCGGTGAGCGCACGGGTCAACGCGATCTCGGGATCGAGGTGGCAGCCGAAGCCGTACATCGCGGCCGGGTAGTCATCGCAGGCCAGCCAGGCCAGGAAGCAGGGCAGGCCGGTCGGCGACGACAGCAGCGTGACCTCGACGACGACCCCGGCGCGGGTGATCCGCTCGCACAGATCATCGGCCACGGGCGAGCCGAGCGTCCCCGGGTCCACCCGGACGCCCGACGCCGCTCCGGTGATCGTGGCCGTCGTGGCATCCCGCTCGATCACCTCGTACAGGCCGTGCAGCACCGCCTCGACTCGCGTGTTGCCACTGGCCAGACCGTTGGTCGAGGCCAGGAACGCGGGCGGGCGCCACCCGGTGCGCTGCTCCAGTGACAGCCGGACCACCTCGACCGGCACCAGTGTCTCGGCGCCGTCGGCCAGCGACACCGCGCCCGTCCACCCGATCGGCAGGCCGTCGTGCAGCAGGCTCGGCGACGAGAGGGGCAGCGCGGTGACGTCGTAGCCGAGCCGGTCGGCCACCTCCCGGGGCGGCGCGGTCAGCCACGGTGGCAGCGGCTGCTCGACGTGCCAGATCTCGACCGCCTCGAGGATCGCCGAGACACGTGCCAGTTCCGCGGTCACTCCTTTGCCCTGGGAGACCGCGAGCGTGGTCGACAGGGGACGGATCGCCTGATAGGTGGGGATGCCGATGGTGTCCAGCCGGGTGATGTCCGCGACCCGGGTGACACCCACCGCCGCGGCGGCACGTTCCGCCATCGCGACCGTGGCGGCGGGTGGGCAGGCCCGGCGGGTGCCGGGCAAAAGGACCGATTCTCGGTCCGGGCCGGTGGCGAGCCAGGCCAGGGCGTTTTCGGTACGCACGGCGGCGCGCATCACAGATCCCCCGCACGCCGCAGCAGCGCCCGGCCGGCCACCACATTGGCCACCACCGCCATCGCCACCAGGATCAGCATGTCGGGCCAGGCGGAGCCGAAGCCGAGCACGATGGCGTCGCGCATGCCCTCGATCGCGTACGTCACCGGATTGACCACCGAGATCCAGCGCAGCACGACGGGCAGCTGCTCGGCCGGCGACAAGGACGGCGCGGCGAACACCAGCACCAGCGTCGACACGCTGCTGAGCACACTGAAGGTGCGGTAGTCGCGGATCAGGACGGCCGCGGCCAGGTACAGCCCGTTGAACGCGACCGCCGCCAGCAGCAGCGCGATCAGCAGCGCCGCCCAGTGCGAGGCCGGAAACGGGAAGTGGAACAGCACCGCGGCCACCACCAGCGCGAGCATGCTCTGCGCGAACACCAGAGCCACGCCGGCCAGGATCTTGCCGAGCAGGAACCGGGAACGGCGTAGCGGCCACGACCACAACTGCGTGGACACCCCGCTCATCTCCTCCTGGAACAGCGCCATCCCGGCCGTGCCGGAGGCGCTGACCACCGACATCGCCAGCACCATCGGCAGCAGGAACACCTCGAACGGCAGAGTCACCCCGCGGTACTCGATGGCACCGACCACGTTGCCCAGCGACGTGTTCACCAGCAGCAGGTAGACCAGCGTCGGGGTGAGACCGAAGATCAGGTTGACGCGGTTGCGGGCCAGCAGGGCGTACTCGCGGTAGAACACCGCGGACAGGTCTGCGGCCCGGCGCGGCGCGGCCGGCGCGGCATGTGTGAAAGACAGTTCGGACACGGTCAGCCCTTCTCGGTCATCCGCAGGAACACGTTCTCCAGCGAGTCGGCGACCGTGCCGAAGCCGGTCAGTGTCACTCCGGCCTCCGCGCAGTGCCGGACGACGGCGGGTATCACGTCCTTGCCGATGGCGCCGTCGATGCCGACCTCGGTGTCGTCCACCGTGGCCCGGAGCCCGGCCGCTTCGGCCCACGCGGCGACGGCCTTCGCCGCCACCTGGTCGGCGCCGGTCACCACGAGGCGGCCGCCGCCGTACTCCCGGACCAGCGCACGCGGCTCGGCGAACCGCAGCAACCGGCCCTTGCTGATCACCAGCACCCGCTGACAGTTGCGTTCGATCTCGTCGATGTGATGGCTGGTCCACAGCACGGTCACACCGTGCTCACCGCGCAGCCAGTGCACGAAGCGCTCCACCTGGTGGCGGCCGGCCACGTCCAGGCCGGCCGACGGCTCGTCCAGCACCAGCAGCCTCGGGATGGTGAGCAATGCCCGGACCAGCTGCAGGCGCTGCCGCTGGCCGCCGGAAAGCTGGAAGACCAGGCGCGGCAGGGCCTCGGTGAGCCCCAGATAATCGGCCACCTCGGCCGCCCAGGGCTCGGTCTCCCGCCACGACAGACCCCGGAACCTCGCCGCGATCCGCAAGTTGTCCAGACCGGACAGCATCTGGTCGTACGGTCCGGTCTGATGCATGGCGCCGATGTCCTGCTTGGTGGGCACCGGCTCGCGGGCGGGGTCGCGGCCGAACACCCGGATGCTGCCGTCACTCGGCGGTGTCACCCCGCAGATCAACTTGATCAGGGTGGTCTTGCCCGCGCCGTTGGGCCCGAGCAGTCCTGCCGTCTCTCCCTCGGCGATCCCGAACGAGACGCCGTCCACGGCCGGCGTCGCCTTGCCGCGATAGCGTTTGGTCAACGCTGTCGCACTCACCACTTCATCCGGCACGATCCCTCCTTTCTCGTTCTCCGCGACCTTTGGGAGGAACGTACGGGAACTCCACTGTGGTGCGACGGAACTGCCGCGAAGCTGCCTCTTATCTGCCATCGCGGCCGCGTCCGGGTAATTAGCATTCGGCTATGGCCATTTCGGAATGCGATGCGCGTCGCGCCGTGGTGCTGGTGGACGGCGCCGGCGCCGACGAATTCCGCGCGGTCCGTGATGCGCTCACCGACGCCTGGAACATCCCGGTGGTTCTCCTCGGGCCGGCCGAGCTGGCGGGGAGCGCGGTCTGCTGGGACGCCGAGGCCGGGGTGCTGTCGGTGGATGGCGGCCGGGTCCGGCCGGCGGTGGTCTGGACCCGGCACTGCGCGCCGGGCACGCTGGTTGCTAGGGCCTCACTCACGGCCACCGGCGCCGACGCCTGGTCCGGGCTGGTCACGGCGCTCACCGCGGCCGCGGACGCCGCGCTGCCCGGCCCGGCTCGCGGACACCACCCGCACCTGGCGCAGGCGCGGCGACTCGGCGTACGCGTACCGCGCACGCTGGTCACCACCGGCCCGGCGGACGGCCTGCCGGGCTCGCCGCGGACGGTCGTGAAGCACCCGGACTTCCGCCTCACCGAACCGGATCCCCGCTGCTGGGCCCCGTACCTCCCGGTGATCACCGAGAAGGTGGCAGCCGCCACCCCGGGCCGGCCGGTCGTGGTACAGGAGTACATCGAGCACGACCACGAGCTGCGCGTCTACCACCTGGACGGGACGCTGTGCGCCTTCCGGGTCGCCAAGCACGATCCCGCGGCGATGTGGACCGACCCGGCCGGCGTCGAGGTCACCCCGGTGGTGTGCCCGCCCGCAGCGGCGTCCGTCGTGCGGCGCCTGGCTTCCGGGTGGGGCCTGCGGTACGCGGCGTTCGATCTGCTCGTCACCCGGACGTCGGAGGTGGTGTTCCTGGAGGCCAACCCGGACGGCGACTGGCTCTGGTTCGAACGCCGCGCCCGATGGCACGGCGTCTCGCTTCCGGCCGCCGTGATGGTGCGGGAGTTGTTCGCCAGAACGACGTCGACGGGAGATCATGCCGATGAGCGCGCCGACACTTGACCAGCTCTCCGACCGGGACCGTCAGCTGCTGGCCATGCTGGCCCGCGGCCACACCACCGACCGCGCCGCCCGCCAGCTGCAGTTGAGCCGGCACACGGTCGGTGAGGGGATCAGCGCCCTGCTCGTCCGGTTCGGCTGCCGCAACCGGACGGAACTGGTGGCCTACTGCTACGTACACCGCCTGCTGCCCGCCGGCATCTGGCCTCCGCCGTACCACTATCCCGGAATGGCAGATGAGTGACATGCACGATTCACTGTCCACGTTGCGCGCCGCGGGCATACCGGTCGACCAGCTCAGTGAACCGCAGCGAGCGGTGCTGGCCGGGCTCAGCGAGAAGGAGACGGACGTCCTCGTGACCGTGCAGGAACGGCTGCGCGACGCCGAGGACGACGTGGTGGCCCACGACATGAAGATGCTCTGAGGGCCGGCCGACGGTGAGCCGCAGATTGGTGGTGGTCCTGTTTCTCGACCTGGTCGGCTGGACCCGGCTCGCCGAACAGGTCGACCCGGAGCCGCTGCAACTGATGCTGGAGCAGTACTACGACATCTGCTCGGTGACGGTCGGCCAGCACGGTGGCGTGGTCGAGAAGTTCATCGGCGACGCGGTCATGGCGGTGTTCGGCGCGACGCGTGCGGACGAGGACGACGCGCTGCGGGCGTTACGGGCCGCAGCCCGGATCCGGGCGGGCGTGGCCGGCCTGGTCACGCCCGGCACGACGGGGCCGCCGCGGATCCACTGTGGCCTGGCGGCCGGGGAGGCCCTGGTGACGCGGTCCCCGCGGGCCGGGATGCGAGTGGTCGGCGACGTGGTCAATCTGGCGGCGCGGCTCCAGTCCGCGGCGGCAGCCGGGGAGATCGTGGTGAACGAGACCATGTCCCGGCTGGTCCGGGGATACGTCCGGCTGAACCCGGTCGCGCCGCTGTCGCTGAAGGGCAAGGCCGCGCCGGTGCCGGCGTTCCTGGTGTCCGGGCCGGTGCCGGACAGCACGCCGGCGGCTCAGGACGGGCCGATGGTGGACCGCGATGACGAGCGCGGACGGATTCAGGATGCGTACCGGCAGGTCGTCCGCGACGGGCGGGCACGGGCCCTCGTGGTGCTCGGACCTCCGGGCATCGGCAAGTCCCGGCTGGTCCGGGAGGCTCTCGCCGGCCTGGGGGCGGTGACCGTGGTGGCCGGCGTCTGCCCGCCACGCGGACCGGACGGCGATCACGCGGCGCTGGCCGACGTGCTGGAGGCCGTGGCCAGGACGTCCGGGGCGGCACGCGCTCTGCTCGATGCGGACCGGCGGATGACCGCGGTGCTCGACGGCCTCCGCGGCGGCCGGGACACGGCCGGGCCGGGCGCCGGGGTGGAGGAGGTGGCTCGGCTCGCGCGGGAACTGCTCGCCGCCGCCACCGAGCGGCCGCTGGTGGTGGTGTGGGACAACCTGGAATGGGCCGGTCCGTCGCTGCTCGGACTCCTCGGCGACACGGTCGCGGCACTGGCCGACCGCCCCCTGCTCACCATCTGCGCGGGACGCCCCGAACTGCTGGCCGTCTCCACCGGCCGGCCCGGGAACAACCGGCCCGGCGGCCCAGCCGTCGACAGCGGCACGGCGTGGCTGCTCGCAGGTGAGACGCTCGACGTCGGCGCGCTGACTCCGGACGACTGCCAGAGGCTGGCCGGCATGCTGACCGGGATCTCGGCGGAGGTGCAGGCGCACGACCTCGCGGACCTGGACCGGGCGATCGTGCAGAGCGCCGGCAACCCGCTGCTGCTCCGCCTCCTTGTGGAGTCGGCCGGTGACCTGGCCGCGGGCACCGTGCCGCCGACCGTCACCGCCGTGGTGGGCGCCCTGCTCGACCGGCTGCCCGGGCCGGCACGTGACCTGCTCGGGCCGGCGTCGGTGATCGGCTCGGTCTTCGACGAGACGGGGCTGGGACTGCTGGGGGTGCCGGCACCGGCAGCGGTACTCGACGACCTCGTCACCCGGCAGGTGATCCGGCCGGACGGCGCGGGGCGGTACGTCTTCGTGCAGCAGCCGATGCACGAGGTCGCGTACGGGCGCTTGGAGAAGAGCCAGCGTCTGGCCTGGCACCGGGAACTCGCGGAACGGGGCGTCAGTCCCGCCTTACACCTCGAGGCCGCGCTGAGGCTGCTCGCCGCGATCCGGCCGGACGATCCCGGCATGGGCGAGCTCGCCGCGGCGGCGGCCGGATCGCTGCTCCGCGAGGGCACGGCGGTGCTGCGGCAACGTGACCTGCCCACCGCGACCGGCCTGCTCGACCGGGCGGTGCGGCACGCGGCCGACGGCCCCGACCGGGCGGTCGCGGCCATCCGGCTCAGCGACACCTTGCTGCTCATGGGCGACACCCGGCGGGCGATGGAGGTGGTCGCAGCGGTTGCCCGTGACACCGCCGATCCGGGAGTACGCGATGCCTGCACCGCGCAGCTGCGGCTGCTCGACGTACGCCTCGGGAACAGGCCGGACTCGCTCGGCCGAACGCACACGGACAACGGGCCGGACTCGCTCGGCCGAACGCACACGGAGAGGGGGCCGGACGAGACGCAGGGTCCGCTTGCCCGGACGCGTCTCGCCCAGGTGCGGATGCTCGTCCACCTCGAGCAGGGCCGGTTCGGCGCGGCGGAACACGCCTGCCTTTCCGGGCTGGCCGAGGCTCGGGCGATGGACGACTCGTACGAGCAGGACCGTCTCCTGGTGGCGCTCTGCGAGATCCGGCAGTGGGCGCCGACCCGGCTCGCCGACCAGCTGGTGTCCTGCGCCGAGCTGGCCGCGCGGTTCGCCGGGGACCGGGTGCTGCTCGTGCCCGTTCTCGCCGCCCGGGCACGGTGCCTGGCTCTGCTCGGCGACGGCCCGGGTGCCCGCGCCGCGCTCGCTGAGGCGGAGGTGGCCGTCGCGGAGCTGCGCCTGCACATGGGCCGTGTGCTGATCGATCAGGTGGCCGGGCTGGCGGCGGCGCTCGACGGCACGCACCTGCGCGCGGCACGGCTGTACCGGCGCGCCGCTGATGCCTTGGACCGGGCGGGCCACACGCCGGTCGCGCTCACCCTGCGGGTCCAGGCGGTCCGGGAGCACCCGGTGCGGGACGGGGAACTGGCGGCGCTGCTCGGCCGGATGTCCGAGATGGACTTTCGCGGGCGGCTCCTCAGCCTGTCCGTCGCGGCGCGTACGGGCGCTGCGCCTCCGGAGGGAGTCGAGCAGTTGCTGGCCGTCACGGACGATCCTGGGCTGCGCGGCGACGTGCTGTTCGATCTCGCCCGGGCGTACCGGAAACGGGGTGACGCCACGCAGGCCGGGCGCCTCGCCGCGGCGGCGACCGACAGCTACGCCGTGATCGGCGCGACCCGGCCGATGGAGGCGGTACGGGCATGGATCTGACCGATGTGCCGTGGCGGCGGCCACGCCCGCGCCACGTGCCGGGCCTGCCCGCCTGGGGCATGCCGGCCGCCGACGATCTGACGCACGCGCTGCGGTCCAACCTCTTCGGCGGGGTGGGCCCGGCTTGGGCACTGGACGACGCGGACGGGTCCGGTGTGCGCGTCTGCGTGCTGGACAGCGGTGTGGGCGAGCATCCGCTGGTCGGCCCGATCGACCAGGCCTGGGAGGTGGTCACCCAGGAGGGCCGGGTGCCGCGGGTGCGCCCGTGCGAACCGGGGGACGACGCGGGCCACGGCACCGCCTGCGCCGGCATCATCCGGCAGCTCGCGCCCAGGGTGTCGCTGAGCTCGATGAAGGTGCTCGCCGGTGGGCGTTCCGGCTCCGCGGCGGCGCTGCTCGCCGGCCTGCACCACGCCGTCGAAGAGGGCTTCGATGTGATCAACATGAGTCTGTCGACGGCCCGGCCGGAGTATCGCGGCCGGCTTTCCGAACTGTGCGACCGAGCCTATTTCCGCCGTTGCACGCTGGTGGTGGCAGCGCACAACCTGCCGATCGAGAGCTTCCCGTGGAACTTCGCCTCGGTGATCTCGGTAGCCAGCCACGCCGAACCGGATCCGATGCGGTTCTACTACAACCCGGCACCGCCGGTGGAGTTCTGTGCGCGCGGTGTCCGGGTGCCGGTGGCGACCCCGGGCGGAGGAACAATGCGCAACAGCGGCAACAGCTTCGCGGCGCCGCACATCGCCGGGATAGCCGCGCTCGCGCTGAGCAAACACCCGTGGCTGACGCCTTTTCAGCTCAAGTCCGTTCTCTACCACTGCGCCGCGAACGTCTCGACCCAGGGGGAAGACGATGAAGTCCGTGTCGAACGACAGTATTGACGGGATCACCGAACGCCGCCTGCTCCAGTCCGTGGTGGGTGTGGCCCGGCATGTGTACGCCGCGGCTGCCTCGTCGGTGTTCATGGTCGACCGGGACACCGGGGAGCTGACCTTCGCGGCGGTCGCCGGCACGGGTCAGCAGGGCCTTGTCGGCATGCGCTTCCCGGCCGGCACCGGCATCGCGGGCTGGGTGGCCTCGAGCTGCCAGACGCTGATCGCCGACGACGTGTCCCGGACCGATCGGTTCGCCCGGGACGCGGCCGCGTCCACCGGCTTCCTGCCGTCCAGCATCATGGCGGCGCCACTGCTGGTGGACGGCGAGTGCATCGGCGTGCTCGAGGTGTTGGACCGGGGCGCCACCGGCACCGACGGGAGCGGTCGCGACCTCGATGACCTGGAGATGCTGGACCTGCTCGCCGTCCAAGCCGCGCTGGGCCTGGCCCTGCTGAGACGGCGGCAGGTCAATCGGGTGGTGCCGCCGATCGGCAGCCTGGTGGAGCGGCTGTCCGACTACGCGGCCATGGACTCGACCGATCCGCTCGCGGTGGCACTGCTCGGGGTCTCCTTGGATCTGCTCGAGCGGGCCGCCCCGGAGTCTTGACCCCCGCACCCATCATCCAAGATAATTTGGATGTCGCATTTCTTGAGGATCGCTCACGTGGCCGGAGGAAGGCACCATGCCGATGCCGCTCGCCGGAGAACCTTCCCTTCTCGAACCCCCTGGCTTACCGCCCGCCAGCACCTCCTTTCCCGACCTTCTGCGGCACCACCGCGTCCGGAGCGGGCTCACCCAGCGCACTCTTGCCGACCTCTCCACGGTCAGCCCGAGGACGATCCGCGATCTCGAGGCGGGCCGGGCGAACGCCCGGACGCAGACCATTCACCTGCTCGCCGACGGCCTGCGTCTGCGCGGCACGGCCCGCGAGCAGTTCGTCCAGGCCAGCCTGAGCCGGCGCAGCAGTCCATGCGACCGATGCGGCGCGACCGCTCCCCAGCCGGTCGACGCTCTCCTCGGACGCGACGACGAAGTACGGGTGATCGTCACGGCGCTGCGGTCCGGCGCGCGGCGCATGATCTGCCTGTCCGGACTGCCCGGTGTGGGCAAGACCCGGGTCGCCGCCGAGGTCGCGGCCCGGCTCGGCGAGGAAGCCCAGTGGCCGGTGCTGTGGGTCGGCCCCGACGCTCCCGCCTTCGACATGTCCGGCTCGCTCGACTCCGTCATCCACCAGCCCGCCCTCCTCGTGCTCGACAGCATGACCACCGAACCCCTCGCCGTGCTGGCCGCCGGCCTCCTGGCCCGCTACCCGGCGTTGCACGTGCTCAGCACGTCCCGGGCACCCTGGCACGTGCCGGGCATACAGGCGACGGTGCTGTCCCCTCTGGCCACACCCGACGCCGGCGACCCTCGCGACACGCCCGCGGTCCGGCTGTTCGCCGACCGGTTCACCGACGTACGGCCCGGCTTCGCGCTCAGCGCCGCCAACGCGAGCGCCGTGGCGGAGATGTGCCGCCGGCTCGACGGGCTGCCGCTGGCCCTGGAGACCGTGGCGGCACGCGGGCGGGTGCTCGGGCTCGACCACCTGCTCGACATGCCCGTGCCCGACCTCCTCGACCTGACCGTCCCCGCTCGCCCGGGCGAGCCGTCCGCGACGATCGGCGGCCTGATCGGCGCCACGGTCCGGCAGCTCGACACCCAGGGCCAGACGATCCTGCGGCGGCTCGCCCAGGACGACGGCACGTGGACGGTCGCCGGCGCGGCCGCCGTCCTGCGCCGCCCGCTGGATCAGGTCGTGGACGCTCTCGATCTGTTCGTCGGGCGCGGCCTGCTCCAGGCCACACACGGCGAACCGGTCACCACCCTGCGGCTGCCGAACCTGTTGCGCGCTCTCCTGGTACGAGCGGACACTCGGGTCCGGCGCTCATGAACCGACGATCGGCAGGTACCCGGCGTCCAAGGCGTACAGGTCGAGCCGCTGCAGAACATTGTCGCGCAGTGGAGGACAGGGCGACTTACCTTCGCGCCACAGTTTCGGGCAGGCGCCACCGCACAGGGGAAGGATCGCGCACGTACGGCACGGCGTCTCGCCCGCGTTCACCGCGTCGTACCAATCGTCGTAGGCGCCGGTCGGCCGGGGCGCAGCCGCGTCCATCCCGGACACGTGCCCGAGATGATCGTCGCCGGCCCCCGGGACCAGCGGTTGCTCGGTGCAGCCGTAGACCCGCCCGTCGGGCGCGATCACCTCGCTGTGCCGCGTCGTCGCCGCGCACACGACCGTACGCGGGCCGGAGGGCAGCAGCGGAAAGCGCAGCCCGTGCCGTCGGTACGCGAGAAACCACTCCAGCTCGACGGCGGCCATCGCCTCGCCGGTCACGGCAACGTCGTCGATCTGGTTGCCCCACGAGTGGATCGGCGCCGGATAGCAGAGGACGCGGTCGTGCGCGAGACCGGCCGTCGCCAGCGTCGCGGCGAACTCCTCCGCCAGTGTGGCGTTGTGTCGTCCCACGTTCGTACGCACCGTGAACCGCAGACCACCGAGCTCGGGATCGTCCAGCGCGCTCCCGAGCACCTCGACGATGCGCCGGAACGAACCGCCACCGCGCTTGAGCGGCCGGGCGGCGTCGTGCACTTCGGCCGGGCCGTCCAGGGTGACCTCGATCCGATCGATCCGGCACTGCCGATGCAGCACCCGCAACTTGCGCGCGTCGAGCAACGTGCCGTTGGTGATCAGCTTCGCCGTGTAGCCGACCCCGGCCGCCTCGGTCGCGGCCACGAAGCAGGTGGACAGATCCCGCAGCACCGCGTAGCCCATCAGCGGCTCACCGCCGAACCATCGCACCGCCACCGTGTCGTACCGGCCGGAGGTTGTGGCCCGCTCGACCCGCCTCGCCACCGCGGACCTGTGGGCCGCGCCGGCGGCGAGCCGCTCGTGCCGCTGACCGCAGTAGCCGCACCCCATGTTGCAGTAGGCGGTCGGCATCAGGACGAACTCGCGGACCCGCCGATCCCGGGCGTCGTCGCGGCCCGCCGCCAGCACCTCGGCGGCCTCGTCCCGCTCCGCCTCGACGAGCAGACCGGCCGCGGCGAGCCGACGCTCCCCTTCCGCTCCGCTCTCCCCCTCCGTCCCGGTCGCCGCCTCGAGCCGGGCGGCCGTGCCGAGATCCGCGAGGAACACCCGGGCGGTCCGGGTATGAAGGACGGGACGCACGACCCGCCCGGAGGGGTGACGGAAGACGGTCGCGCTGACCAGGGCGTATCGACTGGGTCGCATCGGCCGGGAAGAGATCAGGACTCCTGGCAGCCCCCGTTGGTGCCACCGGGCCCCTGCAGGAGATCGGTGGGTCGCTGAGTGATCTCGTCCAGCAGGAGACCCGCCTCGGTGTGGACGGTGTGGACGGTGATCGCGATGTGAGAAGCGGCCTGCTGAACCAGATCAGCCGCGTGAAGTACCAACCAGGACTCGAAAAGCACGGGTCACCTCTTGGTAGCGTGATCGAGATGTCCAAAGCTTGCCAGACGCTTCAACAAAGTCAAGCATCTCAATAAATTCGGCTGTCAAGGTCGAGTACGACGTTCAGGTTTAGGATCTTGCTGAGCAGCTGCCCGTCCCGCAGAGGAATTTGCCCATGATCTCCGCCCGAATCGTCCAGGATGTCGAGACGCTCAAGGCCCTCGCCGACCCGGCGCGCCTCAACATCCTCGAGATCATGATGATCGACCAGGCGCGCACGTGGACGGCCAAGGAACTCGCCGCCGCCATCCAGATGCCGATCAAGAAGATCTACTATCACCTGGGCCTGCTGGAACAACGCGACCTGCTCCACGTGCGTGACACCGCCGTGATCAACGGCATCATCGAGAAGCACTACGCAGCCTCTCAGGAGAGCATCCGGTTCCAGCGCGGCGCCGACCATCCCGACCCCGACGACGACATGGGAACCCTCGTCACGACCATGTTCGACGGAGCACGCGCCAACGTCCTGTCCGGACTCCGGTCCGGCAGCGCCGTGATGCACCGGGAGGCGCCGGACGACAAACGAGTGGTGGTCAGCTATTCCGCCTCCGCGATGTCACCGGAGCGCGCCGGCCGGTTCCGCGACGCCCTGCTCGAGGTGATCGAGGAGTTCCAAGCCACCAGCGTGCCGGGTGCGTCGCAGTTCGAGCTGCTGGTCGCCATCGCCCCCCGGACGGAACCTTAGAACACCCGCCGAGCCGGTCAGCCCGTGGAGCGGTCGACTCATGATCGATCGGTCACGGGTTCCTCGCCAGCCGGGACGCCTGAAGATGCAGGTCACCTGATGCCCGTTCGGGTGAACGCCGGGCGCGGGTTGCGCGAGGTCAGCCACCAGTAACGCATAGTGGCGGCGGGCCATGGGTTGGTGACCCGGCCAGTAGGGGTCTTGTACCAGCTCAAGCACCCCGCCGACCAGACAGTCCGGCGCATCCGGCGGGCCAGCCAGCGGCCGTAGCCGGCCATCGCCGCCTCGGTCACCTCGACCGCGCCGGGCAGCAGGCTCAAGCACTTCATGATGTACCTGACCTGGCATTCGATCATGAAGACGTTGGAGTTGTGGCCCAGGATGGTGTTCGGCCCGTGCACCAGGAAAAAGTTCGGGAAGCCGGGCACAGCCATGCCGTAGTAGGCGTCCGCCCCGTGCGACCACTGGTCGCCCAGGCTACGTCCGCCGCGGCCCACGACCTTCATGGGTACGAGGAACTCGGTCGCCCGGAAGCCGGTGGCATAGACGATCACGTCCGCGCGCCGCTGCTCACCCGTGCCGGTGCGCAGCCCGCTCGGCGTGATCCGCTCGATGCCGTCGGTCACCAGGTCGACGTTGGACCGGGTCAACGACGGGTAGAAACCGTTGTCGATGACGATCCGCTTGCATCCGATCGGGTAGTCCGGCACCAGCCGGCGGCGGAGCTCGGCCTGTGGCACCTGGCGCCGCAGATGCGCGAGCGCCGCCCACCGCGCGGGGCGGAACGACCATCCCCGGCTGATGACCGGCGACAGCGCCAGGTCCGCCGCGAGATAGGTGCCGGCTCGGACGACGTCGTGCAGGGCAGGAACGCGGCCCAGTGCCCAGCGGGTGACCCTGCCGAACTCCGCCTTCGGCTTCGGGATCACCCAGTTCGGGGTCCGCTGGTAGACGTCGACATGTCTGGCTCGCTCCGCCACGACGGGCAGCAATTGTGCCGCGCTGGAGCCCGTGCCGATCACCGCGACGTCCTTGCCGGTGAGCTCCAGCCCGTGGTCCCACCCGGTCGTGTGGAAGGCACGGCCGGCAAAGCTCTCCTGCCCGGCGATGACCGGGACGTGCGGCCGGTGCAACTGGCCGACCGCGGAGATGACGACGTCGAAGACCATCCGCTCACCGGCGGCGGTCGTAAGCGTCCACGAGGCGGTCTCCTCGGCGTACTCGGCCGCCACGATCTCGGTGCTCGTGCGCAGGTGCCCGCGCAACCCGTACTTGTCCGCCACACCGCGCAGGTAGTCGAGGATCTGCGGCTGCCCCGGGAACCGCACGTTCCGGCTGCGGTACTTCTCGAACGAGAACGAGTACAAGTGGGAGGGCACGTCGCAGCCGCAGCCCGGGTAGGTGTTGTCACGCCAGATCCCGCCCACCTCGCCGGCCTTCTCGAAGACCACGAACGACGTGCAGCCCGCCTCGCGCAGGGCGACCGCCATGCACAGTCCACCGAACCCTGCGCCGATAACAGCGACCCGTGCGTCGTCGGGGATTGCCGTCACCGGGGCACCATCATCAGCAGCTCGCCCTCGCGGACCGAAGACGACTCGGCCACCGACACGCCGTCCGCCGGATGCGAGCCGGCGACCACGAAGACCGGCACCCTGACGCCGGACACGGAAGCCAGAAGGTGGAGAGTGTCCATACGACAAACCCTAAGAGCCGGGTGGTGGAGCCCACGGCCACATTGCCCTGCCGTACCGGCAACCTTGCACCGAGCGAAGCCGGCTTCCACGGAAGGGCGGCGCCGGTGCCCCACCGGGCCGGTTCACACCGGCGGAGGTGTCGTGCGCGCGTCAGCCTGGCGGGTGGCTGCCCAGCAGACGCAGGGCGTCATCGCCGGCCGGGGCGGTGAGCACTGCCATGTTCAGGCCGGGGTCGGCGATCAGATGCACCATTTCGATGTGCAGGTCGAGGTCGCCTCAGGAACACGAACCGGGCGTGATTCACGGGCCGTACGGGATCGTCGAACATCGGCGCGTAGAGGGCCTCGGCAAGCGGATTGGCGGTGAGGATGTCGCCGCGCCCGTTGCCGACGAACGCGGGCACGTCAGTCAAGAGCTCGAGTACCCGGGTAACGCTGCGCCGGACCTGCGCGGCGGGCGGCCTGCGCCGGGGGCGGGCAGCCCGCCCGATGGTGCGGGCCAGGTCGGTGAGGTGCTGGTGTTCGGCCTCGTCGATCTTCTCCACCGATGGGCGCGGCGGTTGTCTGAACGCGGTTTCCCTTCGAGAAGGAGCAACATGGCTCACAAGGAAGTTCTCCTCGTCCTCGTCGCAGAGGTCGGCGCTCAGCACGCAGGCGCGCTCCATCCACCAAGGATCCGCACCGGCCAGGCTCGTCGATGCTGAACATCAGGGGCCGGGATGCCGCGGGCCGGCGGGCACGCTGAAGGCCATGAGGGCAACGTCGTCCTCGACCTTGTCGAAGGTGTCCAGCACCCAACGCGCCGAACAGGCAGCCGCGTTACCGGCGTACGCGCTTGGCCCACAGGGGGGCGACGATGGCGACCAAGGCGATGGCGGCGGCGATCTGGAGGATGTGGCGGATCCAGTCGAAGCCCCCGGTGTCCTCGACGCCCAGAGCCGTGGCGAGGAGGTTGCCGATGATGGCGCCGATCACGCCCAGGATGATGGTCAACCAGATCGGGATGTTCTGCCTGCCCGGCAGAATCGCTCGTGCGATGAGACCGATGATCAAACCGGCGATGATGGCCCAGATGAACGACATTATGTGCCCTTCGGTGAGTGTCTGAAGTCCTGGAGATGCCGGTGAAGTACCGGGGGTTCAAGGGCTCGCCGGTATGGACCCGCGCAGGATGCTGGTGCTTGGGTCGGTTGCGACGAGCACGATCGACGATGACCGTGTTTCCTCAATCTGTGACCGGCAAACACACGCGTCGAGGTCGGCTGTTCTTTCTCGGCAAGGGCGATCAGCTCACCGACTCCGTTACGCACGGTGGGCAGCCGCATCAGGCAGCAGGCCTGGTCGACGGCGGCTTCGGCAGCGGGGGCGACCAGGACCGTCCGAAGGGAACATGATGACCGGCCGGCCCATGTCGCCTTAGGCTTCGGGTGTGACTGAGGGACTGCGCGATGGTGAGCGGCTACGCCGGATCGAAGCCGTCACCGATGCGGCGCTGTCTCAGCTCGACTCCCCTGACCTGCTGGAGGAACTGCTCGACCGGGTCATCGATCTGCTGGCCGCCGACACCGCCGCGGTGCTGCTGCTCGACGCCCACGCCGGCCAGCTGGTCACCACCGCCGCCCGCGGCCTGGAAGACGAGGTCCGTCAAGGGTTCCGTCTCGCGATCGGCAGTGGTTTCGCCGGCCGGGTGGCCGACGCCCGTAAACCGGTCATCGTCACCGACGTCGCGTCGAGTGACGTGGTCAGCCCTGTTCTGCGGCGCAAGGGCATCACGTCGCTGCTCGGCGTGCCCATGTTCTTCGGCGGCGACGTCATCGGTGTGCTGCATGTCGGCACCTTCCACACCCGCGAGTTCACCGCCGACGATGCCCAGCTGCTGCAGATCGCCGCTGACCGCGCCGCCGTCGCCTGGCGTGACCGCTCGGTACAGGACGACCGCACCGCCGCAGCCGCGTTGCAGCGCAGTCTGCTGCCCGCGCGGCTGCCCCCGGTGCCCGGCCTCGAGCTCGCCGCCCGCTACGTGCCCGGCCACCACCTCGACATCGGCGGCGACTGGTACGACGTGTTCGCCCTGCCCACAGGGTGGCTCGGGGTGGTCATCGGCGACGTCTCCGGCCACGGTCTGGCCTCGGCCGTGGTGATGGGCCGGGTCCGCAGCGCCCTGCGCTCGTACGCGCTGATCAGCGACCAGCCCGCCGAGGTCCTCACCCACCTCGACCGCAAGATCAACCACTTCGAGGCCGGCAGTCTCACCACCGCCCTCTACGCCATGATCAGCCCCGACCGTGGCACCGTGCGGCTGTCGTCGGCCGGGCACTTCGCACCGATCATCGCCGGGCCCGGCGAGCCCGCCCGGCACATCGGCATGCCGATCGACCCGCCCCTGGGCATCCGCCGGCTCCAGCGCGCCCGCCGTGGTGCAACCGTGGAACTGCCGGTCGGCGCGGTGCTCGTCTGCTACACCGACGGCCTGATCGAGCGTCGCGGCGAACTCATCGACGAAGGCCTGCGACGGCTGCGCGGCCACGTCACACCGGCGTCGGCCGACCTGACCTGCGCCGCCGCCATGGCCGAGGCGACGGCCGAGCCGCTCACCGACGACGCGGCGGTCCTCGCACTACGCCGGACGCAGTAAACGCGAACGAGGCAGCCGCGCCGGCCACCACGTCAAGATCGTCTGGGCCGGCATCCCCCTCACAGCCAGAACTAAGCCCGCCACAGCGATCACCGTCGGCAGTGAGGCCCGGGCCGTGCGGCTGCCCACCAGCCGACTCGCGGCTCGCTGAGCGGGCCGATCCGGCCGGTTGCCCACCGGTTGCCCATCGAATGCCCATGGTGGTGCGCCACGGTTCCGGCGCAGGCATCACCGGGATTCGAGGAGGAACCACATGCAAGTGCGGACCAGAATTTTGTGGGCGATGGGTGCGGTTGTGGCCGTACTCGCCGCCCAGGCCGTGAACAGCGCCCCAGCGGCGGCCGCGACCCTGCCGTTCGGCACTGTCAGGGCCTTCGTGACGCAGTCCGTGCCCGATCTGCGGCCCGAAAAGCCCCACAGCACCCCGTGTCCGGCGGGCGAGCGGGTCCTCGGCGGCGGTGCCTTCACCGTCGGGGGCATCCACGCCGTGATCACCGAGATGCAGCCGATCCACCCGGCCACCGGCCCGGACCGGTTCCAGGTCACCGCCGCGGCCGACCAGTTCGGCATCGCCGGGGTGTGGAGCATTCAGGTGTTCGCGTTCTGCGGTGTTGTGCCGGCCAGCGCTCAACTGGAGATCCAGCAGCTCACCAACCCGTCGACCTCGGCCCCCGTTTCCCAGGCGGGCACGCGATGCTCGCCGGGCAAGCTGGTGGTCGGTACCGGCGGAAAGATCGACAACGGCGGCGGGCAGGTCGACCTCGGCACGGTGCCGGGCAGCAGCGGGGGCGCCACCGCCACGAGCGCGGCGCTGGCGAAGGAGGACGCCGACGGTTTCGCAGGCCAGTACACGCTCACCGGATACTCCGTGTGTGCGCTGCCGAACCACCCGCTCGACTTCGAGATGGTCCGGCAGACCTTCCGGTCCGCCGGCGCCGTGCCGAGCCAGACGGCCGTGATCGCCTGCCCGTCCGGGATGGCGCTGACCGGTCTCGCCGGCGCGACCGTCCGGGCCGGCACGCACCTCCAGCAGATCCGGCCGACTGTTGCCGGCGGCCGACCGGCGAACCTCGCCTCCTTCGGTGCCCAGTCGGCGCCGACGCCGGACACGGCGTGGGACATGGACGCCACGGTGTTCTGCGCTCGATGAATGGCGCGGGTCACCGTCCCGCCTCACGCGGCGGGATGGTGGCCCGTCCGGCGCCGGCTCTCCTCGGCCTGGTCGGCGTGCCGGGCGCTCTGGCCGTCGCGGCGAGCGTGGTGGATCTCGGCGAGCATGGCATGCGCGTCGCCCACCAGCACCTCGTAGCCGTCCTTCCGGGCCAGTTCCAGCGCCTCCCGGGCGTACGAGCGGGCCTCGTCGTGCCGGCCGAGCCGCAACCCGGCGGCGGCCAGTCCGACCAGTGCGTCCCCTTCCAGGCGCCGGCTGGCCGTCTCCCGGGCGACGTCGCGGGCGGCCCGATGTTTCTCCATGGCGCCGCGGTGGCGGCCGAGGAGCCGGTCCGCGAGGCCCGCGACGTTCAGCGCGATCGCCTCGGTCTGCCGATCCCCGATCAGGCGGGCCGTCTCCAGGGCGCCGAGCGCCTGGGCCCGGGCCGGGCCCGGCCGCCCTCGATCGCATTCCAGCCAGGCGAGGTAGCAGTCGGTCACCGCCGTCCCGTCCCGATCGCCCACCCGCAGGTAGCGGTCCTTCGCGGCGATCAGGTGGTCCCAGGCCTCGTCGAGCCGGCCCAGTTCTAGGCCGGCCCGCCCGAGGCCGGTCAGCGCCAGCGCCTCACCGTGCAGGCTGCCGACGGCACGGCTCAGCTCCAGGCCCGAGGCGAAATGCCGGAAGGCGTCGTCCAGCCGGCCCATCTCCAGGTAGGCCTCGGCCAGCATGCTCAGGTTGTTGGCCTCCCCCGCCCGACGGCCCAGGCGCCGGTCGATGGCCAGAGCCTCCTCCAGCCAGCGGACCGCCGCCGGGAGCCGGCCGATCTTGCGGGACACGATGCCCAGGTTGCCCAGCGTCGTGGCCTCGGACTGCGGCCAGCCGGCGACCCGGGCCAGGCGCAGCGCCTCGTGGTACTGCCGCATCGCCTCGCCGTGCTCGCCGACGCTGCGGTACGCCGTGCCGAGGCTGTGCCGGGCCGCCGCCTCCGCGGCCGGGTCGTTCTCGTGCCGGGCGGCGAGCAGCGCCGCGTCCGCCGCGGTGAACCAGTCGGCGGCGTACCGGCGCAGGTGGAAGTATCCGCGCAGGGTGTCGGCGAGCTGCCATCCGGCGCGCCGCGGACCATGCGCCGCGGCGTACCTGATCGCGATCACCAGGTTGTGCCGCTCAGCCTCCAGCCAGGCGAGCGCGGCCGTCTCGTCGGGGTACGTGTGGCGGCCGGTGGCCGGGACCGGCGTGGCGCTGGGGAGGCGGAGCATGTGTGGGTAGAGCGTGTCGGCGGCGGCCCGGGCGCGGCGCAGGTAACCGTCGTAGAGCCGGTCGATCGCCGCACGCCGCCGATCGGGCGGGTCCTCGTCGTCCGCCCGCTCCATCGCGTAGAGCCGGAGCAGGTCGTGTGACACGTACCGGCCGCGGGCGTGCTCGTCGAGCAGGTGCGCGTCGGTGAGGTGGCGCAGAAGACCGGCGGCCTCCCGCGGACCGGTGTCACCGAGCACGGCCGCCGCGTCGTCCGCGGTGTGATCGGCGCTGGGCGCGATGCCGAGCAGGCGGAACAGGCGCCGGGCCGGGGTCGCCAGGCCGGAGTAGGACAGGTTGTAGGAGGCGCGGACGGCGTGCTGCTCGTCATTTCCCACGGCGAGCACCCCGAGCGGACTGAGAGCGTCCATCTCGGCGACCTGGTCGGCGACGGTCCGTTGCGGGTAGAGCGTCAGGTTGGCCGCGGCGATGCGAAGGGCCAACGGCAGGTACGCGCACCGCGCGGCCAGCTCGGCCACGGCGGCCGGTTCCGCGGCGACCCGGTCCCCGCCGAGCACTGTTTCGAGCAGGGCCCTCGCCTCCGGCGGCGACAGCACGTCGAGGGTGAGGTGCGCGGCGCCGTCCCGGGCCACCAGCCCGCCGAGCTTGTCGCGGCTGGTGACCAGCACCAGGCCGGGCCGCCCGCCGGGCAGCAGGGGGCGGACCTGGTCGGCGCTGCTCGCGTTGTCCAGCACGACCAGGATCCGGCGGTCGGCCAGGATCGTGCGGTACAGGGCGGACGCCTGGTCCTGATCGGCCGGAATACGCTCGATCGGCACGTCGAGCGCCCGGAGGAAGCCGGTCAGCACCTCGATCGGGCGCAACCGCGGCGCCGCGGCGTACCCGCGCAGGTCGGCGTAGAGCTGGCCGCCGTCGAAGTGGTCGCGCACGCGGTGGGCCCAGCGCACCGCGAGGGCGGTCTTGCCGACACCGGCCGTCCCGCAGATCACGGCGATCGACCGCGCGTCCGCGCTGTCGCCCAGCACCTCGTCGAGACGGCTCAGGTCCTGCTCGCGGCCGGTGAAGGCGGACGCCGAGGTCGGTAACTGGGCGGGGACGGCGGCCGCCGCACCGGGCAGGACGGTGGCCGGCACGCCGGACGGGACGGCGGATGGGACGGCGGATGGGACGGCGGACGACACGCCGGACAGGACGTCCTGGTGCGCCTGCCGCAGCGCCGGCCCGGGCTCGACGCCCAGCTCGCCGACCAGCGTCGCCCGGACCGTCCGGTATGCCTCCAGCGCGTCGGCCTGCCGGTCCGAGCGGTGCAGCGCGGTGATGAGCTGGGCCCAGAACCGCTCGCGCAGCGGGTGGTCCGCGCTCAGCGTCTGCAACTCGGCGACGAGCTCGGCGTGCCGGCCAAGCCGCAGCTCGATGGCGACGCGCTGTTCGACGACGGTGAGCCGGTGCTCCTCCAGCCGGGCGGCCTCGGTCCGGCAAGGGTCGAGGTCGATGCCGTCGAACGCGGGTCCGCGCCACAGCGCCAGCGCCTCCCGCAGCGTGGCGGCGGCACGCTCCCAGGACGCCGTCTCGGCGAGCTGCTTCGCGTCCTTGACCAGCTCGTCGAATCGGTCCAGATCCGATGTGCCCGGAGGGAGGCTCAGCAGATATCCGGGCGCCCGGGTCAGCAGCACTCCCTCTCGTCCGGTGGTCAGCGCCCGGCGCAGGCCGGCGACGCACCCCTGCGCCAGGCTGCGGGCAGCGGCCGGGGCGGACGAACCCCAGAGCTGCTCGGTGATCTGGTCGATCGACACCACCCGGCCCGGTCTCGCCAGCAACAACGCGAGCAGTGCGCGCTGCTGCGGCCCGCCCAGCGCGACGAGCCGCTCGCCGTCGCGGACCTCGAGCGGGCCCAGGATGAGAAACCGCACGCGGCGACCCTAAACCGGACGGTTGCCAGACATTGTCGGCAATTCGATGATGTGGGACTCCCAACTGCCGGCGCCGTCGTCGCCGGCTGTGTGGCCCTGGGTCGTGTGCCGAGGCGGGTGGCCATGCCCCGACCCAGGCTGCCTCGTCGATCAGCTCGGGCCGCTCAGGAGGTGAACCTCGGGGACCCATTGACTGTCAGATGTGGACAAACTATATTCTCCAGCGTCAATCTCGGCAGCGATTCGATTCCATCGACAAGAGAACGGCGTGTTACAGACGCTGAGGCGCACTCGTCGAATGGTCATCGCGGAGCCGATCGCCCCGCCGGCGCGGCCGTCGTGCGCGGCGATCGCCCCGCTCCGGCGACCGGGCTGCGGCCTGCCGAGGTGAACGAACCACCCCGTGGCCGACCTCGACAAGGGCCGCCGTGCGCAGTTTTACGCAAGTAATGCGCACAACTGCTCAGCCAGCGACGACTACACCACGTGCACCCGGACACCGCTCTCGCTGAACTCGCGCAGCCGCTCCGGGTCGGCGTCCTTGTCGGTGATGATGTCGTCGACGCGGGCGAGCGGCACGATCCGCGCGAAGGTGACCCGGCCGATCTTGGAGCGGTCGGCGATGACGACGCTGCGGCGGGCGCGCTCGAGGAAGTTGCGGTCGGTCTGCGCCTCCATCTCGCGGTATGTGGTGCAGCCCGCCTGCGCCGACAGTCCGTCGACGCCGATGAACGCGATGTCCAGATGGTAGTTGTCCAGCATCATCTCGGCGGCCGGACCGACCAGCTCGTTGGACGGCTGGGCCACGCCGCCGATGACGACCAGGGTGATCTGCGGGCGGTGGACCAGCTCGGCGGCGATGTCGATGGCGTTGGTGACCACCGTGATGCCGCGCCGGTCGGCGAGCGCGCGGCCCACCTCGGCCGCGGTCGTGCCGCCGGTGAGGCCGACGACGGCGCCGTCCTCGACGAGCTCGGCCGCCGCCGTGCCGATGCGCCGTTTCTCGGCCTGGTTGCGCGTCGCCTTGACCCGTACCGACAGCTCTTGGCCGGTGTCCGCCACGACGGCGCCGCCGTGGGTTCGCTGCAGCAGGTGGCTGGCGCTCAACGACTGCAGATCGCGGCGGATCGTCGCCCCGGACACCCCGAGGGCCGCTGCCAGCTCGGCCACATCCACGCGGCCGGTCTCGGAGGCTCGCTCGAGGATTGCCGACATTCGATCCGTCTTGCGCACCTCACGAGACTAAGACACGCAGTCCAGCTGCGCAAATGAAAGTTTGCGCACCTAGTTTTGATCAAACGGCGAGCTGGCGTTGACCGGAATGAGCTCTGAGACCTACCGTCTGCGTGAGTGCGCAACACCTTGCAAAGATAACGGCCATAGCTGCGCAGGTGATCAGGGCTGGTTCCTGACGGGCGTGGGGACCGGACCCAAGGGAGGGCCGAGGATCATGAGAACAAGACCATTGCGGGCGACCTGGCGAGGGCTCGCCGGGCTCGGCGTCATCACCCTGCTCGCTGCCGGCTGCGGCGGCAACGGCGGGAGCACGTCGGACGAGTCGTCCAAGACGACCGGGGTGACGATCACCGTCGCCCTTCCCACAGACCCGCCGCCGGCCGCGGCCCTGGACGAGTTCACCAAGCAGACGGGCATCACCGTCAAGTGGGCATCCTCCGACTGGGACAGCCTGCAGACCAAGATCTCCGCCGCCGCGAGCGCGAACACCTACTTCGCCGACGTCACCAACGTCGACTGGTCGCGCGTCGGTCAGCTGGGCAAGCTCAAGTGGTTCCAGCCGCTGGAGACCAAACTCGATGCGAACTCGCTCAAGTCGGACATGCCCCAGCTGGCCTCGTTCACGCTCGACGGGCACATCATCGGCGTGCCGTACGACGCGTCGTACATGGTGACCACCGTCAACACCGAGCTGTTCGCCAAGGCCGGCATCACCAAGATGCCGACCACCATCGACGAGTACACCAACGATCTGAAGCAGATCAAGTCCAAGGGCGTCGTCAAGCACCCGCTCAACATCCCGTTCGCCGCCGCCGAGGGTCTGTCGACCTACTGGTACGAGACGACGCAGGCGTTCGGCGGCACCGTGCTCGACGCCAAGGGCAAGCCGCAGTTCACCGACCCCAACTCGCCCGGCTACAAGGCCGCCCAGTGGATGGTCGACGCGGTCAAGAGCGGCCTGGTGCCGCCCGGCAACGTCAACGTCAACGACAGCCAGGGCGAGCAGACCCTGATGGCGCAGGGTCAGGCCGCAAGCACCTTCTCCGACTACTCCGGCCTGATCAACAGCCTCTACAACGTCAAGAAGAGCTCCAAGGTGAGCGGCAAGATCCAGTACCTGAACACGCCGGGCGTGAGCGGGCCGGCCTCGAACCTGTCGAACCCCGACGGCATGGGCATCCCCAAGCAGGCGAAGTACCCGCAGGCCGCGGCGAAGTTCATCGAGTGGTTCACCAGCGCCACCACCCAGGAGAACTTCTCCGGGCTCAACGGTGAGGACAAGGTGTGGGGCTCGTCTTTCATCCCCTCACGCCTGAGCGTGGTGGAGAAGCTGTCCAAGGCCGGCAGCCTGGCCGACGGCGAACGGCTGTCCGCGATGCTCAAGACCGCGAAGCCGGTGTTCCCTGAGGGCGCCCCGGCCTGGTACCCCGCGTTCTCCAACGCCGTCTACACCAACCTGCACGCCGCGGCGACCGGCTCGATGACCGTCGCCGACGCCATCAACGCCATCGCCGCCGTCGCGAACAGCAAGGCGGGCGGTTCGTGATGGCCGCCCCGCGGGGACCGGTGCAGCCGGCGCCGCGGGGCGACGACACCATGCGTGACGAGGTGGCCGGGGACGCTCCGCGCCCGGCCACCCGTCCGCGCGGGCGGCGCTTCGAGCTGCTGCCGTACGTGCTCGTCGCCCCGGTGGCGATCTTCATCATCGGTCTCGCCATCGTTCCGGCGCTGTTCACGATCATCGAGTCGTTCTTCAAGGTCGACGAGCTGGACCCGCCCACCCGCTTCACCGGGCTGTCGAACTTCGTCGAGCTCTTCCGGAACGAGGCGGTGACGAACAGCGCCGTCAACACGGCGTTCTACGTCATCGTCGGCGTGGCGCTGTCGACCGTCCTCGGCATCGCGTTCGCGGTGCTGCTGCAGCGCCCCTTTCGCGGGCGGGGCGTGGTCATGGCGATCCTGATCCTGCCGTGGGCGCTGCCGGGCGTGGTCGAGGGCATCCTGTGGTCGGGCATCTTCGATCCCAACGCCGGCCTGGTCAACAGCCTCATCGCGACGCTGCACCTGGGCGCGGGCGACGGTGTGCTGCTCGGCCAGAACCGGCTGCTGACGATCGGGCTGATCGAGCTCGTCCAGGTCTGGCAGATGACGCCGCTGATGACGCTGCTGATCTTCGCGGCGCTCCAGCTGATCCCCGAGGAGCTCTACGAGGCGGCCATGGTCGACGGCGCCGGCCAGTGGCGCCGATTCACCACCATCACGCTGCCCCTGGCCCGCCCGGGTATTGCCGTGGCCATGGTTCAGGCGCTGATCACCACGCTGAACATCTTCGACCAGCCGTATGTGCTCAACGGCGCGGCCTCGACGGGCGCCTCGGTGACGATGCAGACCTACTTCATCAGCTTCCAAAACCTCAACTTCGGTCAGGGGTACGCGCTCTCGCTGCTGATCGCCTTGGTGACTGTGGCGTTGTCTTTCCTCGTCATCCGCTTCGTCTACCGAAAGGTCGAGCTGTGAGGACCCGCCGGCATCCGGTGAGAGCCGTGTCGCTCGTACTCGTCATCCTCTGGTCGGTCGTCCCGATCTACTGGGCGTTGAAGTCGAGCCTGCAGACGGAGAGTGACGCACGCTCACGCCCGGCCCAGTACGTCCCGGTGCACCCGACGCTGGACAACTTCCGGACGCTGCTGGTCGGCAACGGCGATCTGGCCTCGGGAATCCGGCAGAGCTTGCTCAACATCGTCATCGAGTGCGCCGCGGCGACCGTGGTCACCGTGACGCTGGCCGCGCTCGCCGCGTACGCCTTCGCCCGCTTCAAGTTCCGCGGCCGGACCGTGCTCTTCTACACGGTCCTGGCGACGATGGCCTTCCCGCCGTACACGACGCTCATCCCGCTCTACCGGATCATGAGCTCCGCCGGCCTGGTGAACACCTACACCGGCATCGTCCTGGTGTACGTCTCCGGGTTCCTGCCCCTGGCCGTCTGGGTGCTGCACAACTACTTCACCAGCATCCCGGAGAGCATCGAGGAGGCCGGTCTCGTCGACGGCGCGAACCGCCTGCAGGTGTTCTGGCGCCTGGTACTGCCGCTGGCGATCCCCGGCGTGATCTCGATCGCCCTGATCACGTTCCTGTTCGGGTGGGCCCAGTTCCTCTTCCCGCTGGTGCTCTCCACCGACCTGTCCACGCAGCCGCTCACCGTGCAGATCGCGGCCCTGCAGGGCCGGCACATCGTGCCCTCCACCCTGATGAGCGCCGCCGGCATGCTGGCGATCGCCGTGCCCGCCGTCATCGCCCTCGGGTTCAACCGCTACATCGTCAACGGACTCCTCGCCGGGAGCACCAAGTGACCGACGGAAGGGGAGATGACGGCATGAGTGACGCCTTCGACGACATCCTGTCCCGCCACCGCGGCGGCCAGGCCGTCGGCATCACCTCGGTGTGCTCCGCCAACCCGCTCGTGCTCCAGGCCGCCTGCGAGCAAGCGGTCGCCGACGACACCGCGGTCCTGATCGAGGCGACCAGCAACCAGGTCGACCAGTTCGGCGGCTACACCGGGATGCGTCCGGCCGACTTCCGCGACCTGGTGCACGGCATCGCCGACCGCGCGGGCCTGTCCCGCGAGCGCGTCGTCCTCGGCGGCGACCACCTCGGTCCGAACGTGTGGCGGTCGTTGCCGGCCGATGAGGCCATGAGCCGGGCGGACGACCTCGTCGCGGCGTACGTCGAGGCCGGCTACACGAAGATCCACCTCGACTGCACGATGGCCTGCGCCGATGATCGCGACCCCCTGACCGACGAGGAGGTCGCCGGGCGCGCCGCCCGCCTGGCGCGGGTCGCCGAGCAGAGCGCCCGGACCACGTTCGGCCGGAGCGACCTGCGGTACGTCGTCGGCACCGAGGTGCCGGTGCCCGGCGGCGCCCACGAGGAGATCGACGCGCTGACACCGACCTCGCCGGAGGCTGCGCGCGCCACCATCGAGGCGCACCGGGCCGCGTTCGCCGGCGCCGGCCTGGATGAGGCGTGGACCCGCGTCGTCGCCCTCGTCGTCCAGCCCGGCGTGGAGTTCGACGCGCTCCGCGTCGTCGACTACGACCGCGGTCGCGCCCGCGCGCTGAGCCACATGATCGAGGGCGGACAGCTGGTCTTCGAGGCGCACTCCACCGACTACCAGACCTCGGCCAACCTCACCGCGCTCGTGCAGGACCACTGGGCGATCCTCAAGGTCGGCCCCGGCCTCACGTTCGCACTGCGGGAGGCGCTGTTCGCGCTCGCCGCCATCGAGGCCGAGCTCGTCCCGGCCGGCGAAGCGTCGCGGCTGCCCGACGTCGTCGACGAGGTCATGGTCCGCGAACCGAAGTGGTGGAACGGCTACTACGAGGGCGACGAGGCCACTCGGCGGTTGGCGCGCCGCTACAGCTACAGCGACCGGATGCGCTACTACTGGCCGGACGATCGGGTGTCGGACGCCGTCGACCGGCTGATCGGCAACCTGCGGGCGTACCCGCCGCCGCCGTCGCTGATCAGCGCCCACCTTCCCGAGCAGTACGCGCGCGTCCGGGCCGGCGTACTGGAACCGGACCCGATCGCCCTGGCGGTGGACCACGTCCGCGACGTCCTTCGCCTCTACTCGACCGCCTGCAACCCCGAACCCGCGAGGAGCCTGCCTTGACCCCACCATCGGGCACCCTGACCGACATCGACCGGGCCGGAGCGACCGGCCGCGAGATCGCCCAGCAGCCGGCGATGTGGCGGCAGGTGGCCGCGGATCTGGCGTCCCACCGGGAGGCGCTCCACGACTTCCTCGGCCCGTTGCTCGCGCGCGACGACCTGCGTATCGTCCTGACCGGTGCGGGCACCTCCGCGTTCGCCGGCGACCTGCTCGCGCCCGCCCTGACCGGACGGCTGCGCCGGCGCGTGGACACGGTCGCCACGACCGACATCGTCTCCAACCCCGCGGAGGCCTTCGCCGAGGATCTCCCGACGCTCCTGGTGTCGTTCGCACGCTCGGGCGACAGCCCCGAGAGTGTCGCGGCGACCGTCCTCGCCGACCGCTTCCTCGGCTCGGTGCACCACCTCATCGTCACGTGCAACCCCGACGGCGAGCTGGCGAAGACGCACGGCGCGGCGGAGCGCTCGTATGTGCTTCTCATGCCTCCGGCGACCAACGACGCCGGCTTCGCGATGACGTCGAGCTTCACCTCGATGGTGCTGGCCACCTGGCTGGCCCTGGCCCCCGGCGCCGGCGAGGCCGAGACCGCCGAGCGCCTCGCCGACGCCGGGACGGCGGTGCTGCGCGACCACGCGGACGCCGTCGCCGGCCTCGCCGCACGCGGCTACCAGCGCATCGTCTATCTGGGCAGCGGCCCGCTCACCGCCCTGGCCCGGGAGTCGGCACTCAAGGTGCTCGAGCTCAGCGCCGGTTCCATCGTCAGCTTCTTCGACTCCGCCCTGGGCTTCCGGCACGGTCCGATCTCGGTCATCGACGGTCACAGCCTCGCGATCGTCTACCTGTCCGGCGACCCTTACACGAGGCGGTACGACGAGGACATCGCGGTCGAGCTCCGGTCCCGGATGGGCGTCGGCAACGTTGTCGTCGTCGCGGCGAAGCCCAGCGGACGGCTGGACCCGGTCTGGCTGGTCCCCGGGCTGGACGACGCCCCCGACGTCCTGGCAGCCCTGCCCTTCGTCCTGGTGGCGCAGTTGTTCGCGGTGGGCACCTCGCTGTCGCTCGGGCTCACCCCCGACTCACCGTTCCCGTCCGGCGAGGTCAACCGCGTCGTCAAGGGCGTGACCGTGCACCCGTACGACGAGAGGTAGCCGGTTCGCCCGAGGCCCGCTGCCGCGCCCGAGCCGGGCGCGAGCAGCCGGTACCTCGGCCCGTGCTGTCGCGGTAGTGGTGGTCGCGGCGCCGGGGCGGAGCGGCATACGCTGCGGAGATGACGGTGATCGCGAAGGTGGCCGCCATTCTCGACGCCTTCACCGCGGACGATCGCGGCGTGGGGTTCGCTGAGTTGCAGCGGCGTACCGGCCTGCCGAAGGCGACGCTGCACCGGCTGACCGCCGAGCTGGTCGTGGCCCGTCTGCTCGACCGGGTGAACGGGCGGTTCCACCTCAGCGGGCATCTGTTCACGCTGGGCATGCGCGCCTCGGTCGAGCGCGGCCTGCTCGAGGTGGCGACGCCCTTTCTCGAGGACCTCTACGAACGTACCCACGAGACGGTCCATCTGGGTCTGCGTGAGGGCACCGAGGTGGTCTACGTGGCCAAGGTGAGCGGTCACCGGCAGACGCGGGCGCCGTCGCGGCTCGGCGGGCGCCTCCCCTTGCATGCCACGGCGATCGGCAAGGCGCTGCTCGCCTTCGCGCCGGACGCCGTCCGCGCCGAGGTGCTGGCAGCGCCGCTGGCCCGGCTGGCGCCGCGGACCGTGACCTCGCCGGCTCTGCTGCGCCGGCAGCTCGACCGGGCGGCCGAGGCGGGGGTGACCTTCGAGGCGGAGGAGTCCGCGGTCGGCATCGTGTGCGTCGGCGCTCCGATCCTGGACGCCGACGATCTGGCGGTGGCCGCCGTCAGCGTCGCCGGGCCGGTCGGGCGCTTCCGGCCACGGCAGCACTTGGGCGCGGTGAAGGCCGCGGCCGCCGGCATCGCGGCCGTCCTGGCTCGGCGCGCCACCATGAGTTCCGCATAGCGGAACACAATGCTGGAGTGCCGACCGACCGGCCGGGCAGGGTGGCGGCATGACATCGCCTGCAGCACAACGCCTGCTCGACGCCGCGCGGACCCGGACCCCGTGCCCGCCCGTCCGTGACCTGATCGGCGCCGGCGACATCAAGGCAGCCTACGGGGTCCAGACCGAGCTGACCGCCGCCCGCCTGGCCGGTCACGCCCGGATCGTCGGGCACAAGATCGGGCTCACCTCGGCGGCCGTTCAGCAACAGCTCGGCGTCGACCGCCCCGACTTCGGCATCCTCTTCGACGACATGGACGTCAGCGGCGAGGATGCCATCGGTGTGGGCGGGCTGCTGCAACCGCGGATCGAGGCCGAAATCGCGTTCGTGCTGCGGACGGACCTGGCCGACGAGGTCACCGCGGACAGCGTCCGGGCCGCGGTGGGCGCGATGGTGCCGGCGCTGGAGATCGTCGACAGCCGGATCGCCGGCTGGGACATCAGCATCGCCGACACGATCGCCGACAACGCCTCCAGCGGCCTGTTCGTGCTTGGCCCGGAGCGGGTCGAGCTCGGGGCGGTCGAACCGGTCGACGTGCGGATGGAGATGAGCGTCGACGGCGAGGTGGTCTCCACCGGCTCCGGCGCGGCCTGCCTCGGCGACCCGCTGGCGGCGCTGGCCTGGCTGGCCGGCGCGGCCCGGGAACTCGGCGATCCGCTGCGCGCGGGACAGGTGGTGCTGGCCGGCGCGCTCGGCCCGATGGTCGCGGTGCGGCCGGGCATGCACGTCAGCGCCGGCTTCACCGGGCTCGGCACAGTCACCGCCCAGTTCGGGGAGGTCTGATGCGTACGAAGGTCGCCGTTCTCGGGTCGGGCAACATCGGCACCGACCTGATGATCAAACTGCTGCGGCTGTCGGAGACGTTGGAGATGACCGCGATGGCCGGCATCGACCCCGGCTCGGACGGTCTGGCCCGGGCCCGGCGGCTCGGCGTGGCCACGACCGCCGACGGGGCCCGCGGGCTCGTCGCGCTCGACGGATTCGCCGACGTGGAGATCGTCTTCGATGCCACCTCGGCCCGGGCCCATCTGTCCAACGAGGCCGTGCTGCGACCGTACGGGAAAACACTGATCGATCTGACGCCGGCGGCGATCGGGCCGTACGTCGTGCCCGCGGTGAACCTCGACGAGCATCTGGCCGCCGGGGACATCGGCAACGTCAACATGGTGACCTGCGGCGGACAGGCCACGATCCCGGTCGTCGCCGCCGTCTCCCGGTCCGCCCCGGTGCCGTACGCGGAAATCGTCGCCTCGATCGCCTCGAAGTCGGCCGGCCCGGGCACCCGGGCCAACATCGACGAGTTCACCGAGACCACCTCGCGGGCCGTCGAGCGCGTCGGCGGGGCGGCCCGCGGCAAAGCGCTGATCGTCCTCAATCCCGCCGAGCCGCCGCTGATCATGCGCGACACCGTGCTGTGCCTGGTCGACGCGCCGGACGCCGCGACCCGGGAGGCGATCCGGTCCTCGGTCGAGGAGATGGTCGCCTCGGTCGCCCGGTACGTGCCCGGGTATCGGCTCAAGCAGCCCGTTCAGGTCACGCCGGTGCCCGCGGACCAGCCGGTGCACACGCTCGCCGGCGCCGCCACGGTGACCCATCAGGTGTCGGTGTTCCTCGAGGTCGAGGGCGCGGCGCACTACCTGCCCGCGTACGCGGGAAATCTCGACATCATGACCTCGGCCGCGATCGCCGTCGCCGAGCGGATAGCCGTCGCACGTGGCGGCCTGCTGAAGGAGGCGCGTTCATGACCCGGCTGTTCCTCCAGGACGTCACGCTGCGGGACGGTATGCACGCCGTCCGGCACCGGATCAGCACCGACGCGGTCGCCGAGATCGTCCGTGCGCTCGACGCCGCCGGGGTCGACGGCATCGAGGTGGCGCACGGCGACGGGCTGGCCGGCGGCAGTCTGACCTACGGGCCCGGCTCGCACACCGACGAAGAGTGGATCGAGGTCGCCGCCGCCACCGTCAGACACGCCCGGCTGACCACGCTGCTGCTGCCCGGGGTCGGCACGATCGCCGACCTGAAGCGGGCGTACGCGCTGGGGGTGCGCTCGGTGCGGGTGGCCACCCACTGCACCGAGGCCGACATCGCCGCCCAGCACATCGCCACCGCGCGTGAGCTGGGCATGGACGTCTCCGGGTTTTTGATGATGAGCCATCTGGCCGAGCCGGTCGCGCTGGCCGCGCAGGCGCGGCTGATGGAGTCGTACGGCGCGCACTGCGTCTACGTCACCGATTCCGGGGGGCGGCTGCTGATGGACGGCGTACGCGAGCGCGTCCGGGCGTACCGCGACGTGCTCGACCCGGCGACCGAGATCGGCATCCACGCCCACGAGAACCTGTCGCTGTCGGTCGCCAACTCGGTCGTCGCCGTCGAGGAAGGCGCGACCCGGGTGGACGCGTCGCTGGCCGGACAGGGCGCGGGCGCCGGCAACTGCCCGATCGAGGCGTTCGTGGCGGTCGCCGACCTGCGCGGATGGGAGCACGGCGGCGACCTGCTGACGCTGCAGGACGCCGCCGAGGAGCTCGTCCGGCCGCTGCAGGACCGGCCCGTCCGGGTAGACCGGGAGACGCTGACGCTGGGCTACGCCGGCGTCTACGGTTCCTTCCTGCGGCATGCCGAGACCGCGGCCGGCCGGTACGGGGTCGACGTGCGCGCGATCCTGCTGGAGGCCGGGCGACGCCGGCTGGTCGGCGGCCAGGAGGACCTGCTGGTCGACATCGCCCTGGACCTCGGCGCCGCGGCCCGATAGCGGTTCAGGTCACCACCTGGAGGAAGTCCTGGTCGATCTCGCGGTGTGTGTAGTTGATCCCCCGCGCGGCCTGGTCCATCGTCCAGGTGATCGGGCGGAAGTCCGCTCCCGTCCGATAGCCGCCGGAGAAGACCTCGTTGCGGTTGCCGGACGGGTCGAAGAAGTAGATGGTGCCGCCCCGGGTGATCCCGTGCCGGGCCGGGCCGAAGTCGATCGGCACCTCGTCCATCGACATCACGTCGCCGGCCCGCAGCAGCGCGCTCCAGTCGTCGATCTGGTACGCGAAGTGGTGCAGCTTGCCGTTGGGCCCGTTCACGAACGCGATGTCGTGCGGGTTCTCGCCGCAGAACATCCACGAGCCGACCAGGTCGCCCGGCTCATCGCCGGACACCAGCCGCTCGGCCGGCCGGAACCCGAGCACCTCGGCGAAGAACCGCTCCAGCAGCGCCGGGTCCTCGGTGGTGATCAGGGCGTGGTTGATCCGGGGCACCCCGATGCCGCGCAGGCCCGTACGGGGCCAGGGATCGGGGTTGATCTTCCCGACCTTGGTGCCGAGGTACTCGACCTCTGAGTACAGCTCGAGCACGTGCTCGCTGGGCAGCGTGACCCGCAGCCCGTCACCGACCCCGGCGTTGTCGCCCTTGCTCATCCGCTCGGCGGTCGCGCCGAAGCCGGCGACCCGGTTCTCCAGGGCGGCCAGTGAGTCCTCGCCGGTCACCTTGTAGCCGAACTTGACCAGGCCGACGCCACCCTCCTCGAGCACGACCGAGTGGTGGTTGTCCTCGTCCCACGACTTGAGGTACACCCGGCCGTCCTCCTCGTGGACCGCGTCCATGCCGAGGGTGTTCTGGTAGTGGTCGCGGGCGCGGGCAAGATCGGTGACGCGTACGTGGACGTAACCGAGACGGATGACGGACATGGCTACTTCTCCTCGCGAATGGGGGCGGCCACGCGGGGCGCGCTGGCCAGCATGGGTCGCAACGGTCGTCCGCGTTGCTCGATGACGACGTCGCCGAGCGGGACGGCCTGGCAGGGAAGGCAGAGACCGGCCGAACGCTCGGCCGCGCTGAGCGCCGACTCCGCCACCGGACCGGGGTACGTGACGGCGCCGTCCACCAGGGGGCACTTGCAGATCCCGCATCCACCACCCCGGCAGCGGTAGCGGGCGCGCCACCCGACGCGGCGCAGTCCTTCGACGATGGTCTCGCCCGGAGGGACGTCGATCGCCGGCCCGTCCGGACCGACAGTGATGTGGGGCATGGCTACACCGCCGGATCTTCTGAAACTTCCTTAGGTTTCGTGAGTGTAACCACAGCTTGAAGATGTTTTCCACATCGGCGTGACTGCAATGTTTCTAAAACTTATGCAAGTATTGGGCGATGAACGCAGGTGCTCCGGAAGAAGGCCGCACGGTCGATGTCGGCGGTGTGCGCACCAACTACCACGACCGCGGCGACGGCGCCCCGGTCCTGCTGATCCACGGTTCCGGGCCGGGCGTCTCGGCGTGGGCCAACTGGCGTACGGTCCTGCCGGCGCTCGCGCGGCAGCGCCGGGTCCTCGCCCCGGACATCCTCGGCTTCGGCTACACCGAGCGGCCCCGGGCGGCGGTCTACGGTCCGGACAGCTGGCTCGACCACCTGCTCGGCTTCCTGGACGCGCTGGGCCTGCCCCGCGTCTCGGTCGTGGGCAACAGCTTCGGCGGAGCGCTCGCGCTGCGGCTGGCCACCGAGGCACCGGACCGGGTGGACCGCCTCGTGCTGATGGGGAGCGTGGGAGTGCCGTTCCCCATCACCCCGGGTCTGGAGGCGGTGTGGGGCTTCGAACCGTCGCTGGACGCCATGCGCCGGCTCCTGCGCTGGTTCACCTTCGACACCGGCCGGCTGACCGACGACCTCGCGGAGCTACGCCTCGCCGCCGCCACCCGCCCCGGTGTGCACGAGGCGTACCGGTCGATGTTCCCGGCGCCGCGGCAGGCGATGGTCGACGCCCTCGCCGTCGACCAGCAACGCATCGCGGCCCTGCCGCATCCGACGCTGCTGGTGCACGGGCGCGACGACAAGGTGATCCCGCTGGCCAGCTCGATGCGGCTGTTCGACCTCATCCCGCACGCCGAACTGCACGTCTTCCCCCGGTGCGGGCACTGGGTCCAGATCGAGCGGGCCGAGCGGTTCGCCGGGCTGGTCGAGGCCTTCCTGGCCGACGGCACGGGTACGGAGGACGCCGGGCTCGCCGCTGCCGTGGACCGGCCTCAACCCCGTGCGATGATGTCGCGATGAACCGGGTGTCAGGGCGCGGCTGATGCCGTCGGTCGCCGAACGCATCGCCGCCGACCTGGAGGAGGAGATCCTCCAGCGCCGGCTGGCCGCGGGCGCCCGGTTCGCGCTGCGGACCGAGCTGATCGACCGCTTCGGGGTGAGCGCCAACGCCATCAACGAGGCCCTGCGGATCCTGCGCGAGCGCGGGGTCATCCAGGTGCGGCCGGGCGTCCAGGGCGGGGTCTTCGTCGCCCAGCCCCCACCGCAGCTGCGGCTCGGCGCCATCGACGTCTGGTTCCGGGGACTCTTCGTGGACGCGGTGGATCTGTTCGAGGCGCGCTCGATGCTCGAGGACAGCCTGGCCGGGGTGGCGGCTGAGCGCGCTACCCCCGAGGACTGCCGGGACATGGAGTGGGCACTCGAGGAACTGCGCGAGGCGCGCGAGGATGCACGCCGCTACCTGGACGTCAACCTGCGCTTCCACACCGCGGTGGCCCGCGCCGCGCGCGTACCGGTCCTGGCCGGCATGTACGAGTCGATGGTCACGCTGGTACGCGGAACGCTCGTCCGGGCGGAGTTCTCGGGCTCGGGCGCGGCCAAGGTCATCGACGAGAACATCCTCGTCCACGTCCGCATCGCCCGCGCCATCCGCCAACGCGACCAGCCGGCACTCGCCGCGGCCCTCGTCGACCATCGGTCCGATCTCGTACGCCTGCCCGACTCGTCCCGCTCGCCGGGCCGGCCGGCGAAGGACCCGGACAGCGCGGGGCCGTACGGTTCCGCCGACTGAGCGGCCAGGCATGCCTGGCCGGGTAGCGCTGCCCGGGTGCTGAGCGCACTCGGTTGTGCGGTCAGGCGTCGCGGGCTTCCAGGACGCGCCGCATGGCGATGAAGTCGTCGGCACCGTGGCCGGCGGCGGCACGGTTCGCGAATATGGGCCCCGTCACAACGGGCGTGAACTCGATCCGGGTGCCCGGCTGCCCCTGTTCTGAGAAGGACGACCGGGCCCCTTCTCTCGATCAGCGGGACCTGAAGGTGATGGACAGCGGCGTCGCCAGGAACACCGACGAGTACGTGCCCACCAGGATCCCGATCAGCAGGGCGATCGCGAAGTCGCCCAGTGACGACCCGCCCAGAACAGCCAGGGCGACCAGGACGAACACCGCCCCGAGCCCGGTGTTGACCGTCCGGGGGACGGTCTGCAGGCAGGCCGCGTTCGCCAGCGCGGCGAACGGTGTACGCAACCGGGGACTCCGGCCCCGCTGGGCTCGGACCAGTTCCCGGATCCGGTCGAAGACCACCACGGAGTCGTTGACCGAGTACCCGATGACGGTCAGCAGAGCCGCCAGGAAGACCCCGTCCACGGGCTTGCCGAGCCAGGCGAACACTCCGATGAGGATGATCACGTCGTGGGCCATCGCCAGCACCGCCGCGGCGCCCCAGCGCCACGGGAACCGCAGCGACAGGTACGCCATCTGCGCCGCCAGCGCGACGCCCAGCGCGAGCAGCGCCTTGTTCCGCAACTCGGCGCCGAGGCTGGGCCCGACCTTGTCGTCGCGGAGCCGCTGCACATCGCCACCCCCGCGGGCGGTCAGGGCGTCGCGTACCCGTTGCTCCGTGGCGTCGTCGAACGCACCGGCGCGTACCGACAGGTTGCCGCCGCCGATCTTGCTGACGATCCCCCGGTCCACGCCCGCGGCCGTCACTGCCTCCCGGGCCGTCTCGGCCGTCAAAGGCCGGCTGGTCGAGTACTCGACCAGCCGGCCACCGACGAACTCCACGCCCAGGTCCACGCCGCGGGCGGCGACACCGGCGAAGGCGAGCAGCACCGCCGCCGCCGAGAGGACCAGCCACCGGCGGCGGCGACCCATCAGGTTCGGATCGCGGGCCACGATGGTCCGCCGCACCCAGCCCTGGTGGGCCAGGCCGCTCCAGCGGGGCCGGACGACCAGCCACCGTCGCCGCAGCAAGGCCTCGGCCGGGAGCCGGGTGAGGACCAGCGCCGTGAACATGGAGACCAGCACGCCGATGGCCAGGGTGATGCCGAAGCCGCGTACCGGGCCGGACGCCAGCAGGATCAGCAGCGCGGCGGCCACCAGCGTGGTGATGTTGGAGTCGGCGATCGCCGACCAGGCCCGGCTGAATCCGTCCCGGATGGCCGTACGCAGGGACGGCTTCGCGGCGTACTCCTCCCGTGCCCTTTCGAAGACCAGGACGTTCGCGTCGACCGCCATTCCGATCGCCAGCACGAACCCGGCCAGCCCGGGCAGGGTCAGAGCCGAGCCGACCACCAGCAGGGCCGCGTACGAGATCAGCCCGTACGCCACGAGCGCCAAGGCCGCCAGCGCACCGACGAAGCGGTACACGGCAATGATGAACAGGATGGTGGCGAGCGCACCGAGCAGAGCCGCCCGGACCGAGTCGTCAATCGCTTGTTCGCCGAGAGTGGGGCCGACAAGCTGCTGCTGGATGACGTCGACCGGCACGGGCAGCGCCCCGGCCCGGATCAGCAGGGCCAGGTCGCGGGCTTCGTCCGCGGTGAAGGAGCCGGTGATCCGCATGGCCGGCCCGGCGAACCCGACCTCGCAGGCCGCCTCCGGGCTGACCTGGGGAGACGAGACCACCTGGTCGTCGAGCAGGATCGCAACCCGGCGACCCGGGTCACCCGGTGGCGAGCAGGCGGCCCGGGCGGTCAGCCGTTGCCAGGCCTGGGTGCCGTCGCCGGCGAAGTCGACCGCCACCTGCCAGCCGACCGGGGGTTCGGTGATGGCCTGAGCGTCGTCGATCTGCCGGCCGGACAAGGCCGCCGGGCCCAGCAGCAAGGGACTGCCGGTCTCGTCGGGCACCGCGAGCCCCCCGGCCGGCGGCTTCGCGGGTCCGGGACCGGCGGGGGTCAGCACCGGCCGGAAGGACAACTGGGCGGTGCGGCCGATGACCTCGGCGGCCTCCCGGGGGTCGGTGACCCCGGGCAGTTCCACGATGATCCGCCGGTCGCCGGAACGGACCAGCGTCGAATCGCTGACGCCGAGCCCGTCGACCCGCCGGCGCAGCACCTCCATGGCCTCGTCGGTGGTGGCGGCGTCGGCTCGGGTCTGATCGCCGTCCCGGGTCTGCAACACGATTTGGGTTCCGCCGCGCAGATCGAGCCCCAGCCGCGCCGGCCGGGTGGCGACGAGCCACCCGGACACGACGAGCACGACAAGGGCAAGAAATGCGCGCACGGCAGTAGCGCGCGACACGATGATTCTCCTAGGGCAGGGGTGGCGCACGGCACGGCGAGACCGCCCGCGGCGCCGGGGTCAGGACAAGGCGTCTGCTGCACGCCGTCCCGGCGGTCCCCTGACCTGACGGGCGTCCCGGCCCGTCTGTTTCCGCTGTACGTCGCTGTCGCATCGCAGGTGCCACCACGTGACGGTCCCGACGCCGGCCCGCTCCGGCAGCCATGCGAGCCCCGCCGGATCCGGTGCTACGCGGCGCTGCCCGCCGTGCCCGACGACCGGGAGGTCCGGCCGTTGCCCCAGGACGTGCGGGGCCGGCACGATGACGACCTGAACCGCCGACGGCCCCGGAACAGCCGTTGATGCCTGCGCTGTCTGCGCGGTCCCGGTGACCACCGAGGTGGCGAAGAAGAGGGCGACGAAGGCCGGAAGGCCCGCCCATCGGCGCCACCATGCCGTGCGCGACGCGCACTCTCCGGACATAAGGTGCACCGTACCGCCGCGGCGCCAGTCCCACCAGGTGCTCATCGCAGCCGCCGCGCGACCGTTCGGCCATGCGGAACTGACGATCCTCAGGCCCCCGCAGGGGTGAATTGCCATTCGGGGATCGCGTCGAACGCGCCGACGTCGTGGGCGGGCACCACGTGCACCCGATCGGACAGGGCGATGATCCGCAGGAGACCGGTACGCACGTCGGCCGGCCGGACGTCGGCCAGCATCCGCAGCAGCCCCGGCCGCTCCGCCCGCAGCGTCACCCCTTCCATTTGCCAGGTCAGATCGCCGATGAAGGCGAACCGGCGGCCGTCGGGAAGGGTCACGAAGACCACCACGGAGCCGTCGGTGTGCCCCCCGGCCTCGACGATGACCACCGAGCCGTCGCCGTGCACGTCGTGGCTGGCCGGGAACCCGAGATAGGCCGGCCCGTCGAACGCGTACCGGTGGATCTCGTGGCCGCGCGACACGTCGCGGAACACGACCGCGCCCTTGGCCCGTTCGACGTACCTGCTCTCCTCGGCATTCATCCAGATGGGTACGGGAAGCCGGTCCAGGCCGCTCACATGGTCCCAGTGGGCGTGCGTGATGATGACGCCACGCATCCGGGTCAGGTCGTAGTTCTTCGCCAGCAGCTGCTGATGGACGGTGGTGCCGACCTCGTGGGGGCTGCGCTGATAGGCCGGCATCGTGGCGATGTGCGCGGCGACGTCCTCGCCGAACCCGGCGTCGATCAGCAGGTCGCCCGCCGGATGCCGGATGAGCACGGCGGTCGCGGCGAAGCGCCGGTTCTCGGAGAACGACCCGCCGCGGTACGCCAGAAAGGCCTTGTTCTCGTACGTGCCGGTGGGGAGCCGGTAGATCGCCATGTCCGCCGGCGGCGAGGCCGGGGGCAGCGGATCCGTCCACGGTTCCGGGGCCGGCAGCGGCGAGGGCCGGAACGACCGGATCGCGAGGAGCACGGCCGCGACACCGGCGACCGCTACGCCCGTCCAGAGGATGGCCATGGTGTTGCCGTTCCTTCCTGCCCGCGCGACTCGCGCTCGTGGGCTGTTCGGTCGATGAAGAACGCGTGAATGTCCTCGGCCGCCAAGGAAGTGCGAGCCTGGCCCACGTACAGCGACAGGAGCACGGTCAGAACCTCCAGCGCCGGCTGGTCCAGCCCGGCGCGGACCGCGCGTTCGAGGTGGCTGGAGAGCCGGTCGCCCCGCACGCCCTGACAGATCAGCGCGGTGAGGATCGCGACGCTGCGGCTCCGGTCGTCCAGCGCCGTGTCGTTCCAGGCCGGGCCGCCCGCCGCGAAGATGGCCTCCTGCGCGAAGCGGCTGCCGACCCGGTCGGCGAACACGCCGGGGAGCGCCTCTTCGTCCACGCCGAAGGTCTCGGCGTAGACCCTGATGCCTCGTTCGAGGCGCGATCCGTCGGTCACCGGTTCATTGGATCTCGATCGGCGGCCCGGGTCCAAGACCCGTTCCGCCCATGCCATACCTTGTGGGTATCGTCGGTGGGGTGGATCTCCGTTCGCTCACCTACTTCGTCGCGGTGGCGGAGGAGCTCAACGTGGGCCGGGCGGCGGCCCGGCTGCACATGTCGCAACCACCGCTGAGCAGGGCGATCAAGGCGCTGGAGGACAACTTCGGCGTCGAGTTGTTCACGCGTACCGCTCGCGGGATGACCTTGACGCCGGCTGGTCACGCACTGCTGCCCGAGGCACGCGAGGTACTCGCCCGGGTGGAGTCGCTGCCGTCGCTGGTGACCCAGGCGTCCGACACCCGCGTCATCACGATCGGGACGCTGGCCGACAGCCTGGATCACGCGGGCCGGGCGATGATCGACACCTTCCGGGAACGTTATCCCGGCGTGGAGATCCGCATCGTGGAGGGCGACCTCACCGATCCCACCGTGGGTGTCGACCGCGGGCTGGCCGACGTCGCCGTCACCCGCGGCCCCTTCAACGCGGCCGGAATCGCCGTCGCCGAGATCCGCCGGGACGCTGTCGGGGTCGTCCTGCGGGAGTCCGATCCGCTCGCCGCCAGGGACCGGGTACGGCTGAGCGATCTGCGGGACCGGCGCTGGTTCCGCCTCGCGGACTCCGCCGACCCGCTCTGGCGGGACTTCTGGGCCGGCGGCCGCGAGGCCGTGCCCGGCGTCGACACCGTCGTCCGGACCGTACGGGAGTGCATTCAGGCCGTCCTGTGGTCGGACGCGGTCGGTCTCGCCCCGCTCACGATCAACCGCGCGAACGGCATCGTCGTCGTCCCCGTGGACGGCGTCGCGCCGAGCCCGCTGGTCGTCGCCTGGCGGCGGCGCGAACGCAGGTCCCTCGTGCACGGCTTCGTCGACATCGCGGCCGGCTCATAGGGTTCGTCGGCTCCTGCGGCTGATCGCGGGGCACCCGTGACGCCGCTCAGCGGCCCCGCCGCCGCGGACGGAAGTGCTCAGGCCCGGTCGTGGTGGTCGAGCAGCCTGGACAGCAGGTCGATCAGCTGCTGCCGTTCCTCGGGCGTGAGGGGCGCCAGCAACGCCTCCTGGGTCGCGGCCAGGTGTTTCTCCAGCAGGCGCAGCTGCCGCTCCCCCGCTGCCGTCAGCGACACGATGTTGCGCCGCCGATCGGACGGGTCGGGGGCGCGCTCGACCTGGCCGCGGTCGGCGAGCTCGTTGACCGTCGCGACCATGTCGCTGAGGTGGATGCCGCTGCGGCGGCCCAGCGCGGCCTGGCTGGCCGGTCCGTGCTCCGCCAGCGTCGCCAGCAGCCGGTAGTGGAAGCCGCGGGCGTCCACCGCCGCGAAGCCCTCGCCCACCAGGCGGTGCGCCTGCGCGGCGGTCTGGGTCAGCAGCCAGCTGGGCAGGCGCGCCCACCCGGGCTGCGTCCTCTCCTCGGCCGGCTCCATGAAGCCACTCTACCGAATCGTTCAGACCACTAACGATTGTGATACCGTTCGGAGGACTAACGTTAGTCGTACGAACGAGTTCGTGGGGAGACAATCGTGACCAGCACCGACACCATGATCCGGGCGCTCACCGACCGCGCCGAGCTTGCCGACCTGGTTGCCCGGCACAGCCTGTGGGTCGACGAGGGCCGCCGGCACGAGACCGGCCGGCTGTTCACCGACGACGTCGTCGTCAGGTCGCCACGTGGGGAGGCACGCGGCATCGCGGCGCTCAACGAGCTCGTCGGCAGGAGCCAGGGCACGTACGCCCGGACCTTGCACTGCAAATCCAACCTGGTCATCGAGATCGACGGCGAGACCGCCACCGTGCGGGCGCACGACATCGGCGTGTTCGTCATCGACGACACGACGGAGGCCATCGCCGCCGGGTTCCACACCTACGGCGCCCGGCGCACCGAGGACGGCTGGCGCTTCGACAAGCTCGTCGTCACGCCGGTCGCGCTGACCGAGGCCCTCGGCCGAGCCCTTTGATCCACCGAGTTGCGGGGTCCGGCGGGCCCGCTGAGACTGACCGGATGAGCCGGATCAAGCAGGAAACTCGGCGTACGGACCGGCTCACCGGTTCGGTGATCGTGGTCGCCCTCGTCTCCGCCGTCTCGGGGCTGCTCTACGGGTACGACACCGGCATCATCTCCGGCGCCCTGCTCCAGATCGGCAAGGACTTCGACATCGGTCACGGCTGGGAACAGGTGATCGCGGCGTCGATCCTGGTGGGCGCCGTCATCGGCGCCCTCACCTGCAGCCGGCTGGCCGAACGCCGGGGCCGGCGCGGAACGCTGCTGCTCGTCGGCATCGTCTTCGTGGTCGGCGCCCTCGCCGCCTCGCTCTCGCCGGATCCGGTCACGCTGTCGATCAGCCGGCTCGTCCTCGGCTTCGCCGTCGGCGGCGCCACCCAGACCGCCCCGGTGTACGTCGCCGAGCTTGCCCCGACCGCCTATCGCGGGCGTCTGGTGCTGTTCTTCCAGATCGCGATCGGCGTCGGCATCGTCATCGCCACCATCGTCGGGGCGTCTGAGGTGATCGACTGGCGGGTCGCGATCGGCATGGCCGCCGTGCCGGCCGCGATCATGTTCGGGTTGATGTTCCGGTTGCCGGAGAGCCCTCGCTGGCTGCTGCGCGAGGGTCACGCCGACCGTGCGCGGGAGGCGCTGGCCCGGGTGCGTCACCCGGAGAGCGACCTCGACGAGGAGTTCGGCGAGATCGAGGACAACGTCAAGGCCGAGAAGCAGGCGAAGACCCGCGGGTGGGCAGGTCTCAAGGCGGCATGGGTACGCCCGGCGCTGGTGGTCGGCTGCGGGCTGGCCATCTTCACCCAGCTGTCCGGCATCGAGATGATCGTCTACTACACGCCGACGATCCTCACCGACAACGGCTTCAGCGAGTCGACGGCTCTCCGGGTCTCCGTCGCGCTCGGGTTGACCTACCTGATTGCGCAGCTCATCGGCCTGACCATCATCGACCGGGTCGGCCGCCGACGGCTGACGCTGCTGACCCTGCCGTGCGCCGCGGTCGCGCTCATCGTGCTCGGCTCGTTCTTCGTCACCGGCAACGACGGCAAGTCGATGATCCCGTGGATCGTCGCCACCCTGATCGCCTTCATGGCCTTCACCGCCGGCGGCATCCAGCTCATGGGATGGCTGACCGGTTCGGAGATCTATCCGCTGGCCACCCGGGCGGCGGGCGCCGCCGTGCAGTCGGCGTCCCTGTGGGGCACGAACGTGCTGATCACCCTGACCCTGCTCAGCACGATGAAGGCCATCGGCACGGGCCAGACCTTCTGGATGTACGCGGTGTTCAATCTGATCGCGTTCGGGTTCCTCTACAAGAAGATGCCCGAGCTGAGCGGCCGCAGCCTCGAAGGAATCGAACGCCACCTGGCCGACGGCACCTTCACCCCGGCCGACCTCACGCGCCGCTGAGAGCGACGGAAGGCCGGCCGGATACGCCGGCCTATCCGCTTCGGCGCGTGGTCGGTTCCTGCGAGGTGTCCGGCTCAGGCGCCTCTTTACGCTGTGCCGCCGCGGCCTTCTGGCGAGCGTCCTTCGCCAGGTCCCTCGGGTCCGGAGTGGACAGGTCGCGCGGAACGGGTTTCCCGCCCGGTTCGCTCTCGGGCGCGGACGGTCTGACATCGAACGCGCCGGCCTTGCCGACGTTGCCCGGCTCGGGCAGGGGCGTCACCGGGCGGCCGCGCAGTGCCTCTCGCGTGAAGGCCGTCCAGAGCTGGGCCGGCATGGTGTCGCCGTCGATCGCCTTGCCGCGCTTGTCACGGATCGGGCCGGGGTTCGCCTTGCCGATCCACACCACGCTGGCCAGTTCGGGTGTGTAACCGGCCATCCAGGCGTCCTGGCTGTCCTTGGTGTTGCCCCACTGCTGGGTGCCGGTCTTGCCGGCGGCCGGCCGGTCCGGCGTCATGGCGTGCTTGTCGACGACGGCGGCGAGCACCGACGTGATGTCGGCGGCGGCCGCACGGTCCAGCACCCGCCGGGGCCGAGCCTCGGCCTTCCAGAGCCGGCGCTGGTCGGCGCCGGTGACCGAATCGACGAAGTGCCGGTCGTGCCGGACACCGGCGCCGGCGAAGGTGGCGTACACGGTGGCGAGGTCGGCGGGGGTGACCGCGTAGCGGCCGATCGCGATGTCCGGGCGGGTCCGGCCCGGCTTGGGGTCGCCCTTGGCGTCGACCAGCGCGCGGGTGTTCCCGTACTCGGGTGAGATGCCTAGGTCGAAGGCCTTCTCGCGGACCCGGTCCGCGCCCAGTTTCTCGGTGACCGCGTAGAAGGGCGTGTTCAGCGAGTCGACCATCGACTCCGTCAGCGTGCAGGCCGGGCACTGCTGGTCGTCATGGTTGTACAGCGGCACGCCCAGCCGGCCCGGGAACAGCCGCGGCGAGCTGCCGTCCCACAGCGACTGCGCACTGATCCCGACCTCCAGCGCGGCGGCCAGCACGATGGGCTTGAACGTGGAGGCCGCCGGGTGGGCGGCGGAGGCGTCGTCGAAGTTGCCGCGCTGCTTGCCGCCGTAGTAGGCGAGGACACCGCCGCTGTGCGGGTCGACCGCGACCAGCGCCACCCGCAGATCCTTCGGCTGACCGGCGAGGTGTTTGGCGACCTGGGCGAGTCCGGCCTGTTGCGCCTGGGCGTCCAGCGTGGTGACGACGGACAGGCCTTGGGTGTGCAACGCCCTCGAGGTCACGCCGCGGGCGGCCAGTTCCTGCTCCACCCGGTCGATCACGATGCCGCTCGGCCCCGCGTCGGCCGCCGACGGACGGGACACGTCCGGGTACGCCAGAGCGCCACCCAGCCAGCCCTTCTCCCGTGCGGCGCCGATGATCCACGTCCATCGCTGCTGTGCCGCCAGGGCGTTGTTGGCGGGGTCGTACCCGAACGGGTCCTTGATGGTGGCCGCCAGCACGGCGCCCTGTGCCGCGGTCAGGCGGTCCGTGGTCACGCCGAAGTAGGCGTACGCCGCCGCCGCGATCCCGTAGGCGTTCCGTCCGTAGTAGATGGTGTTGAGGTAGCGCTCCAGGATCTGGTCCTTGCCGAGCTTGCGCTCGAGCTTGACGGCGAGCGCGAACTCCTTGGCCTTGCGGTCCAGGGAGACATCCTGGGTGAGGTACGCGTTGCGGGCGTACTGCTGGGTGATGGTCGAGGCGCCCTCGCGCTTCCCGCTGATGTTCGCCATCACCGCGCGCAGGATGCCGCGCACCGAGAACCCCGGATGGTCGTAGAAGTCTCGGTCCTCGGCGGCCAGGACCGCCTGCCGCACGTGCTCGGGCACCGCGGACAACGGAACGTCACTGTGATTCTGCGTGCCGACCCGGGCCAGGATCGTCCTGCCGTCACGGTAGTAGAGCGTCGATGCCTGCACCTTGACGGGATCGGCCGGGAGGTCCACCGAGTTCACGTAGACGGCGACCGTGACGCCGGCGCCCGCGATCAGCACGGCGATCGCCGCCGCCACCCATCTCAGCCGACGACGCCCACGACCCCGCCGCCGGTGACGCGACTTCGGCGCTTTCCGCTCGCTCGATTGATCCGCCATGCCCTCTTGACGGAAACGACGGCAGCGAAGGTGGCACGGTATTTGAAACTACTTTGCGTCCCTATCGGGTAACGCGCCCTTAATACGCGACACCTGCGCCTTTGCAGGGGTTCAACGAAATCAAATGCAATATGTCTCTTCGTCGAGGAGCCCGGCGGGGCGCGCACGAGGCGACGCGTAGGGAGCAGGGGTCAGTCCGGCCGGCCGGTGAGGTAGTGCTGGAGCACCGGGGACATCCAGGCTGCCAGCTCATCGGCGCTCATGGCCACCACCGCGGGCAGTTCCAGCACGTAGCGGGTCAGCGCCAGGCCCAGCATCTGCGTCGCCAGCAGGCCGGCCCGCTGCCGGGCCAGCTCCGGATCGGGCTCGATCGTGGCGATCAGCGGCTCGATCTGGTTCGCGACGAGAAACCGGGAGCGCTCGGCCGCCGCCTCCTGGGTCGCCGCGACCCGCAGCAGCGCGATCATCGTGTCATTGCGCTCACAGAGGTCGAGCAGGTGCCGGACCAGCGCTACGGTCCGCTCGGCGGGAGCGAGCAGCGTCAGGTCCGGCAGTTCCAGACCGAAGTCAGCCGCCGCGGCCAGCAGCTTCTCCTTGGAGCCGTAGTAGCGCATGACCATCGAGGGATCGATGCCGGCCTGGGCGGCGATGGCGCGGATGGTGGCCTTCGCGTACCCGTCGGCGGCGAAGCGTTCCCGGGCCGCGGCCAGGATCGCCGCCCGGGTGCGGTCGGAGCGGCGGGGCGGCACATCCTGGTCCACGGTCATGCCAACAACTGTAGGCCTACACCCGTTGACTCTCCCGTCCGGCGTCCGGGAGGATGGGCCAACAGTTGTTGGCAAGCGGAGGGTGATCGCGATGGATACCGATGTCCTGATCGTCGGCGCCGGCCCGACCGGCCTGACGCTGGCGGGTGACCTGACCCGGGCCGGGGTCGCCCACCAGGTGCTGGAACGTCGATCGTCGGAGCCCAACACCACCCGCGCGTTCGCCGTGCACGCCCGGACCCTCGAGCAGCTCGACGTACGCGGGGTCGCCGACGAACTAGTCGCGACCGGCCGGCGACTCCCCGGCATCCGGCTCTTCAACCGGGCCACGGTGAGCCTGGCCGGCGTGCCGAGCCGCTTCCCCTTCGTCCTGGTCACCCCGCAGTACGAGACCGAGCGCGTACTGGCCGGTCGCGGCGCCCGGGTGACCTCCGCCGCCGCCGTGGAGTCGGTGGACCAGGACGCCGACGGCGTCACCGCCACCCTCGCCGACGGTCGTACGCTGCGGGCCCGTTACCTAGTCGGCTGCGACGGCGTGCACAGCGTGGTCCGCCGCTCGATCGGGCTGTCCTTCCCCGGCCGGTCCGTGTTGCGCTCGATCATGCTGGCCGACGTGCGGCTGGCCGAGGTGCCCGCGGAGACGCTCACCGTCAGCTCCGCCGTCGGCGCCATGGCCTTCATCGCGCCGTTCGGCGACGGCTGGTACCGGATCTTCAGCTGGAACAGCGACGAGCGGCTGGTCTCCGAGCCGGTCGAGCTCGACGAGATCCGGGCGACGGTCCGCACGGCGTGCGGCACCGACTTCGGGATGCACGATCCGCGCTGGATGTCGCGCTTCCACTCCGACGAACGCCAGGCGCCGAGCTATCGGGTGGGGCGGGTCTTCCTGGCCGGCGACGCCGCGCACTGCCACTCCCCCGCCGGTGGACAGGGCATGAACACCGGCATCCAGGACGCCGCCAACCTCGGCTGGAAACTGGCCGCCGCGGTCCGCGGGCACGACCGGCTGCTGGACAGCTACGAGTCGGAGCGGTACCCGATCGGCCGGAAAGCGGTGAAGACCTCGGGCGCCCTGGTCCGCTCCGGGATCGCCCGTTCGCCGCTGCAGCGTGCGCTACGCATGGCGGCGATCCGGATCCCGCTGAGCGTGCCGGCGATCCGCCGCAAGAGCGCCATCATGATCTCCGGGGTCGGCATCGGTTACGGCGACGGCGCGGCCCGGGTGCCGGACGGTCCGCTGGCCGACGGCCGCCGGGTCTACGAGGTGTTGCGGGACGGCCGGTTCGCGCTGCTCGGCAAGCCGGATCTCGACATCGGCGCCTGGTCCGAGCGGGTCACCCTCACCGGGGCGACCCCGGCCGGCGACCGGATCACTCTGGTACGCCCGGACGCGTACGCGGCGTGGTCAGGCTCCCCGGCCGACACCACCGGCCTGCGATCCGCGCTCCTGCACTGGTGCGGCGAGCCGGCCCGGAAGCCCGCGAAGCGGTAGCCGGCCCGCCGCTCATCGCACCCGGACCAGCCCCTGCTGGTAGGCGGCGACGACCAGCTGGGCGCGGTCGCGGGCCTGCACCTTCATCATCGCCCGGTGGATGTGCGTCCGTACCGTCAACGGGCTCACCACCAGCCGTTCGGCGATCTCCTGGTTCGACAGGCCGTGGGCGGCCAGCGCGGCGATCTCGCGCTCCCGGTCGGTCAGCGCCGCCAGCGATCCCCGGGGCGGCCCGCCGGTGCGGCCGGGAGCGGACAGGAAGCGATCGATCAGCGCGCGGGTGGCCGCCGGCGAGAGCAGCGCCTCCCCGCCGACCACGGTCCGGATCCCGGCGAGCAGGCTCTCCGGCGTGACGTCCTTGCCGAGGAATCCGCTGGCGCCCGCCTCGAGCGCGCGGGCCACGTATTCGTCGGTCTCGAACGTGGTGAGGATCAGCACCCGGGTGCGTGCGAGCTCGGGCGTGGAGCAGATGCGCCGTGTCGCGGCCAGCCCGTCGAGGACCGGCATCCGGATGTCCATCAGGACCAGGTCCGGCCGGTGCCGGCTGGCGAGATCGGCGGCTTCCTCGCCGTTCGCGGCCTCGGCGACGACCGTCATGTCGTCACAGGAGTCGATCAGCATGCGGAACGTCGAGCGCAGCAACGCCTGGTCGTCGGCGAGCAGGATCTGGATCATCGGGGTACCCGGTCTTCCTGCCAGGGGGCCAGTGGGATCGTGAGGGCGACCGCGTACCGATCGTGGCCGGCCGGACCCGTCCGGACCGACCCGCCGACCGCGAGCGCGCGCTCGCGCATGCCGATCAGCCCGTAACCCCCCGTTCCCGCGGGAGTGGGCCGGGCAGAGGTGTTGACCACGTCGGCGGAGAACGTGTCCTCCTCGTACGCGATAGAGATCGTGACGACCGGGCGGACCGCGTGCTTGGTGACGTTGGTCAGGGCCTCCTGGACGATCCGGAACGCGGTGAGCTCAACCAGCGGCGGCAAGGGCCGCGGCGTCCCGTCGGTGACCACGGAGACGTCGATCCCGGCCGCCCGGCAGGCCTCGATCACCTCCTGCAGCTGGTCGAGGCCGGGCGCCGGCGAGGTGCCCGCCGAGGTGCCCGCAGAGGAGTCGTCGCCGGGGCCACGCAGCAACCCCACGGTCGCCTTGAGCTCCCGCAGAGCAGCCGACGTGGAGCCGCCCAGCCCGGCGAGCAGCTCGCGTGCCTGCTCGGGACGCTTCGCCAGCAGATGGGCCGCGGTCCCGGCCTGCGCGTTCGCGACGGCAAGGTGATGCGCGACAACATCATGCAGGTCACGCGCGATGCGCAGGCGTTCCTCGCTCAGCCGGCGACGCAGGTCGTCCTCCCGGCCGCGTTCGGCGTCCTCGGCGCGGGCCTGGACCATCCGCAGGTACGCCCGCTGGGCATGGGTCATCCGCCCGGCGAACACCGCCGGCAGCAGCCACAGGGCGACGCCGACGGTCCGCAGAAGCAAGGAGCCTCCCGTCGGGTCCGCGTCGCCCGCCGCACCGCCCAGCATCACCGCGCCCACCGAAATCCCCGTCCACCAGGCGGCCGCTTTCGTCTCGCCGAGAACCGTGAGCCGATACAGGCATCCGATCAGCGGGGCCAGCAGCAACGGCGTCGGCAGGTAGCCGGCCGCGCACGCGGTTGCCTCGCAGCAGATCGCCACCACGGTCGCCGCGCGCGGATGGCGGCCCGCCGCGAACAGCGCCCCGCTCGCGACCAGGCTCAGCAGCACACCGGGAAGCAGCTCGGCCGGCCGGAGGATGCCCTCGGTGCTGAGACTCGCACCGAGGGCGGCGAAGATGAACGCGACCAGCGCGACCAGCACGTTCATCGGGCCGACACTACCTGGCTCATCAACGCGCGATCAGCACCGGAACGGGCTCCGGCTCAGGTTCCGGCTCGCCCGTCGACTCGCCCTCCACGTCGACGTGCGGCACCATCCGGTCGAGCCATCGCGGCAGCCACCAGGCCCGCTCGCCGAGCAGGTGCAGGACCGCGGGCACCAGCGTCAGGCGCACCACGAAAGCGTCGAAGAAGACCGCACACGCGAGCGCGAGACCCACCATCTTGATCAACGGTTCGTCGGCCGCCGCGAACCCGCCGAACACCGCGATCATGATCACCGCGGCCGCGACGACCACCTTCGAACTCTGCTCGAACCCGGTGACGATCGCGTCGTCAGCCGGCCTGCCGTGCGCGTGGGCCTCCCGCATCCGCGACACCAGGAAGACCTCGTAGTCCATCGCCAGCCCGAACACGATGCCCACCAGAAGGATCGGCATCAGGCTCATCACCGGCCCGGTCTGCTCGACGCCGAGCAGATCTGCCGCCCAGCCCCACTGGAACACCGCGACGATCACCCCGAGCGCGGCGAACAGCGACAGCAGGAAACCGAGCGCCGCCTTGACCGGGATCCAGACCGAACGGAACACCACCAGCAGAAGGAGCACGGCAAGACCGATCACGATCGCCACGTACGGCACGAGCGCCGACCGCGTCTTGTGCGCCATGTCGATGTCCAGCGCGGTGGTGCCGGTGATCTCGTACGTCACGTGACCGGCGGCCTCCACACCCGGCCGCGCGGCCCGCAGCCTCCGCACCAGATCCTCGGTGCGTTCGTCGGCCGGGCCGGTCGACGGTACGGCGGTGAGGATCGCCGTGTCGCCCCGCTGGTTGAAGGTCGCCTTCGACACCGACGCCACGCCACCGGTCGTCCGCAAGCTGTCCGCCACGGCCGCCACCGCTCTCTCGGGGTCGGCGACGCCGCGCGCGTCGACCACCACCGTCAGCGGACCGTTGAACCCCGGACCGAACGCCGCCGCCCGCAGGTCGTACGCGCGTCTCTGGGTCTCGGTGACCGGCAGCGAGGCATCCCCGCGCGTGCCGAGCTGCAAGGACAAGGCCGGTACGGCGATCGTGGCCAGTAGCGCGACACCGGCCAGCGTGATCAGCAGCGGGCGGCGCAGCACCAACCGCATCCAGGGACCCGCCGCCGAACGGCGGGCCGGGATGTCACCGCCGCGGCGCTGCGCCCGGGAGAGCACCAGATTCGGCGCGAAGCCGAGCAACGCCGGGACCAGGGTCAGCGCCACCAGGACGGCCACCACCACCGCACCCGCGGCGGCCAGACCCATCTTCGCCAGCGACGGAATGCCGACCACCGACAGCCCGGCGAGCGCGATCACCACGGTCGTCCCGGCGAAGGCCACCGCGGAGCCGGCCGTCCCCACCGCGCGACCGGCCGCCCGCTCCGCATCATCGTTGCCGTGGCGCTCCTCCCGGAAACGCGACACCACGAACATCGCGTAGTCGATACCGACCGCCAGCCCCAGCATCAGGGCGAGCATGCCGCTGGTGACGGTCATGTTCAGCGGGCCGGCCACCGCCCAGACGCCGAGGAACGAGACGGCCACCCCGATGATCGCCGTGAGGAGCGGCAGACCCGCTGCCACCATGGACCCGAAGGTCATCAGCAGCACGACCGCGGCGATCGCGACCCCGGCGAGCTCCATGGCACCCATCTTGGTGCCGGTCTTGAGCGCCGAGCCGGACATCTCCGCCGTCAGCCCGGCACCGCGCGCCTGTTCCACCGCGCCGGCCAGCGCGGCGCGTGACTCCTCGGTCACCTCGGACGAAGACACCCCGTACGACACCGACGCGAACCCGGTCGAACCGTCGGCGCTGATGCTCCCGCCGGCCGAGGGCGGGACGACCCGCGACACCTGAGTGCCGCCGGCAACCGACGCCAGCGCCGCGTCGACGGCCCGCGCGTTCGCCGCGGACGTCAGCGCCTCGCCGGGCGGAGCGACGAACACGATGGTCGCCGAAGCCCCGTCGGCGGCGGCACCGGGGAACCGCTCCGCGATCAGGTCGAAAGCCTGCTGCGACTCGATTCCCGGCATCGTCGCCCTGGTGTTGACCGGTCCTTCCGACCCGGTGGCGAGCAGCACCGCCCCGCCGAGCGCGAGCAACCACACCGCGACCACCAGCCACCGCCGGCGATAGGAAAAGCGACCGAGACGACTGAGCATGCCTGCCATGACGCGACACTCCACTTCTGTGGTGAACGTTGCTCACAGCCTCTCGGCCCGGCCACGGCCGCGTCGTCGTGCAGGCGCAGGCTCCGGATACGAAGATCGCAGTACGAGGTGCGCGACGCGGCCCGGCGTTCCGCCCCTCGGGCACCCAGCCATCCGGATACCTCGGCTCGGCCTCGTCTGAGGAGTCTCGTGGTACCGCGGTACCACGCGCGGGCAGCACCGCAGGCGGATGGCAGGACACGGTCGTCTCCGTAGCGTCGCATCCATGATCGACGCCACAACGCCGGGACGATTCCGGAAACTGCTCGGCGCATTCCTCGCGGCCGCGGCGGTGCTCGTCGCCGTCCCGTTCTTCTTCGCCGCGCTACTCGTCACCGCCGGGGCGACAGGAAATGCCATTCTTTCGTACGCCGCCGCTGCCCTGATCGCGTCCCTGATCGCGACGGTCGGGGCGCGTCGCGGGAGTATCCGGGCCGGCGTCCGGGCCGGCCTGTCCCTGGCGATGGCGGCCGGGCTCTCCTGGGCCTGGTTCGGCGCTCCGATCACCGGCACGGCAATGCCCGGCTCGGCGGCCGTGCGGTACTGGGACCTGCCGACCGGCTCACGGATCGCCTACGTCCGGATGGCGGACAAGGTGACGCACCCCGAGCCGGTGATCATGGTCCATGGCGGTCCCGGCGCGCCGTCATCCGGCAACGACGAGTTCGCCCCGCACCTCGTGGCCGCCGGCTTCGCCGTCTACGACTATCAGCAGGTCGGTTCGGGCCGGTCGAGCCGGCTGGAGACGAGCGAGTACACGGTGGCCCGGCATGTGGCCGACCTCGAGGCCATCCGGCAGAAGCTGGCCGTCCCGGCGATGGTGCTCGTCGGGTCTTCCTGGGGCGGCCAGCTCACCGCTGAATATCTCGCGGCCCATCCCGGCAAGGTCGCGAAGGCGATCGTGGCGAGCCCCGGCGCCATGTCCGGCGACTCCTTCGGCGACGGCAGCCCGGCACCGGGCGGCCAGGACCAGAGCCGTCAGCCGGCGGCTCACCGGCGCTTCGCGGCGACGTTCTTCCTGGGTCAGGTGGGCGGGCTGCGCGCCGCCGCCACACTGATGTCCGACCGCACCGCGGACGCGCTCTATCAGCAGTTCGTGGGCAGCCTCAACATGAGCTCCGGCTGCGGCGCGGCGGCCGAGGTCCACGCCCGGCCGGCCGGTTACGGCCTCTGGGCCAACATCGCCACGCTCAGATCCGCGGCGAAGACGGCCGACCCCCGCCCCAAGCTGCGCCACGACGAAACGCCGCTGCTGGTGCTGCGCGCCCAGTGTGACTACCTCGACTGGGAAGTGACCCGCGATTACCGGGACACCTTCCCGAGGGCCGTGATGCAGACCATCGACGGTGCCGGGCACACCGTCCTCGCCGACAGGCCGGACGAGACCGGCGCCGCCGCTGTCGCCTTCCTCACCGGAAAGGCGCTACCGGACAAGCCCTACCTGGCCGCCGAAGAGCCGTGGAGCTGACGCCGAGGCGCACAGGTGCGGCTGTGGCTCCTCGACCGCCGGGAAGAGCTGACGGTGACCGCCACCGGACCCACGACCGTCCACACCTGCTCGTCAGTCGTACGGCGGATCCCAGCCGTTGTTGCGGGACAGGCCGCGCAGCTCCACCTTGGACTTCTCGCGGATGACCGTGACGCTCTGTTCCTTGGCGTTGGTCACCACCACCGTGTAACTGCCTTTGCCCTTGTTGAGGATCTTCACGACCGCGCCGTCCGGTTGCCGGCGTGGGAAGGCCTGCTTGAGGAGTTCCAGCTCGTCCGGGGTGAGCTTGCCGCGTTCCAGCTGCCGCAACAGGCCGTGTTCGGTGTCCTTGGGCGGGTCGGCCGCCGATCTCTGGCGCTCCGCCTCGGCCTCCGCCTTCTCCCAGTCGCGCTCGGCGGCGGTCTGTTCACCCTTCTCGGGTGGCTTGTCCGACCCTCCCCCGCCGCCGCCCGACGCGGTCGACATCAGCGCCCCGGTCCCGATGCCGGCCTGGGCCGCGACCTGGGCCGGCACGGTGTTCACGGCGACTACCGCGAGCGTGCCGCCCTTCTCCATCAGCACGACCGGGCCGGCGGCCGGCGGTGCGCCACCGGACGGGCCGGACGGGCCGATCTTCCTGGTGAGCAGCAGCAGAACCGCGTCGACGCCGATCTCGGCGACCGCGTCGGCGAACTCCTGACCGGCCTGGTCGAGCTCCTCCTCGGAGGTCGCGGAGCTGGCGCCGGCGAAGGCGACCAGATGCTGGGCGGCGCGCAGGAGCCCGGCGCCCACGAACACGACGCTGAGCGCCAGGACCAGGTCGGCGGCCCACCCGACCGGGGTCAACTGGGAGATCGCGAACACGGCGGCGAACGACAGCAGCGCCGCCACCAGCGCCTCGGGCGACAGGACGGACAGGATCCGCTCCCGCACCGCGGCGGCGATCGGCGCCCGCTGGAACGCCTCGACGAGCCGTTCGGTCGGGCTCATCGCGGCGACCCGACCGGCGGTCGAAGGCGCGGCGGGGGCACGCTGCGCGGTCGCCGCGCCCCGGAGCATCGTCGTGACGGCTCGATTGCCGGCGGAGCGTTGCAGACCGATCAGAGCGCCCGGGGCATGTTCGGCGAGGGCGTCGCTCCGATCCACCGCGGCGGGCGCCGTGCGACGCAGGTCGGCGCGCCTTTCCCGGTCTTCGTGAATCGCCGTCATCCGGGCCCCCCGAGGTTGCGTCCGGCGTCAGCTCCCATCGAGGAGTATGAGTGACGGCGCGCGGCCGGGTCCATGCCGCACAGGTGCGGCATGGACAGACGGCCGTAGTCGTGGGACAGCGTCTCGTCGCGCGAGCCGCGCCATCGGCCGCGGGCGGGAGATCTGCCTGGCAGAAACCGGCCCGAGGTCCGATGCCGACTCGACCCGCCCTTTCCTACGGTCGATCCATGCCATTCTCGACAAGCCCGGCCTACGACCTGCTACTGACCGAGGATCGGAACTATCACGCCGCGCTCCTGGTCGTCGGCGGCCTTTTCACCCTCCTTCTGCTGCTCTTCTCCGTGTTCTCGTGGGTGCGGGGCCGACGGGCATCCCGCCGCACCTTCGCGCGGCGCACCTACGTCGTGTTCGCAGTGGTGAGCCTGGCCCTCGGCCTGGTGATGTCCGTGGTCTTCTGGGCGAACGTGACCAGTGTCGCCAACCCTCGGCGGACGCTTGCCGGAACGACGTTCTCCCCGCTCGGCGAGGCGTGGCTGCGGGCGGGCAGCGCGCAGATCTCACCGCCGCTCCAGCAGGCGATCGACGACCGTCTCGCGTGGCAGCTGCCCAAGGCCGTCATCTGCAGCGTTCTGCTGGTGGCTTTCGTGACGCTGACCGTCCTTCTCTGGCGAAGGCTCCTCCGTCAGGCGGCCACCGGCGAAACGGTCCGTGGACGCGGCCGCCGGCTGACGCTGGGCGGCGGCGTCCTGTCGGCCGGTGCCTGCCCGCTGCTGATGGTGATGGTCATCGGCAATGCCCAGAGCGCGTACGCACCGCTGTTCCCGACCGTGCTCCACGGTTGACCATAGGTTGATCATTTACCTATACTTCCGGGTCATGAAGGCCATGCGGGAACCCACGTTCCTCATCCTGACCGCGCTGGCCGAGGGCCCCCGACACGGGTACGGGGTGATCCAGGTGGTCCGTGAGCTGTCCGATGGCCGGGTCAGGCTGCTGACCGGCACGCTCTACACGGCGCTGGAGCGGCTCACCGCCGAGGGCCTCGTCGTGCTCGATCACGAGGAACTGGTCGACGGCCGCGGTCGTCGCTATTTCCGGCTCACCGGGGCCGGGCGCGACGCGCTGCGGGCCGAGACCGCCCGCCTGCGCCAGCTCGCGACCGCGGCGGAGGCCAGGCTCGGCGGCGCGCTCCGGCCGGGGGTGGCCTGAGATGGCGTACGCCTGGCTGCTGGCCGCCTACCCGCGCGACTACCGCCGCGAGCACGGCGCCGAGCTGTTGGAACCACTGATCGCCGAGGCCCGCCGCCCGACCGTACGCGAGACCGCGAACCTGGTCGCGCACGGTTTCCGCACCCGGCTCGGCCGGCCCACGAGCCGCACGGTGGTCGCCTGGGCGGTGCTCGTCACGGCGATGACGGGCCTGTTCGGCGCGGCCTTCGGCTCGCTGGCAGGCTGGCGGACCGCCGACCCGCTGCCGCCACCCGCCCGGATGCGGACAGTGCTGGCCGACGCGTTGCCCGGCCGCTCCTTCGCCACGATCCACGACCCGGGGCCGTCGCCGGCGGAGACCGAGTTCGAGCTTCTGGGAACGGATCTGAGCTGGGACGACGTCGACGGCCTGCTGTTCGGCACGGGCGCCGGGTACCAGGCGACGGCGGCGGTCGCGCAGGCCCGGATCCCGACCGGCGTCGACCCGGCAGCACTGACCGGTCACACGTCCGCACGGCTGGCGGCGTCCGGCTGGTCGGTGCGAGCCTCGACGCCGGCGCGCATCCGCGCGAACCGCGACGGCCTGGTGCTGACCCTGACGGTGGACCCGGCCGGTGCGGGCACGGCCGCCTCGATATTGGCGGAATTCGAGCGCACGACCCCGGCCGGCGTCTGGATCGGCGCCACGGCCGGTGGCTTGCCGGCCGCAACGGTCGCGTTCCTGATCTTCGCCTGGGCGAGCCGCCGCACGGGCCGGCCCGGCCACCCGGCGCGACTGGCGGTCGCGTTCCCGTTCGGTCTGGCCATGCTGTTCTGCCTGGCCGCGGTGCCGGCGGCGACCGCGCTGCTCGCGTCGTCCCTGCGCGGCCGGCCACGGGCGGGCGGCCTGCAGCCGTGGGAGTTGCTCGACCGGCCGACACCGTCGCTGCTGTTCGTGGCCGGCGGCGCGTTCGCCGTGCTGTCTCTGTTCCTGGCGGCCCAGCCGGCCAGCCGCGAGCTACGCCGGGCCGAGGAGACCGCCGGCTGGTAGAGGCGACAGATTCCGGCACGGTTGCCCCGGTCGCGAACGGCCGGGGCGACCGCGTCATCGGTCAGCGCGGGAGAGGATTCTGCGACATACGCTGTTCACCCATCCGAACCGATTCACGGACGACGTCGAATCCGTACGCGACCATCTCGTCCTCGTATGCGGCGAGTGCCTCCGCGACAGTGGACGTGCCGTCAGCGACCCTCTTGAGCCGGCGCGACAACAGAGCACCGTCTCGCATGGCGAGGTTGGCGCCCCGGCCCAGCGTCGGCGTCATCGCGTGCACGGCGTCGCCCAGCAGGGTCACGGTGCCGTGCCGCTCCAGCTGACCCGGCACGCTGGTGTCCATCCCGACGCTGAAGAACGACTCCGGCTCCGCGGCCGCGAGCGCGTGCCGGGCCGGCTCGGGCCAATCCGTGAGCACCGACAGGGCCACGTCCTGCAGCCGAGCCGGCGGCATGGCTCGCAGTTCGTCGTGGCTGTGCGGAAAATGCTCGTGACGGCCGCCGACGATGCACACGGCGTATCTACCGCGCGGCTCGAGCAGGCAGGGCCGGCCGGCCCCGCGGGCCGCGGCAGACGGCTCGGTGGGAAAGTCGACGGCGCCCAGGCCGAGAAACACCTTCCGGTTGTCCATGCCGATCGCGAAGATGTCCTGCAGCACCGCGTCGGGCAACACCGCCACGGCGGCCTCCCAGGGGATACGGCCGTAGATCGCCTGCACCCCGGCGTCCATGGTCCGCAGGTTCGGGGCACGCTGAGCGCGTACGGCGGAGCGGATGCCGTCAGCGCCGACCAGGATGGTGCCGTGGGCGGTCGTCCCGTCCGCGAAAGCAACCGTCACGCCGTCGGCAGTGGACTCGTACGACGCGACCTGCCTGCCGAAGTGGATGTGCTCCTCGAGACCGTCGAGCAGGATCTCCCGCAGTGTGGCGCGGTCGACGTTGCAGTGCACGTTCTCGTCGCTGACGTACTGCGGCCAGTGCTCCGCGTCCTGACCATCATCGGTCGGGATCTGCTTGACGACCTCGAGGGACGTGTTCAGGATCGTGGTGAAGGCGGTCGTCCGCATGGCGGTGGCCCGAAACAGGGCGTGGCGCTCGGGCGGCAGCACCTCTCGCAGGGCGTGGAGCGCGTCGGCTTCCAGGTGCAAGCGGTAGCCCTGGGGCCGATCCCACGGGGTGGCGTCGCGCTCGAAGAGCTGCACCGGAATGCCGTGGCCGAGCAATGCCTGAGCGAGGCTGAGTCCGCCGAGGCCGGCACCGGCGATCAGGACGGTGGGTTCTGACATGGGGAGTCCCTTCACTGTTCGGAAGGGACGCACTGGGAGGAGGCCCTTGCAGAACCCCATCTCGTACGAGCAACAAGTGCCACCCGGACTACCTACCGGGCCGTGACTTTCGCACGTCCACCACCAATATAGCGATCTTCAGCCTCGCCCGGCAGAACGGCTGACATCTACGGCTTCGAGAGCAGCGGCACGAGGGCAGGGACGCCGACCTGGTCCTGCTGGACGCCGATCCGACCGCCGACGTCGCCAACCTGCACCGCGTCGTCGCCGTCGTCCGAGCCGGAGCCAGCCACCGTCCGGAGCGGCAACGCCGATGAGAAACCGTCTCCGAGGCTCGGCCAGGACACCGGAACCGGCGAACCCGATCGGCTGAAGCAAGGTCCGGATAACAGCGGAATGCCGGACCTGGCCGATTTCACGAATCTGCGATCAAGACGGGACCTGTGACAGTTTCGGCGCGCCCGACCCCGCCCATCGGAGGACTGCCTTGTTCGGATCGCGCCGCGTGACCGCGGTCCGCCAGATGGCGACGGCCACGGCGACCCCGGCACGGCTGGTTCGTCTGCCCTCTCCCGGCGTGGCCCGGTACGGAGCTGTTCTCCTGCTGCTGGCGGCGGCCGGCATGTTCGCCGGGCATACCACTTTCAACGCGATCCAGGGGCAACGGTGGGTGGCGATCGTCAAGGTGTGCGCCGCGGGACGCCCGCTCGACGCGGTGCCGGACGTCGCCACCGGCGCGGTCTACCTGCGGTGCCTGAGCGCGGTGGAGTGGGACCGGGCCGGGTACACCTTCGGCGGAGCGCTCGTGGTGCTGTTGCTGGGCGCGCTGCTGATGGTGCTCCTGCCGTACCGGCTGCTGTGGCGGGCCGGGCCACTGAGCCCGGCCGAGCCTCGGATCACCACCCGGACCGGCACGGCGGTCAAGGTGTTCTTCGGCGGCGAACGGCTGACGGAGGCGTTCGCCGTACGCACCCTGCGCGGCACCCGGATCATCCTTCCCCGTGGACTGCGCCGCCTGCCGGATGACCAGATCGACGCGGTGCTCCGGCACGAGGCGGCCCACGTACGCGCCGGCGACGTCACCCTCGTCTGGCTGACCCGCGGCCTGTGGTGGGCGCTGATCCCCGCGCTGCTCACGCCCATTCTGATGATCAACCTGCAGGTCTTGAGGTCCTATCCGGACGAGCTGCCCAAGGCCTCGCTGCTCCTGCTGATGAACATGGTCACCCACGCCTTCTACTGGAACTACGCGCTACGCAGCCTGCTCCTGCTCGCCGTAGCCGCCGTCGTGGCGGCCGCCGTGCTCCGGTCCCGCGAGCACGAGGCCGACCTCACCGCCGCGGAGGGCGGCGAGGCGGGCATGCTGGACCTGCTGCGCGGCTCGTCGTCGCCACGGCACCGGTGGTGGCGCCGCCTCCAGGCGATCCATCCCTCACCGCGGCGCCGCCTGGCGGCGCTCGATGATCCGCACCGCACGATGGAACTTCGCCCCCTGGACGCCGCGACGGCCGGGCTGCTGATCGCGATGATGATGCCCGTCCTGCACCTGGCCCTGCCGACGAGCCCCGGGAACTGGCTGGTCAGCCAGACCACCCATCTGACCGGCCTGGTCGCGGGAATCCTCTTCGCGCTGGTCTGGGGAACAGCGCTGTGGCGGGCCGCGCTGGTCGCGGAGCACACCGGCCGCCCGATGCGGCTCCGCGTCACCTCGGCGACGCTGGCCGTCGCGACCGCAGCCGGGCTGCTGGCGCACATCTCGGGAGCCTTGTTCCTCGGGCGGGGTGTGTTCGACAACAACACCATTCTCGTCCTGCTCCCGCCCGCCGTCGGAGGCGCGGCCGCGGCGAGCGGCCTGCTGGCCCGCGCCTGGGCCCGGCACTCGGCCGGTCGCCCGGCGGGCAGACTGACCTGGGCGGCGATCACCATCCTGAACACGCTGCTCTTCACCGGCGCGCTATGGATCAGCATCGACATCTTCTCGATCGTCAACGCCCGCGGCTGGGTTTCCGGGCTGACGACCACCATGGGCTACTACGCCATGCTCAAGCCGGGCGCGATCACGGTGGCGGTGTTGTGGGTGCTCGGCCTCCGCTGGACCGCCGTGCGTCCCCGCCCCTCTCGCACGGCGCTGCTGGTCGGCGTTCCGGTGGTCGCCACCCTGGCCGTCCGGTGGCTGGTCGTCAACAGCCCCACCGACCAGCTCACCTCCCTGTACCGGGACCTCGGGACGATGACGGCCGCCGGCGGCCTGGTCGTCGCCGCCCTGCTCGCCCGGCGCGGCCGCGCCGGGCTGGTGCCGGCGATGGCCCTCGCCCCCGCCGCCACCCTGCTGATCGGCGCGGCGATCTGGCTGCGCTACCTCGCGTCCTGGGACCACACAGCGGCGGCCGCCGGCCAGTACCTCACCTCGGCGTTCGCCGCCCTCGGCCCGGTCTACCTGCTCGCCGGCCTGATCACCCTGCTCCCCCGGCTCCGCCGCTGACGGAGACTCGTTGCCGCGCGCACCACGAAGCGTCCACGGGTCAGACCGGATCGGTGAACGAGACCGGCTTGCCGGTGGCGCGGGCGTAGGCGATCTCCCTGCTCGTGGACTCGCCGACATACCCGCCTGGGTTGACGACCAGAACCCGGTCAGCCAGATCGATCTTGCGCAGGTGGAGGGCGCCCAGCACGGTCTTCTGCTCGTCGGTGATCGGCTCGTCTGCTTCGTGGTCCCCGCCGCGCGGGAAGACGCCTGGCGCGACGACGATGACGCCTGCGAAGGTCAGATCACGGTTCGCCGCGCGCATCTCGTCCACGAAGCGGGTGGAGCCGCAGATGCAGACAATCTCAGGTCGGTCGGGCACGGCTCAGTCCTTCGGGTCGACATGGGTGCACCTTCGAACGAGTGTCAGCGCAACAATTTGCCGGATTGGCAAGAGACTTGGATCTACTCGCCGACGACCGCGAACCTGACCGACATGACTGAGCCAGCATCGCGGGAGACGTTTTCCACGCCCTCCAACCTCGACGGTCGTACGGCGCTCGTCACGGGTTCCACCAGCGGCATCGGCCGCGCCGTGGCCGACAACCTCGCCGCGCGTGGTGCCCATGTGATCGTCTCGGGCCGCGACGCCGGACGAGGGACCAGCGCCGTCACGCTGATCCGCGAGCGTGGAGGCAGTGCGGACTTCCTGGGCGCCGACCTGACCACCAGGACGGGAACCGCCGGCCTGGCAGAGCGCGCGCTCGGTGTCACCGGGCAGATCGACATCCTCATCAACAACGCCGGCGTGTTCTCCTTCGGGCCGACGTCGGCCACCACCGAGGCAGGGTTCGACGCGACCTTCGCCATCAACGTGAAAGCGCCGTACTTCCTGGTTCAAGCGCTGGCACCGGCCATGGCCGAGCGTGGCTCCGGCGCGGTGGTCAACATCCTCACCGGCGCCGCCCACCGCGGTTCGGTCGCCGCGGGACTCTACGGCTCCAGCAAGGCGGCGCTGTTGTTGCTGACGCAGGGCTGGGCGGCCGAGTTCGGGCCGTGCGGCGTACGCGTCAACGCCGTCAGCCCCGGACCGATCCGGACGGAGGGCACCGACGACGGCGCCGGGCTCGAATCCGTTGCCGCCGCACTGCCTGCCCGCCGCCTCGGCAACCCCCGGGAAGTGGCGGCCGCCGTCGCCTTCCTCGCCGGCGACGAAGCCGCCTACATTCACGGCGCGGTGCTGCCCGTGGACGGTGGAGCCATCGCCGCATGAACGCGGGCCATCCTGGGCAAGGCGATCCAGGCCGCCGCCTGGACGATCGTCACGAAGGACTGGGCGCTGCACTACGCGGTGGGCTACCTCTACTTGTGCAATGCGGTGCTCGGCGCCGGTTGGCCGCTGTTCTACCACTTCGCCTGACCGTGCGCGCGGAGTTCGGTGAGCAGGTGGGCAGATCACCATCCCTGCCGTCCACGGGCGTCGCGCCAGGGACAAGTGCCACCACCCACCCCTGGCGCGTCCGTCCGATCAGGAACCGAACCGGGCGACCCACTTGCCGAGCTTCTTGTTGCTCAGCTGCGTGTAGACGCCGGGACGGCCGGTCGCGGCGCAACCGTAACCCCAGCTGACGATGCCGATCTGCAGGTACTTCGGCTGGGCGCCGGGAACCTTGACGAACAGCGGGCCGCCGCTGTCGCCCTGGCACGAGTCCTTGCCCGCACGGCCGGCGCAGATCTCGGTACCCCGCTTGAGGTTGGGATACGAGACCTTGCACTCGTCGTCGGACACGATCGGCACGGTCACTTCCTGCAGGCGGTCCGGCGCGTACTCGCCGGGACCTCCGCCGCCCGGGCCGTCCGGGTCGAGCACGGTGCTGCCCCAGCCGGCCGTGATGACGTCGCTGCCCGGGCGCTCGGCCGCGTCCGTGCCCGGGGTGACGAGCTGGATCGGCGTGATACCCGGCACGAAGTCGTCCAGGAACACCAGAGCCGCGTCGGCCTTGTCGTAGACCGAGATGCCGGCGACACCGCGCACCAGGCCGTCGTCGGCGGACTGGGCCGTGCGACCGACGACGACGCGCAGCTGCGGCGCGCCCTCCTCCTCGAGCCAGTTCACGCAGTGTGCCGCGGTGAGCACCACGCCGCGGCCATCGATCAGAGTTCCGCCGCAGCCGTGCTGCCAGGAGGTTTCGCCCTCCCACTGGAACTGCAGCGAAGCCATGAACGGGTACTTCCCGTCAGGCACGTCGGTGCCACCGATGATCTGCGTGGCCGGAGGCTTCGGCGGGTCGGCCTGAGCCACTCCGCCCGGCCAGATGGACGTGACCGTCACCGCCATGGCGGCCACGGCCGCCATCGCTCGTAGTTTGCGCATCCAATCATTCCCTTCACCCGTTTACAGTGCCCCTGACTGGTATGAGCCTGCTTACGCGTATCGATGTAAAGCGACCGTTAAGCCCCGCCCGAGCTACTGATCCTGGCGCCGAGACCCGGAGTGACCGTTCGGGCAGGGCTCGGCACCCGCTAACCTCTTCGCGGGATCCCGCGGGGCGAAGTTCACGAAACGCGTTCCTCGGACCTCCGGATCGGCGAGGCTGTCGATATGGCCGATGTCCGACCGGCTCCTGCCGGGGTGCGGAAGCTGCTGGCCCTGTGCGCCGGACTCTGCCTGGCTGCCTGGGTGCCCGCCGCCTTCGACATCGGGGAAGCCGGCACCAGTTTCTTCGCCACCTGGCTGTTCAACGCCGTACTCATCATCTGTGCCCTGTGCTGCTGCTGGTGCGCCTCCGCGAGGCTCGAGAACCGCGTCGTCCCGGCGGTGATCGGCGCCGGGCTGATAGCCGACGCTCTCGGCGGGCTGACGGCCATGGTTCTGGAACGGGGCGGCGATCTTCCCGTGCCGTCGCTGGCGGACCCGTTATGGCTGGCCATCTATCCGTGTGAGTATGTGGCTCTGCTCGTGCTGACGCGGCAGCGCGTCGGGCTCACCGGCTGGGCGACCAAGCTGGACGGGATGCTCAGCGGCCTCGCCATCGCCTCGGTGGTCGTCTGTGTGACCCTGCCTCCCGCGTTGGCGGCCGGCGGCGACGCGTCGTTCCTGGCTCAGCTCACCGATGTTCTCTATCCGATCGCCGACCTCGTTCTGCTGGGTGCGGTGGTCAGTGCCATCTCGCTGAACGGATGGCGGCTGGATCGCCAGCTCGCGGTCCTGGCCACCGCCGTCCTGGCGTGGGAAGCAGCCGACCTCATCTATCTGATCGGCCCGGAAAGCCTCGACAAACTCGGCGACCCCTTGGTTCTCGCCGGAGTAACCATGCTCACCGTCGCCGTGACGCAATGGAACCAGCCTCCGCGGTCCGGCCAGGGACCTCGCGACCGAGCCATCTTCGTCACCCTCGCATTCGGGCTGCTCCCCCTGGGCGTTCTCGTCCTCGCGCAGCCGCTCGACCTCATCTGGGCCGGCGTAGCCCTGGCCGGCTGCGCGCTGCTCATCGTCTTCGCCCGCATGGTGATCACGATGCGGGAGAATCAGCGCATCATCGCCTCCAACGAGCGCGAGATCACCGCCCGCGACCAGGCGCAGGAGGAGCTGCGTACCAGCCTCGAGGCTCGCGACAAGCTCGATGAGCAGATGCGCGGCGTGCTGGAGAAGCAGAACGACGCGGAAAAACATGCTCGGTACCGTGCATCTGTACTCCTCGACGCCACGACTGAGCTACTCACCGGCCCGCTGCGCCACGTCGTCACCCAGGTCGAGGCAGTGCGGACGACGGCGACCTCGATCGAGAGTCAAGTGGCGGCCGCTGACACGGCGACCACCCGCGTCGTCGACCAGGCGCGTGAGACAGACTCGGTGATGCTCGCGCTGACGGAGAGCCTGAGCCGCGTACGCAATGTGGCCGCCTCGATCAATCGCGTGGCCAACCAGACCAATCTTCTCGCACTGAACGCCACCATCGAATCCGCCCGCGCCGGCGAAGCCGGGCGCGGGTTCAGCGTGGTCGCCAGCGAGGTCAAAGACCTGTCCCGGGACACCTCCCGCTTCGCCGAGGAGATCACGGAGACCATCGGCTCCCTTCGCAACGACGCGGCAGCCGTCGCCGAGTCCATCAAGGGTATGGCGGCGGGGATCGCGGACATCGGCAGCAGCAGCGTCCTCATCCGCGAAGAGGTCACCTACCAGCGAAACTCCCTGGAACAGCTGAACGAGCAAGCCGAGGCCGCGGCCACGCAGGCCCGCCGGATCGGCGACTCCAGCACGTCAGGCGCGGTGGCTTCCTCGGGGTGATCAAGGGGCTTGACCAGGTCGCCAGCCGGCCGGGTCGACACCGCCGGGCACCGGGGTGGTGGGGTCGTAGGGCTGCCGGGTGAAGACGAAGGTGCCGAGATCGAGGTGGCTGACCACGCCGGCCGCGTCGCGCCGGATCCGTAGCCGCTCGCCGGCGAAGTACCCGCTCAGCCCCTCCCATTCCTCGTCGCCGAGGGGGCGCAGGCGCGTTCCGCGTCCGCCCCCGGCCAGCGGGGCCAGCTCCAGGAAACCGTCGGCCGACGGGCGTAGCACCCAGGTGGCCGGTCCCCAGTACCAGGGGCCGGCGAGGTTGAGCAGCTGAGGGTCGACGGAGGCGAGCGGGCGCCACGGCGCCGGGATTCGCGGTTCCCGCTGGGCGACCGTGTCGAGCAGGTCGGCGGCGAGGGCGCTGACGGCCAGGCCCGCGGTCACGTTGCCCAGCACGACCGCACCCAGCGCATCCTCGGGGCTGACCCACACGGTGGCGAGAAAGCCCGGCAGCGAGCCGGTGTGCCCCGCCAGCGACCGGCCGTCACGGCGCACCAGCTGCAGGCCGAGTCCGTACGCGTTGTCCGCACCCGTCGTTTCCGGTGGGCTCATGGGAGCGCGCATCCGCGCAACCGTGTCCGGATGGAGAACCCGCTCATCGCCCTCGATGAGGAACGCGGCGAGCTTTGCCAGATCCGCCGCGGTCGACCACAGCTGCCCCGCCGGCGCCATCAGGCCGGTGTCCACGGCAGGCTCGGCCAGCAGCACATCGGCCCAGGGATGCACCGCCCAGCCCGTGGCGTGCGGCGCAACCGGCAGCAAGGTGGTCCGGGTCATCGCGAGCGGCTCCAGCACCTCGCGGCGCAACACGTCGCCCCACGCCCGGCCACGAACCCTCTCCACCAGAGCGCCGAGCAGCGCGTACCCCGGATTGGAGTAATGATGACGCTGTCCGGCCGGATGGATTTGCGGATCACTGCCCAGCAAGTCGGTCAGCTCGGGTCGCAGCTCCGCGGGGGTGCGTTCCCACCAGGCGCCCGGCGGTTCAGCGACCAGCCCGGCAGTGTGCGCCAGCAGGGCACCGATCGTGGCGTGGCCCACCACGGTGCCGGGTAGATGCTTGTCGAGCGGATCGGTCAGCGCCAATAGCCCCTCGTCACGCAGACGAAGCACCAGGACCGCCGTGAAGATCTTGGTGATCGAGCCGATCCGGTACTGCACGTCCGCATCCGGCGCTCTCCCGTCGACCGCTCCCCACCCGTCCGCCCAGACAGCCTGGCCGTCACGCACCACGGCGGCGACGACCGAGGGCGCCCGTCCCTCCACCTGACCCGTGGCAAGCCGATGGATCAACGCACGTCGGGTTTCGGGAAGCAGCTGCGCGGGGCTCGGTGACATACGGCCAAACCTATCCGGCGGCCGTCAGAGCCCGCACTTGCGTGACCGCCCCTTCGGCGCGAAAGAATGCCTTCATGACCGAGGACCACGGACTCCCCACAGGCTCCGACTTGGACACCACGGTTCCGCACTCGGCGCGGATCTGGAACTACTGGCTCGGCGGCAAGGACAACTTCAAGGCCGACCAGGAGGCCGGCGATGAGGTGATGGCCCACATCCCGGACATCCCCGTCGGCGCGAAGTCCGAGCGCACCTTTCTCAAGCGCGTGGTGAGTTTCCTCGTCGAGGACGCCGGTCTCCGTCAGTTCCTCGATGTCGGCACCGGGCTCCCCACGGCGGACAACACCCACGAGGTCGCGCAGTCCCTCGACCCGCGCTGCCGGGTGGTCTACATCGACAACGACCCCCTCGTCATGGCGCATGCGCGTGCGCTGCTGTCCAGCACTCCGGAGGGTGCCTGCGACTACGTCGAAGCCGATCTACGGGAGCCGGAGACGATCCTCGAGGCCGCGCGGCAGACCCTCGACTTCTCCCGGCCGATCGGACTCATGCTCCTCGGCGTCGTCAACCACCTCATGGACGACGACGTGGCGTACGGCAGCGTCGCGCGGCTGGTGCAGGCGATGCCCGCCGGCAGCTACCTGGTGCTCACCCATTCCACCGCCGAGATTCATGGCGAGCCGATGCTGCGCGTGATGCGGGAGACCACCGAGCGCGGCGGTACGCCGATCCGGGCAAGGACGAAGGTGGAGCTCGAGCGCTTCTTCGACGGATTGGATCTGCTGGAGCCCGGCGTCGTGACGTGCTCACGCTGGCGCCCCGACCCGGAGTCCGACGAGCCGGAGGTCTACCTGTTCGGCGGCGTCGGCCGCATCAGCTGACCCTCGGTGGGGCGCTGCCGTCCGAGGCCGGGACGACCTCCGCGTCGCCGTCGAACCCGGGGGTGCCACCGCCCTGGCAGCCGCCCTCCACCATGCCCGCGACCTGGCCGGCCACCGCATCACGGTGCTCATCAGCGGCGCCAACTCCTAGCGTCGCCGGCCAGGAGCGACCGCGGCGTGACCGGCAGACTTCCGCCGCGACCTGGTAGTTGAAGGTGCCGTGTTCGATCGCGCCTATGCTGCCACCGTGACCGAGAGCCCGGCGAGCGGTGCCGACCTGAATGACGTCCTGCTCGCGGTGGAGAAGGCAGCCCCCGTCGACGCGGTGAAGGCGGTGACCCGCACCATCGGGTCGAACCTCGATGCGTTGTGGGTGTCGTTTCTCGTCGCGGACATGAGCGGCCGCGCTCTGGTACGCCTGGTCCACACCACGACCGGACGGGTTTCCGGCGCACGCCGACAGGATCAGGACGTCGCGCTGGTGCTGCCGTTCAACGGCGGACCTCAGGAGCAGGCGCTGCGTACGCAGCAGGTCCTGGTCGAGCGGGACGGCGACCAGTTCGTGGTGCTCGCCCCGGTCACCCAGCGCGGGGAAGCCATCGGCCTGCTGGAGATCGCGCTGCCGTCCGCACCGACCGAGACAACGGTGCAGCAGGTGTCACGAGCCGCGCACACCCTGGCGTTCGTGGTCATCGCCAACCGACGGCACACCGACCTGTTCGAATGGGGTCAGCGAACCACCCCGTTCACTCTCGCCGCGGAGATCCAGCGACGCTTGCTCCCCGAGGCGTTCACCTGTGAAGCCGACTCGTTCACCCTGTCGGCATGGCTGGAACCGGCCGCCAGCATCGGCGGGGACACCTTCGACTACAGCCTCGCCCGTGACCTGCTGCATCTGAGCATCACCGACGCCGTGGGCCACGGTGTCGACAGCGCGATCACGGCGACCCTGTGCGTCAGCGGGCTGCGCAACGCCCGCCGTCGCGGCGCGACCCTGCTCGACCAGGCACAGGCCGCGAACCAGGCAGTCCTCGACAACACGCCGGCCGGGTCGCTGTTCGCCACGGGGCTTCTCGGCCGCCTCACCTTGTCCTCCGGTGTCCTCGATGTCGTCAACGCCGGACACCCCACGCCGCTGCTGGTCCGCGACGGGCGCGTCGAGCACGTGGCGCTGTCCGTCAACCGGCCCCTCGGGGTGCTACGGCACAAGCCGTACCGGGCGAGCTCGCTGCAGCTGCTGCCCGGCGATCGTCTGGTGCTGGTCACCGACGGCATGCTGGAGCGGGGCGCTGCCGCGATCGATCTGCCCGCCCGATTGCAGGACCTGACCCGGCTGCACCCGCGAGAGGTCGTCCGCGTGCTGGGCGACCTCGTCCTCGACGTGGCCGGCCCCGCCCTGCCCGACGACGCGTGCCTGCTGGTCCTGGACTGGTACGGCGGTCATGGCGACACCCGCTCCACCACCGCCGGCGCCGACCCCCACCGGGCCAGCGCATCCGATCGGTGACCGGAGCCCCGGTCACCACTGCAGCGAGTACGGGTCCAGGACGTCCTCGGGCGCCGACTCGATCGTCATCTTGCGGCCGAGGCCAAGCTCGTCGGCGAAGCCGAGCAGCACGTCGAGCGCGATGTGGTCGGCGAACGCGCTGCCGGTCGAGTCGAAGACGCTCACGCCTCGGCGGTGCGGGGCGGCGATCTCGGGCGCCGCGCACAGGTCGGCCAGGGACAGGCCCAGTTCCCGGTCGGGCAGCTGCTGGAACTCGCCCTCGGTGCGGGCCTGCCCCGGGTGGTCGACGCAGATGAAGGCGTCGTCGAGCAGTGCCCGGGGGAGCTCGGTCTTGCCCGGCTCGTCCGCCCCGATGGCGTTGACGTGCAGGTGGGCAGACCGGGGGGCGGCCGGCACGACCGGTCCCCCGCCCACCGGCACCGAGGTGACCGTGCTGAGGACGTCCGCCGCGGCCGTGGCCGTCGCCGGGTCGGTGACCTCGACCGCCAGCCCGAGGAACGCGACCCGGAAGCCGAACGATTCCGCGTGCGCCGGCCGGATGTCGCTGACCAGGATGCGCTCCAGCGGCAGGACGCGGCTGAGGGCGTGCGCCTGGGTGACGGCCTGGGCACCGGCCCCGATCAGACCGAGGGTGGTGCTGCCGGGCTGGGCTAGCAGCCGGGTGGCGATGCCGGCGACCGCCCCGGTGCGCATGGCGGTGATGGTGCCGGCGTCGGCCAGCGCGACCAGGCTGCCGCTGTCGTCGTCCAGCCGCGACACCGTGCCGACGATGGTCGGCAGGTGGAACCGTTCCGGGTTCTGCGGGCTGTAGCTGACCGTCTTCATCGTCACGCCGACGCCCGCCGCCCGGTGCGGCATGAACTCGATGACGCCCGGCACGTCGCCGCGCCGGGCGAAACCGGTGCGTGGTGGCGGCGGGTCCGTCTCGCCTCGTCCCAGCCGCGCGAATTCCCGCTGCAGCTCGCTGATCAGCCGATCCATCACGACGTCGCGGCCGACCACCGCGAGAATCCGTTTGATGTCGCGCTGGCACAGAATTCTGGTCTGCATGCCACCTCTCTCTCGGCGCGGGCGAGTAAACGATGAATCGCTGACGGACACAACAAATGAGAAACGGCACCAAAGCAATTCGCGAGAGGATGACGGCGACGTTAGCAGCCGGTCGAGGACGGTCACCCCCTAAATATCCCCCTGGGAATGTGCGGTCGCCGAATGCGCCTTCTCCTAGGGGGTTGCGGTAATTGACACGCACATATTTTCTAACTGGCATGCGCCCGGGAGCGGCAAGGGAGGGTGAGGCGATTGTCCGCGCCAGTCATGGCACCGTACTGCAGCTTCGAGAAGCTCGGATCGGCCGATCTCGACGGCGACGAGACGTTGCTCGGCGTCATCGAACACGGCACCGGGCACACCGAGGTGTCCCTGGCCGACGGTCACCCGCGGGCGTCCGTGCACACCACGACCGGTGAGGACGAGTCCTTCGCCGAGGCGTGGCGCGCGGAGGGGCCGAAGGAGTCCGGGCGCCACGGGGGCGTCGCGTGGGCCCGTACGCCCCACTATCTCTTCGGCGTCGCCCGGGTGCCCGAGGCCGACCGGTACGCGGCCGGCACCGCGGCCGCGTACACCGGCATCTTCGATCTGACCGCGACCCTCGGTTACCCCAGCCTGGTCCGCACCTGGAACTACCTCAGCGGCATCAACACGGCGAACGCCGACGGCCTGGAGGTCTACCGGGACTTCTGCGTGGGCCGGGCGGAGGCGTTGGACGCCTGCGGGATCGACCCGGCGACCATGCCGGCCGCCACCGGTGTCGGAGCCCACGGCGGCGGCATCACCTGCTATTTCCTTGCTGCCCGCGGCGGTGACCGGGTCAACGTGGAGAACCCGGCCGTACTCACGGCTCACCGCTATCCGGAGCACTACGGCCCGCGCCCGCCGATCTTTTCGCGGGCCACCTGGCTGGCGCCGCCGGGGCCGGGCGACGGCCGGCTCTTCGTCTCCGCGACCGGCGGCATCCTCGGCCACGAGACCGTCCACCGCGGCGACGTCGCCGGCCAGTGCGAGGTGGCGCTGGCCAATATCGGCCGGGTGATCAGCGCCGGGAACCTGGGGCGGCACGGGCTGTCCCGGCACCACACCCTGGCCGACCTCGACCATCTGAAGGTCTACGTCCGCCACCGCGAGGACATTCCGGCCGTACGCCGGATCTGCGCCGATCGTCTGGCGCGCGCGGCCACCGTCGCCATCCTGAACACCGACATCGCGCGCTCCGACCTGCTGGTCGAGATCGAGGGTGTCGTCACCGTCCCGGCCGGAAAGGACCGCCGATGAGCACCGAAGTTCACCAGGAGAACACCGCGGCCGGGCGGTGCCCGTTCGCGATCCAGGACGGCCACCGCGCGGTCCTGGAGAGCGGAACGATCGGCTCCTTCGACATGTTCGGCGTCAAGCACTGGCTCGTGGCCGCTGCCGACGACGTCAAGCTGGTCACCAACGACCCACGCTTCAGCTCGGCGGCGCCCTCCGGGATGCTGCCCGAGCGGCGACCGGGCTGGTTCTCCGGGATGGACGCGCCGGAGCACAACCGGTACCGGCAGAAGATCGCCGGCGACTTCACCCTCCGGGCCGCGCGCAGGCAGGAGGAGTTCGTCCGCCGGGCGGCGGACGCCTGCCTCGACGACATCGAGACCTCCGGCCCCGGCGCCGACCTCGTCCCGGGGTACGCCAAACGCCTGCCGTCCCTGGTCATCAACGACCTGTACGGCCTGGCCGAGGACGAGGGCGCCGGGCTGGAGTCCCGTATCCGGGCCATCACCGGCGCCACCGACCTGGGCGACGTCAAGAGCCTGACCGACGAGTTCTTCGCGCACGCCCTCGCCCTGGTCCGGGCCAAGCGGACGCAACCGGGCGACAACCTGCTGCACCGGCTGGCCGAGGCCGGCGAGGACGAGATCCTGCTCAGCGACGAGGAGGCGACCGGGGTGTTCGCCGTGCTGCTGTTCGCCGGGCATGACTCGGTGCAGCAGATGGTCGGCTACTGCCTGTACGCGTTGCTGGCCCACCCCGAGCAGGCGGCGGCCATCCGGGCCGACCCGGCGCTGATCGACGGCGCGGTCGAGGAGATGTTGCGCTTTCTGCCGCTCAACCAGTTCGGCGTGCCCCGGGTCTGCGTCGAGGACGTCGAGCTGCACGGCCAGACGATCGCGGCCGGCGACAACGTCATCCCCCTCTACTCGACGGCCAACCGCGACCCGGGGGTCTTCGCCGACCCGGACACTTTCGACGTCACCCGGGTGCAGGAGCACAACTTCGCCTTCGGGTACGGCATTCACAAGTGCCCGGGCCAGCACCTCTCCCGGGTCCTGATCAAGGTCGCCGTGACCCGCCTGTTCGAACGCTTCCCGGACGTCCGGCCGGCCGGCGAGGTGCCGATGAACAACGGCCTCGGCCTGTTCAGCCCGGCCGAGCTGCGGGTCACCTGGGGCGCCGCCTGAGCGTGGCCGTCCCGGAAAGGGAGGTCAGCCCGGACGCTCAGGGCCGGCCAGTTCGGCCGGCAACTGCTGGCGGCCCCTCACACCCAGCTTGCGGAAGACGTTCGTGAGGTGTTGCTCGACCGTGCTGGCGGTGACGAAGAGCTGGTCGGCGATCTCGCGGTTGGTCTGTCCGGCGGCGGCCAGCGTCGCCACCCGGCGCTCGGCGTCGGTCAGTGACCTGATCCCCCGCGGCGGCCGGCCGAGGCGGCCACGCCGGCCGGCCTTGACACCCAGCCTGCGCAGCAGCGGGACCGCCCCGCACTGGGCGGCCAGGTCCCGGGCCTGCCGCAGGACGCCCCGCGCCCGGCCGTGCTGCCGCAGCGCGCTGAACGCCTCGCTCAGATCGGCCAGCACCCGCGCCCGCTCGTACTGGTCGTTGCCGGACAGCGACAGGTCGGCCGCCTCGTCGAGCAGGTCGATCCGCCTCGCCGGCGGTTCGTAGGCCGCTCGTACCCGCAGGGTCATGGCCCTGGACCGGGGCCCCATCGCCCGGGTGAGCTGCTCGTCGATCAGCCGCCGGCCCTCCTCCCGGTCGCGGCCGGACAGCAGTGCCTCGGCGGCCTCCACCCGCCACAGGGCCAGCCCCGGAACGTCGACGTCCCACCGGCGCATCCGCTCCCCGCAGTCCCGGAACGCCGTGTACGCCGCCTCGGGCCGGCCCACCGCAAGGCTGTACCGGCCGCGCGCGATCAGCAGGTGCAGACCGAACAGACTGTCGTGGACGGCGTCCGGCAGCGGCTCGGCGAGCCACTTCTCGGCCCGCTCGATCTCGCCCAGCCGGACGGCGGCGGCCACCGCGCTGCTCAGCGGCAACACGGCGGAGATGCCGAGCGGCGGCAGCGGGCATCGGTCCAGGACCGCGGCGGCCGCCTGCACAGCGGCGGCCAGATCACCTCGGCGCAGGGCGGCTTCGGTCCGCGGTCCCGCGTAGCCCGCCTCGCCCTCCGCCGCCCCGGTCCCCGCCATCAGCTTGTCGGCCCAGAGCTGCGCGGCGTCGGTGTTCTCGGCGTAGAGCAGGGCCGTCAGCGCGGCCAGAGCGGTCGGCCCGGCCGCCGCGGCGTCAGCGTTGCGCAGGACGTTCTCCGCCTCGGCGGCGGCGGACTCGGGACGGCCACGCAGCGCCGCCAGCAACGCGTTGTCGGCGGTCACACCGTGCCGGGCGGCCCGGGACAGGGTCGCGAGCTCCTCCGGCGCGAGGGGGTGCGGGTTCCGGTCCGGATCCGGGACGCCGGGGTGGAACAGCGCGAGCGACACCTCGGCGGCCCGCAGGTGAGCCCGGTCCTGGTCGGTGACCGTGAGCGCACGTTGCAGCGCCAGCACCTCGGCCGCCTCACCGGAGCGCCCGGCGTCGGCCAGCCAGTGGGCGGTCAGCGCACCGTGCTCGGCCGACAGCAGACCGGCACGGGCGGCGGCGGCCAGCTCGTCCAGGTGCCGGCTGGGGGCCAGCGGGTTGCGGCGGCGTTCGCTCGCCACGGTCTCCACCTGCAGCGCGGCCCGGGCGCCGGCGTCGTCGGACGCCCGGTAAGCCAGTTGCAGGTACTCGGTCGCGGCGTCCACCTCGCCGCGTACCCGAAGCTCCTGACTCGCTCGCGCGAAGATCTCGGCGGCCTTCGGACCGCGCACCAGACCGGCGCCGGCCTGGTGGTGTGCGAGCACGTCGACGGGTACGCCGTCCAGCACGTCCAGGGCGGACCGGTGCAGGCGGCGGCGTTCCTGTGCGGACATGTCGTCCAGGACGACCGAGCGGGCCGCCGGGTGTGGGAACCGATGGTCGCGCAGCAGGCCTCCCTCGGTGAGGACCTCGGTCGCCTCGTCCACCGTCTCGGCGTCGAGCCCGCTGACCCGGCGCGCCCGCGTGACGGTGGCACTGGTGCCGAGCACCGCCGCCGCCTGCGCGATCTGTAACGCGACCGGACCGCAGCGATACAGGGAGCTGAGGTACGCCAGCCGGTACGCGCGCCCCGCCTGGATGCCCGTGCCGCCGGCGGCCCAGGCCTCCCGCACGTCGTTGACCAGGCCGCGGACCAGGTTGGGGTTCCCGCTGGTCGCCTCGTACACCTCGGCCAGCTCGCCCGCCGTGACACCGGGGCCGAGGCCGGCACGGGCCAGCTCGGCGGCGTCCGCCGGGCCCAGCGGACGCAGCGCGATCTCGCGGTGGTGCCGCAGGCTGAGCAGTTCCGCCTCGAACCGGGGATGGGCCGGGGTGAGCCGGCGTAACTCGGTGAGGATCATGGCGATCCGGGCCGAGGCGACCCGCCGGGCCAGGTGCAGCAGGCAGTTCAGCGAGGCGGTGTCGGCCTGGTGCACGTCGTCGATGCAGATCAGCACCGGCCGTTCGGCGGCGAGGGCCAGCAGGGTACGGGTGAGGTCGCCGCGCAGGCGGTTCTCGGCGTCGGCCGACAGCGTCCGGCCCGCCGCGGTCACGCAGGCCAGCCCCGGCGCCCGGGAGGAGAGCGCCGGGTGGTCGAGGAGCTGCCCGATCACGGCGTACGGCAGGGTCCGTTCCTCCGCCGAACAGACCGCGCGCAGCACGATGACGTATTCCTTGGCAGCGGCCGCGTCGAGCAGTTCGGTCTTGCCGCAGGAGACCGGTCCGGTGACGGTGACGACGACACCCCGTCCACCGGCAGCGCGGCCGAGGGCCTGATCCAACCTTCTGAGCTCGTCATCGCGGGCGACCAGGTCGTTGAACTCCACAGACAGGCACCACCTTCGCGTCGGACCTCAAACGCTTCCCATCGCTGACAACAACGTTGTAAGTACGGCAAAGTTCATGACGTCCGACATAGCAGGATCAGCTACGGCACGTGTCCGTCATGAATCCGCATTCTTCGGCCGGACGCATTCACATTGTCGGATCACCGAATTCCCGGTCGATGAATTCGAGGATCTCGCCGGCGCTCGCGCCGGCGAGCGAGCCGGTCGTGGCATCGTCGGCACGCGACCGGCGACGTCTTCCGTTCAAGATCGCGGCGAGCCGATCCTCCAGCAGGGAAACCTGCTGCTCGTCGGGGCCGGCCGACGAGAACATCTCCGCGATCCACCCCTCCAGCCGGTTGAGTTCGGCACTCAGAGTCGTCGCTTGCTGAACCTCCGGAGTCAGCATTTCGCCGAGCCGGACGGCCAGTGCCTGCGGGGTCGGATAATCGAACACCATGGTGGCGGGCAACCGCATCCCGGTGGCCTTCGCCAGACCGTTCCGCAATTCCACCGCGGTCAGCGAATCCACACCCAGTTCGCGGAACGCGGCAGTCATCGGAACAGCACCGGGATCCGCATATCCGAGAACCCCGGCCGCGGTGTCGGACACCAGCTTCCGCAAGGCCTGTTCCCGCTCGGCCGGCCCCAGCGATGCCAGTCCCCGGACCGGCGCGTCGCCGCGGGACGGGGCCCGCCGCGCGATCGGGCGATGGACCAGGCGCAGCAACGCCGGAACCTCAGCGTCGCGCGCGGGATCCATCGGCGCCGCCACCAGAACCGGCTCGCCCCGGCCGGACGCGAGGTCGAACAGGCGCATTCCATGCTCGGCGGTGATGGGCCGCAGACCACTGCGCCGGATCCGGTCCCGATCGGCGCCGGTGAGCTCGGCGACCGGCCCGCCGGTGTCCTCCCACATGCCCCAGGCCAGCGCCAGCCCGGGGAGGCCGTCGGCGCGGCGCTGCTCCGCCAGGGCGTCCAGGAACGCGTTGGCCGCCGCATAGGTGCTCTGTCCGGGAGCGCCCAGCAGGGCCGCGGCCGAGGAGTACAGGACGAACGCGGCGAGCGCGCTGTCCCGGGTGAGCTCGTGCAGGTGCCAGGCGGCGTCGGCCTTGGGCCGCAGGACGGCGTCCAGCCGCTGCGCGGTCTGCGACTCGACGACGCCGTCGTCCAGCACGCCGGCGGTATGGATCACGGCGGTGAGCGGATGCTCGGGAGACACCTTCTCGAGTGCCCGCTCCAGCGCGGCGCGATCGGAGAGGTCGCAGGTGACCGTCTCGACGTGGGCGCCGAACGTCTCGTCCGGAGCGCCGGGCGAGATCAGCAACACGTGGCGGGCCTGGTTCTCGGCCACCAGGTGCCGGATGAGGACGGTGGCCAGTCCCGCGGAGTCGGCCGTGATCAGCACCGTGCCGTCCGGATCCCAGGCCGCTCCAGGTCCGGACGTGGCGCGGACCAGCCGTGGCACCTCCCATCGGCCGCCGGTGACGCGGAGCCGCGGCTCGTCCAGCCCGGCGGTCCCGGCCAGTTGTTCCAGCTCCACGGGCTCATCGCCTTCGACCAGGACGATGCGGCCCGGGTGCTCCGATTGGGCGGATCGCACCAGGCCGGAGACCGTGGCGGCGGCGAGGCCGGTTCCGGTGTGCACGATCAGGGTGCTGTCGGCGAAGCGCTCGGCGGTCAGCCACGTCCGGATCGCCTCCAGGGTCCTGGCGGTCAGGGCGCGGGCCTGCGCAAGCGGGTCGTCGCTGTCGGGGTGGGCCGAGAAGACCACCACCTCAGGGGCCGGGGAACGGTCGTCCTCGAAGCGGCCGACGGTGAGGCTCGGTCGTCCGGGGTCCCCGATTTCGGTCCAGGTGAGGGTGAGCAGGTCGTCGGGCTCGGCGGTGACCGGTCGGGTGACAAGCGTGTCGATGGTGACGACCGGGCGGCCGGTGTGGTCGACGGCTCGGACGTTCCAGCCGTCTTCCTCGGGTGTCACGGCGACGCGCAGGCTGGTCGAGCCGGCGGCGTGGACGTGGATCCGGTTCCAGGAGAACGGCAGCCGTACTTCCGGTGGGGTGTCAGTCGCGTGCAGCATGCAGGCGTGCAGGGCGGCGTCGAGCAGGGCGGGGTGTACGGCGTACCGGGACGCTTCCGAGACCTGCGCTTCGGCGAGGCTGATGTCGGCGTAGATGGTGTCGTGGTGGCGCCATGCGGCTTGCAGGCCTTGGAAGGCGGGTCCGTAGTGGTAGCCGTCGGTGGTCAGCCGGGGGTAGAAGTCGGTGACGTCGATCGGCTCGGCCTCGGCCGGCGGCCAGACGACGGAATCGGGTGGGACCGCTGTGGGCGGGGAGGTGCTGATGGTGGCGGTGACATGCCGGGTCCAGTCGCTGGTGTCGTCCCCCTTCGAGTACACGGTGACCGTGTCGCCGGTGACCGACACCGAGAGCTGCACGCTTCCGGTGGGCGGCAGCACGAGCGGTGTCTCGGTCACCAGTTCGTCGATCATCTCGCAGCCGACCTCAGCGGCGGCACGGGTCACGAGTTCGACGAAGGCGGTGCCGGGCAGCAGGATATTGCCGCGGATCTGGTGGTCGGCCAGCCAGGGATGGGTGGACAGTGATAGCCGGCCGGTGAGCAGCACACCGTCGGTGCCGGGCAGTTCGATGATCGAGCTCAGCATGGGCTCGCCCGCGCGGGCCGCGTCGGCCCAATAGCGCTGACGTTGGAACGCGTACGTCGGAAGATCACCCACGTGCCGGGTAGCAATGCCCAGAACCGCCGCCCAGTCGACGTTCACGCCGTGGACGTGGGCCTCAGCGAGCGCGGTATACATCCGGCTGATGGCCCCGTCATCACGACGCAACGTGGCAACCGTGACCGCATCATCCATCGCCGGTAGCAACGCCGGGCTGGCGCTGACCTCGACGAACACGGTTTCACCGAGTGTCTGCAAGGTTTCCACGGCGGGGTGGAAGCCGACCGGTTGACGCAGGTTGCGATACCAGTAGTCGGCATCCAGCGGGGCGTCGATCCAGGACCCGTCGACGGTGGAGAACCACGGGATGACAGGCGCCTGCGAGCCGATGCCGGCGGTGATGTCGAGCAGTTCGGTCTGGATCTGTTCGACGTGTGGGGTGTGGGAGGCGTAATCCACCGCGATCTTCCGGACCCGGTCTCCCAGCATCTGTTCCACCGCGTCCGCACTACCGGCGATCACCGTCGACGCAGGACCGTTGTGCGCGGCGATCCAAACCCCGTCAGCGAGGACGATCTGATCAGCGGGCAACGTCACCGACGCCATCGCACCCTGACCCGCCAACCGCTCACCGATCAAACGACTGCGCAGCGCCACAACCCGCGCCGCATCCCGCAGCGAGATCGCACCCGCCACACACGCGGCGGCGATCTCACCCTGAGAGTGACCAACCACCGCATCCGGGCGCACACCAGCGGCCTGCCACACCGCAGCCAGCGACACCATCACCGCCCAGCAGGCTGGCTGCACCACATCAACCCGATCCACCACCGCCGGATCGTTCAGCACAGTAAACAGGTCCCAGTCGACGAACTCACTCAACGCCGCCGCACACTCGGCCATCCGTTCGGCGAACACCACCGACGACCCCCGCAATGCGGCGCCCATACCAAGCCACTGCCAGCCCTGACCCGGGAACACAAACACCACCCGCAGATCCGCAATTGCGGTGCCGGTAACCGTGTCGTCGCCCAGCAGCACGGCGCGGTGCTCGAACAACGACCGTGTCACCACCAGCGCCCGCGCGTCGGTGCCCGGTGTGGCGGCCAGGTAAGCACGCAGGCGGCCCTCGTAGTCGGCCAACGCCGCCGGTGTCTTCGCGGAGATGACCAACGGCGCCGGCTCCTGCGGGGCGGTGGCTGGGGGCTGAGTGGGTGGGCCTTCGAGGATGACGTGGGCGTTGGTGCCACTGACCCCGAACGCGGACACGCCCGCCCGGCGCGGGCGGCCAGTGTCCGGCCACCCCTGATTCTCGGTGATCAGCTGAACGGCGCCGGCCGTCCAGTCGACGTGCCGTGACGGCTCATCCACATGCAGCGTTCGCGGCACCACCCCGTGCTGCAAGGCCATCACCATCTTGATGACACCGGAGACCCCGGCAGCCGCCTGGGTGTGGCCGACGTTCGACTTCAGCGACCCGAGCAACAGGGGTTGGTCTCGGTCCTGGCCGTAGGTGGCGATCACCGCCTGAGCCTCGATCGGGTCGCCCAGGGTCGTACCCGTGCCGTGGGCCTCGACCACGTCCACGTCGGCTGGGGTCAGGTGGGCGTTGTGGAGTGCGGCCTGGATGACGCGTTGCTGGGAGGGCCCGTTGGGGGCGGTCAGGCCGTTGGACGCCCCGTCCTGGTTGACCGCCGAGCCGCGCACGACAGCCAGGACCCGGTGGCCTTTCGCTTGGGCGTCCGACAGCCGCTCGACGAGGAGCACGCCAACGCCTTCGGACCAACCCGTACCGTCCGCGGTGTCGCCGAAGGCCTTGCACCGGCCGTCAGCGGCCAGACCGCGCTGGCGCGAGAACTCCACGAAGGTCCGCGGTGTGGCCATCACGGTGACCCCGCCGACCAGGGCCATCGAGCATTCGCCCTGGCGCAGGGCATAACCGGCCTGGTGCAACGCGAACAGCGACGACGAACACGCCGTATCGACTGTCACCGCGGGGCCTTCCAGACCGAAGAAGTACGACACCCGGCCGGACAGGACACTCATCGCGCCCGCGGTCCCGCCGAAGCCCTCGAGGTCGGCGCCGTAGCCACTGGTGAACGCGCCCATGAACACGCCGGTGTCGGTTCCGCGGGCGTCGGCCGGGTTGATGCCGGCTCGTTCGAAGGCTTCCCATGATGCTTCGAGGATCAGCCGCTGCTGCGGATCCATCGCGAGGGCCTCGCGCGGGCTGATCCCGAAGAACGACGCGTCGAAATCGGCCACCGCATCGAGGAAACCGCCCCGCACGCAGTACGACTTACCGGCCGCATCCGGATCCGGATCGAACAGACCCTCGACGTCCCAGCCCCGATCGGTGGGAAACGGCGCGATCGCGTCGGTGCCGGACTCGACCAGCCGCCACAGGTCTTCCGGGGTGGAGACGCCGCCGGGCAGTCGGCAGGCCATGCCGACGATGGCCAAGGGTTCGTCGTGGGTCACGGTCGTCGCGGGTCGGCGTGCTGGGGTGGGTGTGCTGCCGGTGAGTAGTTCGCTCAGCCGGGTGGCGAGGGTGGCGGGGGTCGGGTAGTCGAAGACCAGGGTTGCGGGTAGCCGTAGGCCGGTGGTTTTGGCGAGGTTGTTGCGTAGTTCGACTGCGGTCAGTGAGTCGATGCCGAGGTCTTTGAATGAGCCTGTGGCGGGGATGGCGTCGGGGTAGCCCAGTACCAGGGCCGCGCTGTCGCGGACGGTCTTGAGCAGGGCTTGTTCGCGTTCGGCGGGTGTCAGGCCGGGGTCGACAGCCGGGGCGCGGCGGGCGACGGGGCGGTGTATCGATCGCAGCAACGCGGGAACTTCGGCGTCGGGCGTCGGGTTCATCGGCGCGGCGACCAGGAGTGGCTGGTCGTGGCCGGAAGCGGTGTCGAACAGGTGCATGCCGTGTTCGGCGGTGATGGCCTTCAGGCCGCTGCGCCGCAGCCGTTCTCGCCACGTGTCGGTGAGCTGGGCGGTCAGCCCCTTGGTGTCTTCCCACGTGCCCCAGGCCAGGGACAGTGCGGGCAGGCCGTCGGCGTGGCGGTGTTCGGCGAGGGCGTCGAGGAAGGCGTTGGCCGCCGCGTAGTTGCCTTGGCCTGGGGAGCCGAGTACTGCGGCGGCGGAGGAGTACATGATGAATGCGGCGAGGTTGCTGCCCGCGGTGAGCTCATGCAGGTGCCAGGCGCCGTCAGCCTTGGGTCGCAGAACGGTGTCGAGGCGTTGCGGGGTCTGTGATTCGATGACCCCGTCGTCCACCACCCCAGCGGTGTGGATCACCGCGGTCAGCGGGTGTCGCGGTGACACCTGCGCGAGGGCCTGCACCAGGGCGGCCCGGTCCGAGACGTCGCAGCAGATGGCGTCGACGTGGGCGTCCAGCTCCTCGATACCGGCCGGGGCGGTGCGCGACAGCAGCAGGAGACGACGCACCCCACGCTCCGCCACCAGGTGCCGGGCGAGGATGCCGGCGAGTCCGCCGGAAGCGCCGGTGATCACCACCGTGCCATCGGGATCCCAGGCGGCTGTCTGTGAAGGCCCGGCGGTGACCCGGATCAGCCGCGGTACTTCCCACCGGCCGTTGAGGTACCGCAGCCGTGGTTCGTCCAAGCCGACGGTCGCAGCCAACTGCTCCGGGTCTACATGCTCATCGCTTTCCACCAGGACAAATCGGCCGGGATGCTCCGACTGCGCGGAACGGACCAGACCTGATACGGCGGCGGAGGACAGTCCGGTTCCGGTGTGCACGATCAGGGTGTGGTCGGCGGTCAGCGCGTTGTGGATGGCTTGCAAAGTCAGAGTGGTCAGACGGCGGGTCTGCGCCAACGGGTCATCGTCACCGTCAGGGTGGCAGGTGATCACCGCCGCGTCGGGGATCGGCGACTCTTCAGGGACAGCGATCTCGGTCCAGGACACGGTGAAGAGGTCTTCGGTGCTGACCGGCCGGGTGATCAGCGAGCCGATGGTCGCCACGGGAAGGCCGTTCTCATCGGCGACCCGGACGTTCCAGCCGTCCTGCACCGGTGTCACCGCCACGCGCAGCATGGTCGGGCCGGCGGTGTGAACGTGGACGCCGTTCCACGAGAACGGCAGCCGCAGCTCCTGCCGCGCCTCCGGAACATGCAGCATGCAGGCGTGCAAGGCAGCGTCCAGTAGCGCGGGATGCAGCACGAACCGTTCCGCGTCCGGCGCCTGCCGCTCGTCGAGGACCACCTCGGCGTAGACGGTGTCCCCCTCGCGCCACGCCGCCCGCAAACCCTGGAACGCGGGCCCGTACTCGTACCCGATGGCGGCCAGGCGGTCGTAGAGATCGGAGACATCGACGCGCTCAGCCGGTGGCCACACAGGGAATTCCGACGGCGTGGCCGGGCGCTGGGAGGTACTGATCGTGGCCGTGGCATGCCGGGTCCAGGCGTCTTCCGTCCGGGAGAAGACGGTCACCGCGGCGCCGTCAACGGAGACCGACAACTGGACACTCCCGGCCTCCGGGAGCACCAGCGGGCTCTCGATCACCAGCTCATCCACAACATCACAACCGACCTCGGCAGCCGCCCGCAGCACCAGCTCCACAAACCCGGTACCAGGCAACAACACACTGCCCCGCACCGCATGATCCGCCAACCAGCCATGCGTGGCCAGCGACACCCGCCCGGTCAACACCACACCATCACCGCCCGAGCCCGGCAACGCGGTCGCCACGCCCAGCAACGGATGCCGCACCACCGTCAGCCCCAACCCGGACACGTCCCCGGGCGACCGGGCCGCCTCCGCCCAATACCGCTCCCGCTGGAACGCGTAGGTCGGCAGGTCCAGTGCCCGCCGCCCGGACGCTAACGGCCAGTCAACCTTCACACCCCGCACATGCAGTTCCGCCAAGGCGGTGAGCGCGGCCCGCGCCTCATCCTCACGGTCCAACATCGCGACACCGTCGATCAACCCCGCCAAGGTCCCTTCGGGGCCTAGCTCAACAAAAACCGCACCGTCATGGGCGGCGACCTGGTCACCGAACCGCACCGTCTCACGAACCTGCCGCACCCAATACTCAGGACCGTCCCCGACGGCCAACGGAATCCGGGGCGTCTGATAGGTGAGCTGCTCAGCGACCGCCCGGAACTCGTCGAGCATGGGTTCCATCCGCGCCGAGTGAAAGGCGTGACTGGTGGCCAGGCGCTTCGATCGGCCACCCAACGCGGCCGCCGCCCGCAACACCGCCGCCTCATCACCCGAGAGCACCACCGAAGACGGCCCGTTGACCGCGGCGATCTCCACCCCATCAGTCAGCACCGACCTGGCCTGCTGCTCAGACACCGGGACAGCGACCATCACCCCACCCGATGGCAGCGCCTGCATCAACCTCGCACGGGCCGACACCAACGTGCAGGCATCCTCCAACGACCAGATCCCAGACACATAACCAGCCGCGAGCTCACCAATGCTGTGCCCGATCAACGCATCCGGCCGTACCCCCCAAGATTCAAGAAGACCGAACAACGCAACCTGCAACGCAAACAAAGCCGGCTGCGCATGACCAGTGTCGTCCACTGGCAGATCCGGAACATCGAGTAGATCCGACACCTGCTGACGGATCTTCGCGAAAACCGGGAACGCAGCCGCCAGCTCATCGCCCATACCGGCACGCTGAGAGCCTTGGCCGGAGAACACGAACACCACTCGCGGGTTGGGCTCGGCAACGCCTCTGACCACGTCGCCGCCCAGCAGGACCGCGCGGTGCTCGAACAACGATCTCGTTTCGGCCAGCGTCGACGCCACCGCCGCCAGACTCGCCTCCGGCCTGGCCGCCAGATAGGCGCGCAGCCGGTCCTCGATCTGCGACAGCGCGGCCGGCGTCTTGGCCGAGATCACCAGCGGCGCCAGCTCCGAAGAATCCTCGGGGTGCGCCGGCTCTTCGGGTACGCCCTCCACGATGACGTGGGCATTGGTACCGCTCACCCCGAATGACGACACAGCCGCGCGGCGCGGCCGTCCCGTGTCCGGCCAGAGCTGGTTCTCCGTCACCAGGTGCACGGCGCCCGCGGTCCAGTCGACGTGCCGGGAAGGCTCTTCCACATGCAGGGTGCGCGGCACGACGCCGTGCCGCAAAGCCATGACCATCTTGATCACGCCCGACACGCCGGAGGCCGCCTGGGTGTGGCCCACGTTCGATTTCAGCGATCCCAGCAACACCGGCCGTTCACGGTCGCGGCCATAGGTGGCGATCACGGCCTGGGCCTCGATCGGGTCGCCGAGCCGGGTACCGGTGCCGTGCGCCTCCACGACGTCCACCTCGGCGGTGGTCAGACCGGCGCTGGCCAGGGCGGCCTGGATCACCCGCTGCTGCGACGGCCCGTTGGGTGCGGTCAAGCCGTTGGAGGCCCCGTCCTGGTTGACCGCCGACCCTCGTACGAGCGCGAGCACCTGGTGGCCTTTTGCGCGGGCGTCGGAGAGGCGCTCGACCACGAGCACACCGACGCCTTCGGACCAGCTCGTACCGTCGGCGGTGTCCGCGAACGCCTTGCACCGGCCGTCGGACGCCAGCCCGCCCTGGCGGGAGAACTCCACGAAGATGTCCGGCGTGGACATCACCGTGACACCGCCCACCAGCGCCAGGGAGCACTCCCCCTGCCGCAACGCATGCCCGGCCTGATGCAGGGCGACCAGCGACGACGAGCATGCGGTGTCGACGGTGACCGCGGGACCTTCCAGGCCGAAGAGGTAGGAGACCCGGCCCGAGAGCACGCTGACCGCGCCCGCGGTGACGCCGAAACCTCCCAGGTCGGCGCCGACACCGTACCCTCCGGAGAACGCGCCCATGAACACCCCGGTGTCGCTGCCACGCACCGATCCTGGCTCGATGCCGGCCCGTTCGAAGGCTTCCCAGGACGCTTCCAGCACCAGCCGCTGCTGCGGATCCATGGCGAGGGCCTCACGCGGGCTGATCCCGAAGAACGCGGCGTCGAAATCGGCGGCGGCATCGAGAAACCCGCCCCGCATCGAAGAATCAGCCCAGCCACGGTCGGCCGGGAAGCCGGAGGTCGCATCCGTGCCCGACTCGACCAGCCGCCACAGATCCTCCGGAGAGGAAACGCCTCCGGGCAGCCGGCACGCCATGCCCACGATCGCCAGCGGCTCGTCCAGGGCGGCCTGCAGGGTGGCGTTGGCCTTGCGGAGCCGGGTGTTCTCCTTGATCGACATCCGCAACGCGTCGACGATCTGGTCGTCGCTCATCGTTCCCCTTCCAGCACGTGCTTGATGAGAGCGTCGGTGTCCATCGCATCGACGGCGGCGTCGTCGTCGGGTCCTGGCTCGGCCGGATCGGTCACGCCGGCCAGTCGCAGCAGCGTGTCCAGCACGCCCGCCTCGCGGAACCGGGCCATCGGCACGCCCGCGAGCACCCGCCGCAGCTCCTGCTCCTCGGGCACGGGTTCCGGTTCCGCCGGTGCGAGCAGCTCGCCCAGCCGGGTGGCGAGCGTGCCCGGGGTCGGATAGTCGAACACGATCGTGGCCGGCAGTCTCAGCCCGGTCGCCTTCGCGAGGGTGTTCCGCAGCTCCACCGCGGTCAACGAGTCCACGCCCAGGTCCTTGAACGCGGCGGTCTGCGTCACGTCGCGCCCCTCGGCGTACCCCAGCACCACCGCGGCGTTGTCGCTCACCACCGCCAGCAGCGCCTGTTCGCGCTCTGCGAGCGGCAGAGCGGCCAGGCCCCGCATCGGGTCGGCGGCGGTTCGTCGCGCGACCGGGCGATGCAGCGAGCGCATCAACGCCGGAACCTCGCCCGCCGGTGCCGGGTTCATCGGGGCGGCGACCACCACTGCTTCGCCAAGACGCGAGGCGTCGTCGTAGAGACGCATCCCGTGTTCGGCGGTGATCGTCTGCTGGCCGCTGCGGCGGATGCGTTCGTGGTCGGTGTCGGTCAGCTTGGCGGTGAGGCCGCTGGTGTCCTCCCACAGTCCCCAGGCGAGGGAGAGGGCAGGCAGTCCCTCGGCTTGGCGTTGTTGGGCGAGGGTGTCGAGGAAGGCGTTGGCGGCGGCGTAGTTGCTTTGGCCGGCGGCGCCGAGGACGCCGGCGGCGGAGGAGTAGAGGATGAATGCGGCGAGGTCGTTGTGTTGGGTGAGTTGGTGGAGGTGCCAGGCGGCGTCGGCTTTGGGTTTGAGGACGGTGTCGAGGCGTTCGGGTGTTTGTGTGTCGATGACGCCGTCGTCGAGTGTTCCGGCGGTGTGGATGATCGCGGTGAGGGGGTGTTCTGGTGGCACCTGGGTCAGTGCCTGCTCCAGCGCCGCGCGGTCGGACACGTCGCAGGTGATGGTGTCGACGTGGGCGCCCAGCCCGGCAAGGTTTTCGATCAATCCCTTGTCTGGGGTACGCCGTGACAGCAGCAGCAGATGCCTTACGCCCTGGTCGGCCACCAGGTGGCGGGCGAGGATGCCGGCCAGGACTCCTGAGCCGCCGGTAATCAACACCGTGCCGTCCGGGTCGAGTTGCTGTGGGATGGTGAGAACATTCTTGCCGATGTGGCGGGCCCGGCTCATCCAGCTGAACGCTTCGCGGGCTTGGCGGATGTCCCACGCCTTCACGGGTAGCGGCTGCAACACACCACGCCCGAACAGGTCGAGCAGCTCGGCCATGATCTCCCGCAACCGATCAGGCCCGGCATCCATAAGATCGAACGCACGATAGAAGACATCCAGACCACTACGGACGTCCGTCTTACCCATCTCGATGAACCGGCCACCCGGTGCCAGCACGTCAAGCGAAGCATCCACAAACTCACCACTGAGCGAGTTCAGAACAACATCGATACCACTGAAGGTGTCTCGGAAGGCGGTGGTGCGCGAGTCGGCAATCCGCGTCTCGTCCACCCCAGCCGCACGCAGAAGATGCTGCTTACCGATACTCGCGGTCGCGTAGATATCCGCACCCAAATGCCGGGCGATCTGCATGGCGGCCATACCCACACCACCGGTCGCGGCGTGGATCAGCACCGATTCACCCTCGCTGAGGCCGGCGAGGTCGACCAGCCCGTAGTAGGCGGTGGCGAACACGATGGGGACGGAGGCCGCCGTGGTGAACGACCAGTGGCCGGGCATCGCGCCCAGCAGACGGCGCTGGGTGACGGCGGTCGGGGCGAACCCGTCTTCGACGAGGCCGAAGACACGGTCGCCGGGGACGAGGTCGTCTACCCCGGGGCCGGTCTCGAGGACCACACCGGCGGCTTCGCTGCCGATCGCTCCCCCGCCCGGATACTTGCCCAGGGTGATGAGGACGTCGCGGAAGTTGAGGCCGGCGGCGCGAACGGCGATGCGGACTTCGCCCGTTTGCAGGGGCCGCTGCGGGACCTCGATGAGGGCGAGGTCTTGCAGCGTGCCGCTCCGGGGTAGTTGCAGCTGCCAGGTCTCGGTGTCGGGGATGGTCAGCGGGCCGGGGTGTGCGCGGGTGAGGCGTGGTGCTTCCCAGCGGCCGTCGGTGACCCGTAGTCGCGGCTCGTCCAGGCCCGCGGCCACGTTCAGCTGTGCCGGGTCCAGGGGGTCGTCGCTTTCCACCAGGATGAACCGGCCTGGGTGTTCTGATTGGGCGGAGCGGACCAGGCCTGACACCGCGGCGGAGGCGGGTCCGGTCCCGGTGTGCACGATCAGGGTGTTGTCGGTGGCGAGCTCGGCTTGGATAGCTTGGAGGGTTCGGGTGGTCAGCACTCGAGTTTCGGTCAGCGGGTCGATGTTGTCGGGGTGGGCCGTGAGGACCGCAACGTCGGCGGTGGCCGAGTCGTCCGGGACGGGAACCTCGGTCCACGTGACGACATACAGGTCATCGGTGTCGGTGGTGACCGGTCGGGTGATCAGTGAGTCGACGGTGGCGACGAGCCGTCCCGTGTCGTCAGCGGCCTGAATGCTCCAGCCGTCCTCCACCGGTTTCACGGCGACGCGCAGGGTGGTCGAGCCGGCGTGGTGGACGTGGATCCCGTTCCAGGAGAACGGGAGCCGGACCTCCGGCGGGCTGTCGCCGGTGTGGAGCAGGCAGGCGTGCAGGGCGGCGTCGAGCAGGGCGGGATGAATCGCGAACTGTGTCGCGTCCCGCACCTGCTCGTCGGCGAGACCCACCTCGGCGTAGACGGTGTCCCCGTCCCGCCAGGCCGCCTGCAAGCCCTGGAAGGCGGGCCCGTACTCGTAGCCGACGGCCGCGAGCCGGTCATAGAGGCCCGCCACGTCCACACTTCCGGCCGGTGGCCACACGGTGAAGTCCGGCGCGGTGACGGTGCGCTCGGAGGTACTGATCGTGGCCGTTACGTGCCGGGTCCAGGCGTCGGACGCCCGGGAGAAGACGGTGACGGTGTCACCGCTGACCGACACCGACAACTGGACACTCCCAGCCTCCGGGAGCACCAGCGGGCTCTCGATCACCAGCTCATCCACAACATCACAACCGACCTCGGCAGCCGCCCGCAGCACCAGCTCCACAAACCCGGTACCAGGCAACAACACACTGCCCCGCACCGCATGATCCGCCAACCAGCCATGCGTGGCCAGCGACACCCGCCCGGTCAACACCACACCATCACCGCCCGAGCCCGGCAACGCGGTCGCCACGCCCAGCAACGGATGCCGCACCACCGTCAGCCCCAACCCCGACACATCGCCCGGCCGGTCCGCAGCGGTCGCCCAGTACCGCTCCCGCTGGAACGCGTAGGTCGGCAGGTCCTGCAGCAGTTGCCCGTCGTGGGGCCAGTCGACGTCCACCCCGCGCACGTGCAGTTCTGCCAGAGCGGCGAGCGCGGCCCGTGGTTCGTCCTCACGGTCCAGCATCGCGACGCCGTCAATGAGCCGGGCAAGGCTGCCGTCCGGTCCCAACTCAACAAACGTCGCACCATCGTGGGCCGCCACCTGCTCACCGAACCGCACCGTCTCACGAACCTGCCGTACCCAATACTCAGGGCCATCCCCGACGGCCATCGAAATCCGAGGCGCCCGATAAGTGAGCTGCTCAGCGACCGCCCGGAACTCGTCCAACATCGGTTCCATCCGCGCCGAATGAAAGGCGTGACTGGTAGCCAGGCGCTTCGATCGGCCACCCAACGCGGCAGCCGCCCGCAACACCGCCGCCTCATCACCGGACAGCACCACCGAAGACGGGCCGTTGACCGCGGCGATCTCCACCCCATCAGTCAGCACCGCCTGGGCTTGCTGCTCAGACACCGGGACAGCGACCATCACCCCACCAAGCGGCAACGCCTGCATCAACCTCGCCCGTGCCGACACCAACGTGCAGGCATCCTCCAACGACCAGATACCCGCCACGTAACCAGCCGCGAGCTCACCAATGCTGTGCCCGATCAACGCATCCGGCCGTACCCCCCACGACTCGAGAAGACCGAACAACGCAACCTGCAACGCAAACAAAGCCGGCTGCGCAAAACCCGTCTCATTCACATCCAGATCCGGGACATCGAGCAGATCCCACACCTGCTGACGGATCTTCGCGAAGACCGGGAACGCAGCCGCCAGCTCATCGCCCATACCGGCACGCTGCGAACCCTGACCGGAGAACACGAACACCACCCGCGGGTTCGGCTCGGCAACGCCTCTGACCACATCGCCGTCCAGCAGTACAGCGCGGTGCTCGAACAACGACCTCGTCGCCAGGGTTGATGCGACCGCCCCGAGACTCGCCTCCGGCCTGGCCGCCAGATAGGCGCGCAGCCGGTCCTCGATCTGCGACAGCGCGGACGAGGACTTGGCCGAGATCACCAACGGCACCCGTTCCGAGGGCTGCCCAGGGTGCACCGGCTCTTCGGGTACGCCCTCGAGGATGACGTGAGCGTTGGTGCCGCTGATCCCGAAGGAGGAGACAGCGGCCCGGCGAGGACGGCCCGTCTCCGGCCATGACTGGTTCTCCGTCACCAGTCGCACGGCGCCCGCGGTCCAGTCGACGTGCCGGGACGGCTCGTCCACGTGCAGGGTGCGCGGCACCACGCCGTGCCGCAGGGCCATGACCATCTTGATCACGCCGGACACGCCGGCGGCGGCTTGGGTGTGGCCGACATTGGACTTGATCGAGCCGAGCAGCAGCGGTCGCTCCCGGTCCTGGCCGTACGCGGCGATCACCGCCTGCGCCTCGATCGGGTCGCCCAGGGTGGTGCCGGTGCCGTGAGCCTCGACCGCATCGACCTCATGCGGCGCCAGGCCGGCGTTGGCCAGGGCGGCTTGGATCACCCGCTGCTGGGAAGGACCGTTGGGTGCGGTCAGGCCGTTGGAGGCGCCGTCCTGGTTGACCGCCGAGCTGCGTACGACGGCAAGCACCCGGTGGCCCTTGGCCCGGGCGTCGGAGAGGCGCTCGACAACCAGGACGCCGACGCCTTCGGACCAGCCCGTACCGTCCGCGGTGTCGCCGAAGGCCTTGCACCGGCCGTCGGACGCCAGGCCGCCCTGGCGGGAGAACTCCACGAACGTCCGCGGTGTGGCCATCACCGTGACACCGCCGACCAGGGCCATCGAGCACTCGCCCTGGCGCAGCGAGTAGCCGGCCTGATGCAGCGCGACCAGCGACGACGAGCATGCGGTGTCGACTGTCATCGCGGGGCCTTCGAGGCCGAAGAAGTAGGAGATCCGGCCCGAGAGCACGCTCACCGCACCGGCGGTCGCCGGCGAATCGTCGCGGTCGGCGTCGTAGCCGGCGGAGAAGGCGCCCATGAACACGCCGGTGTCGGTTCCGCGGGCGTCGGCCGGGTCGATGCCTGCTCGTTCGAAGGCTTCCCATGATGCTTCGAGGATCAGTCGTTGCTGTGGGTCCATGGCGAGGGCTTCGCGGGGGCTGATGCCGAAGAACGCGGCGTCGAAGTCGGCTGCGGTGTGCAGGAAGCCGCCGTGCTGGGAGTGTGATGTGCCGGTGACGTCCGGCCAGCCCCGGTCGGTGGGGAAGCCGGTGATGGCGTCGGTGCCGGACTCGACCAGCCGCCACAGGTCGTCGGGGGATTCGACGCCGCCGGGCAGCCGGCAGGCCATGCCCACGATCGCCAGGGGCTCGTCCTGGGCCACGGTCGCCGTAGGCCGGCGGGCCGGGGCGGGTGCGCTGCCGGTGATCAGCTCACCCAGCCGGGCGGCGAGCGTGGCGGGGGTCGGGTAGTCGAACACCAGCGTCGCCGGCAGCCGCAGGCCGATGGGTTCGGCCAGGCTGTTGCGCAGTTCCACCGCGGTCAGCGAGTCGACGCCGAGGTCTTTGAAGGCGGCAGTGACGGGTACGGCGTTGCCGTCGCCGTAGCCCAGTACCGCGGCGGCGGTGTCGCGGACCAGCGTGAGCAGGGCTTGTTCCCGCTCGGCCGGCGTCAGGCCGGCGTCGACAGCCGGTGCGCGGCGGGCAACGGGGCGGCGCACCGGTCGCAGCAACGCCGGAACCTCGGTCGGCGCGGCCAGCAGGAGCGGCTCGTGGCGACTGGAAGCCATGTCGAACAGCCGCATGCCTTCCTCAGCGGTGATGGCCCGCAGCCCGCTGCGGCGCATCCGATCCCGGGCCGCGTCGGTCAGCTGGGCGGTCATACCGCTGCTGTCCTCCCACATGCCCCAGGCCAGGGACAGCCCGGGCAGGCCGTCGGCGCGGCGCTGCTCGGCCAGGGCATCCACGAAGGCGTTGGCCGCCGCGTAGTTGCCCTGCCCCGGAGCCCCGAGCACACCGGCGGCGGACGAGTACACGACGAACGCGGCGAGGTTGTCGTCGCGGGTGAGCTCATGCAGATGCCAGGCGCCGTCAGCCTTGGGTCGCAGGACAGTGTCGAGGCGTTGCGGGGTCTGTGATTCGATGACCCCGTCGTCCACCACCCCGGCGGTGTGGATCACCGCGGTCAGCGGGTGTTGCGGTGACACCTGCGCGAGGGCCCGCGCCAGGGCGGCCCGGTCCGAGACATCGCACGAGATGGCGTCGACGTGGGCGTCCAGCGCGGTCAACTCCTCGATACCGGCTGGTGTGGTGCGCGACAGCAGCAGGAGACGACGCACACCACGCTCCGCCACCAGGTGCCGGGCGAGGATGCCGGCGAGGCCACCGGAGGCGCCGGTGATCAACACTGTGCCCTCGGGATCCCAGACTGTCTGAGAAGACCCGCCGGTGACCCGGAGCAGTCGTGGCGCTTCCCACCGGCCATCGACGTACCGCAGTCGTGGTTCATTCAGGCCCGCCGCCGCGGCCAGTTGCTCCGAGTCGAGCGAGCCGTCGCTCTCCACCAGGACGAATCGGCCGGGGTGCTCGGATTGCGCGGAGCGGACCAGGCCTGATACCGCAGCAGAGGCCAGTCCGGTTCCGGTGTGCACGATCAGGGTGTGGTCGGCGGTCAGCGCGTTGTGGATGGCTTGCAAAGTCAGAGTGGTCAGACGGCGGGTCTGCGCCAACGGGTCATCGTCACCGTCAGGGTGGCAGGTGATCACCGCCGCGTCGGGGATCGGCGACTCTTCAGGGACAGCGATCTCGGTCCAGGACACGGTGAAGAGGTCTTCGGTGCTGACCGGCCGGGTGATCAGCGAGCCGATGGTCGCCACGGGAAGGCCGTTCTCATCGGCGACCCGAACGTTCCAGCCGTCCCGCACCGGTGTCACCGCCACGCGCAACATGGTCGCGCCGGTGACGGCAACCTGGATACCGTTCCAGGAGAACGGCAGCCGCACGGCCGGTGGCTCGGTGTCGGAGGTGCCGAGTATGCAGGCGTGCAGGGCGGCGTCCAGCAGGGCCGGATGAACTGCGAACTGCGTCGCGTCCCGCACCTGCTCATCGGCAAGCGCCACCTCGGCATAGACGGTGTCCCCGTCCCGCCAGGCCGCCTGCAAACCCTGGAACGCAGGACCGTACTCGTAGCCGACGGCGGCCAGACGGTCGTAGAGATCAGACACATCGACGCGCTCGGCCGGCGGCCATACCGCGAACTCCGGCAGCGTGACGGAATGCCCGGAGGAGCTGATGGCGGCCGTGACATGCCGGGTCCAGGCGTCAGCGTCTTCCGTCCGGGAGAACACGGTCACCGCGGCGCCGTCAACGGAGACCGACAACTGGACACTCCCGGCCTCCGGGAGGATAAGCGGGCTTTCGATCACCAGCTCGTCGACGACATCGCAGCCGACCTCGGCGGCGGCCCGGAGTACCAGTTCCACAAATCCTGTTCCAGGGAGCAGCACACTCCCCCGTACGGCGTGATCTGCCAACCAGGCATGCGTGGCCAGCGACACCCGCCCGGTCAGCACCACACCGTCACCGTCCGAGCCGGGCAGCGGGACAGCCGCACCGAGCATGGGATGCCGCGCCGCCGCCAGCCCCAACCCGGACATGTCACCCGGCCGGAAGGCGCCGGTCGTCCAGTACCGCTGACGCTGGAAGGCGTACGTCGGCAGATCGAGCACCCGCCGCCCGGACGTCACTGGCCAGTCGACGTCCACGCCGCGCACATGCAGCTCGGCCAGAGCGGCGAGCGCCGCCCGCGGCTCGTCCTCCCGGTCGAGGGTCGCGATGCCGTCGATCAGCCGGGCAAGGCTGCGATCGGGCCCGAGCTCAACAAAAACTGCGCCGTCATGGGCGGCGACGTGGTCACCGAACCGCACTGTCTCGCGGACCTGCCGCACCCAGTAGTCAGGACCGTCCCCGACTGCCAACGGAATCCGGGGCGTCCGGTAGGTGAGTTGTCCGGCGATCGCCTGGAACTCGTCGAGCATGGGTTCCATCCGCGCCGAGTGAAAGGCGTGACTGGTGGCCAGGCGCTTCGATCGGCCGCCCAACGCGGCCGCAGCCTGCAACACCGCCTCTTCGTCGCCGGAGAGCACTACCGAGGATGGGCCGTTGACGGCGGCGATCTCCACCCCATCAGTCAGCACCGCCTGGGCTTGCTGCTCGGAGACGGGGACAGCGACCATGGCTCCGCCCGATGGCAGCGCTTGCATCAACCTCGCACGGGCCGACACCAGCGTGCAGGCATCCTCCAACGACCAGATACCCGCCACGTAACCAGCCGCGAGCTCACCGATGCTGTGCCCGATCAACGCATCCGGCCGTACCCCCCACGACTCGAAAAGGCCGAACAACGCAACCTGCAACGCAAACAGAGCCGGCTGCGCAAAACCTGTCTCATTCACATCGAGATCCGGGACATCGAGCAGATCCCACACCTGCTGACGGATCTTGGCGAAGACCGGGAACGCAACCGCCAGCTCGTCGCCCATGCCGGCGCGCTGGGAGCCTTGGCCGGAGAACACGAACACCACGCGGGGGTTTGGCTGAGTCGTTCCCTTGATGGTGTCGTCGCCGAGCAGGACAGCGCGGTGCTCGAACAAGGACCTCGTTTCGGCCAGCGTCGACGCCACCGCCGCCAGACTCGTCTCCGGCTTGGTGCTCAGGTAGCCCCGTAGACGGTCCTCGAGCTGGGCCAGCCCGGCCGGGGTCTTGGCCGAGATCACCAGCGGCGTCAGCGGCGAAGGGTCCTCGGGGTGCGCCGGTTCTTCGGCGACGCCCTCGAGGATGACGTGGGCGTTGGTGCCGCTGATCCCGAACGACGACACACCCCCGCGGCGCGGGCGATCGATTGCCGGCCAGAGCTGGTTCTCCGTGGCCAGTCGCACTGCGCCGGCCGTCCAGTCGACGTGCCGGGACGGCTCGTCCACGTGCAGGGTGCGCGGCACCACGCCGTGCCGCAGGGCCATGACCATCTTGATCACGCCGGCCACACCGACGGCCGCTTGGGTGTGGCCGACGTTCGACTTGACCGACCCGAGCAGCAGCGGCTCGTCGCGACCCTGCCCGTAGGTGGCGATCACCGCCTGCGCCTCGATCGGGTCGCCCAGGGTGGTGCCGGTGCCGTGGGCCTCGACCACATCGACCTCGTGCGGCGCCAGGCCGGCGTGAGCCAGGGCGGCCTGGATCACCCGCTGCTGCGACGGACCGTTCGGGGCAGTCAAGCCGTTGGACGCCCCATCCTGGTTGACCGCCGAACCGCGCACCACGGCGAGCACCCGGTGACCGCGGCGTTGAGCGTCGGACAGGCGCTCGACCAGGAGGATGCCGACGCCCTCTCCCCATCCCGTACCGTCAGCGTTGTCTCCGAAGGCCTTGCACCGGCCATCGGACGCCAGCCCGCCCTGGCGGGAGAACTCAGCGAAGATGTCAGGTGTCCCCATCACCGTGACACCGCCCACCAGCGCCAGGGAGCACTCCCCCTGCCGCAACGCGTGACCGGCCTGATGCAGAGCGACCAGCGACGACGAGCACGCGGTGTCAACGGTGACCGCCGGACCCTCCAGCCCGAAGAGGTACGAGACCCGGCCGGACAGCACGCTGCCGGCTCCCGCGGTGGTTCCGAATCCGGCCTGGTCGGCGCCGATGCCGTACCCGCCGGGATAAGCGCCCATGAACACGCCCGTGTCACTGCCACGCACGGTTCCGGGCTCGATGCCTGCCCGTTCGAGAGCTTCCCAGGACGCTTCCAGCACCAGCCGCTGCTGCGGATCCATCGCCAATGCCTCGCGGGGGCTGATCCCGAAGAACGCGGCGTCGAAATCGGCGGCGGCATCGAGGAAACCGCCTTGCGGGGAGTACGGCGCTCCGGACACGTCTGCCCAGCCACGGTCGGTCGGGAAATCCGAGATCGCGTCCGTGCCCGACTCGACCAGCTGCCACAGATCCTCCGGAGAAGACACACCCCCGGGCAGCCGGCACGCCATGCCGACGATCGCCAGCGGTTCATCCTGACTCACCACCGGCACGGCCTTGCGCACCGGGGCGGAACCAGTTCCGGTGAGCAATTCGGCCAGGCGTGCGGCCAGCATGTCCGGGGTCGGATAGTCGAACACCAACGTCGCCGGCAATCGCAGCCCGGTGGCTTTCGCGAGGCCGTTGCGCAGTTCTACAGCGGTCAATGAATCTACGCCGAGGTCCTTGAATGGCTTGTCGGCCGCGATGGTGTCCACCGTGTGGTGGCCCAGAACGGTGGCGGCGTTCGCCAGAACGATGTCGAGCAGAAGACTGTGCTTTTCGGCAGTGGTGAGGCCGTCGAGGCGCGCGTGGAGTGCGGAGGCCCCTCTCCTCGCTGCCGCGGTCCGGGTCCGTGGGCGCTTCGCCGTGGCGAGTCCGCGCAGCAGGGCGGGGATCTCGGTGCCGAGTGCGGGCTTGATCGGGGCCGCGATCAGGAGCGGGTGGCCGTGGTGTGTGGCGGTGTCGTAGAGGCGCATCCCGTGTTCGGCGGTGATCGTCTGTTGGCCGCTGCGGCGGATCCGGTCGTGGTCGGTGTCGGTGAGCTTGGCGGTGAGGCCGCTGGTGTCTTGCCAGAGGCCCCAGGCCAGGGAGAGGGCAGGCAGTCCCTCGGCTTGGCGTTGTTGGGCGAGGGTGTCGAGGAAGGCGTTGGCGGCGGCGTAGTTGCTTTGGCCGGCGGCGCCGAGGGTGCCGGCGGCGGAGGAGTAGAGGATGAATGCGGCGAGGTCGTTGTGTTGGGTGAGTTGGTGCAGGTGCCAGGCGGCGTCGGCTTTGGGTTTGAGGACGGTGTCGAGGCGTTCGGGTGTTTGTGCTTCGATGACGCCGTCGTCGAGTGTTCCGGCGGTGTGGATGACCGCGGTCAGGGGATGCTGCGCCGGCACCTCCGCCAACGCCTGCTCCAGCCCCGCACGGTCGGACACGTCGCAGAGGGCGGTGTCGACCTGGGCGCCCAGGTCGATGAGCTCGTTGATCAGTGATTCGTCCGGGGTGCTACGGGAGAGCATCAGCAGACGCCGCACACCCTGCTCGGCCACCAGGTGGCGGGCGAGAATACCGGCCAACACTCCCGAGCCGCCGGTGATCAACACCGTGCCGTCCGGGTTCAGCCGCTGCGGAATGGTGAGAACATTCTTGCCGATGTGGCGGGCCCGGCTCATCCAGCTGAACGCTTCCCGGGCCTGACGGATATCCCACGCCTTCACCGGCAACGGCCGCAACACACCACGCTCGAACAAGACCAGCAGCTCGGCCATGATCTCCCGCAGCCGATCAGGCCCGGCGTCCATAAGATCGAAGGCGCGGTAGAAGACGTCCAGGCCGGTGCGGATGTCGGTCTTGCCCATCTCGATGAACCGGCCGCCCGGTGCCAGCACGTCGAGGGATGCGTCGATGAACTCACCGCTGAGGGAGTTCAGAACAACATCGATACCGTTGAAGGAGCTGCGGAAGGCGGTGGTCCGCGAGTCGGCGATCCTGGCATCCGGCAGACCAGCCTGCCGCAAAATATGCTGCTTACCGATGCTCGCGGTGGCGTAGATGTCGGCACCCAGATGCCGGGCGATCTGCATGGCGGCCATACCCACACCACCGGTCGCGGCGTGGATCAGCACCGATTCACCCTGGCTCAAGCCAGCAAGATCCACCAACCCGTAAAAAGCGGTAGCGAACACCACCGGCACCGACGCCGCAGCCGCGAACGACCAACCCTGCGGAATCACGGCCAAAGTCCGATGATCAGCAACCGCGACCGGCCCGAAACCACCCTCCACCAACCCGAACACCCGATCACCCGGAACCAACCCCGGCACACCAGACCCGACCTCCAGTACAACGCCGGCAGCCTCACCACCAGCAAGCCGGGTGTCGTCAACCATCCCGAGCGCCACCACGACATCCCGGAAGTTCAGGCCGGCTGCCCTGACGGCGATACGGACTTCACCCGGCCGCAGGGACCGATCCGCGACATCGGTGGGCACCAGGGCCAGATCCTGCAGGGTGCCGGCGCCGGGATGCTGCAACAGCCATCCGCCGCTCTCCGGAACAGCCAACGGCTCAGTGGCCCGGGTCAGCCTCGGCGCCTCCCACCGGCCGCCGCCGACCCGTATCCGAGGTTCGTCCAGCCCGGCCGCCGCGGCCAGCCGCTCCGGGTCGAGGGGTTCGTCGCTTTCCACCAGAACGAACCGGCCCGGGTGTTCCGACTGCGCCGACCGGACCAGCCCCGACACCGCCGCCGAGGCCGGCCCGGTCCCGGTGTGCACGATCACCGTGGTGTCGGTGGCCAGCTCGGCTTGGATCGCGTGCAGGGTTCGGGTGGTCAGGGCACGAGCTTCGGTCGGTGGATCGTCGTTGCCGGGGTGTGCGGTGAAGACCACCACGTCGCCGGTGGGTGCGCCGTCCGGGACGGGGATCTCGGACCAGGTCACGGTGAGCAGATCGTCGGACTCGGTGGCGGCCGGTCGGGTGACCAGCGACCCGATGGTGGCGACGGGCCGGCCGGTGTCGTCGGCGACTCGCACGCTCCAGCCGTCGCTCGCGGGGGTCACCGCAACGCGCAGCGCCGACGCCCCGGTGGCGTGGACCTGGACACTGTTCCAGGAGAACGGGAGCCGCACCTCCTGCGGCTCGCCGTCGGCCGCGTGCAGCATGCATGTGTGCAGGGCGGCGTCCAGCAGCGCGGGATGCACCCCGAATCGGGCCGCTTCGGGTGCGTCCCGCTCATCGAGGGCGACCTCGGCGTACACAGTGTCCCCGTGACGCCACGCGGCTTGCAGACCTTGGAACGCGGGCCCGTACTCGTACCCGATCCCGGCCATCCGGTCGTAGAAGCCGGCCACGTCCACCGGCTGTGCCTGCACCGGGGGCCAGATCCCCAGGCTCTCCCCGGCCGCACCGGGCCGGGAGGCGCTGATCGTGGCGGTGACGTGCCGGGTCCAGCTGTCGGCGTGGTCCGCCCTGGAGAAGACGGTGACCGCGTCACTGGTGACCGACACCGACAGTTGCACGTCACCGGCGGCCGGCAGCGCCAGCGGTGTGTGGATCACCAACTCGTCGACCAGGTCACGGCCTACCTCGGCGGCGGCCCGGGTGACCAGCTCGACGAATCCGGTGCCGGGGAACAGAACACTGCCGCGGACCCCGTGATCGGCCAGCCACGGCTGGGTGGCCGGCGACAGCCGCCCGGTCAGCAGCACACCCTCGGTGTCAGGCACCGCGACCACCGCACCCAGCAGCGGATGCTGGACAGCGGCGAGACCGGCGCCCGACACGTCGCCCACCGGCCGAGTCGCATCGCCCCAGTACCGCTGACGCTGAAACGCATACGTCGGGAGATCGAAAGTCCGCCGGCCGGTGTCGCCGATGACGTGCGGCCAGTCGACGTTCACGCCCAGCACATGGGCTTCGGCCAGCGCGGTGTGCACCCGGGTGATGGTCCCGTCATCACGACGCAAGGTGGCGACCGTGACCGCATCGTCCATCGCCGGTAGCAGTACTGGGCTGGCGCTGACCTCGACGAACACGGTCTCACCGAGTGTCTGCAAGGTTTCCACGGCGGGGTGGAAACCGACCGGCTGACGCAGATTGCGATACCAGTAGTCCCGATCGAGCGGCCCGTCGACCCACACTCCGTCGACGGTGGAAAACCATGGCACAGTCGGGGCCTGCGAGCCGATATCGGCGGTGATGTCGAGCAGCTCGGCCTGGATCTGTTCCACCTGCGGGCTGTGCGAGGCGTAATCCACCGCAATCTTCCGGACCCGGTCCCCCACCATCTGATCCACCGCGTCCGCACTACCCGCGATCACCGTCGACGCAGGACCGTTGACCGCGGCGACCCAAACCCCGTCAGCGAGGACGATCTGGTCGGCGGGCAACGTCACCGACGCCATCGCCCCCTGACCCGCCAACCGCTGGCCGATCAAACGACTCCGCAACGCCACAACCCGAGCCGCGTCCCGCAGCGAGACGGCACCGGCCACACACGCGGCGGCGATCTCACCCTGAGAGTGACCAACCACCGCATCAGGGCGCACACCGGCGGCCTGCCACACCGCGGCCAGCGACACCATCACCGCCCAGCACGCCGGCTGCACCACATCAACCCGATCCACTACCGCCGGATCGTCCAGCACAGTAAACAAGTCCCAGTCAACGAACTCGCTCAACGCCGCCGCACACTCGGTCATCCGTTCGGCGAACACCACCGACGACTCCCGCAACGCCGCGCCCATACCAAGCCACTGCCAGCCCTGACCGGGGAACACGAACACCACCCGCGGATCCGCAATTGCGGTGCCGGTAACCGTGTCATCGCCCAACAGCACGGCGCGGTGCTCGAACAGCGACCGTGTCACCGCCAACGTCAAGGCCACCGCCGGCACATCGATCCCGGGGGCGGTCAGGTAGGCGCGCAGCCGGTCCTCATAGTCGGCCAGCGCCGCTGGTGTTTTGGCGGAGATGACCAGCGGTGCGGGTTCGTGTGCCGGCTCCGGGAGGGTGGCTGGGGGCTGGGTGGACGAGCTTTCGAGGATGACGTGAGCGTTGGTGCCACTGACCCCGAAGGAGGAGACACCGGCTCGCCGGGCCCGGCCGGTGTCCGGCCAGGGTTGGTTCTCGGTGACCAGTTGTACGGCGCCGGCCGTCCAGTCGACGTGCCGTGAGGGTTCATCGACGTGCAGGGTTCGCGGCACTACCCCGTGCTGTAGCGCCATGACCATTTTGATGACACCGGAGACACCGGCGGCGGCTTGGGTGTGGCCGACGTTCGACTTCAGCGATCCGAGCAACAGGGGCTGGTCTCGGTTCTGGCCGTAGGTGGCGATGACCGCCTGGGCTTCGATCGGGTCGCCCAGGGTGGTGCCGGTGCCGTGGGCCTCGACCACGTCCACGTCGGCGGCCGTCAATCGCGCGTTGGCCAGTGCCTGGCGGATCACCCGCTGCTGGGACGGACCGTTCGGCGCCGACAGACCGTTGGACGCCCCGTCCTGGTTGACCGCCGAACTACGCACGACCGCCAGCACCCGATGCCCGTTGCGCTCGGCGTCGGAGAGCCGCTCCACGAGCAGCACACCGAGGCCTTCGGACCAACCCGTACCGTCCGCGTTGTCGCCGAAGGCCTTGCACCGGCCGTCGGCGGCCAGACCGCGCTGGCGCGAGAACTCCACGAAGCTCTGTGGTTTCGCCATCACGGTGACCCCGCCCACCAGAGCCAGCGAACATTCGCCCTGGCGCAGGGAGTAACCGGCCTGGTGCAGGGCGACCAGGGACGACGAACATGCGGTGTCGACGGTGATCGCGGGGCCTTCGAGGCCGAAGAAGTAGGACACCCGGCCGGACAGCACGCTCCCGGCCCCCGCGGTCGCGCCGAACCCCTCCACGTCGGCGCCGTACCCGCCGGAGAAGGCACCCATGAACACGCCGGTGTCGCTGCCGCGCACGGACCCCGGCTCGATGCCGGCCCGTTCGAACACCTCCCACGACGCTTCCAGGATCAGTCGTTGCTGCGGATCCATCGCGAGGGCCTCGCGCGGGCTGATCCCGAAGAACGACGCGTCGAAATCGGCCACCCCGTCGAGGAAACCGCCCCGCACGCAATACGACTTACCAGCCGCATCCGGATCCGGATCGAACAGACCCTCGACGTCCCAGCCCCGATCGGTGGGAAACGGCGCGATCGCGTCGGTACCCGACTCGACCAGCCGCCACAGATCCTCCGGCGAGGAAACCCCACCCGGCAACCGGCACGCCATGCCCACGATCGCCAGCGGCTCGTCCTGACCCACCACCGATGCCGGACCGCGGGCCGGCGCCGGCAGCTGACCGGTGCGCAGTTCATCCAGCCGGGCAGCCAGGGCGGCGGGTGTCGGATAGTCGAACACCATGGTGGCGGGCAGTCGCAGTCCGGTCGCCTTGGCCAGGCTGTTGCGCAACTCCACCGCGGTGAGCGAATCGACGCCCATCTCGCGGAAGGTCCGGCCGGGGACGAAGCGGTCGGCGCTGGACAGTCCCAGCACGTCCGTGACGCCGTCGCGGATCGTGTCGAGCATCGCCGCGGACCGGCCGGCCCGGTCCGGTTGTTCCTCGGCGGGCGCGCCGGTCAGGTTCCGGAGGATGGGCGGAAGCGCGCCGGCCGCCGCCAGGGCGCGCAGACCGACAGTGTTCACCCGCGTGACGGTGTGCGCTGAGCCGGCGGCGGCCATCGCGCTGATCAGCAGGTGTCCGGTGACGGTCACCGGATCGGCTTCGGGCAGTCCCCAGGCGATGGTGGTGGCGGGGAGGCCTTGGGCGCGGCGGCCCCGGGCGAGGGCCTCGGCGGAGGCGGGTGCGTTCTGGCCGAAGACGACGAACGCGGCGAGGTCGAGGTGTCCGGTGAGCAGGTGCAGCTGCCGGCTCTCGGCGGCGACGGCCGGGCCGCCGAGGTGGAGCACCGCGGTCAGCGGGCGTTCCGGCGGCACCTCGGCCAGCACCCGCGCCAGCGCGGCCGGGTCCGTCAGGTCGCAGACCGCCGTGTCGGCCCCGGCGCCTTGCTCGGCCAGGTCGCTGGTCAAGGTCTCGTCGGGAGTGCCGGGCGACAACAGCAGGAGCCGGCGTACGCCGAGGTCGCCGGCCAGGTGCCGGGTCACGACCCGCTTCTCCGCGGCGGAACCGCCCGTGATCAGCACGGTCCCGCCGGGGTCGATCCGCTGGGGAACGGTGAGGACCATCTTGCCGATGTGGCGGGCCCGGCTCATCCAGCTGAACGCCTCGCGTGCCTGCCGGATGTCCCAGGCGAGCAGCGGCAGCGGCCGCAGGTCGCCCCGTCGGAACAGCGCGAGCAGTTCGGCCAGGATCTCCCGCAACCGGTCGGGGCCGGCGTCCAGCAGATCGAACGCGCGGTAGGAGACGTCGAGGTCGCTGCGGATGTCGGTCTTGCCCATCTCCAGAAACCGGCCGCCGTCGGCCAGCACGTCGAGCGAGGCATCGACGAAGTCGCCGCTGAGCGAGTTGAGGACGACGTCGATGCCGCCTTCTCCGGTGAAGGCGTCGCGGAAGGCGGTGGTGCGCGAGTCGGCAATCCTGGTGTCGGGCAGACCGGCCTGCCGCAGGACATGCTGCTTGCCGATGCTCGCGGTGGCGTAGATCTCGGCGCCGAGGTGCCGCGCGATCTGGGTGGCCGCCATGCCCACCCCGCCCGCGGCGGCGTGGATCAGCACCGATTCGCCCCGGCCGAGTCCGGCGAGGTCCACCAGGCCGTAGTACGCGGTGGCGAAAACGATCGGCACGGACGCCGCGGTGGCGAACGACCAGTCGCCGGGCATCGGGCCCAGCAGCCGGTGATCGGTGATGGCGACCGGCCCGAACGCGCCCGCGACGAGTCCGAACACCCGGTCGCCGGGGGCCAGGTCCGGCACACCGGAGCCGACCTCGAGCACCACGCCGGCGGCTTCTCCGCCCATCACGCCACCGCCGGGGTACGTTCCCAGCGCGATCAGGACGTCGCGGAAGTTCAGGCCCGCGGCGCGGACGTCCACCCGTACCTCATGGGGGTCCAGAGCACGGGTGGCGACGTCGGAGCTCACCAGGGCGAGGTCTCGCAAGGTGCCGCTACGGGACTGTTCGAGCGTCCACGGGCCGTCCCCGGGAAGGGTGAGCGCGCCGTCTCCGGGAGCGGCAGGCCGGGCCAGCCGGGGGACGAGCGGCTTGCCGTCGCGGAGCGCGACCAACGGCTCGCCGAGCTCGGCGAGAGCCGACAGCGGGGCGTCGCCCGGGTCTGTACCGTCGAGATCGATGAGGACGAAGGCGCCGGGGTGCTCGGCCTGCATCCGGCGGATCGCGTCCCAGGCCGCCGCGTGCGCCGGATCCGGGAGGTCGGCCGGCCCGATGCCGACGGCCATGCGGGTCACCAGGACGAGCGCCGATCGGGTACGCCGCCTGTTGGTCAGCCACGACTGTGCGAGGTCGTGGACCGCGCCGGCCAGATCGGTTCCGCCGGCCGGCAGGGAGGCGGCCCGGACGACCACCTGACCGTCCAAGGTGGCCGGTCGCGGCGCGTCGAGGGGTGTCCACTCCAGCCGGTGCAGGGCGTCGGTGCCGCTGGCCGCGGCCAGCAACTCGGCCGGCGCCTCGGTGAGGAGGGTCCGCCGCACCTTGCCGGACGCGGTGCGCGGCACAGCGTCGACCCGGTAGAGCTCCTCCGGGACCTTGAAGTACGACAGCCGCTCACGGCATGCCGCGAACACCTCGTCGGTGTCCAGGTCGCCGTCCGGCACGATGTACAGGACCGGGACCTCACCCAGTACGGGGTGGATCCGGCCGGCGGCCGCCGCGTCCTTCACCCCGGGCACCTCGAGCGCCACGCTCTCGATCTCGTGCGGGTGGATGTTCTCGCCACCGCGGATGATCAGTTCCTTGATCCGCCCGGTGATGGTGACGTGCCCGGTTGCGCTGCGCCGGGCCAGGTCGCCGGTGCGGTACCAGCCGTCCGTGAGCACCTCGCGGGTGGCTTCCGGCTGCCCGTGGTAGCCGATCATCAGGCTGGGTCCTCGCGCCCACAGCTCGCCCTCGTCGCCGTCGGCCACGTCGGCGCCGGTGACCGGGTCGACGAAGCGCAGCGTGAGACCGGGGACGGCGACGCCGCACGAGCCGGGAACCCGCGGCCCGCTGAGCGCGTTCACGGTGAGCGAGCCGGTGGTCTCGGTGCAGCCGTAGGTGTCGAGCAGCGGCACCCCGAAGACCTCTGCGAAGCCCTCGATGAGCGAGGCCTGCGCGACGGAACCGGCCACCAGGCCCATGCGCAGGGCGGGGGTGCGGCGTCCGGATCCGCCGGCGGCTCCGAGCAGGTAACGGAACATGGTGGGTACGCCGACCAGCACGGTGCACGGATGTTTCTCGAGTTCGTCGAGCACCTCCTCGGCGACGAACGTGCTCAGGATCCGCGCGGTCGCCCCGACGGCGGTGGCGGCCAGGAGACACAGGTGCAGGGCGAGGCTGTGGAACAGCGGCGCGGGCCAGAGCAGCACGTCGTTCTCGGTCAGCTCCCACGCGGGCACGTCGCACCGGGCCGCCGACCACAGCCCGCTGCCCTGGGTGGACACGACACCTTTCGGGGTGCCGGTGGTGCCGGAGGTGTAGAGCATCCAGGCGGCCTCGTCGAGCCCCAGGTCGTCGCGGGCCGGGGTGCCCGGTTCGGCGGCGGCCAGGTCGGCGAAGGACCGGATGTCGGGGGACGGTGGCTCGGCGCCGACCAGGACGACGGCCACCGCGGGGGCGACCCGGCGCACGTTGTCCAGATGGGCGGCGTCGGTGATGACGACCACGGCGCCGCTGTCGGAGAGGAAATGCGCGATCTCGGCCTCGGCCGCCTCCGGGTTGAGCGGTACGGCGATCGCGGCGGCCCGGGCGATCGCCAGATAGCTCTCGATCGTCTCGACGCGGTTGCCCAGCAGAATGGCGACCCGATCGCCCCGGGCGGCGCCGATATCCGCCAGGTGCCCGGCGAGCCGTCCGGTCCGCGTCCGCAGCTCGGCATGCGTCACCTGACGCCGCGCATCGACGTACGCGATCTTGTCGCCGTAACGTTCCGCATTCGCGCGAAGCAAATCATGAAGGGGCTTTAACAATTCCGCGCGTGACATGGAAACACCTTTCGGCGAAATGCGCTATCCACGATCCGATTCGGACGATAGCAGGCGCGCTTCGGCGTTCGCCATACCGTGCGACCCCCTAGGTTGATCACCCCCCTAGGCCCGGCTGAGCAGGCCGGGAACCTAGGGGGTTGCGTCGGATGCGACCCCGGTGTCTGCTGACATTCGGGATGCAGAAATCCGGAGAGGTGAATGGCTTCTAATAGTCCCCACCCCAGGCCAGATAAATCGAGATTCGCGGTTTCGCGGGCGGAGCGGCAGCGCCGCCGGCCCGCGCGGAACAGCATCCCGCCCGCGGATCGGACCGGACCGCTACCGGCGTCCTTCGCGCAGCAACGTCTGTGGCTCATGCAGCAGCTCGCGCCCGACAGCAACGCCTACAACCTGCCGCTGGTACACCGGCTCCGGGGCGCCCTCGACAGCACGGTCCTGGAACGGGCGCTCGGCCTGGTCGCCGGCCGGCACGAGGCGCTGCGGACCGTCTTCGACGCGGAGGACGGCGAGCCGCGCCAGCGGATCCGGCCCACCGGGACGGTGCGCCTGCGCCGGTGCGACGCCAGGGACGAGAACCACGCCGCGGAGCTGGTCCGGCGCGAGACGGCGGAACCCTTCGACCTGCACGCCGGTCCGGTGCTGAGAGCACTGCTGGTCCGGCTCGCGGACGACGATCACGTGCTGGCTCTCACGGTGCATCATGTGGCCGGCGACGGCTGGTCCCTGGCCATCCTGCAGATCGAGTTGTCGGCCCGGTACGCCGCCCTGCTGCACGGCACGCCGGCCGATCTGCCCGAACTCGCCGTGCAGTACGCCGACTTCGCCCAGTGGGAGCGGCGCGAACTGTCCGGCGCCGAACTGGAGAAGCGGCTGTCCTACTGGCAGGAGAACCTCCGGGACGCCCCGACGGTGCTCGCGCTGCCGACCGACCGGCCGCGACCGGCCACCGGCGGTTCGGATGCCGGCATGGCGCCCTGGACCCCGCCGACGGAGCTGGTGGCCGCGGCCAGGGCCCTGAGCCGGTCGACGGGCGCCACGCTGTTCATGACGCTGCTGGCGGCCTTCCAGGTGGTGCTGTCGCGCCACACGCGCAGCGACGACGTCCTGGTCGGCACCCCGATCGCCAACCGCAACCGCGCGGAGGTGGAGGGGCTGGTCGGCATGTTCGTCAACACCGTGGTGCTGCGCGGCGACCTGTCGGGCGATCCCAGCTTCCGTGAGCTGCTCCTGCGCACCCGGGCGAACACCACGGCGTCGCTGGCGCACGCCGATCTGCCGTTCGACCTGCTCGTCGAGCGGATCGCACCGCGGCGGGACCTGTCGATCAACCCGGTCGTGCAGGTGCTCTTCCAGTTGCTGCCGCAGTTGCCGAACCCGGTCACGCTTCCGGGCGTCACGGCGGAACCGTTCGACACGAATCAGTTCTTCACCCGGATGGACCTGGAGTTCCATGTCTTCGAGGACGCCGCCGCCGACATTCTGACCGGTCATGTCTGGTACCGCCGGGAACTGTTCGACGAAAGCAGCATGAAACATTTGCTGAATCAGGTGACGGCGGTTCTCCGGGGCGCGGTCGACCATCCGGACGATCCGATTTCCACGATTTCTCTCCTGCCCGGTTCCGGCACCGGACTGACCCGGGTGGAATCGAATGAAACGGATCGTGTTCTGCCGGTTCATTCGTTGCCGGAATTGCTGGAATCGGCGGCGGCCCGGACGCCGGAGGCGATCGCCGTCGTCGACGATCGGGAGTCGCTGACCTATGCCGAGCTCGGTCGGCGGGCCAACCGGCTCGCGCACCTGTTGTGCGCCCGAGGCGTACGGCCCGGGGCCCTCGTCGGTCTGTGCGTCGACCGTGGCGCCGACCTGATCGTGGGCATCCTCGCCATCCTCAAGGCGGGCGCGGCCTACGTACCCCTCGATCCCGAACACCCCCTCGAACGCACCCGTTTCGTCCTCGACGACGCCGGCATCGGTGCGGTCGTCACCCAGCGCGGCTACCGATCCCGGTTCTCCGAGGTCCGCGACGTCGTCCACCCGGACGATCCCGGCCTCGACGACCAGCCCGACAGCGCGCCCGACGTGGTGCTGGACCGGGACAGCCTGGCGTACGCGATCTACACCTCCGGGTCCACGGGCCGCCCCAAGGCCGTCCTCATGCCGGGCATCTGCGTCGTCAATCTGCTGCTGTGGCAGGAACACACGATGGGCCGCGAGGAGAACAGCCGCACCGCCCAGTTCATCACCGCGACCTTCGACTACTCCGTTCAGGAGATCTTCTCCGCGCTGCTCGGCGGCACGCTGGTCATTCCCCCCGACGACGTCCGGCTCGACCCCGCCCGGCTGGCCCGGTGGATCGACGACAGCCGGATAACCCGCGTCTACGCGCCGACCACGGTGCTGCGCGCGGTGCTCGAGCACGTCGACCCGTACGGTAGTGGCCTGTCGACGCTGCGCCACCTCTGCCAGGGCGGCGAGCCGCTCGTCCTGGACGGCAGGCTGCGCGAGGTGTGCCGGCACCGCCCCCGGCTGCGCGTGCACAACCACTACGGCCCGGCGGAGACCCAGCTGGTGACCGGCTACACGCTGCCCGAGGACGTCGCGAGCTGGCCGGCCACCGCCCCGATCGGGAAGCCGATCGACAACACGCGCATCCACCTGCTCGACGACGCGCTGCGTCCGGTTCCCGACGGCGTACCCGGGCAGATCTGCATCTCCGGAATCGGCCTCGCCCGCGGCTACCTGGCCCGGCCGGAACTGACCGAGCAGCGGTTCATCACCGAGGGAACCGGCGCCGAACGGCGGATGTATCTCTCCGGCGACCTCGCCCGGCGGCTGCCCGACGGGAACCTCGACTTCCTCGGCCGGATCGACAACCAGGTCAAGATCCGCGGCATCCGCATCGAGCTCGGCGAGATCGAGGCGGTGCTGGCCGGCCACGCCGCCGTCACCCAGGCCGCGGTCGCCGTCCGGGACGACGACCGGGGTGAGAAGCGGCTGGTCGCCTACGTGGTGAGCGCGGGAAACCCCGGGACGCTCGCCGTCGAGCTGCGCGAGCACGTCGAGGCGTTGCTGCCCTCCTACATGGTGCCGTCCGCGTTCCTGGTCCTGGCCGAGCTGCCGCTGACGACCAGCGGAAAGACCGATCGGCGGGCGCTACCCGCCCCGGAGACGTGGTCGACGGCCTCGTCCACCCCGGTCGCCCCGCGCGACGAGACGGAGGCCACCGTCTGCGGGATCTACGCGGACGTGCTCGGCGTGCGGGACGTGGGCGTACACGACGACTTCTTCGCTCTCGGCGGCCATTCCCTGCTCGCCTCCCGCGTCGTGTCGCGCATCCGCGGCGTCCTCGGCCGCGAACTGCCGTTGCGTACCCTGTTCGACGCGCGGACGCCGGCCCGGATCGCCGAGGCGCTCGGTTCCCTGCCGGCCGGTGACGTGCCCCCGATCGTGCCGCGTTCGCGCACCACGCCGGCCCCGATCTCGCTGGCCCAGCAGCAGATGCTCACCAGCCGCGATTCGCTGCTCGATCAGCGGGTCTTTCCCGTCTGCCCGTACGGATTCCGGCTGCGCGGCCCCGTCGACCACGCCGCCGTCGATGCGGCGCTGACCCGCATCGTCGCGCGGCACGAACCACTGCGAACCGGCTTCCGAGACGACGGCCAGGGACTCCAGCAGGTCGTCCGGGAACCCGCACCGGTGACGGCGCACCGTATCGACCTCACCGGCAGCGACGCGGCCACGCGTGAGACCACCGCCGCCGGCCTCGTCCGCGACCACCTCGAGCGCCCCTTCGATCTGGTCGACGGCGTTCTGCTCCGGGCCGTGCTGGTGCGGCTGGCCGAGGACGACCACATCCTCCTGCTGGTTCTGCACCACGTCGCCGGCGACGGCTGGTCCTTCGACGTCCTCGTCCGCGAATTCTCGGCCCTCTACACCGAACTCGCCGGTGGTCCCCCGGCCGCGCTGCCGGACGTGCCCACGACATACACGGACTTCGCCCAGTGGGAACACGATCTGCTGTCCGGATCCGTGCGCGCGGACCACGAGAAACACTGGCGTGAGCACCTCGCCGGCGCGGCCGCCCTGGAACTGCCCACCGACCGGCCCCGGAAGGCCGCGGCGGCGACCGGCGGCTCGCTCGCCTGGACGATCTCAGCCGAGATGACCTCGGCGGCACGCCGGATCGCGCGGGCCGAAGGCGTCACGTTGTACGAGACCATGCTGGGCGCGTTCATGATTGCCGCGGCGGGCCTCTCCGGCCGGGACGACATCCTGGTGACCACGCCGTTCGCCAACCGCGGCCGGCCCGAGACCGACAACCTGATCGGCTTCTTCGCGAAGATCGCCGCGCTACGGGTCGGCCTCTCCGACGATCCGACGATCCGCGACGTCCTGCGACGCGTCCAGGCGGCGATGCTGGGCGCCCACGCCCACCAGGACCTCCCGTACGCCGCGATGCAGGCCACCACGCCCGGCCTTCCGCCGCCGCTGGTGCAGTTCCAGCTGATCAGCTCGCTGGCCGCCGACCTCGTCCTCCCCGGCGTCGCCAGCGAACGTTTCTGGACGGTCGACGCCAACCTCGCGCTCCCGGAGGGCGAGATCGCGATCTGGCTCTTCGACGACGACAGCGCCCTGCACGGCACCGTCGCCTTCGACGGATCCCTGTTCGATCCGGCCACGATCCGGGGTCTGCTCGCCGCGGTGGAGTCCGCTCTGCGCGTGGTCTCCAGCACCCCCTCGATACGCGTATCCGAGGCATCCGCAGCAATCCGCCACGCGAGGAGCTAGGGCCATGCCCGACCAGGACAAAGTAGTCGAATATCTACGCTGGACGACGGCCGAGCTGCACACGACCCGCGCAAAGCTGCAGGCGGTCACGGCGGCCGGGACCGAGCCGCTGGCCATCGTGGGCATGGCGTGCCGGCTGCCCGGCGGGGTCACCTCTCCGGAGGATCTGTGGCGGCTGGTCGAGTCGGGCACGGACGCGATCTCCCGGTTCCCCGACGACCGCGGCTGGGACGTCGAGGGACTGTTCGACCCGGACCCCGACGCGCCGGGCAAGTCGTACTCGGTGGAAGGCGGATTCCTCGACGCGGTGGCCGATTTCGACGCCGCGTTCTTCGGAATCAGCCCGCGTGAGGCCCTCGCCATGGATCCGCAGCAGCGGCTGGTGCTGGAAGCGTGCTGGGAAGCCTTCGAACGCGCCGGCATCGAGCCCGGATCGGTGCGCGGCAGCGACACCGGCGTGTTCATGGGCGCCTACTCCGGCGGCTACGGCATCGGCGCCGACATCCCCGGACTCGGCGTCACCGCCGGCGCGGTCAGCGTGGTGTCCGGCCGGGTCTCGTACTTCTTCGGCCTGGAAGGTCCCGCGGTCACCGTCGACACCGCGTGCTCGTCGTCCCTGGTCGCCCTGCACCAGGCCGGTCACGCGCTGCGGCGGCGCGAGTGCTCCCTGGCGCTGGTCGGCGGCGTGACCGTGATGGCCACCCCGTTCGGCTTCGTGGAGTTCTCGCGGCAACGCGGACTGGCCGCCGACGGCCGGTGCAAGGCGTTCGCGGACACCGCCGACGGTACGAGCTGGTCCGAAGGCGTCGGCATCCTGGTTGTCGAGCGCCTCTCCGACGCCCGCGCCAGAGGCCACCAGGTGCTTGCCGTCGTACGAGGATCCGCGGTCAACCAGGACGGCGCCTCCAACGGCCTGACCGCACCCAACGGCCCGTCGCAGCAGCGGGTGATCCAGGCCGCCCTGGCCAACGCCGAGCTGGCGCCGCACGAGATCGACGTGGTCGAGGCCCACGGCACCGGTACCCGGCTCGGCGACCCGATCGAGGCCCAGGCCGTGATCGCCACCTACGGCCGGGACCGGGAGCGACCGCTGCTGCTCGGCTCGATCAAGTCCAACGTCGGCCACACCCAGGCCGCCGCCGGCGTCTCCGGTGTCATCAAGATGGTCATGGCCCTGCGGCACGGCGTGGTGCCGCGCACCCTGCACGTGGACGAGCCGACCCAGCACGTCGACTGGACCGCCGGCGCCGTGCGACTGGCCACCGAGAACCAGCCCTGGCCGGACACGGGACGGCCGCGCCGGGCCGGGGTCTCGTCGTTCGGGGTGAGCGGCACCAACGCCCACATCATCCTCGAAGGCGTACCCGGGCAACCGGCACAGCCCGAGGAGCCCTTGCCGCTGGCGCCGCTGGCCATCTCGGCCAAGACGCCGGCCGCCCTGACCCAGCTCGAGGACCGGCTGCGCGCCTACCTGACCGCTGAACCAGAGACCAACCTGGCAGCCGTCGCGTCGACGTTGGCCGAAACGAGGTCGTTGTTCGATCACCGCGCGGTTCTGCTGGGTGAGGACACCGTCACGGGTACGGCGCAGCCGAGCCCTCGCGTGGTGTTCGTGTTCTCCGGCCAAGGCTCCCAGCGCAAGGGTATGGGCGACGAGTTGGCGGCTGCGTTCCCGGTCTTCGCGAAGATCCGCCGGCAGGTGTGGGACCTGCTCGACATCCCAGATCTGGATGTGAATGACACTGGTCATGCGCAGCCCGCCTTGTTCGCGCTGCAGGTTGCGTTGTTCGGTCTTCTCAAATCTTGGGGGGTACGGCCGGACGCGTTGATCGGGCACAGCATCGGCGAGCTCGCGGCTGGCTATGTGTCTGGGATTTGGTCGTTGGAGGATGCCTGCACGTTGGTGTCAGCGCGGGCCCGGTTGATGCAGGCGCTGCCATCGGGTGGAGCCATGGTCGCTGTCCCGGTGTCCGAGCAGCAGGCCCGGGCGGTGCTGACCGATGGAGTGGAGATCGCCGCGGTCAACGGCCCGTCCTCGGTGGTGCTCTCCGGCGACGAAGACGCCGTGTTGCAAGCGGCAGCCGCGTTGGGCGGCCGATCGAAGCGCCTGGCGACCAGCCACGCGTTCCACTCGGCGCGGATGGAACCCATGCTCGACGAGTTCCAGGCGATCGCCGAGCAGCTCACCTACCAGACACCGCAGATTCCGATGGTTGTTGGGGACGGTCCTGAATATTGGGTGCGGCAGGTCCGCGAGACAGTGCGGTTCGGCGACCAGGTCGCCATCCATAACGGCGCAGTTTTTGTTGAGCTCGGGCCCGATCGCAGCCTTGCCCGGCTGATCGACGGCATCGCGACGCTCGACCGTGACGACGAACCACGCGGCGCGCTCACCGCTTTGGCCGAACTGCACGTGCGCGGGGTGGACGTCGACTGGCCGGTCACGTCCGGACGGCGGGTGCTGGACCTGCCGACGTATGCGTTCCAGCGTCAGCGGTACTGGATCGACAGCGCCGCCGGGCCCTCCGGCGGGGGCCATCCACTGCTGGGAACGCCGATAGAGCTGGCCGAGATGAATGGGGTGCTGTTCAACTCCACAGTGTCGCGCCGCAACGAGCCGTGGCTGCAGGACCAGACCACCCTGCCCCCGGCCGCCTTCGCCGAGATGGCCCTGGCCGCCGCCGACGAGACCGGACACACCCAGGTCGAGGAACTCACCGTAGAGCTGCTGCCCGCGCTCCTCGACGACCGCGTCCTGCGGATGCAGACCTGGATCAGCGACGGCCGGCTCACCATTCACGCCCGCTACGCCGACAACCAACCCTGGACCCGGCTGGCCACCGCCCACCTGACCGACGCCACGCCCGCCGCCGGACACCGCGAAGACGACTGGCCTCCTGCCGCAGCGACACCGGTAGAGACAGCCGGACCAGCGGTGCGGTCGGCGTGGCGTCGCGGCATCGACCTCTTCGCCGATGTCGCCCTGGACGACAGCGAGGACACCGCCCGATACGCCTTGCACCCGGCGCTGCTGACCGCCGCCCTCAGCCTCGCCGGCGACGATGCCTTCTCCCTCTGGCGAAACCTGAGCCTACAAGCGAGCAACGCCACCGAGCTACGGGTCAGGCTCACCTCGAACGGCGACGGCACCCTGACCATCGGCGCCACCGACGGCACCGGCCAGACCGTCCTGTCCGCCTCGACCGTCACGCCGGGCGCCATCCCTCCATTCGCACCTACTGCGACCGCCGACGACGACCTGTTCGCCGTGACCTGGACCGAGGTGCCGGCCCCCGAAGGTGTGCCGGCAGCCGACGCGGTGGTCTTCACCGCCCTCCCTGACGGTGACGATGACCCGCTGGCCCAGACCCGCCACCTGACCACCCAGACGCTGCAAGCCATCCACAACGCGCTGACCACCGACCACACCCTGATCGTGCACACCGGAACCGGACTGGCCTCCGCAGCAGTATCAGGCCTGGTCCGCTCCGCCCAGTCAGAACACCCCGGCCGATTCGTCCTGGTGGAAAGCGACGACTCGCTCAACCCGCAACGCCTGACCGCGGCGGCCGGCCTGGACGAACCACGACTGCGGCACCTCAACGGCCGGTGGGAAGCACCCCGGCTCACCCGGGTCACCGCCGGACCTTCCCAGACAGCCGCCTGGGATCCCGACGGCACCGTGCTGATCACCGGCGCCTCCGGCGGACTCGCCGGCATCCTCGCCCACCACCTGATCACCGAACGCGGCGTGCGCCGACTCCTGCTGCTCTCTCGCACCACCCCCACCGGTATCGAGGAACTGGACGCCCACGTCGACACCATCTCCTGCGACGTCTCCGACCGGACCGCCCTCGCGCAAGCCCTCGCACAGGTGCCACCGCAACACCCACTCACCGCGGTGATCCACACCGCCGGAGTCGTCGACGACGGGGTCATCGAATCACAAACCCCGCAACGCCTCGACACCGTCCTGCGACCCAAAGCCGACGCCGCCTGGCACCTGCACGAACTCACCCAAGACAGCAACCTCGCCGCATTCATCATGTACTCCTCCGCCGCCGCAGTGCTCGGCTCCCCAGGCCAAAGCAACTACGCGGCCGCCAACGCCTTCCTCGACGCCCTGGCCCAACACCGTCGTACGGAAGGCCTGCCCGGACTGTCACTGGCCTGGGGCACGTGGGAAGACACCAACGGCCTGACCGCCCAGCTCACCGACACGTGGCGCGAGCGGCTGCGCCGCAGCGGACTCAAGGCCATCACCGCCGAACACGGCATGCGCCTGTTCGACCTCGCATCCGGCCGTACCGAACCGCTCCTGGTCGCCGCACCCATGAACCCGGTGATCGACGCCGAAGTCCCCGCGTTGCTGCGATCGATACACCGCCCCACCGCCCGCCGCGCACCCGCTGTCGACCCCGGACTGACACCCGCCGAACGCGAACAAGCCCTACTCAAAGCCGTCCGCGACAGCGCCGCCGTGGTACTGGGCTACCCCGACGCCATCCCCGCCACCGGCTCATTCAAAGACCTCGGCATCGACTCACTGACCGCAGTCGAACTGCGCAACAGCCTCGCCAAAACCACCGGCCTACGGCTACCCGCCACCCTGGTCTTCGACTACCCCACCCCCGCCACCCTCGCCGCCCGACTGGGCGAGCTACTCACCGGCACAGCGTCAGCCCCGGCCCGCCGACCCACGACGACCGTGGCCCACAACGAACCCCTCGCCATCGTCGGCATGGCCTGCCGGCTGCCCGGAGGGGTTTCCTCACCGGAAGACCTGTGGCGGCTGGTCGAATCAGGCACCGATGCGATCGCGCCTTTCCCGACCGACCGGGGCTGGCCGGACGTCACCGACACATCGCACTCCCAGCACGGCGGGTTCCTGCACACCGCAGCCGACTTCGACGCCGCGTTCTTCGGCATCAGCCCCCGCGAAGCCCTCGCCATGGACCCGCAGCAGCGGCTGGTCCTCGAAGCATCGTGGGAAGCCTTCGAACGAGCGGGCATCGACCCGGCCGACGCCCGCGGCAGCGACACCGGCGTGTTCATGGGCGCCTACTCCGGCGGGTACGGCATCGGCGCCGATCTGGCCGGCTTCGGTGCCACCTCCGGCGCCACGAGTGTGCTGTCCGGCCGGGTGGCCTACTTCTTCGGCCTCGAAGGCCCCGCGATCACCGTCGACACCGCATGCTCCTCGTCCCTGGTCGCCCTGCACCAGGCCGGCTACTCCCTGCGCCAGGGCGAATGCTCGATGGCCCTGGTCGGCGGCGTCACCGTGATGGCCACCCCTGACATCTTCGTCGAGTTCTCCCGCCAGCGCGGTCTGGCCGCCGACGGCCGGTGCAAGGCCTTCGCCGACGCGGCCGACGGTACGGGCTGGTCCGAAGGCGTCGGCGTACTCCTCGTCGAGCGGCTGTCCGACGCCCAAGCGAAAGGCCACCGGGTCCTGGCGGTCGTACGTAGTTCGGCGGTCAACCAAGACGGCGCGTCCAACGGCCTGACCGCACCCAACGGCCCGTCCCAGCAACGCGTCATCCAAACTGCACTCCACAACGCCCACCTGACCCCGGCAGACGTGGACGTGGTCGAGGCCCACGGCACCGGCACCACCCTGGGCGACCCCATCGAGGCTCAAGCGGTCATCGCCACCTACGGCCAGAACCGAGACCAGCCCCTGTTGCTCGGATCGCTGAAGTCGAACGTCGGCCACACTCAAGCCGCCGCCGGGGTTTCCGGTGTCATCAAAATGGTGATGGCGCTGCAGCACGGGGTGGTGCCGCGAACGCTGCATGTGGATGAGCCGTCACGGCACGTCGACTGGACCGCCGGCGCCGTGCAATTGGTCACCGAGAACCAGTCATGGCCAGAGACCGGCCGGCCCCGGCGAGCCGGTGTCTCCTCCTTCGGCGTCAGCGGCACCAACGCCCACGTCATCCTCGAAAGCCCACCCACCCAGCCCCCAGCCACCCCTCAGGAGCCGGCACACGAACCCACACCGCTGGCCATCTCCGCCAAGACACCGGCGGCGCTGGCCGACTATGAGGACCGGCTACGCGCCTACCTGACCACCCCAGGGATCGATGTGCCGGCAGCGGCCGCCACGCTGGCGGTGACACGGTCGCTGTTCGAGCACCGCGCTGTCCTGTTGGGCGACGACACGGTTACCGGCACCGCAATTGCGGATCCGCGGGTGGTGTTCGTGTTCCCCGGTCAGGGCTGGCAGTGGCTCGGTATGGGCGCGGCGCTGCGGGAGTCGTCGGTGGTGTTCGCCGAACGCATGGCCGAGTGTGCGGCGGCGTTGAGCGAGTTCGTCGACTGGGATCTATTCGCTGCGCTCGATGACCCGGCGGTGGTGGATCGGGTCGATGTGGTGCAACCAGTCTGCTGGGCGGTGATGGTGTCGCTGGCCGCGGTGTGGCAGGCCGCCGGCGTCCACCCCGACGCGGTCGTCGGCCACTCACAAGGCGAAATCGCCGCCGCATGTGTCGCCGGTGCGATCTCGCTGCAAGATGCGGCTCGAGTCGTGGCACTGCGCAGCCAGGTGATCAGCCGCGGCCTCTCCGGTAAGGGGGCCATGGCTTCCATCGCCCTGCCCGCCGACCAGATCACCCTGACCGACGGCGCGTGGATCGCCGCGCACAACGGTCCCGCCTCCACTGTCGTCGCCGGTAGTCCGGACGCGGTGGAACAGATGATGGGCGACCGGGTCCGGCGGATCACGGTGGATTACGCCTCTCACACCCCGCACGTCGAGCGGATCCGGGCCGAGCTGCTCGACATCACCGCTGATGTCGGCTCCCAGACGCCCACCGTCCCGTGGTTCTCCACCGTCGACGGGACCTGGATCGACGCGCCACTCGACCGGGACTACTGGTACCGCAACCTGCGTCAGCCGGTCGGTTTCCATCGCGCTGTGGAGGCTTTGCAGGCGCTGGGTGAGACGGTGTTCGTTGAGGTCAGTGCCAGCCCGGTGCTGCTGCCGGCGATGGACGACACGGTCACCGTCGCCACCCTGCGCCGCGACGAGGGAAGCATCACCCGGATGCACACCGCACTCGCCGAAGCCCACGTCCTGGGTGTGAACGTCGACTGGCCAACCGTCATCGGCGACACCGGCCGGCGGACCCTCGACCTTCCGACCTACGCCTTCCAACACCACCGCTACTGGATCAGCGCGGCGACCATCTCCCCCGGCGGACTGCAGCATCCCCTGCTCCACACCCTCGTCGAGCTCCCCGGCACCGACGGCGTCGCGCTCACCGGACGGGTGTCGCTGTCCACCCACCCGTGGCTGGCCGACCACCAAGTCCGCGGCGACATCCTGCTGCCCGGCACCGCCTTCGTCGAACTCGTCACTCGCACCGCCGCCGAGGTCGGCCGCGATGTCATCGACGAACTCATCATCGAGACACCACTCGTACTGCCGGCCACCGCAAGCGTGCAGCTCTCCGTTTCGGTCAGCGGCGACACAGTCACCGTCCACTCGAAGGCGGACGACAGCAGCGACTGGACCCGGCACGCCACCGCCACCATCAGCACCTCCCCGCCCACAGCGGTCCCACCCGATTCCGTCGTCTGGCCGCCGGCCGAGGCCCAGCCGATCGACGTCACCGACTTCTACCCCCGGCTGACCACCGACGGCTACCACTACGGACCCGCCTTCCAAGGCCTGCGAACCGCATGGCGTCACGGCGACACCATCTACGCCGACATCAGCCTCGCCGAAGCCCAGGCCCAGGACGCCGCCCACTACGCCGTGCACCCCGCCCTGCTCGACGCCGCCCTGCACGCCTGCATGCTCCACACCCCGGAGACACAGCGGGAATTGCGGCTGCCGTTCTCCTGGAATCAGGTGCGGATCCAGGCCACCGGCCCGACCATGCTGCGCGCCGCGGTTACCCCCGAGCAAAACGGCTTCACCATCCGGCTGGCCGACGACACGGGCCGGCCTGTCGCCACCATCGAGTCACTGACCACCCGACCGGTCGCCACGGAGTCCAACGATCTGTTCGCCCTGACCTGGAACGAGATCCCGACCCCGGAGAGCGCGCCGGCGTCCGACGTGGTGGTGCTCACCGCGCACCCCTACGGTGACGACCCGCTGACCGAAGCTCGTGCCCTGACCAGCCGAACCCTGCAGACCATTCAAGACGGGCTCGCCTCGGACAGCACTGTGGTCGTGCACACCGGGACCGGGCCGGCCTCGGCGGCGGTATCGGGTCTGGTCCGGTCGGCGCAGTCCGAGCATCCGGGCCGGTTCGTCCTGGTGGAAAGCGACGACCCCCTGGACCCGGCGCAGCTCAATGCAGCCATCGGACTGGACGAGCCGCGACTACGGGTCACCGACGGCCGGTGGGAAGCACCACGCCTCACCCGCGCACACCCCGGCCCGCTGGCCATCCCCGACGCCGAGACCTGGCAGCTGCAACTACCCCGAAGCGGCACGCTGCAAGACCTCGCCCTCATCGAGGTCGCACAGCGGTCCCTGCAAACCGGCGAAGTCCGCATCGCCGTCCGCGCCGCCGGCCTCAACTTCCGCGACGTCGTCGTGGCCCTCGGGATGGTCGACGACAACCGGCTGGCTGGTGGTGAAGCCGCCGGCATCGTCCTGGAAACCGGCCCCGGGGTGGACGACCTGTCCCCCGGTGACCGCGTCTTCGGCTTGGTCGAGGGCGGTTTCGGCCCGACCGCCGTCACCCAGCGCCGGCTGCTGGCCGCCATCCCGGAGCACTGGTCGTACACCACAGCGGCGTCCATCCCGGTTGCCTTCGCCACCGCCTACTACGGACTGGTCGACCTCGCCGGCCTCAGCCAGGGTGAATCGGTACTGATCCACGCCGCCACCGGCGGCGTCGGCATGGCCGCCACCCAGATCGCCCAGCACCTCGGCGCCGACATCTACGCCACCGCCAGCACCGGCAAACAACACCTCCTGCGAGCGGCAGGAATAGACGAAACGCGGATCGCCGACACACGCACCACCGCCTTCCGCAGCACCTTCAACGGCATCGACGTTGTCCTGAACTCGCTCAGCGGCGAGTTCATCGACGCTTCCCTCGACGTGCTGGCACCGGGCGGCCGGTTCATCGAGATGGGCAAGACCGACATCCGCACCGGCCTGGACGCCTTCTACCGCGCCTTCGACCTCATGGACGCCGGACCCGACCGGCTGCGGGACATCATCACCGAGCTGCTCGACCTGTTCGAACGCGGTGTGCTGCAGCCGCTACCCGTCAAAGCGTGGGACATCCGCCAAGCCCGCGAAGCGTTCAGCTGGATGAGCCGCGCCCGCCACACCGGCAAGAACGTCCTCACCATCCCCCAACAACTCGACCCGCACGGCACCGTACTGATCACCGGCGCCTCGGGAGTCCTGGCCGGCATCCTCGCCCGCCACCTGGTGACCGAGCGCGGCGTAACGCGTCTGCTGCTGTTGTCACGGCGTACCCCAGAAAAAGGTTTGCTCGACGACCTTGCCCAACTCGGCGCTCACGTCGACACCATCACATGCGACGTATCCGACCACACGGCGCTGCAACAAGCACTGACCCAAGTGTCACCACAGCACCCCCTCACCGCGGTCATCCACACCGCCGGAACACTCGACGACGGCGTCATCGAAACACAAACACCCGAACGCCTCGACACCGTCCTCAAACCCAAAGCCGACGCCGCCTGGCACCTGCACCAACTCACCAAGAACAATGACCTCGCCGCATTCATCCTCTACTCCTCCGCCGCCGGCGTCCTCGGCGCCGCCGGCCAAAGCAACTACGCCGCCGCCAACGCCTTCCTCGACACCCTCGCCGAACAACGCCACACCCAAGGCCTACCCGCCCTCTCCCTCGCCTGGGGGTTGTGGGAGGAGGCCAGCGGCCTGACCGCCAAGCTGACCGACGCCGACCACGAACGCATCCGACGCAGCGGCCAACAGATGATCACCGCCGAACACGGGATGCGCCTCTACGACACCGCCACACACCACGGCCACCCGCTCCTGATCGCCGCACCGACCAGACCCGGCTTCGACACGGAAGTCCCCGCCCTGCTGCGCGGACTCGCCACGGCCAGACGCCCGCAGAACCCGGCCAGGGCGGCCGACAGGGGCGTCCACACCCTCAAGGCGCGCCTCATCGGCCGTACGACCGCCGAGCAGCACCGGCTCATGCTCGCCTTCGTGCTCGGGAACGTGGCCTCCGTGCTCGGTCACGGCTCGGCCGACGCCATCGCGGCCGACAAACCCTTCAAAGACCTCGGCATGGACTCCCTGACCTCGGTCGAACTGCGCAACAGCCTGGCCAAGGCGACCGAGCTGCGGCTGCCGGCGACGATCGTGTTCGACCATCCGACCGCGGATGCCCTGGCCGCGCATCTGCTGGGGAAGCTCGGTCTGCCGGCCGCGTCACCGCGCCCCGCCGAACCGGTGGCGGACAGGGCGCCGGTGAACGAGCCGATCGCCATCGTGTCGATGGCCTGCCGGGTACCGGGTGGCGTCACGTCGCCCGAGGGCCTGTGGCGCCTGGTGGAGTCGGGAACCGATGCGATCTCCGCGTTCCCCGGCGACCGTGGCTGGGACGTCGCGAACCTGTACTCGCCGGACCCGGACGCGCCCGGCAAGTCGTACAGCGTGCAAGGTGGTTTTCTGGACGGCGCGGCCGCGTTCGACGCCTCCTTCTTCGGCATCAGCCCGCGGGAGGCGCTGGGCATGGATCCGCAGCAACGGCTGCTGCTGGAGACGGCGTGGGAGGCTGTCGAGCGGGCGCGGATCGACCCGAGATCGCTACGCGGCCGCGATGTGGGCGTCTACGTGGGTGGGGCGGCTCAGGGCTACGGGCTGGGGGCCGCGGAGGCGCATCGGGACAACCTGATCACCGGGGGCTCGATCAGCCTGCTGTCCGGGCGCCTGTCCTATGCGCTCGGGCTGGAGGGGCCGGGGCTGACCGTGGACACCGCGTGCTCGTCGTCCCTGGTCGCGCTGCACCTGGCGGCGCAGGCGCTGCGGCAGGGCGAGTGTTCGCTGGCGCTGGTGAGCGGGGTGTCGGTGATGCCCACCCCGGACGTGTTCGTGGAGTTCTCCCGGCAGCGTGGCCTGGCGTCCGACGGCCGGTGCAAGTCGTTCGCCGCCTCGGCGGACGGCACGAGTTGGTCCGAGGGGGTGGGTGTGCTGGTGCTGGAACGGCTCTCCGAGGCTCGCCGGCTGGGGCACCAGGTCCTTGCGGCCGTACGCGGCACCGCGGTGAACTCCGACGGTGCGTCGAACGGGCTGACCGCCCCCAACGGCACGGCGCAACAGAGGGTGATCCGGCAGGCGTTGGCCAACGCCGGCCTCCGAACGGCGGACGTGGACGCGGTGGAGGCGCACGGGACGGGTACGACGCTCGGCGACCCGATCGAAGCCGAGGCGATCCTGGCCACGTACGGGAAGGACCGCTCGACACCGGTCTGGCTCGGCTCTCTGAAGTCGAACATCGGGCACACCATGGCGGCCTCGGGCGTACTCGGCGTCATCAAGATGGTCGAGGCGATGCGGCACGGCGTACTCCCCCGGACGCTGCACGTGGACGAGCCGTCGCCGCACGTGGACTGGGCGGCCGGCGAGGTCGCGCTGCTGACCGAGAACCAGCCGTGGCCGGGCGGCGTGCGTCCGCGCCGGGCCGGCGTGTCGTCGTTCGGGCTGAGCGGGACCAACGCGCACGTCGTGCTGGAGCAGTACGAGGCGCCGGACGCACCGGTCACGACGAAGGCGAGCGGGCCGCTGCCGTGGGTACTGTCGGCGCAGAGCCCGAAGGCGTTGCGGCAGCGGGCCGGTCAGCTGGCCACGGCCCTCGCCGGGGACTCGACGTGGCATCCGCTCGACGTCGCCTACTCACTGGCGACCACGCGCTCCGACTTCGCCCACCGCGCGGTCGTGGTGGGCGCCGGCCGCGAGGATTTCCTTCGTACGCTGGGGAAGCTGGCCGACGGTGCCGGCTGGCCCGGCCTGATGACCGGGACCGCGAAAACCCGGCGCGTCGCCTTCCTGTTCGACGGGCAGGGCACGCAGCGGCTGACCATGGGCCAGGGGTTGTACGAGAGTTTCCCGGCCTTCGCGCGTGCCTGGGACGCGGTGAGCGCCGAGTTCGGCAAGCACCTGGACCATCCGCTGGCGGACGTCTACTTCGACGGAAGCGGAGGCGGCGCGGCGACGGCCGATCTCGTGGATGATCCGCTGTACGCACAGGCGGGCATCTTCGCCGTCGAGGTCGCGCTGGTCGAGCTGCTGGCGGAATGGGGTGTACGCCCGGACGTCGTCACCGGGCACTCGATCGGTGAGGCCGCGGCCGCGTACACCGCCGGAATGCTCTCGCTGACGGACGTCACCACCCTGATCGTGGCCCGCGGAGCGGCGCTGCGGTCGGCGCCCCCCGGGGCCATGCTCGCTCTCCGGGCCGGTGAACAGGAGGTACGAGACTTCCTCGACGGTACGGGCGCAGCGCTCGACCTGGCCGCGGTCAACGGTCCGGCGGCGGTCGTCGTGTCGGGTGCGCCGGACGCGGTGACGGACTTCGCCTCGGCGTGGACGGCGTCGGGGCGCGAAGCCCGGCGGCTGAAGGTCCGGCGGGCCTTCCACTCCCGCCACGTGGAGGGAGTGCTGGACGATTTCCGTACGGCGCTGGAATCCCTGTCCTTCCGCACCCCTCTCCTGCCGGTGGTGTCGACGGTGACCGGACGCCTGATCGATCCGGCCGAGATGGGCACGCCGGAGTACTGGCTGGACCAGGTCCGGCAGCCCGTGCGCTTCCAGGACGCCGTCCAGGAGCTGGCCGGGCAGGGAGTGGGCACCTTCGTGGAGGTCGGCCCGTCGGGGACGCTGGCGTCGGCCGGGATGGAATGCCTCGACGGTGACGCCTCGTTCCACGCCCTGCTGCGTCCCCGGTCGGCGGAGGACGTCGGTGTGCTGACCGCCCTCGCCGAGCTGCACGCGGGCGGGACGGCCGTCGACTGGGCCACGGTTCTGGCCGGCGGCCGGCCGGTGGATCTGCCGGTCTATCCGTTCCAGCACCAGTCCTACTGGCTCGTCTCGGCGGCGCCGGAGCCCGCGGTGGCGACGGTCGCCGACGAAGAGCCTCCCCTGACGGACGAGCCGCGTACGACGCTGGAACTGGTCCACCTGGAGGTGGCCGCGGTCCTGGGCATCACCGACCCCGATGCCGTCCTGGACGACTCGTCCTTCCTCGATCTGGGCTTCGACTCGCTCAGCGGCGTACGCCTGCGCAACCGCCTCGCGCAGATCACCGGGCTCACCCTGCCGCCGACTCTGCTGTTCGACCACGTCACGCCGGCCGCGCTCGCCACCGAGCTGGACGTGCTGCTCGCCTCGGACGTGGACGCGGCCGGGGTCCTCGACCTCCTCGAGGAGGTCGACGAGCTGGACGAAGAGGCCGTCGCCATGACCGAGGCGGAACACCGGGCCATCTCCGACCTGCTGGCCAAGCTGTCCGAGAAATGGAAGGTCAAGGGATGACTGCTCCCCCGCGTACGGCCGCTTTCGACAAGTGGGTGACCATCGCCACCCCGTCGCCGCAGAGCGCGGTCCGGTTGGTGTGCCTGCCGCACGCCGGCGGATCGGCGAGCTTCTTCTTCCCGGTGTCCCGGGCGCTCGCACCGCGGGTGGAAGTGCTGGCCGTGCAGTATCCGGCCCGGCAGGAACGGCTCCGCGAACCTGGCATCGACAACATCCCGGAGTACGCCGACCAGATCTTCGCCGTGCTCGCCGAGCTCGACGACAAGCCGCTGGCACTCTTCGGGCACAGCATGGGAGCAATCCTCGCGTACGAGATCGCCCTCCGCATGCAGCAGGCCGGCCGACCGGCGCCGGTGCGGTTGTTCGCTTCCGGCCGGCGCGCACCGTCCCGGTACCGGGCCGAACGAATCCACGAGGGTACGGACGCCCAGGTCGTCGCCGAGCTCAAGCGCCTCGGTGGCCCCAACCCGGCGCTGCTGGCCGACCCCGAGATGCTGGAGCTGATCCTGCCCGCGGTCCGCAGCGACTACACCGCCATCGAACGCTACCGCCACGACCCCGGCCGCAGACTCGACTGCCCGATCACCGCCATCGTCGGCGACAGCGACCCGCGGGTGTCGGGCGACGAGGCCCGGGCGTGGGCGGAGCACACCGAGGGCTCGTTCGACCTGAAAACCTTCCCCGGCGACCACTTCTACCTGGTCGGCCAGGCCAGGAACGTCATCGTTCTCATCGACCGGACCTTGGCGATCGGAATGCGGTAGGACCTTCGACCCATGCTCGCGGAACTGGGCGGCGGGACGCCCGGCCCGGCGGTGGACGGACGCGGCCTCAACAGCACACACCGCTCCCGGCACCCGGGAGCCCTTGACGGGGCGGCCACCACTTTCTCGTGGTCACGACGACGAACCTGGCGACCAGGTGCGACGAAGCTCTCGCGCGCTGATCTGGCCGATGAGAATGCGACGGTGCCCTCACCAGATCCGTAGACGACGATCCCGGCCCGGTCGTGGCTCCCCGGTGCGATACCACTGAACGGCGAGGATGGCCAGCACAACAAGCAACACCCCACTCGCGACGACATCCCACCAGCCGGCGGATTTGAGGACACCCGTCCACATCGTCGCCGGCCACAGCAGCACCAAGGTGCGGACGATGCCGAACATCCTCGCCCGGTACAGCCCAACAGCCAGGAGTAGTGCTCCGATGTACTGCCCGAAGGCCGCCACCACCGGAATCCGCCAGGGTCCGTAGGAAATAGCTACGTAGTGTCGAGCACCATCGTTGCCGCCGCATCAAGACCCCGTGAGTCCACGAGCTGGAACGCCGTGTGATCGACGCCGGCGAAATAGACCCGGGCCACGAGGCCGAGGATCGCCAACGCCCCGCCGGAAGCCGCAAGCACAGGTGATCGCCGAGCGACCAGCCAGGTCAGTCCCGCCGTCGCTGGGATCAGGAGGACTGCCCCGGCAAGAAACGTCGCGTAGCCCGCGACGGTCAGCGCCGGGTTCGCGACATAGGCGGCCAACTGCTCCCGCACAGCGAAAGGCTCTGCGCCGAATTGCGCGACTTCGGCGGGGGTGAATCCCGCGGAAGAAACGGCGAGCGTCCGCAACAGCAAACCCACAAACCAGCAAAGCGGGCCGAGGACCAGTACGACAGCCGCCATCTTCGTCCAGGCGGCGGTCAACTCCGCCGGCCCTCGCCCCCGTGCCGGCCGGTATCCATCATTCCGTCACGCTAGGCATATCTGGCTTTTGCCCGGGCGCGCCGCTCAGCTAGTTCTCAGCCGGCCCCACTTCTCCTGCGTGCCTTCGCGCTCTTTCACGACCGCGATGGCCGCCTACCGGGACAGCGGGCCGCCGGCGGATCGCCAGCTCGTCGACGACCTGCAGACCGGCTGGGACGCCTATGCCGACGTCGCGGCCAGCAGGCTGATCCCCGCCGGCAACCGAAACGCGCTCATCGAATGGGCGGGCATCCGCGACCGTGAGGAGACCGCCCGGGCCACCGGCCGCCTCAGTGGGACAGCTGGAACTGGCTGATCACCGTACGCAGGTCGTCCGCGGTGGCGGCGAGGTCCTGGGCTGCCTGCTGCGTTCGCGAGGCCGCCGTGGTGGCCTCCTGCGAGGTAGTGGTGACGGCGCCGACTCGGGCGGCGATGTCGCTGGTGCGGCCGGCCGCGCCGGCCACCCTGGTGCCGATCTCCTGAGTGGACGCGGACTGTTCCTCCACGGCGGCGGCGATGCTCTGCTGGATGCCGGCGACCTCGTTGATGGTCGTCGTGATCCCCTCGATGGCGGCTGCGGCGTCGGTGCTGTCGGCCTGCAGGGCGGCGATCTGCCGGGCGATGTCCTCGGTCGCCTTGGCGGTCTCGCTGGCCAGGTCCTTGACCTCCCCGGCGACCACGGCGAAGCCCTTGCCGAGCTCGCCGGCGCGGGCCGCCTCGATGGTCGCGTTCAGGGCCAGCAGGTTGGTCTGCTCCGCGATGGTGGCGATGACCTTGGCGACGGTGCCGATCTGCTCGCTCGAGCCGGCCAGCTTGGTCACGGTGCGGTTGGCGGCGTCGGCCGCGGTCACCGCTTCGGCGACGATGCCGGTCGCGGTGGTGGCGCTGCGGGCGATCTCGGCGATCGAGGTACGCATCTGGTCGGTTCCGGCGGCGATGGCCTGGACGTCGTCGCTGACCTGGGTGGCGCCCTCGGAGGCTGCGGCGGCCTCGCCGGCGGTGCGCTCGGCGCCGGCCGACACCTGCCGGCTGACGCCGGTCAGCTCCTGCGCGGAACTGGCGAGCTTGTCGGCGTTGCGAGAGGTCTCGGCGATGGCCTGTCCGACGCGGTCGACGGTCTGGTTGAGCGCCTCACCCATCTCGCCGAGGTCATCGGAGGAGCGGACGGTCATCCGGTTGCGGAAGTCGCCGCCGGCGACCTGCTCGAGCAGAGCCTTGGTGGCCGCGATCGGCGCGGAGACGATCCGGGCGACGTACCAGACGGCCGCGCCGACCAGCAGTGCCGCCAGCACCGTGGCCAGGACGATGACCTGCTTCGTGCGGGTGTCGCCCGCTCGCGCGTCGGCCACATCGGCGGCGGTGGCCTCGCCGAGCAAGGTCTTGGCGGCGTCGCTGCCCTCGTCGAGGGCGTCCCAGCGCTGCTGCGCTACATCGAACTCGCTCTGCGAGAGAACGCCGGTCGTCTGGGCGAGGCTGGCCGCATCAGCCAGGACGGGATCGATGGCGGGGAGGTACGCCGTGATGGCCGCGCGGATCCGGCCGGTCACCTGAGCCTGCTGCAAAACGCCCTTTTGCTCCTCGAGCTCGGCCGCGTGTTCGGTCAGCTGGTCGATGACCTGGCCGCGCCGCTCCGGGCTGAGGTTCTGGGTGAGGATCGCGGCGTCGGCCAGGACGACGGAGCCCGTGTGCTGGGAGTCGATCGTCGTGGCGAAGGCCTCGGCGACCTGGAACGCGTTGTCCGATCGACCGGCGGAGCTCTGCGCCTGGGCGAAGCCGATGCTTCCCACGACCGCCGACCCGGTGATCGCCAAAGCACCGACGACCGCCAAGCGCCGTCCCACGGTCCACCGCACGTCGGACCCTCCTGGTCTTCAACACACCTGTTACCCCATCAGTAGCTTGATCGGCCGGTCGCGGCCCGGCCTGAGGAATGGCAACGAGGGATCAGGCTGCGCGTCGCGGCCGGGGTGAGCAGGGCTTCGCCGCGGTGCACGATCCGGACGGCGTCGAGCAGGTCGGCGGGGTCGGCGCTCTTGCCGAGGAAGCCGCTGGCGCCGCCACGGAGCGCGGCGAAGACGTACTCGTCGATCTCGAACGTGGTCAGCACCAGCACGCGCACGGCCGCGAGGCCGGGGTCCGCGGTGATCCGGCGGGTGGTCTCGAGGCCGTCCATCCCGGGCATCCGGATGTCCATCAGCACGACGTCCACCGGCGTCGCGCGGACGAGACCGAGCACCTCCTCTCCGTTGCCGGCCTCGCGGACCACGCACAGGTCGGGCGCGGAACCGATCAAGGTGGCGTCACGGGCCCGCCGCTCCACCGAACGGCGGCATCAGCGGCCGGCGACGTGCTGCCGGTGCTCGTGCGACAGCCCCACATGGTGCTCGTGTCCGGCGTGAATGTCCGGGTCGACATGCACGGTCACCCCGCTCAGCCGCGGCACCCGGTGGGTCAGCTGATGTTCGGCATCGGCGGCGATCCGGTGCGCCGACAGCAGGCTCAGGCCCGAGTCGACCACGATGGACGCCTCGGCGTGCATGCGGTGCCCGATCCAGCGCAGCTTCAGCCCCGACACATCGCGGACCTCTTCCAGGCCGCGCAACTCCCGCTCGATCCGGTCGACGATCTCCGGATCGACGCGGTCCATCAGCCGATGATAGACCTCGCGCGCGGCGTCCTTGAGGATGACCAGGATCGCGACGGTGATGGCCAGGCCGACGACCGGGTCCGCCCACGACCAGCCCAGCCACGCGCCCCCGGCGGCCAGCACCCACGGGATGTGGGTCATCGGCTCCGGGTCGAGCAGCCGCTCCACCGCCGTCCACCCGGCCAGCACGGCCGAGCCGACGATCACCAGGACGATCACGACGCCGGCCAGGTCCTCAGCACGACCAAACCCATAGGTGTACGCACGGGTCGCAGCGCGCCGCCCCAGCAGGAACGCGATCCCCAACGGCACCGCCGTCAACGCGTCCGCCACGTTGTGCAGCGTGTCCCCCAGCAACGCGACCGACCCCGAGAACACCACGATCACCGCCTGCAGCACCGCGGTGACCCCCAGCACCACCAGAGAGATCCACAACGCCCGCAAGCCATCACGAGACGACTCGAGCGCGGAGTCCACCTTGTCGGCGGAGTCATGCGAGTGCGGCGTCACGGCATGCCGCAGCCCGTGCAACCATCCGTGCTCGTGGTCATGGTCGGTCATACCTTGACGATAGGCGGGCGGCCATCCCCGCGACAACGCTGCAACTGCCTCTGACCTGCAGTAACGCAACCGTCCTATCTGCAGATCGGCCTCGCCGCAGTCGGCGTCGCGCTCGTCGCCGGCATCCGCGGCCGGCGCGGCACCGCTGACATGCGCATCCCAAGCCCAAGGTGCGGCAGGAGTTGAAGGTGGTACAAACGGCCCCAGGTTGTCACGAGCTGTAACGTTGGAATTGTTGGTCATGATGGCTCCGGCGCAGGGCACGGACCTGGGGTGATGACGGCGGCCTGTCATGAGTTCACGGAGGCGCATTGGTACACCGCGAAGAGGGCGGGCCGGGCAGTGACGTCGAGGCCTACCTGCGACAGCTCGCCGCCGTGGCCGAGTCCGCGAACAACGCGTCGGGGACCGCGGCCATCGCGTCGGCGCTCGCCGAGGCTCAGCGCGTGGCCGCCTGGGGACTCCGCTCGGCCGTGGAGCTCGGGCTCGAGCGGGGGCTCAGCTGGCGGCAGCTCGCCGAGCTGCTCGACATCCCGGCCTCGACGCTGCACCGCCAGTACCGCAGCGGCGCCGCCATCCTGACCGCCCGCGAATCCCCGCCGGACCTGCCCGAGGCGCCTTCGACGGCGGGCCGGGTGCCGCCCTGGTTCGACACCTTCGTCGGCCGCGAGCGTGAACTCGCCGAACTGTCCGACCTGCTGGGCCGGACGCGGCTGCTCAGCGTCATCGGCCCGGTGGGCGTCGGGAAGACCAGGCTTGCCGGGGAACTGGCCCGGCGCGTCGAACCGTCCTATCCCGGTGGGGTCAGATGGGTCTCGCTGGCACCCGTGACCAAGCCGTGGCAGGTGGCGTCGGCCGTCGGTACGGCGGGCGAGCCCGGCGAGTCCGGAGCCGCGCTGCTCGTGCTCGACAACTGCGAACACGTGATCGACGGCGTGGTCGACGTTGTCTCGAAGCTGCGTGCCACAGCCCCGGAAACGCATGTTCTGACCACGAGCCGCGAGGCGCTACGCGCCCAGGGCGAGACCGTCACGGTGCTCGAACCGCTGCGGGCGGACGCGGCACGTCTGTTCGGCACGCGGGCGTCGGAGTCACGACCGGGCTTCGAGGCCGGCGCCTGGGCGGACCTCATCACAGAGATCTGCGACCGGCTCGACGGCTTGCCGCTCGCCATCGAACTCGCCGCGGGCCAGATGGACGTGCTGACTCCGGAGTCGTTGCTGCCGAAGCTGGCGGAGCGGCTCGATCTGCTCGTCAACGCCCAGCGCGGGACGAACGGCCGCCGGCGAGGCCTTCGCGACGCGATTCAATGGAGCTACGACCTGCTGGACCAGACGGAACAAGGGGTGTTCGCCCGGCTCTCGGTCCTGCCCGGTGGGTTCGACGAGCAGACCGCGGACGCCACGACAGCCGGCCTGAGTCTGCCGCGCAAGCAGTTGTCGGCGCTGCTGACCGACTTGGCTCGCAAGTCACTGATCGTCGTCGACGCGCAGCAGCCGGGCCGGTTCCGGATGCTCGAATCGCTGCGGGCGTTCGGCCAGGAGGTGCTGGCCGACGCCGGCGAACTCGTACCCACGCAGATCCTGCTGCTGGACTGGCTGGCCGGCTTCGAGCAGCAGCTCCTCAAGCATCCGGGGGGCGACGAGCTGACAGCGACCGAGCACCGGATCGTCCTCGAGCTGGACAACCTCCGCTACGGGGTGGACGTCGCCGCCGCCATCAGTCATCCTTCGCACCCGACGTTGGCCATTCTGCTCTCGCGCTTTCTCGCCAATGCCGCCGATCTGGACGAGGTCGGAAGACTCCTCGCCGACGTGCTGAACGATCCTTCGACATCGCCGCTCCACCGCTCGAACGCCCTGACCTGGCTCGCGAAGAACGACACCCGCCAAGGCGATCTCGATGCCGCGGTCCGCCACTCGAACGAGGCTCTCGAGCTGGCCCGTGGGCTGGACGACGTGGACACACTGGCGATCGCCCTCACCAGCGTGATGTTCACGCGCGCCTCCACCGGCGACCTCCCCGGCGGTATCCAGGTCGGAAACGAACTGGTCGAGCTGCTGATGCGAGTGGATCGGACGGGCCTGGCCGGCTGGGTCCTCAACAAGCAGGCATGGCTGTTCGTCACCAGCGGCGACCTGGTCGCGGCGCGCGAGGCGATCACGGAGTCCATCCGGATCTACGAGTCGCGGTCCGATCGGAGCTTGCCGATCACCGCCCGCTTCGCCAACCACTCCGGGATGAGCCTGCTGCACACCGCCGCCGTGACGGCCACTCTGCAACGGGACGACGCGGCCGCCGCCGAGTACGTCACCGCCGTCCTCACCATGTCGGTGCCTGACCGCGATACCGTCCTGAGCGCCATCGAATGCGCGGCCATCCTCGCGGTACGGCGCAAGCAGCACATGCTCGCCCTCACCCTGCTGGCCGGAACGACCACCAGAGGCCGCCCGGTGCAGGATTTCTGGACTCGGCAGCTCGAAGCGGCGAAGAGCGCGGCGCAACACGCCATCGACCCCGCGGCGGCCGTGGCGGCGTCGGCCAAGGGCTCATCGATGACGGTTGCGCAGCTCACCGATCTGGCGGTCAGCGGGGGCACTCCGATCGACGAGGACCTCACCGGCGTCCTGACCCGCCGGGAGCTCGCGGTGGCGCTGCGGGTCGCCGACGGCCTGACGAACGCTCAGATCGCGAAAGACCTCTCCATCAGCACCCGCACCGTGGACAGCCACCTGATGAACATCCGCGCGAAGCTGGAGGTCCGCACCCGGGTGGAGGTTGCGCTCTGGGTCTACCGCAGCGGAAAGCACGCGGAGCGGAACGGGAGGAGCTGACCGCCGGGTGGACGGCTTCAGCCACGATGCCACTTCTGGTTGGTGCCGCCGTTGCAGCCCCACAGCTGGAGTTCCGCACCGTCGGCGCCGTTCCAGCTCTTGATGTCCACGCACTTGTTCGCTGCCGGGTTGACCAGGGCGCCCGTCGCGGTGAGTGTGAACTGCTGCGCCTGGTTTCCCGAACACGTCGCGATCTGGATGACCGCCCCGTCCTGCGTGGAGCCGCCGGCCACGTCCATGCACTTGTTGTTGCCTGTCCGAAGCGTGCCTCCGGCGAACTCCCATGTCTGGTTCCCACCGTTGTTGCAGGTCCAAGTGGTGAGCCGTTGGCCGTCGCTGTAGTTGGAGCCGGGTACGTCGATGCACTTGTCGTTGAAGTTGCTCAGGACGGCGTTCGTCGTGCCGTTCGGCCTGGACGCCGGGGTGACCGCCTGCATGACCACGGCGCCGATGGCCTCGGTGGTGGTCGTGCTGTCCCGCGGGGTCTGCGCGTCCCAGCGGTTCCAGGACAGGTTGAGGTCGGTACGGCGCACACTCCAGGCCGCGTCCGCGTTGCGCTTCATCCAGTCGTAGTACTGGGCCCACAGGTTGTTCTGCCGGACGAACTCGCCCATGCCCCGGGCGAATTCCGACTGCCAGGTTCCCGCACGCCTGCCGTCGGTCAGAAGGCCGTTGACCGTCCTGGCCCGGATGACCCAGTCGGTCGTACGCTTGGCATCGTCGAAGATGGACGACCGGCCGTTGTTGCGGTACAGAGCCTGCGCCGCACCGACGAAGGCGCCCGCCGAGTAGACGGTCTGGCCCCCGGAGAGCTCACCGGCGGCGGTTATCGTCTCGTGCACGCCACCGGTGCCGCGGTCCAGCAGTGTGCGCCACACCCAGTCGTAGATCGCCTGTGCCTTGTCCAGGTAACCGCGGTCGTTGGTTCCCTCGTAGATCAGGACACCCAGAATGACCGCGGGGCTGTTGCTCAGGGCGTTCTTGTCCGCCTTGTCGATGCTCCACCAGACGCCGCCGCCGAGCGCACCGTCCCACCCCCGGTCGTACACCCGGTTGAAGGCGTACTGGGCCTGGGTGAGGTAGGTCCGATTGCCGGTGATCCGGTAACCGCGGATGAAGGCGAGGCCGGCCCAGAGCAGGTCGTCGTTGAAGTTGTTCCAGTTCCAGTCGTACAACCCGCCGGAACCCTGGTTCTGCTGCAGGAAGGTGTCGAGAAGGCGTCCGATCAGGTCGCGGGTGGCGGAACTCCTGGTGCTCTCGTACACGTCCTCGGCCGTCTGGATGGCCAGCGCCTGGCGCCAGAAGTAGTCCTTGTCCCCCACGGTCAGCGATTCTTTGTAGTAACGCTGATTGCCGTTGCTCACCAGCAACGCGGCGTTGAGCGCGTCGAACGCGGCGTTCGTGTTCGCGGTGAGTGGAGTGACCGCGCGTGGCACGGTGTCCGCGTCGCTTCGAACCGCGGTGACCGCGACCGTGGTCGTCACCATGGTGACTACCAGCGCGACGAGGGAAATTCGCCTGATCATGGGTGTCCTCTCGGAGGCGCGCGGGTCAGACCTCGGTCAAGTTTCCTTACAGCTGCTGCCATGATGGCAAACCGATCGACTGCTATCAATGAGTAATCAGCGCAGTCACGTGGGTCGTGCTGTAGCGGATTCAGGGCAGAGGCCCGCCGCAGGCGTTCCGATATGGGACGGGCTCAGATGGATCTGAGGACGCGGACACGGTCGGCGATGGCGCGCCGGGCCACGTCGGAGCCGAACGCGATGGAATCGAACTCGTGCGGGGCGCCGGGATGCAGATGGAACTCCACCGGTACGCCGGCGCGGCCGAGTTTGGTCGCGTAGGCGATGTCCTCGTCGCGGAAGACGTCGATCTGGCCGACCTCGATGTAGGCCGGCGGCAGGCCGGTCGCGTCCTCGAGGCGGGCCGGAGCCGCCGTGGCCGGGACGTCGGGCCCGCCGGCGGCGTCGCCGAGCAACGCGGGCCACGCGGTGCGACTGTCGTCGTAGGACCACAGCGCGTTCGCCTCGACGTACGGGTCGGGCGTGGTGGTGCGGTCGTCGAGCATGGGCATCAGCAGGATCTGCCGCGCGATCTTCGGGCCGCCCCGCTCGCGGGTCAGGATGGTCAGGGCCGCCGCCATGCCGCCGCCGGCGCTGTCACCCATGACGCCGACCCGCTCGGTGTCGACGCCCAGCTCGTTCGCGTGCTCGTGCAACCAGCGCAGCGCCGCGTACGCGTCCTCGAGCGGTGTCGGGAAGGGGTGCTCGGGTGCGCGGCGGTACTCCACCGACAGCATCGGCACACCGCTCGCCGACACGTAGCGGGAAACCGGGCCGTCGAACAGGTCGATGTGACCGAAGATGTACCCGCCGCCGTGGAAGAACAGCACGGCCGGACCCGGCACGGCGCCGTCCTTGGCGTACCAGCGCATCTTGATCCGCGCCCCGTCGTCCGCCGTCGCGTAGTGCTCGCTCGTGCGCACATCGGCCGGGATCGGCTGCGCTGTGCCGGAGGCGCCGATGATCGGCTCCCACAGGCCGCGGCGGCCCTCGATGTCGCCCACGGCCGGCGGTTTGGCCTCGGCCATCGCGCCGGCCATCGGGGCCAGCGCCGCGGCGATCTCGGGATCCAGTGAGAGTGACATGATCTTTCCTTTCTGATGCTGACGGTCAGGGCGCGACGATGATCGTCTTGCCGCTGGGCAGAGCGCCGGCGGCGGCCTGGGCGTGCACCGTCGGCAGGTCGGCCAGGGGCACCCGCTGGGCGATGTCGACGTGCAACTCGCCGGAGTCGATCAGTGCGACCAGGCGGGCCAGCTGCTCGGCGTCGCTGCGCACGAACAGGTCGATGCCCCGTACGCCGCGCTCGTCGTCCGAGGGTGCGGGCATCCAGACCGTGGTGCTCACCAGCACACCGCCCGGGCGGATCAGGGTGACCAGGGCGGCGAGCCGCTCCGGGTCGACCGGGGCGAGGTTGAGCACGACGTCGACCGGCTCGGTAACCGCCGTGGCCACGTCGGTGGTGGTGTGGTCGACGACCTCGTCGGCGCCCGCCTTCGTGACCTGCTCGCCGCTCCGGGGACCGGCGACGGCGATGACGTACGCGCCGGCGTTCTTGGCCAGCTGAACGGCGTAGCCACCGACGCCGCCGCCGGCGCCGTTGATCAGGACACGCTGCCCGGCCGCCAGCTCCGCGTGCTCGAACAGCGCCTGCCATGCGGTCAGGCCCACGGTCGGCAACGCGGCGGCATCCGCCAGCGCGACAGTCGCCGGCGCCGCCGTCAGCACCTCGGCCGGCGCCACGGCGTACTGTGCGGCCGCACCGTCGGCGACCATCGGCAGGAACCCGACAACCTGGCCGCCGACCTCGAGACCGGTCACCCCCTCGCCCAGCGCCTCGACCGTGCCGGCAACGTCGATGCCCGGCGTGTGCGGCAGCGTCACCGGGATGGGGCCCTGCATGAACCCGCCGCGGATGTTGCCGTCGACGCCGTTGAACGACGTCCCGGCGACCCGGATCAGCACCTGCCCCGCACCGGGGACGGGCCGCTCCACATCCTCGAACCGCAGGACTCCCGGGTCGCCGTACTCGTGGAAACGCACTGCCTTCATCACAACCACTTGCCTCTCGTTGAAATCCAGTGCTTCGATTTCGAAGCACTTGAACCGTAGCATGCTTCGAGTTCGAAGCAATGAGGTGTGAGCGAGCCGACACCCGCGCCGCTCAGCCGACGACCGCCAGGAGCTGGAGGTTGCCATGGCTCGGTGAGCCCGGTGCCGCGGAGAAGACCAGCAGTTCCTGGGCCTGATCCGGGTCCACCAGCCGCTGGCAGTACAGCTCCAGCTCCCCCAGCTCGGCATGCCGGTACCGCTTGAGGTCGAGGTGGTGAGTCACATCCACCTCATGCAACCGCCAGACCTCGGCGAACTCGGGGCTGACCTCCAGGAGCGCCGCCACGATCTCGCCGGCCCGGCCTCCAGGGTCGGCCGTGTACGCCGCCCTGATGTCCACGGTGAAAACCCGGCCCCGCAGCGCGTGGTCCTCCACGGGGTAGAGGTCGCGGCTGGCCGGGTCGGTGAACCACCGGTACACCAGGTAGCGCGACATGCCGGTGAACCGGGTGTAATCCCCGAGCAGAGCAACCGCCGGCCGGGTCTGCAGCAACGTCTCCCCGAACCGCGACATCACCAACGCCGGCGTGTCCGCCAGCCGCTCGACGATACGCAACATGGTCGGGCTGACGTGGTCATCGCGCAGGACCCGTCGCGGCGCCGGGTGCCCACCGAGGTCGAACAGGTGATCCCGTTCGCTCAGGCTCAGATGCAACCCCCGGGCCAGCGCGGCGAGCACCTGCTCGGACGGCATCGGGCCGCGCTGCTGCTCGATCCGGCTGTAGTAGTCCACCGACATGCCGGCCAGCGCCGCGACCTCCTCACGCCGCAGACCACCGGTACGCCGCCGGGGCCCCCGCGCAAGCCCGACATCCTCCGGCTGCAACACCTCGCGGCGCGCCCGGAGAAAATCGGCCAGCAGTGCCCGGTCCATCGTCCTCCCAGCCCCACGAACGACACGCATGCCGAAGAACTGTCTCGCGGCAATGCCAACGGTATCGAGGAACCGGCGCACCCGGATCAGCAATTCACACGAACGCTCTACGGGGTGCCGTGAACACCGAGCGTCACATTTCACGGTGCGTGCGGCCATCCGGCCGCGGCCGGCGTCCCATTCCGGGACGGACAAGCAGAGCAGGACCGCGTAGGACGGAGGATGCTGATCATCCCGGGTTGACCTGTCCCTGGACGGGCTCGGCGAGCTCCCACAGACTCGCAGCATGATTCCCGATGACGACCCCACGCGATCGCTGACCGTCGCGGACCCGGCCGACCCGGCCACGACGTTCGTTTCCCTGGTCGGCAACACGTACGCGATGCTGATCACCGGCGAGCAGACCGATGGCCGGTACTGCCTCATCGACATGCGCGTACCGGACGGTGGCGGCCCGCCGCCGCACCGGCACGACTTCGAGGAGATGTTCACCATTCTCGAAGGAGAAATCGAGTTCACGTTCCGCGGTGAGAAGCACACCGTGCGGGCCGGGTCCACGGTCAACGTCCCGGCGAACGCGCCGCACTTCTTCCGCAACGTCTCCGGTGCGCCGGCCCGCATGCTCTGCATGTGCACCCCGGCCGGCCAGGACGAGTACTTCACGCGCATCGGCACCACGGTCGACGGCTGGGACGCACCGCCGCCGCGGCTGACCGACGACGAGGTCACCGAGCAACGCCGCCGAGCCGCCGAGCTGGCCTCCGCCTATCGCAGCGAGTTCCTCTGACCCGTCCTTGAGCCCCGGCGGGCGGAGACCTTGACGCAGACCTCGAGGATCACGTCCGCCGGGCACCTTCGCCCGAGATCCCCTGCTGTCCGGCCGCGCGCACGCACCTCGCGAGCGCCGCGGCCATGTACCGGCGCCGGAGCGGCGTGAACGGGCCGGCGAGAACCCCGCGACGGCCGGGGAGCGGCTTTAACTCGCAGGTCCACCGAATCACCGTTCCCAGGCCGTCAGGATTGACGTTCCACTCGCCTCGAACACCGGCCGCGAGGCGGGAGAGGACATTCCGGGAAAGGGCGCTAACGGGCGGAAGACGCTGGGGAGGTCGATGGGGGCGATGACCCGGGACAACGCAGGCAGGCAGAGATCGTCCCCGGATAGGTCAGGCGCCGAATCGGAAATAAATGGTGCGGTGGTAATCGCCGGCGCCGACGTTCGGCCGGCTCTCCGGGCCCAGCACGCCGGCACTGTGAAACTTGTTCCCGATCGGCGCGATCGCGTCCAGAAAGGACAGACCCTTCGACGGGTACGGAGCGGTGGCGGTAATCGGGTCGGGCCCGGCCGCGGGCGTGAAGAGGCGCAGGAAGAGGCCCTCGTCGGCGGCGACCATCGTGATGGTGCCCTCGGTGGTGCTCAGCGCCGCCCAGCAGGTACGGGCGTGATAGCCCTTGAACTCCGGGTACTGGAACCCGGCGGCGCCGGTGGCCGTGTTGTTGTACTGCTTCGTCCAGACGTCGGCCGACACTCCCCGCAGCCGGTTCTTGTAGACCCGGTACGGCCCGTCGCCGAGCCAGGTCAGGCCGCGGACATTCGCCTCCGGGTAATCGAAGCCGACACCGAAGTAGTCGTGGTTGCCGGTCCGGCGATAGGTGTATTCGAGGTGGAGCCAGCCGTTGGCGTCCAGCCGCCACCGTACGGTGGTCAGATCACCGGTGTAGGTCGCCTGCACCACCCACGCCGTTCCGTCCTGGAAGTGGGTGAGACCGCCGAAGGTCGACGAGCCGTCGGCCGGCGCCGGGCCGTTGGTCAGCGATACCGGTGTGCCCGCCTGCCGTACCCCGGTCAGCCGCCCGTTCGCCTTGCCGATCGTCACGGTGGTCGGGCCGGCCGTCATGGTGATGCCGGTGGAGTCCTCGACGGCGGTCACGCTGCCCGCGACCGGGATCACCAGCCGTCCGGCGAAGTCGGCCGCCTTCTTGATCCGCCAGGTCCAGCCGGCGACGGCGCGTCCGCCGGGATCCGTCGCGCTCAGCATCAGCGCGTCGGCATTGCTCCAGTCGGCGGGCAGGTCCAGAGGTACCGAGCCGGCGGCGCCCGGGGCGATGCTCGGGCCGGTCAAAGTGCCCTGTGCGGTGACCGTGTGCCCGGCGCCGGCGCCGGGCGATACGAAGGTGACCAGCTGCCAGCGGAACCGGCACCGGCTGACATCGGTGAAGTCGTACCGGTTGACGATCTTGACGGTCCGGTCGAACGACCTCGGGAAGGTCGAGGCGTAGTAGTCCGGGTTGCTGAGCTGGATCGGCGACCAGATGTCGCGGATCGTGAAGAAGCTGGCCTCCTTCTCCCGGAACGGGCCGAGAATGCCGTCGGGCGCCCGGTTTCCGAAGGTGTCCAGGGCGCCGCCCCGGTCGTCGCGGACCACGCTCTCGTCGAACAGCGACCAGATGAATCCGCCGGCCGACCGTTGGCCGCCGCCCATCACCCGCCAGTAATCGTTCAGGCCGGCGCCGGCGCCACCGTCGTAGAGGCCGTGCAGGAACTCGGTGGGCATGAAGACGGTGCCGCCGGCCGCCTTGGCGACCGTGCTGTCGTACGACTGGTAGTGGCTGGTGTCGACGTTGTTGAACGTGGTCCACGGGTGCAGGACGGTGCGCTTCTGCGGGTCGTACTGCGCGAAGTCGTCGTCGAGACCGACGTTCCAGCCGCCCTCGTTGCCGTTGTCCCAGAACAGCACGCTGGGATGGTTGGCATCACGGGTCACCAGCGCCGCGACCAGTGGCGCGCCCACGCCCTCGTCGTAGCGCTTCTGCCAGCCGGCGAGCTCGTCGAGAACATAGAGGCCGAGCTCGTCGCACAGGTCGAGGAAGTACGGGTCGGGCGGATAGTGCGACATCCGTACCGCGTTCATGTTCATGTCCTTCATCAGCCCGATGTCCAGCCGGGCGATCCGGGGGCTGGAGGCACGGCCCAGGGTCGGCCAGAAGGTGTGCCGGTTGGCGCCCTTGAGCACCACCCGGCGGCCGTTGACGTAGATGCCGTCCCCGGCGCGTACCTCGATGGTGCGGAAGCCGAACCGGGTGCCGATGCTGTGCAGCACCGTGCCGGAGCCGGTGGCGACCGAGATCTCGACCTGGTAGAGGTCCGGGGTCTCCGCGGTCCACTGCAGCGGCCCGTCCACAGTCGTCGTCAACGTCGCCTTGGTGGCGCCCGCCGGAACGGCGACCGAGAAGTCCGCGCCGACCGCGGTGCCGTCCAGCCGCCTGATCCGGCCGGTCACCCGCCCGGCGGCGGTGACACCGGCCAGCATCACGTCCACGGCGAAGGACCCGTCGGCCCGCGCGTCCACCGCGAACCGCTCGATGTGGACGGCCGGGAAGGCCCGCAACGAGACCGGACGGAAGATCCCACCGAAGTTCCAGTAGTCGCCCCGGCGCTCGGCGTCGTTGACCGAGTTGTCCGAGGACTCCTTGCTGACCGTGACCTCCAGCAGGTTGGGCTGGCCCAGCCGCAGCAGCTCGGTCACGTCGTACCGGAACTCGTAGAAGCCACCCCGGTGCCGTGACCCGGCCGACGTGCCGTTGACCCACACTTCGGTGTCGGTCATGGCGGCCTCGAAGACCAGGTGGATCCGCCGGCCCGCCCACGAGGACGGCGGGGTGAAGGTGTGACGGTAGTTTCCTCGCTCCTCCGGGACGAGGGTGGAGCCGTAGTTGTAGCTGCCGAAGCCGTGGCACTCCCAGTTCGACGGGGTGGGAATCGTGCTCCATTCACCGCTGCGGCGACCGGCGGTGACCTGGAAGTCCCAGTCGACGGTGTGGTCGGCATCGGTGCCGGTCAGCGTCATCGTCTCGGTCACCGGGCCGCTGAGCGCCGCCCCGGCCGGGTTGCCGAACGCCACCCCGGCTGCGGACAAACCCGCCGCCCCGACGCCGATCGCCAACAGGTCACGCCGTTTGATGTGCACGTTCGCCTCCGGTCAGTTGCCGAGAGTCACGCGGAAGATTCGTTCGTCGCTGTTGTTCGGCGTGCTGTCCTTGTCACCCACATTGCTGGTGGTCAGCCAGAGGCCGCCACCGGGCGCGGGCTCGACGGTGCGCAGCCGGCCGTACGTGCCGTTGAAGTAGGTCTGCACGTCGATCAGGCTGGTGCCGCTGATCACCGCGCGGTACATGCGGGTTCCGCGTTGGCAGGCCACGTAGAGCGCGTCGCGCACGATCGCGATCCCGGAACACGAACCCTCGCTGGTCGGGTACGTGCGTTTGGGCGCGAGGAACCCGGCCGTACCGCAGGTGCCGCTGGTGCCCTCGCAGGCCGGCCAGCCGTAGTTGCCGCCCTTGGTGATCAGGTTCGTCTCGTCCATGATGCCGTCGCCGAACTCCTGCTCCCAGAGCCGTCCCTGCGAGTCGAAGGCCAGCCCCTGCGGGTTGCGGTGGCCGTAGCTCCACACGTAGTTGCCGTACGGGTTGTCCGAGGGGACCGAGCCGTCGGTGTTCAGCCGCAGCACCTTGCCGTTGAGGCTGTTCAGGTTCTGGGCGTTGGCGCCGTTCTGGGCGTCGCCCGTGCTGGCGTACAGCTTGCCGTCCGGGCCGAACCGCAGCCGGCCGCCGTCGTGGTACTTGTTGCGCAGGATGCCGGAGAGCAGGATCTGCTCGGTGGCGGTGTTCAAACTGTCGTCGTCGAGCCGGATCCGGACGATCCGGTTGTCGCTCGGCGAGGTGTGCATGATGTACAGCCAGTGGTCGCCGGCGAAGTCGGCCGAGACCGCCAGGCCGAGCAGGCCGCCCTCGCCGTCGGTGTTCTGCACGTTCGGGACGGTGCCGAGGGTGGTCTTGGCCCCGGTCGCCGGGTTGAGCCGGATGATGTCGTGGGCGTCGCGGCGGGTGTACAGGATGGTCCCGTCGGCCAGCGTGACCAGGCCCCACGGGAGATCCGTCTCGGTGGCGATCGGAGTGACCCCGCAGACTGGGCTGCCGCAGGCCGCACCGGTGGTAACCGTCACGGTGTTGCTGCGCGGCGACACGTTGGCCTGCGCGTCGCGGGCCACCACGTAGTAGGAGTAGGCCGTTCTGGCCGCCAGTCCACTGTCGATGAACGACGTGGCCGGCGGCGTGGTCGCGGTCCCGGTGATCGTGCCGACCTTGGCGTTGTCCCGGAAGACGTCGTACGCCCGCACGCCGATGTTGTCGGTGGCCGCCGTCCAGTTCAGCGTGACGGTGGTGCCGGACACCGAGCCGGTGAGCCCGGCCGGCGCGGTCGGCGCCTCGGAGTCGTCCTGGCAGTGCGGCGGGGTGATCGACACCGTCGTACTGGCCTGGGACACGTTGCCGGCGGCGTCCCGGGCGTTGACGTAGAGACCCCACGTCGCTCCGGCGACCACGGTCAGGCTGGTGGAAAGCGTGGTTCCGCCGACCGATTTCATCAGCTGCCCGTCGTGGAAGATGTCGTAGAACGCCACCCCGACGTTGTCGGCCGACGCGTTCCACGCGAAGGTCGCCGCGTCGCACACCAGATCACTCACCCGCGGATTCCCCGGCACGCTCGGCGCCTCGGTGTCCGCCCCGGTCGTCCGCCATTTCTGGTTGCCCTGCCCGTTGCACGTCCACATGCCGACCTCGGCGCCGTTGGCCGTGTTGCCGCCAGTGACGTCCAGGCAGAGGCCGGACTGCACGCCGGTGATGCTGCCGTCGGCGTTGAGCCGCCACTTCTGATTGGCGTTGCCGGTGCAGCGGTAGATCTGCACGACCGCGGGCGCCGTCGTGTCCTGACCGGCGACGTCCAAGCACTTCGGCTGGTCGTACACCCGCAGCTCACCGGCCGAGGTCAGCGTCCAGGCCTGGTTGGCCTGCCCGACGCAGTCGTAGAGGTTCAGCCTGGCCTGGTCCGCCTGGGACTGGGCGACGACGTCCAGGCAGCGGCCCGAGTCCACGCCGACCACCGGCGACCCGGTCGCCGCCTCGGCCGGTGCCCGTACCGCCACGAGCGCGAGGGTCATCACCCCGACGGCGATCATCGTCGTGGTGAGGCGCCGCCGGAGCGGTACGTGCATGACAGGAATCCGCATTCGATCCATCCGTAGATAGTGTGCTTGCGAATGACAGCGTACATAGACATTCAGACGTGTCAATTGCTGGATTTAGCCGACTATTATATCGACGAACCGTCTCGCTGAAATCAGCGCTTCACGCACAGCGTTACGCCGCTTCTGCGAATACCCTGAGTCATATTTCCACGTCGCGCTGCCCGGGTAATCGCACCGCTGTTCCATTCTGGAACGGACGGCGGTCGTTACCGGCGGTCGGGCAGGGGGTCGCCCGGCTTGACCAGGTGATGCCGGTAGGCGAAAACCACCAGCTGGGCACGGTCACGGGCATTCAGCTTGATCATCGTGCGGTTGACGTGCGTCTTGACCGTCAGTCGCGAAAGGTACAGCCGCTCCGCGATGTCGTCGTTCGACAGCCCGTGTGCGACCAGCAGCAGGATCTCCCGCTCCCGATCGGTGACCAGCGCCAGCTCCGGCACCTCCGCGACGGGCGGCCGGACGTCGGCGATCAGCCGGCTCACCAGACCACTGGTGGCCCGCGGTGACAGCAGTGCCTCGCCGTCGGCGACCACCCGGATGGCGTTGACGAGATCGCCGGGCGCCACGTTCTTGCCCAGGAAACCGCTGGCCCCGGCCTGCAAGGCGTAGATCACGTTGTCGTCGTCCTCGAACGTGGTGAGCACCAGCACCCGCACGCCGGCGAGGCGCTCGTCGGCGCCGATGCGGCGGGTCGCCTCGATACCGTCCACGTGCGGCATCCGGATGTCCATCAGGACGACATCGACCCGGCCGCTGCGGCACAGCTCGACGGCCTCGGCGCCGTCGGAGGCCTCACCGACCACTTCCAGACCGGGTTCGGCATCGATGATCATCCTGAATCCGGCGCGGATGAGAGCCTGGTCGTCGGCGAGGAGAACGCGGATGGCCACGTCACGCCCGCTCGGCGGTGGCGGACGCGTTGAGGCGGTTGACCGCCTGATCGTCGGTGGGTAACTCGGCATGAACCCGGAAGAGGCCGCCCGCGACCGGCCCGGCCTCGATCGTGCCGCGCGCGGCCGCAGCCCGCTCCCGCATGCCGAGCAGCCCGAACCCGGCGCCGGGCCGGCCATCGGCGTACCCGGCCATGCGGTTCGTGACGTCGATGCTCACGGTATCGACGGTGTACTCGAGCTCGAGGGTGGTGCCGCCGTCGCCGTACCGGTGGGCGTTGGTCAGTGCCTCCTGCGCGATGCGGTACGCAGCCAGGTTCACCACCGCCGGCAACGGCCGGGGCTCGCCGCGCTGCTGATGCCGGACGGCGAAGCCCATGGCGCTCAGCCCGGACAGCAGCTCCGGCAGGCGCTCCACGCCGGGCGCCGGTTCGGTGCTCCGGACCTCGTTCGCGTCACGCAGCACGCTGACCACCGACTTGATCTCGTCCAGGACGGTGTCCGCGGCGGTGCGGATGTGCCCGAGCACCGGCCACACCTTGTCCGGCTCGTTGCGCAGCACGTGGCCGGCGGCGCCGGCGTGGACGCTGATCACCGCGATGTGATGGGCGACGACGTCGTGCAGTTCCCGGGCGATGCGCAGACGCTCGTCCATCACTCGGCGGCGGGCCTCCTCGTCGCGGCTCATCTCCGCCTGCCTGGCCCGCTCGGTCACCTCGGCGATGTACGCCCGGCGCATCCGGGTCGAGTCCCCCGCCGCCGCGCCGCCGAAGACGATCGCGAACGTGGTGAACTGGTCGGTGCTCCACCAGTCGCCGAGGTACGTCACCGAGCCGGCGACCATGAGCGAACCCCACATGAGCGTGGCATAGAACCAGGGCCGGCGACGCGGGCCGGACACCGCGGCGGAGTAGGTCAGCACGCCGGCGACGATGAACATCCCGTCCGGGGGCCGGGTCAGGGCAATGGTGAGCATGAAGACAGCGGCGCCGGCCAGCAGGACCGGTACGGGATACCGGCGGCGTACCAGGATCAGCGCGGCGCACGCCACCGCCAGCAGCGCCGTACCGACGTTCACCGGCGTCGGACCCAGGTACAGCAGTAGAGCGACCCCGATCGCCGCCAGCATCACATCGCCCAGCGGGCCACGGTAACGGTCGAGGCGCGTGGACCTCCATTGGCTGACTGCCACGTACATCATCACGACGGTAGTGCGGCGAGCCGTTCCCATCGACCCCTTCCCGCAGTACTGAGCGCTGTCAAAGTACCGCGTTCGCAGTAGCCGGCCGCCTGCGCCGGCGGGACGACACACCCCGGTGCCTGCCGCGATCGTGAGACGGCCCCTGAACGGGGCCACACGACTGTAGGAGGACGTTCGTGGCAAGCCTTTTGTACCGACTGGGCCGGTTCTCGTTCCGGCGCCGGCGGCTGACACTGATCGTGTGGGTGATGCTCCTGGGCCTGTTCGGCGTGGGAGCGGCCCAGCTGTCCGGGCCGACCAGTGACGAGCTCGCCATCCCCGGCACCGAGTCGTTGCAGGCCCTGGAGGTGGTGACGGACAAGTTCCACGGGGGCACTGACACCGCCTCGGCGAGGGTGGTGTTCACCGTTTCCGGCGACGGCACGCTGGCCGGCCCGGACCAGCAGGCCGCCGTACGGGCCACGGTCGGCGCCCTGCGCAAGGCGCCCCAGGTGACGACGGTCGACGACCCGTACGAGGCGAAGACGATCGCGCCGGACGGGAAGACGGCTTACGCCAATGTCGACTACGCGGTGGTGGCGACCGAGGTGACTGCCGCATCGCGTGAGGCGCTGCTCGCCGCCGGCGACACCGCACGGCAAGCCGGTGTCGGCGTCGAGTACTCCGGGGAGGTCACCGAGCAGGAGGAAGCAGGCGGTGGAGCCGAAGGTCTCGGCATCGTCGTGGCCGCCGTCGTCCTGCTGATCACGTTCGGCTCCCTCGTCGCCGCGGGCCTGCCGGTCCTGACCGCGCTCATCGGCGTCGGCATCGGCATGCTCGGCATCCAGATCACCACCGGCTTCCTCGACCTGACCTCGAACACCGCCGACCTGGCCGTCATGCTCGGCCTGGCCGTCGGTATCGACTACGCGCTGTTCATCCTGTCGCGCTACCGGCACGAACTCACGACCGGCCGGAGCGGCGAGGAGGCCGCCGGCCGGGCCGCCGGCACCGCCGGTTCGGCAGTCGTCTTCGCCGGGCTGACCGTCATCATCGCCCTGGCCGCACTCTCCGTGGTCGGGATCCCGTTCCTGGCCTCCATGGGTGTCGCCGCGGCCGGCACCGTCGCCGTGGCTGTCGTGATCAGCCTGTCCCTGGTGCCCGCCCTGCTCGGCTTCGCCGGCCGCAAGATCCTGCCCCGGTCTCAGCGCCGCGGCATCGGCCGGCCTGCCAGGACTCCGATGGGCGAGCGCTGGGCCCGCGGCGTGGTCAGGCATCGCGTACCCGCACTGGTCCTGTCGTTGGTCGTGGTCGGCATCGTCGCGATCCCGGGTCTCGACCTGAACCTCGCGTTGCCCGACGACAGCACCGCGGCCGCCGGGTCAACCCAGCGGAAGGCGTACGACCAGCTGGCCGAAGGCTTCGGAGCCGGCATCAACGGTCCCCTGCTCGTGGTGGTCGAGGCCGCCGCCGGCCAGTCAGCGGCCGCGGGCGAACAGGCGCAGAAGCTCATCTCCGGTCTCGAGGGCGTGGTGATCGCCACCGGGGCGGAGCCGAACCGGGCCGGAGACACCGCCACCCTCAACGTCATCCCGCAGAGCGGTCCCCTCAGCGAGGAGACCAAGACGCTCGTGCACGACATCCGCGCCCAGCAGGCGAACTTCACCGCGGCCACCGGCGGCGCGACCCTGGCCGTCACCGGCCGGACCGCGGTCGACATCGACGTGTCGGAGAAGATCAACGACGCGCTGCTGCCCTATCTGGCCGTTGTGGTCGGCCTCGCGTTCGTCCTGCTGCTGGTGGTGTTCCGCAGCATCCTGGTGCCGATCAAGGCGACGCTGGGATTTCTGCTGTCGGTGGTCGCGTCCTTCGGCGCCCTGGTCTTCATCTTCCAGCAGGGCCACCTCACCGATCTGGTGGGCATCGAGTCGACCGGCCCGATCGTCAGCTTCATCCCGATCTTCCTGATCGGCATCCTGTTCGGACTCGCCATGGACTACGAGGTCTTCCTGATCATCCGGGCCCGGGAGGAGTTCGTGCACGGCGCCGCCCCGGACGACGCCGTCGTGGCCAGCATGAGGCACGGCGCGCGGGTCGTCACCGCCGCGGCGCTGATCATGATGAGCGTCTTCGCGGGCTTCGTCCTGGCCGACGACATCATCATCAAGTCGCTCGGGTTCGCCCTCGCGTTCGGCGTGGCGGTCGACGCCTTCCTGGTCCGGATGACCATCGTCCCGGCCGTGCTGTCACTGCTCGGCAGGTCGGCGTGGTGGCTGCCGAAGTGGCTCGACCGGATCCTGCCGAACGTCGACGTCGAAGGTGAGCGGCTGTCCAAGCAGCTCGCCGGCGGAAGGCCGCCGGCGGCGGATCAGCCCGGGCCCGGCTCCGGGCCCGGGGAGACGGTCGCCGCTCAGCGCCCGTGACCGGCTCGACACGCGGTGGTCAGGGCAGGCAGCGAGCCCCGTCGATGCCGGTGGAGATCTCGGCGCCCGACCTGCTGCGTACGGTGACGGAATTGATGTCGCCGGTGTAGACGACCTTGCCGGCGGCTTCGCAGATCTCCTTGCCGCCGGCGGTGTCGTCGTCGGCCAGGTTGGTGTCGATCGTGACGTTGGTGCACTGGCCGTTCACCGTGACCTCGCTGATTTCCTTACTGGCGACGTACTCCTCGACCTTGGTGGCGGCGTCGCCGCAGCCGGCCCCCGCGGCCGCGTTCCGGGCCGGCGCGGATTCGGTCGAGGGAGAAGCCGAGGGAGAAGCGGAGCAGCCGGACAGCACGGCGGCGCTGGTGAGAAGTGCGAGGATCGCCTGGCGAGTCGTCACTGACTTGAATCCTGTCTACGGGTGGGTTCGGGACTTGTCGCGGTGATCAGCCAGCATCCGGACGGCAAGTGGTAGCCGGCGCCGGCCGTGCGGAACCGCTCGAGCAGTCGCGCCGCCCCGGCCCGGGCGGCGGTACGGGCGGGCGTACCGGCCGCCCGGTAGGCCGCACCGGCCGGACCGATCTCGATCAGCCAGGCGGCGACGGCTCCGGGGTCGTCCGGCGCTTCGAGGGTCACGTCGTGCGCGTCGACCTCGATGTCGAGGAAGCCCGCCGCGGTGAGCAGACGGGTCACTCGCGCCGGATCGGCGAAGGCGAACGGCCCCGGCTCATCGCCCAGCGGCAGCGGCGGCAACGCGCCCAGCGACGGTGCCGCGCCGAGCATCGCCGCCGGCAGCCACGGGTTCACGCCACCGTCGCGGAACACGGTTGCGGCCAGCCGGCCGCCCGCGCGCAGGGAACGCCGGATCGTGGTCAGCCCGGCGACCGGATCCGCGAAGAGCATCAGCGCCATCCGGGAGTGAACGGCGTCGAACGGCGCGCCGGGCACGTGATCGAGGGTTTCCACGTCGCCGGCCAGGAACCGCAGGCCCGGCTCGGCGAATCGGGCCCGGGCCGCCGCCACCATCGCCTCGGCGAGGTCGAGTCCGACGGCGCTGCCCGTCGGAGCCACCGCACGTGCCAGCTCCGCCGTGGCTCCACCGCATCCGCAGCCGACGTCCAGCACCCGCTCGCCGGGCCGCGGCCGCAGCCGGTCGAGGGCCGCAGCGCCCAACGGCCGGCCGATCTCGTCCTGCCGGTCGGCATGCTCGATCCACCCCGGTGCAGCCTGCTCCCAGAAGGCGGCATTGCGGGCGCGCAGGGCGGCGGCCCTCATCAGAACGGCATCTCGGCGCCGTCGACGCTGGCCGAGGTGAACGTGGCGGCCTTGGCCGGGTCGAAGCCGTCCTCCTGTGCGGCCAGGCCGGCCGCGCGGACCAGGCGTTCCGACTGGAACCTGCGGAACGCGGCCTCGTCGGCCCACACGTTGATGATCCGCCAGCCCTGCTCCGAAGGACCGGCGACGTGTGCCAGCAAGCCCGGCGGACGGTCCGGGCCGAGGTGCTTCTCGACCTGCCGGTACTCCTGCTCACTGACTCCTGGCATGTCCTGAACGACGCCGAACGGCATGGCAGCCACCTTCTGTTGGATAGAGTGGGACTCTATCCAATAGTGGACTACGCTACGCCAGTGACTGTCAACCGCCGATATGTTTCGCCCCGGCGCGAGGAGCAGGCCCGGCAGACCCGGCGGGCGATCCTCGAGGCGGCCGCCAAACTGTTCGTGGACCCCGGCTACGCGGCCACGCCACTCACCGCCGTCGCCGCCGAGGCCGGCGTCGCGATCCAGACCGTGTACGCGGTGTTCGGCAACAAGCGCCAGCTGCTCTCCGACCTGGTCGACGTCACGCTGGCCGGCGACGACGAGCAGGTGGCGATGCAGAACCGGTCGTTCGTCGCCGACATCCGCGCACTGACCGGCCTGCGGCCGAAACTCACCCGATACGCCCGGCACCTGGCCGAGGTCCACGCCCGGCAGGCACAGGTGATGCTGGCGCTGGCCGGCGCGGCGACCGCCGACGCCGACGCCGCCGCGATCTGGCGCAAGAATCTCGAGGAGCGCCGCCGGGGCATGCTGCTCTTCGCCGCGGACCTGGCCGAGACCGGCGAGGTGCGGATCGATCGGGAACAGGCCGCCGACGTGTTGTGGCTCGCCCAGGACATCCGCAACTACGACTGGCTCGTCGGTCAGCGCGGCTGGTCGCCCGAGCAGTTCCAGCAGTGGTACGTGGGCAGCGTCATCGCCGTGCTGACCTGAGCGTTCAGGTCTGCCGGTCGATGCTGTTCCGGAGGTCGTGCAGGCGTAGTGCCACCTGCAGCTGGAGAACTCGGTCCGGCGTACGCCACTGGTCGCCGAGGATGGTCTCGACGCGGTCGAGTCGTTTGAGCAGGGTGTTCATGTGTACGTGCAGGGCGCCGGCGGTACGGGTGAGGTTGCCGGAGTTGCTGAAGTACGCCGACAGGGTGGCGACGAGCCGGGTAGATCGGCGTTGGTCGTAGGCCAGCAGCGGCGCGAGCGACTGGGTGAGGAATCGGTCCAGATCTTCCGCGCGGGCGGTGTCGAACAACAGCGCGTACATGGCGTACGGCTCGGTCGTCGAGCCCTGGTCCGTCAAGCCGAGGCCGAGCATGAGGTCGCAGCACTTGCCGGCGATCTCGAACGCGCGTTCCCAGGTGCCGTCCGGCACGCCCTCGGCGACCACCCGCACCGGCGAGCCGAGTTCCCGGCGGAGGCGGCCGTGCACCGCCGCGGCGAGTCCGGCGGCGTCATCGGTCGCGGCCAGCAGAGCGGCCCGGCCCAGGTGTTCGCCGGCGAGCCCGTTCCACTCCGGCGACATGGCGTGCAACCGGCGGCTCACCTCGGACGCGAACCTCGTCTCGGACTGCACGACGACGATGGCGTTCAGCGAATCGATGTCGACACCTCGGGCGTGCGCGCGCGCCCGCAGGGCCGGGCCCACCGGCGGGGGGCTGACCAGCAACTCGGTGAGCAGCTCGCCGCTGACCCGCTCCTCGGCCTCGGCGACGGCGGTCTCCTTGAGGATGAGCAGGCCCATGATCTGGGCGGAGCGTTCCAGGGTGCGGATGTCGACCGGGGTCGGCTCCTCGTCACGGGTCAGCAGCAGGGCGCCGAGGTGCGTGTCGCCGGCCTGGATGGCCGCCGCGCTGTGCCAGCGGCCCGCGCCGTCCGAGGTCGTCGCCCACCTCCCGGACCGCCGGGCCTGGTCCACCGCGTCCGGCGCCGGCCACTGCGAAGGCCGCGCCTGCGGCAGGTCCGGCGAACACCGGGCGGTGACGGCGCCATGCCGGTCGAAGACGGTGACCACGCCGTGCAGGTGCTCGACCAGCAGCGCGGCGATCTCGGTGGCGCCGCCGCCGGTCAGCACCACGGTGGCCAGGGACTCGTGGACGGACTGGGCCCGCTCCATCATGGCGACCTGGCGTTCGATGGTGAGGTACGCGGACTGGAGCTGTTTGAGGGCGGAGCGGCTCTCGTCGTACAGCCGGGCGTTGTTGAGCGCGATCGCCGCGTGGTCGGCGAACGCGCTCAGCAGGGCCACCTCGTCGTTCTCGAAAGGCCGCTCGGTGCGGTCGGCGGCGAACAGCGCGCCGATGACCTCCTCCCCCACCAGCAGCGGGACGCCCAGCAGCGCGACCATCCCCTCGGGGGTGACGAGGTCGTCGAAATTCCGGTCGTGCGGCACATCGTGGGTGTTCAGGTAGTTGCTCACCCAGGCGGGGGCGCCGGTGGCGATGACTCGGCCGCCGACCCCGGTCCCGGACGGCACGCTGGCCTGGTTGAAGGAGGGCGAGATCGTGCCCTGCGAGGCCTTCAGCGTCAGTTCGCCCTCGGGCGTCAGGAGCGAGAGGTACGTGATGTCGGTGCCGATCAGCTCATGCGCGGCGCGGACGATCGAATCGAGCACCTCGTCGATCTCTCCGAGGGCGGTCAGCGAGCGGGCGGTGGCGTACAGCGAACTGAGCTCCCGCTCACGACGCAGGCGATAGGACGCCAGATCCGCGCTCGACGTCTCATGTGTGGATGAGTCACTCAGTGGAATATCTCCCCACCTCATCGCATCAGACAGTGTGCCGATCATCCCTCACCGAGTGATCCAGACGCTCCTAGAGTTCGTCGCACGACCATGTGACACGGGTCACAGGAGATGCGCGAATCGGGAGTTCTCTCATGATCAGTGCCCATGTCACGCACCTGAAGCTCGCCGGGGCCGCGGCGGCGGTCGCACTTCTCGCCACCGGGTGCGGAGGCGGCTCGTCCGGCGGCGGCACCTCCGCGCCGTCCGGCGGAGCCGGTGGGATCCAGGGCAAGACGATCGACTTCGTCGGCTACGGCAAGGACAACCCGTGGGGTGCCTACTTCAACGGCGTATTCGTCAAGAAGCTCGAAGCCGAAGGCGCCAAGATCCGGGACCTCACCACGATGGATCCCGGCACCGCGGTGTCGAACTTCAACCAGGCGATCGCCAACCGTCCCGACCTGATCGTCGCCGCCCTGCTGGACACCTCGTCGATGGTGGTGCCGATCAAGAAGGCCAAACAGGCGAACATCCCGGTGCTCGTCTTCGACGGCCGGCCCGACCCGTCCACCGACGGCGATGTCATGCAGGTCCTGTCCGACAGTGAAGCGCTCGGCACCGCGGCGGCCCAGAACCTGGTCGAAGGGATGAAGGCGCAGGGGAAGACCTCCGGCAACATCATCGCGATCACCGGGACCAAGTCGGGCTTCGCCTCCCAGGACCGCATGAAGGGCTTCGAGGCCGAGCTGGCCAAGACCCCGGCGTACAAGGTGGTCGACGTCCAGGACGGCAACTGGGATCCGACCCTCTCCGGCCGGATCGCCACCCAGCTCTTCGCCAAATACGGCTGCGCGGGCATCCAGGGCGCGTACGGCATGGCCGACTACCAGGCGCTCCCGATCATCGCCGCGGCCAAGCAGGCGGGCTGCGAGGTGGCCGGGAAGGCCGGCGTCATCGTCACCGGCAGCAACTGCTTCAAGGCCGGCATCGACGCGATCAAGGCCGGCACCCTCTACGGAACCGCCACCGAGGACCCGGGCACCATCGCCGAGCAGACCGCCGACTACGTGATCAGGTATTTCGGCGGGCAGAAGCCGCCGGCGAAGGAACTGGTCAAAGAGGAGCGGGTTACCAAGGAGAACCTCGCACAGTTCGCGGAACAGTGCAGCAAAGCATGAGCCCCGGTGAGGACCTGGTCCGCGTCGACCGGCTGGTCAAGAGCTTCGGCAACACGCGGGCCGTACGCGCAGCGTCGTTCAGCGTCGCCGCCGGCGAGATCCACGCCCTGTGCGGGCACAACGGCGCCGGGAAGAGCACGGTCGTCAAGATGCTGTCCGGCCAGGAGGCCCCGGACGACGGCGCGATCCTCATCGGCGACCAGGTGGTCGACCTGCGGAGCCGGCGGGTCGCCCAGCGGAACGGGGTCGCCCTGGTCGACCAGGAGCTCAGCGTCGTCCCGTCGCTCACGGTGGCCGAAAACCTGATGCTCGGCGACCTGCGGGCCCGCTGGATCAACCGGCCACGCGCCGCCGGGCGACGGCTGCGGACCCTCCTCGACAGCGTCGGCCTCGCCCACGTCGAGCTCGACCGGCCGCTCGGTGAGCTGGGCATCGGCGAGCGTCAGCTGATCGAGATCGCGCGCGCCCTCGGCCAGGACGCGCGGCTGGTCATCCTCGACGAGCCGACGGCCACGCTCAGCGACGTCGAGAGCGCTTATGTGTACGAGGCCATCCGCAACGTGGCGGCCACCGGCTGCGCCGTCCTCTTCGTGTCACACCGGCTCGGTGAGGTGCTCGACCTCTGCGACAAGGTGACCGTGATGCGCGACGGCGCCGTGGTGGCGACCACCCCGGTCGCGGAGCTGACGCTCGACTCGCTCATCGTGCAGATGCTCGGCGAGGCGCCACTTCGGCTGGGCAGGCGCACCGCCGCGGACGTCGAGGGCGCCGAGGTGCTGACCGTCTCCGGGTTGTCCGTGCCCGGCCGCGTCCGCGACTTCAGCATCGCCCTCCGGGCCGGTCGCGTGTACGCCCTGGCCGGCCAGCTCGGGTCGGGCGCCTCCGACGTGCTGCGCGCGATCGCGGGTCTGCTGCCCTCGGCAAGCGCGGAGCTGACCGTCGACGGTACGGCGGTCCGGCTCGGCCACCCGGCCGGGGCGATCAGGGCCGGCATCGCGTTCGTCTCGAACGACCGCAAGGCCGAAGGGTTGTTCCTGCGCAGGCCGGTCAGCTGGAACCTGCTCGCCACGCGGCTGCCGCAGGTGACCCGGCTCGGGGTTCTCGACCCTCGCCGCTGGTCCGAGGCACTGGCCGTACTCCTCGACCTGTGTGGTCTCGACCGCAAGCGAACCACCCACGCCGTGGGCTCGTTGAGCGGCGGCAACCAGCAGAAGGTGTTCGTCGGGCGCTGTCTCGGCCGGGACGACGTCCGCGTGCTGTTGCTCGACGATCCGACGCGGGGAGTCGACGTCGGCGGGCGGGCGGCCATCCATGCCCTGCTCCGGGACGCCACCGACCGTGGCATGGCGGTGCTGTTCAGCTCGACCGAGCTCGAGGAACTGGGCGACCTGGCCGATGTCGTGGTCACCATGCACCAGGGCGAGGTGGTACGGCGCCACGAGGGCGACACGGCGGACACGGTCCTGTTGCGGGAGATGACCCACGGCGCGAGCACGGCTCTGGTGGAGGAACGCCCATGAACAACCTCCTGTCCGCGCCGGCACGCCCCGAGGCCTCGGTGCCCGAACCGGCGAGGCGGCGCTCACGAACCGAGGTCGTCGTCACCGTGATCGTGGTCCTGGCCGTGCTGGCGGCGATCGTCGCGGGCCTGTCGACCCATCGCTTCGCGACGATTGCCAACGCCAAGGCGATCATCACGTCGGCGAGCCTGGTCGGCATCGCGGCGCTCGGGCTGACGCTGATCACGATCGGCGGGTCGGCGGTCTCGCTCGCCATCTCGCCGAGCGTCGCGGCAGTCGGCATGATCTTCCTGTCGGCACAATCGCTCGGACTGGTGCCGGCGCTGGTCCTCGCCCTCGCGTGCGGGATCCTCATCACCGGCCTGCAGGGCGCCGTCGTCGGCTACGCCGCGGCGAATCCGGTGCTACTCACCATCGCGACCAGCTTCGCCATCGCGGGACTCGCCACCGGGATCAGCGGAGGCGAAACCGTCTCCCCCACCGGGACCGGGTACGACCGCCTGAACGCGACACCGGGTGGCGTGGCCCTCAGCGTCTACGCGCTGGTCGTTCTGGCGCTGATCCTGGAATGGACGCTGCGGCGGACGGCCTTCGGGCGGACCCTCTACCTGATCGGCGAGAACCGGCGCGCCGCCTGGGCCGCGGGCCTGCCGGTCGGCCGGACGACCGCGGTGGCCTGGTTCGCGGCCGGGGCACTGTTCGCCGTGACGGCGGCGTTCACCGCGGCCTTCAACACGTCGGCCAACGTCAACCTCGGCGGCACGCTCACCTTCGACGCCATCGCCGCCGTCCTGGCCGGCGGCACCCCGATCTCCGGCGGCCGAGGTTCCGCGCTGCGCACCCTCGCCGGCGCCGTCCTGATCGCCGCCGTGTCCGACATCCTGCTGCTGCGCGGCTACTCCACCGGGGTCCAGATCATGGTCAAGGGACTCATCGTCCTGCTCGTCGTCATCCTCGTGCACCTGCGCGCGAAGGGAAGAAACGCATGAGGTCCCGCTCGCTCCGCCGGCCCGAGACGCTGGTGCCGCTCTCCTCGGTCGCCATCATGGTCGTCGCGTTCGCGTTGATCCCGGCGTACACGGACTCGGCGATCGCGCCGTTCGACGTCTACAACACGTTCCAGATCTTCGCGCGCCTCGGTCTGCTCGCGCTCGCGCTGGGCCTGACGATGATCGCGGGAGAGTTCGACCTGTCGGTGGTGGGAACCTACGCGCTCGGCGGGATGCTGGCCGTTCAGACCGGCCAGGAACACTGGGTCTACGGCCTGCTCGCCGCACTCGCCGCCGGAGCGGTCATCGGCCTGGTGCAGGGTGGCGTCATCGCCGGCCTCAAGCTCCCGTCGATGCCGGTCACCCTGGCGACGTACATCACGCTCCTGGGTCTCACCAGCGCGCTGTCCGGCGGCCTCACGAAGACGTACTCGAACGCGTCCGTGACCCTCTGGGTCGATCAGACGGTGCTGACGTTCTTCTCCCCGAGAAGTCTGCTCACGCTGGGACTCTTCCTGCTCGCGGCGGTCGTCCTGTCCTTCACCCGATGGGGCCGTGAACTGCGTGCCATCGGAGGCGACCGGCGCGCGAGCCAGGTGGCCGGGGTCCGTGTCGACCGCCTCATCGTCGGCACCTTCATGCTCTCCGGCATGCTGTCCGCCCTGGGCGGCTCGCTCCTGAGCTTCAGTCTGGGATCGGCCAACCCCGACCCGGGGGTTCAGCCTCTGATCGTGGCCGCGGCGGCAGCACTGCTCGGCGGGCTCTCCCTCGCCGGTGGCCGCGGCAACGCGCTCGGGCTGCTCGGCGGCATCATGGCGGTCGCCCTGCTCGCGGAGATCGTCACGGTCGCCGCCCTGCCCGGTTATGTCACGCAGCTCTTCTTCGCCGGCCTTCTCGGCGTGATCGTCGTGATCGACGCCCCCGATCTGCACAGGGCGCTCGTCCGGCAACGGACGCGCCTACGTCCGGAAGGAAACCCCACCTCGATGCTGAGCAGGAAGAGGGAACTTTCTTGATGCGCGGTTTGATGCAGGACCGTCCACTGACCATCCCGCCCCTGCTGTCGCGAGCCGAGACGAACTTCGGTCACAAGCGCATCGTCACCGGCGGCGCCGCCGAGACCGTGAGCACGTGGCGCGAGGTGGCACCCCGGGTCCGCAAACTCGCCCGGGTCCTGGAGAGCCTGAACGTACCCGCGGGTGCGTGCGTCGGCACGTTCGCCTGGAACAGCCAGCGCCATGTCGAGCTCTATCTCGCCATTCCCAGCTCCGGGCGGATCCTGCACACCATCAACCACCGACTCCACCACGAGCAGATCAGCTTCATCGTCAACGACGCCGCCGACGACGTCCTGTTCGTCGACCGGACGATCCTGCCCGTCATCTGGCCGCTGGTGTCGACGTTCGCCACGGTCCGGCACGTCATCGTGATGGAGGACGGCGGCGACATGCCGCTACCCGACGACCCCCGCATCCTCGACTACGAGGAACTCCTGAGCCGGCAGGCCGACCGACCCTTCGAGACCGTGGTCGAGGACGAGAACACGGCCGCCGCCCTCTGCTACACCTCCGGAACCACCGGCAACCCCAAGGGCGTCCTCTACAGCCACCGGTCCGTGATCCTGCACAGCCTCCTTCTGCTCGGCGCGGACGTCTTCGCGTTGAGCGAGCGGGACGTGGTGGCGCCGATCGTGCCCATGTTCCACGTCAACGCGTGGGGGCTTCCGTACGCCGTCATGCAGTGTGGTTCCGATCTGGTCCTCCCCGGCTCCATCCGTGATCCGGAGCAGATCGTCTCCCTGCTGTCGCGGCACCGGGTGACCTTCAGCGCCGCCGTCGCGACGGTCTGGCGGGACCTCATCCCCGCCCTGGCGAGCCATGATCTCGGCAGCCTGCGCCACATCGCCTGCGGCGGTGGCGCGGTCGACGACGCCCTTTCCCACGCGTACGAGCAGACCGTCGGTATCCCGCTGACCAACGCGTGGGGAATGACCGAGACCAGTCCGGTCGTCACCACATCCCGGCTGGCGACGCACCACGACAACCTCGACGGCGACGCGCGACGACTCCTGATCGGCACCCCCGGTCCGGCGGTTCCGCTGACCGAGATGCGAGTCGTCGCCGACGACGGCGCGGAGCAGCCGCACGACGGAAAGACCCCCGGCGAACTGCAGGTCGCCGGCGCCACCATCGCCGGCGCCTACTTCGGCGCGGACATCGGCCTGGATGCCTTCACCGCCGACGGCTGGCTCCGCACCGGCGATGTGGCCACGATCGACGAATGGGGCTATCTGCGCATCGTCGACCGTACGAAAGACCTGGTCAAATCCGGAGGCGAATGGATTTCATCAGTGGCCCTCGAGAATGCGGTCATGGCCGACCCGCGGGTCCGGGAAGCGGCCGTCATCGGCATCACCGACCCGCGCTGGGGGGAACGCCCGATGGCCTGCGTCGTCCCTTCCCCGGGAGTTAACCTCACGGCGGAAGAAGTCCGTGCGCACCTCCGCGGCCGAGTCGCGTCGTGGTGGATCCCGGAGCGGATCGAAATGATGGCCGAGATCCCGAAAACCGCGACCGGGAAATGGTCGAAACAAGCGTTGCGTCAGCGATTCGCCGACCCGGCGACCGAGTCACCGTGAGAACGCCAGCCAACGAAGGAGCCGCAATGCCCATCGAACCGCGCCTGATCGTCACCGGGCACAGCCCCGAAGGCGAAGCGATCTTCGTCGAGGATCGCCGGCCCGAATCAGTGACCGTCCAGGCCCTGCCCGGCGCCGACTTCTACCTGTTGTGGGGAACACCCGACGGCCGGCCCAGGGTCGGCGAGAAGGACGCGGCACCGGTACTGCGGCCCTACTTTCCCGGCCTCGGAGGCAGCCGGGCCCTCTTCCTCCGCTGGGCCGCCCATTCCTCGGAGCCCGAGCCGGTCGCCGATCCGGCCGACATCGCGAGCGAGGTCGCGGACAAACTCCCCGGGCTGCTGGACCCGTTCGAGGACGACGGCGACGGCATGCACACGACGGACACCATCGACTATGCGATCTGCCTCGAGGGCGAGCTGTGTCTCACGCTCGACAACGGTGTGGAGAAGACCCTGACACCCGGCACCTGCGTGATCCAGCTGGGCACCAGACACGCGTGGCACAACCGGAGCGACCGGCCGGCGCTGATGTGCTACGTCCAGATCGGAGCCGTACGCGTCTGAACCGTCCGACCCTGCCTCCAAGCCGCCACGGGGTTTGTGCGCCGTTTCGTCGGGTAGGCGGCCTGCGGAACCGTCGCCGGCGTCCGGCCACCGCGGCAAGCCCGGTGGCCGGACGGGGCGCCCTAGTAGTCGTCTCTCTCGTCCCGCCAGCCGCCCGGGTCGGGATGGTAACCGTACGCGGCCGCCCGCACCGTTTCCTCGTCCTCCAGCCCGGAGCCGATCGCACCGCCGACGGTGGCCAGCGAGCTGGTGAGCCATGCCAGCGTCAGATAGTCGGCGATGCCGACCGGCCGATGCAGGGTCTGTTGCAACACGGATGTGTCGATCAGCAGCGCCGCGACGAGGACAGATCCCGCGTACAGCACCACATAGGACGCCACCGTGGCCAGGGTGAGGGTGAGAATCGTGCCGAGGTTGAACATCCGGGCCAGCTCGGCCGGTGTCTCCCGGCCCGGTTTCTCCCACAGGTCGTGCGCGATGATCAGCCAGGCCACCAGGGCGGCCAGGCCGAGCAGCATGATCACCGTGAGGCGGAGCCCGCCGAGTGCATGGCTCATCTGCCAGACGGTGGAGTTGCCGAGCGCGATCGCGGCCGTGCCGAACGCGCCGACCAGCAGCTTGGACAGGCCCAGCAGGGCGCGCCCGGGGCGATTGGCGCGGACCATCCCGGTCAGCAGCCGCACCCGGCCGTTGAGCCGGGAGGCGAGGTAGCCCAGTTCTCCCGCGTCGGCCTCGCCGATCATCCGGTGAATGGCGGACGCCCGGTTCGTCAGCTCGGCCGGTTCCCAACCGGCCGGCGGCACCCGCTCGTCGGAAGAGTCGGTGAGCAGCCGGCCCACCAGATCCGGAACGACCGCGCGGAGCGATCGGAGCTGACCCAGGCCCAGCGCGGGCAGGGACACCACCGCGACCTTGCGCCGGGCCGAGGTCTGCGCGACCAGCGGTACCCGCTCGGTGTGCAATGGCAGGTCGGTCAGGCAGACGGCGACGTCCCACCGGTCGTCGGTGCGTCGTTGACCAAGGTCGTCGAGCAGCGCCTCAACGCCTCCGTCGCGGCGCGGCGCGACCTCGCCCCAGCCTTCCCGGACGGTCCATCGCACGTCCGGGCTCACTCGCTCGGCGAGCCATCCGGCCAGTTCGGTGGTGAGCCGCGCGGTGACCCGCGCCGGATAGTCGGGCGGGGTCGCGACCAGACCGACGACGATCTCCGGACGGTGGTGTTCATTGCTCATCAGCGCTCCTCACCGGTAGCCGTTCACGATCCCGGGGGCCTGCCGTTCGACGCGGCAGCCGGGCTGAATGTGCGAAACATAGCTGCCTCCCCACGTGTCGGCGAGGACTACCTTCAGTCTTCGCCCGGCCGATAGCCTCAGGTGTTCGGAAACCGTTCTTGCCGCTGGACCAGGACGACGGGTTCGCCCGAGGGTCTGGTGGTGTTTCCACCGTACGGCCGTGACCTGTACGGCGACCTTGCGAGACTCCGCCGTACCAGATGAGGGTGAGGATCGGATGATCGCGCGGGTATGGCGGGGTTGGGCCTCGGCGGCGACCGCCGACGACTACCAGCGCCACTACGGATCCGAGGTGGCCGAGCACCTGCGACAAGTCGGCGGCTTTCGCGGCGCCCGCCTGTTACGCCGCCGGGACGGCGACGAGGTGCTGTTCACCTCCGTGGTGTACTTCGCCGGCATGGATGACGTGTACGCCTTCGCCGGACACGACCCCGAGCGGGCCGTCATCGAGGAGGCCGCTCGCCGGGCTCTGACCCGGTGGGACGAACGCGTGAGCCACCACGAGGTCGCGGCCGACGTGGTGATCGATGGATGAGCCACCGTCAAGGCGCGTCGGCCTGGTCCGCGTCACTGCGCCGCGGACACCACCAGACCGCACGCGATGTCGCCCACATACACCTTCGCGCGGCCACGGGCGTCCAGGACCACGGTGTCGGCTGTGGGCTCGGCGGTCGCGAAGTCGAGTTCGGAGCCCTCGGACGGATCATGGAGGGTGATTCGACACTTCGGGTTGCCGTTGAAGTCGCGCACCTGCACCGACACCCGGGCCGGCGCCGCGAAGACGTCGCTGTCGCCGGTGTGACTCATCGTGAACGGAAGGGTCGCGGCACCCGATCCGTCCAGCGGGACGATCCGGCAACGCGGGTCGTTCACCTCCCACCGGAACGAGCCGGTGTGGGAAATCTGGAACGTCCGCGCGCCGAAGACGCCGTCCGGCAACGGGATCTCTGAGCCGGACCGGGCGTCGACGAGCGTGACCGAGCAGCCGCTATCCGAGCCGACCTGGTGGTCTTCGACGCGAAGCCGCCACGGTGCGGCGGCCGAATGATCGACCCGTTCCGGCCCCGTCCCGTCGTCCCCGTGGGATCGAAGCACGGCGATCAGACCGGCGGTGGCGCCGAGCAGGAGGGCGGCGCCGACGATGAGCAGCGTCCGCCGCCGTCCAGGGGCCGGGCCGGGCGGCCGGGAGGCCGGGGCCGGGATCCGGTCGGTGACGACGGCGGGTACGACCGCCTCGGGGCGCCGGGCCAGGCGCACGTCGCCGTCCCCGTCGACCCGCCGCTGCGGTATCTGTTTGCCGCTCTCCCGCATGCGGCGATCGACGTAGGTGTAGAGATCGGAGAAGCCGACGTACCCGTCGGCGTCGTGATCCGGTGCCGCGGTCAGCAGTCCGTCGACGAGATGCTGGGTGAAGACGCTGGTGCCGTTGTCCACCGTGGCGTCGTTGGCCAGCTGGGCGCCGCGGCAACTGGTCAGGACGTACCGCCCGGGACCGGCGACGGTGTCCGGCACATCTCCGCCGCGGAACGCTCCGGCGTGGCAACAGTCCAGGACGATCACGACGTTGCGAGCCCGAGAGGCATCGGCGAACTCGTTGATCCGGGCGCTGCTGACCGCCGTGGCCAGCAGATCGGCCGCTTCGGTGTCCTGCATGCACAGATGCAGCCGCCCGTTCTGGTCCAGCTTGCCGTGCCCGCTGAAGAAGAACAGCAGCACGTCGTCGCGTTCGGCGGCGCCGAAGAACCGGCCCAGGGCCCGGATCGCCCGGCCGGACGTCGCCTCCGGCAGCAACGTCACGTCGACGTCGGCGAACATTCCGGTCCGCCGGTCCACCAGCGCGCGGTTGAGTGCGGCGATGTCCTTGATCGGTCCCTTGAGCGTCTGCAGATTGTGTTCGTCGGCGGGATAGGTCGAGTTGCCGATCAGGAGGGCTCGGTATCGGCCGCCCATTCCGGCCCTCCCAGTCGCCGGGACACCGCCCGGGAGATCTCCCGGAAGGTCTCCACATCCACGCCCTCCCCGGTCAGCGTGACGAACCGCTCGACGCCGTCCTCGTTCCAGCGGATGTCGACGCGCCGCCCACGATCGCGGCCGAGCCAGGAACGAAGGCACTCCACGGCGGCGCTGAACACCCCCGCGCTGCTCAGCGCGACGATGACCTGCTCCACCGCGCCTCTGGTACCGGGAACCGCCCGGCTCGTCCGCTCCACGTCGGCGACCGCGTCCAATTCGGAGTACAGACCGCTGACCTGACGTCGCCACCGGTCGTCGTCGGGGTCGTAGCCGTCGTTACGGGGCTCCACTGACAGCACAAGGGTGCCGTGCGAGCCGGACTCGGACATCACCAGGCCTCCAATTCGTACGTTCAACGTCGATTCGGCGCCACCTGGATGAGCTTACCGACCGCGAGCCCGGACGACGCCGGTCCGGGCATCCGGGACCAGCCGTGCCGGCGGCTCGCTGTGCTGGACTCCCGCGCGGGACTCCCGGCGTAGCACAACGCCGCTGTCGTCGCCGGTGACGAGGATGTCGCGATCGGGGCCGGCGGAGGCGAACACCGGCCGCGACGTCCCACAGGCGTGGCGGGTCGCCGAGCAGCATGACGAGCGCATGACCAGCACTGTCCGTGGCGCCGACAGGGTGGGGCCGTCGACAGCTCGGCGTCGGCGGTCGCGTCCCACAGCGAGACCTTGCACTCCCTGTGGTGATCGAGGAAGGCGATCAGCAACCGTCAGGCCCCCTCCGGCCACGCTCACCACGGGGCGTCCGTCGAGTGTGGTGAGCGTCAACCCCCGGGGTGACGCCGAGATCGGCACGCCGGCCGGCGAACCCGTGACCGCGTCCCGTACGACGACCGTCCGGCGTGGCTGACCCAACGTCGCCAGCAGACCGCCCGCACCGAGCGCCAGGACCTCGTGCGCGTCGCGGCGTGGACTACACCGTCGCCGGATCCGGCCGTGCGGGCAGGACGCGCATCGCGATGTCGATGGAGGCGTGCAGGTCGGCGCGCCCGGCGCCGGCGGCGGCGTGAACGGCGTGGCCCTCGCTGAGCACCATGACGAAGCGGGCCAGCGCTCGGGGGTCGACGCCGTCCGGGAGGTCGCCCTCCGCGGCCGCGCGGGACAGGCGCTCCTGGAGCGCGGCCTCGGTGTCGGCGCGGCCGGCGGCCAGCGACTCGGAGATGGGGGCGTTCTCCGGCGCGCAGGCCAGGCCGCCCTGGATGGAGAAGCAGCCGGGTGGGTGGCCCTCGGCGGTGAGGCCGTCGGCGCTCGATCGCAGGAACGCCTCGATGGACGCGTACGCGGTCGACTGGTCGAGCGTGGCGCGGGCGGTGGCCACCTGCGACTCGTGGTAGCGAGCGAACGCGCGCTTGAACAGCTCCTCCTTGCTGCCGAACGTGGCGTAGAGGCTCGGGCGGTTGATGCCCATCGCACTGGTCAGCGCGCTCAGCGACGCACCTTCGTAGCCACGCCGCCAGAAGACCTCGGCGGCCCGCCTGAGGACCGTCTCCTCGTCGAAGGCCCGCGGTCGTCCGGTGGTCGGCGTCTCGGTGCTCATGAACCCACTCTACCGCTCGGTACAGAAAGACAACCGATCAGTACAAAACCGTGTTACGGTGAGGTCGAACCGATTGGTACAAAACTTGAGGAGAACCATGACCGTCACGCTGATCACCGGGGCCAACAAGGGCATCGGGTACGAGACCGCCAAGCAGTTGCTGGAGCTCGGACACACCGTTTACCTCGGCGCGCGTGACGCCGAACGCGGCGCCAAGGCCGCCGCCGAGCTCGGGGCGCACGTCGTCCAGCTCGACGTGACCGACGACGCCTCGGTCACCAGCGCCCTGGCGACGATCGACGCCGCCGAGGGCCGCCTCGACGTCCTGGTGCACAACGCCGGCATCCTGGAGACCACGCTCGACAGCTCCGCGGCACTGCGGTCCTTCGACACGAACGCGGTCGGCATCGTCCGTGTCACCGAGGCGGCCCTGCCCCTGCTCCGCAAGTCCTCGAACGCCAACGTCGTCACCATCTCCAGCAGCGCCGGGTCGTTCTGGGCGGTCACCAACCCCGAGCGCCCGGAGCACGGCCTGCCGCTCGCGCTGTACGCGGCGTCGAAGTCGGCAGCGACCATGCTGACGGTGCAGTACGCCCAGGCGCAGCCGGGCATCAAGTTCAACGCCCTCGAACCGGGCACCACCGCGACCGACATGACCGCCGGCTTCGGGATCGGACGGCCGGTCGAGCAGAGCGCCAGGGTCGTCGTACGCCTGGCCACCCTCGACGCCTCCGGCCCGACCGGCACCCTCCAGGACGAGGCCGGCACCCTGCCGTGGTGAGCCCATCAGCGACCTGCGGCACGCGACCGAGAGTTGAATCACCGCGGTAACCGTGGTTACATCGGCGACGCGAGCTCGCGGAACCGTCAAGGAGCCGACATGAAGTGGGACCGGCCGCCGGCATGACCCGGGCGACCCCCGACCGCGACGTGGTGCCCTTCCGTCAGGCCGTACGCGCCTGGTTCGCGATCTCGTTGCAGACCTTCGGCGGACCGGCCGGGCAGATCGCCGTCATGCAACGCCACCTGGTCGACGAACGCCGCTGGATCGGGCAGAACCGGTTCCTGCACGCCCTCAACTACTGCATGCTGCTGCCCGGCCCGGAGGCGCAGCAACTGGCCATCTACGTCGGCTGGCTGCTCAACGGCATGCGTGGTGGGCTGGTCGCCGGCACGCTGTTCGTGCTGCCGGGCATGGTCGCTCTGCTCGCGCTCTCCGCGGTCTACGTCGGGTTCGGCGACACCACCGTGGTCGCCGCATTGTTCGCCGGGCTGGCCCCGGCGGTGGTCGCCATCGTCGCCCAGGCCGTCTGGCGGGTCGGCAGTCGCGCCCTGACCAACCCGGTCCTGATCGGCTTCGCCGTCGCCGCGTTCCTCGCCCTGGCGATCTTCGGACTGCCGTTCCCGGTCGTGATCGCGGTCGCCGCCGTCACCGCCTGGCTGGTGCATCGCCGGTGGCCGCAGCTGGTCGTCGGCGGCAACGGCAACAGCAAGGCCGCCGACGGACCCGAGCCGCTGATCGCCGACGACGCCCTGCACCACGACCGGCCGTCGGCCCGTCGTGCCGCGACCGTCCTGATCGCCGGCTTGCTCGCCTGGCTCCTGCCGGTCGCCGTCGTGGCCGCGACCACAGGCGTCGGCAGCGTGTACACCCAGCAGGGGTTGTTCTTCTCCGGCACGGCGGTGGTGACCTTCGGCGGCGCGTACGCGGTCCTGGCCTTCGTGGCACAGCGGGCGGTGGAGCACTACGCGTGGCTGTCGGCGGGCGACATGATCCGCGGCCTGGCCCTCGCCGAGACCACGCCGGGCCCGCTGATCATGGTGGTGCAGTTCGTCGCGTTCCTCGGCGCGTACCACAACCCCGGCCCGCTCGACCCGTGGGCGGCCGGGGTGCTCGCGTCGCTGCTGACCACCTGGGTCACGTTCGTGCCGTGCTTCCTCTTCATCCTGCTCGGCGCCCCCTACGTCGAACGCCTCCGCGGCAACCGGTCCCTGTCGGCCGCGTTGACCGGCATCACCGCCGCCGTCGTGGGCGTCATCGCCAACCTCGGTCTCTACTTCGCCGTCCACACGTTGTTCCGCGAGACCACGACCGTCACGACCGGACCCCTCAACCTGCAACTGCCCCAGCCCGACACCGTACGGCCGGTCCCGATCGTCATCGCCCTCATCGCCGCCACGCTGATCTTCAAGGTCAAGTGGCCGGTGCTGCGGGTGCTGGGCGTCTGCGCCGTACTCGGACTGGCCGCCGGACTGCTCGGACTGCCCGGCATCTGACCGGAGCACGCGGCGGCGCCATCACCGCCCACGACAACCCCGGCGGCGGCACCCGCATCGAGTTCACCCTCCCCGCCGAGGCCGGAACCACACCGGTCGCCGCCGGGAGGCCGCCCAGGGTGATGGCCACACGATGACGGCGCCGCCCTCGCCGCGGCACGGATCTGCCGCGAGACGGGCAGCTGCACGCACCCTACGAGAAGAAGTTTCGGGCACCCGTGCGGAACGCATGGGTGGACCGGTGATTCTCACGCCTCAGTGCTGACGACTGCTACTAGGAGTGACGGTCGGCGACCGACAGGATTGGTGGCAGAGCCGACGAGGAGGCGAGTCACCGTGAACGATGCGAACGAAAGGTCCCGGACGGGTTTCGGCCGAGTGCGACGGGTCGGAGCCGGCCTTCCCTCGGTGCTGATCCCTCGCCCGGCCGGGCCCCTGCCGTACGCCTTCGACTCCGGGCAGCCCGCCGACGCCGCGGGGAGCACGTCGTGATCGAGCAGTACGAGGTCTACTGCCTCGCCGACCGGCTCTTCTACGAGCGGCTCGACCGCAGCCCGGACGAGCACCCCGACTTCGAGGTGTGCGCGCGGCCCCTGCCCGACAGGTGGGAGCACCAGGCCTCCGACACGTGGATGAACTACTCGCCGGTCGGCGACGCCGTGCGGCCACAGGGTTGGAAGATCCACGTCTCGGCGCGGCTCGACGACGCCGAGCGGGTCCTCGATGTCGTCTGGAACTACTGCACGGCTCGCCGCATCCCCTTCAAGTACCTGCGCAGCCGGCCCGTCATGGTGATGTTCAACGCCAAGTCGGCGTTCCGGGGCTCCAGCGGCAAGCTGGTGACGATCTACCCGCCGGACGAGAGCCGGCTGGAGCCGATCGTCACCGAGCTCGACGAGCTGCTCGCCGGGGTGCAGGGGCCGTACATCCTCAGCGACCTGCGCTACGGCGCCGGACCGGTGTTCGTCCGGTACGGCGGCTTCACCGAGCGCCACTGCCTGGGAGACAACGGTCAGCGGGTGCTCGCGATCGAAGGCCCGGACGGTGACCTCGTCCCGGACGTACGCGGCGCCACCTTCGCGCTGCCGCCGTGGGTTCCGCTGCCCGCCTTCCTCGAGCCGCATCTGGCCGCCCGCAACGCGGTCACCACCGAGGGCCTGCCGTACAAGATCGAGAGCGTTCTGCAGTTCTCCAACAGCGGCGGCGTCTACCTCGGCCGGGATCTGCGGACGGACCGGCAGGTGGTGCTCAAGGAGGCACGCCCGTACGCCGGGCTGGACGTCGCGGACCGCGATGCGACCACCCGGCTGGCCCACGAGCGGGACATCCTGAAGCGGCTGGCCGGACTCGACGTGGTGCCGGAACTGCTCGACTGGTTCACCCTCGGCGACCACCAGTTCCTGGTGCAGGAATTCATCGACGGCAACCCGCTGCAGCGGATGATGGTGCAGCGGTACCCCCTCACCCGGGCGGACTGCTCGGCGGAGACGATCGCCGCGTACACCTCCTGGGCCTGGGAAATGGTCGACAAGGTCGCCGCGGCGATCGGGCTGCTGCACGGACGCGGCGTCGTCTTCGGCGACCTGCATCCGGACAACATCCTGGTCACCGCCGACGGGCGGGTGGTGCTGATCGACTTCGAGGTGTCCGCCCTCGCCGCCGACGCGGCCCGGTCGGCGCTCGCCCATCCCGGCTACGGCGCTCCCCGCGACCGTCAGGGCGAACAGGTCGACGAGTACGCCCTGGCGTGTCTGCGGATCGGTCTCTTCGCCCCCCAGACGACGATCATGCTGCCACTGCACCGGCCGAAGGCGGCGCATCTCGCCGGCCTCATCGCCGAGACGTTCCCGCTCCCGGCCGGCGCGCTCGACGCCGCGGTCGCGACGATCATCGGTTCCTCCGGCGAGGCACCCGACCCGCTGCTTCCCGACCCGCTGCTTCCCGATCTGCCCCTGCCGTCGGGGTCGCGGCCGGACTGGCCCGGTGTACGGAACGCGATGCGCCGCGCCATCCTGGCCTCGGCCACCCCGGACCGCGACGACCGGTTGTTCCCGGGCGACATCGCCCAGTTCGAGCCCGGTGGCGGGATCAATCTCGCGTACGGGGCGGCGGGTGTGCTCCACGCGCTGGCCGCGGTGGGCGCCGAACCGGTACCCGAACATGAGGACTGGTTACGCAAGCGGGCACTGGATCCACCACCCGGCACGGGTACGGGCTTCTACAACGGACTGCACGGCGTGGCTCACGTCCTGCACGCCCTCGGTCACCGTCAGGACGCCTTGGACGCGCTCGACATCTGCCTGAACGGATCGTGGCAGACCCTCGGGCAGGATCTGTTCTCCGGGCTGGCCGGCACCGCCTTGAACCTGCTGCGCTTCGGGGCGGACACCGGCGACCGGACGTTCACGGAGAACGGCCTGGAGATGGCGGCGCTGTGCGCGGAACGCCTGGGCGGCGTCGAGGACGTGCCGGAGATCAGCGGCGGCGACAATCCGCGGGCCGGGCTGTTGTACGGCTCGGCCGGCTCGGCCCTGCTGTTCCTGAGAGCCTTCGAGATCACCGGCGACACCGGGTTCCTCGACCACGCCGCGGTGGCCCTGCGCCAGGATCTGCGGCGCTGCACCTCCGGCGAGGACGGCTCGTTGCAGGTCGATCAGGGCTGGCGCACGCTGCCCTACCTGGACGAGGGGTCGGCCGGCATCGCCCTGGTCCTCGAACGGTACCTGCGGCACCGGCCGGACGAGCAGTTCGCCGGCGCGCTGGAATCCGCCCGCCTGGTCACCCGATCCCGATACTTCGTGCAGAGCGGCCTGTTCACCGGGCGAGCCGGGATCGTCGCCGCCCTCGGCACGGGTCTGCGATCCGACGGCGCCGAGGCCGCGGAGCAGATCGCGCGGCTGGCTCTGCACGCCCTTCCGTACGGCGACGGCCTTGCCTTCCCGGGCAACCAGCTGATGCGCCTCTCGATGGACTTCGCGACCGGCACGGCCGGAGTCCTCTTCGCACTGGGAACCGTGCTGCACGACCGGCCGGTCTCCCTCCCCTTCCTCGAGCCGGACCCGGCTCGATCCGACCAGCGAGGAAAGGAGGTGAACAGATGACACTTCTCGACCTGCAGGGTCTGGAGGTCCCCGGCGGCCACGGTGGTGGTAACGGCGGGGGCGGCGGCAGCACCCTCACGGTGCTGACGTGTGGCTCCGTCAAGCCCAGCAACCTGAGCGTTGCGGCTTGTCACTAGGACTGCTTCACGGCAGACCAGTAGTTCTCATCTTCAGATCCGGTACCACCGAACACGAAGGACGTGACGAAAATGGCGCTTCTCGACCTGCAGGGCCTCGAGGTTCCCGGCGGACACGGCGGCGGCAACGGCGGGGGCGGCGGCAGCACCCTCACGGTGCTGACCTGTGGCTCCGTCAAGCCCAGCAACCTCAGCGTTGCGGCCTGCCACTGATCGGCTGCGGCCGAGACCCTAGACGCCGGTAACGCACCGCGGTGTCGGTGGTGTGAGTTCCGGCGTCACGGCGGAGATGCCCGGTAGTCCCGGGTGCTCCACCGGTCAGGTTCCACGAGGTCCGGGCGACCGCTTGCGCGGTTGTCCGGGCCTCGCGCCGTTGATGAGGAGAGCCGATGGGATATCCGCCCGCTCCGCGCCGCCCGGTGGTCGACGACCTGCACGGCGACGCGGTCACCGACCCGTACCGGTGGCTGGAGGATCCGGACGATCCCGAGGTCGAGCGCTGGCAGGCGGCCCAGGATCAGCTCTGGCAACGATCGGCCGGTCTGCTGCCGGCCAGGGAACGGTTCCACGCCCGCATCGCGGACCTGACCGACGTACCCGTCGCCGGCGCGCCGGTGTGGCGGGGCGACCGGTGTTTCCGGCTGGCCCGGGACAGCGGCCGCGAGCACTCCGCACTGCGCGTGACCGATGCCGGCGGCGCGGAGGTGACCCTGCTCGATCCGGCTGCCGTCGACCCCTCCGGCACCACCACGCTGGACCAGTGGCATCCGTCGCCGGACGGCGGACTCGTCGCCGTTCAGCTGTCGCGCGGTGGTTCCGAGCAGTCGGTGCTCTATCTGCTCGACGCCCGCGACGGACGGCCGGTGGACGGGCCGATCGCCGGGTGCCGCTACTCCCCCGTGGCCTGGCTCCCGGACGGCACGGCGTTCTACTACGTCCGGGAACGGACGGTGGTCCTTCATCAGGTCGGCACCCCGGCCGGCGAGGACGAGCCGATCTTCGGCACCGGACGGTCCGGCACCGAGGCGTACGGCGTCGATCTGAGCCGCGACGGGCGGTGGCTGACCGTGTCGGCCACCTCCGGCGACCGGCCGGGCAACGACCTCTGGCTCGCCGATCTGCGGGCCACCGGTCCGGCGTCACCGCGGCTGCGGGTCGTTCAGGAGGGTACGGGCGCCCGCACGGTTCCGGCCGTCGGGCCGGACGGCCGGATGTACGTCCTCACCGACCTCGACGCCCCCCGGGGCCGCCTTTGTGTCGCCGATCCCGCGCGGCCCGAACCCGCCCACTGGCGTGACCTGGTGCCGGAGGACCCGGAGGCGGTGCTGGCCGACTTCGTGATCCTCGGCGGGGGCGAGCTGCCCCGGCCGGTCCTCGCGGTCACCCGGGTCCGGCACGCCCTCGGCGAGGTCACCCTGCACGACCTCGGCACCGGCGAGGTGCTCGGCGAGGTTCCGCTGCCCGGCGCGGGAACGGTGGGGTCGCTGTGCACCCGGGCCGAGCCCGGTCACGACCTCTGGTTCACCTACACCGACCACGTCACGCCGGAGAGCGTGCTGCACTGCGACGTGCGGGCGCGGCCGTACCGTGCGAAAGGTGCCGTCACCGCGGTCGCGGGCCGCGTGCGTACCCGTCAGAAGGTCTTCCGCTCTGCCGACGGGACCGCGATCAGGGCGGTCGTCCTCACCGAGGGTGACGGCCCGCGGCCGACTCTGCTGTACGGCTACGGCGGATTCGGTATCCCGCTGACCCCCACCTACTCCGCCTACACGCTGGCCTGGATGCGGGCCGGCGGCACCGTCGTCTTCGCGCATCTGCGAGGCGGCGGCGAGGAGGGTGAACAGTGGCACCGGGCCGGCATGCTCGGCCGCAAGCAGAACGTCTTCGACGACTTCGTGGCCGTGGCGGAGGGACTGATCGCCGACGGCCTCACCACCCCCGCGCAGCTGGGCATCTGCGGCGAGTCGAACGGCGGCCTGCTCGTCGGCGCGGCCGTCACCCAGCGCCCGGACCTGTTCGCGGCCGCGGTCTGCTCGGCGCCGGTGCTCGACATGGCCCGCTACGAGCGTTTCGGCCTCGGCGAGCGCTGGCGTGGTGAGTACGGTTCGGTGGCGGATCCGGAACAGGCGCGCGCGCTTCTGGCCTACTCGCCATACCATCGCGTACGCGAGGGAACGCCCTATCCGGCCGTGCTCTTCACCGTGTTCGACGGTGACACCCGGGTGGATCCGTTGCACGCCCGCAAGATGTGCGCGGCCCTGCAGCACGCCTCGGCGGGTGCCGGCGAGGTCCTGCTGCGCCGCGAGGAGCAGGTGGGCCACGGCGCCCGCGCGGCGAGCCGATCGGTCGCGCTGGCGGCCGACATGCTGGCGTTCCTGGCATCGCACACCGGATTGACCCGTTCGACAACCGGTGCGACGGGTACGACGACAGCCGGCCGGCCGTGACGACGACGTTCCGGGCCGTCCTGCGGCGCGGCGGTGTCTCGCTGTGGCTGTTCGGGTCGGCGAGCCTCGCCGGCAGCCTCGTCGCGCTGGCCATGCCCGCCGTGCTGGGGCACGCGGTGGACGCCACCGTGGCCGGGGACGGTGGCCGATGGGTCGTGCTGGCCGCGGCCCTGATCGCGCTCGGGGCCACGGCCGAGGCGGTCGAGTCCGTGACCACGACCACCACCACCGCGAGCGGCACCGCGTGGCTGCGCAACCGGCTGGTCCGGCATCTGCTGGCGATCGGACCGGACCGGGCCCGGCGGTTCGAGGTGGGCGATCTGGTCAGCCGGGTGTCCGGCAACTCCGTGGAGGCGGCGTACGCCGGCGTCAGCCTGGTGGCGGCGGTGACCGCGGCGCTGCCCCCGCTGGGCAGTCTGGTCCTGCTCACCACGATGGACCTCACGCTCGGCGCGGCCTTCCTGGCCGGATCCGTCCTCTGCGGACTGGTGCTGAGGGCCTACGCCCGGCGCACCGCCGACGTGGTCACCGGATACCAGCACGTCCAGGGCCGGCTCGCCGCGCTGCTCACCGAGGCACTGGCCGGCTCGCGCACGATCGCCGCCGCGGGCACGCTGACGCAGGAGACCGACCGGATCCTGACTCCGCTGCCCGACCTGCACCGGCACGGGCGGGCGACGTGGGAGGTGCTGTCCCGGTCCGTGGCCCAGGCCGGCGTCGCCGGGCCCGCCGTGCTCGTGGTGGTGCTCATCGCCGGCGGCCTGGCTCTGACGGCCGGGCGGATCAGCCCCGGCGAGCTGTTCGCGGCCGGGCAGTACGCCGTGATCGGCGCCGGGCTGGGACAGCTCACCGGGGTCTTCGGGCAGATCGCGCACGCCCGGGCGGGCGGGCGCCGCGCCGACGAGGTGCTCGCGGTCGAGCCGGTCCGCTACGGCGACCGCAGCCTGCCCGAGGGGCCGGGCAGGCTGCGGTTGCGCGGCGTCAGCGTGCGGGACGAGGAGCAGACGCTGCTCGACGGCATCGACCTGGACCTGCCGGGCGGCGCCACCGTCGCGGTCGTCGGCGCCTCCGGCGCCGGCAAGTCCGTCCTGGCGGGGCTCGCCGCCCGGTTGCGCGATCCGGACGCCGGTGAGGTCCTGCTCGACGGCGTCCCGCTCAGCGAGCTGAGCCACGCCGCGCTGCGCGAGGCGGTCGGGTGCGCCTTCGAACGGCCGGTGCTGGTGGGCGAGTCGGTCGCGGCGGCGATCGGTGCGAGGCGTCCGGCCGCTGAGGTACGGGCGGCAGCGCGAGCCGTGTACGCCGACGCGTTCGTGAGCCGGCTGCCCGAGGGTTACGACACTCCCCTGGCCCGGGCCCCGATGTCCGGCGGGGAGGCGCAGCGGCTGGGACTCGCCCGGGCCTGGCACGCCCGGCGGCTCATGGTGCTCGACGACGCCACCTCCAGCCTGGACATGGTGACCGAGATGCAGGTGACCGCCGCGCTGACCGGGCCGGCGCCGGACGGCCCGGCAGCCGGTGACCGGGCCCGTACCCGCCTGCTCATGACCCATCGGGCGCACACCGCCGCCCGGTCGGACCTGGTGGTGTGGCTGGAGTCCGGGCGGGTGCGCGCGGTGGGCCGGCACGACGAGTTGTGGTTACGGCCGGAGTACCGGGCGGTCTTCGGCACCACCGCCGGTGAGCCCGATGCGTAGGGAGTTGAGGTTCGGCGCGTCCGCGCTGCGCCGCCGGCCCTTGCTGGTGCTGCTCGGATGGTCCGTGCCGGAGGCTCTCCCGGTCGCCGTCTCCGGGCTGGCCGTCGCCCGCGCCGTGGACGGCGGCTTCCTGGTCGGCGAGCCGCTGACCGGGGTCGGCTGGTTGCTGGCCCTGCTGGTGGCGGCGGCGGTGGGATCGCTCGGATCCCGCCAGGTGTACCGGCGCCTCGGCGACCTGGTCGAGCCGTTGCGTGACGATCTCGTCCGCCGGGTGGTCTCCGACGCCCTGCACCGGGGAGTGACCGGCGGCCGGGACGACGGAGCACTGGCCAGGCTGACGCGTCAGGTCGAGGTCGTCCGGGACACGTACGCGGGCATGGTCGTGGTGCTGCGAGGCTTCCTGGTGTCGATGGTGGCGGCCGTGGCGGGCCTGCTGGCGCTCGCACCGGTGATCGTGCTGCTGATCATGCCGCCGTTCCTGGTCGGCGTGGCGGCGTTCGCCGCCACGCTGGGCCTGTCGGTCAACCGGTACCGCGCCTCGGTGCGCGCGGAGGAACGCGTCGCCGCCGCGACGGGCGCCGTCCTGGCCGGGCTTCGTGACGTGGTCGCCTCGGGCGCCGAGGACCACGCCGCCGAGCTCGCCGGGAACCCCATCGCGGAACAGGCGGCGGCCGAGCGGGCCCTGGCGAAGGTTGCCGCGCTGCGTACCCTCTGCTTTGCCGTCGGGGGTTGGTTGCCGTTGGTGATCCTGCTCGGCGCCGCGGGACGGCTCAGCGGAGCGGGTCTGAGCGCGGGCGAGATCATCGGCGGGCTGATGTACGTCCTGTTCGGGATGCAGCCCGCGCTGAGCGCGCTGATCGGCGGCGTCGGCGGCAGCGGCCTGCGCTTCGTGGTCACCCTCGGGCGGATCCTGGACGCCGGGGCGACCTCGCCTCCCCTGCGGGCCGGGGCCCCGCCGCCCAGCGGACACGAGGTGCGGCTCAGTGGCGTGACCTTCGCCTACGGGCCGCAGTCCGAGCCGGTGTTGCGGGGCCTGGGACTGACGATCCCGGAGGGCGATCATCTCGTGGTCGTCGGTCCGAGCGGCGTCGGCAAGTCCACGCTGGCGGCCCTGCTGTGCGGCCTCGTGCGGCCGGATGAGGGATCGGTCCTGGTCGGTGGCGTCGATCCGGTCGAGTTGCCGGCCGCCGGCCGGGCCGGCGTCCGTGTCCTGATCCCCCAGGAGGCTTACGTGTTCACCGGGACGGTGCGGAGCAACCTGGTCTATCTGCGCCCGTTCGCGAAACGGCGGAAGATCGCCGACGCCGTGCGCGCGGTGGGCGCCGCGGAGCTGATCGAGCGGCTGGGCGGCCTGGACGCGGTGGTGTCTCCGGGAAGTCTGTCGGCGGGTGAGCGGCAGTTGCTCGCCCTGGTGCGGGCCTACCTGTCACCGGCCCGGCTGGTGGTCCTCGACGAGGCGACGTGTCATCTCGACCACGCGGCGGAACGGCGGGCCGAGGAGGCGTTCGCCGCTCGCGAAGGCACCCTGGTCGTGATCGCGCACCGGATCAGCTCGGCGCTGCGGGGCCGGCGGGTGCTGGTGCTGGACGGGGCGAGCGCGGTGATCGGGGATCACGAGGCGGTGGTCGCCGGCTCGGCGCTCTACCGCGACCTGCTCGGGCGATGGGAGGCAGCGCCGCAGGCCGACAAGGCGGCTTGATTTGCGGGCATCCCGGAAGGGTGTCGGTCGCCCGGAACGCCCGCAGGATGGACGATACGCTCCGGGTGAGCCGACATCTACCGACTCACCGTGTGAATTAGTCCGTAATGTCTGATTTGCTCATACCCAGCCGGCCTCCTGTGCCAGCCGGATGGCTTCGATCCTGGTGCGGGCGCCCGTCTTGGACAGGATCCGGGACAGATGATTGCGCACCGTCCCCTTGCTCAGATGCAGCTTGGCCGCGATGTCGCAGACCGGCGCACCCTCGCCCGCCAGCTGGAGGACCTCGCGCTCGCGGTCGGTGAACGGGTTACGGTCCGCGGCGAACACGGCCAGCGCCATCCTGGCGTCGAGCACCGGCTCGCCCCGGTCGAGCTGACAGATGGCCGAGATCAGATCCTCGGGGGCCGCCTCGGTGCCGATCAGTCCGACCTGCGGCGCGAGGCTGACGAACCGGCTGAGAACTCCCCCCGACCGCTGATGGTCGGCGATCACCAGCACCCGGGTGTCCGGCAAGGCCGCACAGAGGTGCCGGCAGAACTCGGCGACCGCGGCCGGGTCGGCCAGATCGTGGTCGATCACGACCACCCGGGGCTTCCTGCGACGAGCCAGGGCCAGCAGCTTCGTGTGGCACGACTCCACGACGACCTGCATGTCCGCGAACTGGGCGAGAGTGGCGGACAACGCGGCGGCGACCAGGGGGCTGCGGTGACCCAGGACGACCGTCATCCGTGACACCTGATCCGGCTGCACGGCTGCTTCGCGGCCCTCCTGCGCGCTTGTGATCAAGACAGCTCGGTGGTGTTCGATTCCTCGATGCACATGCCTACCTCCTGATGGTGGACGTCAGCGACCGGCGGGCTACGCAAAAGCGATGATGCCATTGTGCGGAGGCGATCTGTTACCGGTAAGTCGCCCCTTTGAGGTGTCGAATCAACGTTTCGAACGATGACTTCCCGATATGTCCGAGTCGATTAACATCGAAACAAAGGCCTGATCAGCGCATATTCATGATTGTCCCAGTATTCGATAACGAGTGTGACGTTCCTCCCGCGCCCACTTGCGAATCAGGAGAGAATGATTTGCAGTCCGATTCCCGACAGGTCGCGAATGGCATCGAACCCGCGGTCAACTGAACTGCGGAATGACCTCTTGCGCGAACCGCTGCATGGGCTCGTGGTCATACGCGACCCGCGGCACATAGGCGATCACGTAGTCGGCGCCCGCCTCGGCCATCCGCTCGATCCTGCCCACGGTGTCCGCCGACGACTCGCTCAGATCCAGCTCCAGGCTCGTCGACTTGACGATGCGGTCGTAGTCGCGGCCCAGGTTGTCGCAGTGTCCGCGCAGCACCTCGAGCTTGCGGCGGATCAGGTCCGGGTCCCCGCCACCCACGTTGCAGGCGTCGGCGTACCGAGCGACCAGCTTCAGGGTCACCTTCTCGCCGCCGCCACCGATCCAGAACGAGGGATGCGGCTTGCGGACCCCCTTCGGCTCGTTGATCGGACGGTCGATCGAGTAGTACTTGCCGGAGAACTCGGGCCGCGGCTCGGTCCACATCTTGTGCACCACCTCGACGGCCTCCCGGAACGCCGCCATCCGCTGCGGGACGTCGGCCCACTCGTAGCCGTAGGCCTTCCACTCCTGCTCGTACCAGCCGGCGCCGATGCCCGCGTAGAGCCGGCCGTGGCTGGCCACGTCGACGGTCGAAGCGATCTTCGCGTACAGCGACGGGTGGCGGTAGCCGTTGCAGCCCACCATCTGGCCGATGTTGACCCTGCTGGTGTCCCGGGCCAGGGTCGAGGAGACCGTCCAGCACTCGAACGTCGTGTTCAAGGTCGGCTCCGGGATGGTGTGGAAATGGTCGTACACCCAGACCGAGTCCCACGGGCCCGCGTCGGCCAGCCGGGCGACCGCGGTCATCGCCTCGTACTGCTCGACCGGGTCGGCGATCTCCGTCAGGTCCATCTTCCAGCCCTGTGGCACGAAAACTCCGAAGCGCATGCTCATCATCGCAAGGTACCGCGATCTTGGCCGGTACCAAACGCCGCCGGATCAGCGGCCCACGAGCGGCAGCACCTCGGACGCGATCAGATCCACGTGGTCCAGGTCCGCCATGTCGATCATCCGCAGGTAAACCCGGGTCGCGCCGATCTCTGCCAGCTCTCCGACCCGGTCCACCAGCACCGCCGGCACGCCCACCACCGGGTCCTCCGGCGGCAACGCGCTCGGCACGTGCAGCGGCGCGGCCCGCCGCTCCGCCTCCCGGTCCGTGCGACCCAGCGCCACCACCACCCCGGCCGACAGCGCGACCGTCCGGCCGTACCGGGAAGCCGCCTCCCGGACCCGCTCGAAAGCCGCCGCCGTCTCCGCGACCGTGCGGAACGGCATGTTGAACTCGTCCGCGAAGCGGCCCGCCAGATCCGGGGTGCGCCGTGGGCCCCGCCCGCCGACGATGACGGGCGGCCCCGGACGCTGCACCGGCTTGGGCAACGCCGGCGCGTCCACCAACCGGTAGTGCTTGCCCTCGTACGAGTACGGTCCCGGCGCCGACCACAGACCCCTGATGATCTCCAGCTGCTCGGCCAGCCGGTCGAACCGCTCACCACGCGGCGGGAACGGGATGCCGTACGCCGTGTGCTCCCGTTCGAACCAGCCGGCGCCCATGCCCAGCTCGACCCGGCCACCACTCATCGCGTCCACCTGGGCCGCCATGATCGCCAGCGGGCCGGGCAGCCGGAACGTCACCGAGTTGACCAGCGTGCCCAGCCGGATCCGCGACGTCTCCCGCGCCAGCCCGGCCAATGTCAGCCATGCGTCGGTCGGGCCCGGCAGTCCCTCGTCGGCGCCCATCGACCGGTAGTGGTCGGCCCGGAAGAACCCCTCGAACCCGGCGTCCTCGGCGTGCCGCGCGAGCCGTAGCTGGGTGTCGTAAGTGGCGCCGCGATGCGGCTCGGTGAACAGGCAGACGCGCATCGCAGCAGATTAGCCGGGTCCACAATGGTTTTCGATCTCCCCTAGGCTGAGGCCGAGTCCAGCCCCTCGGCCGGGAAGGAAACACGTGCCCAGAAAGACCTTCATCCGTACGCTCGCTGCGGCAGCGCTCGCCCTCAGCCTCACCGCCACGACCGGCTGCGGCGGCGACACCGGCGGCGGCGCTCAGCCACTGGAGAAGATCACCTACCTGACCTCGTTCGGCACGTTCGGCCGCGACGCGTACGCCTACGTGGCCAAGGAGAAGGGCTACTTCCGCGACGCCGGGTTCGACGTCGAGATCAAGGCGGGTAACGGCAGCCTGGAGAACATCAAGAACGTCGTGGCCGGCCAGGTCCAGTTCACGCCCATCGACCTCACGGGCGGCCTGCTCGCCGCCGGGGGCGAGCAGAAGGTCACCGGCTTCACCGCGGTCGCCGCGATCCAGCAGCACACCATGGCCGCGATCATGTCGCTGCAGGGCTACGGCGTCACCGCCCCGAAGGACCTGGAGGGCAAGACCCTCGCCGACACCCCCGGCTCGGTCGTGCGCAACCTCTTCCCGACGTACGCGAAGAAGGCCGGCGTCGACCCCGCCAAGGTGACGTTCGTCAACGGCACGCCGCAGACCCTGTTCAGCACCCTGGTCCAGCACAAGGTCGACGGCATCGGCCAGTTCGTCGTCGGCAAACCCACCGTCGAGGGCATCGCCAAGAAGGACGCCGTCCTGCTCCCCTACCGCGACTTCCTCCCCGACCTCTACGGCAACGTGCTGATCACCTCCAGCGGGTACGCCGAGGAGCACCCCGACAAGGTGCGGAAGTTCACCGCCGCGCTGCTCAAGGGCCTGCAGGACGCCATCACCAACCCGGACGAGGCCGGCGCTCTGCTCAAGAAGAACGTGGCCACCACGAACCCGCAGAGCGCGTCCGCCGAGCTGGCCCTGATGGCGCCGTTCGTCCGCGGCGAATCCGGCGTGGTCGCCGGTGCGCTGGACACCACCCGGGTCGCCGGCAGCATCACCCTTCTGCAGGAGTCCGGCCAGATCCCGGCCGGGCTCACACCCGGCCAGGTCATCAGTTTCGACCTGGTGCCCAAGGCCTGACCCGCGACGAGACATGACTGACTCAGACCCGCCGAGCCCCCCGCGCCGTCGTACCGCCTCCGCCGTGCTCTGGCCCCTGCTCGGCCTGAGCATCGCGGTCGGCGCCTGGTGGACCGGCACCACCGTGTTCGCCGTCAACACGGTGGTGCTCCCCTCCCCGCCCGACGTGCTCGGGGGCTTCCAGCGCTACCGCGGCCTCCTGCTCGCGGAGACCTGGCACACCACCGTCGCCGCCGTGCTCGGCTTCGCCCTGTCCGCGATCGCGGGCGTGCTGATCGGGACAGCCATCGCGGCGTGGCGGCCGTTCGAGCGGATGTTCGCGCCGCTGCTGGTCGCCTTCAACGCGGTGCCGAAGGTGGCGCTCGCCCCGCTGATGCTGATCTGGTTCGGCTACGGTCGTACCCCGGTGCTGGCCATGGCGTTCATGGTCTGCTTCTTCCCGATCGTGCTGTCCACCGCGGTCGGTCTGACCACCACCCCCGCCGACCTGGCGGAGCTGGCCCGGTCGGTGAACGCGACCCGATGGCAGACCTTCCGATGGGTACGGCTGCCCGCCGCGTTGCCGCAGATGTTCGTCGGACTGCGGGTCGCCATGCCGCTCGCGGTGATCGGGGTCGTGGTCGGCGAGATGCAGTACGGCGAGACCGGCCTCGGCATGATCATCGTGCAGACCAGCGGCCAGGGCGACACCGCCACGGCGTTCACGGCGATCACACTGCTGGCCGTGGTCAGCATCGTCCTGTATTACCTGCTCGTGACGATCGAGCGGCTCGCCCTGCCGTGGGTCCGCGCCACCACGTCAGCGCGCTGACGACAAATGCTGGTCGTGTAGTCGACCATCACCGTCCGCGCGCCGGCCGGCACCACTGTCGCGGCCAGCAGAAAGCCGGCCACAGTGCGGACGAGCTCGGACGCGGCGCCGGCGATCAGGACGGCCGCACCGCGGCGGCGCAGAGCGGCCGCGGTGGCTTCGGTGAACGGCTGCGCCACGGTGATGCGGTCGATCAGGCGCAGGGCATACCAGGCGATCTGTCAAGGCCTCGAATGTTCATGACCGAACAGGCCGAAGGCCCTGGCGCGGACGCCAGGGCCTTCGACTGTGGTGATCAGAACCGGTGGATCAGAAGACGTACAGCGCGTCCCAGCCGCGACCGAGGAAGAACTCCTCGTACGGAGCATCCGCGGTGTCGAACGCGAAGACCTCGAGCGTGTTCTGCCACTGGATCAGCAGGTCGGGGTACAGCGGGTCGGCACCGGCGTCGGAGTAGACGTTGCCGACCGCGGCCAGCTGGTTCACCCCGCTCCAGTCGCCGAAGTCGACCTTGCTGGTGTGGTCGATCGGGCTCGAGCCGTCACGGCTCGGGTAGACCCACATCTTGTCGGCGGCGTCCCGGTAGAACAGCTCGGTGCGGCCGTCCTCGGTGATGTCGCCGATGGCGGTGAGCAGGTCACCCCGGTAGCTGGTGCCGATCGTGGCCGGGCTCCCGGCGAGCGGGTTGGCCCCGTTGCCGGTGCCCCGGTAGAGCAGCAGGTCCCCGTTGGTCTTCTGGGCGATCAGGTCGTCGAGGCCGTCGCTGTTGAAGTCGCCCGTGCCGACGATCGACTTGAACGACTGCCAGCTGCGGCCGACCTGCTTGCCCGGCTTGAAGACCGCCGAGGTGCCGGTGCCCTCGTAGAAGATCAGGGCGCCGGCCGTGTTACGGGCGAGGATGTCCGGCTTGCCGTCGTTGTTCCAGTCCCCGTGCTTCACGATCGTGGTGAACTGGTCCCAGCCGCGGCCGAGATCGATGCGTACGCCGAACACCCGCGTGGACCGGGGGCCCGTGCCCGGGTACACGTACCCGGTACCGGGGTAGATCCACAGTCGGCCGGTCGAGTCGACGGCACCCAGGTCGGGGTTGCCGTCGGCGGTGACGTCGCCGAAGGTGAGGTTGTCGGAGGCCAGCCGGGCCTTGGCGCCCTTGGCCTTGCGGTTCTTGGAGGCCATCGCGGCGATCTTCGCCCGGGCGGCATCCGAGACGGACGGGGTGGAGCCGTTGCCCGAGTCGGGAGCGGCACTGGCTGCGCCGCCGAACAGGACAGTCGTCGCGGTGACGGTCGCGGCGATCAGAGCGATCGCCGACGGCCGGGCAACGCGCCGGAAGAGGGACTTACTCATGCAGAGGACTCCCCGATGAAAAGGCGCCGCACTGAAGGCGGCGCGATCTGCCCGGACAAGATACCGATACATGAATGCTCTTCGCTGCCCCGTTTCCCGGTCACGACGATGATTCGCAACATCCCGACGATCTCGTCAGCGGCGCCTCGTCGGCCGGCTTGCCGGGCTGCTCGACGGCGTCGAGCCTGCGCCGGTCATTAGTCCACGCCATGGTGGATCTCCTTCTCGTTCAAGCGCGGCTCGACATCGAAGAGGTACGCCCTTCCGGGCGCACCATAACCGGCTGAACGCCTCCAGCGCCGAACCCCGCCTCCGCGTCCGGTGTTCAACTGCCTGTGCGGCGTAGGAGCCGGATGAAGGTCTCGAGGTCGAACACCGAAATACGCGGGGTAGCGAATCGCCTGCCGCGCCGCGGGATGCCGAATTCGGCCCAGACGTGCTTGGCATGGTTCGTGGTGTACCAGCCGGAGTCGGTTGCCATCTCCTGAACGATCTGGAGGCCGCGCCCACCGGCTCCGAGAGGACGTGCCCGCAGCACCTCCGGAGGAGCGGACAGCGCGCCATCGGCGACATCGAGAACAAGTGCCTTCCTGGTACGGCTCAGCCGTACCGTCGCGGGAGACCGCGCATGACTCAGTGCGTTCGTCGCCAGCTCTGTCGCCACGACCGTCATGCGGTGCGCCAGGTCCTCCACCTCCTTGCCGGGCAGCAGGTTCTCGGCGTCGAGGGTTCGCCGCAAGGCGGCCCTCAACAGCCGCAGATCGGCGTAGTCGGCCAGCACCCACTGCTGAAGCGCCGTAGCGGGCGGAGGTGGAGCCGAGCGCAAGCCGACCATGGCCCGTGGCTTACCCTCGCCGAGCATTGCCATACATGAACGACGTTCAGATGCTACCGGTGCGGATCAGCGCAGGGCACGACGTCCCTTCACAACCCCCAGCGCGACGGAGGCGACAAGGGCGATGAGCCCGAGGATGATGAGCCCGAGGATGATGAGTGCCGAGGGCGGTGCCGGGCATGGTGATACATCGCTGGACAGTGACATGTCTCCTAGCGGCTTCGCGTCTGCCCGGTGCCGGACAACCGGACACTTGCTGGTAGACAACTGGCCGTGCCCGACGCCAGCTTCTCGATCACCGTCACCCACCACCACGCCGACGGCGAGGCGGCGACCCATCGGCTCCGGCTGACCGGCGAGCTCGACATCAGCTGCCGCGACCAGCTCCGCGCCGCCATCACCGACATCCTGGCCGGCGACAAGACCGACAACGTCATCGTCGACCTGGACAACGTCTCCTTCATCGACTCCGAGATCGTCCAGACCCTGCTCGACGGCTACTCCACCGCCGACCGAGCCGGCAAGAGCCTGCAGGTTCGCAACGCCCACGGCGTCGTACGCCAGATCCTGTCCATCCTCGGCCTGCTGCAGATTCTCGAAGGCACCTCGTAAGCCAGGCCACGAGCGGCTCATAACGCCGGCCGTCCCAGACCGCCGCACAGTGCACCGGGTCAAGCGCCGGACCCTGCACGAGCTCCCGGAGAGAGCGGCCGGTCATCTCCCGGGCCGTACTGCCCCCTCAGCGCGGGCAGCGCGGGCGCGTGCGCGGGCGCGGTACCGTGCGGGCCCTCAAACCCGACACAAAAGGGATGTCCATGTCGAACGCGACGCGCGAGCGCAGGATCGAAGCGCTGACCCGGGCCTGTCAGGATGCCGGTTCCGAGCTGGCGCTGTTCGAAGAGGTCTCCCGCCGGCTGCGCAAGCTCGTCCCGTTCGACGGTGCGGCCTGGTTCGCCACCGATCCGACCACGCTGCTCGGCACCTGCGCCGTGCGGGTCGAGAACATCGATCCGGGTCAGTGCGAGACCTACTGGGAGCGCGAGTACCTGGTGGAGGACACCCTGCTGTTCCGCGACGTGGCCCGCAGCGCCCAGGGCGTCGGGACGCTGTACGACGCTACCGGCAACCGGCCCGGCCGCAGCGCCCGCTACCGGGAGTACCTGGCACCTCAGGGCTACGGCGACCAGTTGCGGGCCGCCTTCCGGCTCAACGGCACCACCTGGGGCCTGCTCGACCTGTACCGGGATCGGTCGGCCACCCCGTTCAGCGACCGGGAGTGCGCGCAGGTGAAGCAGATCGCGCCGGTGGTGGCGGGTGCGCTGCGGGCCTTCGCCTCGGAGGCGCGCGGGACGGCGGTCGCCGATCACCCGGGTACGGCGTTGTTCGACGAGCGCGGCGCCCTGTTCTCCCTCGACGATCAGGCCGGGCAGTTGTTCGAGGAGATCGGCGGCCCGGGGTGGCAGCGGTTTCCGGCCTCGATGACGCCGGTGCACGCGGTCGTGGCGCGCGCCTCCGCCGTCGCGAAGGGGCGCGACCGTGGCCCCGCCACGACGCGGCTGCGGGCGGTCTCCGGGCGTTGGCTCGCCCTCAACGCGTCTCGGCTGCACGGTTCGGACGGCGCCGCCGGGCCTACCGCGGTGACCGTCGAACCCGCCCGCCCCGAGCAGGTCGCGCCGATCATCATGAAGGCCTACGTACTCACCGCGCGTGAGCAGCAAGTCACGCGTGCCGTGTCCCGTGGGCTCTCCAGTCAGGAGATCGCGGCGGAGCTCTTCCTGTCCACCCACACGGTGCGTGACTACCTCAAGTCGATCTACGAGAAGGTCGGCGTGACCACCCGTGGTGAGCTGGTGGCCAGGCTCTTCGCCGAGCACTACCTCCAAGGGCCGGATCGGGGCGCGGAGCTGGTCGAATGGTGACGGGTTCCGCATTCCCCTCAAACGAGGGGGTGCCGACCCGGCACGCATGATCCACAGTTGGCGCCGAAGGCATGATCGTCGGTGCTCGATGGAGGAACGCAGTGGAGATCTTCGACCGTAGTGTGCCCGGGCAGTGGACGCCGGGCCGGACCGTCGTGTTCAAGGGCGCAAGCGTGATCACGATGGATCCCGGGGCGGGCGATTTCGTCGGCGACGTCGTCGTCACGGGTTCGACGATCGCCGCGGCCGGCCCGGACGCGGCCTCGACGGCGCCCGGCGACGCCCTGGTCATCGACGCCACCGGCACCGTGATCACGCCGGGGCTGGTCGACGGTCACGTCCACGCCTGGGAGGGTGCGCTGCGCGGGGTCTCGCCCGACAGCGACATCATGGCGTACCTCAATCTGACCCACACCGTGCTGGCCCCGCTGATGACCCCGGACGACGTGGCTGTCGGGGAGACGATCACCGCCGTTCGCGCCCTCGAGCAGGGTGTGACGACCATCGTCGACAACAGCCACAACGTTCGTGGTCTCGAGCACGGCCAGGCGGTGATCGGCGCGCTCCAGGCGGCCGGGCTGCGCGCGGTCGTCGCCGTCGGCGTGGGCATGGGACAGCCGGACGGGCACGTCCGCAAGACCGTGCTCGAGCTGCGCGACTTCTGCGCCACCGACCCGCGCCTCTCCGTACGCCTGATGGAGCTCCTGCCGTCCCAGGCGGGTCTGCGGTTCGCCGCGGAGAACGGCATCGGACTGGTCGCCGAGACGATCGCGGGCATGGGTGACCTGGACGAGGCACTGACCCCGGAACTGCTCAACCCGCAGGTCACGCTGGACCACGTGATCGGCCTCTCCGACGCTCACTGGCGGGCGATCGCGGAGAGCGGTGCCGCGGTCGCGCTGGTACCGCGGTCCGACCCGCACTACGGGCTCGCGGCCGCCGCGCCGGTGCTGACCGCGAACCGCTTCGGCGTGCAGGAGGCCGTCAGCACGGACAACGAGTTCGAGTACGGCAGCGACATCCTCGGGGAGCTGCGTACGCTGCTGGGCGCTCAGCGCGGTCAGGCGTACGCCGCGGCTCGGGCCGGGGACGCGGACGCGCCGCGACCGTACGGGGTTCGCGATGCCCTGCGCGCGGCGACGGTCGGCGGAGCGCTCGCCGCCGGTCTCGCCGGCCAGATCGGCGTGCTGGCCCCCGGCGCCAAGGCCGACCTCACCGTCTTCTCCCTCAACCGGTTGCGGCCGATCGCCTCGCACCTCGGCGCGGTGGTGAGTTACGCCGAGTCGCAGGACGTCGCCGCGGTCGTCGTCGACGGTGTGCCGCGCAAGTGGGCCGGCGAGGTGCTCGGCGTCGACCGTCAGGACCTGGCCCGGCGGGCCGAGGCGAGCCGCGACCGGCTGCTGAGGCAGATCGGCGTCGACGTGGACAGCCTGCGTTTCGCCGGTTCCCTGGAGCTGCCCGGCGTGCGGTGACAGGTGCGGGCGCGGCGTCAGTCCCCGCCGAGTGGTCCCGCGCGAACGATGCGGAAGGCTTCGTCGAGCGGGGTTTCCCACGGCAGCATGTCGCGCAGGATCCACGTCACGCCGGCCGATTCGTATGCGGCGATCAGTTCGCCGGGCTCGCGCGGCAGGGCTCGGCTGACGATGACGTCGTACGGCCCGTCGCTGGTGCGGTGCCCGCTGATGTAGTCGATCATCTTGCGCGCGGACTCCGGAGAGGACGGAAGGATGGAGAAGCCGTCGTCACGGATGTCCATCTCGGCCGGTGCGGCGCCGTCCCACCGCGCGGCCCGGCGGAACGGTCGCTTGTTCGGCCAGTAACCGGCGACCCACACCGGGACCTGACGCTGCACCGGTCGCGGGAGGAAAGTGGTCTCCCGCACGGTGTAGTGCTCGCCGGTGAAGGCGAAGGGTTCGCCGGTGCACAGTCCCCGCACGATCGTCAGGCACTCGTCCAGCTTGCCGGCTCGGACTCGTGCGTCGCCGTCCTCGCCGAACTGCTCGAACTCCGCCTCCCCGGAGAAGCCGAGGCCGACTCCGAGGATCATGCGGCCGGCCGAGAGGTGATCGAGGGTGGCGACCTCACGAGCGACCTTCCACGGCCGCCGGCGTGCGAGCTGGGCGACCATGGTCCCGATCCGGACCCGCTCGGTCGTCGCCGCGATCGCCGCCAGCACGATCCACGGATCCGTTACCGGGGGCCGGGTGCGCAGATCGAAGACGAGTGAGTCCCACACGAACACGGCGTCCCAGCCGGCGCGTTCAGCGTCCTGAGCCAGACTCACCAGCACGTGCGGATCGGCGTACTCACCGATCACCGGCAGGTTGACCGCGTACCGCATGGGTCGACCCTACGCTGAATTGGTGACGGATCAGGGCCGCCGCCTCGGACGGTGGGAGCGGGCGGTAGAAATAGAAACCCTGGCCGACCGTGCAACCCATCTCGATCAGGGCGGCGGCCTGCTCGACCGTCTCGACTCCCTCGGCCACGACGGTCATCTTGAAGGCTCGGCTCAGATGAACGACCGCCTCGCACACCGAGCGGGCCTCGTCGTCGTCGGCGATACCGGTCACGAAGGAGCGGTCGATCTTCAGGATGGTGACCGGCAGGCGGCGCAGGTAGCTCAGTGCCGAATAGCCGGTCCCGAAGTCGTCGACCGCCAGCTCGATACCGAGATCCCGCAGCGCCTCCAGGCGGCTGATGGTGAGCGGGTCGGGCTGCAGGATCACGCTTTCGGTGATCTCCAGGGTGAGGCGGTCCGGTGGGAAGCCGGTCTCGGCCAGGATGGTCTCGACGGTCTGCACCAGGTCGGCCTGAGCCACCTGCTTCGGTGACAGGTTCACCGACAGTCGCAGCCCGTCGGCGCCGGACGCGCCGGTGCGCCAGCCGCACGCCTCCCGGCAGGCCGCGCGCAGCACCCACGTGCCCAGCGGCACGACCGCGCCGGTCTCCTCGGCCAGATCGATGAACTCGCCCGGGCCCAGCAGGCCGCGGTCCGGATGGTTCCAGCGGACCAGGGCCTCGACCCCCCGCACCTCGCCGACGGCCAGTTCGACCGCGGGCTGGAAGTACACCACCAGCTCGTCGTTGGCGACGGCGCGACGCAGCTCGGCCTCGCGCGCCTTGGTGTCCAGCACGTCCGAGTAGTACTCGAAGCGGGCCCGGCCGGCGCGCTTCGCCGCGTACAGGGCGGTGTCGGCCTGCTGCAGCAGGGTCTCGCCGGAGGCGTCCGGATCGTCGCGGACCACCACGCCGATGCTCGCCTCGACCATCAGAACGTGTTCGCCGAAGACGATCGGCATGCGCAGCGCCTCCAGCAGGCGCGCGGCGACCGCGCCGACGGCGTCCCTGGTCGACAGGCCCTGGATGAGGATGGCGAACTCGTCGCCGCCGAGACGGCCGGCCAGGTCGCCGCCCCGGATCACGCCGCGCATCGCGTCGGCGGCGGCGATCAGCACGGCGTCGCCCGCGTCATGGCCGAACGTGTCGTTGACGGGCTTGAACCGGTCGAGGTCGATGAGCATGACCGCGGTGTGCCGGCCCGGGCGGATCGGCTGGCGGGCGAGCTGTTCCAGGCGCTCGGCGACCAGGGTGCGGTTGGCCAGACCGGTCAGCCCGTCGGTGACCGCCATTTCGCGGTTGTCGCGCAGCGCGTGCATCTGGCGGGCCATCACCAGCAGGGTGAGCACGGCAGAGCCCAAGATCATGCCACCGTACGGGTCGAGCGGCAGGTGCGACGACTGCTCGGCGAGCAGGAGGTAGGCGGCGATGCTGGCCGCGTACGGAAGAATGAAGACCGCGGTGCGATCGGCGCGTCTCGGCGCGGGGTGCCGCGGCCGGCGGTATTGCTGATCGGCGGCCACCACCAGCAGGAAGCAGCCGGCCAGCCACAGCAGGTCCGGCCAGGAACCGCCGGTGAAACCGCCGTGCAGCTGGATCCAGCTGTACGAGACATCGGCCGTCACGGTCAGCGCGATCGCCCCGGCGAGCAGCCGGACCGGGGCGGGCACCTCCGGCTGATGACGCCGCAGCATGGCGGTCGACATGGCCAGCACGAGCAGCAGATCGCCGATCGGCAGCGCGGCCGTGAACATGCGCTCCCATCGCGTCATACCCGGCGCGTTGAGGATCGGGCCGAGCAGCAGATACCAGATGGCGATGAATCCACCGGCGCCGACGATCAGCGAGTCCAGCGCGAGCTTCTGCCGGTCCCGGCGGCGCCGGTGCTGGCCGGGAAGCATCAGCAGCCCGGCGAACATGAACGGGGAGAAGAGCAGGAAGAAGTAGTCGGCGGCCGCGGGGTATCCGGTCGTGTGCAGGATGTGCTGCTGGACGAACCAGGAGCAGTGCGCGGCCAGCTGGCAGGCGAACGCGAACGTGATCGCCCGCCAGGCGCGCCTGGTCCGGGGTTCCTGCCGCTTCGACAGCGCCACCCGGGCGGCCAGCGTGGTGAAGACGACCGCCAGCGGGATGTATGTGGCGTCCGTGACCAGCGTGCTGACCTCGGGGCCGCCCCATCCGCCGAAGAACCAGGCCTGTTGCACGGCGAGCATGACCCCGCAGGCGAGCACGCTCGCGGCGGCCCCCCGGCCGGTCCGGATCCACGTCAGCATCACCCCTCTGTTCGGCTGCGCCGGCGAGATCGTGAGCCTCTCGGGCCCGGATTGAACGACCGTGCCGTTCGTGCGCGTACTGTGGCGCAGTTGTCCGAAGCGACCACAACGCGGCGATGAGCGGTATTGGAGCATGGCGTGACCCCACCTGGCGGCGTCGCCGGCCCGCCGGCCCTGGCCGAGGCGGGCCCGTCCGCGCCGCGGCCTCGACGCGAGCGCAGGATCGGGTCGCTGGAGGTCCTGGCGGTCCTGCTCGTCCTCCTGGTGATCTTCCGGGAGCCGCTCGGCCGGATCATCTCCGGTGCTCGGCTGCAGACCTGGACCACCGTGTTCGTCTCCGTGCTGGTGCAGGCGGCGCCGTTCCTGGTGTTCGGGGTCGTGCTCTCCGCGGTCATCGCGGTGTTCGTGCCGCGCTCCTTCTGGGCCAAGGCGCTGCCCTCGCACCCGGTGCTGGCCGTTCCCGCGGCCGGGCTGGCCGGGGTGGTCCTCCCCGGCTGCGAATGCGGCAGCGTTCCCATCGCGGGTTCCCTGATCCGCCGCGGTGTCACGCCGGCCGCCGCGCTGGCGTTTCTGCTGGCCGCGCCCGCGATCAATCCGATCGTGCTGACCGCAACGGTGATCGCCTTTCCCGGCCGGCCGGAGATGGCGGTCGCCCGCGGCGCGGCGAGCCTGGTCGTCGCGGTCGCGATGGGCTGGCTCTGGTTGCGGCTGGGCAAGGCGGAGTGGATCAAGTTGCCGCACCGGCCCGATCTCGACGACGCGTCGAAGGCCCGGGCGTTCTGGGCGGCGTGCCGGCACGACGTGATGCACGCCGGCGGGTTCCTGGTGGTGGGTGCCGCGGCGGCCGCGACGATCAACGTCATCGTCCCCGGCGCCTGGTTGCAGGCGCTCGCCGGCAACCCCGTGCTGTCGGTGATCGCGCTGGCCGTGCTGGCCGTGCTGCTGTCCATCTGCAGCGAGGCCGACGCGTTCGTCGCGGCCTCCCTGACCCAGTTCTCGCTGACCGCCCGGCTGGTGTTCCTGGTCGTGGGACCGATGGTCGACCTGAAACTGATCTCCATGCAGACCGGCATGTTCGGACGGCGGTTCGCTTTCCGGTTCGCGCCGGCGACCTTCGCGGCGGCCGTCCTGATCGGCGCGGGATTCGGGGCGGTGCTGCTGTGAACCGGCTGGCCCAGGCCGTCGTCATGCTGCTGTTCGGCGGCGCGATCATCCGGGCGACGCTCACCGACCTGTTCCTGCGTTACGTCAAGGAGGGCCTGCGGCCCTTCCTTCTGCTGACCGGCGCGCTCTTGGTCGCGGCCGCGGTCATGACCATCTGGTACGAGCTACGCGCGCTCCGTCATCGTCAGGAGGATCCGGATGACGGGCACGGGCATCATGAACCGCGGGTCGGCTGGCTGCTGATCCTGCCGGTCGTCGGCCTGCTGCTGATCGCTCCCCCGGCGCTGGGCGCGTTCTCGGCAGGCCAGGCCGGCTCGATCGCGGCCGAGCCGTCGGACTCGGACTACCCGCCGCTGCCGCCGGGCGATCCGGTGTCCGTCGGCATGCTCGACTACGCGTCCCGGGCGGTGTTCGACGGCGGGAAGAGCCTCTCGGGGCGCACCGTCCGGCTGACCGGGTTCATCACACCCGGGCCGGGCGGAGCCCCGATGCTGGCCCGGATGGTCCTGAACTGCTGCGCCGCCGACGGCCGCCCGATCAAGGTCGGGCTCACCGGTGACACGACGGTCGACGCCGCCCCGGACACCTGGGTGCGGATCGACGGCGTCTACAGCAGCAAGGTGGGCAAGGACCCCGTCAACGGCGCGAAGGTCGCCTATCTCGAGGTCAAGTCGTGGCAGGAGACCACCGAGCCGGCGCAGCCCTACGCCTGACCGGTGCGCCGGCGCGCGGCCTTCCCGGTGGTCACCGAGCTAGGGGTCAGGCGGTGCGCAGATCCAGGCTGTGCCGCAGGAACACCTCCGCGGTGCCGGTCGACCACCAGAGCACCCCGCCGCGGTATCCGACGTTGGCGGCGTCCGGGCTGATCTGGACCGCCCGCCGGCCCGCGATGTCGTAGACCATCAACCGCGCGTTGCCGGAGAAGTCGGCGTTGCCGCCGGTCTCGGCGTACACCTCGAACCGGCCCAGCACGCCGACGTCGGCCGTGACCGTCTCCACCGGGCCCTCGGCGATCTTGTGCCGGCCCGTACCGTCGGGGCGCATGAGCTCCACCCGTGTGCCCTCCTCGGTCAGCGAGACCGCGCGGCACCACAGCGGACCGCAGTTGGTCACCGCCCTCGGGTCAGCTCGCACCGCGACAGACCCACCGGTGACGAGGTTCTTCAGCGTGGTCGCGCCCGCACCCGACGTGACGCCGTCCACCATCCACGGCCACGCCGACAGCTGCCACGTGCCCGGCTGCCTCTCGAGCCGTACCGCGCCACCGGTCAGGGCAACCGATCGCACCTCGGTCACCTCGTTCCCGCCGGCGGCGGCGACCCACCGCACCCGGCCGTCGGCGATCACCAGGTCGTACTCGGAGAGGTAGAACCGGGCCTCGCCCATGTCGGCCGTCAGCCGCCGCGCCGGCCGTCCACCGCGGAGATCGGCCGCCCACAGCTGCGGTTTCAGGTCGCCGTCGCCTTCGGCCCAGACCGCCACGCCGCCGCCGGCCGTTATCGCCGAGAACGACGGATTGCCCCGGACGGGCAGGCGGCGCAACTGGCGGACCTTCTCGTCGGGCCCTCGGATCAGCAGCCGCAGATGGGCGCCGTCGCGGCTGAGCGCGGTGCCGATCGAGGTGCGGGCGTCGAGGAACCAGGCCGGGGTGTACGCGGAGCCGTCCGCCAGCGTCGCGGGAAGGCTGCCGCGCTGGGCACGCGGCCAGGCGAGTCCCGCCGTCAGCGGCGTGGCGGAGGAGCTCTTGTCCCCGGGTGGCGCCAGCAGCAGCACGCCGGCGGCAGCCACGGCGGCGACCAGGCTGAGCAGCGTCTTCGTCCAGCCATGCGCACCGCGGACCGATCCGATCGGCAAGTCCACCTCCGGGCGACAGGCGTCGGCCGCTCAGGCCACCTCGACACTGTAACGGGCCGCCCAGCCGTACCCGGATCGCCGGATCTGGTGTCCTGACCACAGACGTTGCCCGGGTGAGGTGACACGCCGGACCGGCCCGCGCAGCGGACCTTTCCCCGGCCCGGTTCCCACGCCCGGCCGGAATGCCGACTTTACGTCACTAAAGCGCCGATAATGTCCGGATGGCACGTATTGCGGCACGCGACTATCGCCGGGTTCTGGATCTCGCCGTTGCGCTGGTGGACGGATTGCCGGTCGACGGCTATCAGGCGATGATCGCCGGGCAGCTGAACGAGTGCCTGCGCGGCACCGCGACACTGTTCATGAACGGCTTCAACCCGGCCGCTCGCACCATCACCGGCGTCGCGTGCGCGCCCACGGAGGTCGCCACGATCCCGTGGGCCGAACGCGCCCGCGTCTATGGCGCGGAGCATCCCCTCGCGCATGCCTTCGCCGCGATGCGGAGCCCGCGCCCGCTGACCGTCAGTGACGTCGTCGCGTCCTCCGCCTGGCGAGCGACGCAAACCTACGACTCCTGTGATCAGGACCTGGACGGCGGCACCCGGCATCTGGCCATTCCGCTGCCCACGCCGATCGGCATCGCGACCGCCTTCATCATCTGCCGCTCCGGGCGCGACTTCACCGACCGGGAACGCGACCTGGCCGCGGCGATCCAGCCTCTGGTGATCGGCGTCAGCCGCCAGCTCGCCGAGACCCGGCGTCTGCTCGATCCGCCGGGTACGCCGACACCGGAAGCCGATTTCGGGCTGACGCCGCGCGAGCTGACCGTACTGGCCCTGCTCGGCGAGGGCCTGTCGACAGCGGCGGTCGCCCGCCGGCTGCTGATCTCGGGGCACACTGTCAACAAGCATCTCGAGAACGCCTACCGCAAGTGTGGGACGCGGGATCGGCTGGCTACCTTGCTGCTCCTCCGCCGGACGCGGGTGCTGCCGCCGGCCGCGCCGCGCTGACCGGCAGCAGGCCCAGCTCCTGGGCGAGCAGCACGGTGTGCACGCGGTCCCGGGTGCCGAGCTTCCGGTAGAGCCGCTCCAGGTGCTTCTCGAACGTGCGTGTGGAGATCTTCAGGCGGCGGCCCGCGGCCGCGGCGGTGAGGCCGTCGGCTGTCGCACGGAGGACGGCAAGTTCGCGGGTGGTCAGCCGGGGGCGATCGGCATCGTCGACGTAGCGCTGGATGCTGCGGAGCAACGGCAGCAGGCACCGCGCCACACGAAGGTCGCCCGCATCGAAAGGCCGGCCGGCCCGGCACACGACGATGACGCCGTCGGCGGACACCGGCAGCGCCATGTGGTGACCGATGCCCCGGCCGCAACCGTTCCGGCGCCACTCCTGTGAGTCGTCGGCAACGCGGCCCTCGGGGAGCGCGTCGTGCGCTCGAGGCGTCCAGACGCTCGTGCCGGGCCGGGTGACACCGTCGATGAACACACTGGCGGTGCCTCCCAGACACTCCGCGACGACCGCGCGGAGGGTTGCTCGGGGAGCGGCGGCACCGACCGCTTCGAGCAGCGCGGTGGCTCCTGCGAGCGCCCGGCGATAACTGTCGATCATCGTCGAACTCCGTACGTAATCCTGCTAATAGCAGCTTGATACCACTTTTGCCAAGCTTTGTACGTGGTCGACGGATCGCTGTCCAGCACCCCCTCTGCCGGCGGACGCCCGAGGCCACTCCCGAAGGATCCAAGACCGCTGCATCACGGAAAGGTGCTTCGCAATGAAATGGGTACGTAGGACCAGGGGGATTGTGGCGGCCATCGCGGCTCTGTCGACAATGACCGCCGCGGGCGTGAAACCCACTCCGGCCGAAGCCGTGAATCGCTACATCATGGGGCTTCCCGCACTCACCGCGAAACCGGAGTCCGACCGGCCGGCCGGGCCGGCCACAACGTCAACCACAGTGGTCGACCAGACGAAATATCGATGCCAGACGACACCCAAGACGCTCACCGCCAACCCCGACGACATCGTCGCGCTCAACGCCGACGCGGGCAAACTCTGGCTCGGTGGGCTGCTGCAAGGGCGCGGTTATGCGGGCGGCCCCGGATCGCTCGCCGAACTTCCCATTCGGAATCGAGCGCCGTTGACCATTTACACCGACCTTCCCGGAAGGCACATCGCCAAGACGGTCAAGGCGCCCACCGGAGCCACCGTCAAGCAGGCGATCAACAGTCTGGTCGCCGAAGCGCAGAGGACGGGCGTGCAACCGCCCGCCGCCTACAGTTACGCCAGTGAGGAGGCGCAGAGTGCCGAAGAGGCGCTGCTGAAGGCCGGGATCTCTCTGAAGTATCTCGGTGTCAAGGCCAGCGCTTCCCTGGGAATGAGCCGGACGGCCGGCCAATCAAGTGTCCTGGTCACCATCACGCAACGGATGTTCACCGTCAGCATGGTGAAGCCGAGCACTCCGGCCGGGTATTTCGGCCGGAACTTCACGGTCAAGGACCTCAAGGTACAGGCGGCCGCCCGGCGGATCGGCCCGGCCAATCCGCCGGTGGCCGTCTCGCATATCGTCTACGGCCGCAAGCTGATCTACAGCGTGACGGCGAAATCGTCGGTGGAAGAACTCAAGGACGCCCTGTCCTTCTCGGCCGACACCAAGGTGGTGTCCGGCACCTTGGATCAGGAAGCCAGGTGGAAGGCGGTTCTCAGCTCCGCCCGGTACAGCGTTGTCGCGGTGGGCGGCGACGAGAGCGCCACCCGGTCACTGATCGCCGACCGCAAGATCCGCACCTACCTGGCCGGCCAGAACGCCCTCAGCTCGGCCGTGCCGATCTCCTACCAGGTGGACAACGTCGTCGACGACAGCGCCGCCGCGTTCTCCGAGACGACGAAGTACAACCTCACCACCTGCGCGGTCGTGCCGCCACGGAAAGTGCTCGTCGGCGCCGTGGTGAAAATCGACGGTCTGCGCGGAGAAGTCAAGGGACCGTGCAAAAGCCCGGCGCTCTTTGGCGCCCTGCTGGTCAACGGCACGACGGTCTGGGAACGGCCGGACGCCAAACCGTATGCCGGTCCGGCCGTACAGGGAGAGTTCAATTTTCCCGGTCTCTCGCTGCCGACAGGCGCTCCACTGGAACCGAAATACCGTCACAATCTCGAGCCGGGCCAGTTCGCTCTCTTCAAGGATCCCGGGCGGGACTCGATCACCATTTCCGGCAATGTCACTCAGAGCAAGTGGATCGGCCACTATCCCGTCAATCTCTACGACTACAAGCTCACGTATCCCGTCCCGCTCGGCGAACACACCATCAAGGGTGGCAGCCCGAACTGCAAGGTGAATCTGAAGTTCAACCTCATCCACGTGGTGGACCTGGAGGACGAGGTGCCAGACAGCCGCCGGCCTGTCTGATCAGGGGGTCGCTGACTCCACCTCGCTCGGCCTCCCGCCGTCGCGGCGGGAGGCCGGGAGCGTTCGCAGCCAGGAGACCGCGAGGACCGCGCTCGCGGCCAGCGAGATGCTCGCGCCGGCGGCGACGTTCCAGCGGGCCGAGATCCACAAGCCGGTCACCCCGCTGCCGACCGCGAAGGCGACCGCGAGGGCCGTCATCACCGGCAGGCGTGCCGACCACAGCCGGGCCGCCGCGGCGGGCGCCACGATCAGCGACAGCGCGAGGATCGTGCCGACCGCGGGGACCACGGTGACGACGACCACCTCGATGGTCAGCAGCAGCACGACGTCCCACGCCCCGGTCGACAGGCCGGCCGCCTGGGCACCGGCCCGGTCGAATCCGATGAGCAGCAGTGGCCGGGCGGCCGTCACCAGCACGGCGAGGACGACGACGAGCACCACCGCGGTGGTGACCAGGTCCCGGGCGCTGACGGTCAGGATCGATCCGACCAGGAACGACGACAGGTCCCGGCTGAAACCGCTCTGCGTGGCGACCAGCGCGGCCCCGAGCGCGAAGCCGGCGGACTCGAGCACGCCCGTGGCCGCCGCGGCGTCCTGACCGCGACGCCGGCTCAGCGCGGCGACCCCGAGCGCGATGATCCCACCGGCCACGACCCCGCCGACCAGGATGTTGACGCCGATGATCGAGGCGGCCACCACGCCGGGAAAGGTCGCGTGGGTGAGCGCCAGCGTGAAGAACGAGAGCCGGCGCACCACCACATGGACCCCGACGAGTCCCGCGAGCACCCCGGCCAGGACCACCTCGGCCACGGCCCGGTGCAGGGCGTCATCCCACCAGTTCATGACCGGAGTTCCTTCCCGGTACGGGCGACCGGCCGCGACGCCCTCCGGTCCGCAGCAACCGCGCCGGGATCATCAGCAGGTAGGCCACGACGAGCAGCAGGACCACCGCCGAGGCCGAGGTCAGCGCGATGCCGTGGTCGAGCGACGCGGTCCAGCTGACCAGCAGCCCGCCGTACCCGGCTCCGGCGATCAGCACCGTGCCGATCACCGCCATGGCGGCCGGCCGGTCGGTCACCATGCGGGCCGCCGCGGCCGGGACGATCAGCAACGCCACGACGAGGATCGTGCCGACCGCACGGACCGCCGCGACCACGACCAGCGCGACGATCAGGTTGAGCCACAGGTCCAAGCCGCCGATCCGGAACCCGGCCGCCGCCGCACCGGCCGGGTCGAAAGTGCGGAACAGCAGCGCGCGGGCGCCGATCAGCAGCGCCACCAGCACCACGACCGCGAGGACGGCGGTCTCGGCGATCTGCCGCGGCGTCACGGTCAGCAGGCGGCCGAAGAGAAAGGACGTCAGATCGGCGGTGTACGAGGATCGCCGCGAGACCAGCACCACACCGGCCGAGAACATCGCCGTCAGCACGACCGCCGTGGCGGCGTCGTCCGAGACCCGCCCGCCCCGGGTGAGCACCGTCAGCACGGCCGCGGTCAGCACCGCGGCGATCAGCGCACCGGTGAAGACGCCCTCGAGCCCACCGGCGAGGAACCCGATCACCACGCCGGGAAAGACGGTGTGGGTCAGCGCGTCCGAGGCGAACGACAACCGGCGGGCGAAGACGAACACGCTGACCGGACCGCAGATCAGCGCCAGCAGAGCCATCTCGGCCAGGGCCCGGGACATGAACGGCAGCGTGAACGGCTCGATCACGGCTCGACCAGCACCATGCTGCCGTCGCTCACGTCGACGGCGCTCCCGGCGTACGTCCGCCGCAGCGGCTCCGCGGTGAGCGTCTCGGCAGGCGGGCCCACCGCCCACTGCCGGCCGTTGACCAGGCACACCAGGTCCGCAAGATCCCGGGCCACGGTCAGGTCGTGGGTGCTGAGCACCAGCGCGGTTCCGTCGGCGCTGAGCTCGCGCAGCACCCGCGAGATGGCCTCCTGACTGACGGCGTCGACGCCGTTGAACGGCTCGTCGAGCAGCAGCAGCCGCGGCTCGGCGGCGATGGCGCGGGCCAGCAGGACGCGCTGGCGCTGACCACCGGAGAGTGTGCCGAAGCGGTGCCCCGCCCGGTCCGCCAGCCCGACCCGCTCCAGCGCGCCGGCCACCGCGAGACGGTCCGCGGCCCGCGCCGGGCGCCACCAGCCGATCCGCCGGTAGCGGCCCATCATCACCACCTGCCGGACGCTGACCGGGAAGTCGGCGTCGAGGGTGTCGGTCTGCGGCACGTATCCGGCCCGGTCACGCGCCGCCGCCGGTTCGCTGCCCAGCACCTCGGCCGTGCCCCGGAGGATCGGGGCCAGGCCGAGCACCGACTTGATCAAGGTGGATTTGCCGGCGCCGTTCGGGCCGACCAGGGCCAGCCGCTGCCCCGGCCGCAGTTCGAGGTCCACGTGGGTGAGTACCGGAGTGCCGTGGTAGCCGACGCTCACCCCCGCGTACCGCAGAGCGGCATCCATCTCAGCCGGCCAGCGCCGAGACGATGACCTCGGTGTTGTGGCGCTCAGCACCCAGATAGGTGCCCTCCGGGGTGCCGGGCTCGCCCAGGCTGTCCCCGAAGAGTGCGTCCTCGCCGCCGACCACCTCGACGCCGGCCTGCTGGGCGATCGCCTCCGCGCTCTTGGGCGGCAGTGAGCTCTCGGTGAAGATCGCCTTCGTACCCGTCGCCTTGATCTTCGCCACCAGGTCGGTGAGCTGCTTCGCGGACAGTTCGGCCGAGGTGTCCAGGCTGGGGATCACCGAGCCGACGAACTCCAGCTCGTACCGGTCGACGTAATAGCCGAAGGCGTCGTGGTTGGTGACCAGCTTGCGGTCGGCGGCCGGCAGTTCGGCGTACGCGGCCTCGTTGTCCGCGTCCAGCTTGTCCAGCTCCGCGGAGTACGCGGTCAGGTTCTTCGCGTACGTCTCCGCCCGGGTGGCGTCGGCCGCGGCGAGGCCCTTCTCGATGTTGGTGACCATGATCTTGGCGTTCCGCGGGTTGTGCCAGATGTGGGGGTCGTGATCCTCACCCGCGTGCTCCTCGCCGGCTTCCTCGCCCTCTTCGTGGCCACCCTCACGCAGCGCCACGCCTTGGCTGGAGTCCACGACCGAGCCCTGGAAACCGGAGGCCTCGATGGTGCGGTCGAGCCACCCTTCGAGTCCGACGCCGTTCTTGACGACGACCTTGGCCTCACCGATCGCCTTGATGTCGGCCGGGGTGGGCTCGTAGTCGTGCGGGTCGACGTTCGGCTTGATGATCTGCGTGACGGTCACCTCGGGTCCGCCGATGTTGCGGACGAAGTCAGCCACTTCGGGGGTGGTCGCGACCACGGCCGGCGGCGCGGATCCGGAAGGACCGGGCGCCGCCTGGCCGGCGTCATCCCCGCCGGAACCGCAGCCGGCCAGAACGGTGACGGCCGTGACGGCGGCCGCCGCCGAGAGCATGCGTTGCCGGAGATTCATGAGTTTCGCTCCTGTCCTGAGAAGCAAAACGATAATGGTTTTCACAATCGATCGTCTAATAGCAAGATGACGATGTGCGCACAGAACCCCCGCCACCCGTACGAAATAACGTCAGCCCATTGACGTCTACCGATGGATGTCGGGCCTGGCGCGGGTTATGTTGATCGACATGCCGATCTCTCGACGCGGGCTCCTCCAGGCCGGCGGCGCCGCCGCGGTCAGCCTGGCAACCGGAAACCCGGCGCTGCGCGACTCCCCGGCCGTGGCCTCGCAGCCGCAGGTCCAGCGCTTCCACCTGGGCACCTACACCGCGTCCGGCGGCCGAGGCATCGCCCACGGCTTCGCCGATCCGAGCACCGGCACGCCGCGGATCGACTCGTGGACAGCCCTGGCCCAGCCGTCGTGGCTCGACCTCGGGCCCGATTCCCAGCACCTGTACGCGATCAGCGAGCTGTCGCCCGCCGGGACGGTGAACGCGCTGACCGTCGGCGACGGCACAGCCCCGGCACCGCTGAACACGCAGCCGACCGGCTCCGGCCCCGCCCACGTCGCCGTCCACCCGAGCGGGCGGTTTCTGTTCACGTCGCTGTACGGCGGAGGCGCCGTCGTCACCCACCGGATCCTCGCCGACGGCACGGTCGGCGCGGCCACCGACACCCGGCGGCAGTCCTCGGGCGGCCGGACGTCGCACGCCCACCAGGTGGTCGTCGACCCGGCCGGCGAGTACGTGCTCGCCGTCGACCTCGGCGTCGACACGGTGTTCACCTACGAGCTGGACGTGACCGGCGCGACCCTGGCCGAGGCCGGCCGGCTGGTTCTGCCGACCGGCAGCGGCCCCCGGCATCTGGCCTTCCATCCGAACGGCGCGTACGCGTACACGGCCGACGAGCTGGCCTCGACGGTGACCGTGTGCTCGTACGCGGCCGGCACGCTGACCGCCGGCCAGGTCACCCCGACCGTGCGGGATCCCGGCGTCGACAACTACCCGGGCGAGATCGCGGTCTCCGCCGACGGCCGTTTCGTCTACGTCAGCAACCGGGGTACCGACACCGTCGCGGTGTTCGCCGTCACCGAGGGCGGCGCTCGTCTCACCCTGGTCGCGACCCCCTCGTGCGGCGGCGCCTGGCCGCGCCATCTCGCGATCGACGCCACCGGCACCTGGCTGTACGTGGCCAACGAGCGCTCCGGCAACCTCGCGTGGTTCCCGATCGACGCGACCACGGGCCTGCCCGGTCCGGCGGCCGGCTCGATCGACGTGGCGGCGGTGACGCAGATCCGCTTCGGCTAGATCGGCCCGTTGCGGCCGCCGCGTCCGGCAGGCCGTCAGGCGACGTAACCGGCCGCCTGGAGGGAGAACAGCTGGGCGTAAGTGCCGCCCGTGAGGACCAGTTCGTCATGTGTTCCGTGCTCGGCGATCCTGCCGTCGTCCACGACGACGATCGTCTCCATCCGCCGCATCGAGCCGAGGTGATGGGAGATCAGCAGCACGGTGCGGTCCGCGCCGATGGAGTCGATGATCTCGCGGAGACGATGCTGCGCGAACGCGTCCAGGCCGGAGGCCGGCTCGTCCAGAATCGCGATCGTGGCGTCGCGGCGCAGCAGGGCACGGGCGATCGCGAGCCTCTGCCACTGGCCGCCGGAGAGCAGATGGACCGCGGCGTCGTCGTCAGCGATATGGATCTTGCTGAGTAGCGTGTCGTACCCGCCCGGCATCCTTTCGATCTCGTCGTGCATGTCGACCATCGCGGCGACCCTGCGCAGTTCCGCACGGTCGCCGACCCGCTGGATGTCGCCGACGCCGATGTTCTCCGCCACCGTGAGGTCATAGGACATGAAGTCCTGGAACACCGCGGTGATCCGCCGCCGGATCGCCGCGGGATCGAGCCGTCCGGCCGGCACCCCGTCGAACAGGATCTCACCGCGGGTCGGCTGGTAGAGCTGGCAGATCAGCTTGATGAGAGTGCTCTTGCCGGCGCCGTTCGGGCCGGCCACGCCGACTCTCGTACCGGCCGGGATGCGCAGGTTGACGTCCCGCAGTACCCACGGGCCGTCGGCGTCATAGCGGAACCAGACACCCCGCAGCTCGATCTCGCCGGACGGCTCGTGCGAGACGAGTGACCCGCTGGGCGCGACCGGCGGTACCCGGGCATGGAATGCGAAGTAATGCTTCATCACCAGCAGCGACGCCGCCACGCCGGTGTAGCCGTCGGCGGCCAGGGCGATGGTGGTCTGAGCGCCGGCCGCCGCGGCGAGGAAGAGCGACAGGTCCCCGGCGGACAACCCCCTCGATGTCGCGGTGAGCACGACGACCAGCGTCGCCACCGCCAGACTGCTGGCGCCCACGACGGCCAGCACCATGTCGGTCCTGGCGGTCGTCCGGTCCACGGTGTCCTCCAGCGCGCTCTCCGCGCGCAGCAGTGTGGCCAGCCGTGATCGCAGATATGGTCCGATGGCGAACAGCCGGCTCTCCTTGGCCGCACGCGGATCCACCAGCAGGCTGCGGAAGAACATGCGCAGACGGCCCGAACCCACCAGGCTCGACTGCAGCCGCGCCTCACGCCGTGCCGTCCGGTGTCCGAGCCAGAAGTAGGGGATGGTGACCAGTGCCAGCAGAGCGATCATCGGTGGCCAGGTCACCGCGACGCTGACGCACCAGCCCACGCACTGCAGCACCCCGGTCACCGCCATCAGGCCGCTGGAGAGCAGCCGGCGAGCGGTGTCTTCGGCGGCCCGCTCGGCGAGCCTCAGCTCGTTCTGGAAGTCGGGACGTTCGATCTCCATGATCCACGGCAGTGAGTCCACGGCCCGGAACAGGCCGTCCTGGGCCTGGGCCCGCACCGCCCGGACGACCCGGGAGGACGCCAGCTGCTGCATGGAGACCGCCCCGGCGCCGGCGAGCGCCGCCCCGAACGCCGCGCACACCGGCACCAGCAGCGCGGAGAAGGAACCGTGACCGGGGCTCGCCAGGACGTCGAACAGCGCTTTGACGCACCAGGCGGTGGCGACCGGAGAAGCCGCGAGCACCACCGCGGCGACCACCACGAGGACACATTGCATCGGGGCCGCGCGAACCACCAGCAGCACGGTCAGGCGAAGCAGACGCCAGTGCGGCAGAGCGCCCCGCTCAGTCCCCGGCCACCGCTCGCCGGGCCGGGAAGTGGTGGATGGATCTGCCGATGACGCCATCGATCGGGAACGCTCCATACTGTCTCGAGTCGAAGCTCGCCTCCCGGTGGTCTCCGACAAGGAAGACCTCCCGGTCGGAGAGAGTGATTTCCTGGTTCCGGCTGACCGCGCGGTCGCCGCCGAGCGCGGCGATCCGCTTGATCAGGAGCCGTCCGCCGAGTGGGAGATCGACTCGGGCCACGACCACGTCGCCACGCTTCAATCGGCGCGTCGCCCACCGCCGCAGGACGAGCACCCGGTCGCCCGGCAGCAAGGCGGGCGCCATGCTGTCGCCGTGCACCGTCACCACGATGAGCGTGGCGGGCAGCAGCGCGAGCAGAAGCAACACCGCCAGCGGCATGATCGCGAGTGCGAGCATCGCCGGTCAGACCCCGACCGGCAAACGGTCCACTCGAGTGGCCGCCCCGGTCACCTTGCCGTCCGCCACGAGCACGAAGGTCGGGTACCCCTCAACCTTCGCGCCGCGCGAGAAGGCGAGATCGGACTCGGTCACCACGGTGATGTCCTCGGTGAAGAGCTCGGCCAGGTCGCGGGTGTCGTCCTCCGGGCCGCTGAGCACCGCGACCGGCGCCGCCGTGCCGTGTTGCCGGCCGGCCGCGGCGGCAAGGAACGCCGGCAGCTGGTCCTTGCACGAGGGGCAGCCCGTGGCGAAGAACCCGACCAGGCGGTTGCCGCCGGCCAGGTCGGCCTTGGTGAAGGCGGTGCCGTCGAGGCGCGGGGCGACGAAGTCGCCGATCTCCATCGACATCCGCGGAAGCGGCGCGCGTGTCGAGGCGGCCGCTCCGACGCTTCCCTTGGCCACGGCGTCGCGCAGACGGGTGGCGGTGCCGAGCGCGACCACCAACGCGAAGAGCGCCACGAGAAGGGCGGCACAGGCGATCAGAGTACTCATCGTTATCGTCCTTGGGTCGGTTGTGGGGCTGTCGGCCGGAGGCCACAGAGGAACAGCAACGTGTCGAGATGGACGACGACCGTCGCGAGCAGAACACCGGACAGGACGGCCGCGACCATGCCGGTGGCGGTCAGTGGCGGCCCGGTGGGCACGAACGTCAGCACCGCGGTGATCGTCGCGATCGCCGCGAGCGCGGCGTTGCGAGCCACGTGACGGCGACCGATGGGCTCGGCCGCGCCGCCGAAGCATCGGCACGCCGGCGGCTCCGGGGCACGCCGAGCCCGCTCGGCGCCCACGGTGAGCACGGCCATCAACAATGTCGCGGCAATGGCACCCCATCCACGAGCAATGGGAAAGGCGAGCAGAATGGCGACGCCGATTTCGGCGACAATGAGCGCGCCCGGCGCAATCGCCACCCACCGCAGAGGTATTCCTACAAATCGAGCGAGGGTGGCGACCTCATCCCGTGACGCGCGGCTCCGCAGCTTTCCTAGGGCCGCGACAACCAATACCGTCACGAGCATGAAATCGCCGATTGTTCCGATCAGATCCATGACGCTCCTCCGTCCCGTGGCCCACGTGCGAACCGTGAGCCACGGGACAACCAGGTCAGCTGGGCCGGACTAGCAGCAGCCGTCCTTCTCCCAGCCGTTGCAGTACGAACCGTCCTGGTCGGTGCAGCAGAGCCGCGTCCGCCTCTGACTGAAAGGCCACACGCAGGTGCCGCTGCACTTCGTCTCCCAGTGGCATTCGGTGGCCTGCGCCTCGGCCTTCGGAACGAAGACGGAGAGCAGTCGCTCAGCAACAGTGGATAGAGAATTCATTGGCGGATCCCTTTCGCAGGTTCACGAGGACTCTGCGGCCGCCAAAAGGCGCGCGGTCATGGCCATGAACCGCGGCAGCGCAAACATCCCCGTAAATGTTTGACTGCACAATTTATATACAGGAAATGGATGTTGGTCAACCGAACGAACTCATCCAGACGCGACCTTTGCGGTTTCCCGCAGTCCGCCTCCCCGGGCGCCAACGGCACGAGCAGGTCCTGGGTCACGCCGGGTGCCGGCGACCTCGACCTCGGCGAGACGACCTCGGTCCGGAACGGCGGGGAGCGGCACCATCGACCTGTACGAGGGCCGGGCTGCCCGCCCGGCCCTCTCCACCGTCCATCTCAGGCCCTACTGCCCTGGTCAGCGCCGTTCGACAGTGTTCGGCGGCGTTCCGATCAGCCCCGGACAGTGCGGCCGGTGGCCGGACATCCCGCAGCGGTGAATCGTGGCCTCGAGGAACACCAACGGCGTCGCGACCTCGAGCGACACAACGAACGGAATGCCACCTCCATGGCGGAGTTTTCGGTCGACATCAGCGGGCTGCACGGGCTCCACAACCAGCTACTGCACTTCGGTGACGACTCGGACGAGGCCTTGAAGGTCGTCCAGGACAAGGCCGACCTCAGCTTCTACGAGGAAGGCCTGATCCAGATCCTGAAGGGCGCGCACCAGCACGCCTTCGACGACGTGACCGGCTTCCTGAAGGATCTGGGGAAGATCTGCCGGGACTCCGCCTCCGAGATCAGCACCGTGCAGAACTACTACCGGATCACCGACGCCGGCACCGCCAAGACCGTGGACGCCTCGCTCCCGGGTGCCAAGGACGCGTCGACGACGGTGGCCAACCCGCCGCCGAAGAACTCCGCGTTCGCCACCGCCGCGTTCAGCGATGCCGTGGACGCCTCGACGAAGATCACCCGCGACCCGTCCTTCACGTCGGCCTCCACCGAGTTCCAGCTCGACCTGCTGACCGACCTGAGCAGCCCGTCCGCCGGGATACGCGCCGCCTGCCAGTACGCCTTCCACTTCGACCCGTTCGTCATCTGGCTCGCCTGGAGCAGCGGCGAGTGGAACGAGTACTCCGAGGCGGCGGTCGTGTGGGGATTCCTCGGTGACTGGTGCGACGCGATGGCGCAGAACCTCGAACGGGCCGCCGGTGACATCCCGAGCGTCTGGACCGGTCAGGCAGCCGAGGCCTGCCAGGAATATCTGGTCACCCTGGCCAAGGCGATCCGGGACGTGCAGGACACCATGACGCAATACCAGAAGCAGTACGCCGAAGCGTCGAAGGCCGCCCGCGACCTGTTCGAGGCCGCGTCCGGGCCGGTAGGGCTGCTGCTGGACAAGCTTCTGTACATCAGCATCGCCCTTGCCGGCGGCACCGCCACGATCCCGACCGTCATCGGCCCGGTGCTCGGCTACGGCGCCGCGGCCTACTTCGCCTACGAGGCGATCGAGATCTACAACCGGATCTCCAGCGTGTACGGCAACGCCAAGTCGGCCTTCTACGGCATCTCCGGCGTCATCGGCGCCCTGGAGGCCGGCGCCGACCTGAGCAAGGCCGTCAAGCAGGGCTTCGACCACCCCGCCGCGAACTGAAGGGCAGCCGATGGACACCTACCAACCGCGGACCGGGCACCTGGAGCAGGCGCTGCTGCGCGCCCTCGAGGACCAGAGCCCCCGAGGCAGCATTCTGGGCGAGATCGCCGGAGGCCTGCGCCGCGGCGAGCTGACCGCCCGCGAGGTGTCCGCGAGCCGGGTGTACGGCGACGAACTGCTCGGCGCCCTCGACGACGCGCAACGCCGTCGCGACAGCTTCACCCCTCAGGAGTCCGCGGAGTACGAACGTCAGGCGGCCCAGCTGCGAGAGGCGCCCGACGACCTGTTCGGGGCACCTCGACCGAGCTCCTGAGCTCGGCGTTCCGGGTCCGCCGGCGGTGCCGGTACGAGTACACGTCCGCGGCGGTCTCCCGGCCGACGAAGCCGATCCCCGCCAGCACACCGGTGATCACGACCACGGCGACCAGCCGCGGCACGTCGTCGTCCGCAGGCGTCGTGCGCCACGGCAGCCCGACCAGGAAGCCACCCACCGCGACCACGCTGGTCAGGGTCAGCCAGTTGCGGCCGTACACGATCTGCTGGTCGAACCGGTCCTCGTCGGCGGCGGCCGCGGCTCGCACCCCGTTCGTCAGCGCCATGAGCAGGCCGACGCCGACGATCAACGCGTACGGTGTCTGACTGCTCTCGGCGCTCAGCAGGCCCAGAAGCACCCGCCCGGCCAGCACAGCCACCAGCACCGCGCAGGCGTGGATGAGCCGGCGCTGCCACCGCGGCCGACGAAGGCCGGGCAGCGTCGTCGACCGTGCCGCACCGGGGTCCGCCCGCGGGCCCGGAGCAGGTGGGTCCGCGACGACCCGGCCACGCCGCCGGGTGAGCGCCACCAGCCCCAGAACGACAGGGACGACCGCCACGACGACATACACCGACGGGCGGACCTGTTCCGGCAGCGCCGACGGAAAGGGACTCACCATCGCCACCGCGCCGTAGACCGCCACGAGGACGCTCCAGCCACGGCGGGACGACGTCCCGGCGATGGCCCGGCACGCGACCACGACGGTGCCGATCAGTGCGACCACGGTCACGGCGGTCAGCGCGTACCGTGCGCCGGGGCCGTTCACCAGGGAACGCCACCACGACGCTTCCAGCAGCGCGGGCCAGTCGTCGGCGGCCGCGTTCCACGGGTCGAGGGAGCCACCGATCAGCATGCCCGTCCAGAGTCCGGCCGTCAGCCCGGCCAGCCCGCGCAGCAGACCCTCACGACCGGTCACCCGCTCGGCGCGCCACGCGTGATGCCACACCCCCAGGGCGAGCGCGACCCCGGACGGGACCAGGAACGGCAGGTAGAGCCACACGTAGATCGGCCGCAGGGTGGTCACCTCGTCCAGCGACATCCACTTCCAGCGCAACGCCATCATCAGCAGGTCGAAGTGATGCGGAACGGTGAGCAGGTAGCCGAACGTGGCGATGAACCCGATCAGCGCGGTGTCGGCAGCGACCAGGCCGCCGCCGTCGACGTGTCCCCGCAGCGCCGCCCGCCGCCGCTCACTGCTGGGATGGGTGGCGAACGGCCAGGCCCACCCGGCGTCCCAGCGCCGTCGCTGGCGGGCGAGCAGACGCTCCAGTGACGGTCGGGCGCTGCCGCCGTCGATCGTGGCGGCGAAGGCGTCCGCGTGGAACTCACGCGCCCGCAGCATGCCGTTCCGGGCCAGGTAGACCGCGAGGACGAGGGCGCCCAGCCGGGCCGCGGTGGCCAGCGCCTCCTCGATCGAGGAGTTGCCCAGCGTGTCCCCCACTCCACCGGTCACGGTCAGGGTCACGCTCAGGGCCAGAAATGCCTGCCACAACCCCGTCATCGCGTACGCGGCGTCCACGTCGCGGTGATGCAGGTGGCCGAGTTCGTGGCCGACGATGGCACGGAAGGCATCCGGGTCACGGCGGTGCAGGCTGACCATCCCGCTCTTGATCTCGATCGCCCGGCGCCGCCAGTGCCCGAAGGCGACGGCGTTGTCGCTGTAGTCGGTGGGATGCAGCCAGACCCGGTGCAGGGTCACCCCGGCCGCGGCAGCGAGGCGGCGTACCTCGTGCCCCGCCGCCGACCCGTACCGCCCGTCGTCCCGGCCGTCCCCGACGCGGGTCAGGCGGCGGGTGCGGATCCGCCAGTACGGGATCAGCCAGTACAGCAGGAAGCCACCGATGAGCACACCCGCGACGGCGGCCGCGGCGGGCCGCTCCGGCCTGTCCACGGGCCGAGGGCCGCACCGGCGCTCGACCCACCGGTCCAGCTCGGCGCGATGGGCGTCGGGCACCTGCGGGAGGGGAGCAGAGCCGGGTACCGTCACCGCGTCGAAGGGGACGAAGTTGGTGAACTGATACTCGGCCCGGGCCTCGGACTCGCAGGACTGGAATGCCATGCCCTTCACCAGCCACTGGTCCGGGCGGGTGGCACCCACCGTCGCGCTGGCCACCAGGATCGTCAGTGCGAACAGGATCAGGCGCGGCAGCAGGCTCGACGGCGGGCGCCCCGGCATACGGTCACCGCTTCGCGTCATCGCCACGCTCGGCCGCCGCCGCGACGATCTCCGCGACGACGGAGTCGGCGATCAACGCGGCCTCGTCATCGCCGACGTGCCGGCGAGCCGCGGCCAGAGCGGCGGACCGGTACGACGCCAGCTCCTTCACCGTGGGGGTACGGGTCAGCGCCGGGCGGCGGGAACGCCCGAACCGCAACCGGCCGACCGCCCAGCGCGTGCCGCGTTCAAGCAGGTCAGAAGACATCACACCGAGTACGGTCGCCGATGCCGACAACGCTGCCGGGGTCAGCACCTCACCACTGACGCCCAGGACGTCCCACGCCAGCGGGTCGCGGGCGCGCCACTGCCACCCGAAGAACCGCCGGCTGCGCACCTCGAACAACGTCAGCTCGTCCGGCGCCACGGCGGCCACAACCCGCCGGGCAAGGTACGTCGCGAACGGCCGGCGCTCCGCCGGAACCCGCGAAACCACCGCCGTCTCGCGCACCGGATCCTCAGTCATGGGCGACTCCAACCATATGAACGGGGTACGCGATCTCTCCGCCGAACGCTACGGACGCCCACCAAACGAGTGAACGCGTCAGGGATATGGTCGGCTCTGTGAACCGAGGCACCCGCGACGAGATGCTCGGGCGCCTGGCTGAGGCCGTCCGGTCCGTCGCCGTCCCGCACCCGACGCGGGTCGCCGTCGACGGACCGCCCGCCGCCGGCAAGACCACGCTCGCCGACGAACTGGCCGATGTCCTGCGCACCCGGGGTCGCGACGTCATCCGGGCGACGATCGACGACTTCCTCTTCCCCCGGGCACAGCGCTATCCCCGCGGCGAGTACTCGGCCGAAGGCTGCTACTACGACACCCACGACTACCACGCTCTGAACCGGGTTCTGCTCGATCCGCTCGGCCCGGGCGGAGACCGACGCTTCCAGGACGCGGTCTACGATCGTACGGCGGACACCACGCTGTCCCCGCCGGTCACGACCGCCCCCACCGACGCCGTGCTGGTCTTCGACGGCGTCTTCCTCATGCGCCCGGAACTGATCGACCGGTGGGATCTGAGCGTCTTCGTGTCGGCCGCGCTCGAGCGGACCGTGGAACGTGCCGTGATCCGAGAGCGCCGGGTGTCAGCCCGGGCCGAGGTCGAACGGCGCTGGCGCGAGCGCTACATCCCCGCCCAGCAGCTCTACTTCGCCACGGTCCGCCCGGCCGCTCGGGTCGCCGTCATCGTGCACAACGACGACCCCCAGCAGCCGGTCTGGGAGACCCGGACACCATGACCGCGCTCAGCGCCGGTTCCGGATGCCCTTGATCACGTAGAAGAGGCCGACCAGGGTTCCCAGCACGCCGAAGACCGCGACGCTCTGCCAGTTCCGGCCGATCCGGCCGGTGGGCTCGCCGAAGAGCGCGTAGAACCCCAGGCCGGCGCACAGCAACGTGGCCACCGTGATGCCGATGATGTTGCCAACGGTGTACCTGCCACCTGGATCCGTCACAGTCCGTTCCTCCCCGTCAGCGGTCCTGATTGGAATTGCAGTTTTGCCGCCGGGCGGCGTTCCGAAACATGCCGGGGCGGCCGATGGCCGCCCCGGCACCCTCCTCCGGCGGGGACGTCAGTCCGATATGCCGACGTCCCGGCCGAAGTCCTCCTGCTGCTTGTCCGCCCAGTCCTCGATGTGCTGGCCGGTTGTCTTGCCGCCGATGGTCCAGCCCGCGTCGTCGCCGGACTTGTCGGTGTTGGTGAGCTTCTCGCCGAGCTGGCCTCCGCCGTAGGACAGAGCCCCGGCGAACAACGCCCCACAGGCCGGGGCCGCGGGCCCGCAGACGCCTCCGGCCGCTGCCCCGATCGCGCCACCGGCCATGGAGAGGCCCGTCTCGACGACGGCCTTCGAGCCGGCGGCGAACCACTTGTCCCCTTCCCGCTTGTGCTTGATGAAGCCGAGACCGCCGCCGATGATGTCCCCGACCGGACCGGCCGCCTTCCACGCCTTGCTGCGGCCGATCTTGCCGGCCATGTCGGTGGCGGGGTCCTTCAGCTTGGCGGCGTCGGTCCACTTCTCCGTCTGCTTGGCGATGCCCTCCCCGGCCGACTGGATGGCCCCGAGGTCGTCGCCGAGCTGCTTGCCCTTCTCGATCCCCTTGTCGATCGCCTTGTTCGCCTTGTCCTTGGTCTGCTCCCAGAGCTTGCCGGCCTTGTCGGACGCGCTCTGCGCGGCGCCCTTCGCGGCCTCACCGCCGGCTCCGACGGCGTCCTTGGCGACGTTCTTGAGCTTGTCGACGCCTTCCTTGATCTTGTCGCCGATGTCGCCCAGGGAGAAGTGGCCGTCGATCTCGATGTTGGTGACCGGGTTGCCGCCGGCGAAGGCGTACCGGTTGTTGGTGAACGGGTCCACCGACATGTCGAGGTCGGCGAGTGCCCCGTTGTAGTAGTCGCGGCTGAGGAACCGATTCAGGCCGGGGTTGTAGTTGCGGAACCCCATGTTGTAATCGCCGCTGACCTCGTCGAACCGCTTGGCGTTGAAGCGGTACGCGTTGTACGGCGTCTTGGCCGGGTCACCCGGCTGTGCGCCGCTGGGCTTGTCGATGCCGGTGAACTGCTGGTCGTCGTCCTTGCCGTAGGCGGTGTAGCCGTACGTCGACTTCGAGTTGCCCTTGTCGTCGGTCAGCTGCTCGACGTCCTCGTGCGCGTTGTACCCGAGGTAGGCGTCCTCCTGCCCGCCGGGCGTGAACGTGGTCTGCGACAGCAGCTGCCCGGACGGCGAGTACTGGTACGACTTCTTCAGCTGACCGCCGACCTCCTCGGACAGAATCTTCTCCGAGGTGCCGAGGTAGCCGTACTCGGTGGTCTCGCTGCCCTTCTTGCGGGAGGCCTGCCGGTCCAGCGGATCGTACGTGTACTCCGTCGTCCCGCCCTGGAACTTCGACGCCGAGGTGACGCGGTTGAAGGAGTCGTACTTGTAGGTCTGCAGGTCGATGCCCTGCGAGGTGATCTTCTCCATGCGGCCGAAGTCGTCGTACGTGTAGTCCGCCGCGATCCCGTCGGTGGTCGACCTGGTCACCCGGTTGCGGTCGTAGGTGAAGTTGGTCTCGCCGTCCTTCAGCTTCTGCCGGATGACGTTGTTGTTGGCGTCGTGGTCGTACTCCTCGGTGGTCGCGCCGTGCCCGGTCTTGGTCACCTTCCGGATGCGGTCCAGCGGGTCGAACGAGTTCTCGGTCGTCGTGTCCAGGAACGCGGCGTTGTTGTCGGCGTTCTGCTTGTGGGCGACGTCCTTGCTGCGGTGGCCGTTGGGGTTGTACTCGTAGCTGTGCTCGTTGACCACCGCGTCGTTGTTCTTCTTCTCGACCTGGTGCTTCTCCTTGCCGTCGAGGTAGTAGTCCTTCGTGACCACGTTCCCGTTGGCCTTGGTCTCGGTCTTCACCTCGTGCCGCTTGGTGTAGGTGAACTTGGTGACCTTCAGCTTGGGATCGGTGCTGGACGTGCCGACCTTCGATTCGGCGGCGAGGTCGAGCGGGTTGTAGTTGAACTCGGAGAACTGCTTGTCGTGGGTGCGGGTCTTGGTCAGGCCGTTGGAGAAGTAGGTGAACGAGGTGGTGTTCTTCGTCGCCCCGGACTTCTTCTCCTCGATCTTCTCCACCCGGTTCAGCTGGTCGTACGCCAGGACGTACTGGTCGATCTTGGCGTCCGAGCTGGTGTCCCTCATCTCGGTGACGTTGCCGTTGAGGTCGTAGCTGTAGGCGAAGCTCTTCTTCTTCTGGCCGGCGCCGTCCCCGTCGTCGGTGCGGGACTTCTTCTTGCCGTCCGGGTAGTACGTCGTGGTCATCGACTGGTTCTTGTCACCGCCGGTGACCTTGCGGCTGGTCTGCGCGCCGAGAGCGTCGTAGTCGTACGTGGTCTTGATGTTCCACTCGTCGGTGCTGCTCTTGACCCAGCCGTTGTCGAAGTACTCGTGGGTCGTGTTGATCCGCTTGTCCTGGCCCTGCTTGCCCGACGGCGGCGAGCTGACCTGCTTGACCCGGCCCACCTCGTCGTACTCGTACGTCGTCTTCTCGGGGGTCTTGTACTCCGAGTCGTCCACGTCGTACGGCTGGATCTGCTCCTTCACCCGGTTCATCGCGTCGTAGACGGTGACGTTGCTGAAGTCGTTCTCGTCCTGCTCGGTCTCGACGCCGCGCGGGGTCTCCACCTTGGTGCGGTTGCCGACCTCGTCGTAGCCGAACCTGGTGGTCCGGTAGGTGACCTTGCCGTCGGCTGCCCTGCTGTGCGGCACCCGCTGCTCGATCGGCTTGGCCCGCTCGTCGAGGACCGTCGTGGTCTCGTTGCCGTCCTGGTCCTTGCGGACGATCGGGTTCCCGTCGCCGTCGTACCGGGTCTCCTGCCGGTTTCCGTCGGCGTCGATGACCGCGGTGACCTGGTGCTTACGGTCGTACTCGTAGGTCATGTTGGCGTCGGCGGGGTCGGCCGTCTCGTTCTTGCGCTGGTCGGCGACGGTCTTGAGGTTGCCGACCTTGTCGTAGGTGTAGGTGACCTTGCCGCCCTTGGCGTCGGTCATCTGCAGGACGCGGTTCAGCTCGTCGTAGACGTACCTCGTCCGGTAGTCGTCCGGGTCGGCGCTCGCGTTGCCCTTGGGCTCGGTGAGCCAGACCAGGTTGCCGACGTTGTCGTACTCGTAGGTGCTCCGCCGTTCGGGTCCGCCCTCGGTGTCCGGCGGCTCCATGACGCCGCGGATCCGGTCCATCGAGTCGTGGGTGGCCGTGGTCTTGGCCCCGTTGGCACGGATGTCCTCGTAGACGTTGTCGTTCCGGTCGTAACTGGGGCCCGGGGTGATGATGTAGGCGCCCTTGTCCTGGTCCTTCGGCACCTTGCTGCCCCGGGGCCGGCCGAAGAGGTCGTACTCGTAGGTGCTCTTCTTCTTGCGGGCGTCCTCGACGCTCGTCACGTTGCCCAGCACGTCGTAGGTGTACGTCGTGACGTTCTTGAGCGGGTCGGTGATCCGCTTGGGGTAGCCGACCGGCTCGAAGTCGGAGAAGAGGGTGGTCTTCTCGTTCGCGTCGGTGGCCGACTCCATCTGGCCGTACCGGTCGTAGGTGTAGGTGGTGGTGTAGTCACCCTCGACGCGGTCGGTGGCGACGCCCTTCGGGTCGGTCACCGAGACCAGGTTGGCGAAGTCGTCGTAGCCGAAGACCCAGTGCCGCCCCTCCGGACTGATCTTGTCGATCAGCTCGGCGGTGTACCCCTTCAGGCCCGTGCGGTACATGAGCCTGGTGGGCGATTGCGGCGCCTGCGGGTCGGCGTTGGCCTCCGCGTCGCGGATCTCCGTGGGGTAGCCCGTCTTCGGGTCGTACGCCCACGTGGTGGTGGCCCCGTTGTCCTCCGTCAGCCGGTCCACGTTGTTGTCGGCGTCCCAGTGCAGTTCGGTCTTCTCACCCTTGGCGTTGGTCAGCAGGGTGGGCCGGCCGAAGCCGTCGATCAGGAACGTGGACAGCCGGCCCTGCGCGTCGAGCAGGGTCGAGGTGATCTGCTTGTTGGCGTCGCCGTCGAGGTTCAGGTAGTCGAAGACGGTTTCCTTCTCCTCGCGGTCGACCACTGCCTTCGCCCGCAGCCGGCGGTTCTTGTTGTCGTTGGTGTCGTAGTAGCGCACGACCGTCGGGTTGCCGCGGGGGTCGTCGACGCGCACCAGTTTCGGGTTGCCGTCGCCCAGCTTGTCGTCGTACCAGAACTGGAACGGCTTCTCCCCGCTGTCCCCCTCGCCGTCGACGACCAGCTGGAGCAGGCCCTTGTTGCTGTACGTGAACGTCACCGTGCGCCCGTTGACGTCGGTGATCGACTTCAGCTGCTCGATGATCTTGCCGTTGTCGAGGTTGACGCCGCTCTTCTTCTCGTTGTTGACGAAGTAGTCGTACTGCGGGTCGCCCTGCGCGTAGTAGTCCAGCGACAACGTGCGCCGGCCGGCCGAGTCGGTGATGTACTTCAGCACGCCCGTGTTGAGGTTGGACGTGGACGTCCGCTCGTAGGTGTAGTTCAGCTCGTTGCCGTTGTTGTCGATGACCGCGGTCTGGTAGCCGTCGGTGTCGAAGAAGGCCTTCGTCCGGTCCGGCCGGGTCATCACGTACGCCTTGGTCGGGTCCTCGTCACCGGTTCGCTGGAAGTACAGGTGCACGCCCTTGGGATGGTCGTAGTCCCAGTCGGACGGCTTGGTGCTGTTGTGCTTGTTCAGCTGGAACACGTTGGTCGTGCCGTCGCCGTCGACCAGGTCGACCTTCTCGGGCCAGTCCGGCGTGCCGCCGGTGAACCGCAGCGGCGAGCCGAGCCGGGCGATGCTGGAGGTGGACAGCGACCAGCCGTAGCCGATGTACGAGTTCGACGTGTCCTGGCTGTTGTAGGTGAGCCGGACGAAGGTGTTCAGGCCGCGGCTCGGGTTGTCCAGCACGTCGTAGCTGAACACGGCGTTGCCACCGAACTGGTTGACCAGCACGTTCGAGCCGGCGCCGGCCGGGGAGCCGCCGTACTGGTAGAACTTCTCCAGGCCGAGCTGGTCCGAGGTCGGGTCCTCGACGGCGATCTCCTGCGCCAGCGGCGGGATCTGCGCGGTCTGCGACAGCCACTGCCCGGTGGCCTTCCGGCGCAGGTCCCACTTCAGGACGAACGACTCCCGTTTGTTGGCCGTGTCCTGCCGGGCCGGCGTCATGGCCTTCGCGGTCAGGGTCTGCGCGTCACCACGGTTCAGGTCCGCGGTGAGTGCGGTGTCGCGCCGGTTGTCGGCGGTCGTGACGTCTCGGCCGTCCGCCGTCTCCCAGTGGTACGAGAGCACCCAGTCGTCCTTCTTGAGGACCTGGTCGGTGGTGTTGGCGACCGTGACCGGAGCGGAGTACTCGTCGCCCGGGATCATCCGGTTCGGCACCGTCGGGGCGTAGTACGTGCCCGCCGGGTCGGCGTAGACGACCTTCAGCTTCGGGTGCAGCGCCGGCTCGGTGCCCTCGCCGGAGAGGAACAGCGTGCGCTCCTGCGGACCGGCCTCGTCGGCCAGCTTGATCAGGGCGCCCTTGTTGCTGGTCGGATCGGCGATCCACTTCTGCACCAGCGCGTCCGCGTCGAACTCACGCACCGCCGGGTCGTTCGTCACCTGGGTGACGGTGCCCAGCCCGGTGGTTTGGATGTCGCCGCCCGCCGCGGTCCAGGCGGAGGCGGAGCTCGCCCGGTTCCACGAGGCGGTGCCCTCGTCGAAGTCCCTGGTCAGCTCGTGCAGCTGATACGTGGCGCCGCTGCCGACGGTGTAGAAGCCCCAGAGGCTGACCTTGGCGTCGAGGACCCGGGCTCCGGTCGGCACGCCGTTCATGCTCGGGAACTTCACGACGGCGCGGGTCTTGCCGTACGTGGTGCTGTTGTTGCCCACCGACAGCCACGGCGAGCCCTGCAGCACGTCGTGGCCGGTGGTCGACTCGGTGCTGGACAACGTCGTGTCGCGGGCATCGCCCTGGATCACCTTGACCACCCGGCCCGCCTTGGGCAGGCGGACGAGCTGGCTCTGCGAGCCGAGCAGCGACCCGTCCCGCAGCTTCACCGCGACCTGGTAGTAGAAGGCGTTGCCGAACGGTTCCGGCGAACTCGCCGGAGTCGGCTCGGCGCTGGTGTCGTTGTAGGCGGTCAGTCCCTTCTTCACCGGGGCGACCAGCGTGGCCCGGGTGGGCAGGAAGTGCTGCCAGATGCTGCGGTGGATCTGGTACTCGACGAAGTCGTCGTTGGCGTACGGAGCCCATGTCAGGTCCGCGCCGGTGGACCGGATCGTCATCGGGGCATCGAGCTCGACGCCCGGCTTGCCGTAGGTCAGCAGCAGCTTCGGCGTCTGGTCGATCTCACCGTTGTAGGCGTACTCGGCGGCCTCGTAGCGGGGCCCGCCGGCGTTCGCGGTCTCGGTGGTCGCCTTCAGCATGAACCCGTTGTTGGCCTGCGTGCCGTCGAGCCAGTTCTGCACGGTGTCCCGGACGCTGAAGTTGTGCCAGGCGTTGACCTGGTCCTTCTTCTTGACGTCGGTGCCGCGCTTGATGAACCGGACCGCGTCGGCGACCACGGCCTTGCCGGCCACGTCGCGGAGCACGACCTTGTGGGTGGTTCCCGCCGTGAAGGAGTACGTGCCCAGCGACGTCCACGCCCCGTTGCCGCCGCCCGTCTGATTCACGTTCACCGTCGCCGTCCCGCCGGCGTGGTGCACGGTGAACGGGGCGTTCGTGGCGCGGTCGGAGCCGCCGACGTGGTACGCCTCGACGGTGTAGACGCCGGCCTCGGTCAGCCGCGGCACCCAGGTGAAGGTGTCACCGGTCCGGGTGTCGTTGTTCAGCCGGTACCCGCCGCCGTTGCCGGCGCCCGTGGTGTTGGTCCACTCACCGGTGAACGACGTCCGGTTGGCCTCCGAGTTGTCCACCGTGGTGCTGTTCTGCGCCAGATCCGCGCTCGAGCCGTTGATGGAGTTCCAGGTGACCGTGTTCTCGGTCCAGGGCGCGGTGACCCGGTACGCGCCGATCTCGACGTTCGCCGCGTCGGTGGTGTGCGTCTGGTCGAACCAGGTGCGCAGCTGCGCCGAGTCCAGCGTCGTCCCCGCGGGGATGCGCGACAGGTCGAAGCGCAGCAGGCTGCGGGCGGTGGAGCTCGTGGTGGTGCCCACCGACAGCCGCCAGTTGCCGTCGAAGTTCTTCGCCGGCTCGTCCGACGTGATCATCGCGTCCTGCGACTGCGTCGTGGTCGGCTGGATCTTCACAGTCGGGTCCACCACGACGGGGTACTTCCGCGCCGCGTCCTTGAGCCACGCGGCGTCCGGCGTGATCGTCACGAGGGACTGGGCGCCGCGGGTGGTCAGCGTCTGCGTCACCTTGTCGGTGTACGCCTTGCCGTACGGGCCGCGCGCGTCGTCCTTGGCGTCGTACATGAACGGCTTGGGCAGGTAGAACAGCGGCGGGCCGTCACCGCCCGCGAACGCGATCGACCCGTCCGGCTGCGCGACGGCGCCGACACCCCGCAGATCCAGCACGAAACGGTACGCCGGGGCGACCGCCGGAGCCGAGCGGAGCCGGATGTCGTTCTTCAAGCCGGTCGGCGTCACCGTGTACGCGTACTCGACACCGTCCACGGCGAAGGTGGCGGTGCTCCCCTTGATCGTGGGCCGCACCGCGCGAGCCGGCCCGTCCAGGCCGATGGACACCCGGCGGCCGTCCTGGTCGAAGGTCAGGAGGCGGTCGGTGCGGCCGCCGAAGTGGGTGACGAACGAGTTGGTCGTGTTCGCGGCCGGATAGCCGGCCCGGTCACTGGCCTTGATCCGGGTGTCGATGTTCTGCCAGCGACCCTTGCTGTCGCGGTAGTGCCGCGGCCCGGCGGACACCTGGTCCTGGACCCGCCCGTCCTTGAGCAGGAATCGCTTGATGTTGACCGCCCGCTGGTCGATCAGCTCCTTGACCACCTTGGCGGCGGGTAGCGGCACCTTGGCGACCGGGCGTTCGGGTGTGCCGACCAGTTTGGCCGGCACGCGGTCGCTCGTGACGAGGTTGCGACCGGTCGCCGGTGGCACTCCCGTCCCGCTCGCGCCGGTCGCCGGTCCCGGCTCGGCGGAATCGGCGCCGGGCAGCCAGCCGCCTCTGCGGCCCGCCACATAGACACCGCTCCCGACGAGCGCGAGAACCGCCACGACGGCGATCCACCATCTGAACCGTACGGATTTCGACACGCCAACCCCCGTGGTTGTTGTCCCAGCACGAACTGTCGGAACGCAGCACGGGGGGCGCGTCGTGCGGCTGGCGCCGGAACAACGCGAAAGAGATTGATATCGGACAATGCGGTGCGGCCAGACGCGACGTTGTCGTGCCTGTGCCTGAGAAAGCCGAGCCCCCGTGTATTGCAATTGCCACGGACACGCTACGCAGAAAAGTTGCTAGAAGGCAATGGTTCCTTCGGTCGAGGATCTGACGGATGTTCAGAAGGTCTCTCCACTGTGTAACGGACGGGGTTGCAGCCCAATATCACGGGCGCTAATCTCCCGATGCTCGGGTTGTCACAACGGGGGAGGCACCATGAGGCGATGGATCATGTACAGACAATCGGCCATGCGTCGCATCAGCGCCGTCTGCGCCGGAACGCTTCTGCTGCTGGGAATGACCGCGACGGCGGCGCACGCGGCGGAGGGGACTCCGCTGGGCCTGCCCGGCTACGGGGCGATGATCGTCGATGACGAGCACTCCCTGGTGTTCGTCAGCGGGGGCCCCAGCTCGAACGGCATCGTCGTCACCGACTTCGACGGCCGGGTCAGGAAGACCATCGGCAAGCAGTACGGCGCCACCGGCATGGCCCTCAACGCCGACCGCACCAAGCTCTACGTCGCCCTCGCCGCCGGCGACGCGATCAGCGTCATCGACCTCAACACGCTGAGGGAGATCGACCGGCACCCCACGGGGACGAGGACCTGCCCGACCCACCTGGCCCGCACCGGCGACAACATCTGGTTCGGCCACGGCTGCGACGACAACTGGACCGGCGGCGTCGGCCGCCTGGACACGGCGGTCAGCCCGGCCACGGTTCAGACGTCACAGCAGGGTGACGCCCGGTTCCTGCGTGCGCCGGTCCTCGCGTCCGCGGACGACGCCGACGGGCCGCTGGTCGCCAGCCAGCTGGCGATGAGCCGCTCGACCAGCTGGGCATACACGGTGGACGACAACGCCCTCGTGTCCAAGGCCAGCAGCGACGCTCCGGGCAGCAACCTCGTCGACACCGACGTCGACGCGACCGGCGAGTTGCTCTACACCGCCAGCCGGTCCACCAACGACTTCCCCGCGTACGAGACCACGGGGCTGACCGGCCGGGGCGCGTACCGCGTCGGCAACCACCCGGCCGCGGTGTCCATCTCCCCGGACGATCAGTACCTCGCGCTCGGCATTCAGAACCCCGGCAACGATGTGCTGATCTACGAGCCGGGCGGTGTCCTGCCGGTCAATCGGCTCGACATCACGGAGGACGTCGTCGCCCTCCGCGGGCTGGCCTGGTCCGAGTACGCCACCAAACTGTTCGTGATCACCGTCGTCACGAGCAGCGGCCCTCCGACTTTGCGGATCATCGACATCTGATTCACCGCGATCATTGCCGATCGATATCGGCAGGTATTCCGTAATGGCGATTTAGCCTCGGGTTGTGGCATCGAATCAATTCGCTCCGAGCAATTCCCGGAACTCCGCCAGGCGGAAAGTCCGCTTGAACTCGGCAGTCGCGGCCGCGCCGAGAAACGTCGGTGCCCGGGATGTAGCTCGCTCCGCCGCGCGGCCCGAGCGTCAGGACGATCGCGTCCGGCGCCGGGGCGTACGTCCGGAGGCCGCCGTCGCCCTCGATCAGTGAACGGATGTCGGCCGCCACGACCTCGGCGTTATCGTCTACCTGCCCGCTGACGCCGCCACGGCGGCGGCGCTGGACGGGCCACGAAGGCCCGCCCTGCGCTTGGTCGCCGGACAGGCTCAGTTACCCCAGAAGATGTAGTTGGCGTTGTACGGGACGCTCACCTTCTGGCCGTCCGTGCAGGCCGTGGCCGGGGCCACGCCACCGAAGGTGTTCATCCGCTGGATGTGCGTCACCGTGCTGAGGAAGCCCTGCCCGGAGTGCGTCTTGACCTCGAGCAGCAGCTCCGGGATGGCACCGGGGACCGGAGAGTTGGCCACCGGGGCGGCGGTGATCAGCGAGCCGTCCGACTCCGACTGCCAGCTCGGACCGCCGAAGTGGTGGATCTTGCGGTTGGCGCCGTCGAACAGGGCGGCCTCGGGAACCGACGAGCCGGTGAACTTGCCACCCGTGCACGTGTAGGTCTGGGTGCCCGTGCCGACCACGAACTGGCCGACGATCTTCAGGCCGGCAGGTGGCTGGAGAGGCGAGGTTTCGGCCGCGGAGGCCTGGTAGGTGACGGCGGAGATGCCGACCGTGACGACGGCGGCTGCGGCGAGGGCGAGTTTCCTCTTGAGCGTGCGCATGCCACCCAGTACGCAGGTCACGACCCGGCGGATGGGCGGGTGCACAGAAGGGCAGCGCATTTGCCCTCAGGTTTGCACCCTGCGCCGGCGGCACCGGCTTCGGGGTCCTCTGCTCATCCCCCGCACCACCGCGGAACGCCTCATCCAGCGCCGGTACGGCATCACCCGCTGAGCCACCAGCCCGCGCCTGGTCTCACGCCAAGAGGTCACGAGGCCGTTTGCCGGGGCATCGAGCCCGTCCGGAACAGCGCGGGGCAGACGCCGGTGATCGTTTTCCGTAACATCAACGACGCTCAACGTCTCTATCAGCGCCAGGAGAGAACGCCCGGCTCCGCGAGGCACAACGTCGCCCGCGCCGCCGTTCGGCCGCTGACATCTTTGCTGTTCGGGGGAGCAGGTCGTGCGTGGGCTGTTCCCCCGGATCTCACGGGGAGGAACACACGAATGACGAGGCATCGGTGGCGATTCCGCCACGTCTTGTTGGCGCTGGTGGTAGCCGTCGGCACAGTGGTGGCGCTGCCCGCGGCGCGGCCCGCCCGGGCGGATGACGCCGGCCAGGGTGGCGACTACGTCGCGCTGTCGACCGGCATGGGACGCGTGCTCAACACGCTGACCGGCGTCGGAACCACCAAGGGGGTACGCGGCCCGGCCAGCACCACCCAGTTCCAGGTCCTCGGCGTGGCCGGCGTGCCCGCGACCAACGTCCGTGCCGTCCTGGTCAACGTGACCACCAAGGCGCCGACGGCCGCCACCTGGCTGACCCTGTGGAAGGGCGACGTGACGGCCCGGCCGGGCGTCGCGACCCTCAACGTGGCCGCCGCCGACAACCTCTCGAACTCGGCGATCGTCGAGGTCGGCGCGAACGGGAAGCTCTACCTGTACAACTCGGCCGGCAACATCGACGTCCTGGTCGACGTGCTCGGCTACTACACGGCGGTCCGCGGCACGAGCGGTCCGGGCGGCTTCGTCGCCGTACCCTCGAACCCCACCGTGCTGAACACCTCGGGCGGGGTCGGCGTCCCGGCCGGCACCATCCCGGCCAACGGCAGCCGTACGGTCAACCTGCTCGGCGGGAAGGTCCCGGCCGGCTCCCCCACGGTCTTCGTCGACCTGCAGGTGGCCGGCGCCACCGCCGAGGGGTGGGTCGGCACCACGCCCACCGGCGGCAGTGGTGAGACCGCCAACCTCGCCTTCGACACCGGCACGACCTCCTCGGGCACGATGATCCGGGTCGCGGCGGACGGCCGGGTCAACCTGGTCAACCACAGCGCCGGCACGATCAACGTGCTGGTCCGTCTCCTGGGCTACCACACCGATCTCAGCGTCACCGGCGCCGGGCTCCGACCGCTGGCCAAGCGTCTGATCGACACCACGCTGCCGGCCAACGGGACGGTCGACGTCGCGGTCGGTGGCACCAACGGCCTGCCCACCCGGGGCATCGCCGGCCTGGCGCTCAACTTCGCCGCCAACAGCCCCGCGCAGAACGGCTACTTCAAGTCGTGGGGCGTGGGCAACACCGAACCGGGCAGCTCGGTGTCGACCTGGAACGCCGGGAAGGCCCGCGCCGGCATGGCCGTCATCCGGCCGGGCACCGACGGCAAGATCAGGGTCAAGAGCGTCTCCACGGGTACGGTGCGCCTCGTCGTCGACCTGCAGGGATGGTTCGCCGAGTCGCTCCCGCCGCTGCCGATCGCGCAGAACTCGCCGACGTCGGTCATCCAGCCGGCGAACCCGGGCGGGACGCTGGGGACGATCGAGTACGCCTACGTGGACAACACCGGTGTGCTGCGGCTCGGCCACCAGAACGACCCGGACGACTTCTCGACCGTGACGTGGAGCGAGGCGCCGGCGACCGAGGAGCCGTACGCGGGGCAGCCGGGCGTCAACGCGTACCCGGACGGCCGGATCCAGGTGACCGTGCAGAACGTGCTGGGCGGCTACTGGGTGGCCAGCCAGACCGCGGTCGGGGCGGCCACCTACAACAAGTGGGGCAACGGCGGCGGCACGATGGACTCTCCGCCGGCCCCCGTCAGCCTCTCCACCGGCGTCAACGTCAACTTCGGCATCGACGACAACGGGGCGCTGTGGCACCACCGGCTGGTCACCGGCACCACGTCGTACTGGCGCAACCTGGGTGACCAGGACCTGGCCGGCTCGGTGACCGCGGTTCCGGTCACCGGCGGCCAGCAGCTGTTCGCGCGGGACTGGTCCGGCGCGGTCCGCACGGTGCGCTACGCCGACGACGGCACGATCGGCGCCTGGGCCACGATCGGCGCCGCGGGTGTCGAGGACAAGCCGGCCGCGCTGCTCTCCGGATCCCGCTTGCGGGTGTTCGTGCGGGCCGGCGACGGCAGCATCCTGACCAAGATCCAGGACGCCGCCGGCACGTGGCCGGCCGCCTGGCAGACCGTGGGCACGTTCACCGCGGCGGGCGCCCCGGTCGCCGTCGTCGACCCCGCCACCGGCCGGACCGCGGTGGTGGCGCGAGGCAGCGACAACCAGATCCACCGCGTCTTCGAGGTCGCACCGGACTCGAACGCCTGGGGCGACTGGGCGCCGCTGGACCCGACCGGCGCCGACGTGTCGGCCACCGATCCGACGATCGCCCCGATCACCAACGCCTCGGGCCGGACCTGGGCGGTCGTCTTCCGCAACGCGAGCGACGCCACCCGCGTCTACGTCCGCGAGGTGTCGGGAGCTTCGAAGAAGACGGCGCCGGTCACCTTCACCGGCCATTCGGTCCCGGTCCCGCCGACCGCGGACTGACCGGGAAAGCAGGATGCCGACCACGGTCTGACCGGGAAAGCGGGATGCCGACCACGGTCTGACCGGGAAAGCAGGGTAAGGAAAGGCCACCGGCAGCCCGCCGGTGGCCTTTCCCCTGGGAGTGACGATCCGCATCCCGGCCGATCAGCGGAATCGGGCGTCGTCCACGGTGTAGCGGATGAACTGGCCGCCGGCCCACTCGTCGGTACCTCGATCCCAGCCGGCGGTGACCTCGCACGGGATGGTGAAACCGTCGAATGTCGCGTCCGCGCCCAGCTCGGCGCCGAACACCCGCTCGGCGAAGGATCCCCGGCCCGTGGCACCCCAGCGGGACATCACCATCGAGGTGAGGGCGCCCTCGTCGGAAACGCTCAGGGTGACCTCGTGAAAGCCGTTGCCGACCTTGATCCGGGCGGCGATCGTGCCGGTGTCGACCGCACGCCATTTGACCTGGGGGCTCAGCGCGACGGCGGGCAGGCTGATCAGGAGTTCGCCGGCGTGCCGGCCGGCGGCGCTGCGCGTCACGTCCGGACCCGCGCCGGCCGTCACCGGTATGGCGCCGAGAGCCCGCCACCGCATCTGGCCGGTGTGGCGGCTGTACCGGTCGAAGCCGATGATCGGCATCCCCATCGCCCGGGCGTTGGCCGCCCACACGAAGCCACGCAGGGCCGAGGTCTCCTGAACGGCGGTGTAGCCGCGCCACCCACCGATCCGGATCTGACCGTGCGTCGCCAGTTCGACGGACAACAGCATCGGGGTGCCCGGTGCGATCGCGTACGTCAGCCATCGCCGGACCGGTTCGGGCAGGTCGGCGGTCATGTCGGGGTGGAAGTGTGCGGGCGCCATGGTCGGCGTGCGAAGGTCGGCCCAGTCACTTCGAGCGTCGTCGGTCAGCCCTGGCGGGACAGGCGTCCGGTGGCGTGCGTTCGTCGATTCGACGGTCACGAGCGAGTCCTTCAAGAACGGTCAGCCGGCTGCGCGATCGATTCGACCAATCGCGCACCTGTCAGCCGCCGGGGTCCAGGACGACACGACAACCGTACGCCTGGGCGGCGCCACGCGGCACGCAAAGGTCGTCACGCTGACCGAGCGGGCCGAAAGCGTCGTCGGGCGCGATGAACAGCAGCCGGCGGGACTTGGTGGGACCCGGACGCACACAGACGTCACCGAGATCGATCTCGAGCGGGCCGAACATCCGGAACATCATGCTGACACTCCCCCCTCTGTGGCGGCCCCGCACGCCACCCATCCGAGCAGGTGGGTCGCCGCCCTCTCGAACGACGACGCTACTGACGCGTAACCCGGCCGGTGAGGGTTGAACAACCCCCATCGGGCGGCGCGCCCTGTGACCTAATCGATAGCTGGACACATCGGCATCAATCGAAGGCCGGGGCTGTGACGATCACCCATGTATCGATACGGTTTCCGGGCCAATCGCGCCGCCGTCCTCAGTGCGGCGCCTTGTCTACGGGGAGTCCTCTGCATGAGTAAGTCCCTCTTCCGGCGTGCCGCTCGGCCGGCCGCCATCGCGCTCGTCGCCGCCACCGTCACGGCGACGACTGTGCTGTTCGGCGGCGCCGCCGGCGCCGCCACCGACCCGGGCAACGGGTCGGGCTCGGAGACCATCAAGTCGACGCTCGCCGACCTGGCCGCCAAGGCCGGCAAGAACCGCAAGGCCAAGGGCGCCGAGGCCCTTGCCTCCGACAGCCTCACCTTCGGCGACATCACCGGCGACGGGCGGCCCGACCTGGGCGCCGTCGACGGGACCGGCACGCTGTGGATCTACCCCGGCACCGGGTACGTGTACCCGGGCACGGGCACGCGGTCCAAGGCGGTCTTCGGCGCTCGCTTCAGCGTCGGGCGCGGCTGGAGCCAGTTCACCACCATCGTGAAGCACGGCGACTTCAACGCCGACGGCAAGACGGACGTCCTGGCTCGCAACACGGCCGGTGCGCTGTTCTTCTACGAGGGCACCGGCACCGCGCCCTCGGTCTTCCGGCCGGGCGTCCAGGTGGGCCGCAGCTGGCAGACGTTCAAGTCGATCGTCGGCGTCGGTGACTTCAACAGCGACGGCCTCGACGACCTGATCGCCCACAAGACCAACGGGGAGCTGCTGCTCTACCGGGGTACCGGTAACGGGGCCAACCCGCTCGCCGGCAGCCCGGCCGTGATCGGCCGCAGCTTCACCGGTGGCCTGCTGACCTCGCTGGGCGACATCACCGGGGACGGCCGCACGGAGCTGTTCTACCGGGACAGCGCCGGCGAGTTGTTCCTCTACCCGAGCCGGGACGGCGACAGCCCGATCGACGCCGGGAACCGGGCGGACGTCGGTGACTACAGTGCCGTCCGTCAGCTGGTCGGGGCCGGCAACGTCTACTCCGACGCCGGCTACGAGCCGATGCCCGACCTGCTGATCCAGGTCAACAACACGGTCATCGTCTCCGCGCCCGACTCCGGCGAGGGCTCGGACGCCGACTTCTCGATCGGCAACGGCTGGAACGCGCTTTACATCTTCTGATCCGGTCGGTGAAGGCCCGGGCGCGATGCTGCGCCCGGGTCTTTCGCTGTGCCTGATCCGTGCGGCCGGGTCAGCCGCGGCTGGAGGTCAGCCACAGCTGGAGGTCAGCCACAGCTGGAGGTCAGCCACAGCTGGAGGTCTGCGACTCCCCGTTGAAGGTGTCGATGTTCTCCACCTTCCAGGATCCGTCCCGGCGCACCGCGTCGACCGCGAACATCGCGCCCGCGGTGGCCGTCTGCTTCGTGGCCGTGCTGGTGTCGCTCTGGGTGGCGAAGACGAGCACCCGCGCCCGGTTGCCGGTCAGCATCTCCACCCCGCTGTTGGTGACCGTGACCGTGACGACCAGACGCTGCTGGGGAGCGTGCTGCCGGACCACCGCGAACAGCTGGTCGTACTGGCAGACGGCCTTGCCGGTCAGCAGGGTCCGGGCGGCCTGCTGGGTCTTGTCGAGGTCGTTGTAGTGGTACGAGAAGAGCGTGTTGACCGCGGTGGCGACCTGACCGTTCGCCTCGCTGGTGGCGGCGTTGTCGGTCAGCGCGGTGTTGGTTCCCGCCGCGGCGCGCACCTGGTGTGCCTGCTGGGCGAACCACACCGCCAGCCCGCCCAGGAGAACCGCGCACACGCCGAGGATCAACGCCGGTAGCCAGGCCCGCCTCGCGGGCGACAGGGGCTGAGCACGCGGCGGGGACTGATCGCCCGGCGAGGAGCCGGCCGATGAGAAGTCGGCCGATGAGAAGTCGGCCGCTGAGGAATCGGCCGCTGAGGAATCGGCCGGCGCCGGCGGTGTCCGGTCGACGAGCGTCCGGCGCCGCGTCAGGCGCCGGGCGACGGTCCGGCTGGGCGGCTCGGACGTTGGTGTCGGCATGCGCGCTGGTTCCTTCCGTACGCGGGCTCAGGCCGCGGAGACCGGTACCTGTCCGATGGAGCTGAGCTTCCAGGTCGACCCGGTCCGGGTGAGCTGACCCGCCAGCCGTTCCCGCTTGGTGGTCGGCCGGCCGGCCGCCGGGGTCACGGTCAGCTCGATGGCCACGATGACGCTCGCCTTGCCGGCACGATCGTCCAGCTCGGTCACCGCGCCGTCGAGGATCTTCGCCGTGGTGACGGTCTTCGCCTTCCGGATCTGCGTGAGAAAGTTCTGGCGGCCCTGGGTGAGCTGGTCACGCAAGGTGCCGGTGGTGGATTCGACCCAGAGATCGACACCGCTCTCCGCCGTACGGTAATCGAGGGTGTTGAGGTTTTGAACGGCCTGCTGGGCGCTGCGCAGAACCTCGTCGCGGGTCTGGGAGTAGCGCAGCGAGTCGTCGTGCGCGGCCGACCACCACGACCAGCCCGTCCACCCCGCGGCGCCGGCGGCGACCAGGGCGAGGACCAGCGCCACCAGTACGAGCGAGCGGGGACGGGTCATCGGACACCCCCACGCGTGGTGCGCTCGTGCAGCCGCCGGGCCCGCAGCACCAACTCCATGGCGAAGCGCGAGTCGGGGTCGTCGAGCTGCTCGCCGAGGCTCTGCTCGAGCTGACGCATCCGGTAGCGGACGGTCTGCGGATGCACCCGCAGCCGCTCGGCGATCTTGGCAGCCGAGCCGCGCGCCTCCAGCCAGGCCTCGAGCGTCTCGATCAGCCGGTCCCGGCGGTGCGCGGTGAGGTCACGGACCGCGGCGAACTCACGGTCGGCGAGTTGCTCGACGAGCGGCCAGTCGGAGAACAGCAGCATCTCGCAGAGGTGGTCCTCGCACAGGATCGCCGGCTCGGGATCGATGGCGCCGGACTCACCCAGCGCGAGCGCCTGCCGGGCCCAGCGCAGCGAGTCCGGCGCCGCGCTCAGCCGCACCGTGGGACCGACCGCGAGCCGGCTGCCGGGGAACTCCTCGATCAGGCCGGTCCGGCGATCCGCGGACAGCCGCCCGGGCACCAGCAGGTACGGCTCGATGGTGTCCAGGTCGGACAGCACGTCGTCCAGAGGTGGTGTCACGTCCTGCGTGCCGAGGCCGACCGCGATCATGGTCACCTCGTCGGGCACGGTCCAGCCGGCCAGGTTGGCCAGGTCCTTCACGGCGCTTTCCGGGGCGGGCGGCGACTCCAGGATCAGCCGCAGCAGCCGGCGGCGCCACTGGATGAGCGCGTCGGCGGAGCGTGCCTTCGCCTCCATGTAGCCCTCGACGGACAGCGTGGCCAGCTGGTCGATGTAGCCGAACAGCGCGTCGGCGAGCTGGAACATGATCGAGGACGCGAGGCCTTCCCGCCGGCCCACCTTCACCGCCCGCTGCCAGGCCACCCGGGCGCCGACCCGGTACGCCGCCTGGAGGCTGTCCAGGCTGCGATCCTCGTTCGCCTCGTACCGGCCGAGCCGCCGGAAGACCCAGTCCCAGCCCTGGTGGGAGGCGGACGGGTCGGCGACCTGGTCGACGAAGGACTCGAGGGCGTGCTCGACGCCCAGCCGCATCGTCTGGCCGTAGGGGCCGTCCATGGGACGCGCGTACTCCGGGATGGTCTCGCGGATCTCGGCGATGATGTCCGCGGCCAGGCTCGGCAGCTCGGCCCGCATGATGACGGCCATGTGACGGGGGAACATCTCCCCCGGTCGCGCCCGGCCGTTTTTCGCAGCCTGGCCGTCGACCTGCAGCGGACGGGTCATCGACGACCACACCTCCCTGAAACCCCTGCGCCTGGACGCAGGCATCGAACATAGTCCATCTCGACCGAGCTGGCGCAAATGCGCGGGTAGTGACAAGAGATCCCGGAACTCTTCGCCATAAGTGATAAGAAATCGCGGCCGGGTGACCGCCGCAACAATTCATCGTCATGACTGCTTGTGGCCCTATGTAACCCGCCAGTAACCTACCGCCGAGGCCGCCTCCGAGCCACTGACGGCCATCAATCCGAAGTCCTGCGCACGGCGCCGAGCGGGCTCGGGAGAAGACCAGCGGAGCGTTCCCGACAGGAGAGTGCCAATGCGCGTACGGACAGCAAGTGTTCTCGTCGCGGTGATGGCCGCGACGGCGATCGGCGTCAGCGCCTCACCCGCCGCCGCCGTGGCCGAGATCAACGCCACCTATCCGATCAACGGCGCCAGCCACATCGCTTCCAACGACTCCGACCTGCCGCTGGGTCCGGGCACCCTGCGCGCCACCGTCAACCTGGACAGCGGCGCGCTCACCGCCGCCGTCTCCCTGCCCCCGGCCACCGGGAACTTCAAGGAGCTCGGCATCATCCCGGTGAGCGCGACCGTCGAGCTCAGCGAGGCGGAGCCGACCACCGGCACGCTGAACCTGAACACCGGCGCGATGCAGAGCACGTCGCACATCACCATGCGGCTGACCCGCCTCACCATCGCCGGCCTGCCCGCCTTCGTCGGCAACCGCTGCCAGACCGTCACCCCGGCCGAGATCCCCCTGAACTCGGAGCCCGGCTTCAGCGTGTTGCGCGGCGGCACGGTCTCCGGGACGTACACCATCCCGCCGTTCGAGCACTGCCTGCTGAACACCGGGTTGATCAACCTGGTCATCCCGGGGCCGGGCAACACGCTCGCCCTGACCCTCGGCCCAGCCGTCCTCGGCTGAGCATCCCCCACTGAGGAGACAACGATGAGAATGCGTACACGCGTGACCGGCGCCCTGTTCTCGTGCGCCGCCGCGACCAGCGCGGCCGTCCTGATCGGCGCCGGCGCGGTTCACGCCGCGGACGCCGACAGCATCACCATCACCAGCACGTCGGAGGGCGGCGCGTACACCGCCGTCACCTCGCACAGCTCGTTCCTGGATCTCAACTCCGGGGTCACGCTGACCTGCACGGCAGGCGGTGGCCAGAACTACGGCTCGCAGGGCACCGGCGCGCTGCCCGACCAGGCGGGTGCGGCCCTGCCCGCGTCGCTCGGCGGCGGCATCGACAGCCTGCTGTTCAACACCGCCGGCGGCTGCACCAGCCTGCTCGGATCCGTGACCTCGATCGCGACGGACACGCCGTACGAGATCGTCATCCAGCAGTACCCGGGTGTGAAGTCGGACGGAGTCACCCCGGCGAACGGCAACGGCTACATCCACATCAAGAACGTCAACGTGTCCATGCCGGCCTGCTCGTTCACCGTCTCGGGCGACGCTCCGGTGTACTACGACAACGCGACCACCTCGCTGAACGTCACCCCGGACATCGCGCCGGAGTACGGGACCGGCGTCGGGGGCGAGGTCACGCTGCCGCACGGGCCGCTGACGATCAACAACGTCCGCGGCTGCCTCGGTGAGGTGAACAACGGCGACATCGGCGCGTACTACGCCACCGCCGACGCCGAGGACCCGTTCGGCACCGACACGCCGTACGTGCTCGACTCCGGCCTGCAGATCACGTCGCCGTAGTGCGCGTGGGAAGAACCGCCACGCCCCGGTCGCTGCTGCGGCCGGGGCGCTGGCTGACCATGGTCTGCCTAGCCCTCGCGGCCGCAGGCACGCTCACCTCGGCCGCGCCGGCCAGCACTGACCGGACCGGCCGCGCGGTCCCGCAAGCAGCCGCCCCCCGGCCCACCCCGCCCGCGTGCAGCGCGTTCCACGTGCCGGGTGAGCTCCAGCAGCTGGGCTGCGCGTACGTGGTCGGCTACGCCAACGTGAACAAACTGAACGGCGCGGTCCTGCTCGGCGTCCCCGACCCCGGTCTGGCCAGCGTGGTCATCACCGCGAACCGGAGCTTCTGCGTGCCGTCGACCATCCCGCTCGCCCTGTGCGTCCCCCGGGGCGGCGTCCGGCACACCGTGACCGACTACAAGTTCATGCTGGAGCCCAACGGCATCACCCCGGACATGCGGGAAGGGGAGTTCCCGCCGGCCGCCCAGACGTTGCTGACCTTCGGCTTCATGCCGGTCAGCGCGAAGATGCACCTCAGGCTGGTCGGCCCGATCTCCGGCACCGCGGAGACGACGCAGGCGAACGGCCAGCACACTCTGGTCTCGACCACGCTGTCCGGCAAGGTCACGATCCAGCTCACCGATGTCGAGGTCAACGGCGTGCCGATGAACACCGGTGTGTGTCACACCCTCGATCCGGAGGAGGACAACCTCCGCCTCTCGGGATCGGGTGACAACTCCACCATCCCGCCCAGCGGATACACCGTCGCCCGCGGTGGGCCGCTCGTCGGCACCACCGACATCCCCCCGTTCACCGACTGCGTGGGCGACGACGGCGAGGACCTGACCCCGCTGTTCACGGCGTCGGTGTCCGGTCCGGGCAACTACACGAAGATGATCCAGGGGAACCTCTGCTCCCCCGACATCAGTGGCGCCAACGGGTGCCCGCCCGTGATCCCGGAGCCGCAACGATGACGACCGAGGAGAGTGGATGGGCATCGAGGTAGCGGCCGACGGGCTGACGAAGTCCTTCGACCGGCACACGGTGTGGCGCGACGTCACGCTGACCCTGCCGGCCGGCGAGATCTCGGTCATGCTCGGCCCGTCCGGCACCGGGAAGACGGTCTTCCTCAAGACCCTCGTCGGCCTGGTCAAGCCCGACCGCGGCCGGGTCGTGATCGACGGCGTGGACATCGCCTCCTGCCGGGAACGCCAGCTCTACCGCACCCGGCGGCTGATGGGCGTGATGTTCCAGGACGGCGCGCTGTTCGGCTCGATGAGCCTGTTCGACAACATCGCCTTCCCGCTGCGCGAACACACCCGTCGCACGGAGCGGAACATCCGGGCCACTGTCGAGGAGAAGATGGCGATGGTCGGCCTGAGCGGGGCCGAGTCCAAGCTGCCCGGCCAGATCTCCGGCGGCATGCGTAAACGCGCCGGCCTGGCCCGCGCGCTGGTCCTCGACCCCGAGTTCATCCTCTGCGACGAGCCCGACTCCGGGCTGGATCCGGTGCGGACGGCCTACCTGTCGCAGCTGCTGATCGACCTCAACGCCCAGATCCGAGCGACCATGCTGATCGTCACCCACAACATCGACATGGCCCGGACCGTCTCGCACAACATCGGCATGCTGTACCGCCGGGAACTCGTCGCCTTCGGGCCTCGCGAGGTGCTGCTCACCAGCGGCGAGCCCGCGGTGGAGCAGTTCCTCAACGGCCGGCGCGACGGACCCATCGGCATGTCCGAGGAGAAGGACAAAGCATGAACGTCCTGGCTGACACCGGCCGGGTGTTCACGCTCGCGGCCCAGGTGGCCCGGCTGTCGTTCAGCAGGCGGCCGCAGGTCCGCGAGACCGTCGAGCAGTTCTGGTTCATCGCCAGCGTGACGATCCTGCCGGCGGCGCTGGTCTCGATCCCGTTCGGCGCGGTCATCGCCCTGCAGGTGGGCTCGCTGACCCGGCAGCTGGGCGCGGAGTCGTTCACCGGCGCGGCCAGTGTGCTGGCCATCGTCCAGCAGGCCAGCCCGCTGGTCACCGCGCTGCTGGTGGCCGGGGCGGGTGGCTCGGCCATCTGCGCCGACCTGGGCGCCCGCACCATCCGGGAGGAGATGGACGCGATGGAGGTGATGGGCATCTCGCCGGTCCAGCGCCTGGTCGTGCCCCGGGTGCACGCCGCGATGGGCGTCGCCGTCCTGCTCAACGGGCTGGTCTCCACCGTCGGCGTGATCGGCGGGTACTTCTTCAACGTCGTCATGCAGCACGGCACGCCGGGGGCGTACCTGGCCAGCTTCTCCGCCCTGGCGCACCTGCCCGACCTGTGGATCAGCGAGATCAAGGCGCTGATCTTCGGCTTCATCGCCGGGGTGGTCGCCGCCAACCGGGGGCTGGGCAGCAAGGGCGGCCCCAAGGGGGTCGGTGACGCGGTGAACCAGTCCGTCGTGATGGCTTTCCTGCTGCTGTTCTTCGTCAACCTGGTGATCACGGCGATCTACCTGCGCGTCGTACCACCGAAGGGGGGTTGAGATGAGATGGAATCGGGCTCTGTCGCCGGTGGACACCCTCGGTGACTCGCTGGGCTTCTACGTACGCGTCGCGCTGTGGGTGCCGCGGGCGCTGTTCCGGTACTACCGGGAGATCCTGCGTCTGCTGTCGGAGGTCGCGTTCGGCAGCGGCGGCCTGGGCGTGATCGGCGGCACGGTCGGCGTGATGGTCGCGATGACCATGTTCACCGGCACGGTCGTGGGGCTTCAGGGGTACGCCGCGATGGATCAGATCGGCACCTCCGCCTTCACCGGCTTCATCTCGGCCTACTTCAACACCCGGGAGATCGCACCCCTGGTGGCCGGCCTGGCCCTGTCGGCGACGGTCGGCGCCGGGTTCACCGCTCAGCTCGGCGCGATGCGCATCTCCGAGGAGGTGGACGCGCTGGAGGTGATGGGCATCCCGAGCCTGCCCTACCTGGTCACCACCCGGGTGCTGGCCGGTTTCGTGGCCATCATCCCGCTGTACGGCATGGGCCTGATCAGCTCCTACGCCGCCTCCCGCTGGACGACCATCGTGTTCAACGGCCAGTCCGCCGGCACGTACGACCACTACTTCGCCCTGTTCCTCCCGGCCCAGGACGTCCTGTGGTCGGTCGCCAAGGTGCTCGTCTTCAGCGTCCTGGTGATCCTGACGCACTGCTACTACGGCTACCGGGCGAGCGGCGGACCGGCCGGTGTGGGTGTGGCAGTGGGCCGTGCCGTCCGCAGCGCCATCGTGCTGATCAGCCTGACCGACTTCTTCCTCAGCCTGGCGATCTGGGGAGCCACCACGACGGTCAAGGTGGCCGGCTGATGACCGTGCTGAGCCGCCGCCTGGCCGGGTTCGCGTTCCTCGCGGTCATCGTGCTGCTGGTCTGGTTCGTCGTCGCCCGCTATCAGGGGCACTTCACCCCGGCCGCCATGGTCGTCGTGGCGACCGACAGCGCCGGCAACAACATGCACCCGGGCGCCGAGGTGAAGGCCCGCGGCATCGTGGTGGGCGAGGTCCGCCGGATCTCGTCGACCGGCGCCGGCGCCCGGCTGGAACTGGCGCTGCGGCCCGATCAGTTCCCGCTGCTGCCGGCCGGGATCACGGCGCGGTTGCTGCCGACCACCCTGTTCGGCGAGCGGTACGTCGCCCTGGTCCTGCCCAGCCGCCCCGGCCCGGCCCGGCTGGCCGAGCACACGGTCATCCAGCAGGACCGCTCGGCCGGCGCGATCGAGCTGGAGCGGGTTCTCGCCGATCTGCTGCCCCTGCTGCAGGCGGTGCAGCCACAGAAGTTGTCGGTGACGCTCACCGCCATCGCCCGGGCACTGGACGGCCGGGGCGCCCAGCTCGGGACGACGCTGACCGAACTCAACGCGTACCTCACCGAACTCGAGCCGTCGCTGCCGAAGCTGAACGAGAACATCACCCGGCTGGTGGCGGTGGCGAACAGCTACGCGGACGCGGCGCCCGACCTGACCGACGCGCTGACCCACCTGAGCGTCACCAGCCGCACCCTGGTCGAGCAGCAGAACAATCTCCGCGCCGTGTTCTCGTCGGTGACCTCGGCCGGCGGTGACACGAACGCGTTCCTCCTGAAGAACCGGGACACCATCGTGCGACTGTCCGCCGACAGCCGGCCGACGCTGGCCGTGCTGGCCGAGTACGCGCCCGAGTTCCCCTGCGTCCTGCAACAGCTCACCGACACGGCGGCGGACATGGACCAGGCCCTCGGCAAGGGCACATCGGACCCGGGACTGCGGGTGAAGCTGCACGTCACCCGGTCGCGCGGGGCGTACCTGCCCGGGAAGGACGACCCGGTGTACCGGGACAAGAGCGGGCCGGCCTGCTACCCCACGCCGTACGGCCTGGCCAACGCCCCGCAGGAGAGCGAGTACCTGAACGAGCTGATGGCCGCCTCGCTCGACGTCGCGCCGCGGTCGCTGCCGCCGTGGAGCAGCCTGCTCGTCGGCCCGATCTTCCGCGGCCAGGAGGTGTCGCTGACCCCATGACGAAAAGCATCGCCGGCCCGGCCGTCAAGGGCACCGTCTTCGCCGTCGTCACGGTGATCACCACTGCCGTCCTCGGCCTGAGCATCGCCAACACCAGCGTCGGCGAGACCCAGTCCTACCGGGCCCGGTTCACCGACGTGGCCGGGCTGTCCGACGGCGACGACATCCGCATCGCCGGGGTGCGGGTGGGCCAGGTGACCGGCATCCGGGTGGTCGACCGCCGGGTCGCCGAGGTGCGGTTCACCGTCGACGCCGCACGTACCCTGCCGGCCTCGGTGACCGCCACCATCAAGTACCGCAACCTGGTCGGGCAGCGTTACATCACCCTGGGCCAGGGGGCAGGCCCGGTCGGTCAGGCCCTGGCGCCCGGGCAGACCATCCCGCTGGGGCGCACCACACCCGCGCTGGACCTCACCGAGCTGTTCAACGGGTTCCAGCCGCTGTTCCAGGCGCTCGCCCCCGAGGACGTCAACCAGCTGGCCAACGAGGTCGTCCAGGTCCTGCAGGGAGAGGCCACCACGGTCGACAGTCTGCTGGCCCACACCGCGTCGCTGACCTCCACCCTGGCCGCCAAGGACGAGGTGATCGGCAAGGTCATCGACAACCTCAACGCGGTCCTGAAGACCGTCAACGACCGCGGCGACGAACTCTCCACCCTGATCGCGACCCTGCAGGAGCTGGTGTCCGGGCTGGCCCGCGACCGGAAGCCGATCGGCACGGCGATCGACGCGATCGGCGATCTGACCACCACCACGGCCGGTCTGCTGAAGGACGGACGGGAGCCGCTCCGGCAGGACATCATCGCGCTCGGCGAGGTGTCGGCCAACCTGACCGAGGGCCCCGAGCTGGACACGTTCCTGCGGCGGCTGCCGGTGAAGATGGAGGACATCGGCCGGACCGCGTCGTACGGAAGCTGGTTGAACTTCTATCTCTGCTCGGCGACCGTCAGCGGGGTCGCCACCTCGGACGGGAGCCCGCCGCCGACCGGCCTTCCGGTGACCGAGGCGAGGTGCCAGTGAGCCGGCCCACCCGTCGTCCCGCGCTGGCCGGCGTCCTCGGCATCGTCCTCGCCGCCGTGCTGGCGCTGCTCGCGTTCAACGCCGACCGCCTCCCGATCGTCGGTGGCGGCACGACCTACACCGCGGACTTCACCGAGGCGGCCGGACTGCGCACGGGCAACGAGGTGCGGGTGGCCGGCGTGAAGGTCGGCACCGTCACGCGCGTGGCGCTGCACGGCGGCCTGGTGCGCGTCGGCTTCCGGGTCAAGGACACCTGGGTCGGCGACGCCAGCACCGCGGCAATCCGGATCAAGACCCTGCTCGGCGAGAAGTTCCTCGCTCTCGACCCGCTCGGCGCGGCGGAGCAGAACCCGCGAACCACCATCCCGGCCGCCCGGACGGCCTCGCCGTACGACGTCACCGAGGCGTTCGGCCAGCTGTCGGACACCGTCGACCAGATCGACACCGACGCGCTGGCCAAGAGCTTCACGGTGATGTCGCAGACCTTCCGCAACACGCCCGACTCGGTGCAGGGGGCGTTGCGGGGACTGTCCGACCTCTCCCGCACGATCTCCTCCCGGGACACCCAGCTGGCCGAGCTGCTCGCGGCGACCAGGCAGATCACCGGGCGGCTGGCCGACGACAACGCGCGGTTCCAGGCTCTGCTCGCCGACGGCAACCTGCTGCTGGCCGAGGTTCAGCGGCGGCGCGACGCGATCCGTGCGCTGCTGACCGGCACTCAGCAACTGGCCGCGCAGATCTCCGGGCTGGTCGCCGACAACACCGCGACCCTGGGCCCGGCGCTGGCCTCGCTGGACCGGGTCACCGACGTGCTGCAGCGCAACCAGGACAACCTCACCCGGGCACTCGCGCTGGCCGGTCCGTACTACCGGATGGTGGGCAACGCCATCGGCAACGGCCGTTGGTTCGACGCGTACCTGTGCGGCCTGGTGCCCGGCTCGTACCTGCCGCCCGGCAGCACCCCGCCCGCGACCGGTTGCATCCCACCTCGGACAGGGAGCTCGCGATGAGCCCGGCACTGCCCCGGGAGGGCCGTCTGCTCGCGGCGCTCCTCGCGGTCCTGATCGTCTTCACCGGCTCGCTGGCCTGGCTGGTGATGCGCGACTTCGGCACCAAGCGCATCGTCGCGTACTTCAGCGAGGCGGTCGGCGTCTACGCCGGCTCGGCCGTGCGGGTGCTCGGCGTGCCGGTCGGCACCATCACCTCGGTCAAACCCCAGGGGACACGGGTACGGGTGGGCATCACGATCGACCGCGGGATCGAGGTGCCGGCCGGCGCCCTGGCCGTGGTCGTCGCGCCCAGCGTCGTCAGCGACCGGTACGTCCAGCTCAGCCCGCCCTACACCGGCGGCACGAAGATGGCGAACGGCGACGAGATCCCGGCCGACCGCACCGCCACGCCGGTCGAACTCGACCAGCTCTACGAGAGCCTCAACCGGCTGGCCACCGCGCTGGGACCGGACGGCGCCAACCGCGACGGCGCCCTCTCCGACCTGCTGGACACCGGCGCCGCCAACCTGGACGGCAACGGGAAGGCGCTGGGCAACAGCATCGCCGACCTCGGCAAGGCCACGCGTACGCTGTCCGGCTCCCAGGCGGACCTGTTCGGCACGATCGCCAACCTCGAGCGCTTCACGGCCATGCTGAGGGACAGCGACAAACAGGTACGCACGGCGGAGACCCAGCTGCGCGACGTGGCCGGCTTCCTCGCCGACGACCGGGAGGAACTCGCCGCCGCGCTCAACGAGCTCGCCACCGCCCTGATCCAGGTGCGCGACTTCATCAAGGACAACCGCGCCCTGCTGAAAGCCAACGTGGACAAACTGGCGCCGATCACCGAGACCCTGCTCAGCCAGCGCGCCTCGCTCGAGGAAGCGCTGGACGTGGCACCTTTGGCGCTCACCAACGTGATGGGCGCGTACAACCCGAAGACCGGGTCCTTCGAAGGCCGGGGGAACCTGAGGGAACTCACTCCCCTGCCCCTGCCCGCTGTGGGAGGACGCTGATGCGCCGCCTGCTGGTCCTCCCCGCCGTCGTGACGCTGCTGCTTTCCGGCTGCTCCTTCTCCGGCGCCTCCGACCTGCCGCTGCCCGGCGGCGCCGACCTGGGCGACCACCCGTACCGGGTGGTCGCCGACTTCGCCGACGTCCTGGACCTGGTTCCCCAGGCGGCGGTACGGGTGAACAACGTGCCGGTCGGGCGGGTCGCGAAGATCGAGCTGCCCGTCGGGAGCTGGACGGCGCGGGTCACCCTGCTGGTCAACGGATCCGTCCACCTGCCGGCCAACGCCGTGGCTCGCCTGCATCAGTCGAGCCTGCTGGGCGAGAAGTACATCCAGCTGGCCGCGCCCGCCGACGGCTCCGGCGCCGGGACGCTGAGCGACGGCGCCGAGATCCCGCTGGCCCGGACGAACCGCAACCCGGAGGTGGAGGAGGTCCTCGGCGCCCTCTCCATGCTCCTCAACGGCGGCGGGATCGCCCAGCTGCGCACCATCACCGCGGAGCTCAACGAAGCGCTGGACGGCAACGAGCCGGAGGTCCGGGCGCTGCTGAAGAACATCGACACCCTGATGTCGAGCCTGGACGCGAACCGGAAGGACATCACCGCCGCGATCGACGGGCTCAACCGCTTCGCGGGCGCGCTGGCCCAGCGGGACCAGCAGATCGGCACCATTCTGGACGACCTCTCCCCCGGCCTGCGGGTGCTGGAGCAGCAGCGCGGCGAGCTGGTCACGATGCTGCAGTCGCTCGACGCCCTGTCGCGTACGGCGGTCGACACCATCGAGCGGAGCCAGGCCGACTTCGTGGCCGACCTGGAACTGCTGGAACCGGTGCTGCGACAGCTCAGCAACGCCGGGCAGACCCTCCCGCAGGCGTTGCAGATCCTGTTGACCTACCCGTTCACCGACGCCGCCCTCGACGCGATCAAGGGCGACTATCTGAACGTGTACCTGTCGCTGGTCGCGGCGCCCGGCACCACCGTCATCCCGCCGCTGACGCCCGGCGACGCCATCGCCGCCGCGGCCAAGACGTACCAGCAGCGTCGCGCCCCGGCCTCGACCCGTCCCTCACCCCGTTCCAGCGCTCCGCCCCTTCCCCTGCCCTCCGTCAGCTCCGTCCCGCCGGCCTCTTCGCCTTCTCCGGAGGCCCCATCGTCGTCCCCTTCCTCGTCGGAGCCACCACCGTCGCTCGAACCGTCCCCCGGAGGTACCGGCTGATGCTGACGATCGGTGCGAAGGCCAAGATCGTCCTGTTCGTCGTCCTCGGCGCGCTGGTGATCGGCTTCATCGGGCTGCGCTACGCCGACCTGGGCCGTTTCGTCGGGCACAGCGGCTACTACGTGGTCCACCTCGAGCTGGGCGAGGCCGGCGGCATCTTCACCAACGCGGAGGTGACCTACCGGGGCGTGGCGGTCGGGCGCGTCGGCGACATGCGGCTGACCGGCGACGGCATCGAGGCCGACCTCAAGATCGACGACTCCGCGCCACCCGTCCCGGCCGAGGTGCAGGCCGTGGTCGCGAACCGGTCCGCGGTCGGCGAGCAGTACGTCGACCTGCGCCCGAAGAGCGACGGCGGACCCTTCCTGGCCGCCGGGTCGCACATCAGGCGTGCCGACACCCGGCTCCCGCTGCCGGTCACCACGGTCCTGACCTCGGTGGACGACCTGGCCGCCTCGGTGCCCAAGGACTCCCTGCGCACCGTGGTCGACGAACTGAACCTGGCCCTGGCCGGCCAGGGCCAGAACCTGCAGATCCTGCTGGACACCGGCGGCGACCTGACCCGCGCCGCGTCGGAGAACATCGGTCCCACGACCCAGCTCCTCGACAACGGGCGGGTGGTGCTCCGGACGCAGCAGAACTCGAGCGACGCGCTGCGCTCGTTCAGTCGTGACCTGAACCTTCTCAACGCGCAACTGGACAGCTCCGACCCGGACCTGCGGCGCCTCATCCTCGCCGCCCCCGCGGCCGCGGACCAGGTGAGCGGGCTGCTCGAGGACACCGACCCGAGCCTCGGCGTGCTGCTGAGCAATCTGCTCACCACCTCGGACATCGCGCTGATCCGCCGCGACGGCCTGGAGCAGGCGCTGGTGACGCTGCCATCCGTGACGGCGGCCGGTTCGACGGCCATCACCCCGGACGGCATCGAGATGGGGCTGGTCACCACGTTCTTCAACCCGCCACCGTGCCTCAGCGGGTACGACGGCACGACGTACCGCAACGGGCTCGACACGACGCCCGCCCCCGGCCTGAACACCGCGGCGCACTGCTCGCTGTCCCCGGACACCGGCGTCGACGTCCGCGGCTCGGCGAACGCCCCGCGAGGTAGGAGATGAGCGGCTGCGCGCGGGTCAGCCCTTCACCAGGATGCCGGCCTGCCAGACCGCGGTGATTCTGGACGGGTCCGCGAGTAACGAGAGGTCGCGCAGCGGGTCGCCGTCGACGGTGATGATGTCCGCGTCGAAGCCCGGGTGCAGCAGGCCGGAGCGAGGCGCCTGCAGCCCGAGGGTGGCGGGACCGTTGGCGGTGGCGGCTTCGATGACGTCCAGCGCGTCCATGCCGATGTCATTGAGCAACACCGCTTCGCGCCCGTGGCGTCCCCAGGCGGCGGGGGCGTCGCCGCTGCTCTGAATGTCCGTCCCCATCGCGATCCGCACCCCGGCCTGGTGGGCGCGAGCGACGTTGCTCCGGTGGACCTGTGCGATTCCCGCAAGCTTGCGAGCCGCGTACGGTGGCAGCCCACCGTCGTCGAGCAGCTCCCGGACGATGGTGAGGGTGGGCACGAGGATCGCGCCGGCCTCGCTCATCGCCGTACAGGCCTCGTCGTCGAGGTAGCTGCCGTGCTCGATGGTGAGCGCACCCGCCTCCAGGGCCGCCATGATTCCCGGCTTGCCGTGGCAGTGCGCCGCGACGCTACGTCCGGCGAGCCCGGCGACCTCGACGACGGTGCGCAGCTCCCGCACCGTCAGCTCCTGGTGGATCGGGTCGTCGATGACGCTGAGCACGCCGCCGGAGGCACACACCTTGATGATCCGGGCGTTGCGGCGAAGCTGTTCCCGGACCGCCTTCGCGCATTCGGCCTCGCCGTCGGCGAGCCGGAATCCGGTGCCCATCCGGGCACAGTCGTGGACCCATTCACTGGGCAGGCTGTGGATGTCGCCGTGGCCGCCGGTGGCGGACAGAATGGCTCCCGCGGCATAGATGGCAGGGCCGGGCAGGTAGCCCTCGGCGACGACCGGGGCGAGGTGCAGACCCATTCCGCCGAGCTCACGGACGCTCGTCACGCCGGCGTCGAGGGCACGGCGGAGACCTTGTACGCCACGGGCGGCCCGCGTCGCCGGATGCTCCTGCACCAGCTGGGCGGAGTCGAAGGTGCCCGGACGACCGCCTTTGACGTGCGTGTGACAGTCCCACATTCCCGGCATGACGGTGCGGGCCCGCACCGGCGCGACCGCCGGGGCACCGATCGGGCTGCCGTCGCGCGGACCCGCGTAGGCGATGACGGGCCCGTCGATGACGACGACACCGTCGCGGACGGGTGCACCACGGCCCGGGATCAGCAGGTCCGCCTCGATGCGCGTGCTCATGCGGGCCTCGCGATCACCGGCAGCGTCAGCCGGCTGGGATGCGCCGGTCCATGGAAGATCCGGTTCCGGGCGACCCGGATGTCCGTCGTGGACGCGAAGGTGCCGCCGCCGTTGGTGTTGCGGTCGTATCGCGGGAAGTTGCTGCTGGACACCTCGAGCCGGATGCGGTGCCCGGGAGCGAAGACGGTCGACGTCACACCCATGTCGATCGTGGCCTCGACGATCTGGCCGGGCACCAGCGGCCGGGGCGGGCCCGCCGCGGCTCGGTACCGCATCCGGCACAGGCCTTCACAGAGGATGATGGCGCGACCGTCGGGGAAGACGTCGACGAGTTTGCCCGTGACATCGGTGTCCACCGCCGACGAGGACACATGCACGGTGAGGGCGACGTGGCCGGTGACCTCCAGCGGTTCCTCGAGGGATCGACTGGTGTAGCAGAGCACGTCGTCGCGACGTTCCACGTCCGCCTGATCGGCGGGACCGGCGAACCCGTCGACGCCGAGTGTCGCTCCGCCCACCGTCGGGACGGGGTCGAGCGGATCGTAGGAGAACGTGTCGCTGCGATCCTCGGCGGCGGGGCTCCGGTGCAGCTGCCCGTCTCCCTCCGAGCTGTTGGCCCGCCCCGCGCTGTGCAGGAAGTACTCCTCGTACCGGGTGTCGGGCAGCGGCCAGTCGTCCTCCTCCCGCCACCGGTCCGGGCCCATCACGAAGATGCGCACCCGCGCACCCTGGTCGACGTCGGCGCGGCCTCTCACCCACCGGTCGAAGAAGCGCAGATGGGCCTGCGTCATCGCCGCCGCCTTGACGGACCCCGCGGGGCCGAACGAGCGGTCGGGGAAGATTCCCAGGTCCGCGCCATCACCGTGACCCCACGGGCCGATGATCAGTTGCTGGCCCTCCCGGGCCGGCACGCTGCCGCCGTCCCGGCGCATGGTGGTGTACGAGCGGACCACCTCTCGCGCGAACACGTCGTACCAGCCGGTCACGTTCAACGCGGGAACGGTGATCGCCGAGCTGCGGTCCAACGAGGCCAACGGCTTCCAGTACGCGTCATGGCCGGGGTGGGCGAGCATCTCGCCCATCCAGGGAAGTCCCCGCGCGAGGGCGCCCCGGTCGCCGGTCGGCAGCGCGTACAGGTCTTCGGGGCGTTCGAGCGCGGCCCGGATCTGTGCCACGTCCCGCGGGTCCGACGGTCCGTCGTTCCCCGGGCGCGACAAGTTGGCCATGGCCATGCGGGCCGACCAGTTGAACAACGTACTCTGCGACACCGCGCCCCGGGCCGGGTACCAGGCCCGGTAGACGTCCGCCGAGGTCATCATGGGCGCGATCGCGCGGAGCTCCGGCGGCGCCTGCGTTGCCGCCTGCCACTGCGAGAAGCCCATGTACGAAGCGCCCCACATCCCCACCCGGCCGTCGCACCAGTCCTGGTCGGCGATCCACGCCAGGGTGTCGACGGTGTCGCTCTGATCGAAACGGTGCGGCTCCATCCGTCCCGGCGACTGCCCGGTGCCGCGTACGTCCTGGACGACGACCAGGTAACCGCTGTCGGCCAGGGCGCGGATGTCGGGCAGCTTCGGGTTGCCCAGGTGGGCGGTGGAGGTCCTGCCGTACGGAGTACGAGCGAGCAGAACCGGCCACGGTCCGGTCCCGGCCGGTCGCCACAGATCGGTCGCCAGCGTGACGCCATCGCGCACCGGCACGGCGACGTCGGTGTCGATGCACAGACCCACCTGATTCTCCCTTTCGTTCGACGCCACTACCGGCTGAGCATCCAGTGGCTGAACGCCACGTAACGGGAGGCGAACTCCTCCGGCGTCACGGAGTCCTCCACCTTCTGGGACAACTCGGCGACCTTGCGGTAATGCGGAATCCGGTCCCGCTCGTACGCGGCCAGCGCGGCGGACACTTCGTCGGACGAGGCGAGCAGCCGGGCCAGCAACAGCGCGTCCTCGACGCCCAACGACGCACCCGCGGTGATGTGCGGAGAAAGCGCGTGTGCGGCATCCCCGGCCAGGACCACCCGAGGCGACGCCCACCGTGACAACGGCGGCACCAGCATGATCTGGTTGTGCAGCACCTGGTCGTCCGGCGTCGATGCGATCAGGGCGGGCAACACCGGGTTCCAGCCCGTCGTGTCGAGGAACCCGGCCCGTTGCGCGGCCTGCTCTTTCGCGGTGCCCCGCAACGAGTCCACGTCGAACTGGTTGACCAGCCAGTACACGGTGCCGTCGACGGTGGGCACGAACCCTCCACGGGTACGGTTCTCACCGAGCACGATGACGCCCTCGTCGATGGTGACGCCCGCCGGCGGCCTGACCACCGAGCGCCAGGCGTGATGGCCCTCGTGCTCGACGGCGTCGCTGCCCGGCAGCAGCAGGGAACGAACGGCGGAGTACGCGCCGTCGGCGCCGACGAGGACGTCCGCCTCAACGCTCGTCCGGTCGTCGAAGTGGGCCGTGACACCGGCGCCGGTCTCCTCGTAGCCGACCAGTCGCGAATTCAGGCGGATGTTGTCCTTGCCCACCGCGTCAGCGAGCAGCTCGTTCAACTTGGCGCGGTGCACGAGCAGATACCGGTGGTCGTCCTCCGAGAACCCGGAAGGACGGATCAGTTCGCCGGTGTGGTCCCGGAAATACATCTCCGCCGGTCTGCCGATGGCTCGTACCTGCTCACCCAGTCCCAGCTCGTCGAAGACCGCCACGGCGTTCGCCCACAAGCCGAGCCCCGCACCCGCCGCACGGATCGCGGGCGCCTGCTCATGGATCACCGCCTCGATGCCCCGCCGGTGCAACGCGATCGCGCTGGTGAGCCCGACGATCCCGCCGCCGGCCACTACTGCACGCACGTGTCCTACCTCCTGAATCGGCCATGAATTCGTTACGTCTCCGCGCCGGACGCGGGTTCGGGCAGTCAGCGCAGCCGGGAACGCTCGGTCGGCGCCAGGCGCACGGTCACCGCTTCGCCGGCGAGAAGGTCCCCGAGGCGCGGCCTGATCTCGGAATCGAAGCGCGGATCGCGGTGCACCCGCTCCACGACCTCTTCTCGTTCCTCAGCACTGCGGAACCCGCGGATCCAGACGAAGGCATCCTCGTCGTCGGCGTCGGTGAACGTGCCCGCGACGGTCATCCCGTTCGCCTCGTGCAACGGAACGACCTGCTCGTCCATCCATCGGGCCAGTTCCGCGCCCCGGCCCGGCACCGCCGGCTCACGACGCATCTCATAGATCACCGTGAGCTCCTTCTCGGGCGATGTCGTACAGGTTCGGATTTCCTTCCCACGGCGCGGTCCGCACGATCGCCCACCGCCGGATCGCCCATCTCTGGTTCGCGTCGACCAGCTCCAGCCGCCAGTAGCCCCGCATGGTGAGATGGTCGACGCCCGGCGTCGGGACGTGGTGATAGGCGACCATGTGGGCCCGGCAGCGCGCGGTCGTGCCGGAAACCTCGATGAGCAGGTTGGAACTCGCGTGATGCGTGCAGGCGAATCCATCGATGACCGCGCGGGCCTTGGCGGTCATCTCATCCGCCGTCAGCTCCTCGACAGGCTCACCGGAGCGCCCCGTCAGGTCCAGCGTCACGCGATCGGCGAACAAATCCCGAAAGCGTTCCCAGTCCTTGTCGTCCTGCGCATGCGCGAGATTGGCGACCACGTCGGAAATTCGAATACGGTCGAGCACGTTCACGTTCATGCCGACCACGCTAAACCGCGGCGTAATGGTAAACCAGTGCGATGTGGTAAAGCGACGATTTACTCACGCGCAATTGCGGTACCACCCATTCACGCCACCGTGTCGCGAGTGCGAACCCGGCGGATCACCTCCAGCACACCGGACAGGACGAGTGCGAGTCCCAGCCCGACCGCGAACGCCAGCAACGCGTTGTCCTGGAAGAGCACGCCGCCGAGGTAACCCGTCATGACGGTGTAGGCGCTCCAGGCGGTGCCACCGAGAAGGGTGAACAGCATGAACTTCCGATAGTCGTACCGCACCATTCCGGTGGTCACGGTCACGAGATAGCGCCCGACCGGAACGAACCTGGTGCTCACCAGGACGAATCCGCCGCGAGCCGCCAGGTGCCGGGAGATCCAGTCGTGCGTCGCACGTCGCCTGGAGCCGGGCGGAAGCCGCTTCCCGATCCTGAGGCTCAGCCGCCTGCCGAGCGCGTACGGAATCTGGTCGCCCAGGAAGGCGCCGACAGCGGTCGCGCCGATGACCAGCACGAGGTTGACGGACCCCGTGGCAGCGAAGACGCCGGCGATGATGATGACGGGCTCACTCGGGATCAGCGGCAGAAACGAGTCCAGCAACGACACCGACAGGAGGATCAGATACAACCACGGCGACGATCCCAGCGACTCGGTCAGCTCAACCCAGTCGATCATGCGCCCTGCCCACGTCTTCTCATCGCGTTACCTCTCTCGCTCGAATCAGGAGGACCAGGCCGATCGCCGCGCCGAAGGTGACGATGAGTCCCTTCAGGAAGCGGCTGGGAAGGCGCCGGGCCAAGGTCGCCCCCGCGTAGCCTCCGACGACCGTCGCGGGAGCCAGAACCAGAACGGCCGACCAGTTGACCGGGCCGAAGAGAGCGAACGCCACCAGGGTGACAGCGCCCACGGAGACGGTGAGGACGTTCTTGAGCGCGTTGATGCGGTGGAACGTCTCGTCCAGCACGAGGGCCAGCACGGCGACGTACATCACGCCCAGCGCGGCGCCGAAGTAGCCGCCGTACACGGCGCCGGCGAAGACGACCAACTGCAGGGCGACCGCACGGCGGCGGGGTCCGAACGCGCGCGGATGACCGACCAGACCGCGCAGCCGGTCCTGGAAGAACAGCATCGCCGCCGCGCCGAGCACCAGGAACGGCACGACAACCTCGAACGTGCGAGCGGGCGTACGCAGCAGCAGAGCGCAACCCGCGACCGTCCCGGCGACGCAGGCGGGCAGCACCGCCGGAATGCGGCGCCACTGCCCCGCCAGGTCAGCCCGGCTGCCCAGCGCGCTGGAGAGGTAGCCGGGGAAGACGGAGACCGAGTTCGTCACGTTCGCCTCGATCGAGGGAAGACCTGTCGCGATCAAGCTGGGGAACGTGACCAGCGAGCCGCCACCTGCCAGCGCGTTGATCCCGCCGGCGACCACGCCGGCGAGAATCAGCAGCAGAATGTGTCCGAGGTCCATAGGCATCCGGGATCGTCAGTAGGCTGACGTTCGATAAACGTCATGGCTTCGATTGCGCGACACCGTCGCGGGCGCTGATCGATGAGCCACGCTAAATCCCGTGCCGCACGAAATCCAATGCCATTCGGTAAATCGACGGTTTACCGTCACGCAATCGGCGTACGGCTCTCGCAATTCACGCCGTGCCGCCCTTGGCTCAACCGGCGACGAGGTCCGTGACCGCGGCCCGCACCTGGTCCCGCAGCCAGGTGTGAGCCAGATCGGAGTCGTAGCGCTGATGCCAGTTGCAGTTGATCGAAGCCGCCGGGAAAGCGGCCGGCAACGGCACGCAGATCATGTTGAAGGCCTCGACGAGCGGCCGGCTGACGAGCGCCGTCGTGGTGACCAGCATGTCGCTGCGGCTGGCCGCGTGCAGAGCCATGGCGCCGGTCGTCACCGCCGCGGACACGTTACGTCGCAGGCCTTCCGCGGCGAGCACCTCGTCGATCGGCCCGGCGAGACGGCCACGCCGCGATACGACCACATGCGGATACGAGGCGTAGGCCCGCAGGTCGAGTTGCCCGCCGCACGGGTGTCCGGAACGCATCGCCACCACGAGGGGATCGGAGCCGAGCGTTTCGGAACGGAACTCCGCCGGATCCGGCTGGTCCTCGCTGAGTTCCACGTCGACACGGCCGCGCCGGAGATCGCCCGTGTCGACGGAACTCTCGGTCAGGATGCGAAGCCGTACCCGCGGTGCGTTCTCCTGCACTCGGCGCAGCAACGCCGGGGTCAGCGCCGTGGCGAGTCCGTCATGGCACTGCAGCGTGAAAGTGCGTTCCAACCGGTCGAGATCCAGTGTCCGGCTCGGCACCAGCACGTCATGGGCCTGGCTGAGCAGCAGGCGGACGTCCTCCCGGATCGCCGTCGCGTACGGCGTCGGAACCATGGTGCGCCCCGTGCGAACCAGGATGTCGTCACCGGTCAGCTTGCGGAGCCGGCCGAGGCTGCGGCTGATCGCCGGCGACGACAGATGCAGCCGCTCGGCCGCGCCCATCACGCTGCCCTCGTCGAGCAGGGCATCCAGCACGACCAGCAGGTTCAGATCCAGGTGCACGCCGGTGAACGCTACTCGCGAGAACGCGTCGTCGGCAGAAAGCCCGGCACTCCTTGCACCGGCGGGCGCCCGGGGCGCCCCTTGGGCTCACGACGGGGGCACCTCACGGTCTGGGGCATGTGCCATGCCGTCTGCCCGATCCCTCGCGACCGTCTTGGTCAGTTGACCGTACGGGAAGAGGCGCGGGTGGGCGACCGCGCCGAGTCGTCCGCCCACCCCCAGGACGCGCTTCAGGCTCCAGCCAAGTCCAAGAGACGTTCCCCCGATGCCTTGGCGACTGTTGGACAATGCCCAATGTGCGGCCGGAGGGCGCCGCGATCCAGCGTCGACGGGAAAGCTGAAACCAGGGTGCGAACAGGACGCCGGAGTTCGAAAGCGGCGCAATCGATTGGTTACGCTTTTCCTGCAGAGCCCGATATCTGCGCGCCCCGATGAGGGAAGCGGAACGTGTTGCGATACGACTGCGGCGGCACTCCACTGTGTCGCTTGAACTGCAGCCGGAACTGAGCCGGTGAGGCGAAACCGACCAGGTGCGCGATCCGGTCGACGCCGTGGTCGGTGCTCTGCAGGAGTTCCTGGGCCCGTCGCACGCGTACCGCGTTGACCCACTGCATCGGGGTGTGCCCGGTCTCGTCGCGGAAGCGCCGGTTGAGCGTCCGGGTGCTGAGCCCGGCCCGCGCGGCGACGTCGGCCAGCGTGAGGTCCCGCTCGACGTGCGCCTCCAGCCATTGCAGCACCTCGCCGAGGCCGGTCTGCGCGGCGGGAGCGCTGGGGCGGGGGATGAACTGCGCCTGGCCGCCGTCGCGGTGCAGCGCGGCCACGGCCAGCCGGGACGCGTCGGCGGCGATCGCGGCGCCGTAGTCGAGGCTGATCAGGTGCAGGCACATGTCGACGCCCGCGGTGGCGCCGGCCGAGGTGACGAACTGCCCGTCGTCGACGTACAGAACATCGGGGTCGACCTTGACCCGCGGGTAGGTCGCGCGGAGCAGATCGGCTGCCGCCCAGTGCGTCGTCGCTCGCCGGTCGTCGAGCAGGCCGGCCGCCGCCAGGGTGAAGGTGCCGACGCAGATCGAAGCCATGCGGGTTCCCGCGTCGGCAGCGGCCCGCAGCGCCGCCAGCGCGGCGGTGGGCAGCGGCGCGGTGGGGTCCCGGCGACCGGGCACGATGATCGTGTCGGCGGTTCGCAGCGCGTCGAGGCCGTGGTCGACCGCCAGCCGCAGCGGGCCGGCGTCGATGATCGGCTCGCTGCCGCAGACCAGCACCTCGTAGCCCGACTTCCCGCCGGGCAGCGGCACTCGTCCGAGCACCTCGATCGGGGTGGCGAGGTCGAAGGCGATCGTGCCGGGGAGGGCGAGGACGACCACGGTGTGCACGGCTTCGACCTCCATCCTCGTACGGCAGAAAACAGTCGCTCGTCGGCAATCTTGCCACCGCCGTCGTGGGCGAACAATCCGGGTCCTAGAGTGTTCTCGTGCAGCGCATCGAAGCCGATCTGATGATTCCGGGACGTGGCGCCCCGGTCACCGATGCCGTCGTCGTGCTCGACGGCCCGACGATCACCTACGCCGGCCCGGCCGTGGAGGCTCCGTCAACTCCGGACGCGGACGTGGTCCGGGCGCCCGTCGTCATGCCCGGGATGTGGGACTGTCACGCGCACCTGCTCGGGCAGATCGTGCCGGACCTGGCGATGCTGCCGCGCGAGCCGATCGCCCTGCGTGCCGCCCGAGGCGTCGCCGGCCTGCGGGCCGCGCTGGACGCCGGGGTGACGAGCATCCGGGAGCTGGGCGGCCTCGGCGTCGACATCGCGCCGGCGGTGGCCGACGGGACGATTCCCGGCCCGGCGATCCACGCGGCAGGCGCCGTCATCTCACCCACCGGCGGCCACGTCGACCTGCACAGCTTTCCGCTGCCATGGGTGCACGACTTCGGAGCGCACTCGGGCGAGCTCCGGGTCGCCGACGGCGAGGCCGAGTGCGCGCGGGTGGTCCGCGAGCAGCTGCGACGCAACGCCAAGGTGATCAAGGTGTGTGCCTCCGGCGGTGTCATGTCCGAGGTGGACGATCCGATCCATCAGCAGTTCACCGCCGCCGAGCTGCGCATCATGGTCGAGGTGGCCGGCCTCGCCGAGCGGGTGGTGGCCGCGCACTGCCACGGCAAGCCCGGCATGATCGCCGCCTTGGAGGCCGGGGTACGCACGATCGAGCACGGCACCTACCTCGACGAGGAATGCGCGGCCGCGATGCGCGAGACGGGCGCGATCCTGGTGCCCACCCGGTTGATCGTCGCGTCCGCGGTGTCGGATCCGAGCCGGCTTCCGCCGTACGCCCGGCCGAAGATGCTCGCGGTGGCGGAACGGCATGCCGAGGCGGTCGCGCTGGCGCATCGGAGCGGTGTCACCGTCGCGATGGGAACCGACATCGGCGCCGGCGACTGGGGCCGGCACGGCGAGGAGCTGACGCTGCTGGTCGAGGCCGGGTTCAGTCCGCTGGAGGCGATCGAGGCGGCGACCGCGAACGGCCCGGCCACGCTCGGACCTCAGGGACCGCGGTCCGGGCAGCTCGCCACCGGTTACGACGCGGACCTGCTGATCCTCGACGACAACCCGCTCGACGACATCGCCGTGCTCGCCGATCCCGGCCGGGTTCGCGAGGTCTGGCAGACCGGCCGCCGGGTCAAACAGCGCTCCGGGCAATGACCGGAAACCCTCGACGACCTGGCTCTCCGTCACGCCGACCGGTTGTGGCGCGCCTCCCTGGACGTCACCGGCACGAGCGCCCTGCGTACGGTCGTCGATCAGGCGTTCGCCGACCTCGGCCGCATCGGCAGGACGGTTCTCGTCACCGGGTCACCTGACCGATATCGAAGGAGGATCGGATGAGCGACGACGGCTATGTCCTGGGCTATTCGGAAGCGGAACATCGACGCCTGCGGGCCCAGGCGCGCCTGCTGCAACCGTGGACGGAGAGCTTCTTCCGCTCCGGCGGCCTGCGCGAGGGGATGACGGTTCTCGATCTCGGCGCCGGGGCGGGTGACGTGTCGATGGCGGCCGCCGACATCGTGGGCGCCGCTGGACACGTGGTCGGCGTTGACCGCGACGCACGGTCCGTCGAACGGGCGACCAGGCGCGCCCAGGAGGCCGGCTACTCCGGACGCGTCGAGTTCCGGACGGCGGCGTTGGACGACTTCGACGCCGACACCCGGTTCGATGCGATCGTCGGCCGGTACATCCTGCTCTACCTGCCCGATCCCGGGAAAACACTGCGCCGGTTGACCCGGCTGCTCCGTACCGGAGGAGTGGTGATCTTTCACGAGATCGACATGACCGAAGCGCAACCGACCTGGCCGGCGTGTGACGTGTGGGATGACAGCTATCGGCTGGTGGCCGAGGTGTTCCGGGCCGGCGGCGCTCAGCCGGGTTTCGGGAGGCGGCTCCATCCGACGTTCGTCGACGCGGGACTGCCGGCTCCGGAGATTCAGTCGTTCACCCCGGTCGGCGCGGGCTCCGAGTCGATGATCGTGGACTGGCTGGCGATGTCCTTGCTGAGCCTGGAACCCGCGCTGACCGCCACCGGCCTGACGCTGCCGGCCGGGCTGTCCTACGACGACTCACTGGGTGACCGGCTCGGCGCGGCCCTCGACGAACAGGGCAGCCAGATCGTCGGCCCCGCGCAGTTCGGCGCGTGGACTCACACGACGGAGAGCAGCAGCTTCAGGTAGCTGTCGCGTCCGGCGAAGGCTCTTGTGGCGAGCTTCGTGCCGTCAGCGGCCGCGATCGTGGTGGTGAGCCCGCTCATGGTGATGCCTCCGATGTGTTCGGCGGCGGGAACAGCGGCAACGTCCGGATCCGGGTGCCGGTGAGGGCGTGTACGGCGTTGGCGAGCGCGGCCGCGGCCGGGCCGGCGCCGGCCTCGTTGACGCCGCCGCCCCAGTGGTCGCCGTCGACGAGAACGGTTCGCACGCGCGGTGAGGCGTCCGCCCTGAGGATCGTGTACCGGTCGAGGTCGCTCTCGACGACCTGCCCCCGGCGAAGAGTGACGCGTTCCCCGAGCGCCCAGCTCAGGCCCATGACGACGGCGCCCTCCACCTGGGAGCGGGTGATCGCCGGGTTCACCGTACGGCCGTCGGCGGCCGCGACCACCTCGTCGATCACGATCGGCGCCGTACCCGTACCCGTGTCGTCGGCTCTGACCTGGACGACCTGGGCGGTGACGGTCTTGCCGTAGGCGCAGCAGGCGATGCCCCGGCCGGTGCCCGGCGCCGGCGAACCCCAGTTCGCCTCGGCGGCCACCGTTTCCAGGACGCGGCGCAGACGGCGCCCGTGTTCGTCGTCCGACAGGTGCCGGAGACGGAGTTCGAGGGGATCGACGCCGAGGTCGAACGCGACCTCGTCAAGGAAGCTCTCGATCGCGAAGAGGTTGGTGTGTGTGCTGAGGGAACGCATCGGCGCGAGCTCGACCGTCGAGGGCAACGGCACCCGGCCGTAGTCGACCCGCAGGTTCGGGATGCCCCGGTAGAGCAGGTGGGCTCCGAAGACCGAGAAGAGGTCGACGTCGGTTGCCCGTGCGGCCCGGCTGGAACTGGGCCAGCCGCCGCTGGCGTCGCCGACGGCGAACCGGTGCCGCAGGGCCAGCAGATCCCCGCCGTCGCCGATGCCCGCCTCCATGACGTGATGGCTCGGCGGTCGCTTCGGGCCGTTGAGCTGATCCTGGTGCCGGGTCCAGGCCAGATGCACGGGACGACCGGTCGCCGCGGCCAGCAGAGCCGCCGCCGCGGCGGGATCGCCCAGATAGCCGTGCTTGCGGCCGAAGGAGCCTCCGACGTACGGAACGACGACGCGTATCTCGCGGCGCCAGCGGCCCAGAGCCCTGGCCACCGCGTCCTGGACCAGCGCCGGGTTCTGGGTGGACGAGTACACCGTCGCCCGGTCGCCGGTGATCTCGGCGACGGCCACCGGGGGCTCGGGCGGCGCGGCCACCACCATCGACGTCCGGTACTCGGCGACCAACCGGCGCGCCGGCCGTGGAGCCGGCTTTGCCACGTCGCCGACGTTCTGGATGCGGTGTGCCGGTGTGCGCCGGACATCGACCGCGGCTTCGATGGTGTCCTGGCCGGCGTCGGATCCGCCCTGCCAGCGCGGCCGCAGCAGGGAAAGTGCGGCGCGCGCCTGGTGGGTGCGCCCGGCCGCAGCGGCGATCAGGCCGGTGGTGGGGTCTACGATGACGTGTACGACGCCGGGCGCCCGGCGTGCCTCCTCGACACCGGAGACACTCTCCAAGGACGCGCCGTGCCGTGGCGGCAGCAGCAGCGCGCCGTAGAGCATGCCGGGCAGACGTACGTCCGAGGTGAAGACCGCCGCGCCGGTCACCTTCGACGGCAGGTCGATCCGCGGCACCGAAACGCCGAGCAGCCCACCGGATCCAGGGGTGCCGCCGGCCTGGCCGCGGCGCCGCGCGTTCAACCGGGCCGCTGCCCGGAGCGCGGGCACCCGCATCAGTTCGGCCGTGCTGCCGCCGACCACCGTCATCCAGCCGAGCGGAAAGCCGCGCTCGGTGTCCGGGTGGTGGAGAACAACCTTGTCGAGATCGGCGCCGAGCTCGCCGGCGAGGATCTGCGCCAGCACGGTCTGGGAGCCCTGGCCCAGCTCGGCCTTCGGCAGGTAGAAGTGCACGGTGCCGTCCGGATCGACGTCACACCAGGTTGCGGGTGCCGGCGCCCGGCCCTTGAACGGCGGGGTTCCGCCCGGCAGACCCTGGTCGGTCAGCAGGCGCCGGAGCACATTCGGCAGCGCCGCTCCCCCGCGCCGGGGCCGGCCGGACTTCACTCGGCGCCGCTTCGCGCGGATGCCGTCGCGGCGGCCCGGGCAACGGCGGCGACCGCCCGCTCGTAGGTGCCACAGCGGCACAGCACCGCCGACAGACGCCGGCGGATGAGATCGGGACCGGGGTCGGTGACCTCCCGCAGCAGGGCGACCGCGGTCAGCACCTGCGCCGGCGTACACCACCCGCACTGGCCCACCTGCTCGTCGAGAAACGCCTGCTGGACGGCGTGCAGCACGTCCGGGCCGTCCGCCAGTCCCTCGATCGTCAGCACCCGGCCGCCGCCGACGGACTCGGGCCGGATCGCGCACGCCAAGGCGGTGCTGTCGTCGAGCAGGATCGTGCAGGCCCCGCAGCTCCGCGACTCGCAGCCGGACTTGGTGCCGGTCAGCCCGAGTTCCTCGCGAAGCAGCTCGAGGAGGTGCTCGAAACCTCCGGCATCGACCTCGCGGAGCGTCCCGTTGACGGCGATGCGGAGAACTTGGTTCACAACCGTCGACCGTAGGCGGCTCTCCCGGCACCGAGAAGTGGCCAAAATGCCATGGTCCGACCGGTTCTTGCCAGGCTCAGTCCACCGAGGCGGCGCCGCCGAAGGCGCCGGCGGCGTTCTGGTCGGCGGACATGGCGAGGGCGGCGCACTCGCCGGATGCGGTCACGGCCGAGTATTACCACGGCGAGGAGACGGGCGAATACTGGCGGGACAGGACCCGTATGAAGAAATAGTCGAACGGGTACGCCGGCACCAGTGACCCGCTATTGCGAAGTGCGTCGTTGCTATGAGGCAACTGCTCGTGAACCTAGCAGCGCCACACGACAATGGCAACGACCATCCTCAATGGTCAGTGCCGTTGCGTGCGGCGGATTGTCCGTTTACCCGGAAGCCGACAATCGCATTCGGACGGTCCCGCGCGATCATCAATGCTGCGGTTAGCCTTCCTCCGCCAAGCTTTTGTGCCCACGGGGGGAAGACAAATGAGGCTGCACATCAATCGTGCGCTCGCGGCGGCGTCAGCCGTCGTATTGACGACATCACTAGGGGTTTTCGCGGCCGCGGCGCCGGCGCTGGCCGACACCGACCTGGGACTGCCCGGCTACGGCGACCTCGTCGCCAACGACGAGCACAACCGGGTCTTCATCAGCGGCGGCCCGGCGTCCAACGGCATCACGGTCACCGACCTCGACGGCGAGGTCGTCAAGCAGATCAAGAACCAGTACGGCGCCACCGGCCTGGCCCAGGACGACGACACCGAGTGGATCTACGCCGCGCTGACCTCGGGCGACGCGATCACCGAGATCGACGTGCACACCCTCGAGGAGAGCGACAAGATCCAGCTCCCCGCGAACACGTGCCCGACCCACCTCGTCTACGCCGGCGACGTGCTGTGGTTCGGCCACGGCTGCGACGGCAACTGGAACGGCGGCATCGGCCGGATCACCTGGCCCGAACCGACCGAGGAGGACCCCGATCCCGAGCCGGTCTACCAGCTGAACGTGCAGGGCGACCTGCGGTTCCAGCGAGCGCCGCTGCTCGCCGCGCATTTCGAGGAGGTGGAGGAGGGCGAGCCCTACCAGGCCGGCACGCTGGTCGCCGCCCAGCTCAACCTGAGCCTCTCGACCGTCTACGTCTACGACATCACCGAGGACAACGGCCTGAGCACCCGCGCGTCGTCCACCGCGCCGGGCAGCAACCTGTTCGACATCGGCCTCGACAAGTACGGCGAGACGCTGCTGACCGGCGCCGGCGGCCGCAACGCCACCCAGGCGTACGCGACCAGCAACCTGTCCGGCCGCGGCTCGTACTACACCGGCTACCACCCGCTGGCCGTCGCGGCCGCGCCCGACGACTGCTACGTCGTCAGCGGCGTCCGCTCGACCGGCGACGACATCTACCTCTACGAGACCGGCGGCGTCGCCCCCGAGAAGCGCATCGACATCAGCGAGGACGTGCTCGCGCCGCGCGGCCTCACCTGGTCCGACGACATGGAGCACCTGTACGCGGTGACGCTCCCGCCGACCGGCGGCGCCCCGGAGCTGCACGTCATCCACGACTGGAAGAGCTAGGACTCAGGGCGGAACCGGTCACCCTCGTCCGTCACGACGCGTCAGGGCTTGCGGCCCACCGCGCAGTAGACGTCGAGGGCGGCCGGTTCCGTTCCCGGCTGCGGCCGCCACTGCGAGGTCGGCACCACGCCGGGCTCGAGCAGCTCCAGGCCCTCGAAGTAGCCGCCGATCTCCTCGGGCGTGCGCAGGTTGTACGGGTGGCCGCCGCCTTTGGCGACCCGCTGGCTCTCCACGCTCTCAGCGCTGGTGCTGGTGCCGTCGCTCACCGCCAGGAAACTGCCCGACGGCACCGCCGCGAGCAGCCGCTCGACGATGGAGCGAGCCTGGGCGTAGTCGGCGACGTTCCCCAGGATGCCGATCATGGTCAGCGCGACGGGCTTGCTGAAGTCGAGTGTCTCGGCGGCCTCGCTCAGGATCCGCTCCGGGTCCTCCACGTGGGAGTCGACGTAGGCGGTCGTCCCCGAGGACGAACTCGTCAGCAGCGCGCGGGCATGCGCCAGCACGAGCGGGTCATTGTCGACGTAGACGATCCGCGACTCGGGCGCCACGCGCTGCGCGACCTCGTGGGTGTTGTTGGCCGTCGGCAGACCGGTGCCGATGTCGAGGAACTGCCGGATGCCCGCCTCACCGGCGAACAGCGTGACCGCCTCGATGAGGAACCTGCGCTGGGCCTGGGCGACCCCCACGATTCCCGGGTTCGCCGTGCGGAGCGCGTCGCCCAGCTCCCGGTCGACGGCGAAGTTGTCCTTGCCGCCCAGGAGGTAGTTCCACACCCGGGCGCTGCTCGGCCGGGTTACGTCGATCTTGGGATCGATCATGAGGAATACCCTTCGCAGAGGCCGACCGTCAGACAGCGATCTTAGGTCGTGCTTCAGAACCCGACCAGGCGGGCTCTGAAGCACGACACCTAGGCAATCAGAAATAGTCGTGCAGAGTCGGTGCGGGACCGGCGGTCGCGGTCCGCAGGAGTTCGTCGGTGCCGGCGTCCCCACCGGTCAGGAAACCGCTGCGGCGCAGTTGCTGCGGGGTGGCCGCGCCCGCATACCAGGAGGCCAGCCCGCGCGGGGTCAGCCGCACGGTGCCCGCGCCGCCCGGCTCCAGCCGGCCGTCGCCGCCGGAGAGCACCAGCCGGTGCGGGCCCTGCTGCCACGGGCAGACGTCGTCGGCCAGCTCGAGGTCGACCTCGCCGGTCAGGTGCCGTGGCCAGCCACGGGCGGCGACCGCCGCGGGCGCGTCGACGACGCGCAGCATCCACGGCTGCGAGGACTCGGGTGTGGCGTCACGCCGTGCCAGCAGCGACCAGACCGGATCGGCGGCGCCCAGCCGGATCAGCACGGTCGGCGCGACGCTGGCCCAGCCCCCGAACATCGCCAGCAGGGTGCGCGTCGCCTCGGGCGTCAGTCCGATCAGGTCGTCCACGGTGAGCTTGCCGTTCGCGTCGTACCCGGGGCCGCGGTCCCAGCTGGCGTACCCGACGATGTCGCCGGTCTTGTCGACGGCGACCGTGAGGCCGTGGTGGTCGGCCAGCACCTGCGTGGGGGACGCCGCGAAGGCCGGCCCGGAACGCTCCATCATGCCGGTGCCCGCCCGCGCCACCTCGCGGTAGATCTCCTGAACGGCGGGGATGTCGGCCTCGGTCGCCGGCCGCAACGTGGTCGTGGCATCGGGCCGGATCTCGGCCAGCACCCGGGCCGGCACTCGCTGGTAGACCAGCGCGCCGACCTCTTCCCAGCCCAGGGCCCGGTACGGCGCCGGGATGGTGTCGAACAGGGTGCTGATCACCGCGCCCCGCTCCCGGGCGCCCCCCAGCAGCTCGGTCAGCACGAGCCGGCCCAGGCCGTGCCCGCGCAGCTCGGCCGCGGTCGCCACACCGGCGACGCCGCCGACCGGCACGATCCGGCCGCCGAACCACTGGCCCTGCTCGCGATCCACCGCCTTCGCCACCAGCCGCCCGGCCGGGTCGAAGACGCCGAGGGTGCGCCGGCTCGGGGAGTCCGAGGCCCAGCCCTCCGGCATGGGCTGCTCGTGGTAGCCGAACGCGAGGCTCCCGAGGTCCCACGCGAGCTGCTGCTCCCCCGGCCCGAGCGGCCGCACCTGGTACGTCATGAGCCCATCCTGCCAGGCGGGCGGCCGGCGGTTGCGCACCGCGGCCGACGGTGGTTGCATGATCCGCGGCTGTCCCTCTGACGCCGGTCAGGAGGCCGTCATGCTTACTGCGCTAGGTCGCACGGTGTACCGCCGGCGCCTCACGATCGTCGCGGTGTGGACGGTGGTCGCGTTGGCCGGTGCGGTGTTCGGGGGCTCCATCTACGACCACACGCGGTCGATCGACCCCCTGCCCGCCGGCGCCCCGGCCACCGCCGCCCAGGACCGTCTGGACGCGGTGTCGCCCGAGGGCGAACGGCTGGTCGCCGTGATCTCCGGGCTCGACGTCGGATCCATCGACCTGATCAACAGCGTCACCGAGATCATCTACCAGATCCGCGCCATGCCGGGGGTGGCCGACGTCGAGGACGCCTACACCACGCCGATGCGGAAGATCTCCACCGACAACCGCAGCTCCCTGGTCACGGTCGAGCTGGATCCTGGTCTGAGCGACGACGAGGCGTTGCGGGTCGCCGGCCAGGTGAGCGCCGCCCTGCTCCGGATCGACGCCCCGGAGGTCCTGATCGGCGGCGAGCTGCTGGCCGAACAGGAGTTCGCCGACCAGGCCGTCCGGGACGCGGCCGTCGGCGAGTCCGTCGCTCTGGTCTGCGTCGGGATCCTGCTGATCCTCGTGCTGGGCGGCCTGGTGGCCGGCCTGCTGCCGCTGGCGGCCGCCGTGGGCGCGATCACCGCCACGCTGCTGGCGCTGACCGGACTGGCCCGCCTGCTGCCGGTCAGCGAGTACGCGGTCAATGTGGTCACGCTGCTCGGCATCGGGCTGGCGATCGACTACAGCCTGCTGATGATCGCCCGGTTCCGGGAGGAGCGGGCCGCCGATCCGGGCGCGCCGCCGGTCGAGCTGATGGCCCGGACGGTGGGCACCGCGGGCCGGGCGGTGCTGGTGTCCGGCTCGGCCGTCACCGTGGCCCTGGTGGGTTTGTTCGCCTTCGGTGACCCGCTGCTGGCCGCGATGGCGATGGGCGGGGCGCTCGTGGTCGCGCTGGCGACCGCGACCGGGCTGACGCTCGTACCCGCGTTGCTCTCGATCGCCCACCGGCGCATCCCGGCGACCGGCCGGGGGCGAAGCTTCGGTCTCCTCCGGCGTCAGGCCACGTTCGCTCAGCGCCGGCCCGGCCTCGTGGCCCTGGCCGCGGCGGCCGGTCTGCTGGCGTTGAGCGCTCCGCTGTTCTTCGTGGAGTTCGCCAACTCCGACGTCCGCGCGCTGCCGGGGACCAGCGAGGCACGACAGACGTACGAGGCGGTGCAGGGCAGGTTCGCCGACCCTCCGAAGGCGCCGCTGACCGTGGTGGTCGAGGCGGATCCGGCCCAGCTCGGCGCGCTGTACGACACCATCGAGCGCATGCCGGGCGTGTCCGATGTGTGGGAGCGCGACGAGCTGCCGCCCGGCGTGAGCGTCGCCGACGTGGTGCCGCGCGGAACCGCCGACGGCGAACAGGCCCAGCAACTGGTGGCCGACCTGCGGGCCCTCGACGCACCCTCCCCCGTGCTGGTGGCCGGTCCCGCCGCGGAACTGGTCGACGAGAAACGGTCGGTGGCCGACCGGCTGCCCATCGCCCTGGCGATCATCGTGGTGGCCACCGGGGCGCTGCTGTTCGCACTCACCCGCTCGGTGGTCGTACCGGTCAAGGCCGTCGCGATGAACATCCTGACGCTGCTGGCGACCATGGGTGTGCTGGTCGCGGTCTTCCAGTGGGGCTGGGGCGCCGGCGTGCTGGGCTTCGAACCGTGGGGGGCGCTCGACCTGACCACGCCGCTGCTGCTGTTCGTCTTCGCCTTCGGTCTCTCGATGGACTACGAGGTGTTCCTGCTGGCCCGGATCAAGGAGGAGTGGGACCGGCGGACGTCCACGGATCGCGCGGCCAGCGATCGCGCCGTCCTGGCCGGGATCACCGCCACCGGTTCGGTGGTGACCACGGCCGCCCTGGCGATCGGCATCGTCTTCCTCGGTTTCGTCCTCGGCGGCCTGGTCGCGGTGAAGGAGATCGGCGTCGGCATGGCCGTGGCGGTCCTGCTGGACGTCACGGTGGTTCGCGGCCTGCTGCTGCCGGCCACGATGTCGCTGCTCGGACGATGGAACTGGTGGCGGCCGGGCACCAAGGCCGCCGCGCCGGCGCCACCTGTTCCCGTGGGCTGAAAGTTCACGGGCCGACCTGTTCGCGGATGGCGACGTCGAGGTCGGTCGCCGTCAGGCCGAAGGTGTCGGCCGTCTCGGTCGCGTCCAGGTGGAACGGGCCGTAGAACTGGTAGTCCATCTCGGCGAACTCGCGGGCGATCGGCACGAACACCCCGGCCACGTGCATGACGAAGCGCGGCATCGGGATCAGCCGGACCGGCGGCTTCCCGGCCGCGGCGGCGTACCGCTGCGCGATCTCGCGCAGCGTGATGGCCGGCGCGGACGGCACGTGCCAGGCCCGGCCCCACGACCGCGCGTCCGGCGCCAGCGTGACCAGCGCCTGGGCCATGTCGCCGGTGTAGGTGAAGGTGTGCGGCATGTCCAGGCGGCCGGGAACCCAGGCGGTGCGGCCCTTCTCCAGGGCCGGCCCGAGGACCGTGGAGTAGATGCCGACCGCGTTCTTGCCGATGTAGTCCGAGCCGCGGACCTCGACCGTGCGGATGCCGGCGGACAGCGCCTGCTCCCACATCCGCTTGCGCAGGCGTCCCTTGTGGCCGGTGGCGGTCATCGGGGTGTGCTCGTTCATCCGGCCGCCGGGCTGCTCGCCGTACGCGTAGAGGCTGCCGGTCATCGCCAGGACCGCGTCGTTCGCCTTGGCGGCGGCGATCATCGCCGTGTTCATCGGCGGCAGCATGCGCTCCCACATCGTGTAGTTGGGCGGGTTGGAGCAGTTGTAGATCACCGCGGCGCCGCGGGCCAGGTCGGTCAGGCGGGCCGCGTCGGTGGCATCGGCGGCGACCCGCTCGATCCGCGGGTGCTCGGGGCCCGAGCCGCTGCGGGTGACCATCCGGACGCTCTCGCCGCGCTCGACGAGACGCCGGGCGACGTTGGTGCCGATGGACCCGGATCCGACGACGAGGTTCTCAGCCATGACAACCGCTCCTTAGTGAGATCAGTGCTCTCGTACCGGAGCAATGTTTGCAGTGAACCCGCTCGCCGTCAAGAGCAGTGCTCTCGGTGTGGCACACTGTCCCCCATGAAGGCCGCCTCGCTCCGGGCGCGCGTCCGCGCCGAGATGACCGAAGAGATCAAGACCGTGGCCAAGCGCCACCTGGCCGAGGAGGGCGCGAACCTGTCGCTGCGCGCGGTCGCCCGGGACATCGGCATGGCCTCGTCCGCGGTCTACCGCTACTTCGCCAGCCGGGACGAGCTGCTCACGGCGTTGATCATCGACGCGTACGACAGCCTCGGCGCCGCCGCCGAGTCGGCCGCCGCCGGGGGCGACGCCTTCGCGCGGCGCTGGATCGACACCGGGCACGCCGTACGGGAGTGGGCGCTGGCCCGGCCGCACGAATGGGCCCTGATCTACGGCAGCCCGGTCCCGGGGTACGCGGCGCCACGTGACACGGTCACCTCGGCGATCCGGGTCATCCTCGCGCTGGGCGGCATCGTCGCCGAGGCCCATGCGGCCGGCGCGCTGCCCGACGGTGAACCCCTCGCCGAACCGCTCGCACCGGAGGCCCGGAGCGTCGCCGACGTCCTGGCCCCCGGCCTGCCACCGCAGGTCGCCTTCCGCGCGCTGGGCGGATGGCTCCAGCTCTGCGGCGCGATCAGCGCGGAGCTCTTCGGTCAGCTCCAGAACACCGTCGAGGCCCGCAGGGAGTTCCTCGAGTTCCAGATGCGCGGAACCCTCGCCTGGATCGGCCTCGAGGTCACGCCCTAGCCTCCACCAGGACGACGTCGGACACCGTCAGCTGGAAGCTGTCCGTCTGTCCGCCGAGCTGAAAGGTGAGCTCCGAATGCGGGCTGCTCACCGCGCCGGGAAACCGGTAGGCACGACGGCAGGCGGCCGGCCCCACGCGGAAATCGCGGGACACCGACGGCAGATAGTCCGGTGGCCGGCTGTCCTGGACCCGGACCCGGACGGTCGCCTCCCGGTCGGCGGTCGCGGTGAAGGCCAGCTCGTAGGTGTGACCTGCCACAAGAGTCACATCGCTCATGATCACCAGCACGTCGGCGGGGCGGGTGGTGCCGCCGGGCACGGAGACGTCGAAGTCCCGGCCCCGGGTTCTCAGAGTCGCCTTGCCGGGGTCGTCGACCCACCAGCCGCCACGCGCCGTCGCGGCGCCTCGCCCGGGGAGCAGGAGATCCTTTCCGGCCGGTCGCGACGCCGCCCCGCAGGTATCCGACGTCGCGGCCTGCGCGGGATCGGCGACCGGCGCCGGCGTCCGCCCGGTCCATCGCACCGTTCCCAGGACGCCGGTGCCCACGCCCAGCAGGAACACGACCGCCAGCACCGCGACCGCCCACCGCCACGACGGCTGCTTGCGCCGCTCGGGAACCTCGGGCAGCTCCTCGACGGCCAGCGCTTCCCACCGCTCGCGCCACCGGGCGGTCTCGGCCGCGACCATGGCCGGATCCGCGCCGTCCGCCCGCAGGCAGGCCACCACGTACGCCTCGACGAACCCCCAGCGCGGCAACCGTGGCGACCGTTTGCCGGCCAGGACCTCCGAGATGGTGCTGGGCGGCAGTGGTTCCGGCTGCTCCTCCCGCGGTGCGGCCGCGATCCGCTGCTCGGCGAGACTGCTGAGCTTGCGGAAAGAGGGACGCCCCGACCTGTCCCGCAGCTGACGCAACTCCGTGAGAAAGGCGTCGGTCATGATGTCGAACACTATCAATGAGCGGCACCCGGGCAGCGCCGGTGTCGACCCGTTTACAGGAAGCGTTCGGGGTCGAAACTGTCGAGATCGATGATGCGAACCCGGGGAAGGACGCTGTTGAAGCAGCCCGCGTCCTCTTCGATGTCGAACACCTGCAGGCCCGCCAGGTCGGCGAAACCCGCGTTGAAGAACTCCCTGAACCCGACGACCCCGACCTGACGATCAGTGCCGAGAAGCTGCTCGATCTGCGGCAGAAAATCGCCGTCGTGGCTGGCGAGCAGCACATTTCCCGCGCGCTGGGCGATGGCCTCCAGCGTGCGCTTGATGCCGATGTCCACCACCTTCTGATCCGACGATCCGGCGAGCGGGATCGGCCGGTACTCCATGCTCAGCAGCGCCCGGATGAAAGGCATCGGCAGCACGCCGCCCGAGGCGTTGAGGAAGAAGAGTCCCTTGACCGGCTGCTTCCACGTCTCCTGCGCGAACTCCCGGAGTCGTTCCCATCGGGGTCGCTCGGCGGGGGCCGGCCTGCGGTCCAGGACGCTGTTGCCGAGGGTGGCATCGATGTTCTCCCCGTCGACGATGAGGTACGTGACGGACTCCGACGCGCCTGGCATGAGTGTGCCTTTCCAACCGGGGACGAACCCATGATCAGGGCTAAGGATAGGGGCTGGTCGCTGCGAGGCGGCCGCGACCGCTGTGTTTGGCGTGGTAGAGGTTGCGGTCGGCGTCGGTCAGCAGGGTCGGCAGCTCCTGGACGCCGCCGCGGTGCACGCCGATGCTGATCGACACGGTGAGGCCGGGGGCCAGCTCGTCCCAGGCCTGCTCGCGGACCGCGTCGATGATCTCCTGCGCCCGCTTCTCCGGGTGGTCCGGCCCGACGCCCGCGAGGACCACGACGAACTCGTCGCCGCCGAGCCGCGCGGCCAGATCCACGGGCCGTACGTGCTCGGCGAGGATCCGGGAGATCCGGGCCAGGACCAGGTCACCGACGTCGTGGCCGAATCTGTCGTTCACCCGTTTGAAGTGATCGACGTCGACCATCATGACGGCGTACTCCCGTGGCTCCTCCGCGGTGGCCCCGGGCACCAGCAGCCCGTTGAGGTAGGCGCGGTAGCCCCGCCGGTTCGCCAGCCCGGTCAGCTCGTCGACCAGCACCTGCCGGCGCAGCTGCTCGTGGTCGCGGCGCTGACGTTCGACATCGATCGCGTCCCGCAGGCCGGCCACCTGGTCGAGCCGCGCGTTCCAGCGCAGGAGTGCCAGCTCATCGGCGTACGCGGCCACCGCGGCCGGTGTGCCCGGTTGCCGGGCGGCGATGCTCATGCACAGCAGCCGGGTGCCCTGGGGCGTTGCCCAGCCGAGCCGGTCGGCCAGGCCGACGGCGAGCCGGGCCCCGCCCTCGTGGTCGGCGGTGCGGGCGGCGGCGATGGCCTCGCCGAGCGCGACAACGGCCTCCCGCGAGACACCCGTGCTGGACTCGCCGGCCGGGAGGGCGAAATCGGCCGCGGACCTCCCGGCGATGGCGGCGAGCAGGTGCAGGTGGGCGCGGTGCTCCAGCTCCCAGCTGGGCGGCCAGTCCCCGTCGATGGCGGCGAGGCCGCCGGGCAGCGCCGCCGCGGCGTGCAGTGCGGCCAAGTCCCAGCCGCCGATCATGGCCTGGGCACTCGACCAGTCGAGCACCACCTCGGCCCGGTTGTAGCTGAGCACGCGGCGCTGCAGCAGGATCGTCTCGGCCAGGCGTGGATCGTCGGCGCCGTCCAGATACTGTTCGGCCCGGTCGTAGTACTCGACGGCCAGTTCCCAGAAGCCCAGCTCCTGCGCGGCGACGGCGACCTCGATCAGGGCGGCCGCGCGGTGCACCACCAGACCGCTCTCCTCGTCGAGCAGCGCCACGGCACGCACCAGCGGGATGGCCGTGGACTCGGTCACGTCGAGGGCACGCTCGAGGTTGTTGCGCCGGGCGGCGGCCGTGGCCAGCGCGAGGGCCAGCAGCGACGTCTCACCGGTGGTCTCGGCCAGGTCGAGCATGGCCCGCAGATATTCGGCGTTGTCGAGCCCGGTCTCGCGCGCGGCCATCGTGCGGGCCCACTTGAGCAGCAGCCGGACGTCGGTCCAGCCGTTCGCGGCGGCGTCGGCCTCGGCCAGGTCGATCTCGGTGTCGACGTTCTGCCCCTGGGCCAGGCCGATCAGGTGGTAAGCCTGCTCGATCGCCACCGCATGGGCGTCGTCCAAGGGGCTGTCTCCTCCCGATCAGCCGCGTGTCACCACACTCGCTGTCCCCCATCGGCAGGTTGGGCGCTCCCATGAGCAGGTCCGCCGCGATCAGTACAGGATCGACCACCTGGCGGGCGGCCAGGCGAGCACCGCGTAGATCTGGACGAGCGCGGCCTGCTGGATCGCCTCGGTGCCGCCGTCGGCGTTGAAATGCACGAGGCCGGTCTTCGGGTCGCGCGAGGTCGACCACACCCGGTCGGCGTACCGGGCCATCGCCTGCCGGTATCTCCTGTCTCCGGTCACCGATTCCAGCAGCAGCAGATTCTTGAAGAAGATCGAGTTGAAGAAGATCGGCTGGGCGTAGAGGCGGCCCTGAGTGACGTAATAGGTGTAGGCGGCGTCGGCGATCCGCTTCGCGCGCCGGAGGTATTCACGGTCGTGGGTCACTTGATAGAGCAGGACATTCACACCGACCGGTACGCCCTGGTTGTACGACCAGATCGTCTTCTCCACCGTGCCCTGAAGGTCGAGATGGTCCCAGTACAAGCCGCTGGGGCTTTGCAGATAGGTGTTCGTCCAGTTGTAGAACCGCAGCGCGGATTGGAGGTAACGGCGCTTGCCGGTGATCTGGTAGAGCCGGACGCCGAGCTGGGCCGCCGGCATGTTCGACACCGTGTTCCGGTCGATGCTCCAGGTGGCCTGGGTCCAGAACACGCCGCCCGGGGCGCTGTGGCTGCTGTCGGTGTCCCAGCCGGACTCGACCAGGGCGAAGATCTCCTCCGCGCGCGCCAGCGCCGCGCGGTCCCTGGTCTGCAGGTACCGCTGGACCTTGGCCAGGCCGACCCATTCGTTGTCGTCGTAGAACATGTCGCCGCCGGCGCCGTAGGGCGCGACCGGATAGGAGTCGTAGCCGGGCAGGCCGGTCGTCCCGCCGGTGGCGTTCCAGTAGCGTTCCTGGCCCGCGGCCCGGGCGGCGTAGGCGGGTTCGCTCCGCGGATTGACCACCGTCAGGTCCAGCGCGGCGATGTGGATCTGCGAGTACGGCCACTCGTAGGAGTACGGGTTGTCGTCGGCGGCCGACGGATACTGCTCGCGGTAGAGCCCGGAACCGTCTCGGGTGCCGAAGTACCTGTCCAGGGCCGAGTAGGCGGCCGTCGCGCGCGATTCGTGGTGGTCCGGTGCTGCCACCACCGGCGAGGGCAACATGATCATCACTGCGCTGAGGGCGGCGCCGGCAAGTAGTCGCACGTGGCTGCTCCGATCCGGCCCGGGAACCTCTGACAACGTTGCCATCCTCGCTCCAGGAATTCAACGTTGTCAATGGCCATCGGCCTCAGCGGCGTCCGTTGTAGGTGCTTCTCCTGTCCTGGCCGCTGACCGCCCGGTACGCCGGGAGTCCCCGCTGCTCGACGCCGTTCCAGAAGTACGACTCCTGACCCGCGGGCACCGGTCCGCGGTACGTGTTGTCGTCCAGGACCAGGTGGGCGTTCTTGGCCGCGCCTCCGACCGGCGCGTTGCGGTACACCAGGACGGCCTGGTCCGCGTTCGCCGAGATGACGGTGTTGTGCCGGATCGTGGTGTCGTGGACGTAGTACTGCAGGAGCATCTCCGGCGAGCCGTCGTTCAAGGTGTTGTTGCCGCGCAGGAGGTTGCCGGTGACGACGACGTCGTACGCCTCGCCCCGGTCCTGGTCGTAGCCGCCGATGGCCAGGCCGGTGTAGCGGCTCCCGGTCACGGTGTTGTTCGTGACCGCGATGGCGTTCGTACGCCCCTGACGCCATTCCGACGCGACCTCGATGCCGATGTCCGAGGCGTCCACCCGGTTGTCGGCGATGGTGATGGCGGTGCCGCCGTCGACGTAGATCCCGTCGGCGCAGTTGCACCAGGAGCCGTCCTCCCAGTACGCCGGATTGCCCTCGCTGATGATGCGCGACACCCGGTTGTGCGCGATGAGCCCGTTACGCGCGCGGTTGACCTCGGTGAACCGGGCCGCCCCGCCGATGGTCGGCTCGAACCCGATCGCGTCGATGCCGATGTTGTTGTTGTCGTGGATGTCGTTGTGGGTGACCGCCCACCCGTCGACGTTCCCGTTGAGCACCAGGGTCTCGCTGGCGCCGAGCACGAGGTGGTCCAGCTCGTTGCCGGTGATGCTGATGCCGGTGAGCGGCCGGGCCGCCCTCGTGCCGAAGACGGCGATGCCGTGGGCGTTCATGTCGAAGCTGCCCAGGGTGCCGTTGTCGTTGCCGAGGTGGTGGACGTGGTTGCCGCTGAGCCGGATCGAGCGGCCGGAGCCGATCACCAGGATGCCGATCGGCACGGCCGACACGAGGCTGGTGCGATAGCCGGTGACCGTGAGACCCGAGACCGTGATGTCCGAGCTGTCGCGGACCTCGATCATGCCGCTCTGCCCGTCGGCCGGCGCCAGACCCGCTCCGTCGAGAACCGGAACCGCTCCGGCCGCGGCCCGCACCGTGATGTGTGCGCGGTCCTCGATGACGATCCGCTGACGGGCATATCTGCCGCCCAGCAGCCGCACGGTTCCGCCGCGGCTACCGAGACGATCAACGGCAAGCTGAGGCGTACGCAACGGATGACGCGCCGTTCCCTCAGCGGTGTCGGATCCGTGAGGTGACACGTACAACGCCGAGCCGCCTTTCGCCTCCGCCCCGGTGACCGACAGTCCAAGAACGACGGCAGCGACGGTGACGATGACGGCGACACGCCTGATGGTCGGCATCCTGCGACTATGCCTCTAAGCCCTGACCAGGGCAAACGCACAATTCACGATGCACGTTTCGGGCCCGGGCCCGCACCGGGTTCAGAGCCGGGGCGGACCCCTGTCCACGACATGCGTGGTCAGCTCCAGCGGGTCGAAGTGGATCAGCGACTCCATCCACCAGGTCACGCCGGCCTCGGCGAGGCTCGCAACAACTTCGACGGCATGCCGGACAGTCTCGACCTCCCTTGGGGCGAGGTCGAGACGGGCCGTCCCTCGAGGTCAGGCGATCGCCTAGCGGGTTGGTCGGCCGTCCGGCGGCACGGTGCGCAGCAACGCGGTCGGGGCGTCGGCGAAGCGGCCACCGCCCGGGGAGACGGGCGCGACCGGCACGACCGGGCTTTTCCTGCGGCGGATCAGCACCAGCGCGAGCGCGCCCAGACCCGCGGCGACCAGCAGCCCGCCCACGATGGTGGCCAGCAGCAGACCGCCGCCCTCATCCCCGGCGGTCTTGACGGTTGCCGGCGGCGCCACCCCGGCGAGGCTGTCCTCCGCCACCGGCTCCTCCTCCGCCACCACGGGGGAACTCGCCTCGGCGGTGGGCGACGGCGGTGTCGTGGAGGGGGTGGCCACCGGGGCCAGGATCAGCCGCACGGTCGCGGCGCTGCCGGCGACGCCTCGAGCGGTCACCCGAGCTGTCCGATAGCCGTCCTTGCCCGCGGCGACCGTGATGGAGCCGGGAGCGATCGGCTTGCTGTCGCTCGACCTGATCGAGAACTTGCCGCTGCCGTCGCTGGTCGCCTGGTAGGAGTGCCCGGCGCTGTCCCGCACGGCCACGGTCGCGTTGCCGACCGCCTTCCCGTCGGCGTCGCGGACCCGGCCGGAGACCTGGGTCACCGCGGACGACGGCGCCTCCGAGCCGCGTACGAGGATCATCTTGTGGGCGAACCCGGTCTGCAGGCCGATCCGCACGGTGACCGCGAGGTTGAGGCCGGACTCCTCGCCGGCGCTCACCTTCGGCGCGACGACCGTGGCGTCGAAGGACGCGCTCTCGCCCGGCCCGAGGTCCTTGGTCGCGGAACATCCCTTGGTGCATCGCAGGCCACCGGAGACGGCCACGAAGGCCCGCTCGGTCCCACGCTCGTTGTTCGTGACCCGGAACCGCACGCGCACCGTACCGCCGGACTTCACGTTGTCCGACGACACACTCTCGATGCGGATGGCCGGAGGGGCGGCCGCCACCGGCGTCGCGGACACCGCGAGCGTCGCCCCGGCCAGCGCGATCAACCCAGCGGCTCCGGCCCACCGGGCACCCAAGCGCGTCGTCACGTCCCACCCCTTCGTCGCGGCAGCGACACCTCTCGATGACGCCGCGGGACACTATGCCCTGTCCCGGGTGCGTTGCGCGACCTGGCATCCATCGTTGCCTCGGATGATCCGGTGACGCGCAGACGGCTCATAGCGCCCGCCGCGCACATCCGGCGGGGCTGGTCGAGGCGCCGGACTGTCCCTATCCTTCGGTGACACCCTGCGAGAGCCCCTTGACAGTCTGTCCAGCGGAGGCGGCGCCGAGATGACCCTGGAAATCCCGTACCGCTCGATTCCCGACATGTTCCTCCAGCGCGTCGCGGCGACGCCGGACCGGCCGGCGTTCGCCCACCCGGCCGCCGACGGCTCGGGGCCGGTCTGGCTGACCTGGGCCCAGGTCGGCGAGCGGGCCACCGCGATCGCCGCCGGTCTGCGCGGCCTGGGCGTCGAGGCCGAGGACCGGGTGGCGATCCTGGCCGGCACCCGGCTCGACTGGGTCATCGCCGACCTCGGGGTGATGTGCGCCGGCGCGGCCACCACCACGGTGTATCCGACGACCGAGGCGGCGGACGCGGCCTTCATCATCGGCGACTCCGGTTCCCGGGTCGTCATCGCCGAGAACCCGGAGCAGGCCGGGAAGCTCGCCGGCGCCGCCCTGCCCGCGGTCACCCACGTCGTGCTGATGGACGGCACGGCGGACCCGCAGGCCACGCCGCCGCAGCTGACCCTCGGCGAACTCGAGGCGCGCGGCGTCGCGGCCCTCGCCGCCGAGCCGGACCTGATCGACAAGGTCGTCGCGGCCATCGGGCCGGACGACCTCGCGACCGTGATCTACACGTCCGGCACCACCGGCCGTCCCAAGGGCGTGGAGCTGCTGCACCGCGGCTGGTGCTGGGAGGCCGTCGCGCAGAGCGAGCTCGGCATGCTGGTGCCCGAGGACCTGCAGTACCTGTGGCTGCCCCTGTCGCACTCGTTCGGCAAGTCGCTGCTGTGCGGCGTCATCCACGTCGGGCTGCCCACCTACGTGGACGGGCGCGTCGACAAACTGATCGACAACCTCGCCGTCGTCCGGCCGACGATCCTGTGCGCGCCGCCCCGGGTGTTCGAGAAGGTCTACAACAGGGTCGTCATCACCGCGCAGGACGCCGGTGGCGCCAAGGCCAGGATCTTCGCCTGGGCCGTGCGTACCGGAAAGAAGAAGGTCGCGCGGGACGGCCTCGCCCTGAAGGTGCCCTACGCGATCGCGCACAAGCTGGTCTTCGCCAAGCTGCACGCCCGGCTCGGCGGCCGGATCCGGATGCTGGTCGCCGGCGCGGCGGCGGTCTCCGTGCCGCTCGGCGAGTTCTTCGCGGCGGCGGGCCTGCCGATCAGCGAGGGGTACGGGCTGACCGAGACGAGCGCGGGTGTCTTCGTCAACCGTCCCGGCGCGGTCCGTGTCGGCACCTGCGGCACGGCGCTGGGCGACGTGGAGTGCCGCATCGACTCCGACGGCGAGATCCTGCTGCGCGGCGCGCCCGTGATGCGGGGCTACCACAACCTGCCGGAGGAGACGGCAGCCGTGTTCACCGAGGACGGCTTCTTCCGGACCGGCGACATCGGCGAGCTGTCCGCCGACGGCTACCTGAAGATCACCGACCGGAAGAAGGACCTGGTCAAGACGTCCGGCGGCAAGTACATCGCACCGTCGTACATCGAGGGCATGTTCAAGTCGCTGTGCCCGTACGCCTCGCAGGCGGTCGTCATCGGCCAGTCCCGCAACTACTGCACGATGCTCGTCTCGCTCGACCCGGACGCCGTCGCCGGCTGGACGGCCGGCGGGCCACTCGAGGGCAGGCCGTACGGCGAGGCGGTCGCCTCGGAGCAGGCGCGCGCCCTGATCGCCGGCTACATCGACCAGCTCAACGCCAAGCTCAACCGCTGGGAGACGATCAAGGACTTCGCCATCCTCCCCCGCGACCTGAGCATCGAGGGCGGCGAGCTGACGCCCTCACTCAAGATCAAGCGACGCACCACGGAGGCGAACTTCGCCGGCGAGATCGACCGGATGTATGAGGGCACGCTCGCGCAGATGTGACGCCCAAGACCCGCGCGGGTTCGAAACCCGTCAGCCCAAGACCCGCGCGGCTCTGAACCCGCCAGCCCAAGACCCGCGCGGCTCTGGAACCCGTCAGCTCGTGACCCGTGGCGGACCTGTCGTCCCGTGCTTGCGGGCACAAGCCGTGGGTATCCTAGGAACCTAGGCGGTAAAAAAGGAGCAGCAAACGCCGAACGACGGCCCGCTGTGGAAGCCGGACCGCCGTTCGAAAGCGTAGATCAGAGCGGACGGATGTTCTCCGCCTGCGGGCCCTTCTGACCCTGGGTGATGTCGAACTCCACCTTCTGGTTCTCGTCGAGGCTGCGGAAGCCACTCGCCGAGATCGCGGAGAAGTGGGCGAAGACGTCAGCGCCGCCATCGTCCGGGCTGATGAAACCAAAGCCCTTGTCGGCGTTGAACCACTTCACGGTACCTGTAGTCATGTCTGCTCTTTCGTAGGCTAGGGACCGCACTGTGCGAGCCCTTACGCCGCCGCGTTGATCACCCGCATCGAAATAAACGACACGACAAACGAACGGCGCTTAAATGGGCTTTGGACACCCTGTCAGCGCCAGGTAACGTCTTTGGAAATCAAAACTGCAACTTGATCAGGCTAGCACATGATCGGTCGTCCGGTGGCGAAGGCTCCCGAACCGGCTCCGGGGGAGATCGCCGAGCGGCCCGCCGGCAGTTCAGCCGATCGCACCTCACGACGCGTCGAGGATGACGCTGGCGCGCTGCAGGACGTCGATCTGGGCGGGGTTGTACAGCTCGACGATTCCCTGAAGGAAGGCCGACCAGACGCGCGGGTCGACACTGTGCCCCGGGCCACAGTCAAGAGCGCGACCCGGTCGGTGGCGCGCTCAGCGCCGCCGCCAGAAAGGTGATCGCCCACTGCCGGGCCGCGTCGCCCGCCACCGGGGACAGGCCGGACGGGGCGTCCTGCTGGTAGGCCTGGACGCGGTCAACGGCCGTCACCGCGAGGATCCCCCGCACCCGGAACCACAACTCCTCCGGGGAGAGGCCGGGCAGCGCGCGTCCGAAGGCCGCCAGGAAGCGATCGCGGATCGTGTCCTCGGCCGGGCCGGTCCAGGCGCGCATCTCCTCCGCCGGGTCGCCGAGGATCGTCACGATCAGCCGGGACGTCCGGGCGCCGCCCTCGTCACCGACCGGCATCTCGTCGAACAGCGGCCCCGCGAACGCCTCCACCAGGTCGGTGACCGACGGGTCCGGCGTCCGGGCGAGCAGTCGATCGAGCCCGGCGTTCTGCGCGGCGTTGATCGGCTCGACCACCCGGCGGATGACCGCGGCCAGGAGCTCCGCCTTCGAGCCGAAGTGGTAACCGACGGCGGCCAGGTTGGCCCCGGCGCGGTCGGTGATCGCCCGGACCGAGGTGCCGCGGAAGCCGCGCTCGGCGAAGAGGTGCTCGGCCGCGTCGAGGAGCTGGACACGGGTGCTGGGTGGCGGCATGGGTGCATACTATACAAACGTTCGATTCAAACAAACGTATGATTGAAGGGCCACCGATGAAAATGCTCGTGTACGGCGCCGGAGTTCTCGGCAGCCTGTTCTCCGCCCGCCTGCACGAAGCCGGGCACGACGTCTCGCTCCTCGCCCGCGGCGACCGCCTCGCCGCCCTGCGCCGGCACGGCGTGCTGCTCGCCGAGGGAGACAGCCCGGACGTCCGGCGGGTGGCGGTGCCGATCGTCGACCACCCGGCCGGCGGGTACGACCTGACCGCCGTCCTGGTCCGCACCCACCAGGTGGACGCGGTGCTGGAGTCCCTCGCCGGCCTCGAGGGCGACGTGTTGTTCCTGCTCAACTGGGCAGCCGGTGCGGAGCCGCTCGGCGCGGTGATCGGTCACGAGCGGGTGCTGCTCGGTTTCCCCACGGCCGGCGGCAAGATGGACGGCGACGTGGTCCGTCACCGCGCGAGCACCCTGATGAACCGCCTGCTCCCGATGCCGATCGGCGAACCCGGCGGCCGCAGCACCCCGCGAGTGGAACGGATCGTCCGTACGCTCCGCACCGCCGGGATCAACGCCAAGAACGAGCCGCGGATGGACGCCTGGCTCAGGACGCACGCCGCGTTCGAGGTGGCCCTCGGGCGGGCGGTGGACGAGGCGGGCGGCCCGGTGGTGCTGGCCGACGACCCGGACGCCGTCCGCCACATGCTCCGCGGCATGCGGCGGAACTTGGCCGCCATGCCCACTCCCCCGGTCCCCCGCGGGTTCGCCGCGCTGCAAACCCTGCCGGAAGGGCTGCTCGTCGCCGTGCTGCGACGTTTCCTGCGAAGCTCGACGGTCGCCAACAGCGGGCTCGACAGCGCCACGCCCGCGGCGGCGACCGCCGAGTACGACAAGCTGGCCGAACAGTTGCGCGTCTGAGTCCTGTCTCGTGGATCACCCAAGTGCGAGGCGGGTCCAGAGACAGGGTTCAGGGCGTGCCCTGCCGACTCATCCGTCCACGATGGTGGTGGCGATGCGTTCGAGGTGGCCCTGGTCGTCGGGGCTGAGGCCGACGGCGATGTCGGGCACGCGCCTGGTCACCTCCGCGTAGACGGCCTCGGCGAGTTCCTTCCCGGCGGCGGTGACGCTGAGGGTGATGACCCGCCGGTCGGGCTCGGGGCTGCCGCGGTGGACCAGGCCACGCTGCTCGGTGCGGTCGACCAGCTGGCTGAGGGCGTTCTTGGTCATGCCGAGCGAGGCGGCGAGGCCACCCATGCGCTCCGGGCCGTCCTTGACCGCGCACAACAGCGTCGCCTGGGCCGGGGTCAGGTCGTGCTCGGCGCAGATCTGTGCGTACCGGCGCTGGATCAGGGTGGACAGCCAGACCAGCTTGTCCCCGTACGCCTCGCGCGCCACGCCGTTCCCCCTCGCCACGGTATTCCGTGGTCAGCCTACCCGCGCGTCGAGCGTCCATCCGCTCGTACGGATCCACGCGGGCAGGTCCTGCACGGCCGGCTCGATCGCCCGCACCGCCGCGAGGTCGGCCCGGTAGGCGGGCGTCTCCGCGAACCAGCGGAACATCGCCCGGCCGTCCGCGTTGTCGCCGAGGACCTCCAGGGGCAGAGCCTCGTAGCGTGCCGGCAGCCCGGCGTGCGCGCCGAACGCGGCGGCCATCTGGCTGCCGGTGCGCTCGTCCCCGGCGATCTCGACGGCGCCGTCCGGCGCCTTTGCCGCGTCGAGCAGGAAGGCGGCGCTGATCCGCCCGATGTCCCGCACGGCGATCAGCTGCAGCGGGATGTGATCGGGCAGCGGCATGCGCAGCACGAGGACGCCGTCCTCCACGGTCGGCGCCAGGAACGCGAAGTTCTCCATGAAGGCGACCGGGCGGACGATGGTCGCCCGCGGGCCGGACCGCTCCAGGTGCTCCTCCACGCGACGCTTCGACTCGAAGTGCGGCACCCCCGAGTCGCGCTCGGCGCCTCCGACGGAGCTGAACACGACGTGCGGCACGGCGGCCGCGACCGCCGCATCGACCAGGGCGACGCCCTGCCGTGTCTCGCCCTCGGCGTCGGCCAGGGTGTGACCCGCGGGGGTGGTCATCAGGAAGAAGGCCTCGGCTCCCCGCAGGGCGGCCGACAGCGACGTGGCGTCGTCGATCTCGACCCGCGCGAGCTCGACCCCCCGGCCGGCCAGCGCCCGGGCCCGGTCGGACTCGGGGCTGCGGACCAGGGCGCGGACGTGCGCACCGCGGGACAGCAGCGCGTCGATGACCGACCCACCTTGCTTACCGGTCCCCCCGAAAACAGCGATCGTATTCATGATTCCGTCTCCACTCCTCGATAGTTCCTGCCGTGAACTAAAGTAGTTCACGGCAGGAACTTCTGCAAGGCGGTGGCGAGGGAAGGCGGTGCCGAGGGAAGGAGGTGGCGAGGGGCGGATAGGGTCACGGCCGGCTGACCTCACGTACCGGAAGCAGGCTCATGACCACCAGCGGCACCGACCTCGGCCAGACCATCGACGCCTTCGTGGCCGCGTTCAACGAGCCCGAGCCCGACCTGGACCGGGTCATGTCCTACTTCGCCGAGGACGCCCGGTACCTGCCCGGCCACGGCCCCGAACTACACGGCCTCGCAGCGATCCGGGCGGAGTTCGCACCCCAGTTCGCCGGGCGTTACGGCGCGATGACCTTCGACGTGTACGACCAGGTGATCGACGAATCCCGCCGCCGGGCGACCATCCGGTGGGCCTGCAAACTGGACCTGACCGGCGCCAACGGCCGGCGCGCCATGCTGCCGGTCCGGTTGCTGGCCCGCCTCCGCTACGGCGGCCGGATGCAGTGGCACGGCCTGGACGTCTTCCACTTCGACGACGCCGGTCAGATCTCCGGCAAGTTCACCTACGCGACTTTCCGCCTGCCGCTCTGGGAGCGGACGCGCTGACCACCCGGGCTCACGGGCAGGGGGTGGCGGCGGCGTCCAGGTCGCGGGACTTGTGCAGGGAGCTGAGGTTCAGGCGGCGGGACTCGGCGCAGTACTCGGCCGGCGCCAGGTCGTACTCGGCGTGCAGCACCGCCTTGCCCGCCTCGAGGAACGGCTTCAGGCTCGCGCACTCGTCGAAGGCGGCGCATTCCTCGTTGACCGTGAAGTCGAAGTCGCCGACCAGCTCGGCGGCCTGGTCCACGTCGTTCTTCAGCGCCACCGACAGGCCGTGCTCGTGGGCCAGCCGGGCGACGAAACGGTTGAACCGGAGCTGGTGGGCCGCGGTGATCGGGAAGCCGGTCTCGGACTCGTAGGCGTCCATCAGATCCGGCTCGACCGCGTCGAAGCCCTTCTTCGCGCACATGGCGAATCGCTTGGCCAGCACCGGTTTCAGCTTCGCCGGGTCGCGGATGTCGAGCCACCGCTCGCCGGGCCAGCCGTTGGAGCCGCCGAGCAGCTCCCGCGGCCAGTCCGGGTAGTCGGGGCGGAAGTTCTCGGCGGCGCCGACCTCCACGTAGCAGATCGCCTTCCGGCCACGGCGGTGTAGTTCGGCGACGACGTCGGCGTCGTTGAGGAAACCGTCGATGTCGTAGACCTCGGCGTCCACACTCAGGTCGACCGGCGTGGTGAGCTGCCACTGCCAGGTAATGCCGGGCTTGGGCACCCAGCGCTCGGCCGGCTTCCGCGAAGGCGAGGCGGAAGGAGAACGAGAGGGCCGCACGGTGGGCGTGGGTGAGGGGGAGGCCGAGGGAGCGGGCGGCGACGGGGAAATGACGGCCGAGGGAGAAGGAGACGCGACAACGACCGGTTGCGGGGCTGTTCCGCAGGCCGCCAGCAGCATCAGCGACGCGGCCAGCGGGACGAGGAGGCGCCGCGCGGTCATCGGGCGAGAGCGGACAGGTAGGAGGGCATGCCGTCCCACGGGTTCGCCCCGGCCCGGTCGGTCACGTAGACGACGCCGGCCCTGCCCTCGGCGGCCCGTTTCAGAGCCGACGGCAACAGCGCCGCGGGTGTGTCGTAGACCAGGTGCCAGATGCGTTCGGCCGGCACCGACCAGACCCACGTGGGCACCTCGATCTCCTGATGCCAGGCGTACGGCCCCTCGAAGGTCACCAGCGCGTCGGCGAGCTCCGCGTACCGGGGATGCGGGTGGGCGCCGTGGTTGAACACCACCGTGCCGGCGGTCCGGTGACGGATCTCCGTCATCACCACGTCGTACCAGATCAGCAGGTCCGAACCGGTGGCGACGCGGTCGAGGAACAGGCCGGCGGTCGGGTACCAGTCGTGCCAGCGGTCCACGTCGGCGAGCACCTCGTCCGGGTCACGCCGCCCGTAGTCGGTGTCGACGTAGCCGAGCAGCGGCCGCCCGGTCGCCACCGCGGCCGCGATCAGCGAACGCTCGGGCGCCGGCCCGGGTCCGTTGAACGAGTTGAGGACGACCGCACGGACCGCTGACCCGTGCGCGGCCAAGGCCTCCCAGTCGGGGCCGGCCACGGCGGGATGGAAATACGCGGGTACGACCAGAGAGTTCATCAAGCCGCCACGAGGGAGCGCAGGGAATCCGAGAGGGAGTACGCCGGCCGGAAACCGAGCGTCGCCGCGGCCACCGTGATGTCGGCCCGCAGCCAGCTGACCGCGGCCGAGCGTGCCGATCCGGTGCTCTCCTCGATCGGCTGGGGCACCCCGGCCATCCCGGCCGCGAGCGCCGTCAGGTCCCGCAGCGCGGTGGCGCGGCCGCTGCCGATGTTCACGATGCCGGGCAACGCGCCCGTGACCCAGCAGGCGACCTCGACCGCGGCCGCGACGTCCCGGACATCCACGAAGTCGCGGTGCCCGTCGAGGCGACCGAGCCGGATCGCCGGATCCCGCAGCGCCGCCGCCAGCCGTCCCGGCAGCAGCGTCGACGGCGTACCCGGGCCGATCGGGTTGAAGACCCTCAGCACGGTGGCGGTCAGGCCGTCGCGGCGGGCGGCGAGGACCAGCTCGGTCCCGGCCAGCTTGCTCATCCCGTACGCCGAAACGGGTTGTGGTGTTGAACTCTCCGCAACCGACATGCCGGCCGGCACCGCGCCGTATTCCGCCGCCGAGCCGAGGTGGACGAGCCGGCTGGACAGACCGGCCGCCGACATCGCCGACAGCAGCCGAGCCACCGCGACCACGTTGCCGAGAGCCAGCTCGGAGGGCGAACCGTCGATCGTCCCGGCACAGTTGACGATCACGTCCGGGGCCGCCTCGCGCAGCCGGGCGACCAGCGGGCCCTCGGTCAGGTCCAGCCGCATCGGCCCGGACCGACCGGCCGGAATCACGGTCACCGCGGGGTCGGCGGCCAGGCGCGCCCGCACCTGCCCACCGATGAACCCCGAGGCGCCGATCAGCAGACAGCGCATCAGGCCGCCTCGGGCAGACGCTGACGCAGCAGCATCGGGCCGAGCACGCCGAACTCGGCGTTGGCGCGGTCGTAGTCGTCCGGCCGGCCGATGTCCAGCCAGTTGCCGTCGAACTCGTACTCGGCCGGGCCGCTGCCCTGAGCCAGCATGTCCAGCACGAGCTCGTCAAAACCCAGAGGCAGACCAGGGGTGTACGGGCGCAGCGCACGGGCCGACATCCCGTACACGCCCATGCTCACCCGGTAGTCCATGGTGGGCTTCTCGGTGAAGTCGACGATCCGGCCACCGACCGAGGTCAGCACCCCGAAGTCGATCTTCACCTGGCGGGCGTAGGTCGCCACGGTCAGGTCGGACCCGCCGGCCCGGTGCCGGTTCAGCAGATCGGCGTAGTCCAGGTCGGTCAGGATGTCGCCGTTCATCACCACGAAGTGCTCGGGCAACCGGTCCCGCATCTGCAGCAGCGGCCCGATGGTACCCAGCGGCGACTCCTCGGTCGCGAAGTCGACCTGCTCCATGCCCCACTGGCTGCCGTCGCCGACGTACGCCCGGATCAGGTGCCCGAGGTGGCCGATGGCCAGCGTCACCGAGCGGAAACCGCACTGCGACAGCTGACGCATGATGATTTCCAGGATCGAGTACTGGTCGCCGATCGGCACCAGGGGCTTCGGCAGAGCCGTCGTGTACGGCCGCAGCCGCACCCCTTTGCCACCGGCCAGAATGACTGCGTGCATCGGTCGTCTCCTCAACGCGCGTAGGTGCCGGGGCGGTACTTGGCGAGGTTCGCCGGATCCAGGAACCAGTCGATGGTCAGCTTCAGCCCGGAGCTCAGGTCGTGGCCGGGCGCCCAGCCGGTGGCCGTACGCAACTTGGTGTTGTCGCAGACCAGCCGCATCACCTCGGAGTTGGCCGGGCGCAGGCGCTCGTTCTCCAGGCGTACCGGCACCGGGCGGCCCATCAGCGCGCCGATCGTCTCGGCCAGGGCGCCGATCGAGATCTCGTCACCGGTGCCGGCGTTGAACGACTCCCCCACCACCTGCTCGGCGGGCGCCGTGCCGACGGTCGCGAACGCCTCGGCGGTGTCCTGCACGAACAGGAAGTCGCGGGTCGGGTCGAGCGCGCCCAGCCGGATCTCCCCCGCGCCGGCGGCGAGCTGGCTGATCACGGTGGGGATGACCGCGCGGGCGGACTGCCGGGGCCCGAACGTGTTGAACGGCCGCATGATCACCGCGGGGATGCCGAAGCTGGCGTGGTAGCTGTCCACCAGCTTGTCGGCGCCGGCCTTGCTGGCCGCGTACGGCGACTGCGCCTGCACCGGGTGGGTCTCGCTGATCGGCACGGTCCGGGCGGTGCCGTAGGTCTCGCTGGTGGAGGTGTGCACCAGCCGGTCACAACCCTGATCCCGTACGGCCTCCAGCACGTTCAGTGTGCCGATCACGTTGGTGTTCACGTACGACCGGGGCGCCCGATAGGAGTGCGGGATCGCGATCAGCGCGGCCAGGTGGTAGACCGTGCCCGCGCCGGTGATCAGGTCGCGCACGGTGGCCTCGTCGGTGACGTCGCCCGAGACGACCTCCACGTTCGCCATCACGTCGGGGCTGAGCGTGTCCAGCCAGCCCCACGTGCCGAGCGAGTTGTACTGGGCCATGGCGCGCACGTGGTGACCCCGGGCGACCAGATTCTCGACCAGGTGGGAGCCGATGAAGCCGTCGGCACCGGTTACTGCGACCGTCGACACGATGTTTCTCCTCAGGGGATCTCGATTTCGGGGAATCAGAGGTGGAACTGAGCTCGCCGCAACGTGCGGGCGGCGTACACGTACAGGGCGACCAGCAGGCCGGCGGCGGTGCCGGCCTGGACGGTCTCGGGTGCGTGCAGGGGGATCAGTGCGAGGTTCGTGGTGAGGGCGGCCAGGCAGGCCAGCACGACGGGGCGGCGGATGTCGAAGGACATCAGCAGCAGCGCCAGGAACAGCGCCGGCCCGATCAGCACCGGCTCGAGGTGGGGCAGCTCTCCGGTAAGAACGATCCCGGCTACGAGCAGGGCGACCAGGACCGCCACATAGCCGGCGGTCGCCCGGAACAGGGCGGTGGACGCGCGGCGGCCGAAGGACCGGAAGTTGCGGCTTTCGGCCATCGCGCGGTGGGTCGCCGCGCGGTAGCGGAAGAGCAGCCACTCGGCGGCGCCCATGCTCACCGACAGCGGCAGCAGGACGGCCAGGGCCACCGCGACGCCGGTGCCGTGGCCCGGCTGCGGGTCCAGCGCCCGGAGCGCCGGAGTGAAGATCAGCAGCGCGCCGACGAGGACGCCGAACGTGCCGGCCGGTAACGCGGCTGTCAGCTCGGCCCGGGTGGGCAACTGAGGGCGGACGCCCCGCATCGACCAGCAGGCGACGACGATCGCGGCGGCGACACCGGCGATGGGAGTGACCAGGCCGGCGGCGAGCGCCGCGAGCAGCCACCACTCCCGGCCGAGGACCAGCGCCACGGTGGCGGCCAGGACGTAGGCCAGCTGGCCGGCGGCGATCAGGGTGACCACGAGCGGGACGCCGAGGGCGAACCCGAGCCCGGCCACGATCGCCACCGCGGGCAGCCCGGCGGCCAGGGCCGCGCCGCCCAGCACGCCGGCGGCGCCGGCGTGACCGGACTGGCTGCGCCGCAACTGGCCCAGGTGGGCCAGCCCCTGCCCGGTCGCCCAGGACAGCAGCACCGACACGACCAGCAGCACCGCGGAGCGCGGGCCGGAGAGCCGGTCGGCGACGCTCAGGTAGGCCAGGGCCGGGAGCCCGAACAGGACGCCCCGCAGCACGTGGGTGACCGGGGTGGCCCGCCACGGGCTCTCGGCCGGCCGGTTCGGCTGCGGCTCCCGCGGCGCCTCCCGGAACAGCCGGTCGGCCAGGTCGAAGACATCGTCGGCGGCGTGGTGGTCGCGAGCCGTCGCGTCGGTGATGCCGTCGGCTTCGAGCGCCGCGGCCACCTCGTACCGGTCGACCGCCGCCTCGGCGTAGGCGCTGCTCATCGGACCTCCGCCGACTCGTGGTCGAGGATCTCGGGGGTCGCCTCGCGGGACATCCGGAAGACCAGGTCGTGGTAGATCGCGTCGTAGCTGTCCACCGCCTTGTCCACGGTGAAGTTCGCCAGCGCCCGCTCGCGCGCCCGCCGGCCCAGGTCGTGCCGCCGGGCCTCGTCGCGCAGCAGTTCCAGGCAGGCCGCGGCCATCGCCTCGGGCTCGCGCGGCGGCACCACCACGCCGGTGTCGGCCACCGCCTCGCGGACCCCGCCGACGTCGGTGGAGACCGTCGCCCGTCCCGAGGTCATCGCCTCGATCAGGGTGTACGGGAAGCCCTCGGAGATGCTCGACAGCGCGACCACGTTCCCGGCCGCGTACGCGTCGCGGATCTCCGCCACCCGGCCCTCGAAGGTGACCGCACCGGACAGTCCCAGCCCGGCGACCAGCGCCTCGCAGGTCTCCCGGTACGCCTCGCCACCGGCCGGGGTGCCGCCGAAGATGCGCAGCCGGGCGTCCGGCAGCTCCGCCCGGACCAGGGCGAAGCTGCGGATCAGGGTCTCCAGGTCCTTGATCGGGTCGATCCGGCCGGCCCAGCTGACCGTCGGCGTCGCCGGCTCCGCACCGGCCGCCGGGAAGTCCTCCGGGGCGACACCGTTGTAGACGGTCTCGATCCGCGACGGGTCGGCGCCGAGCCTGGTCTCCCAGCGGCGGTTGTACCGGTTGCCGGGGGCGACCAGATCCGCGTTGCGGTATCCCGTCACGCAGACCAGCCGGAGGAACGCGGCGAGGGTCGCCTTGATCGGCCAGTTGTACCCGGCGGCACGCAGCCCGAGGTAGCGCTCCCGGAGGTAGACGCCGTGCTCGGTGAGCAGCATCGGCGTGCCGTGCAGCCACTTCGCGGCGAGCCCGGGCAGGGTGGCCAGGCCGTTGGTCACCGCGTGGGTGAGGTCGGCCCGCGGCGCCGGGTGCAGCAGCGGCCGCAGCGAACGCTCGATGACGTCCACCGCGGTCAGCGCGTCCAGCACCGACGGCGCGGCGACCTGACGGAGCGCGGTGTTGGCCGGCCACGCGTCCATCAGCCAGCCGGCCGCCTCCTCGCCGTAGGGTGCGAGGCCGGCGCCCTCCGGATCGGCGGCCGCACACTCGACCATCTCGCGGAGCGCTGCCTCGAACTCCTCCGCGTCCGATCCCTTGTTCAGCAGAGCCAAGATCATTCTGCGGTACGCCGGGACGAGCCGATCCGTGTTCCGGGGCCGGGCGGGCCGTGGCCGCCCGGCGAAGGGCGGCCACAGCGCGATGCCGTGGACGGTGACGTTCGGCGGCAGCTCCCAGGCGGCCGGCTCGGTGCCGGCGGCCTGGATGGCGTACACGTCGAAGTCATGGTCTTTCAGGCCACGCACCAGCTGGTCACACCAGACGCTGACCCCGCCGAACGCCTGCGGGTAGGTGCCCTCGGTGAGCATGGCGATCTTCACGGAAGCACCAGGTCCACGGTGCCGTTGGCCGCGGTGGCGGTCCAGGCCGAGCGCAGGCCGGCGTACGCGTCACCGAAGGCGGCCGTACCCCGCTTGGTCCCGGTCGTCGCCGTGATCGGCACCGCGACCGACGCCGGCGCCTCGACGTGCACCGCCTTGTCCTGGACGTACCCGCTGACGGTGCCGTTGGCGACGGCGGCGCGCCAGGCGTTCTGCCGCTGCAGTTCGAGGCCCGCCGCGCTCATCCGCGGGTTGATGAACGGCGCGTTGTCGGCCACCAGCGAGTGGTACCGGGTGAGGATGCTGTCCACCATGGTGAGCAGGATCCGGTCCTCGGCCAGGTTGCCCTGGTGCGCGTAGTAGGGGCGCGGATCGTTGTTCAGCATCCGGCCGAGCGCCAGGCGGGTCTCCAGCGGCACGATGTAGCTCTGGAAGCCGGTCGTGGTGTTCAGCGGCGCGATGCACGTGCTGGTGGCCGGGTTGTCCTCGCAGATGCCGCTGCCGCCGTCGGCCCGGGACGTGTAGATCCAGTTGTACTCGTCGGCCATCTCGGTGCGCTTGCCGACGTTGAAGTACACGGTCATCGGGTACCGCGGCACGGTCAGCGCCGAGCCGACCTGGATCTGGTCCGGCATCCGGGAGTTGTCCGCGGCGAGCCACCTGATGCCCTGGCCGGTCAGCGCCGGGGCCAGGTACGGGTTGGTCTGCGGCTGCTGCGGCAGGAGGTAGAGCCCGGAGTGCTCACCGGTGACCAGCTCGGTCCGGTCGATCGGCAGTTTGCGCAGGGCGTTGCCGGCCCACGTGACGTTCTTGCTGATCTCCGAGGTGATGAGCGCCTGGGAGGCCCAGGTCGCGGAACCGCTGGTCGTCGTTGAGCACCGCCACGGGATCACCGTGGTGTCCCGTACGCAGCCCAGGTATTCGTGGTTCCAGGTGTGGTTGGTCCACCGGAAGTTCCCCTTCTGCAGCACGAACGCCACGGTCAGGGGGTCCAGGCGCAGGAAGGCGGTCGACGCGGCCTCGGCACTGCCGTTGCCGTTGAACACCATGTCGAAGGTGAACTTGCGGCTGGTCTGCCAGGACGACACGGCCGACACGTCGGCGGCGCTCATCCGGATGTCCTTGGTGGTGATGCCCGTCCTGCAGTCCTCACCGGGGGTGCAGTTGCCGGTGGTGCTCCACCGGGCGTCACCCATGAAGACGTCGTCCACCTGCACCGACAGGAAGTTGCGGCTGAGGCCGAGGTGCACCCCGCCGGTCATCCAGTTGACGATGCCCGGGGCGAGCAGCCGGAACTGCTGCTGGGCGCTGTTGTAGACGAAGCTCAGTGACATCTGCCGCCGGTTGTCCGCCCGGTACTCGGCGACCAGGGTGTTGCCGGCGGAGCCGTCCGGCGCGGCGGCGGTCAGCAGCGGCGTGGTGGCGGCGTCGGCGGGGGACGCGAGGTAGCCGTACGACTCGGCGACCGCCGGCGAGTTGTCCTCGAACGGCACCGAGCCGTTGAGGTAGCCGAAGACGCTCTTGCCGGCCGTGGTCAGGGTGGCGTTCACGCCGTCCAGCGACCCGGCCCAGGTGGGGGTGCCCATCCCCACTCCGGCGCCGGGGTAGACGTAGGCGTTCACCTGCGGGATGTCGAACTTCCGCTGGTACGCGGTGAGCGCGGCCAGCTCGGTGGCGTTGCCGAACGGGTCCGGTCCCGGCATCACGACGGCCTGGTAGTGCGCCCGGTCGATCAGTTTCCCGGCGCCGGTGACCGTGTCGGCCAGGAACGCCGCGTCGATCGTGGGCCGGGCGGCGTCGCGGAGGTCGACCTCGCGGTACGGCACACCCTCCGACGTGAGCTCGGCCGCGATCGCCGAGGTGGCCGGCCCGCCGTCGGTGACGACGAGCACCTTCAGCTCGATCCGGCTGCCGGCCGGTGCGGCCGCGAAGGCCGGCGTGACGACCAGACCGGCCGTCGCGGCTGTCGCGACCGCCGTGATCAATGTGGAGCGCAGGGAGCGCACCATGTTCCCTCCCGAGGTGTCTGTCGCGCCGTTCAGGAGGGAGACGCTAGGTGACGGAAACGGAGATTTGAATACCCAGTCGACATATGCGGATCGACCCGTCAAACCTCACTAGTCACACTCCGGACAACCTGTTGAATTACTCCGCGTGATCGGAAATGCGACTCCGGAGCGTGACCAGCGACCGCATCGGCCGTTGGTACCGGGGTCGCGGCCACTCGGGTCGAGCTGTCGCGAGAAGCGTGCCCGTCCGCGGCGTTCAAGTCCTTCTGGTCGTTTCGCAGCGCTGTGCGGAAGCGCCGGCGACGCCGTCCGTTCGGTCACCGAAACTCGTCCGGGCAGCCGGGGCCGAATGACCGACCCTGACTGCCCGGACGGCGGAGTTAGTTCACGCAGAGTAGTTACGACCTTCAGCGCTGCAGGGTTAGTAGTCCCGGCCGGTAGGGCAGGAGTCCGTAGTCGCCACCCGAACTGGGCGAGCGCCCCTGGTAGAGCAGTCGCAGGTTGCAGGGGTCGACGGTCATGGTCTGGTCGGCGCTGACCCGGATCAGCTCGCCGTGGCTGATGTCGTTGGTCCACGTGGCGCCGCTGTTGGCCTTGCCGGCGAACGGGTTGCCCTCGGTCGCGGCCTGCGGCGTCCAGGAACCGCCCAGACTCGACGCGGTGAACGACCGGAAGTAGCGTCCGTTCGCGCCGATCGCCTCCACGATCATCAGATACTGGTTCCGGCCCTGCAGCTTGTAGACCTGGGGCGCCTCGAACAGGTTGTTCGTCGAATCGCTCATCACGATGGTCGAGGAGGAGCCGAAGCTGCCGGGGAAGTTCCCGATCGGCATGCTCGCCCGGTAGATCTTGCCGTTGTCCCCGGCGAAGAACAGGTACATGTTCGTGCCGTCACCGATCAGCGCCTGGTCGATGGGCCCGGTACCGGAGCCGGAGATGCTGCCGGAGAACAACGTCTGCGGCGCCGACCAGCCGTTCGGGTTGGTGGGGTCGCTCGAGGTCCGGTAGGAGAAGGCGGGCCCGCCCCACTGGTAGGCGAGGACCCAGATGCTGCGCGGGGCGAAGTAGAACAACGACGGCGCGACGGTGGCCGACGACATCGCGTTCTGGCCGGCCGAGGCCATGTCGGACCAGTTGGTGAACAGGTTGAAGTTCATCGAGCCCCACGTCGTACCCGTGTCGTGGGTCGTGGCGTAGACCAGCTGCCGGCCGTTGTAGGGCACGGTGGTGAAGTCCTTGAGCGAGACCCAGCCCGACCTCGGCGTCGCCAACGAGCCGCTCGACGACCAGCGGTAGCTGGACGGAAGGGCGCACCCCTCGGGTGGCGGGGTGCTGCCGTCGCCGACGCGGACGAGCTGCCACTGCTGATTACCGCCGCCCCAGTCGTCGTACTGGACCACATTCGCGCCGTCGGCCGTGGACGCACCCTGGACCTCGACCGCCTTCCCGCTCTGCCGGCCGATCAGCCGGACGTAGCCGTCGGCGGAGTCGGCCAGCCGGAACTGCTGGTTCTGCCCGTTACCGTCGGCCCACTGCACGATGGCGCCGCCGTTGGCCATGGAGAAGTTGTAGACGTCCAGCACCTTGCCGGAATGCCGAGACTTCACCCGGTACCAGCCGTCGCCCGACTCGACGAACTGCCATTGCTGCTGATTGCCGTCGTTGCGCGACCACTGCGTGATCCGGCCACCGTCGGCCATCGACAGGTTGTACACGTCGAGGGCCTTGCCGCTGGTGCGGTTCACCAGCACATACCAGGCCGTCGGGTCGACGGTCGCGGCCGCCGCGGATGAGGCGGGCAGCACCGCCAGGATGCCGCCGGCCAGCACGGTCAGCACCGTGGTGGCCGCCGCCAGGAAACGGGTCTTCACGGACATGGTTCTCCCCAGAGTGTTATCGCTAACATGCGTGACCGGGCAGCTCGCCGTGCATATGGCGCACAGCCGTGGGAACGCTCCCATCGAACGAGGCCGATGTTGCCAGAATGTTTCCACGCCCTCAAGACGGCCGGTTTCGGGCGGTCCGCGTAACACTTTCCGGCCACGGCGGCGAAAGGAGCATGTGGTGGAGGTCAGTGGCTGGACCGACCTGGCGGACGCCGCCCGCGCGGGTGACCGGCAGGCGGCGGAACGACTGATCGCCACGTCGATGCCCCTGCTGTACCGCATCGTCGGCGAGGCCCTCGACGATCACGCCGATGTCGACGACGTCGTGCAGGAGACCGTCCTCCGGGCACACCGGGACCTACCCGGCCTGCGTACGCCCGAGCGGTTCCGGTCCTGGCTCGTCGCCATCGCGATGCACCAGATCAGCAACCGGCAGCAAGCCCGGCGGCTGGAACGTGACCGGGTGACATCGCTGGACGAGGCGGCGCGCGTCCCCGACCCGGGGGCGGAGTTCGCCGACGCCACCCACCTGCGGCTCGGCCTGTCCACCCAGCGCCGGCGGATCGCCGAGGCCTCCCGCTGGCTCGACCCCGACGACCAGGACCTGCTGCCGCTCTGGTGGCGCGAGGTCGGCGGCGACCTCAGCCGCGCCGACGTGGTCGCCGCCCTGGGCGTCAGCTCCGCGCACGCCCGCGTCCGGATCCAGCGCATGCGCCGCCAGCTCGAGCTGAGCCGTTTCCTGGTGACCGCGCTCCAGGCCGATGAACGCTGCCCCGGCCTGGAGGCGGTCGCCCGGCACTGGGACGGCACGCCCGGGCCACGCTGGCGCAAACGCTTCGCCCGGCATCTGCGCCGGTGCGACCGGTGCGGCGCGGTCCGGTCCGGATTCGTTCCGCTGGAACGGCTGCTGGCCGGCGCGGCCTCCGTGTCCGCACCGGCCGGCGCGGTCACCGAGCTCGTCGGCGGTGGCGCCGGCGCCGCCGGATGGCTGGCACAGCTGGCCGGCGCCAAGGTCGCCGCCGCGCTGCTGCTGGGCGCGACCGTCTCCAGCGGCGTCTACCTGGCCCTGCCCGACGACCAGCCGCGCAGGCCGTACGCCGCCGCCTCGTCGTCGGCGCCCACGCCCGCACCGACACCCACGACCCGATCGACACGTCCGAACCCCGGCACGCCGTCAGAGCCGGCGGCGATCCGGCCGGGCCCGGCGCTCCCCCTCGGCCCGGCGCGGCCCCTCCCCCTCGACCCGGCGCGGCTCCTCCCCCTCGGCCCGGCCGTGCTCAGACCGGCGGCCCGGGCGGACGCCGTCGTGGCGTTCGACGGCGACCAGCTGGCCGAGGCGGCCGGCGTTCCGGGCCTGGCCGTCACGGTGGTACCGGGACTTTTCGACGCGGCCTGCGTGTCGATGCGCGTCACCGACGGCCGGTACGTCCGGCACTCGTCCTTCCGCTTGGTGCTCGGCGCGGACGACGGCCTGCCGTTGTTCCAGATGGACGCCACGTTCTGCCCCCAGCCCGGTGTCTCGCCCGGCAGCGTCCGGCTCGCCTCCTTCAACTTCCCCGCCCGGTTCGTGCGCGCGAGCGGCGGGCCGCTGGGGCTGGACCCTCAAGATCCCGGCGCCGCGTACGCCGAGGAGACCTCGTTCGTCTTCACCCGGCGCTAGCCACCTTTCGGGTGAAGGTCTGGTCCAGCGTTGCTGCCGGGGTTTCCGCTGGGTGTGGGGTCGGGACGGGTATGCCAGGCGCCCCGGGTGCCTGCTTACCGTCTCTGCCGCCGCTCGCGCCCAGCGTTGGGTTCCGCTCGGGTATGCCAGGCCCCCGGGTGCCCGCTCACCGTCGCTGCCGCCACTCACGGCCGTGGCCGGGCGGGGTGGTAGGAGCAGGCGCGAGTGGTAGACCAGGCACGCGATGGTGGGCCAGCGCGGTATCCGGGCCGAAATGCCGCTCCCTGCTACCACGGTCCGCGCGCGTGGTAGCCGGGAGCGGTCAATCGGTGCCGGATAGCGCCCGGTCCTACCACCGGCCGCCCGGTGTGGGCGGCGAGCAACGGTCGGGCCGGCCGTCGGCGCCGCAGATGCCGCCTTGACCGACCACTCTCGCGCCCGGCTACCACCGCGAGCGGCGGCAGAGACGGTGAGCAGGCACCCGGGGGCCTGGCATACACGAGCGAAACCCAACACTAGGCGCGAGCGGCGGCAACAACGCCGCGCACCAGAAAGGACGACCGATCAGGCCTTCACCGCGAACGGTCCCCGGGGTGTCAGTCGACGCCCCACCGCCGGTGGTGGAAGTGCAGGACGCGGTCGCCGAAGTCCGATGCGACGAACTCCGTGGAGGTGACCACGGTGCCGGCGCGGGTCAGGTCGCCGTCGGCGGAGTAGCGCACCCAGGCCTCGTACAGCTCGGTGGCGGGCGGGATCGTCGACAGCGCCTCCCGGAAGTCGCCGGCCGTCCGGGGCAGGCTGAGCTTCGGACGGAAGACGACCTGGTGGGGTGGCTTCGGGTCGTAGCAGATCGCGCCCGTGCGGTCCCGGAAGGCGAGGTGGTCGACGTCCATCCGGAACGGGTTCTCCTGGCCGATGATCCGGGCGAGCAACGGGGCGGAGAGCTTTCCCGCGGGCGAGGCCGGCACGGGCAGGATGTTGGTCAGCGGATCCCGGAAGAAGTCGTACTCGCCCTGCTGGCCGTCGATCGAGGTCATCAGGTGCAGGTTGACGGACGGGAAGCCGTCGATCAGGAACTTGAGGGTCATGGAGGGCGAGTAGCCGCCCTCCTCCGGGTGGCCGCTGATGGAGAGCCGGACGAGGGCGGGGGCGCCGTCGAGGACTCCCCCGGCCCGCGGGTCCGGGCCGGCGCGGAACTCCGCGGCCGCGACCACGCCGAACGGGTGGGAGAGCTTGGTGCGCGGCTCGAGGACGTCGGTTCGGCTCGAGTACGTCCGCCGCCCGCGACGCAGGAGGCCGCCGACCAGCCGGAGCGCCTGGAGCGGGCCCGCCGACCGGCGCAGGGCGGGCAGGTCGGCGTACCGGGAGCCGAGGACCTCCCGCCAGAGGATCGTCTGCTTCTCCTCGGCGGCGCGGGACTCGTACTCGGGCGTGTCGATCATGCCGGAACCGTCAGGGCGTTCAGGTTCTCCGACTCCGGGTGGAGGCGGCGGACGACCTCCATCGCCGATCGGAGCCCGCTCTCGTGCGTGTCCACGTCGTCCAGATAGCTGCCCGCCAGCCACAGGCCGCCCGAGCCGGGATCGAGCGCCGCGAGCCGGGCCTGGATCCGGTAGTACTCGGGCGTCATCCGCGGGTGCTGGTAGCGGTACATCGCGTACCGGTCCCGGGGGACGCTCGAACCGAGGGTCACCCAGCTGCGGAAGACGTCCACGCCCTCTCCCATGCCGCTCCAGAAGGTCTTCTCGCACTCGCCGCGGTCGTCGAGGAGCATGTTGACGTAGGACCAGGCGCCGCGCGACGCCGGCATGTAGGAAGGGTCGGCGTGGACCGCGATGGCCGTCTCGTAGTACTCGATCCGCTCGAGGAGCCGGCGCAGCGGCTCGGCGCCGGGCAGCGGCGCGAGCATCTCGGCGGTCTTGTAGGCCGGTGTGGCCAGCACCACCTGATCGAAGGTGTGCTCCTCGCCGGTCCGCGTCACCAGGACGAAGCCGTCCGCCTCCTTCCGGACCGCGACGATCTCGGCGTTCAGCCGGACCGTCACGGTCTTGAGCGACCCGAGCAGAGCCCGCACATACGAGCTGACGCCGCCCTCGACCTTCAATGCCTCCAGGGACGCGCGCGTGCCCTCGATGCGGGGACAGACCAGGAACTTCATGGCCGCCCGCGCCGAGAAGTCCAGCGCCTCCTCGGCGGAGGTCCCGACGATCGCGGCCAGGGTCGGCCCCATCACCTTCGACACGAAGGCGGGCGGGAGCCGGGCGAGGTAGTCCCGCACCGACAGGGTCCAGTCGCCGTTCACCTCGAGCGGGACGGCGGCGTCGATGGCCCGGCCGAACGCCACCAGGTTCCGCAGGACCGTGGGGCGCGCCGCGGAAGCGAGGTGCGCGGGCCGGGCCGACGGGACCACCATGAGATTCCTGCGCCGGGGCCGCGAGGAGAGCGCGAACGTGGCCACGGAACGCTCGCACCCGATGCCGAGGCGTTCGAGGAACGCCTTGAAGGTGGGATGGGTCGCACTGGTGAGGTTCGAGAAGGCGGTGTCCACGTGGACGTCCACACCGTCGCGCCGGACGGTCAGGGTGTGCGCGTGTCCCCCGGCGACGTCACTCTCCTCGAAGAGGACGACCTCGTGATCCGAACCGTCGAGCATCCACGCGGCACTGAGCCCGGTGATCCCGGCCCCGACAACGGCGATCCGCATCAGTCAGTCCTTCGTGTACGCCGAAAGATCGATCGCCGTAGATGTTATTCCACGTTGGAAACCCGACGTCGGATACGTGTCCGATCAGACCCGAAGCGTGCGCCGACGCACCACCGACGCGATGATCGCCACACCGGCGAGGACGCCGAGGACGCCGAGGATGAGCGGCCACCACCGCCACACCTGCGCGTCCGCGGCGGGTCCGGCCGCCTCGGCCACCGGTGGCGGGGCCGCCTGCGCCACCTTCGCGCGTACCTCGACGGTCGCCTTGGTGGCGTACGGCGCCGGGGCGGTGACGGTCACCTTCCAGGTGCCGGGTGCCAGGACCGGGCCGCTGGTGTAGAAGCCCTGCCCCTCCCCCGCCGGCTCGAGTTGCACCGGTCCGACGGTCCGCCCGCCCTCGGCGGTGGCGCTGAGCACCAGCCGGACCATCGTGTCCAGCCGGTGCCCGTCGGCGTGGCGGGCCTGCACGGTCACGCCGGTGGCGCCGTCGCCGGCCACCTCCAGCTGGAGCTTTCCGTTGTGCGCCCAGGCCGGGCCCGCCGCCGGCAGGATCGCCAGCAGCAGGCCGGCCAGGACGGCCGCGGCGCCGCGCGTCGACATCGTCACGGGACGATCCGGGTGGGATCCCCGGCGAGCCGGCCCATCCGTACCCCCGCCTTGCCTGTCGTGCCGAGCCGGACGATCATCGCGTCGGCGTCGCGGACCAGCGTGTCCCGGACGTCGGCGTCGGTGACCAGGGCGGTGTCCTCGGCGAGCCCCTTGAAGGCGGTCAGCTGCTGGACGGCCCGCTTGTCGTTGCCCGCAGCCTCCGAGGCGCGCACCGCGTCCAGTTTGGCGGACAACTGCTTGTGCGCCTTCGTGGAGAGCCGCCCGGTCGCCTTGAAGCGGTCCAGCAGATTCTGCATGTCCCGGAACGAGGTGGCGTTGAAGAACCGGACCGTCGTCGAGGTGCTGTTGCCCGCCTTGTCGGTGGCGGTCACGGTCAGCTCGTGCAGGCCGAGCGGCAGTTCGTACAGGGCCAGAAGAGCGCCGTTGGTGTACGCCCGTCCGTCCAGGGTTGCCGAGGTCGTCGCGATGCCGGAGGTCGGGTCGACGGCCTGCCACGAGATCCGGACGTCCTGACCGTCGCCGTAGAGCCGGCCGTCGGCCACACCGGAGACCAGCAGGGTCGGCTTGCTGCCGTCGATCTTGACGGTGACCGACTTCGCCACCTCGACGTTCCCGGCCGCGTCGGTCGAGCGGAACCGCACCTCGTGGTCGCCGTCCCCGCCGACCGCGATCGGAGCCGTGTACGGGGTCCAGGCCGTCGCGCCGTCCAGCTGATACTCGATGCTCGCCGACGGGTCGTCCGAGGTCAGGGTGACCGTGACGGGTCCGGTGTACCAGCCTTCGGACGGCGTCCCGGACACCTCGGCACGGGTGACCGGCGCGGTGGTGTCGGCGTTCCCGGTGCTGACCCGGAAGTAGTCGAACGCCGCGGTCTTCGAGGCGGTCTGTGCCGCGCCGAGCGTGAACAGCCCCACCTTCGGGGTCGTGCCGACCGCGGCGTTGGCCAGCGACCCGAGCGACGTCCACTCGGCGCCGTCGGCCGAGTACGCGGCCGTGTAGGTGGTACCGGCCCTGGCCAGCCTCAGGTGCCACACCGCCGACGTCAGGTTGCCGGCCTGCGGCTGCGGATCCTGGACCGCCCCGCCGATCTCGCTGCGGAACTCGAGCCGCCGGCTGACCGGCTGGCCCGCGGTGTTGTCGGCGACGAGGTCGAGCTTGACGTAGTTGTCGTCGTCGCCGTACACCAGCAGCCCCGCCTGCTGGTACTGCTCGTTCAGCAGGCTGCCGTCGACTTTCGTCTCCAGGGTCCAGTCGCCGGACGGCGCGGCCTGGAGGATGAAGTTCGCCGGCCCGGTGTTGCCGGTGCCGTAGATGTCGCCGTTGGGCACGTCGATCCGCAACGCGCCACCGGTGACCCGGTAGGTCGCCGGGTCCTCCCGGACGATCGCGCCCCACCGGCACTTGTCCAGCGTGTCGCCGGTGAACTCGTCCGACGGCACGACCGGTTCCGCCGGTGCGTCCGGAGTGAGCTGGAACCAGTCGAACGCCGCGTCCACCACCGGCGCGGTGGTGCCGCCGTTGAGCGCGAAGACCCCGACGCGCGGGTTCGCGATGCCGGCCAGCGCGGCCGGGCGGCCGACCGGGGTGAAGGTCTGCCCGTCGGCCGAAGCCTCCGCGGTCAGGTTCGTCCCGTCGCTGGTCAGCCGCAGGTACACGGCCTCACCGGCGGGCGCCGCGGTGCTGTCGACGCTCTCGTTGCGCGGCGTTGCGGCGGTCTCCCGGATGAACTCCGCCGTCCGCGAGCCGTTGAAGAGCAGGTCCAGCTTGGCGTAGTTGTCGTCGTCGCCGTACACGATCAGGCCGGCCTGCTGATAGGTCGCGGTCGCCGGCACGGTGACCTTCGTGGTGGCCTGCCAGGTCCCGCCGGGAGCGGGCTGCAGGACCAGGTTGGTGGCGTCGTTGCGGGAGCCGTAGAGGTCACCCACGGCGGTGGGCAGCCGCAGCGCCCCGTCGGCGACCGAGAAGGTCTGGTTCTCCCGGACCACCGACCAGCGGCCACGGTTCAGCGCGCTGCCGAGGAAGTCGTCCGAGCGCGCCCCGAAGCAGGCGGTGTTCGGCGCGTCCACCTTGACCTGCACGTTGGCGTACGACTTGGCGCCGCGGCTGTCGGTCACGGTCAGGGTCGCGGTCACGGTGCCGGGCGTCCGGTACGTGTGACTGGCGTCCAGAGTGTCCGCCGTGCCGCCGTCGCCGAAGTCCCAGGCGTACGTCAGCGGGGTGTCGCCCTCCTCGTCGGTGGCCGTGCCGTCGAACGCGACGGTGAGCGGCGTGGTGCCGGCGGCCGGTGTGGCGACGGCGCTGACCCTCGGTGGCGCGTTCTCGGTGACGCCCCGGCCGAGGAAGTCCATCCAGTTCACGTTGAGCAGCGACCCCGCACCGCCGGCCGGGTCACGGACGACGAAGAACAGCGACGACGCGTCGGTGGCGGTGACCGGCGTCGTGACGTCGGCCCAGTTCTGCCATCCGCCGGTGCCGGGCACGGTGGCCGTTCCGACCAGGGGGCCGTCGGCGGCGCCGGCACGGACCTCGATCCGGCCGCCGGCGACGTCCGAGGCGACCCGGAAGCGGATCGACTCGATGCCGGTCAGGCTGGCCGGGGCGAGCGACCACCAGTCCCCGTCCTCGATGAAGCCGATGTTCTGGCCGCCGCCGGCCGGGTCGCTGGTGGTCTCGCGCTGCACACCCGGGTCACCGCCGCCGGTGGCGCCCGCCACCCGCCCGGTGGACGTGAAGTACTCGGCCTGCTTCCGCTTGGGCTGCAACTTCTCGATCGCGCGCCCGGTGAGCGGCTCGGCGCCGCCGACGCCGCCGTCGTCGGTGTAGGTCGCCTCGAACAGGGCGAAGACGTTCGCCTCGGCGCCGTGCCCGGAGGCGAGGGCGGTCTGCACGGTGCCCGTGCAGCCGGTGTGCTGCTCCAGCGGATGCGCGTGCTCGTCATGGCCGAGCAGCACCTGCAGGCGTACCCGATCGCAGTCGATCTCGCCGTCCTCCGGATCGGTCACCTTGACCGTGTACCTGACCTGGTCGCCCCACTCGAAGAAGCCGCCGGCCGGCGGGAACTCGATGGCCACCGTCGGCGCGGTGTTGCCGACCGTCACCGGCACGTTCGCCACCGCGGTGCGCCCCTTGGGGTTGGTGACGGTGAGCTGCGCGGTGTAGTTGCCCGCCTCGGTGTAGGTGTGGGAAGGGTTGGCCTCGGCCGAGGTCCCGCCGTCGCCGAAGGCCCAGGCGTACGTCAGGGCGCCGCCGTCCGGGTCGCGGGAGCCCGCGCTGGAGAACCGCGCGGTGAGCGGCACCGGCCCGGAGGTCGGGGTGGCACTGGCCGCCGCGATCGGCGCCCGGTCACCGGCGATGTAGTCGATCCGGTAGATCCCGGAGTCGTCGTTGTCGCCGCCGAAACCGCTACCCCACTCGATCATGTAGAGGGCGCCGTCCGGGCCGAACTCGAAGTCCATCGGGCGGACGAAACCCATCCCCGGCAGCAGCTGGTTGATGTCGACCAGGGACCGGCCGTCGCCGGTGACCTGCATCGTGTACATCTTCGACTGGTTCCACTCGCCGAACATGGCCTTGCCGTCGAAGTACGCCGGCCACTTGCGGTCGGAGGTCAGCCCGGCGTCGTAGCGGTACACCGGCCCGCCCATCGGGGCGCCGCCGCCGCCGATCTCCGGGAAGCGGGGGTTGCCGCCGTAGTCGTAGTCCACGGTCGCGCTGACGACCGGCGGCAGGGCGGTCAGACCGGTGTTGTTGGGCGAGTTGTTCACCGGCGCCGCGCAGTCGAATTTCGCACCGCTCGGCCCGGACGGGAACTGGTAGTCGTTGTACGCGTAGTTCGCGCCGGTGCAGTACGGCCAGCCGTAGTTGCCGGCGGCACCGACGATGTTCCATTCCACCGTGCCCTCGGGACCGCGGTTGGGGTTGGGCGCGCCGGCGTCCGGCCCGTAGTCGCCGACGTAGAGGGCGCCGGTGGCCGGGTCGGTGCCGATGCGGAACGGGTTGCGGAAGCCCATCGCGAAGATCTCCGGGCGGGTACGCGCGGTGCCCGGCGCGAAGAGGTTGCCCGCCGGGACGGTGTAGGTGCCGTCGTCCCGCGGGTGGATCCGCAGCACCTTGCCGCGCAGGTCGTTGGTGTTGCCGGAGGTCCGCTGGGCGTCGTAGTCCTGCCGGCCGGGCCGCTCGTCGATCGGGGTGAACGCGTCCGACTCGAACGGGTTGGTGTTGTCACCGGTGGCGAGATAGAGGTTGCCGTCGCGGTCGAAGGTCATGCTGCCGCCGGCGTGGCAGCAGGTGTTGCGCTGGGTGTCGACCTGCAGGACGACCTTCTCGCTCGCCGGGTCGATCCGGTCGCCGGTGACCGTGAACCGGGACAGCAGGTTGCGGGCCACCCCGTCGTTGCGGGCGTAGTAGAGATAGACCCAGCCGTTGGCGTCGAAGCCGGGGTCGAGCCGCAGACCGATCAGGCCGTCCTCGTTGCCGGTGAAAACATCAAGGTCAACCGCTGTCACCGTACGCCCGGTGTCCGGCTTGACGATCTGCACCCGGCCGTCGCGCTCCACATAGAACACCCGGCCGTCCCCGGCGATGTCCAGCTCCATCGGGTTGCTGGTGTTGGCGTCCAGGGTGACCTTCTCGAAGCTCTCGGTCAGCGAGGCGCCACAGTCGGCGTCCAGCACCCCGGCGGCGGTCCGGATGCCGCCGAGCAGGTGCGCGAGGAACTGCGGGTCGGCGTACGACTCGTTCGTGTGGCCGCCACCGGTGTACCAGGTCCGTCCGCCGTCGTAGTCCCGGCACCAGGCGGTCGGGTGGTCGGCGCCCATCGCGCCGGCGCCCGGGGTGTAACTGGTCTCGTCCAGGCTGGCCAGCACGTGGACGTCGCCGCGCGGGTTGGTCTGGAAGTTGTACCACTCGTCGAAGCGGGACCAGCGTTCCGGCAGGTCGGCCGTGGACGGGTGGGCGTGGTCCTCGACCTTCACCGTGGCCTGCTGGTTGGCCGGGTGGCTGGCGAAGTAGGCGCCGACCAGTTCGCCGTACCAGGGCCAGCTGTACTCGGTGTCGGAGGCGGCGTGGATGCCGGCGTACCCGCCGCCGGCCCGGATGTAGCGCTCGAACGCCGCCTGCTGGCCGGGGTCGAGGACGTCTCCGGTGGTGGAGAGCCAGACGACCGCCCGGTACTTGGCGAGGTTGGCGTCGGTGAAGGCGGCACCGTCCTCGGTGGCGTCGACGGTGAACCCGTTGTCGGTCCCGAGCTGCCGGATGGCGGCGATCCCGGCCGGGATGGAGTCGTGCCGGAAGGCGGCGGTCTTGGAGAAGACGAGCACTGAGAACGGCTCCGCGGCGGCCGGGGCCTTGGCGGCCGCGGGTCGCGCGGCGGCCGGCCCGGCGATCAGGACGGTCGCGAGGAGGGTGAGCGACAGCAGGGCGGCCGTGAGCGGGCCGCGTCCGGGCTGGTAGAGGCGTCGACGGAGCACGTGATCTCCTCGTCCTGGGTGGACATTGGTCGCCCGATCCGGGCTCCGCATCGAGATTTGTTTATTTCCTGTACAAACTTCGGTGGTGGCCCACGTGTCGGGCAAGAGTTCAACATGTAACAGTTCGATAACCGTCGGTGACTAAACGTCACAAAGCCGATCGTCCTCACCGGAATCGCCGGGCCGCTTATGATCGCCTGATGAGGTCGGTGCTCGGGGCGGTCGTCGCGCGGGCCCACGTCGCCCGGCGTCTACCGGTTCCGGGACGAGCGGGGCCGCACCCTGTACGTCGGGCGGGCATCGGTGCTCCAGCAGCGGGTCGGGTCGCACTGGGGTGATCTGCGAGACCGCCGGCACCTGCGACGCGGCGGCCAGACGGCACGGCGCCCCCACGGCACGGCGCCCCGGCGGCACGCGCGCCAGCCACGGCTCGAAGGCTGCCGGCTATCCGCTCCGGGCCGCCGCCGCGCCGAGGCCGGCGCGGCGGCGTCACCGTCCGGTTCGGAGGGTCCTGCTGACCTCGCCGGAGCTGACGGTGAACGACCAGCCGGTGGTCGTGGAGACCAGGTCGGCCCTGGTGATCCGGGGGCCGCGGGGCTCCGGGCAGGGCTGACCGACCGCCGGCGCCACCGAGGTGCCGGAGATTCCCGCGTACGGGCCGATGATCCGGAAGCCCAGCAGGCCGGGGCGCTCGCCGCACCGGATGGGCGTGCCGCGGCGTGGCTCGCGGACCACGACGGCGGTCAGCTCGAACCGGCCGAAGTCCCGCTGGTGCTCCACCAGGAACGGTCCCTTGCCGCACTGGACCGAGTACTTGTCCGCCGTCCAGAAGTCATGGTTGAAGACCAGCCCGCCGGCCCGCGCCGCGAGCGTCGCGTCGCTCCACCCGAACGCGGTCCGCACGTCCGCGGCTCCCGCGAAACCGGACTTCGCCGCGGGGTCGTACCGCACCGAGGCGGCGGCCGGGACGGCGTGCCCGAGTCCGGCGACAAGGGCCGCGCCGGCGACGACGAGCTGGAGGATGCGACGCGAGAGCATCTCTGATCTGACTCCTGAGCGTTGACCTGCGGTACCTACCGCGTTCAACGATCATGCCGGGCAGAGGGCGCGCCCCGAAGAGGACGCGCCCGGCGCGGCGGGCCCGGCTGCGGCCAGATCCAGCTTCGGCGGATCCAGCTTCGGGCGCGCCCGTCAGAGGACGCGCCCGGCTGCGGGCTCGGTCAGGGCTCGATGAGCAGCGTGTGCAGCACCGGGCTCGCCCCTTCTCGGTCCGTGACCACGGTGTAGAGCCGGCTGCCGTCGGCCGACCAGCCCAGCCCGCGCGGCGCGACGTCGTTGGCGGCGGTCTCCCGGGTGCCGAACTCGTAGGTCCACGACGGCTCGCCGGCGCGCTCGTCGAAGCCGAAGAGGTCGGTGTCGGCGCCGCGGGGACTCTCCGAACCCAGCGCCAGACGGCCGTCGGCGGCCACCGCGACCGCCGTCGGGTACGGGCCTGTGGGATAGGTGTGAACCTCGGCCAGGCCGACGACCGACAGCACCGGGTGGAACTGCGCGCCGGTGGCCAGGACGAGGTCGGCGCCGCTCGCGGTCACCGCCAGATCCTGCACGATCCCGCGGATCCTGGCGTCGCACGGGCCGGGACCCCAGCAGACCGGGTCCGGCTCGCCGCTGGTGATGTCGAGGACCCGCAGCTGCGACCCGCTCAGGTCGCGGGCGGCAGCCACCAGGCGGACACCCCAGCCCTCGCGGTCGGCGACCGCCAGCAGCGGTGCGCCCTGGGCGGTGGGCAGCCCGGTGACGTACGTGGTGATCGCGCCGGTCGCCAGGTCCACCGCGCCGACAGTGCCGTCCGAGCCCGGCGAGCACGAGGCGGAGAACCACAGCCTGTCCACGGCGAGCGCGACGTCGCCCGGGCACGCCGTGCCGACCGGGTACCGCCGGATCTCCCTGCGGGTGACGGTGTTGATCACCGAGATCGCGCCGGCGCCGCTCAACGCGGCGTACAGGCGCCTGCCGTTGCCGCTGAGCGCCAGGCCGGAGACGCCGGTCTGACGGCTGATCGTCCGCACCGGGATGCCGGCGCCGTTGGCGACGACGATCTGGTCGCCGCCGGCCAGATAGAGCTCACCGCGGACGTGGTTGACGAGCAGATCGGTGTGGCCCGGCAGCGCGACCGGCGTGGCCGTGTCGCCCACGACGGCGGCCGCGGCGGCCGACTCCGCACCCGTGAGGACGACGGCCGTCACCAGCACCGCCGACAGGACCGTATGTGTGATCTTTCGAAGCCGCATTCGTGATTCCCCCCGACGTCAACGACAGACCGCCAGGCTAATCCACATAGAACGCTGTCGTTGTCCCGCCGAAACCGGCGGCGCCGCCCAGGAACAACGCCACCCAGGAGCGGCGCCACCCAGGCTTGGCGGCGGCCAGGAACGGCGCCGGTCAGGAACGCTTGACGGCGACCGTCACCCGGTGCGCGGTGGCGAAGATGGCGCCCGCCCACCCGTCCGCGTCGCGGAAGGCCAGGCTGGTCGCGCCGTCCTCGGCACGGTCGGACAGGATCGTGAACGCGGCTCGCGGCAGCTCACTGCGGTAGAACGACAGCACGGCCGCCGGGTCCGGCGCGGTCAGCGTGAACGAGGCGCCGGACCTGGGGTCCGAGAGGTCGGCCACCCGGCTGCCGGACGGGAGCCGGAAGGCGGACGGCACGTTCCGGACGACGGCGCCGGCCCGGGTCACCGCCCGGAGCTCCTGGGTGGCGGGCCGGCTGCCGGACGCCGGGGCGATCGCGGCCGGCTCGGTGCGCCGGGACTCGGTGCCGGTGGCGCTGCCGCAGGCGCCGACCCCGGCGCCCGCCAGCAGAGCTGCCACCACCGCGGCGATCCGTTTCGCGATCATGCGTCGCCTTCCCTCGCGGTGCCTGCTCCGGCCGAACCCCCATTCTGGGTCATCCGGTCAAGATGGGGCGTGTGACACCCGCCTCGTCCGCGAGATGGTGATCTAGGCGGCGCGGGCGTCCCGCGTCGGAGCGCCGGTGCTCCGGCGGGCCAGCACGGCGGCCACGGCGACGAGCGCGAAACCCCAGACCCACATCTGCTGCAGGCCCAGGGCCAGCTGCTGGATGTCGCCGACGGACCAGTCGTCCGGCAGGTTCAGGCGCAGCGCGAGCACGGTCTCGGCGGTGGGCCCGAAGGCGAAGCCCTGCTCGTGGATGAGCGTGCCGCCGGTGGGTGCCGGCCGCTCGGAGGTCAGGTAGCTCAGCAGCGAGGCGACGAAACCCGCCGCGGACGGGACCGCCAGCACCAGGCCGGTCGCCGCGACGACGGCGTTCGTCACCGGGCGCCGCGACACGCGGATGCGGTGGGACAGGGACACGCCGGTCAGCCAGCCGGCCAGCAGTCCCAGCAGCGCGCCGGCGACCGTGAGGGGCAGGTAGACGGCGGGCCGGTCCGGCTGGCCGCTCATGCCGATCCACAGTGCCCCTTGATTCCGGTCGGAGGCGGAGGTGACGTCGAGCCGCACGCCGTCCCTGGTGGCCGTGTAGGTGTAGCCGGTCACGATGCCGCCGTGCCTGATGGCGGTCGTCTGCCAGCCCTCGGCGGCCAGTTTCCGGTGGCTCTCCGCCACGACCTGGCCGACGTCCGTCCCGTCGGGCAGGCCTTCTCCCGCCGAGAGATAGTGGGGCCCGCTGCTGGGCCGGATGTCTCCCGTCGCCGGGAACACCCGGTGCGCGAGCGAGGCCGCGTCCGGCAGGGCCGGGTAGGCGCGAGCGCCCAGCCAGGAGCCCGCGGCGGCGCCCAGGGCACCGCCGATCAGCAGTGCCAGCACGGCCGCCACCAGGGCGAAGGGCCGGCGTACGGGTGGGCGGAACCGCTCGCGCAGGCCGTCGAGCACCAGCCGCAGCCGGTCGGCGCTGGTCGGCCGGCCGTCGGGGCCGGCCATCTCGGCCATGGTCGCGATCAGTTCGGGACCGTACGTGCGACGCAGGCGCGCCGGGTACGCCGACAGCAGGAGGCGGCTCACGCGGCACCTCCGGCGGCGGGACGGAGACGGAGCTCGGCGCCGGCGGCGGGACGGAGACGGAGCTGCTCGGCGCCGGCGGCGGCCCGGCGGCTCAGCCGTTCCACCTGCTCCGCGAGGGCGGCGGCGCCGGTCTCACTCAGCCGGTAGTAGCGGCGCAGCCGGCCGTCGACGGGCTCCTCCCGGTCGACGGCGATCAGGCCCTGCTGGTCGAGCCGGTCGAGCGCGCCGTAGAGCGTGCCGGGCCGCAGCTTCACCTCCCCGTCGGAGAGGTCGGTGACGGACTGGACGATCCCGTAACCGTGCAGCGGCCGGGCCGCGAGCGCGGTGAGGATGAGGTAGGTGGGCTCCTGCATGCCCGACACAGTACAGCCGCCGTTATATATCGGCAACCGTAGTATGACCCGGCACCTTGTCCTCGAAACAATTGATGATCATCCTGGGAACGCTCCCACCCATCGATGTATGCGAGGTTCTCGTTGTCGCTCCTCCGCCTCCGCGGACTCGGCCTGGTCGCGATCATCGTCGCCCAGGTCGCTGTCGCGCCGGGATCCGCCTCGGCCGCACCGGTCGCCGCCACCGCGACGCCGGCGACCGGGCCACCCGCCACCGTCACCCTCATCACCGGCGACAAGGTCACCGCGACGCCGACCGCCGCCGGCCTGCGAAACCCGGAGGTCCGCGACGCGCGGGGCCGGCCGACCGGCTTCCTCCAGCATCGGGACGGCGATGACACGTACGTCTACCCGCACGACGCGCTGCCCTATCTGGCGTCCGGCCTGGTCGACAAGGAACTGTTCAACATCGACACGCTGGTGGAGGACGGGTACGACGACAAGCACAGTGCCCGGCTGCCGCTGATCGTCACCTACACCGCGGCGGCCAGGCAGCGCACCGCCGCCGCCCCGCGAGGCGCCACCGGCGTCCGGCCGCTGGACAGCATTCAGGGTGCGGCGTTGAGCGCGGACCGCACGGGCGCGTTCTGGTCGTCGGTCACCACATCGGCCACCGCCGGGAGCGCCAGGAGCGGCAGTGGCATCGCCGGGAGCGGCAGTGGCATCGCCAAGATCTGGCTGGACGGCAAGGCCGAGGTCAGCCTGGCCGAGAGCACCGCGCAGATCGGCGCCCCCGAGGTGTGGAAGACCGGCAACACCGGCGCCGGCGTCGACGTCGCGGTGCTGGACACCGGCATCGACACCGCCCACCCGGACGTCGCCGGCCAGATCGCGGCGACCGAGTCCTTCGTGCCCGGAGCCTCGGTGGAGGACGGAGCCGGGCACGGCACCCATGTGGCGTCCACGATCGCCGGCACGGGCGCGGCGTCCGACGGCAGGGAGCGGGGCGTCGCGCCCGGGGCGCGGCTGCACATCGGCAAGGTCCTCGCCGACGACGGCTTCGGCCAGGAGTCCTGGATCATCAGCGGCATGGAGTGGGCGACGCGTGACCAGCACGCCCGCATCGTCAACCTGAGCCTCGGCGCGGACCCGACCGACGGCACCGACCCGATGAGCCTGGCCGTCAACCGGCTCAGCGCGGAGACCGGCGCGCTGTTCGTGATCTCCGCCGGCAACTCCGGCCCGGCCGCGTACACCGTGGGCACCCCGGGCGCCGCCGACGCCGCGCTGACCGTCGGCGCGGTCGGCCCCGACGACCTGCTCACGTTCTTCTCCAGCCAGGGTCCGCGGGCCGGCGACCGGGCCGTCAAGCCCGAGCTCACCGCGCCGGGCGCGAACATCCTGGCCGCCCGCTCGCAGTACGCCCCGGAGGGCGAGGGCCCGTACCTGACGATGAGCGGCACCTCGATGGCCGCACCGCACGTCGCCGGCGCGGCGGCGCTGCTGGCCGCCCAGCACCCGGGACTGACCGGCCCGCAGCTCAAGGACGCCCTGGTGAGCACCACCAAGCCCACCCCGGACGTGACCCCCTACGAGGGCGGCAGCGGCCGGCTGGACGTCGCCGCCGCGGCCGCCGCGACCGTGTTCGGCACCGGCGTCGTCAACTTCGGCTACCCGGCCTACCCGACCGCGCCGGACGGCCCGGTCGACCGGGAGATCCGCTACACGAACACCGGCGACGAGGCCGTCACGCTCGATCTCGCGATCGAGGGCACCGACGTGGTCGCGCTGTCGGCGAAGCAGGTCACGGTGCCCGCGAACGGCGTCGCCACGGTCACCGCGAGCATCGAGTTCGATCGGGTGCCGGCCGACCGGCTGCACTCCGGCTTCGTGACCGCGAGCGCTGCGGGGCGCAAGGACATCCGGACGTCACTGGGTGTCGGTCGCGAAGGCGTACGCCATCTCCTGTCCTTGAAAGCCAAGGACCGCAGCGGCAAACCCACCGGTGGGCAGCTCGTCCTGCTCGGCAAGGGCACCAGCAGGACCGAGCAGATCGACGCCGGCGGAACCCTGAACCTGCGCCTGCCGGGCGGTGAGTACACGGCGTGGCTCAGCACCGACGTCGAGGGCGCGCACGGCCCGTCGTCCCGCGGTCTCGCCCTGCTGCCGGTGCCGGTGATCGAGCTCGACCGGGACCGCACGGTCGTGTTCGACGCCGCCAAGGCCAAGCCCGCCGGCGCGACCACCCCGCAACCGGCCGCCGTGACCGCGTCGCGCTACCAGGTCGTCCGCGACTTCGGTCAGGGTTCGTGGACGGACGCCTGGCACCCGGGCGCGGAGTACGACAGCGTGTGGGTCCTGCCCACCACCCGGAAGGTCGCGGAGGGCACCTTCGCGTTCGGGGCGCGGTGGCGTCTCACCCAGCCCGCGCTGACCGTGGAGTCCGGCGGCGAGGCGTACGACGACGTGCGGGTGCAACGCGCTCGGACGCCACTCCCCCGCGGGCGCGGCCGGCTCGACGCCGTCCTCGGCGGGGACGCCCGCGGCAAGGCCCTGGTGGTCCGCCGCAGCGACACGGTTCCGCTCGAGGAGCAGGCAGCCGCGGCCGCCGCCTCCGGCGCGAGTCTCCTGCTCGTGGTCAACGACGGCACCGGCCGCCTCGAGCCCTGGCCGGGCTCGGTGTGGACGCCGGTCGATGCGCCGCCGGTGACCGTGGCCACGCTCACCCGCGACGAGGGTGAACGGCTGATCGGCCGGATCCAGCGGGAGCGGCGCGTCCGGCTCGCCCTGAACTCGCGCCCGGCCACCGAGTACGTCTACGACCTCGTCCACGACTACCCGGCCAGGATGCCGGCCGACCTCACCCACCGGGCCACCCCGCAGAACCTGGCCCGGATCAACACGTCGTTCCGCAACTGGCGCCCCGCACACGTGATCGAGGGCCGCTCCGACGTCTACGGCTCCCTGGAGTACGCCGTGAGCCCGGCGATCGGGGACCGGGTCGACTGGGTGACCGCCGGGGTGCCCTGGTTCACCGAGCTCCAGATCCCCGGGGATCAGTCCCAGCACAACGCCCCGGCTGTGTACCCGGCCGGTTCGGTGCGGACCGAGCGCTGGTTCGGTCCCGTGCAACGGCCTCGCCTGGTCGAGGACGACGACTCGACGCCGGTGTTCCGGCAGGAGGGCGGCTGGTTCTTCGCGTTCGTCCCGGGCTGGGGCGACTCGGGTGCGGCGCACGAGGGCGGCACGTTCGACAACTTCGCCGCGGACAACACCCTGCGGCTCTACCAGGGCGACCGGCTGGTCAGCCAGACCGACCGCCACAGCCCGCAGCTGGTGGCCGGCCCGCTCCCCGACGAACGTCTGCCGTACCGGCTGGTCTCGGAGAACAAGCGGGACACCTGGGCCGGGCCCTACTCGGTCGACACCCGCACGGAGTGGTCGTTCACGTCCAGCGGCGTCGCCGTGGGCGCTCCCGTGCAGGTCCCGGCGCTGATCCAGCTCGACTATGCGGTGGACACCGACGTCGCGGGCAAGGCGGCTCGCAACGCCGCCCTGACGATCTCCGCGCTCACCCTCCCCAACGCCGGCAACGCGGGCGCGATCCGGACGGTGGGACTCGAGGTCTCCTACGACGACGGCGCCACGTGGCAGCCTGCCCAACTGCGACAGGCAAACCGCGGCTGGCGTACGCACCTAGCAGCGCCGGCCTCCGCGCAGTTCGTCTCGCTCCGCACCACCGCGCGGGACGCCAAGGGCAACGCCGTCGACCAGCGGATCACGCGGGCCTTCGGTCTAACGTCTTCCTGACAAGCCCGCCGAACAGTGGGCGCATGCGAATCAGAACGATCAGTGTCGTCGCCGGCGTGATCCTGCTTTCCGGCTGCAGCGCGACCTCCGGGCCTTCCCCGGACCCGGAGGTCGCGACCCTGCAGAGCGCGGGTCCGTCGGCCGCGCCGTCCGCGACCCCGCGCGAACGCCCGGTGGTGGGACCGGACGAGGGCGCGGAGGAGTTCGACCGCTACGTCGCCGTCTACGCCGACTGCCTGCGGGACAACGGGGTCGCCGTGGCCGACGGCGCGAAACCGTCGATTGCGGAGGGCCCGAAGGGAGAGGCGGCCAAGAAGAAGTGCGAGCACCTCTACCCGGAGACCTGGATGGACCGGGAACGCCGGACCGATCCGGAGTTCGAGGACCGGCTGCGGGACACCGCGCGGTGCCTCGAGGGCAAGGGCCACGACGTCACGGTCGGCGGAGATCCGGTGTCGATCCGGTACGCCGGCAACGCGAGCGCCAACCGCGCCTACGACGACCAGGTGGCGTGCGAGAAGGACGCGTTCAAGGCGAGCCTCAAGAAGTACGCGAAGGCAGGCTGATCGTGACCGTGGTCCCGGCGCCGAGCTCGCTGGTGACGGTGATCTCGCCGCCGTGGGCCTCGGTCAGGCTGCGCGCGATCGCCAGGCCCAGCCCGCTGCCGCCGGTCTCACGCGCCCGGGAGGTGTCCGCGCGCCAGAACCGGTCGAAGACCCTCGGCAGGTCGGTGGCGGAGATGCCCGACCCGGTGTCGCGTACGGCGATCACCAGCCCGTCCCGCCCGGCCGCGGACACGACGACCGTGCCGCCGGGCGGGGTGTGCCGTACCGCGTTCGACACCAGGATGCCGGCCATCTGACGCAGCCGTACCGGATCGACCGTCGCCTCCAGGCCGTCCGGGACCTCGCAGCGCAACCCCACGCCCGCCGCCTCCGCCGCGCTGCGGTGCGACTCGGCGACCTGCGCGAGCAGGTCGCCGATCCGGGCGTTCTCGGTGTGCACGCGCAGCGTGCCGGCGTCGGCGGCGGCCAGGTCACGCAGGTCGTCGACGATGTGCTGCAGCAGCAGGGCCTCCTCCAGGAGCAGGTCGAACAACTCCGGGTCGGCCGGCGCGAGCCCGTCCTGCGCGGCCTCCAGCCAGCTGCGGATGTTGGTCAGCGGGGTACGCAGCTCGTGCGCCACGTCGGCCACCATCGCCTTACGCTGACGCTCGGCCCGCTCCCGGCGTTCGGCGAGATCGTTGAGCGCGGCGGCCAGCTGACCGACCTCGTCGCGGGTGGTCACCGGCGCCCGGCTCTGCTCGTCGATCGGCCGCCGCGCCGCCTCGGTGAGCGCCTGCAGCGGCCGGACCAGACGGCGCCCGACCAGCACGGTCGCCAGGATCGCGACGATCAGGACCGCCGCGCTCACCGCCGCCGTCCGGACCGCGCCGGCCCGGGACAGGCCGAACACCGGCTGGGCGGCGTCCTGGCCGGGCTCGGTGACGAACAGCAGCGTGGGCGGCGGCACGTACGGCCGCAACTGCTGCTGCCGCGCGCTCTCCACGCAGACGCGCGCGCGGCGGACCTCGGCCGGGCCGGCGGCGGTCACCTTGTCGCCGTCCAGGAGCTGCACCGAGAAGTCCGGGCCGAGGAGCAGCTCCCGCCGGCCGGCCCGACCGAGGCAGCGCGCCGTCAGGGCGGTCAGCTCGCGCAACGGCGTACGCATGCTGACTTGAATGGTTGTCAGATCCGGCGGCGGACACTGCAGCGCGAGTGACAGGACGCCGGGACCGGCCGCGGCGGGGCGACCGTCCGGGCCCACGCCGACCCGCGCCGGCACCCCGAACGAGTCCAGGCAGCGGACCTGATCGGCGGCCCGCCTCCGCAGCTCGGCCAGTTCCCCGGCGGTCGGCCGGTAGGGGCCCGTGACCCGGGGGTCGATCCGTTCCGTTCCCCCGGTGAGGCCGAGGTCCACGCGGAGCGGATCGACGGTGGCCGACGCGCGTGCGCCCGGCAGCGGCTGACCCGGATGGGAGTCCGCGATGATCTGCCGGTCCTCGGCCGACAGGATGATCCGGCGGCCGAGGCGCGCGGCGAGCTCGGCGACCGGCCGCTCGACGCCGGTCCAGTCCCGGTGGGTCGCCGCGAAGCCGAGCAGGGTGTCGTACACGCTCTTGTCGCCGGCCAGCGACCGGGTCTGCTCCTGGCGGATCGCCCGCGTCGTGGACTGCACGGCCAGCCAGGTCGTGGCCGTCGTCGCGAACGCGGCGACCAGCACCGACGTGGCCAGCATCCGCGTCACCAGGCTGTTGCCGAGCATCAGCCGGCGCCGTCGGTGAGCTTGTACCCGACGCCGTGCACGGTCACCAGATGGACGGGGCGCCGCGGGTCCGGCTCGATCTTGCGCCGCAGGTTGAGCACGTGCACGTCGATCGTGCGATGGGTGGAGTCACGCTGGAAGCCGCTGGTGTGCTCCAGCAGCTGGGCGCGGGTGAAGATGCGGCCGGGCTGCTCCGCCATCGCGGACAGGATGGCGAACTCGCCGGGCGTGCACTCGATCCGCCGGTCGTCCACGATCACCTCGTGCCGGGACGGGTCGACGCGCAGCGGACCGACGTGCCGGACCGCGGTCACCCCGGCCGGCGCCCGCCCGGCCCGGCGGAGCAGGGTGCGGACCCGGGCCGCCAGCTCTCGCGGACTGTACGGCTTGGTCAGATAGTCGTCGGCGCCCAGCTCCAGCCCCAGCAGCAGGTCCTCCTCCTCGGTGCGGGCGGTCAGCATCAGCACCAGCAGGTCGGATTCCTGCCGCAGGATCCGGCACACGTTGAGACCGTCCAGGCCGGGCATCATCACGTCCAGCACCAGCAGGTCCGGAGGCTGCCGCCGGGCGTGCTCGAGGGCGCTGCGCCCGTCGTGCACCACTACGGTGGAGTGGCCGTCCGCCTCCAGGTACCGCCGCAGCACCTCGGCCTGCTTCACGTTGTCCTCGGCGACCAGAACGTGTGCGCACACGCGGCGACTATAGATCTCCCCCGCCGCCGATCTCGCCGCCCGATTCGTTACCCCGATCGAACACCTTCCTGACATCTGCCCAGGCCGGACCCCTTGTCCGACCGATCGTCACCAACCTGTGGAAGGCTGGCTCGTTGATGACCTCGCGGGAGCTGTCGACGCTGTTCGTGGCGACCCTCGGGCTGGGACTGAACCTGCGGGCCTCGATCCTGATCGGCCCGCACCTGCACGAACGGTTCGACGTCGGCCCCGGGCGCTATGCCGTGCTGATCGGGTTGCCGCTGCTGGTCGCGGCGCTGGTGCGGCTGCCCGTGGGGGTGCTCACCGATCGCTACGGCGCGCGGGTGATGGTGCCCGCCGTCAGCCTGCTGTCGGCGATGTCGGTGGCCGCCGTGGGACTGGCCGGCACGGTCCCGGCGGTCGCGCTGGCCGGCGCCGCCACCGGCGTCGCGGGGGGCGCGTTCGTGGTCGGCTCCACCCTCGTGTCGCGGGCCCTGCCGTACGGCCGGCGCGGTCTCGGTCTGGGGCTCTTCGGCCTCGGCGCGCTGGTCGCCGTGGTGATCTCGGCCGTGTCCTGGCGACTCGACCCCGAGGGACGGCAGGCCGCGTACGTCCTGGCCGGGTCGCTGGCGGGATACGCCGTCCTGGCCGCGGCGGTGCTCCGGGACCCGGTCCCGGCGCGTCCCCGCGAATCTCCGGCCCGCCGGTGCGCGGCGATGATCCGGCTCGCCTCGTCCACGTCGCTGTCACTGCTCTACCTCCTCGCCCTCGGCGGGATCGTCTCGATCGCGGTGTATCTGCCCGTGTTCCTGACCGCCGCCACCGGCCTCAGCCGGCTCCACGCCCTGATCGTCACGGCGGCCGTGGTCGGCCTCGCGTCGGCCGGTCGGCTGGCCGGTGGGTGGTGGACCGACCGGCGGCCCACCGCCCGGCTGGTGATGATCTGCTACGCCGCCGCCGCGACCCTGTGCCTGGCCGGCGCGCTGATCCCGCGGGTGTGGTGGCTGATGGCGCCCGTGATCGCGGGGATCGCGGTGTGCGACGGCATCGCCAGCGGCGCCCTGCTCGCCCTGATCGGCAAGGCCGCACGGCCGGACGACGCGGGCGCCGTGATGGGCGTGACCGGCTCGGTGGGAGCGCTCGGCGCGCTGCTCCCGCCGGCGCTGGTGGCCGGGGCGATCGGGCTGACCCACTCGTACGCCGTGGCCTGGGTCCTGCTCGCCGCCTTGCTGCTCGGGGCCGCCGTCTACGTCGGCGGCCACGGGCTGTCCGTCGGTCTCGGGCTCACGACGCGCTTCGAGCCGGAACCCGGACCGACGGCGATGACGATCGCGGTCGTCAGCGAGCCGGACACCCGCCTCGGCGGTGCCGCGGTCGTGGCCCGGCTGGCCGAGCTCGCCACCAGCGACGAACTGCTCGTCGTCTACGGCGCCGACGAGCCCCGGACCAGCGGACGCGCCATCGCCGCCGGGCTGCGCTGCCGCCTCCCCCGGCACAGCGTGGTGGCCGTCCGCCTCGGCCCGGACACGGCCGGGCTCGGGCACGACGCGCTCGTGCTCGGCGAGTACGTCGACGCCGGGGCTCTGACGATCGCGGTCACCCCGGCGGCCGACCTGCGCGGCGTCGCCGCCGACCTGTCCATCTACCTGCAGGCCGACCGGGTCCTGATGGTGTCCTTCACGCCGGCGAAGGGCGCGGAGCTGTCCCCGGTCTAGCTTTGCCGGCGCGTGGGACGGGGGCCTGCTCGCCGCCGCTCGCGCCCGGCGCGGGGACGGGTCGGTGGTAGAAGTCCGCGCGAGGGGTAGGACCAGGCATGCAGTGGTGGGCCAGCGCGGCATCCGGCCCCGAATGCCGCGCTGAGCTACCGCTGTTCGCGCGCGCGGTAGCCGAGAGCGCGGAGGTCCCGGTGGATAGCGCCCGCTCCTACCATTGGCCGCGCGAGTCGCAAGCCACGACGGTCTGACCGGCCGTCCACACCGGCGGATGCCGCCCTGGACCACCACTTTCGTCCCCACCTACCACCGCGAGCGGCGGCACCAGCCGCGAGCAGGCACCCCGCCGCCTGGCAAGCCCGCCGAACCCCACGCCCGGCAGAAGCAGCGGCACGGCCGCGAGCAAACACCCCGCCGCCTGGCAACCCCGCCGAACCCCACGCCCGGCAGAAGCAGCGGCACGGCCGCGAGCAAACACCCCGCCGCCAGGCAACCCGACGGGCACGCACCGGACGGGCGGGACGGCCGACGCGCCCGGTCACGGGGTCTGGGCGTGCAGGACCTGGTCGAGGGCCTGTTCGAGGACCACCATCAGGGCGTCACGCACCGACGTGCGGAACCGGGCGTCGAACGTCACGATCGGCACGCGGTCGTTGACGGCCAGGGCCCAGCGCACCTCGGCCAGGTCGTACGCCAGGCGCCCGTCGAAGGTGTTGACCGCGACGGCGAACGGCAGCCCGGCGCGCTCGAAGTAGTCCACCGGCTGATAGCAGTCGGCCAGCCGCGCGCTGTCCACGACGACGAGCGCTCCGAGCGCGCCGTGGGTCAGGTCGTCCCACATGAAGCCGAACCGGTCCTGCCCGGGCGTGCCGAACAGGTAGAGCTTGAGGCTCTGGTCGATGGTCACGCAGCCGAAGTCCATCGCCACCGTCGTGGTGGTCTTGAGGCTGTCCGCGCGTTGTTCGTCCACGCCGGCGGCCACCTCGGTCATCTCGGCCTCGGTGGTGAGCGGGGCGATCTCGGAGATCGCCCGTACCGTCGTCGTCTTGCCGACGCCGAAGCCGCCGGCCACGATGATCTTGACCGGGACCGGTGGGGTCCGGACGCCGGCACGGCCTAATGCCGGCATGGCCGGCTCGTCAGGAAATCGCGCGTAGTCCACGCATCACTCGCAGGATGAGCTCGGGGGAATGGGCGTTCAGGGTGTCGGTGACGTGCACGTCGAGGTATCCGGCGGCACGCAGGTCGGCCACCAGGATCTTGGTGACGCCGAGGTGGAGGCGTAGCCGCGCCGAGATCTCCGCGACCGAGATCGGATCCTGGCACAGCGCCACCATCGCCTGCATCTCCGGGCCCAGCGACGCGAGCGGCACCCGCCCGACCCGCGGGTCGTAGGGCCGCAACGTCACCTGGGTCTCGAACTCGATCTCGCGATCGACCGCGTTGACCCGGCCGGAGGTCAGGACGAACGGGCGCTGCCGCATCTGGTCGCCGGGAGCGGCCGGCGGATCCGGTGGGCTGGTCGGCGCGCCTCCGGCCGGTGGAACCCGGAGGTACGGGGGGATTCTCCCGATCGGCTCGCTCACATCTGGACGGCTCTCTTCAGTTCCGCGATCAACCCCGGTGTCAGGGTCGCTCCGGCCCGGCTTCCGAAGAGCGTCATCTCGTACGCCACGGTGCCGAGATTCGCCGACCGGCTCGCGATGACGCCGAGCACCGCGCCCCGGCTGATCGAGGTGACCAGCAGGTACCCGTCCGCCATGTCGACGACCACCCGGTTCAGCGCGCCCAGCCGGTACCACTCGGCCGCGCCGCTGGCCAGGCTGGTCATTCCGGACACCACCGCGCCGAGGCGGTCGGAGCTGCCCCGGTCCCGCTTGGACGACTTCGCGATGAGCAGACCGTCCGAGGACACCGCGATCGCCTCTTCCACGCCCGACGTCCTGGTGGTGAACGAGCCCAGGAGCCAGTTGAACGTCTTCGCCTCGGCGCTGATCTCCACGACGGGGGTGTGAGTGTGGATGCTGTCCATCGTGCTGTTTCCTCTTCACTGTCGGTTCTTCGGTGAGGCGTCGTGGAGCGCCCGCGCCACGCCGGACTCGATCTGCTCGACGAGGCTGCGCGCCGCGTCCGGGTCCTGCACGACCGCCGGCAGGCCGGTTGCGCGGCGTGGAGAGGAATCGGGCGAGGGCAGGGACGCCCCGGGCACCCGCCGGCTGAGCGACTGCGCCTCGGCGGACGCAGGCGCGGCAGACGGACGCGCGGCGGCCGTGGGCGGGGGCGGCGGCTCACGGAGGGCGGGCGGCGGAACGACAGGCGGCTCAGGGCGAGCGGGTGCCGACGGCGCCGCCTGCAGGCTGCGAACGACCTCGAAGCCGTTCCAGGTCAGCTGGTCGTATCGCATCAGGTCGCTGACCCGCGCCAGCGCCTCCTCCTCGGTGGGCCACAGCCCGGCCGGCCGCGATTGCGGGGACTCCTGCCGGTGCGGGGTGAGCACGACCTCGGCGGGCGCCGCGATCTCCCAGGGCGACGGCACCGGAGACGGTTCGGGCACGACGTTCCGTTCCCCGGCGAGCTGCGCCTCGCTGATGTCCACGCCGACGGTGATGCCGCCGCCGGGGGTGTGTGACAGCGCGACCGCGAGCCCGTGCCGGCGGGCCAGGCGGCCGACCACGAACAGGCCGAGCACCTGGCTGGGCACGAGGTCGAGCCGCTCGCGGCGGGCGATCCGGGAGTTCTCCTCGATGAGCCGCTCGTCGGGCATGCCGATGCCGTGGTCGGCGACGACCAGCCGGGCGCCGCCCCGCACGACCTGGGCGCTGACGCTGACCCGGGTGTGCGGCGGGGAGAACGACGTCGCGTTCTCCAGCAGTTCCGCGCAGATCAGCACCATGTCGCCGACGAGAGCGGGCGCCACCGACAGGTCGAGCGGCACGTCGACGTCGACCCGGGTGTACTCCTCGATCTCGGCGAGCGCGAGGCGCACCACGTCGACCAGCCGGGCCGGCGAGTGGTGGCTCTCCTCCCGCTCGGCGCCGGAGATAACCACCAGGCTGTCGGCGCTGCGGCGCAGGCGGTTGGCGATGTGGTCGAGCCGGTAGAGCTTCGCCAGCCGGTCCGGGTCGGCCTCCTCGGTCTCCAGTTCGTCGATCAGGCTCACCTGACCGCCGACCAGGTTCTGGGTACGCCGGCCGATGTGGCCGAACATCTCCGCGACGTTGCGCCGGCTGAGCACCTGCCGCTCGACGAGTAGCGAGGCGGTGCTCTGCACGCGTTCGAAGACGCGCGCCAGGTCGCCGATCTCGTCGTTGGAGTTCACCTCGAGCACCTCGAGGCGTACCGGATCGACCGTCTCGCTCTCGTCGTCGGCAACCCTCCGCAGTTCGGTCTCGCCGGCGTCCGCCACCTGCGCGGCCGAGCGGCTGAGCCGGGTCAGCGGGACCGCCACGGCCCGGGCGACCGCCGCCACCAGGATCAGGACCAGGAGCAGGACCGCCAGGGCAAGAGCGCCGATTCCGTACGCGATGGTGAGCTGTTGTTGCCGTTGCCTGGCCACCAGGGACGTGACGTCGTCGACGAGGCGCTTCTCCACGAAGCTGCCGAGCGCGTTGAACGACTGGAGGGCGGGGAACAGCGTGGCGACCGGCAACGCCGCCATCGTCCGGACCGGGTCGGCCTCGAAGTCGTTGTCGAAGCGGACGCCGACGCGCTCGGTGAAGGCCGTCGCCACCAGGTCGTACAGTCCGCGCTGGGCCGGCGTGGCGAAGTTGGTGAACCGCGTCAGGTAGGTGTCGAACTCGGCGCGCTCCTCGCGGTAGCGCACCGACTGGCGGACGACGTCGCCACCGGCCATGACGGCGAGCAGCGCGGTGCTCTCGGTGTTGGACTCGTCCATGCGCAGCAACGCGTCCAGCGCGATCAGCTGCCGGCCGGCGTCGGTGCCGGCGTCGGCGTTCTGCACCAGCCGCAGCGATTCGATGATGCCGGCCAGCACCGGGGCGAACTTGTCGAGCAGTTCCTCGGGCGCGATCCGCTTCAGCAGCACCTGGCTGCGCGTCGAGGTCAGCCGCGCCGCTCCGTCGAGCGCGGCGACCACCTCGGGTGGCAGGTCGTCGCCGAGGTCCTGGCGCACGTCGAGGGCCCGGTCGGTGACCGTGGCGGTCTGCAGCGTGAGCTCGTCCTTGTCGGCGACGCCGAGCAGGAAACCGACCGAGAGCAGGCGCTCGCGTTCCATGTCCTGCAGGAGCGCGCCGACCCGCCCGGCCACCGTGGCGGCGGTGTCGATCTCGGTGGCCTGGTTGGCGTTGACGGCGAGCTCGCGGACGACCGGCAGGACCAGCCCGGCCATCGCCAGCAGCGGGATCATCACCAGCAACGTCAGCTTGCCGCGAATGCGGAGCCTACTGAGGAGCACCGAATCGCTCCCATCGCGCGAACTCCGGGTCGGACCGGTCGGGTTGCCTCGATGGGGGCCAGTGCGCCGGCACGGGCTCCGCGGGCCGTTGCCGCGGTGGCGCGGCCGGTCGCTCCGGGTGCTGGCGTTCCGGTGCCGGGCGGTCCGGCGCCTGATGGGCCGGCGCTTGATGGGCCGGAACCCGCGGCGCCGGCGGCCGGTTCGGCTCGCTCCTGCCCTTGGCGTCTCCTCGACGGGTCACCAGGGCCATGACGAGCGGCACGAGCGCCAGCAGCACCGCCAGCGCCAGCGTCCCGATCGCCAGCAGGCGGCGCTGGCCGAGCGACGAGAGCCGGTCCTTCAGCGCGATGTCGATCTGGACGAGGAGCGCCGCCGAGAAGTCCGCCGCCGCGGCCTGCATCTCGTCGCGGGCCCGGGCGATCTGGGCCACGTCCACGCGGCCCTTCCCGGCCAGCACCGGCTGCATCAGGGGCACGAGGTTGTCGATCGAGCGGTTGAGGCGGTCGAGCTTGCTCAGCAGCGCGCTGCCGAGGCTCCGGCTGCCGGTGGCGCCTTCGACGGCGAGCCGGACGTCCTCGGAGAGGTCGCGGGCGTTGCCGACCAGATCGGAGCGCGCGGAGTTGATGTCGACCAGGGCGTCGGCCCGGTCGCCACCGGGCAGGCCGGCCGCGCTCACCAGGAGGTCGGTGTAGTTGGCGGCGGCGATGATGCCTTCCGGGAGCTCCTGGGTCGCGCCGTCACCCAGGTAGTAGCTGTCGGCGTCCGGGTCGCGGATCAGCTTGGAGTTGTTGCGGACCTTGTCCATCAGGGCCAGCAGCAGGTCGTGGGCGCCGGCGTAGGCGTCCATGACCGTCGCGCCGGCGCCACTGCCCGGCAGCGATTCGATCTTGGTGCGCAGCCCGGTCCACCGGTCCTCGGTGTGCAGCCGCCCGCCGAGTTCACGATCCACGGCGGCGACGTTGTCGACCGCCCGGATCAGTTCCTGGCGTGGCAACGGCCGGCCGCTGACGACGGCGGACTGCGTGTTCGTCAACGCGATCTCCAGCGGTCCGAGCTGCTGGATGTACCTGACGCCGTCCCGTTCCAGGTTGGCGAAGTCGATCTGATCGCCGACCGACTGCCACACCATCGAGAACAGCAATGTCACCGGCAGAACCAGGACAAGCGGGAACAGACTTCGCGTTCTGCCGCTGAACAGCCCACTACGCCGTCGCTGACGCGCCCCTGTTGTCATCATCACTCACCCTCGGCGCGAACTCCGCGCTAGCTTTGAAACTCTCCGTCCTGGGAACAAACCGCAGGCCGGTCGGGGTGAAACTTACTGATGCGGGACCGCATCGAGTCATGGAGCCTTGACCGATTGTTACGGCGGTCCAGACAGGATTGATCGACATCCGGACAGTGATGATGTTCGAAGTATTGTCTTGTGATCATGCGAGTCGTAAGATCCGCGACCCACTCGACCGGCACCTCTGGAGGCGCGATGAACAGGATCGCGCGAGCGCTTCTGGCCGGCGCGATGGCGCTCACCACGGCGGCTTGTTCCGCGGACGAGCCCACAGCCGGCGGGGCCCGGCCCGCCGGCTCGACTCTCACCGAAACCGCCGTTCGCCCCCTGGCCGGCAACGATGCCGCGCCCTTCGATCGGGCTCGCCGCCTGCAGGCCCCGCCCGGCTGGACGGTGACCGTGTGGGCGCGCGTGCCGGGAGCCCGGTTGCTGGCGTGGACCGGCGATCGGCGGCTGCTCGTCTCCCGGCCCAAGTTCGGCGACGTCGTCGAGCTCTCCCCCGGCGCCGGTGACGCCGCTCCGGCCGCGAGCACCCTGGTCAGCGGCCTGAACCAGCCACACGGGCTGGCCCTGGACGGTGACACCCTGCTGGTGGCCGAGAGCGACCGGGTCGACGCCTACACGTACGCGTCCGGGAAGGTCTCCGGCCGGCGGGTCGTCATCGGCGATCTGCCCGACGCCAAGAGCCCGGAGCTGGGCGGTCAGTACGCGCACGCGCTGAAGAGCGTGGCGGTCGGCCCGGACGGCGCGCTCTACGTCTCGGTCGGCTCGACCGGCAACATCTCGGCCGGGGACCGGGACGCCGCCCCGGAACGCGCCACCATCCTGCGGGCCCCGGCGGGCGGCGGAAAGCCCACGGTGTTCGCGCGGGGCGTCCGCAACGGCACCGGCCTGGCCGTGGATCCCGGTGGCGCGGTGTGGACCGCGGTCAACAACCGGGACAACATCGGCTATCCGCACGACGGCGACGACCGGGGCGAGATCCTCCAGTCGTACGTGAACGACCATCCGCTCGAGCCGCTGGCCCGGCTCGAGCAGGGACGCGACCTCGGCTGGCCGTACTGCAACCCGGATCCCGATCTGCGGCCCGGCACCAGAGGCTCGCCGCTGGGCTACACCGCGCGACCCTTCGTGCGGGACGTCCAGACGAACCCGGACGGCGCCGAGCTCGACTGCGCGAAGCTGCCACCGGTCGAGCAGGGCATGGGTGCGCACTCCGCTCCCCTGGGCCTGAGTTTCGCGGTGAAGCCGGGCCTGCCCGGCGCGTACGGCCCCGGCGCCCTGGTCGGCGTGCACGGCTCGTGGAACCGCAAACCGCCCCGCCCGCCCGAGGTGTCGTTCTTCGCCTGGCGCGACGGCACCCTCGGCCCCCAGCAGACGTTGCTGACCGGTTTCCAGCTCGATGACGGTTCCCGCTGGGGCCGTCCCGTCATGGCCGTGCAGGGCCCGGACGGAGCTCTCTACGTCAGCGACGATCTCGCCGGAGCGGTCTACCGCGTCATCGCACCCTGACCGTGATCTTTTGACAGATGCGCGGCGCCCGTTCGGGTACTAGGGTCGGTCGCACCAAGATTGCAAACTTGTTTCACGCATGTCAAACCATCGCCGTGCCAGGGCCTCGAAATCAGGCGGGAGCAAGACTGTGGAGGAACGCGGAATCGAACGACGGCAGGTCCTTCGAGGGCTCGGCCTGGGCGCGGCGGGACTCGCCGCCGGACCCCTGCTGGCCGCCTGCGGCGAAGGCAGCTCGGGCCTGTCGAACAGCGGCGGCGACGGATCCAAGGCCGCGCTCAACGTCTGGTACCACCAGTACGGCGAGGCCGGCACCCAACAGGCCGTCGAGCGCTACGCCAAGGAGTACGACAAGGCCGCGGTGAAGGTGCAGTGGACGCCCGGCGACTACACGTCCAAGCTCAACTCGGGGCTGCTCTCCACCTCGGGGCCGGACGTCTTCGAGAGCACACCCAACATCGACCAGGTCAAGAGCGGCCAGATCGTGCCGCTGGACGACATCATCGCCGACGTCAAGAGCGACTACACCGAGGCGGACATCAAGTCCTCCACTGTCGACGGCAAGATCTACATGATCAAGATGGTCGACGACATGGGCGTCCTCTACTACCGCAAGAGCCTGCTGGCCAAGGCCGGCATCAAGCCGCCGACCACGATCGACGAGCTGATCGCCGCCTCCAAGGCACTGAACACCAAGGACCAGAAGGGGCTCTTCATCGGCAACGACGCCGGCGTGACCCCCGCGTTCGGCGGCGGATCGCTGCTCGGCCAGATCCTCTGGAGCGTCGGCAGCGACTACCTGACGGCCGACAACAAGCCCGGCTTCACCAGCGCGGAGGCGAAGCAGTCGTTCGCCAAGATGCGGGAGCTGTTCAACTCCAAGTCGATCCTGCTGGGCTCGCCGACCGACTGGTGGGATCCCTCCTCGTTCACCCAGGGCCTGGCGGCGATGCAGTGGTGCGGCCTGTGGGCGATGCCCGGCATCCAGAAGGCCGTCGGTGACGACTTCGGCGTCGTACCGTGGCCCGCCTTCAGCGCGAGCGTCGGCAAGCCGTCCACGTTCGCCGGCGGCTGGGGCGCGATGGTCAGCGCCAAGGCCAAGAACGTGGACGCCGCCAAGGCGTACATCAAATGGCTCTGGATCGAGAATGTGAAGAACCAGGAGGACTTCAACCTCAGCTACGGGTTCCACGTGCCGCCGCGCAAGTCGCTGGCCGCCAAGGCGAGCAAGCTGCAGTCCGGCCCGGCCGCGGACGCGTTGAAGATCTTCAACGACTACGCCGTCGCCGGCAACCCGGCCTGGACGCCGAAGATGAACAGCGCCTACGCCGACGCGGCCACGGCGATCGTCCGCAAGGGCGCCGACATCGACGCCAGCATCGCCACCGCGGAGAAGGCCGTCAACGCCGAACTCAAGCGCCTGTACGGCTGACACGTGGCCACGACAGAAGTGGCGGCGCCCCCGCGCGGGAGCCGGGGCCGGGGCCGTATCGGCGGCGTCGCCCCGGCCTTCTGGCTGTTCGTCGGCCCGTTCCTGGCCGGCCTGGTGATCTTCGTCTACGTGCCGATCATCTGGTCGGTGATCCTGAGTTTCTCGCGCGGCCAGAACACCGTGACCCCGGGCGACTGGGTCGGGCTCGACAACTACATCGACCTGCTCAAGCCCGGCCCGTTCCTGGACAGCCTGGTCACGTTCACCGTGTTCGCGGCGTTCATCGTGCCGCTGACCTTCGCGCTGGCGCTGGGTCTGGCGATGCTGCTCAACCGGATCCGGTTCATGCGGACGTTCTTCCGCTCGGTGTTCTTCCTGCCGACCGCCTGCTCGTACGTGGTGGCCTCGCTGGTCTGGAAGCTCTCGATCTTCAACGGGGTGCGGTTCGGGCTGGCCAACACCGTCCTCGGCTGGTTCGGCGTGGACAACATCGCGTGGCTGGCCACCACCGACCCGCCCTGGTACTGGCTGGTGATCGTCACCGTCCGGCTCTGGCTGCAGCTCGGTTTCTACATGATCCTGTTCATCGCCGGCCTGCAGCGGATCCCGCGGGATCTGTACGAGGCGGCCGACGTGGACGGCGCCGGGCGCGGCTGGCAGACCTTCCGCTACATCACCTTCCCGCAGCTGCGGCCGACGTCGGTGGCGGTGCTGCTGCTCCTGCTGATCAACGCCTATCAGGCCTTCGACGAGTTCTTCAACCTGCTCGGCAACTCGTCGTTCGCCCGCCCGCCGCTGGTCTACCTGTACTACACCGCGCAGGGCAACCAGGACTACGGCCACGGGACGGCGGGCGCCGTCATCCTGGCGCTGCTGATCATGATCGTGACCTTGGCGCAGGGCCGGATCTTCGGCTTCGGGAGGGCTGAATGACCGCCACGACGACACCGCCCGTTGCCGCGGAGGAGGAAGCCCCGCTGCGCCCTCGCGCCCGCCCGCGAACGCCCGCCGAGACGCTCGGCACCTCGGCACGCTATCTGGCCCTGATCATCGCGGCCGGCCTGTTCCTGGTGCCGTTCTACCTGATCATCCGCAACGCGCTCGCGGCCGACTCGGAGATCACCGCCCCCGGCTGGACGCTGTTCCCCAGCACCATCCACTGGGAGAACTTCGGCGAGCTGTTCACCGACCCGTCCGTCAACCTGCTCCAGGCCCTGGGCAACTCGGCCATCGTGGCGATCAGCCAGACCGTCGGGATGCTGCTGCTCTGCTCGATGGCCGGCTACGGGCTGGCCCGCATCCCGTACCGGTACGCGACGCCGATCTTCTACGCCGTCCTGGTCACCCTGATGATCCCGCCGGCCGTGACGTTCATTCCGTCGTTCATCATCGTGTCGCAGTTGCGCTGGGTGGACACCTACCAGGGGATCATCGTGCCGGTCCTGTTCAGCGGCTTCACGACGTTCCTGTTCCGGCAGTACTTCCTCAACTTCCCGCGCAGTCTCGAGGAGGCCGCGCGGCTCGACGGGCTGGGCTACTTCGGCGCCTTCTGGCGGATCGTCGTGCCCAACTCCGGAGCGTTCTTCTCGGCGATCGCGGTGATCACGTTCATCAACAACTGGAACCAGTTCCTGTGGCCGCTGATCATCGGGCAGGACTCGTCCAAGTGGACCGTCCAGGTGGCGCTGAGCACGTTCCTCACCGCCCAGACGATCAACCTGCACGAGCTGTTCCTGGCGGCCGCCGTCTCCATCGCACCGCTGGTGCTGGTGTTCGTGCTGCTCCAGCGCTACCTCGTGCAGGGCGTCGCGGAGACCGGGATCAAGGGCTGACCAGCCGGAGCAGCTCCGCGGTCACCTCGGCCGGGCGCTCGATGTGCGGTGAGTGGCCGCAGCCGGCGTAGACGACCTCGCGGAAGGTGCCGCCGTTCTGCGCGTACCGCTCGAGCACCGCGCGGGTCTGGCCGACCATCGGCTGCGGCGGGCAGGCCTCGGCGCCGGGCCAGCCCGGCACCAGATCGAGAGAGCCGAGGTACGCCAGGTCGAACAGCGACGTGTCGGACACGATCGCGTCCCGGTCGCCGCGAACCCAGACGATCGGCGGCTTCGACGGGATCCCGATCAGCGCCTCGGCGACGTTGAAGTGGCTGGGCGCCATCGTGTTGAGCACGCCGCGGTCGCCCGGCCCGATCCCCGGCCAGCTCGGCACCGGCCGGCCGTCGCCCGGGTAGTTGTCCTCCCCGACGGCCGTGCTCAGCACCGTGTCGAGCAGCAGCGTCTCGTCCTCGCCGAGTGACGCCGGATCGGCCACGTAGGCGGCGCGCAGCACGGAGAGCGGGCTGGTCGGCACGTCGGCGCTGCGGTCGCCCGCCTGGATGCGCGCCACGAAGTCCGGGTTGGCGGTGCCGCCACCGGTGCCGGCGAAGTCCGCCGTGGTCGGGGTGCCGTCGAGGTCGCGGGTGCCGCCGAAGCCGTACGGGCTGACCGGCGCCTCCAGCAGTACCGACGAGAACCGGCCCGGGTGGTCGGCGAGCATCCGCATCACCACGCCGCAGCCCATCGAGTGCGCGGCCACCACGACCGGGCCCTCCCGCGGGAACAGGCTCCGGTCGTCCAGCAGGGCGGCCACGTCGTCGGCGAAGTCGCTCAGACCCCGGGTGGCGTCCACCGGAGCGGTCTCGCTGCGGCCGTACCCGCGCAGGTCCGGGGCGACGACCCGGATGCCGTCGGGGAGCCGCCGGACGAGCGGCGTCCAGAACGCCGCGGAGGAGCAGTTGCCGTGCACCAGAAGCACCGGCGTCCCGTCATCCGGCCCGCCGACGAGCACGTTCTGGGTAACACCGCGGGCCTGAACGCGCAGATCACGGGTCTCCATCGGCCGATCTTGACACAATCCTTCAGGTCCGTCATAGGTTCGTCGCATGACGACGACGCGCGTGGTCGCGCTTGATCTGACCGGCCGGACGGCGATGGTGACCGGCGGCGCGAGCGGGATCGGCCGGGCGTGCGCCGAGCGGCTGGCCGAGGCCGGCGCCGAGGTGCTCGTCGTGGACATCGACGAGGCGGCCGACCTGGTCGCCGACCTCGCCGACCCGGACGCGGTCGAGGCTCTCCCGGCGAACGTCGACGTCCTCGTCAACAACGCCGGGCTGCAGTTCGTCGCGCCGCTGCCGGACTTCTCGCCGGAACGCTTCGTACACATCCAGAAGGTCATGGTCGAGGCGCCGTTCCGGCTGGCGCGCCGAGTCCTGCCGCACATGTACGACCGCGGCTGGGGCCGGATCGTGAACATCTCGTCGGTGCACGGGCTGATCGCGTCGCCGTACAAGTCGGCCTACGTGACGGCCAAGCACGGCCTGGAAGGGCTCTCCAAGACCATCGCGCTGGAGGGCGCCGGCCACGGCGTGACGTCCAACTGCGTCAACCCGGCCTTCGTGCGTACGCCGCTGGTCGACAAGCAGATCGCCGACCAGGCCGCCGCGCACGGCATCCCGGAGGCCGAGGTGGTCGAGGTGGTCGAGAAGATCATGCTCGCGCGTACGGCGATCAAACGGCTGATCACCCCCGAGGAGGTGGCCGAGCTCGTGGCGTACCTCTGCACCCCCGCGGCCGACCTGATCACCGGCGCCTCGATCGCGCTGGACGGCGGATGGACCGCGCACTGAGCTAGGCGCGAACGTCGCCGCCGAGGGCGCCGATCACCGACCGGACCAGCAGGTCGATCCGGGCGCCGGGATCACCGGCCGGGATGAGGTCGGGCGCGTCGGAGGGCAGCTTGTCGACCTCCATCAGGAGTGCCAGGAAGACCCGGACGCACCAGGCCGGACCGTCCGCGGTGATCACCCCGGCGGAGCGCAGCCGGCCGAACAACAGCTCCAGGCCCGCGGTCACCTCCGGGCTGAGCGACGGGCAGAGGGTCACCGGGTCGGCCGAGGCGTTCATGGCGAACCGATGGCTGACCTTGAGCTCGAAGACGGTCTCGGTCAGCCGGTGCAGGGCGACCAGCGGGGGCGCCGTCTCCACCCGCGCCTGCTTGAGCCCCTGCAGGTAGCGCTCATTCAGCTGCTGGGTCAGGGCCTCCACCAGCGCCTGCCGCGAGGAGAAGCGCCGATGGACGGTCGCCCGGGCCAGCCCGGCCGCGTCGGCGACCCGCTCCAGGGACGCGTTCGGGTCGTCGGCGAGCACCGCCTCGGCCGCCTCCAGGATCCGCGCCGTGCTGCGCTCCGCGTCCGCCCTCATCCAACCTCCCTGAGTCAACGCACACTCTACTCGACCCATAAATGAGACTGAAGAGACTCAGTTATTGACATTACGCCGACCACCGTGGTGCAGTTCTGGGCATGGATCTCCAACTTTCCGGCAAGCGCGTCCTCGTCACCGGAGCGAGCAAGGGCATCGGCCTCGCGATCGTCCGGGCCTTCGTGGCCGAGGGGGCCAAGGTGGCCGCCGTCTCCCGGACCAGCACGCCCGAGCTCGACGCCACCGGCGCCTTCTTCGTCCCGGCCGACCTGTCCGAGCCCGACGGCCCCCGGCAGGCGGTCGAGGCGGTCCTCGCGGCCGATCCGCGGCTCGACGTCCTGGTCAACAACGCCGGTGGCGGCGTGCCGCCGGAGGGCTCCCTCGCCGACCCGCTCGACGGCGACGACGACGTCTGGGACTACGTCTTCGGCCTCAATCTGAGCTCGGCCGTGCGCACCACCCGCGCGGCACTGGCCGCCCTGACCCGGTCGCGGGGCGCCATCGTCAACATCGGCTCGACCAGCTCCCGCGATCCGCGCGGCGTGCCACTCGCCTACGCGGCGTCGAAGGCCGCGATCAACGCCTTCTCCCGCGGGCTCGCGGAGAAGGTGGCCGGCGACGGCGTCCGGGTCAACGTCGTCACGCCCGGCTCCACCCGCACCCACATGCTCGAGGGCAAGGACGGGTACGGCGCGAAACTGGCGGAGCACATGGGTATCGACCACGCCACTCTGCTGGCCGCCCTGCCGCAGCAGAGCGGGATGCTGAGCGGCGCAATGATCGAGCCCGACGAGATCGCCCGCGCGGTGCTCCTGCTGTCCTCCGCCACCATGCCGAGCGCGATCGGCTCGAACTGGGTGGTGGACGGCGGCAACTTGCGAGCCGCCTGACTCGCAACCCACTTGCACACCGGGGGTATATACGCGGTGTATACCCCCGGTGTATGGTCGTCCGCATGAGCGTTCCTCTCACCCTCCTGGGCCTGCTCGATCGGGAGCCCAGCCACGGTTACGACCTCAAGCGCGCCTACGACACCTACTTCGGCCGGGGCAAGCAGCTGCCCTTCGGGCAGGTGTATTCGACGCTGAGCCGGCTGGCCCGCGACGGCAAGGTGATGATCAGCGAGGTCGGCCCCGGCGTCGGCCCGGACCGCAAGCAGTACGTCATCACCGACGTCGGCGCGACCGACGTCGACCAGTGGCTGACCCAGCCGGTCGAGCCGGAGCCGCATCTGCAGAGCGTGCTGTTCACCAAGGTCGCGCTGGCGCTGATGCTGGACCGTCCGGCCGAGGAGTACCTGGACACCCAGCGTCGCGCCCACCTGCGGCGGATGCGCGAGCTGACCGAGATCAAACGGGCCGGCGGCCTCGTCGACGTGATGCTCGCCGACCACGGCCTCTATCACCTGGAGGCCGACCTGCGCTGGATCGAGGCGACCAGCGCCCGGCTCGACGCCCTGCGGAAGGTGGTCCGGCCGTGACGATCGCGGTGGAAGCACGCGAGGTGGTGTTCTCGTTCGGCACGACCCCGGCGCTGCGCGAGGCGAGCATCGCCGTCGAGCAGGGCGAGATCCTCGCCATCATGGGTCCGAGCGGCTCCGGCAAGTCGACACTGCTGCACTGCCTGGCCGGGATCCTGGTGCCTGACGCGGGCGAGGTGTGGTTCGACGGCGAGCGGGTCGACACCATGCGCGAGGCCCGGCGCAGCGTGCTGCGCCGGGAGCGCTTCGGGTTCGTGTTCCAGTTCGGTCAGCTCGTGCCCGAGCTGACCGTGGTCGAGAACGTCGCCCTGCCCCTGCTGCTGGCCGGCGTCAGGCGTGCCGAGGCGCTGCGCCGGGCGAGCGGCTGGTTCGCGCGGCTGGGCCTCGAGGGCATGCAGCAGCGCCGGTCCGGTGAGCTCTCCGGCGGGCAGGCGCAACGCGTCGCGCTGGCGCGAGGTCTGGTGGCGGAACCGCGGGTGCTGTTCGCCGACGAGCCGACCGGCGCTCTCGACTCGCTGACCGGCGAGCAGGTGATGGACCTGATGGTGGGAACCGCGCGGGAGCAGGGGACGACGGTCGTGCTGGTCACCCACGAGCCGCGGGTTGCCGCGTACGCGGATCGCGAGGTCATCGTGCGCGACGGCCAGGTCATCGCGCACGACCGGATCGCCTCATGATCCGTTTCGGGATCCGCCTCGCCGTCTCCGGCGGCCGCGAGGCGCTCACCCGCCTGACGATCATCGCGCTGGCCGTCGCCGTCGGCGCCGGCCTCCTGCTGGTCACGCTGGCCGGGGTCAACGCGGTCAACGCACAGCTCACCCGCGACGCCGCGCTGTTCCCGAAACAGCCGGCGACCACACCGGCGGAACCCCTGTGGTGGTCGACCCGCCAGGACTTCTTCGACGGCGAGCTGATCACCAGGGTCGACGTCGCCGCCACCGGCCCCGGTTCACCGACGCCGGTCGGCATTCCGAGGACGCCAGGGCCGGGCGAGTTCTACGCCTCACCGGCTCTCGCCAAGCTGCTTGCCACGGCGCCGCCCCAGCAGTTGGGCGACCGTTACCCCGGGCAGAACCTCGGCATGATCGGCGACCAGACGCTGGCCTCACCGGACTCGCTGCTCGTGATCGTCGGCGGTGCCCCCGGCGAGGTCGCCAAGCTGCCGCACGCACGACACCTGGCCACGGTCGGCGGCGAACCTCCCGCGCTGCCGGAAACCGTGGTGGACCTGATTCTCGGCGTCATCGCCGGTGGCCTGCTCTTCCCGGTGCTGATCTTCATCGGCACGGCGACCCGGCTCAGCGCCGCGCGCCGGGAGCAGCGGTTCGCGGCGATGCAGCTGGTCGGCGCCACTCCCCGGCAGATCTCGGTGATCGCGGCGACCGAGGCCGCGCTGGCGGCACTGGCCGGTGTGGCACTGGGCTTCGCGCTGTTCTACGCCTTCCGCGGCCGGCTCGCCGGCATCCCGTTCACCGGCGATCCGTTCTTCCCCGCCGACATGTCGCTGCGGCCGCTGGACGCGCTCGTCGTCGCGATCGGGGTTCCGGCCGGCGCAGCGCTGGCCGCGTGGGTCTCGCTCGCCCGGGTGCGGATCTCGCCGCTGGGCGTCACCCGGCGGGTCACCCCGCGTCCGCCGCGGGCCTGGCGCCTGATCCCGCTGCTGATCGGGATCGCCGTGCTGACCTTCGCGATCGGCCACAGGCCGGAGACATCGGGCGGACAGACGGCCATCTTCCTTCCCGGTCTGCTGCTCATCATGGCCGGGCTGGTGCTGGCCGGGCCGTGGCTCACCATGGCCGGCGCCCGCCTGATGGCCCGGCGGGCCCGGCACCCCGCTACGCTCATCGCCGCCCGCCGCCTCGCCGACAACCCCAAGGCCGGCTTCCGCGCGATCAGCGGCATCATGCTCGCCCTCTTCGTGACCAGCGTGGCCGTCGGCGTGATCACCACGATCGTCGCGGAACGCGGCCCGGCGCAGCGCGGCTCGACCGACGCCGCCACCCTGTCCACCGCCTTCTACCAGGAACCACCCACGGTCCCGGGCACCCTGCTGGCCGAGCTCCGCGCGATCCCCGGCGTCCGGACCGTCACCGCGGTCCACTCGAACCCGGTCCGCGGCGGCGAGGCCGGCGTGATCGCCTGTGCCGACATCCCCCCGGTCTACGGGCGCTGCGCGGACGGCACCGACGTGGCCGTCGTGGCGGGCAACTTCATTCCCTGGCGGGAGTCGGCGTCCGCGAGCCGGGTCTGGCCCGCCGCGCCCCTGACCGCCGCCGCCGTGGCGAAGCTGCCGGTGGTGTCCATCGTGGTCGGCACGGACGGCTCGACCGCACCGCGTGAACGGGTGCGCACCGCCCTCTCGCTGGCCTTCCCGGATTTCTGGGTGGCCGCTAACGCTCCCGGGGAGTTCGAGTCGACGCTCACCGACCAGCTGAGCGGCTGGAAGCAACTGGCCGACGTCATCATCATCGCGAGCCTGGCGCTGGCCGGGTGCAGCCTCGCGGTGAGCGTGGCCGGCGGCCTGACCGAGCGGAAACGCCCGTTCAGCCTGCTGCGCCTGACCGGCGTGCCGGTCAGCGTGCTGCGCCGGGTGGTCGCGCTGGAGAGCGCCGTGCCGATGCTGACCGTGGCGGTGGTGGCGATCGGCATGGGCTTCCTGGCGGCCCAGCTCTTCCTGCGGGCCCAGATGGACTACACGCTGATCGCCCCCGGCGCGGAGTACTACGTCATCGTGGTGCTGGGCCTGGGCGGCTGCCTGGGCATCATCGCCTCCACGTTGCCTCTGCTGGAACGCGTGACCGGGCCGGAGACCGCCCGGAGCGAATAAACATAGGAAACGCTTAGGAAAGGCGCCACCGTTTCTCCCCGTTCCCGGCCCACCATGGGACCAGGCCGAGAACGGGGAGACACATGCGGGTCCTGGTCGTGGACGACGACGCGGCGGTGCGTGACTCGCTCGCGCGTACCCTGCGCTTCGAAGGCCACGACGTGGACACGGCCGGGGACGGGCAGGAGGCGCTGGACACCGTCCGCGCCGGCGAACCGGACGTGATGATCCTGGACGTCAGCATGCCCCGCCTGGACGGGCTGGAGACGTGCCGGCAGCTGCGGGAGGACGGGATCCTGCTGCCCGTGCTGATGGTCACCGCCCGCGACAGCGTCGGCGACCGGGTCGCGGGGCTGGACGCGGGCGCCGACGACTACCTGGTCAAACCGTTCGCCATCCAGGAGCTGAAGGCCCGGCTGCGAGCCCTGATGCGCCGTTCGATGCTGACCGCCCCGGCTCCCGCGGCCGATGAGCTCCTCACCTTCGCGGACCTGCGGCTCAATCCGCGTACCCGGGAGGTGTGGAAGGGTGACCGGGCGATCAGGCTGACCCGCACCGAGTTCTCCATCCTCGAGGTCTTCCTGCGGCACCCCCGGCAGGTGCTCACCCGCACCGTCCTGTTCGAGCAGGTGTGGGGCTACGACTTCGGCGAGACCTCCAACAGCATCCACGTCTACCTGGGATATCTGCGCCGCAAGCTGGAGACCGGGGACGAGCGGCGGCTGCTGCACACCGTCCGCGGTGTCGGCTTCGTGCTGCGGGAGGAGCCGCTGTGACCACCTGGTGGCGCCGGCGCACCCTGCACACCCGGCTGTCGCTGCTGGTCACCGGCGCGGTGGCGGCCGCCGTGGTGGCCATGGCGGTGACGTCCTGGCTGGTCGTCGAGCAGATCCAGCAGCGCCGGATGCAGTCGGCGCTGAGCGCGGACGCCGCCGCCATCGCCGCGCAACCCGATCAGTGGCTCATTCCGCCGCCCGGCCCCGGCCCCAGCTCTGGCCCCGGCCCCGGCTCTGGCTCTGGCCCCGGCTCTGGCCCCGGCCCTGGCTCTGGCCCTGGAGGCGAGCGATGGAACCGTGGTGGGCGGCACGGCCCTCGCCAGCTCGGACCGCGCTGGCAGATCCTCGACGCCCGGGCCACCGTGATCAGCTCGGCCGCGAGCCCGCTGCCGGTCACCCCGCGCGCGCGGACGGTCGCGGCGGGCGGCAGCCGGATGGCGCAGGAGGATGTCGCGGTCGGCCGGGAAACCTACCGGATGCTCACCGTCCCGGTCGCCGGCGGCGGCGCGGTGCAGGTCGCCCTCGACCAAGGACCCGACGACCGTACGCTCGGCCTGTTCGCCGTCCTGCTCGCGGTCGGCAGCGCGCTCGGCATCGCCGGGGCCGCCGTGCTCGGACGGGCCGTGGCCCGGGCCGGGCTGGTGCCGGTGCAACGGCTCACCGACGCCGTCGAGGACGTCGCGGTCACCATGGACCTGAGCCGCCCGATCGCCACCGAGGGCGCCGACGAGATCGCCCGCCTCGGCACGTCGGTGAACACCATGCTCGCCGCGATCGACACCGCCCGCCGCGCGCAGCGCACCCTGGTCGAGGACGCCGGCCACGAGCTGAGGACGCCGCTGACCAGCATCCGTACGAACATCGAACTGCTCCTCGAGGTGGAACGCCACCCCGAGCTGGCCCACCGGCTCCCGCCCGAGGAACGCGCCAAGCTGCTGCACGACCTCGACGCCCAGGTCGCCGAGCTCGCGACGCTGACCACCGAGCTGGTCGAGCTCTCCCGCGAGGAGACCGCCCGCGGCCACGCGGAACAGGTCGAGCTGCAGGAGGTGGCCGACGCCGCGCTCGCCCGGGTCCGGATCCGCGCGCCCGGCCTGACCTTCACCGCGGACCTCGACCCGGCCGCCGTCCTGGGCCGGCCGAACGAGCTGGAACGCATGCTCGTCAACGTCCTGGACAACGCCGCCAAGTTCAGCCCGCCCGGCGCCACCGTGCACACCGAGCTGCACGCCGACGGCGCGGACGGCTACCGGCTCACCGTCACCGACCACGGCCCCGGCATCGACGAGGCGGACCGGCCGTACGTCTTCGACCGCTTCTACCGCGCGGTCGCGGCCCGGTCGACGCCCGGCTCCGGCCTGGGCCTCGCGATCGTCGCGCAGACCGCGGCGCAGCACGGTGGCACGGTGACGGCCGAGGCCGCTGAGCCGCACGGGACGGTGATCACCATCCGCCTGCCCGCTCCCCCGCCGGCGCGGACACCGTGACCGCCGGGCCTCGCGGCGCGGACCAGGCCTGCTTTCTGATCGATTTCTTAAGAAGGTCGCGCACCGCCTCTTAGCGCCGGGACCGATCGTGGGATGTGCCGGAAGAGCCCGGCAACCTGATCACGAGAACGGGGTCCGCCATGACCGACCAGACGCCGCGCCCGAACGCCGGCGATGACACCGAGCCCCTCAGCACCGAGCCGGCCGGCACCGAGCCCGGCCACACCGAGCCGGCCGGCAACCCGGCGGCGGCCGGACCGGTCGGCGACCCGGCCGCCGAGCAGCCTCGACCGTCGCGCGGCCGCTGGTGGAACCGGCCCGCGGGGAACGGCCGGCGGGTGCCGCTGGCGATCGCCCTCGTGGCGCTGCTGCTGGGCTGCATGCTCGGCGGAGGGCTGGTCGCGATCGGCTCGTTCGCCTTCGGCCACCGCGGCGACGATCGGGGGCACGGCCGCCCGGACTTCCGCGACGGCGGCGACCGCGAGCGAGGCGACCGGGGCCGGCGTGGCGACGACGGCCCGGGCAACGGCGGCCGGCCCGGCGACGGCGGCTGGCGGCGCGACGGCGGCCGGCCGGGCGACAACGGCCCCGGCAACGGCCCCGGCAACGCGCCGCCGGCGGCGCCGGGCCCCGCGGCCTCCGCACCCGCGGCCTCCGCACCCGCCCCGGCCGCGTCCTGACGGCCGGTCACAGCGCTTCGACGGACCTCCGGATCACGGCCAGAGGGCGTCGCGGCGCCAGGTGAGGCCGGTGCGGGTGTAGCGCAGGCGAGTGTGCTTGCGCTGGGCGTCGCCCTGCCAGAACTCCACCTCGGTCGCGCGCAGCGAGTAGAGGGTCCATTCGGGTACGACCAGATCGGGCCGCTCCTCGATCCGGCGCAGCGCCTCCCTCGTGGCGGCCTCCAGGTCCTGCCGGTCACGCAGGACCCGGCTCTGCATGCCGAGCGACGCCTCGGCGCGGGACCCCGGCGGCCGGGCCAGGAAGTCGGCGGCGCTGCGCTCGGCCGGATCGGGGACGACCGGGCCGCGCACCCGGACCTGACGGGCCTGCGCCGGCCAGTAGAACGTGAGCGCGGCCGCCGGGCGGGCGAGCAGGTCCTGTCCCTTGGGGCTGGCGTCGTGGGCGGCGAACCGCCAGCCCGCGTCGTCGACGTCCTTCACGATCAGGACCCGCCCGGACGGGACACCGTCGGCGCCGACCGTCGACAGTGTCATCGCGTGCGGTTCGCGTACCCCTGCTTGAACCGCGGTGACCAACCAGGACCGGAACAGAACGTCGGGCCGGTCCGGCGCCTCGGCCGGGTCGAAGACCGGCAGGTCGCCGGCGAAGACCGGCAGGGAGCGCAGATAGCTCCGCAGATCGGTCATCGGTGCCCCACGATGAGCCGCAGCGCGCCGACGAACTCCGGTTGCGTGCGCAACGAGCCGTATCGGTCGTCCCACGCCCCGGAGGCCAGATCGTCGCGCAGACGTCGCACGCCGCGGGCGATCGCCGGCTCGTCGACGAAGCCCCACCCCGACTGCGCGGCCCGCACCCGGGGCTCGAGGAACATGTCCGGCCGCGCGTAGTAGGCCTCGGTGAAACCGTCCACGCAGTCGATCGGGATCGGGACCGGCAGCACGTCGGCGGTGCGGCCGGCCGCGGCGGCGATCACCTCGATCGGCGGGTAACGGCGGCGCTCGGCGGCGATCAGCTCGGGCACGTAGTCGGCCAGCCACAGGGTGTCCAGGGCGTCGCCGTCGAAGGTCAGCACCACCACCGGGCCGCGGGTGACCCGGCGCAGCTCGGCTAGCCCCTTCGCGCTGTCGGACCACTGGTGCACGGTGATCGAGGCGAGCGCCGCGTCGAACGCGTCGTCGTCGAACGGCAGCGCCTCGGCGGTCGCGTCGATCGCCGGCACCGCGCCGGCCGGTCGCTGCGCCCGCATCGCCGCGGACGGCTCGACGGCGACGACGTACCGGTCGTCCGGCTCGTAGGAACCCGCGCCGGCGCCCACGTTGAGCAGGGTCCGGGCGTCACCGAACGCGGCGTGGACCATCGCGGCGATCCGAGGATCGGGGCGGCGTTGCAGCACGTACCCGCCGCCGTGGGCCTCGTAGTCGAAGTCTCCAGCCATGCCGACACTCTAGGAACCCGGCGTCGGCCCCGGCCGGTGATTCTCGGGCGCTGGGCCGAGCGACACGGAGGCGAAGGATGTCGCCATCAGGGTTTCGGAGAGCTGCCAGACACGTGCGGCGTCCTCCTTGCCGCGGAGCCGGGAGTAGAGGGTCTGCTCGGCGGGTGCGCCGGACAGATGCCCGATCCCGCTCGGGCCGTAGAAGAGGCCGCCGCGGGCGTCCGGCGAGGTCGCGGCGTACAGGGCGGGGAGCATCGCGGTCTCGGGCGTGCCGACGAGGATGCCGCGCCTGCCGAGGGCGCCGATCACGCGCCGTCCCAGGGTGTCCTGGGCCCGGCCGAGTTCGGGGCGCGCCGACAGCAGGTTGGTGACGGCCAGGCCGGGGTGGGAGATGTTGCTGGTGATGCCCCAGCCGCCGGCCCGGCTGCGCCGGTCCAGTTCGAGGCCGAAGAGGCCGAACGCGATCTTGGAGTGGCTGTACGCGCGCATGCCGTCGTAGGACCGTTCCCAGTTCGGGTCGTCCCAGTTGATCGCGTTCTGGTTCGCGGCGACGCTGAGCTGGGAGGTCACCCGGGCCTGGCCCGCGCGCAACAGGGGCAGCAGGTGGCCGACGAGGGCGAAGTGACCCAGGTGATTCGTGCCGAGTTGCAGCTCGAACCCGTCGGCCGTGGTCTGCCGGTCGGGCGGGGTCATCACGCCGGCGTTGTTGATCAGGATGTGCAGGGGGCGGTTCTCGCCGCGCAGGGTGGCGCCGAGCGCGGCGACCGAGGCCAGCGACGACAGGTCGAGCTCGCGGAGGGAGACGGCGGCCGCCGGGTGCTTGCGCTTGATGGTCGCGATCGCCGCTTCGCCTTTCCGAGCATTGCGTACGGGCATGACGACCTCCGCGCCGGCCGAGGCGAGGCGCCCCGCGAGCGCCAGGCCCACGCCGTCGCTCGCGCCGGTGACCACGGCGAGCTTCCCGGAGAGGTCGGGAACGTCGATGTCCGGTCGTGTGCGTGCCATGTGTCACTCCTGGTTTCCGTCGAACGGTGTGACTTCAGGCTGCGCCGCGGATCGCGAGTCATCCACGGCCTGACGATCCCAGGCAAACCCGTGGCCGTCGTCCGGGCGCCGGCGGTACAACGGAGGCATGATCGATCGTGCCGGGCTCGCCGAGTTCCTGCGTCACCGCCGGGAGTCCCTGCAGCCCGAGGACGTCGGTCTCCCCCGCGGGCAACGGCGCAGGACCACCGGCCTGCGCCGCGAGGAGGTCGCCACGCTCTGCCACCTGTCCGCCGACTACTACGGCCGGCTCGAGCGTGAGCGCGGCCCGCATCCCTCCGAGCGGTTGATCGCCTCGATCGCCCAGGGCCTGCACCTCTCCCTCGACGAGCGCGACCATCTCTTCCGCCTCGCCGGGCACCACCCGCCCCTGCGCGGCTCGACCAGCGAGCACATCGGCCCCGGCCTGCTCCGGATCTTCGACCGGCTCGCCGACAGCCCCGCCGAGATCCTCACCGAGCTCGGCGAGACGCTCCGGCAGACCCCGCTGGGGGTCGCGCTCACCGGCGACTCGACCCGTTACACGGGACCGGCCCGCAGCATCGCCTACCGATGGTTCACCGACCCGGCGACCCGGGCGCTCTACCATCCCGGCGACCACGAGCGGCTGTCCCGCGTGTTCGCCTCCGGCGCCCGGGGCATGGCCACCCTCCGCGGCCCGGGCTCGCGGGCCGCGCGGCTGGCGGACCGGCTGCTGGCCGAGAGCCCGGAGTTCGCCGCCCTCTGGGGCGAGCACCAGGTGGGGGTGGGTCTGGACGAGGTCAAGCGCTTCGTCCATCCGGACCTCGGGATGCTCGAGCTCAGCTGCCAGCGGCTGATCGACCCCGATCAGGGACACTCGCTGCTGGTCTACACCGCCTCCCCGGGCAGCGAGAGTCATGAGCGGCTGCGGCTGCTGGCCGCGCTCGTCCCGTCGTAGGCTGAAGATCACGGAGTACACGCGGCCGGGGAGTTCGGGTCTCAAGATCAGCAGGATCACGCTGGGGTGCATGATCTTCGGGGCGGCGGTCCGGGGCGCCGACCAGTGGTCGCTCGACGACAAGGCCGCCGACCGACGCGGCGGCCGCTCTGGAGATCGAACTGACCGGCGACGAGATCGCCGCTCTGGAGGGGCACTACACACACCGTCTACCCTCCGGCTACTGACAGTCTCGTACGACGGAAGACCTGCTCCTGCGGGTAGAGTGACGGGTGACGAGATTCATTCTTCGGGGTCCATCTGATCCTGAGCAGGTCACCGACCGCTAAGGAGTAATTAGATGAACGCCGCGTCCGCGCCGCCCGCGATCGCCATGCAGACGGTGCGCAAGCCCATCAAGACGCTGCGGGAGAAAGGCGCGGACAGCTTCCACGCCGCACTCGCCGGGGCCCTCACCGCGGGGCTCGAGGATGCGCTCGCCACCGGTGATCACGACCGGGCCGTCAGCTTCATCAACCGCGGCTTCGCGGAGGGCAGCCCCCAGCTCGGCTGCGATCTCCTCTGCCGGGCGATGGCGGTCGTCGGCACGGCCCGCACCTGGACCGTGCAGATGGCGCCGCCGCGTCAGCGCTCCGGCCTGTAGCTCCCTGACCGGACGCACGAAAGCAGCACACTGCCCGGTCAGGACGGCACGCGCTGTACGGAGAGGACCCCGGCCTGGTCCCGCACCTCGTCGAGCAGCGCCGGGTAATCGCGGGCGTAACTGAGCTTGACCGAGAAGAAGTGCGGCAGCCCGGTGACGGCCTCCGCGGGCACCTTCCCGCCGCCGCAGTACTGCTCGCGGAACTCGGCGGAGCCGGGCTGCCAGACGAGCTCGGCCTCCTCGCCCAACGCCCAGCTGCGCCGGGTCGCCGCGACGATCAGGTTGCGCTGCTCCGGGGTGGCCTGCGGGTCGACGTAGATGTGCACCCGGTCGCTGTCGCGGACCTCGCTGTCGGGCGCGGCCACCGGAACGCCCGCCCTGGGATGACACGGCGGGTCGGTGACGTTCACCAGCCACAGGATTCCGTACGCCGCGAGGCACCCGACCAGCACGAGCACCGCCGCGGTGGTGGCTCTCTCGTTGCGCAGCAGGAAGGCGCCCGCCGCGCGGATCCCCCGGCGCGGCAGGCCCTTCTTGTGGAAGAAGGCCACGGTCAGCAGCAGAACCGCGATGAAGCCGGCGATGTAGGCCGGGCCGGCGCCCAGCTCGGACTGCAGGCCGTTCCACCACGGTTCCCGGCCCGGCGGGTCCGGCGGCTGGCTCAGCGTCATCCCGGGCACCAGCAGCAGGAGCATGATGCCGGTGAAGATCCCGAGCAGCCCGTTGCCCTCGCTGCTGTAGCCGATACGGCGGCTGACGTAGACGGTGAGCAGCAGCGCGACGATCGCACCGAGCACGGCTCCGGCGCGGTCGAACCAGATCGGCGGCTGCGCGTCACCGCGTACCGAGAAGCGTGCCCCGCCGTCCGAGTCGTAATAGGGGACGTCGGTGAACACGATGTCCTCGAAGCGGAGCACCAGGCCGTCCCGGCTCGCCCAGAAACCCTCCTCGAGGTCGTGCGTCGCCCAGCCGGCGGCGGCCAGCCGGGAACGCGCGCCCGCGGTGTAGGCCGCCACGTCGCGGGTGGCGTCGGTGTGCCGTACCCAGTAGACGCTCCAGCCGTACTCGATGCCCTCGCCGTCGGGCTGGCTCTCGATGACGTCGGCCGGTTTGCCGCCCCACACCGTCAGGCCGGGGAAGACGATCCCGGACAGGTCGCCGGTGGGTTGCGCGGTGACCTGTCCGAGCCCGATCCGGTTGCCCGCGGCGGCGCCGAGGTACGCCCCGGCCGCCATGAGCACGACGGCGAACACGAGCACGCCGATGGTGCGCGGGCGGCGGAGACGCGTCCTCAGCGCGTACCCGAAGACGTTGATCCTCTCGCGCGGCGTGGGACCTCGGCGGCCGGCCGTCGCAGCGACCTCGACCATCGTGTCGAGGAGCTCGTCCCGCCGGGGCCCCGGCGGATAGGCGCGCACCAGCCGCCGGTAGCGGCGATACCGTTCCGTCCCGTCATCCACCCGGTCAATATAAAGATGATTTGACTATGTGCCAAGATCCCCGAGCAACTCGACGTAACCGTCGGCGCCGTGCACCCGGATCCGCTGCCCGTCCGGGATCAGCCTGGTCGCCTGTTCCACCCCCACGACGGCCGGCAGCCCGTACTCGCGGGCGATCACCGCGCCGTGGGTCATCAGGCCGCCGACCTCGGTGACCAGTCCCGCGACGGTGACGAACGAGGGCGTCCAGCTGGGGTCGGTGAAGGCGGTGACCAGGATGTCACCGGGTGCGAGGTCGGCCTCGGCCAGGTCTCGGACCACCCGGGCCCGCCCCTCGACGGTCCCGGCGGAGACCGGCATCCCGGCCAGCGCGCCCTCCGGCAGGCCCTCCCGCCGGTAGCTGCCGGTCACCGCCTCGCCGTCCGAGGTGAGCACCCGGGGCGGCGTAAGCGCCCGGTACGACTCGTGCGCCTCCTCGCGTTCGCGAAGAACCCGGGCGTCCACCCCGTCACCGGGCAGCTCGTCGAAGCTCAGGAAGAAGATGTCCTCGTCGTACTCGGCCAGCAGCGCCTGCTTGTAGATCCAGTAGCGGCTGATCATGTGGTATTTCGGGTACTCCCGGTAACCACTGAACGTGCGTACACGATCGATCATCTTCTTGGTCTCGGCGGCCTTGCGCTCCCCGTCGGGCTGGTCCCGCAGGCGCGTCAGCAGGTCACGCTCCTTCTCCCGCGCCTGCCGCAGGCCCTGCTCGAAGAGCCGCCGGTGGGCGCCGGGCTCGAAATTGCGCACGTTCGCCAGGATCAGCGGCAGGAGCGTGACGGGCCGTTCGGCCCACCGTGGGCGGGTGATGTCGATCTCGCCGACGCAGCGCATCCCGTACTCGTCCAGGTAGGTCTGAAGGGCGTCGCGCACGGGCGCGGGGAGCCCGTCCAGGAAATCGTCGCCGGCGGCCTTCTCCCAAAGATCAACCACTTCCGGGTACGGACGGATCGCGTCCGCGACGTCGAGCAGCGCCAGCCCCATCTCCGAGGTGACGTTGTGCGGCACCGACTGGGTGAGCACGTCGGCCGCGTTCTTCTCACCCAGCCACTCGAGCATGTGGTCGTTCAGCCACCAGGCCGCCTCCATCCCCGACATGATCACCCGCATGCTGCGCGGGTCGAACTGCAGCCGTTTCAGCTCCTGGAGGTCGGCCCGGATGAAATCGAGCAGAGCCTTCCCGGACCGCGTACGGATCTCCCGCCGGAGGGTGGCCATCGACTCCCGGTACTGCTCGATCAGCGCGTCCACGACGTCCGGATCGGCCTCGAGCGGGTCCGGACCGCTGCCGGGCGCCGTCCAGGCCGGGCCGTCCCCGGGCGGCGCCGGCAGGAAACCCTCGCGCTCCACGACGGTCCGCAGGGCGTCCCCGATCAGCGGATCGGACCTGGTGCCGAGGGCCTCGATCAGCGCGTCCCGGCTCGCCGGCACGGCCAGAGTCTGGGTGACGTCGACGAACAGCCGCCCGCCGGCCACCGCCATCGGCCGGGGCGTGGTCATCTGCCAGAAGGAGATCCCGAGAGGCTTCATCGGGTCGGTCATCATCTGCTGATGGCCGACCGAGACGTAGACGTGGTTCTCCTCGTCGCCCGCCTCCGGGATCGGGAACAGGGTGGTGATCGGACGGCTCTGGACGATCTGGAACTCGTCGCCGGCCAGGCACCACTCGATGTCCTGAGGGCGGCCGAAATGCGCCTCGATCCTGCGGCCCAGCCGCACCAGCCGCAGGACCTCCGCGTCGGTCAGCGTCGGCTCCCCTTGCCCGGCAACCCGGCGGGAGACGATGCCGCCGTCGCGCACCTGGTAGCCGTCGGCGTTCACCAGCCCGGAGACCAGCGCCTCGCCCAGGCCGGGGACGGCGTCCACCGAGGCGATCTTGCGGTTCGAGGTGACCGGGTCGGCCGTGAACAGCACGCCGGACACGCGCGGGACGGCCATCCGCTGCACGACCACGGCCATCCGGACCGTGCGGTGGTCGACGCCGTTGCGCAGGCGGTAACTGATCGCCCGCTCGGTGAACAGCGACGCCCAGCACCGGCCGATGTGCTCGAGGACCGCCGCCGGCCCCACGACGCCGAGGTACGAGTCGTGCTGGCCGGCGAAGGAGGCGGACGGCAGGTCCTCGGCGGTCGCGCTGGACCGGACGGCGTACGCCCCCTCGCCGATCTCGCGCGTGACCTCCGCCGCCACCTCGTCCGGAATCGGGATCGCCCGGATGGCCCGGCGGATCTCCGCGCCCCCGTCGCCCGGCCCGAGCCGGTCGAGCAGGCCCTCGATCGACGGTGTGATCAGCCGGAAGGCGTCGGTCGTCACGACGAACCCGGGCGGCACCGGGACGCCGTCCATCCGGGCGAGCTCGCCGAGGTTCGCACCCTTGCCACCGGCGAGCGCGAACTGCGCCGGCCGGATGTCGGTCAACTGCAGGATGTAGTGGGTCACGCAGGAGAGTGTGCGCGAACCCCCCGGTCTTGCCGCAAGACGGACACTCCGCTATATGTTGAGGTGGGAGTTCTTTCGAGCAAAGATCAGACGGCACGCGTACGGGATGGTGTAGGAGCCGTCGGCACCCCGGTGTTCGGCCATCGCGGCGCGGAAAGCGTCACGGATCGCATCGTCGATGTTCGTCGAGAACGCACCGAGCATGGCCGGGCCCGAGGCCAGACTCCACAGGGCCGCCTCGTCCCGGAAATCCGCGTTCCAGCCGAAGGTCTCACTGGTCACGTCGACCAGGCCGGCCCCGCGCAGCCACGACTCCCGCAGTCCGGGCTCGGCGTACCGCGCCTGCTGCTCGGCCACCGCCTTGACCGGCGCCGGCAGCGAGGCCTCCGCGGCCGCCATCAGCGCGTGGGTGATCGTGTTCGCCTCCGGGGCGTCCCACGTCGCGACCGCGACCGACCCGCCGGGGCGCAGCACCCGCTCCACCTCGCGCGCCTCCGCCTCCGGATCGGCGAAGGAGAGCAGCCCGAACCGGGACACCACCACATCCACGCTGCGGTCCTCGACGTCCAGCTTCTGGGCGTTCATCACCTCGTGCCGCACGCCGAACAGCCCGCGCCGCGCGGCCTTGGCACGGGCGATGGCGATCATCCGCTCGGACGCGTCGACCCCGAGCAGCCGCAGCCCGCCGTGCCGTTCGGCGAGCGTCAGCCCCGGCTCGCCGGTCCCGCACGCCACATCCAGCACCGCCGCGCCCGTCACCAGCCCCGGCGCCCGCGCGGCGAGGCCATCGGTCACCGGCGCCAGCAACGGCAGGATCTCGTCGAACCCGGCCGCCAGCCCGTCGTAGTCGATGTCTGTCCCGGACAATGATTGCTCCCCTCGTCGGCGCACCCACCCTAGGTCGCTCCGTGACGCCGATGTCCGTCATCGTCCACTTAGTGCACTCCCGGACACGCACGTCGGTCCCAACGGACCGCGGCCCGTCGTCGCTAGGCTGCCGGGATGGCGACGCTGCGGTCGGTCAATGTGGGGCTTCCCCAGGACGTGCTCTGGCACGGGCAGACAGTCCACACCGGGGTCTGGAAGGCGCCGGTCGACGGCCCCGCCCTGGTGCGGCGGCTCAACATCGACGGCGACGGGCAGGGCGACCTCGGCGGGCACGGTGGCGAGCAGCGGGCGGTCTTCGTCTACCAGCTCGGCTCGTACCGGCACTGGCAGCAGTTCCTCGGCCGCGACGACTTCACGTACGGCCAGTTCGGCGAGAACTTCACCGTCGACGGCCTGCCGGACGACGAGGTGTGCATCGGCGACCGGTACCAGGTCGGCGACGCCCTGTTCGAGGTGACGCAGCCGCGGGTCACCTGCTACCGGGTCGGCATGCGGATGGACGAGCCCCGGATGCCCGCGCTGCTCGTCCAGCACCACCGGCCCGGCTTCTACCTGCGGGTGCTGCGCGAGGGCCACGTCCGGTCCGGCGACGAGATCGTCAAGGTCGCCGACGGCCCTGAAGGCATGACGGTGGCCGAGGTGGACGCCCTGCTCTACCTGCCCGGCCACCCGCGCGACCGGATCGAGCGGACGCTGCGGATCCCCGCGCTCAGCCCCGGCTGGCAGGGTTCGTTCCGGGCGATGCTCGCCGAGCCGGAGTCCGCGAACGGCAACGCCGGCCTGGTCACCGCGGCGCCGCCACCGGCCTGGACCGGGTTCCGCCCCCTGCTGGTGACCGCGGTCGAGACCGAGAGCACCACCATTTCTTCGGTACGGCTGGCCGACCCCGACGGCACGCCGGTCCCGGCCGCGCTTCCCGGGCAGTTCCTCACCGTACGGCTCCGGCCGGGCCTGGTCCGCAGCTACTCGCTGTCCGGGCGGCCGGGCGACGCCGGCTACCGGATCAGCGTCAAACGCGAGCCGCACGGCCTGGCCGGTGCCTACATCCACACGAAGATCCGCCCGGGCGACCTGATCGACGCGGCCGCGCCCCGCGGCGGCTTCGTCCTGCGCCCGGCGACGACCCCGGTCCTGCTGATCGGCGGCGGCGTCGGGGCGACGCCGGTGCTGGCAATGCTCCACGCCCTGGCCGCGGAACGATCACCGCGCGAGGTGTGGTGGATCCAGGCCGCTCGCGACGGCGCCGAGCGACCGTTCGCCGCCGAGGTGGCCACGCTGCTCGCCGCCCTGCCGCACGCCCGCTCGCACGTCTGCCTCAGCCGGCCCGGCCCGGGCGACGACTACGACACCGCCGGCCGGCTGTCGGCAGAGCTGCTGCGTACGCTGGCGCTGCCGCCCGACGCCGAGGCGTACCTCTGCGGGCCCGCGACCTTCCTCACCGACGTCTCCGCCGCGCTGGTCGAGGCCGGCGTGCCGGCCGACCGCATCCACACCGAGATCTTCGGGGCGCAGCCCGGCCTCACTCCCGGCATCAGCGCCAAGGCGGCCCGTCCCCCGCACCCGCCCGCGGATCCGCCCGGCGACGGCCCGGCGGTGTCCTTCGTCCGCAGCGACCTCACCGTCCCGTGGCCGGAGGGTTGCGCCAGCCTGCTCGACCTGGCCGAGGCGTGCGACGTGCCGGCCCGCTGGTCCTGCCGTTCCGGGGTGTGCCACACCTGCGAGACCGGAATGCTCTCCGGCACGGTCGACTACACGTCGGAGCCGGTCGACGCGCCCGCCGAAGGCAACGTGCTGATCTGCTCCGCCCGGCCCCGCGGCCCGGTCGTGCTGGACCTTTGAGCTCCGAGACGCGGACCAGCCGGCGGCGTCGCTCTCGCGCATCAAGCCGGACAGCTCGGTCAGCCTCGCCTCGAGGCCTGGATTCACCACCCCGGCCTGTCACCCGAGAGCCACCTGACCAGGGCGCTCACGGCCGCGCGGCCCGCCCGGTTGGCGCCGACGGTGGACTGCGACGGGCCGAAGCCGATCAGATGGACGCGAGGCTCGCCGGCCACCTGCGTACCGGTCAGCCGGATGCCGCCCTGCTCGTTGCGCAGGCCGAGAGGGTCGAGGTGGCCGAGCGCCGCCTTGAATCCGGTAGCCCACAGAATCACTTGCAATGAAGTGAACGAACGTTCTTTCTCCCAGACCCCGTGCGGCGCGATCGAGGTGAACATCGGCCGGCGTTCCAGGGCGCCGCGCTCCTTGGCGGCCAGGGCGTACGGCGTCCAGAGCAGCCCGGTGTAGGAGACGACGCTGCCGGTCGGCCGCCCCGCCTCGACGTCCGCGACCACCTTGCCGATGACCTCGCGCCCGGTGACCTCCGGCTCGAACGCGCCGTCGCGGAAGACCGGCTCGCGCCGGGTGTACCAGAACGTGGTCGCCACCCGGGAGATCTCCTCGAGTTGCTGAACGGCCGAGATCCCACCCCCGACGACCGCGACCCGCATCCCCGCGAAACGTTCCGCGGACACGTACTCGCTGGTGTGCAGTTGCAGCCCGGCGAAGGTCTCCTGTCCCGGATAGTGCGGCCGGACCGGATTGGTCCAGGTGCCGGTGGCGTTGATGACCGCCCGCACGATCCAGTCGCCGGCGCTGGTCTCCACAAGGAGGTCAGGGTCGGCTCGGCGTACGGCGTTGACCTTGACGGGCCGCAGGATCGACAGCCCGGCCGCCTGTTCGAAGTCCGCGAAGTAGTGCGGCACCGCGACGCGGCTCGGCGAGGCGGGGTCGATCGGCGGCTTGGGAAAGCCGGGCAGGTCGAAGATCCCGTTCACGGTCGCCATCCGCAGCGACTCCCACCGGTGCTGCCAGGCCCCGCCCGGTCCCGCCTCGGCATCGAACACGACGAAGTCGACGCCCCGCCGCCGCAGGTGGTAGGCGGCCGACAGCCCGGACTGCCCGCCGCCGATGACCGCCACCGCCGCCCGCCGCGAGTTGATCACCGAGCAAGCGTACGGGGATGATGGCGGCATGTCGGCGGAGCTGGTCGGTCGTGCGGATGAGCTCCGGCTCCTCGACGGCGGTGGGGTCACCGTGGTCCGCGGCGAGGCCGGGATCGGGAAGTCGGCGCTCCTGGCCGAGGTGGCCCGGCTGGCCGAGTCCCGGCGGACGCGCGTCCTCACCACCACCGGCGTGCAGAGCGAGGCGCACATCGCGTTCGCCGGCCTCCACCAGCTTCTGCGGCCCATCCTCGACCAGGTCGACCAGCTGCCGCCGCCGCAGCGGGACGCCGTGCTGGCGGCGTTCGGGCGCAGCGGCACGGCCGAGCCGGAGCTGTTCCTGATCGCGCTGGCGACGTTGAGCCTGCTGGGCGAGGCCGCCGCGGCGGCGCCCGTGCTGGTGGTGGTCGAGGATGCTCAGTGGCTGGACCGGTCGAGCGCGGATGTCCTCGTCTTCGTCGCCAGGCGGCTGGACTTCGAGCCGGTCGTGTTGCTGGCGGCGGTGCGGGACGGCTTCGACGGCCCGTTCACCGGCAGCGGCCTGCCCGAACTCGCGCTGCGCCGGCTGGGGCGTGCCGAGGCCGAGCTCGTGGTGGACAGGCGCGCGCCGGGTCTGCGGCCGGAGGTGCGGGAGCGGGTGCTCCGGGAGGCGGCCGGCAACCCGCTCGCGCTGGTGGAGCTGCCCACCGCCGCGGATGACTCGTCGTCCGCGATGCCGTTGAGCGCGCGGCTGGAGCACGCGTTCGCGGCCCGCGTGACCGGCCTGCCCGCGGCCACCCAGACCTTGCTGCTGACGGCCGCGCTCAACGACGGCGACGCCCTCGCCGAGACGCTGGCCGCCTCGCACGCCACCGTCGACGATCTGGAACCCGCGATCGCGGCGCGGCTGATCGACGCCGGCACCGACCGTGTGTGGTTCCTGCATCCGTTGATGCGCTCCGCGATCCGCCAGCGTGCCGGCATCGGCCGTCGGCACGCCGCGCACGCCGCCCTGGCCCTGGTGGTCGCCGACGACGATCGCCGGGTCTGGCACCGGGCCGCGTCCACGTCCGGCCCGGACGAGGCGGTCGCCGCCGAGCTGGAGGCGGCGGCGGGGCGCGCCCAGCGCCAGGGTGGCATCGCGGCCGGCGCGGCGGCGATGGAACGGTCGGCCGAGCTCACCGGCGACCCGGCCCTGCGCGGCGAGCGGCTGCTTCGTGCGGCGGAACTCGCCTTCGAGCTGGGCCGGAGCGACGGCGTGAAACGGCTGCTGGCCGAGGCCGACCGGGTGGGGTTGTCGGAGCGGCAGCGCTGGCGGACGGCGTGGATCCGGGACAGCTTCGACGACGGCGTGCTCGGCCGGGCGCAGGCCGCGTGGCCGCTGGCGCAGGTCGCCGAGCGCGCGGCGGCCGACGACCCGGACCTGGCGCTCAATCTGCTGTACGGGGCGGCGCTGCGGTGCTGGTGGACCGAGCCCGGCGTGGAGGCCCGGCGCAGCGTCGTCGCCGCCGCCGAGCGGGTGCCGGTGGACTCCGACGATCCCCGGCTGCTGATGGTCCTGGCGTTCGCCTCGCCGATCGACCACGGCGGTGTCGTGCTGGACCGGCTGCGGCGGCACACGGTGACCAGCGACGGGCGGGCGACCCGGATGCTGGGCAACGCCGCGCACGCGGTCGGCGCCTTCGACCTGGCCGCCGGGTTCTTCGCCGGCTCGCTGGCCGGGCTGCGCGCGCAGGGCAGCCTCGCGTTGCTGGCTCGCGCCCTCACGTTGCAGGCGCGCAGCTGCGCCTACCTGGTCGATCTGGGCGTCGCGATACCGGCCGCCGACGAGGCGTACCGGTTGGCCCGTGACACCTCGCAGCCGCTGGTGGCGGCGACCGCGCTGGCCGCCCAGGCTCAGCTCGCCGCGGTCCGGGGTGAGCAGGACGACGCGTACCGGCTCGCCGCGCGGGCGGAGAAGGCGGCGCTGCCCGGCGCCGCGAACGCCGTGCTGGCCGCCGTGCAGTACGCCCGCGGGTCGGCGGCGCTCGCCGGCGGCCGCCACGAGGACGCGCTCACCGAGCTGCGGCGCATGTTCGACCCGGCCGACCCGGCGTACCACCAGGCGCTGCGGTGCCACGCCGTCGGCGACCTGGTCGAGGCGGCGGTGCGCGGCGGGCAGCCGGACGCGGTCCGGGGAGTGCTGGCCGAGATGACGGCGGTCGGGCGGCGTACCCCGTCACCGGTCCTGCACATCGGCCTGCGTTACGCCCGTGCCCTGCTGGCCGGCGACGCCGAGGCGCAGCCGTTGTACCAGGCCGCCCCGGGTCCGTGGCCCTTTCCCCGGGCGCGGGCACAGCTCGGGTACGGGGAATGGCTGCGCCGCCAGCGGCGGGTGGCCGAGTCGAGGGCGCACCTGCGGGCGGCCCGTGACACGTTCGACGCGCTGGGTCTGACGCCGTGGGGCGACCGGGCCCGGGTGGAGTTGCGCGCTTCCGGGGAGACGAGCGGCAGCCGGATCCCCGACGCCCGCGACCGGCTCACCCCGCAGGAGTTGCAGATCGCGCAGCTGGCGGCGGCCGGGCTGACCAACCGGGAGATCGGTCAGCGGCTGTACCTGTCACATCGGACGATCAGCTCGCACCTGCACCGGATCTTCCCCAAGCTCGGCGTCACGTCCCGCGCGGAGCTGCGGGATACCGTCACATGACGTAAGCGAAGCTTCATCATCCGCGACTACGTTGCGGTCATGGCGAACGAACATGTGATCTTCATCCACGGACTCTGGCTGCACGCGACCTCGTGGGCGCCCTGGCAGAGCCTCTTCCAGGAGGCCGGTTACCGGACCTCGGCGCCCGGCTGGCCGGGCGAGCCGGACACCGTCGCGGGGGCCCGCGCCAACCCGGACAGCGTCGCCGACCACGGCATCGACGACGTCGTCGCCCACTACACGGAGATCATCGGCAAGCTGGACGCGAAGCCGATCCTCGTCGGCCACTCGTTCGGCGGCATGATCGCCCAGAAGCTCCTCGGCCAGGACCTCGCCGCGGCGGCCGTCGCGATCGACGCCGCGCAGATCAAGGGGGTGCTGCCGCTGCCGCTGTCCGCGCTGCGGGCCACCTTCCCGGTCTTCAAGAACCCGGCCAACCGGCACCGGGCGGTGTCGCTGACCGCCGAGCAGTTCCGGTACGGCTTCGGCAACGCGATCCCGGAGCAGGAGTCCGGCGAGCTGTTCGAGCAGTGGGCGATCCCGGCGCCCGGCAAGCCGCTCTTCGAGGCCGCCGCGGCCAACTTCGACCCGCACTCGCCGGCGAAGGTGGACACCGCCAACGAACTGCGCGGACCGCTGCTGCTGATGATGGGCGGCCGGGACCACACCGTGCCGGAGGCGGTCACCCGGGCCACGCTCAAGCAGTACCGGCACTCCGACGCGGTCACCGACATCCTGGAGTTCGCCGACCGGGGGCACTCGCTGACCGTCGACCACGGCTGGCGCGAGGTCGCCGACGCCACCCTGGCATGGCTCAAGCAGCACTCCCTCTGACGCCGTGGACCTTCATCTGAGCGGTAGGACGGCGGTCGTCACCGGCGCCAGCAAGGGCATCGGCTTCGCGATCACCCGGGCGCTGGCCGGCGAGGGCGTCACGGTGGTCGCCGGGGCGCGCACGGCCACCACCGAACTGTCCGACCTGGCCGCGCGCACGACCGTCCACCCGGTGGCGGTGGACCTGACCACGCCGGACGGCCCGGCCCGGCTCATCGAGACGGCCGTCGACCGGTTCGGCGGCTTCGACATCCTGGTCAACAACGTCGGCGCGGTCCGGCCTCGCACCGGCGGGTTCCTCTCGGTCACCGACGACGACTGGGCGGCGACCTTGACGATCAACTTCCTTTCCGCCGTACGCACGACGCGCGCCGCGTTGCCTCACCTCATCGAGCGTGGCTCGAGTGCGATCGTGACCGTCAACTCGGTCAACGCGCGGCTGCCCGACCCGCTCGTCATCGACTACAGCGCCGCCAAGGCCGCCCTGGCCAGCTTCTGCAAGTCACTGTCCAAGGAGGTGGCCCGGCACGGCGTCCGCGTCACGACGGTCAGCCCCGGACCGGTCGCCACCGGGCTGTGGCTGGGCCCCGGGGGCGTGGCCGCCACCGTCGCCAAGGCCGGCGGGGCCAACCCGGAGGGCGTCGCCGCGGGCGCCGCCGGCCAGTCGGCGACCGGCCGGTTCACCGAGCCGGACGAGGTCGCCGACCTGGTCCTGCTGCTGGCCAGCGACCGGACCGCCAACGTCACCGGCGCCGACTTCGCCATCGACGGCGGCCTGATCACCACCCTCTGACCACCGAGTCACCACGCGCGGAACGCCAGGAGCCCGGCCGGGAGAACATGCCGGCCGGGCTTCTCCGCCCCCGGGGGACGGGGTGAGCTGTGGTCAGTCGCAGTGGCCGCCGATCGAGGCCCTGGGAAAGGCGCTGCCGACCTCCATCGTGACCCCGGCGTCGATGCACAGACCGTCCGACAACCCCTTGTTGTGGACCGGGCCGGCGTAGCTGGTGAATTCGCCGGAGTCGATGTTCAGGCCGTCGGTCGGCTGGTCGATCTGGTCACAGGTGCTGATGGTCTCGCCGGTGCCGTCCTTGCAGCGGATGATCCAGACGGACATGTAGTGCCGCGTGCCGACGAGGCGGGACGCCTTGCTCGCCTTGGCGCAGTTCTTGCGGGTGCTCGAGTTGTAGTAGAGGCGCAGCGTGCCGAAGCTCTGGCCGCCGGCCCGGATGTCCGCGGTGTCGATCAGCTGACCGTCGCAGTTCCCGGTGGGCTCCGCCGACGCCGGTGACTGCGCCGCGAGCGTGAACAGCGAGGTGAGGAGGAGGCCGGCGGTGAAGCCGGCCCGCAGACGTGAGGTCATCGGACGTTGTACCCCCCGGTCGTTCCAGAATGAGTTCGGGTTCGGGTTCTCGTGGTGGTCGCCGACGCTCCGGGCCGCGAGTTCCCGGCGGCCGAGACGCATCTCGACGAGTTTCTTCTTCATGGACGAACTCCTCGATCAGAGGGAACGGAGGTATTCCTCGTAGGTGACCTTGGGAACGCGCGGACCGTCGTCGGCCGCGTTGTTCGCCAGGCCGTTGCGGCCCTCGTAGTAGGCGCCGACCTGCTTCTGCGCCGGCGCCGACAGGTCGGTGTCGCTGATCGCGATGGCGTGGATGTGCAGCGGCCAGTCGCCCTGGGCGGGTGTCCGCAGCCAGGCCGCGAACCCGACCTGACGCAGGGCGGTCACCGCGGCGGTGCGCTGGGCGGCGGTCAGCGCCTCGGCGTCGAGGTCGAGCGCGCCGCCGCCGTCGTGGGTGCCGGCCGAGGTCGGATCGGTTCCGGCCGAGTAGGAACCCTGCTCGACGACGTACGTACGGCCGGAGCGCCCCTGCGCCGCCTGGAGCATCGCGAGGGTGCGCGCGTTGACCGGAAAGCCCTGGTGGGTGGTCTTGGCACCGGGCGTGAGGACCCTGGTCAGCGTGAACTGCCCATCGCCCAGTTTCGTCAGCGATGTCCGGCCGGGCAGCCCGGTGGCGTCGAGGCCGCTGTAGCCGAGCTCCCGCTGCCACAGCGCGTACGCGGTGATGGTTCTCGAACCGAAGTGCCCGTCCTCGTAGGCCGGGTCGAGGTAGCCCTTCTTGCGCAGCGCCGTCTCGACCAGCTTGACGCTCGGGCCGGCGCCGGGGGTGATCGCCGAATCGGCCTTGGCCGGATCCCACTGAGCGGCCTTGAGGACCGCCTCCATGTCGACTGTGGGCAGCGCGGCGGCGGCCGCCACCGGCTGCGGTGCCAGCGCGAGCGCCGGAACGACGGCGCACACCGCCAACAGGGAACGACGGGAGAAATTCACGGGAAACCCTTCCGGACAAGCGATCGCCGTCCTGTCGACTCAGGACGCTACCGACGGGTAAACCGGACCGTGAGGGTTGAACAACCCCCATTCGTATCGACCGATTACCATGTCGGCGAGCGGGAGGGGTCGTGCACACCATGCGTCACACCGGACCGGTGGAGACCTCGGTCAAGACGGCCGCCGCCCGGATCGCCCTCGTCGCCCGCGTGCTCGTCGTCGTCGCCTGCACCGCCCTGCTGCCCATCGGGGGCACGCCCGCGGCCTCCGCGGTGGTCGTCGCCGCCGTCCTGGCGTGGCAGCTCGGCTTCGTCGCCGCCGCCCGGTGGCCACGCTGGACGGCGGCCGTCGATGTGGTCCCGCTCGCCGCCGCCTGCGTGCTGCTGCCCGTGTTCCACCCGCCGCACGGGCATCTTGATCTGGACGACTGGGCGCGGCCGGTGACCTCGGTCTGCGTGGGGGCGACCCAGTTCTACACCCGCCCGCGGGCCGGCGCCGTCTACACCCTCGTCACGTCGGCGGCCGTGTGGCTGGGATCCACCCGGGCGACCGGCGACTGGGACCTCGGCGGCTCTCAGGCGGTGATGCTGCTCTGGCAGGGTGCGCTGGCCAGGTGCCTTATCGTGCTGGTGTCCCGGAGCGCCCGGCGCGTCGACGACCTCGCGATCGCCACCGCTTCGCTCCGGCGGGACGCCGAACTGACCACCGCCCGCCGGGCCGACGTCGAGGAACATCTGGCGGTGCTGCACGACACCGTCGCCGCGACGCTCACCGCGGCGTCGGCGCGCGGCGCCGGCGGCCCGGAGCTGCGCCGCCGCGCCCGGTCCGACCTGTCCCGGCTCGAGCCCGCGCCCCGGGCCGGCACGTTCGCCGATCTGACCACGCCGCCCCAGAGCGACACGCTCGGCGTCGTCACCGTGCTTCCGCCGGCCCACGGCACTCCGGCGATTCCCCCGTACGCGATCAATGCTCTGCTCCTGGCCCGTGACGAGGCGGTCCGCAACGTCGAACGGCACGCCGGCACCGCCGAGGTCCGGGTGGAGCTGCGGCTGCCCACGGCGGATTCGGTGGAGCTCGACGTGGTCGACGACGGTCGCGGGTTCCGGCCGGACGAGGTGCCCGGCGGGGTGCACCTCGGCCTGCGGCTGTCCATCGACGCCCGGATGCGGCGGGTCGGCGGCAGCGCGCGGGTGGTCAGCGCCCCCGGCAAGGGCACCCGGGTCGAGCTCCGCTGGCCGGCGCCGTGACCGACCTTCGCCGGGCGGTTCAGTGGGGCACCTGGTTGACCGGAGGCGTGCTGCTGCTGGTTCTCTACCGTCATCAGGGCCTGGCGGGCTCCCGGGCGGCCTACCTGACCACCGTCGGCGTCTGGGCCGCGACGGCCGGGCTGCTGGTGTGGCCGCGGCGGCACACCCGGCTGCGGCGGACGCTGGCCGCGATCCTCGGCGTCGCGACGCTCGCCGCCACCGCGGCCGTGGCCGCCACCGTGCCGGCCGCCCTGCAGCACACCACCACGAACTGGGCCGTCGGCACAAACGGCTGGCTGCTCCTGACGATCGCCTCCGGCGGCCGGCTGACGCTGCTCATGCTGTGCCTGATCATCCCGGTGGTGTTCGCCGAGTCCTCCGCCCTCCGGGCCGGCGAGGACGAGGTCGTCCTGATGACCGCGCGCGCCCTCGGCATCCTCGGCCTGCAGGCCCCGATCGCGCTCGCGGCCCGGGCGATCGAACGGTCCGCCCGGGCGGCCAGCCTGCTGAGCCTGGCACGGGAGAGCATCCGCACGGACCAGTTCGTGGCGGCCGCCCTGCACGACGACCGGCTCCGCCGTTCACACGCGGTCGCCGCCGCGGTCGAACCCGTCCTCGCGAGCCTGGCCGGCCCCGCACCCGAAGCACCCAGCCGGCCCGGCCCCGCACCCGAAGCACCCGACCGGCCCGGCCCCACACCCGAAACGCCCCGCCCCGACCCGGATGAGACGTTGCGGCGGCGCAGTGGTGTCGCGGCGGCTCAGGTGCGCCGGCTGCTGGCTGAGTGGCACCGCGCTGAGGGCGACCCGCTCGGCGACGACCTGTCGGCCTGCCTCGACGACGTGCAGGCGGCGGGCGCCCGGGTTGAGGTCGCCGTGCACACCGCCGGCCTGCCGGTCGAGCTGCGCCGGGCCGCCTGCGAGGTGGTCCGGGCGATCGCCCGCCTGCCCGCGGTCCGCCTGCGACTGACGGCCGTGCCGACCGCGACCCACCTGTGCCTGAGCGTCGTCGCCCGCACAGCGGTCCCGGGCTCGCGTCTGACGTTCGCCGAGGTTCCCGCGCCGCTGACGATCCGTACGACGACCGTCGATGAGACCCTGTGGGTGGAGCTGACATGTCCCGTCTGAACCCGGCCGTCGCGATCGTCGACGACCATCCGGTGGTCCTTGCCGGAGCGCGCGCCTGGTTCGACGGCGCCGGGATCACGGTGACGGCGGCGGGCAGCGACCCGCGGATCGCCTGGAGCCCGGACGGCCTGCTCGCCGACGTCGTCGTCCTGGACCTGCAGCTCGCCGACCGGAACACCGTGTCGTGGGACGCGCTCGCGGAACTGGTCGCGGCCGGCCGGCGGGTCATCGTCTACACCATGCGGGAGGACCGCGAGACCGCGTTGCGCTGCCTGGACGCCGGTTGCGCGACCTTCCTCACCAAGGCCGAGGGCGAGGAGCACCTGGTCGCGGCGGTGCGCGCCGCCGCTCAGGACCTGCCGTACGTGCCGCCCGCGCTCGCCGGAGCGATGTCGGCGAACGACGCCTCCGACCGTCCACAGCTGACCGACCGGGAGCAGGAGGTACTGCTGGCCTGGTTCCAGTGCGAGTCCAAGCAGCTGGTGGCGGCCCGCTGCAATCTCTCCCCCCGCACGGTCGAGGGCTACATCGACCGGGTCCGGGTCCGTTATGCCCGCGCCGGCCGCCCCGCACCGACCAAGGCCGCCCTGGTCGCCCGCGCCCTGCAGGACGGCCTGATCCAGCTCGACGACCTCTAAGACCTGGTAGATAAGGGTTTCGGGGTGATCGGCTGGCAGGGTGCTACAGCAGCGATTCCATCGGTTGTTCCGGGCCGTGCGGGATATCGATGCGTTCCTCGCCGGTGCGCAGGGCGCGCACGATGAACTTCGCGACGTATTCCGGGGAGTGCGGGATCAGACCGCCCGGTCGTGGCTTGCCGTCGAGGAACATACCGTCGCCGAATTCGGTGGCGGTGATGGACGGCAGCAGCAGGGTGACCTGAATGTCGTCGTCGGCCAGGTCCATGCGTGCGACCTCGGAGAGCCGGTTCACCGCGCACTTGGTGGCCGGGTAGGCGGCGTTGCCGGGCATCGGCGCGCGGGTGCTGCCCGAGCTCACGTTGACGATCCGGCCACCGCCGGCCTTGCGCATGTGGGGAAGTACCGCCTGAATTCCGCTGAGCACGCTGACAACGTTCAGGTTGAGCATGTCGAGGAAGCCTGCCGGACTGATCGCGTCGATCCGGTGGAAGGTGCCGGCTCCCGCGTTGTTGACCAGGCCGTCGACGCGACCGTACCGGTCGACGGTCGCCGCGATCAGGGCCTGAAGCTGGGCCGGATCGGTGACGTCGGTCGGTACGGCGAGAGCGTCGTCCAGCTCCTTGCCCAGCGCCTCGAGGCGGTCGGCCCGGCGGGCCGCCAGGACGGGCCGGGCACCGGCTTCGTGCAGGAGCCGTGCGGTCGTGCCACAGCTCGTCCACATGATCAATCTTGGTAAGATCATCGCGGTGCTTCCGCGCTCGCTGGCCGAACTGCTCCCACCTGGACTGACGCTGGTGCCGGTAGGCGACGCGCCGGTCAGCGTGCTGGCGGTGGCGTGGTCGGCGCACGAACACCGACCGGCCGTCGCGGCGTTCGTGGCCGCGGCACTGACCAGCCGATCGGACCGACTCGAGAACTCGGCGCCGCCTCGATTTGAAGATCGCCACACACGGTGATGAGGACCCTCGCGCTCCCGCCACCACCAGACCTGAAACCCTTGTTTACCAGGGTCTAAGACCTTCCTCCCGTACGCCGGCGCGGGCCTTCCGGTGGCTCGATCAGGACGGCGAGGCCGTCGAGGAGCCGTGCGAGGCCGAACTCGAAGAGCACCGTCAGGTCGAACTCGAAGTCGGAGTCCAGCCGCATCACCTGCTCGTAGTGCGGCACCGGATGCCGCGCCGCGAGCCGCTGGAAGGCCGGGCCCTGCCGTTCCATCCACTCGTCGTCGGTCAGACCGGTGTCCCGGACGGCCAGCTTCTCCGGCTCGAGTCCGCTGGCGACGCCGCGCACGAAGCTGAAGATCAGCACCTGCACCAGCAGCCGGTCCGTGACGGCCAGCCGGGTCGGGTTCAGGGCGGCCATCATCCACTCCCCCAGGCGCAGCGCGTTGGGCGCCGGCTGCGGCCGGGTCAGCGACATGGACGGGCCGAGCCACGCGTGACGCTGGAACACCTCCCACAGCGCACGGGCGCTCCGCTGCAGGTCGGCCCGCCAGTCGCCGGTGGCCCGGCCGCCGCGCAGGTCGCCGAGCGCCATGTCGATCATGCCGACAATCAGGTCGTCGCGGCTCGGCACGTGCCGGTAGAGCGACATGGTGGCCACGTCGAGGGCGGCGGCGATGCGGCGCATGGAGACCTCGGCCATGCCGTCCCGGTCGGCGATGGCGACCGCCGCGGCGACGATCCGCTCCCGGCTGAGCTCGGTGTCACGGGCCGGCCCGGCGACGACGGTGCCCACTCCGGGGCGGGCGACGGTCAGCCCGGCCTCGCGGAGGGCGGCGTGCGCCTTGGTCGCGGTGGCGATGGCGACGCCCCACTCGCGGGTGATCGCCCGGGCCGACGGAACCCGGTCGCCGGGGCGCAGCGAGCCGTCCTCGATGCGCCGGCGGATGTCGGCGACGATCCGCCGGAAGGGAGCCTCCACGGGTAGTACACCTGCCTCCCGTACTAGTGCGCTTTCCGGCCCTGGAGCACGCTCGCACCTAGCTTCTAGTACATCGATGTACAGAGTACGCAGAGGAGCGGGACATGCGTGTACTGATCTCCGGCGCCGGCATCGCCGGGCCGGCCCTGGCACTGTGGCTGCACCGGGCGGGCGCCGACGTGACCGTCGTGGAACGGGCGGAGCGGCCTCGGCCGGGCGGGCACCCGGTCGACGTCCGTGGCGTTGCCCGGGGCGTGGTCGAGCGGATGGGCCTGCGGGAACGCATCCGCGAGCACCAGGTGGACGAGCGTGGCGCCGCGTTCGTCGACGGCCGCGGGCGGCGGATCGGCGAGTTGCCGGCCGACCTGTTCGGCGGCGACGGCATCGTGGCGGAGATCGAGATCGCTCGCGGTGACCTGGCGCGGATCCTGCTCGACGCGACCTCCGGCGACGTCGGCTACCGTTTCGGGGACCGGATCACCGTCCTCACCCAGGACCGGGACGGCGTGGACGTGACGTTCGCCGGCGGCGCCCGCGAACGGTACGACCTGGTGGTCGGCGCGGACGGTGTGCATTCCGGCGTGCGGCGACTCGCCTTCGGCCCGGACGACGACTTCGTCCGCTACCTGGGCGCGTACTCGGCGTACTTCACCGTGCGGGATCCCGGCGACCTGGACCACTGGCTGCAGATGTACAACGCTCCCGGCAGCCGGGTGGCCACGCTGCGCCCGGAACGGGGAGGCACCGCCAAGGCGTCGCTGTTCTTCCGCGAGGCCGATTCCCGCTTCGAGAGGCTGTCCCGGGCCGAGCAGGAACGGCTGCTCACCGAGCGGCTGACCGGCGCCGGCTGGCGGGTCGACGAACTCCTGGCTCAGCTGCCCGGGGCGGCGGACTTCTACTTCGACTCGATCAACCAGGTTCGGGTGGACCGCTGGTGGCGCGGCCGGGTGGTGCTGCTCGGCGACGCCGGGTACTGCGGTTCGCCACTGGCCGGGCTGGGCACCAGCCTCAGCCTGGTCGGCGCGTACGTGCTGGCCGGCGAGCTGGCCGAGGCCACCGATCCGGAGCGGGCGTTCGCCGCCTACCAGGACGCGATGGCCGGCTACGTGGCGAGCGGACTGGATCTGCCGCCGGGCGGGATCCGCATGTTCGCGCCGCGGTCCCGCGCGGTGATCCGCCTCCGGGCGCTCTCGATGGGGATGATGACGCGCTGGCCGGCCCGGCAGCTCGCCGAGAGACAGTTCGCCAAGGCCGACGCGATCACGCTCCGCGAGTACCCGGCGCTCACCAGCCCTCGCCGATGAGCGCCGGGCCTCGCCGGCGAACGCCGGGCCTCGCCGGCGAACGCCGGGCCTCGCGGGTGAGCGGCGGATCAGGCGACCGGCAGCCAGGGGTTCTCGAAGCCGTCGATGATGCCGCGGTTGGTACGACCCTTGACGACAGTGATGCATGTCAATAGCGTCGACATCGAATCAGGACAATGAAACGATTCAGGGGGAACCATGGCGTCGAGGGCAGCACTGGTCGTCGTGGCGGTGGCCGCCCTTCTGCTGACGAGCAGCCCGCCCGCAAGCGCTCAGCAGGCCGGTGTCGCCGGGCTGAGCGTCGAGCATCGGACCGACCCCCTGGGCGTGGACATCGCGCGGCCACGCCTCGGCTGGATCCTTTCAACCCGGGGTAAGCCGCAATCGGCGTACGAGATCGAGGTCTCGAAGACCCGCAACGGGCCCGCGGACGTCTGGGACAGCGGTCGTGTCGTTTCGGCGAAGTCGTTCGATGTGGACTATGCCGGGCCGGCGCTCGCCTCCCGCACCCGCTACTTCTGGCGGGTCCGCGTGTGGGCCGGCGGCCAGGCCTCCGGCTGGAGCAGGCCGGGCTGGTTCGAGACGGCGTTCCTGCGCCCGGAGCAGTTCCAGGGCGACTGGATCGGCGCGCACCGCACCGCGCCGGCTCTCTCCTTCGAGGGCGCGAGCTGGATCTGGCATCCCGAGGGGGACGCGGCGAGCTCGGTCCCGGCCGGGACACGCTATTTCCGGCGTACGTTCGACCTGCCGGCCGGCGCGTCCGAGCTCCAGGTGACGGCGGACGACGCCTTCACCCTCTACGTGAACGGGCGGGAGGCGGTGCGTTCCCCCGCCGTGGCCGACGCGTGGCGGACAGCCTCCATCGTGGACGTCTCGGCGCTGCTTCGACCGGGCGCCAACGTGATCGCCGTCGTGGCGGTCAACACCAACGCCGGACCGGCCGGGCTGCTCGTGAAACTCGAGGACCTGGTGACCGACGGCCGGTGGAAGTCCGCCGACGCCGCCGCGCCGGGCTGGGAGCAGCCCGGCTTCGACGACACCGCCTGGCCCGCCGCCCGGGTGGCCGCCGCCTACGGCAGCGGGCCGTGGGGCAGTTCGGTCTCCGCCCCTCCCCCGCCGGAAACGTTGCTGCGCAACGAGTTCGCCGTCACCAAGCCGGTCGCGTCGGCCCGCGCGTACATCTCCGGGCTCGGCTACAACAAGCTCTTCCTCAACGGCGGCCGGATCGGCGACCACGAGCTCGATCCCGGGTTCACGGTCTACGACAAGACCGTCCTCTACAGCACGTACGACGTCACGGCCGCCCTGCGCGGCGGGACCAACGCCATCGGGGTCGGTCTGGGTCGCGGCTTCCACTCGATGACGAACCCGGACGAGTGGAAGGCGTCCGCCTGGTGGGGCGAGCCGCGGCTGAAACTGGAACTCGACATCACCTACCGGGACGGCACCAGCCACCGGGTGCTCAGCGGCGACGACTGGACGGTGGCCGGCGGACCGACCCGCTCGGAGTCGCTGTGGTTCGGCGAGACCTATGACGCGCGCCTGGAACGGCCGGGCTGGGACCGGCCCGGCTTCGACGACACCGGATGGACGCCGGCGCTGCTCGTCGACGGGCCCGGCGGAACCCTGCGGCCACAGACGTTCCCGCCGATCAAGGTGACCGAGCCGCTGGCGGTCGCCGGCGTCACCGAGCCGGTCGCCGGTGCGCACGTCTACGACTTCGGCAGCCCGACGGCCGGGTGGGCCCGGATCGGGGTGCGCGGCCCGGCCGGCGCCACGGTGCGCATCACCTACGGCGAGAAGCTGCGCGCGGACGGGACCGTGGACAACGTCGGCGGGTTCGGCATGCGGCTCCAGGCGTACGCGTACACCCTGAAAGGCGACGGCCTGGAGCTCTATCAACCCAGCTACAGCTACGCGGGTTTCCGGTACGCCCAGATCGACGCGCCGCCGGGGGTGACGCTGGAGTCGGTGTACGGCGTGCGCGTGCACACCGCCGTGGCCACCACCGGCGGCTTCACCAGCTCGAGCGACCTGCTGAACCGCTACCAGGACGCCCAGCGGAACACGATCCTGAACAACCTGCACTCGATCCCGACGGACACCCCGATGTACGAGAAGCGGCCGTACACCGCCGACGGTCACCTCTACGCCGACTCGGCCATCGCCCACTTCGACATGCGCGAGTTCTACCGGAACTGGATGCGCTCGCACCGCGACGACCAGAACGCGGACGGATCGCTCGGCACCACCGAACCCACCACGGAATCCGGGCGGGCGGTCAAGGATCCGATCTGGTCGGCGAGCTTCGTGCTGGTGAACTGGGACCTGTACTGGTACTACGGCGACACCGGCGCCATCGCCGAGAACTACGACGCGATGAAGGCGTGGCTCGGCTACTACGAGCGCACGATCGCCGCGACCGGGAACATCTACACCGGCTTCAGCTACGGCGACTGGCTGTCGCCCGGGTTCGCGTTCGCGCCCGAGGGGACCAGGCTCGCCGGTACGGCGTACCTGCACCTCACCGCCACGAAGCTGGCGCGGATGGCCCGCGCCCTCGGCCACGACGCCGACGCCCGGCACTTCGAGGCGCTGGCGGCCACCATCGCGGACGCGTTCAACGCGGCCTTCCTCGACCGGTCGGCGGGCGTCTACGTCGACGACCGGTCGGCCGGCTACCGGCAGACCTCCAACCTGCTGCCGCTGAGCCTCGGCATCGTGCCGGAGGCCGACCGGGCGCGGGTTGTCGCGAACCTGGTCGCCGACGTCGAGCAGCGCGGCGCGCACCTGAACACCGGCGCGCTCGGCACGAAGCTTCTCCTGCCGGTGCTCACCGACACCGGTCACGCGGATCTCGCCTACCGGGTCGCGACCAACCCGACCTACCCCGGCTGGGGCTACTGGTTCGAAGAACTCGGCGCCACCACGATGTGGGAGGAGTGGGGCGCCTCCGCACGCTCGCACGACCACGCGTTCCTCGGGACGGTCGACGACTGGCTCTACCAGCGCGTGGCGGGCATCGAGCCGGCCGCTCCCGGCTACACCGCGGTGACCGTCAAGCCCACCCTGGCGGGTGATCTGAGCAGCGCCTCCGCCCACGTCGGCACCCCGCTCGGCGAGGTCAGTTCGAGCTGGACCCGTACGCGGAACCGCTTCACCCTCCGGGCCGGCGTGCCGGGCGGCGCGACCGCCACGGTCTTCGTGCCCGCCCACGCCCGGCGGGAGGTCACCGCGCCGGCGGGCGCCCGCTTCGCCGGTATGAGCGGCGGTCATGCCACGTTCACCGTCGGGCCCGGCAAGCACGTCTTCGTCGCTCTGCCAGATTGAGCGCAGGTCTTCCCTCGGCGCGCGTCGATGTCTACGTTCCAATGTGGGCCGCCGGTTCCGGCCAGGGCCGGCTCGTGGGATTCGGGGGGATTTGTCGATGCGAAAGATCGTGCGGAGCTTATTGAGCCTGAGCCTGGCGTCCGGGGTGGGCATCTCGCTCAGCCCCGCGGCCGCCGCGGCCCCAGCGCCATCCGCGCCCGCGGTCACGGGCGAACCCGGTCCGGCCGACGACGAGCTGATCAGCCCGCTGGAGAAGAAGCGCCGGGCGCTCCGGGAGAAGGCCGTCAGCGACGTCCTGTCCGGCCGCGCGACGCCGGAGAAGCGCAACGGCAGCACCGTCGTCAAGGTCGGCCAGGCCTCCGGTGGCGGAGCGTTCGGCGGGGAGGCGGGCAACCGCCGCGGCGCGTCCGCCGACCGTGATCAGTACGTCGAGCTCGCCCGCGAGAAGACCGACCGGATCTTCGTGATCCTCGCCGAGTTCGGCGACGAGCGCGACCCGCGATTCCCGGACCGGGACACCAACCCCTCCAAACCGGGACCGCAGCGGTTCGACGGGCCGGTGCGCAACCAGATCCCGGCCCCGGACCGGTCCGTCGACAACAAGACCGTCTGGCAGGCCGACTACGGCCGCCAGCACTACCAGGACCTCTACTTCGGCGAGGGCCGCGACGTCGAGTCGGTCAAGACCTACTACGAGACGCAGTCCTCCGGCCGGTACAGCGTGGACGGCACCGTCACCGACTGGGTGAAGGTCCGGTACAACGAGGCCCGGTACGGCCGCTCCGGCGACAACCCGAACGACGCCAACGGCGACGACCCGAACGTCTGCGCCGGCAACGTCTGCAACACGACCTTCGACCTGGTCCGGGACGCCGCCAACCAGTGGGTCGCCGACCAGGAGGCCCGCGGGCGCACCCGGGCGGAGATCGTCGCCGAGCTCAAGACCTTCGACCAGTGGGACCGGTACGACTTCGACGCCGACGGCAACTTCAACGAGCCGGACGGCTACCTCGACCACTTCCAGATCGTGCACGCCGGCGGCGACGAGGCGGACGGCGACCCGTGGCAGGCCGAGGACGCCATCTGGAGCCACCGCGCCTTCGCCTACCAGGACGACGAGGGTGACCGCGGCCCGTCCGGCAACCTGCTGGGCGGCACCGAGATCGCCGACACCGGACTGTGGATCGGCGACTACACGATGCAGCCGGAGAACGGCGGGCTCAGCGTGTTCGCCCACGAGTACGGCCACGACCTGGGCCTGCCCGACGACTACAACGTGCTGACCGGCGGCACCAACAACAACGAGCACTGGACGCTGATGGCGCAGAGCCGGCTGAACGCGGCCGGCGAGCCGCTCGGCACCCGGCCGGGCGACCTCGGCGCGTGGAACAAGCTGCAGCTCGGCTGGCTCGACTACGAGACCGTGGTCGCGAAGCAGAAACGCACCCTCACGCTCGGCCCGGAGGAGTACAACACGGACCAGGCCCAGGCCGCCGTCGTGGTGCTGCCGAAGAAACGGGTCACCACCGAGTTCGGGGCGCCCTACGCGGGGTCGCGGCAGTACTTCTCCGGCAACGCCGACGATCTGCGCAACTCGATGACCCGGCAGTTCGACCTCACCGGCGCGACCGACCCGACGCTGACGTTCAAGGCGCGCTACGACATCGAGGAGGGCTTCGACTACCTGTACGTCCGGGCGTCCCTGGACGGGCAGAGGTGGACGGCCCTGGACGGCACGGTCGACGGGGAGCCGTTCATCCGCGACGGGGCCAACACACCGCGGCCCGCGCTCGGCGGCAGCACCGACGGCCGGTGGGCGGACGTGTCCGTGCCGCTGGACGCCTACGCCGGTCAGAACGTCTACCTGCAGTTCTACTACCGCACCGACGGTGGTTACGCGGCCGGTGGCTTCTTCGCCGACAACATCCAGGTCGTCGACGGCGGCACGGTCCTGTTCAGCGACGACGCCGAGAGCGCCTCGCCGTGGACGCTGCGCGGGTTCACCACCGTGGGCACCAGCTCGACCGGCGACTACGACAACTTCTACATCGCCGGCCGGCGGACCCACATCTCGTACGACCGGTACCTGCGGACCGGCCCGTACAACTTCGGGTTCGCCAACACGAAGCCGAACTGGGTCGAGCACTACGCGTACCAGCAGGGGCTGCTGATCTCCTACTGGGACCGGTCGCAGGTGGACAACGACACCAACACGCATCCGGGCCAGGGCCGCAACCTCTACATCGACGCGCACCCGCGCCCGATGTACCGGCTGGACGGCCTGCCGTGGAGCTCGCGCATCCAGGTCTACGACGCGCCGTTCGGCCTGCGCAAGGCCGACTCGTTCACGCTGCACGTCAACGGCCGGCCCTCCTACATCCGGGGACAGGCCGCGCAGCCGCTGTTCGACGACACCAAGCAGTACTTCTACGCCGAACTGCCGAACCACGGGGTCAAGCTGCCCGCGACCGGCGTGAAGATCCGCGTTGTCGAGGAGAACGGCGCCTCGGCCGAGATCAGAATTTCCTGACCCTTCTCGTCGGGTGCCCGGGAGTCCGTTCTCCCGGGCACCCTCTGCGTCAGGCGCCCCGCGCGATGTCGATCAGAGCCTGGCGGTCGACGACCTTGACGCGCTTGCGGTCGTGCGGCACACCGAGGGCGATCTCGTGAGCGTCCAGCCGCTGCCACCCGGCCCAGGTGGTGTGGCGCACCCCGCCCCGGTGCAGGTGCTCGAGCACGGCGTCCGGGTCACGCTCGGGTGCTGCCGGGAGCCCGGCCGCGTCCTCGAGCAGGCTCCGCACGGTCTCGCCCGCGTCGCCCTTGGTGTGGCCGATCAGGCCCACCGGGCCACGCTTGATCCAGCCGGTGACGTACATCCCGGGGATGTGCTCGCCGTCCAGGTCCAGGACGCGCCCGGCGAGATGCGGGATGGTGCCGGTGGCGTTGTCGAAGGGCAGATCGGGCAGTGCCTGGCTGAGGTACCCGACGGCACGGTAGACGGCCTGGACGTCCCAGTCGGTGAACTCACCCGTGCCGCGCACCCAGCCGTCGCCGGTCAGTTCCTGGGTCTCGGTGCGCAGCCCCTCGACCTTCCCGTCGCCGAGGACGGCGACGGGCGCCTGCAGGAAGTGCAGGTGCAGCCGGCGCGCACGGTCGCGCGGTTCGCGGACGGCCCAGTTCTGCAGGATGTCGACGCACATCTTGACGTGGCGGGTCGCGCGCATCGCGGCGAGGCTGCCCTCGTCGAACTCGAAGCCCTCCGGGTGGACGACCACCTCGACGTCCGGCGACACGTCGAGCTCGCGCAGCTCCTGCGGGGTGAACTTGACCTGGGCCGGGCCGCGCCGGGAGAAGACGTGCACGTCGGTGACCGGGCTGGCCGCCAGGTGCCGGTGGACGTTGTCCGGGATCTCGGTCTCGAGCAGTTCCTCGGCGGTCTTCGCGAGGATCCGGGCCACGTCGACGGCCACGTTCCCGGCGCCGATCACGGCCACCTTCCCGGCGGTCAGCGGCCAGTCGCGCGGCACGTCCGGGTGCCCGTTGTACCAGGCGGCGAAGTCCGCGCCGCCGAAACTGCCGGGCAGGTCGACGCCGGGGATGTCGAGCGGGCGGTCCTTCTCGGCGCCGGTGGCGATGATCGTCGCGTCGTAGAAGCGGCTCAGCTCCTCCTGCTTGACGTCGACGCCGTACTCGACGTTGCCCAGGAACCGGATCCGCGGGTTGTCCAGCACCCGGAACAGCGCGTTGACGACCTCCTTGATGCGCGGGTGGTCGGGCGCCACGCCGTACCTGATCAGGCCGTACGGCGTCGGCAGGCGGTCGAGGACGTCGACCGTGACCGTCTCGGACGCCTTGGTGAGGTGGTCGGCGGCGTAGATGCCGGCCGGGCCGGTCCCGATGACGGCGATCCGCAGCGGACGATCCATGGTCGCGGTTCCCTTTCCCAGGTGGTCAGATCAACCCGGCAATGTTAGGCACGCCTTACCTAACCCCTCGAAGGGCGAGACCCTTTAGAGGTGGAGATCACTGCGGGTCTGACGCCCGGAGCGTGGCTAGGCTGGGTGCGTCGACTACTCCCGGAGGACCGCGTGACCCAGCCCCCCATCTACGACGTACCGATCGCTGACCTTCAGGGCAAGCCACTGGACCTGGCGCAGTTCCGCGGGACCGAGGTCCTGGTCGTCAACGTGGCCTCCCGCTGCGGCAAGACCCCGCAGTACGCGGCGCTGGAGGAGCTGCACGAGCGCTACGCGGCGCGGGGCTTCTCCGTGCTGGGCGTCCCGTGCAACCAGTTCGGTGGTCAGGAGCCCGGCACCGCCGAGGAGATCGCCGAGTTCTGCAGCGCCACGTACGGCGTGACCTTCCCGATGACCGAGAAGATCGAGGTCAACGGCGCCGGCCGGCATCCGCTGTACGAGGCGCTGGCCACCGAGGCCGACGCCGAGGGCTACACCGGCGACATCCGGTGGAACTTCGAGAAGTTCCTGGTCGGGCCGGACGGCGAGGTGCGTGCGCGCTTCGGTCCGCAGACCCGTCCCGACGCGCCCGAGGTGGTCGCCGCGATCGAGGCGGCGCTGCCCACGTCCTGAGCCACGCTCGAGGGAGCACTGCCTCACGTCTTGAGCGACGCTTGAGGCAGCTCCCCCTCACCTCCTCCGGCGGGCCGCCGATGGTTGCGGCACGGCAGCCACCAGGGCTGCCTGATCCCCACGGAGGACCCCATGCGGCAGAGCATCAACCGGATCCGAGCCAAGCGCGGCGACGAGGGCTTCACCCTCATCGAGCTGCTGGTCGTCGTGGTCATCATCGGCGTGCTCGTCGCGATCGCGGTGCCGGTCTACCTGAACTACCGCAAGGGCGCGGCCGACAAGTCGGCGCAGTCCGACGTACGCGGCGGGGTCAGCGCCGTGGAGCAGTTCTACACCAGCAACAACAACACCTACCCGGACACGATCAGCGGCACCGGCTCGCTGACCCTCGCCATCGCCGGGGGCGGCACGACGCAGACCATCACGATGTCGGACAAGACCCAGCTCGGCTACGTCAACAACGGCACCACCTACCTGCTCTGCGCCAACAACACCGGCGGCAGCGACAAGTGGTACGTCTACAACAGCGCCAACGGCGGCTCGGTCACCGCCTCCAGCGGCACGCTGACCCTCGCCACCTGCAGCAGCTGACCAGCCGTGGCCGCGGCCACCCGCTGACCCGTGCCGGCCGCGGCCACCGTGATGGTGGTCGCGGCCGCTGAACTTCCGCCCCTGGCTCACGTCGGTGGTTCACATGGACGAGACCAGTAAGGCGATCGGCGCGCTTGCCCTGGCGGCGCAGCAGGCGGCGTTGCTCAGGGGCGCGCTCACCTCAGGGTTCCTGACCCACCTCGGCGCGGAGATCGGCGTCGTCGACCTGGCCCGGCAGACCGGTATCGGCCCGGGACGGGTCCGCGACATCTGCGTTGCCCTGCGTGCGGCGGGCGTGCTGGACAGCGACAACCCGGACCGCTATCGGCTGAGCGTGACCTACGCGCCGCTGCTGCGCGACGGCGCCGACATCCTCTTCACCAACCAGCTGCGCAACGTCGCGGTGCGGGCGCGGCTGTACGAGCAGATGTTCACCCCGGACGGGCCGGACCGGTACGGCGACCTGTCCGACGACGATCGGGCGGCGATCGCGGCCGGCTCCTCGGCGGCGCCGTCGACCGAACTCGCCAGGCGGGCTCTGCGGGACGCCGTCGAACGGATTCCCGCGTGGGGCGAGGCGCTGGCCGCCGGCGACGTACGCGCGGTGGAGCTGGGTTGTGGCCTCGGTGGCCACCTGCTGACGCTGTTGCAGCTACACCCGCGCCTGACCGCCGTGGGCGTCGATCTCGCCGCCGACCTGCTCGACCGGGCACGTGCCGACGCGGAGGGGCTCGGCGTCGCCGGCCGGGTGCGTTTCGTCGCCGGGGACGCCACGGCCTTCACCGACCCGGAGCCGTTCGACATGGTCTTCTGGAGTCAGTTCTTCTTCCCCGCCGCGAGCCGGGTCAAGACCCTGGCCAACGCGTTCCGGCTGCTGCGACCGGGCGGACTGCTGGTCGCGCCGGTCCTGCCTGCCCCCGCCGCGGGGCCGGTGAATCCGCAGATCGCGATGCAGACGCTGCTGCTGCAGGCGTGGGACGTCCCGGCGGTGACCACCGGCGAGCTGAGCACCGAACTCGCCTCGGCCGGATTCGAGCCCGTCGAACACGGCGCCACGGTGCTGGCACGTCGCCCTTGACCACCGATAGCGTGGGGTTTCGACCTCAGGGAGCCGTGGATGAGTCTGGAAAAGGTGATCTTCGGCTTCTTCGTGCTGCTGGCCGCGACGCTGAACTTCGGGTTCTTCATCGGTGACCTGTCCGACCCGTCGCTGCACAACGTGTACGAGTTGTTCGCCGCGGTCGTGGTGAGCCTGATCGCGACCGTGCTGAAATTCGGCGACCGGACGCAGATCGGGGCGGTGCATCTGGCGACCAGTCTCGTGGCCGACCTGCAGCTGATCGCGGCCGCGCTGGTGTGGGCGTACGCGAGCCAGATCTCCTCGGCCGGTCTCGACCCGTCGGCGATGGCCAGTGTGGTGTCGCTGTCCGGCGGGGCGCTGCTGGCCAACCTCGTCTCGGTCGTGCTGCTGGTGATCGAGACCGTGTCGTTCCGCCGCCGGTGAGAGGACACGCGGAGAGCCGATGACAGGACCCACGGAGAGTCGATGAGAGGGCCCACGGAGACCTCGTCGACGATCTTCCTCATCCTGCGCCGGATGCGCGCCCCGCTGATCGTCCTGATCATGATCTTCGCGATCAGCGTGCTGGGCCTGTCGCTCATCCCGGGCCGCGACGCCGCCGGGCAGCCGTACCGGATGGGGTTCTTCGACGCGTTCTACTTCATGAGCTACACGGCCACCACGATCGGGTACGGCGAGATCCCGCATCCGTTCACCGGCGCGCAGCGGCTCTGGGTGATGGCCACGATCTACTTCACCGTCGTCGGCTGGGCGTACGCGATCGGTTCGCTGCTGACCCTGCTGCAGGACCGGGCGTTCCGGCAGGCGCTCGCGCTGCAGCGCTTCGCCCGGAAGGTGGCCCGGCTGCGCGAGCCGTTCCTGCTGATCGTCGGGTACGGCCAGACGGGCCGGCTGCTGGGCCGGTCGCTGGACACGCTCGGGCGCCGCTTCGTCGTGCTCGACACCTCCTCCGACCGGGTCGACTCGCTCGATGTGGACCAGTACCACGCCGACGTGCCCGGGCTGGCCGCCGACGCCCGCGACCCACGGTCCCTCGGCCTCGCGGGGCTGGAGCATCCGCGCTGCGAGGGCGTGGTCGCGCTCACCGACGACGACGAGACGAACCTGGAGGTGTCGATGACCGCGGCCCTGCTGCGGCCGGGCCTGCCGGTCATCGCCCGGACGACGTCGCCGGTGATCGCGCAGCGGATGCGGGCCTTCGGGTCGCCGACCATCGTCAATCCGTTCGACCGGTTCGGCGATCATCTCCGGCTGGCGTTGCACGCGCCCGCCTCGTACCAGCTGATGTCCTGGCTGGTGAACGGTCCGGGAGCGGACCTGCCGCCGCGCGGCCAGGCCCCGACGACGGGCCGCTGGATCATGTGCGGCCACGGCCGTTTCGGGCGGGAGCTGACCCGGGACCTGCGGGCCGAGGGTCTCGAGGTGACGATCATCGACCTCGACCCGGGCACCGGCGCGGACCCGGCGATCATCGTCGGCGACGCATCCGATCCGGCGGTGATCGCCCGCGCGGGCCTGGGGCAGGCGGTCGGGCTGGTCGCGGGCACCCACAACGACACCACCAACCTGTCGCTGATCGCCGCCGCCCGCGCCATCAATCCCGACCTGTACATCGCCGCGCGGCAGAACCGCCCCGCCAGCGCCCCGCTCTTCGCCGCGGTGGACGTCGACTGGCTGCTGGTGCCCACCGAGGTGATGGCGCGGGAGGTCTACGCGCAGCTGAGCACCCCACTCCTGTGGCGGTTCCTGCAGGACATGCTCACCCGGGACGACGCGTGGGCGGCGCACCTGGTCGACCGCCTCGGGAACCAGTGCGACCGGCAGCTGGGCGTCGTCTGGAAGGTCACACTGAACGACGCCGAGGCGCCCGCGCTCGGCTCCTGGTTGCGCGGCGGCGACGCCCGCCTGGGTGACCTGCTGCGCAGTCCTCAGGACCGCGGCCGGCAGCTGGCCGCCGTGCCGCTGCTGCTGTCACGGCACGCCGGGGACAGCGTCCTCACCCCGGACGACGACGCCCCGCTGGCCGCGGGTGACCAGATCCTGTTCGCCGGCCGGCGGTCGGCGCAGCGCCATCTCGCCGAGACCATGATGAACGACGCCCTCAGCGAGTACGTGCTGCGCGGACGATCGGTGCCGTCGGGCCGGCTCTGGCAGATCGTGACCGGGCGCGTCCCGCACTCCCGTCAGCGCTGAACCCCGTCAGTGCTGGCCCAGCTGGTCGCGGCGGCGGGTCAGGGTGGCGGTCTCGGCGGTGTTGCCGGCCAGCTCGATGGCCCTGTCGTACGCCGACCGGGACTCCCGTACGCGGCTCATCCGGCGGAGCAGGTCGGCGCGGGTCGCGTGGTAGGCGTGATAGCCGGCCAGCGCGTCCTCGAGGCGGTCGACGGCCGCCAGCGCCACGTCCGGACCGTCGAGCTCGGCGACCGCGATGGCCCGGTTGAGGGCGACGATCGGTGACGGGTCGAGGCGGACGAGCTGGTCGTAGAGGGCGACGACCTGCGACCAGTCGGTGTCGCGGACGTCGCTGGCGGAGGTGTGCACGGCGTTGATCGCGGCGAGGATCTGGTAGCGGCCCGGGGCCGCCCCGGTGGCCAGGCGCTCGCGGACCAGCTGATGACCCTCGGCGATCAGCGTCGCGTCCCAGGCGCCCCGGTCCTGCTCGCCGAGGGTGACCAACTCGCCGGTCGCCGACACCCGGGCGGGGCGGCGGGCCTCGGTGAGCAGCATCAGCGCCAGCAGCCCGGCCACCTCGCCGTCGTCTCTCAGCAGGCCGTGTACCAGGCGGGTGAGCCGGATCGCCTCGGCGGTCAGGTCGTGGCGCACCGGATCGGTGTCCGGGCCGGTCGCCAGGTAGCCCTCGTTGAAGACCAGGAAGAGGACGGCGAGCACACCGGAGACGCGGCCCGGGAGATCCTCCGCGGACGGCACCCGGTACGGGATCCGGGCCGCCTTGATCTTGGCCTTCGCGCGGGTGATCCGCTGGCCCATGGCGCTCTCCTGCACCAGGAAGGCCCGGGCGATCTCAGGCATGCTCAGACCGCCGACCAGCCGCAGTGTCAGCGCCACGCGGGTCTCCGGGGCGAGCGCCGGATGACAGCAGGTGAAGATCAGCCGGAGCCGGTCGTCGTCGACGGCGCCGGGCGGCTCCGGCGGGTCGTCGCCGATCAGCGCCTGAGCCTCCTTCTGCTTGTCGAAGCGCTTGTTCTCCCGCCGGATCCGGTCGATGGCCTTGCGGTTGGCGGTCGTGGTGAGCCAGGCGCCGGGATTCGGGGGCACGCCGTCCACCGGCCACCGTTCGACGGCGGTGGCGAACGCCTCGGCAGCCGACTCCTCCGCGGTGTCGAGGTCGCCGAATCGCCTGTTCAGGGCGGCGACGACTCCCGCCCACTCCTCGTGGTGGGCGCGGGTGATCGCCTCACTCACTGAAACGGCCGTACCTCCACCTTGCGGTTGCAGGCCTTCGACCCGGCGGCGGCGAGCTCGAGCGCCACGTCCAGGTCGGGCGCCTCCATCACCCAGAAGCCGGCGAGGTGCTCCTTCGACTCCAGGAACGGCCCGTCGGTGAACAGCGCCTCGCCGCCCCGGTTGTCGACGACGGTGGCCGTGCTGGGCTCGGTGAGGCCGCCGGCGAAGACCCAGTAGCCGTCGGCCTGAAGACCCTTGTTGAACGCGATGGTGGCCGCCATCTCCTCATCGGTGGCGGAGTAGGTCTCGTCGGCGATCACGGAGACCAGATACTGCATGCCGGTTCCTCATCTCTTCCGGTCGGCCGGAACTCCTCGCGGTGGCGCCTTCGGGAGCAGCCACACGGGGTTCGACACGGCGATCAGCCGATTGTCGGGCAGCCGGACCTGCGAGCGCACGTAGGCACCGGCCCCGGGAAGGACCTTGAGGCGGTGCTTGCCGGACATCATCGCCGACGCCGGGACGCGCTGCACGGTGACCGAAGGGGCCAGCCGGCTGGTGCCGGCCAGGTCGACGACCCCGGTGATGATCTCCAGCATCGAGCCGACCGGCAGCGCGGCGGCCACGACGTCCACCCGCACCGACTTCGCCTTGGTGAGGTAGACGGCGCCCATCGCGTCGTCGCCCGCCACGCGCAGGTCCAGCGACCCGCGGTAATGCACCGGGTCGACGAACCAGGCCGCCCCCCTGCGCAGCGCCGGCACGACGTCGGTCCGGCGGCGGGTCGGCGCCCAGGCGTACGTCAGGAATCGCTCCGGGGTTGCCAGCCAGTCCTCGCCGTCGTGGTCGTCACTGGCGCCCACCGCAGTGAAGAACAGCGCGTTGCGGGCCGCCACGTCGAAGACCCACAGCAGATCCTCCTGGGGGTCGCGGCCGATCTCCACGAGGTCGGCGCCGAGCACCTCGCGTTCGATCATCAGGGTCGCCAGGCCCTCGCGGGTCTCGATGTCCATCGGATGGTTCCAGCAGACGATGCCGCCGTGGGAGTGCAGGAACTTCACCATCGCGGCGGCGGCAGCGGGCTCGTCGTCGCGGATCGGCGGCGAGGGGAAGGCCGGCAGGGTCTGGTCGCCGCCGTACCAGTTCAGGTGGCGGACCAGGGAGACCTCGTACGCGCGGTAGTGCTTGACGTCGGCGTACTTCTCGTCGTACCCGGCCAGCACCTCGGCGCGCAGGTCCTCACCCTCCTGCCCGGCCCGCCGCGACCGGTCGAAGGTGAGCCGGTCGACGACGAACCCGGCCAGCTGGTCCGCACCGGCGGCGACGCCGATCCGCAGCCCACGCATGCTGTTGTCGCCGGCGACCATGTCCGGCCAGAGCCGGCCGATGTCCTCCGCGAGCCGCAGCGACAGCCGGGTCCAGGTCCAGGTCGGCGCGGGGAGATCCACGGTGCCGAGCAGACCCTCCGTGGTGTACGCCTTCGCCCCCACGCCCCCGACGCGGTACCGCAGGACGTACTCGCCCTCCGGGTGGTAGGAGAGTTTCATCTGCACCAGCAGGGTCGCGCCGGGACCGGCCTGCTCCGGGAAGACGTCGAGGGTGAGAGTCGTGTCGGCGACGCACGCGTTGTAGGTGGAGTTCCACGCCGACCCCACGTGCCACAGGATTCCGCCCGCGGCGACGGCACCACGGGCGGACAGCCGCAGGGCGCGACCGGGGTCGTCGGCACTGTGCGGGCTGTCCACGAAGGTGGATGCCGCCGTGGCGAGAACCCCCTCCGTGCGTTGAGCCCACGTCCACGCCAGGCCGTTCTCGTTCTCCGTGACGGCGTCGAAGTGCACCGCCTGCCGGTGGTCGTGCGCGGCGACCCGGAAGTCGTGATCGGTCCACCACACCAGGTCGACGCCGTGGGTCCGGGCCTGGTGCAGGTGCGCCTCGAAGCTGGCGCCGCCCTCACTGAACGGCCCGTGGATGTGCATGGCCATGCTGATCGGCTTCAGCGCCGGGCGGCCGGCGTCCGACGGGACGGCGTGGGTGGCCGCCAGCCCCGCCCCGGTCGCCGCGGCGGCGAGCAGGGAACGACGCGAGACGGGCTTGGACATGGCTCCTCCAGATCTGGGCGAACCACATCGTATCGGCCGAAATTACTCTCACGATGCCCAACGACAGGACAAGCACGACCAACGCCCGCACCACACCCAGAGCCCGGCACGACAACCTTGGAAACCCTTATGAGTACGCGCGACGGAACGTGACCGTGGCCCACACGCCGGCCCGGCGGTGGGTCACCCTCGGTGCCCCACCGCCGGGTTGTCCCGGGTGGTCCGGCTACTTCAGCCCATGAACGCCGAAGCGAGGCTCGGCCGCCGCCTTCCGGGCGAAGGACGTGTCCCGGGTGTAGACCCGGTTGGCGTTGTCCACATTGCGGAAGACGATCATGTAGGTCTGGCCGCTGCCGCCCGTGTACGAGGTGATCGTGGGATCGGTCGCCGCCGGGTCGGAGCCGCCGTTGGCGAGAGGCAGCCAGCCGCCCCAGGTCTGTGAGCCGGCCGTGGTCTCGAAGACCCGGTGGATCTCACTGTCCGCACCCCGGGCGACCACCACCAGGCGGCCGGTCGGCGGGTCGAGCACCGCGGCCGGCGATCCGGTGCTGACGAAGTCGCCCACCGGCTGCCAGACCCCGGGGAAGACGCCGGCCGGCGTCTGCTGCTGGGTCAGGAGGTGGCCGTCGGCCGCACGGCCGAACACGCGCAGGAACTGCCCCGGCATCTTGACGACGGCGAGAGTGCCGGTGAAGCCGGTGCCGCCCAGCTCGGTCCACGCCGAGATGGTGCCGGCGAAGTAGGTCGCGACGATCGGGGTGCCGTCCGGGTCGAGTGCGAAGATCGACGCCTTGCCGTCGGTCCCGGCCACCACCGTCAGCTCCCCGGCCGCGCCGCCGCTCAACCGCTTCCAGGCGAGCAGCTCGTTGACCACGCCGTCCCACCCGCGGAACCACAGCCCGCCCTCGGCGTCCAGCCCGAACACGGCCGGCGTGCCGTCGGACAGCCGGACCCCGACGGGCCGGGACCGCAGCGCGCCACCGAAGTCGAGGCCCGCGGCGAACGCCGTGCTCGGTGCGGGCAGCCGGGTGTAGGACCAGGCGTCACTGTTCCACTGGTGCGCGAACACGCGGACGTCGCCCTGCGGGTTCACCACCAGCGACGGCCGCCCGGTGAACACCTGGCTGGCGTCCCCGGCCGTCCACTGGATCGAGCCGAACTGGTCGGGGTCGTTCTGGAAGCCGTGCCGGAGCTGGCCGATGTTGTCGGCGTACACGTACTCGAGGGCGCCCAGGACGGTGCCGCCGGCCGGGCGCTGGATCGCGACCGTCGGGCTGTACGACTCGGTCACGGCCGGGCGGGCCGGCACGTGCCGGTCGGTCAGCTTGCACGTGTCGGTGTTCGCCCACGTGTTGGGGAAGGCCTGGTAACCGTCGCCGACGTCCTTGGTGAGGAGCGCCCACGAGTTGTTGTCCTCGCGGTAGCGGTAGTGGATCAGGTTGCCGTCGGCCTTGATGCCGAACAGGGTGTCACCGCCGGCTGAGAAGATGCCCTTGGTGAAGGAGCTCCACACCCCGCTCCCGACCTGCCGGTGCTGCTCGACCCAGCGCTGGCTGGTCGGCTCGAAGCGGCTGCGGAAGAGGCCACCGTCGGTGGTGCGGCCGTAGATGACGCCCGGCCCGGCGGCGACGATCAGGTTGTAGCGGTTCCAGCCGTTGTCGATCACCCGGTTCCAGAGGAACGTGCCGGTAGTCTCGTTGAAGCGGTACCAGCGCAGGTGGCCGTTGCCGTCGACCAGGTAGAAGTCGCCGATCTCATCCACGGTGATCATGTCGCGGAATGACGGCTGCGCGAACCGCTGCCAGCTGTTGGTCAGCTGGGTGCGCTGGGAGCCGTCCGGCTTGGTCTCGAAGGTGTTGTTGCCGGTGTAGCGGTAACGGAACGCGCCTTGGTCGTTGATGCCGTAGATCCGGCCGTTCGGACCGCCGAGGATCCGCGGATAGGTATTCCACACCGAGCCGGCCCCGCTCTCCGCCGTGGCGAAGGCGGCGCTGCTGGTCCCCGGCGAGTTGAGCTTGCGCTCCCGCCCCTTGCCGTCGGAGGCGGCGTTGAACACCGGCGCCGCCCCGGAACACTCGAACGTGTCAGCCGCCTGCGCGGCGCCGCCGCCGGCCACCACCAGCAGCGGAATGGTCACCAGCGCCGCGGCCGCCGCGACGCCAAATCTTTTCAGCATGATGCCGTCTCCCCCGTGTCATCGAACGCGGCCGATGTTACCGAATCCGGCGTCTCGATGACTCGTGGCCCGCGGCGCACTTCATGACCAGCAGGCGGCGCCCGCACAGCGAATCGACGACGTCAGCCGCGCCCCGAAGAGAGGTCAGCCCAGCGCGCGGAGCTTCTCCGCGAGGCCCTCGCGGCGCTGGGTCAGAATGTCGATCACGGCCTCGTTCTCGGCGATGCCGGTCAGCTCGGTGGCGCGCTCCTCCGGCTTGATGATCCCCTCGGACGCGGCGCCGTCAACACCCCGCCGCGACTGGGCGTCCCCGTCGAGCCGGCGCAGCTCCGCGATCTGGGCGTCGATGTCAGCCAGCTCCGCACGGAGCCGCTCGGCGTTCGTCTCGTCAGTCATGCCCCAACCTTAGGGTTCCGCCAACCCGCCGGGTGTCCGCCCTCGCCGCGTTGCCCGGCACTCTCGATGCCCAATCACCGCCACTGCCGCCAACCCGCCCCCGGGTGCCCGCCCTCGCCGCGTTGCCGGCACTCTCGGTGCCCCATCACCGTCACTGCCACCGCCCGCGCCGGGTAGGGTCCCAGCCCGGTTGCCAGCGGCCCCACTGCCCACTCACCGCCACTGCCGCCACCCACGCCGCGTCGCACCCCAGCCCGGTTGCCAGGCGCCCCCACTGCCCACTCACCGCCACTGCCGCCGGTCCGGGCCCCGGCTGGGCGCGCGAGTGGTAGGAGCGCACGCTGGTGGTAGGAACTCGCACCAGTGGTGGCCAGGCGCGGCATCCGCGCGCAGACACCGTCGTGCGCTACCACGGTCCGCGCTCGCGGTAGCCAGTGGCGGTGAGTCGGGCTCGGATGCCGCCCGGTCCTACCACTCCGGACCCGGCCACTGCCGCGAGCGGCGGCAGTGACGGCGAGTGGGCACCTGGGCGCCTGGCGAGCCGGCCCAACCCCAACCCCAGCGCAAGCGGAGACCCAGCCCGGCCCCAAGCGCGGCGCGAGCAGCGACCCGGCCCGACCCGACCCGACCTCAGCGCAAGCGGCGACCCAACCCGGACGCGACGGGACGGGCGGAACGGACGGAACGGAACGGACGGGACGGAACGGAACGGGAACGGGAACGGAACGGGAACGGGAACGAGGGGTCTCAGCCGGCGTACGCGGCGAAGATCCGGCTGAACTCGTACGGCTGCTGGGCGATGTTCGTGCACCGGTAGAGCGGCCCGCTGCAGGCGTTCGCGTCCCGGCCGAGCTCCCAGAAGCTGAGCATCCCCAGGTGCCGGCCCTGGGCGAAGGACACCAGCTGGCGCGCGTCGTTCTGGTCGTAGACGCGGCCGTCGTCGTTCTGGCCGAGCATCGGGGTGACGCCGATCATCTTCCAGACCTGCGCGTCGGTGCGCCCGGGGTAGAGCGACTTGACCTGGGCAAACGTAGCGTTGGCCGCAGCGACGGCGAGGTCGCCGTAGTCGCCGTTGCGGTAGTAGTCCATGGCCATGACGTTGACCAGGTCGACGTTGACGCCGGCGTCGCGGGCGGAGCGGACCACGCCCAACCCGTCGGCGGTCAGGCCCTCGGGCAGCACCGGCAGCGTGAACGAGATCCGCAGGCCGGGGTTGGCCCGTTGCAGGGCGGCCAGCGCCTGGGAGCGGCGGGCCACCGACGCGGGGTCGCCGGTCGCGCCGCCCTCGATGTCGAGGTCGATGTACTTCAGGTTGTACGCGCTGACCACGGCCTGGTATTCGGCCTGGAGCGCGGCCACGCCGGTGCACGCCTGGGCCAGTTCGATGCCGGTGGCGCCGCCGAAGGAGATCTTCACGTCTCCCCCGCGGGCCCGTACGGCGTCGATCTGGTCGCGCGCCCAGCCCTGCCGCGGGTCGTAGGCGTTGAACCACATGGCTTTGCAGGCGGACGCGGTGATGAACGCCAGCGTCACGTTCCGCAGGTTGCCGGCGCTGACCATCGAGGGCAGGTTCGGCGAGGGCCATGCTCCCATGTCCACGTAGGGCGCGTGGGCGAGCCCGCCGGGGGTGGGTGGCGGGTCGGTGGGTGGCGGGTCGGTGGGTGGCGGAGTGCTGTCGCAGGCGCCGAGGTCCTCCCAGAGGGAGGCGGCCGCGACAGGTGTCCAGCCGGCGCCGGGCGGCGGCGTGTGACTGACCCGGGATCGGTAGAGGCGCCCGGTGTAGGTCACCTGGGCTCCGGCGGCGTAGTAGGTGCCCTCGGCCCAGGCGGGAGCGGTGCAGACGACCTGGACGGTCACGTCGGCGGCTGCGGCCGGTGCGCTCATCAGGCCCGTCATCATCAGGGCGGCGACCAGGGCCACCCACCGTCGCGATGCGCTCATCCATCGAGAGTGATAGATGCACAACATACTGTCAATACTCTTAACTGTTGACGATGTTAATAGGGTCTTGTCCATGGCGCCGCTCGACGATCTTGTGACCCGCTACTTCTCCTCCGCGGTCACGCCGCACCGCGAGAACTCGTCGGTCGAACTCGTCGTCGACGGCCGCCTCTGGATGCGGCGGATGCTGGACCTGCTGACGTCGCTCGAGCCGGGCGACGCGGCGTACATCTGCGGTCTTCAGCTCGAACCCGACATGGATCTCACCGGGAAGCAGGCCGGTGAGCCCGGGTATCAGCCGCTCGGGGATCTGCTGGCCGGTCTCGCCGGCAACGGCGTTGACGTCCGGGTGATCCTGGCCGGCGCGGTCGTGAGCAGCAGCATCGTGCGGCCGACGATCGGGCCGTTCCACCAGAACGTCAGCTCGGCGCACCGGTTGCGGCGCTGGCGGCTGGACGGAGACAAGCGCACCGGTCCCCCGCCGCTGGCCGACCGGGTCCTGCTCGACTGGTCCGGCTCGGGCGTCGGTTCCAACCATCAGAAGATCACTCTGGTACGCCGCGGCACGGAGCTCATCGCCGGTGTCGGGGGCATCGACTACGCCGCCAGCCGGGTCGACGAGACACCGCATCGGCGGCTGGCCGTGCGCGGTGGCCGCTGGGGCTGGCACGACGCCGGGACGATCATCCGTGGCCCGGCCACCACCGACGTCTGGCGGGCGCTGCGGATGCGCTGGATCGGCGCGGTGAACCTGCCGCGCCGGCGGTACTTCTGGCCGGCGGTGAAGGGCCTGCCGGTGCTCAACCCGCCGGGCATACCGCTGCAGATCGGCTCGCCTCCGCCGCAGCCCGCCCGGCCGGCGCCCGGCTCGGCCTGCCAGGTCCTGCGGTCGGTCGGGCCGTGGTACATCGACTCGCTGCTGCCGTGGGAGCGCCGGCACTACAGCGACGTGTCGCCGGACGGCGTTCACGAGGTCTACCTGACCCTGGTGCAGGCGATCGGCGCCGCGCGGCGCTACGTCTACATCGAGGACCAGTATTTCCGTGAGTATCCGGGCGGCGATCACCGCTTCGAGCTGTACCCGTACCTGCGGGCGGCGGCGGCCCGCGGGGTGAAGGTGATCCTGGTCGGCTCCGGCACCCGGGATCCGGCGGAGTCCGCGCCGCTGATCAACGGCGCGGTGAACGCCGACCTGCAGAGAAAGGTGATCGACCCGCTGCCGCAGCAGCTCCGCCGCAACGTGGGCCTCTGGCGGGTCGAGCACCTGACCGTGCACGCCAAGATCGTCATCGTGGACGACCGGTTCGCCGCGGTCGGCTCGGCCAACTTCTTCAGCCGGTCGATGGCCGGCGTGGACACCGAGCTGACGACGGCGGTGGTCACCACCGGGAACGACGTCCGGGACCTGCGGGTGCGGCTGTGGGCCGAGCACCTGCGTACGCCGATCACCGACGAGCTGCGCCCGCACCTCGAGGACCTCGACCTGGCGATGGGCATCTTCCGTCCGGAGTGGCTGCCGCCGCGGGCCCCGGCCGGCTCGTGGCGCACCCCGGACCTGCCGGCCGGTTTCGACCCGCTCGAGTCGGTGCTGACCTTCGTCGGGCCGCCCTGAGCACGGCTCAGCCGTTACAGGTGGGCTGGTAGTCGAGCTCGGGGATGAGGCGGCGCCACTCCGCGGGGGTGAGGCCCTTGACGGCCATCACGCAGCCGAAGGCGGCCGGGTCGGCGCGGAGGCGGTTGAGCCGCGCCAGGTCCCACAGGACGACGTCCCCGGCGCCGTCGTCGTCGCCGATGGCGAGCGTGGTCGCGTCCGGGCTGAAGGTGAGAGCCCCGTCGCGGAGCGCGTCGAAGCTGTCGATGCGCGAGAGCCGGATCGGCCGTGCGGGCTGGGCGATGTCCCACAGCGTCGCCCAGCGGGCCCGGTCGCCGACGGCCATGGTCGTGCCGTCGGCGTTGAAGGCGATCCTCGAGATCCCGTCGGCGTGGCCGGTCAGGGCGGAGACCCGCTGCGGGTTTGCGCGGTCGGTGACGTCCCAGAGGATCACGGTGCGGTAGCCGCCGGCGGCCAGGATGTTGCCACTGGGCGCGAACGCCACCGTCCGCACGTCCGCGGACGGGTCGGCCATCTTGGTTATCGTGCGCGGCTCCGACGGGTCGGCGACGATGTCCCACAGCCCCACGATGTTGCTGGTCGCGACGGCCAGGGCCGTCCCGTCCGGGCTGAAGGCGAGTGAGGTGGGCCCCGCGCCGACCGTATTCTCGCTGAGCCGGCGCAGATCGGCGTGGTCGCCCACGTCCCACAGCTGAACCACACCGCCGCCGGCTATCGCCAGGTAGCGCCCGTCCGAGCTGAGCTTCAGGTCCATCGGCAGGAACGGCAGCCGCATCGAGGCGAAAGTCTGCGGCGCGGCCGGATCGGTCGTGTCCCTCATGGTGATCCGGCCCTCGTCGTCGGCGGAGACCACGGTGTGCAGATCGGCGCTGAAGGTCGTCCGGTCGGCCCGCCGGCCGCCGTGCAGCACGACGGTGGCTTGCCGGACCGGCACTCCGCCCGGCGCGATGCCTTGCTGGACCGGCGCTCTGCCGCGCGGCACGTCCCAGAAGACGGCATTGCCGTCCCAGCCCGTGGTCACCATCGAACGGCCGTCGGCGGCGTACTGAACCAGCTGCACACCGGTCTCGTGCGCCCGGAGCCGGGCGCGTCGTGCCGGACCGGCGAGATCCTCCATGCTCCACAGGACCGCGTTCTGGGACCCCTCCACGGTCACCAGGGTCCGGTCGTCCCGGGTGAACCCGAGCGACGTGACGTTGATCCGGCCGGCCAGCCTGGCCACCTCGCGCTGGTCTCCCAGGGTCACCTCCCAGACGATGGCAGTGCCGTCGCTGAACCCGGCGGCCAGCCGGCGCCCGTCCGAGGTGAACGCGAGCGACATGTTGCCCCGGAGCCCGCTGGTGAAGGTGTACAACGGCACCGGGTGTGACGGATCCTCCAGGTTGTGGACGGTGACCACCCCGCTCGAGTCCCCGAGGGCCAGCTGGGGCTGGGACGGGCTGAACGCCATGCCGTACGTCGTGTCGCGCATGTCGATCTGGCTGCGCTTGACCGGGTGCGCGGGGTCGCTGACGTCCCAGACGACCGCCTCGCGGTGCGCGGCCACGAGGGTCTTGCTGTCCGCACTGAAGACGAGCTCGTAAGCCGCGAACATCTTGCCGCCGGCGAGCACCGCGAGCTCGGCCGGCCGGGTGCGGTCGGTGACGTCCCACAGAGCCGCGTAGCCGTTGGGACCCTCCGGTCCACCCGGCCCTTCCGGCCCCTCGGTCGGGACGCGGACACCGGTGGCGAGGGTGCGGCCGTCCGGGCTGAAAGCGGCGACGGAATAGTGCCGGCCCTCCGGCAGCTCCGCGACGCGGGCCGGGTTGGCCGGATCGGTCACGTCCCAGAGCGCGCCGCCCTGGTCCCAGACGATCGCGAGCGTCTTCCCGTCCGGGCTGAGCGCGACGCCGGGGTTGCTCACTCCGGGCTCGGCGACCGTGCCGAGCCGCAGCGGCCTGGGGGCGTCGGTCACGTTCCACAGCGAGGCGACCCCGTAAAACGAGACGGTCGCGAGGAGGCCGTCCGGGCCGTGCGCGGTCCGGTACACGTCGGCGATGTCGCCGACGTGCCGGGTGGACGCGACGAGGCCGGCCACATCCCGTTTGACCTCGGCCGACGGGTCGACCTTCTGCGCGGCGGCGCCGAGCTGGAACGCGGTCCGCGGGTCGTCGCCGACGATGGCCGTGGCCTGGTTGACGAGGCGGCGGCTGATCGCGATCTTCTGCTGGCGGGCAGCGTCCTCGCCGGCTGCCTTGGCCTTCTTCTCCTGCTGAAGGGCGATCTGCTCCTGCTTGCGAGCCTGCGCCGCCGCCTCGGTGGCCAGCTTCGCCTGGTCCCTGGCGATCTTCTTCTGCTTGGCAGCCTCGTCACCCGCCTCGCCGGCCAGCCGCTCCTGTTCCCGGGCGATCCGCTCCTGCTCCTTGGCCCGCTGCTGCTGCTTGCGCGACTCGGCCGCCGACTCGCGCGCCAGCACCCCCTGGCGCGCGGCCAGCCGCTGCTGCTCCTTGGCCCGCGCCGCCGCCTTGTCCGCCTTGTCCAGCTGGACCTTGACGTCACCCTTGGCCTTGTCAGCCAGAGCCTTCTGCGCCCGCGCCGACTCCTCCTGCCGATCCGCCTCGGCCGCCGCGGCCCGCGCCCGCGCCTCCTGGTCGCGCGCCTTCTCCTCCTGCTGCTGAGCCTCGGTGGCGAACCGCTCCGCATGCCCGCGCTGGGCCGAAGCCTCCTTCTGCTGCTGCCTGGCCTCCACCGCGGACGCGTTGGCCCGGGCGGCATTCTGCACCGCCGACAAACCGGTCACCGAGGCCAGCACAGTCAGCACCAGCAGCGAGGCCACCGCGGACAGCCGCATCCGGCCCGCACGGCGATGCTGGCGGACGTCCTCACCCTCCAGATCGTCCTTGCTCACACCGTGCATCGGCGCGGCCCGCTGAGCGACCGCCTCCCGGAAACGGGAGTGCCGCAAGCTCAGGTGGCGGTCGTCGCGAGCCCACCGCAGGTCCAGGTAGAGCGGCTCCTCCGCGAACACCCCGCGCAGCGCGGCCGGCACCGAGGTGGACTCGGCGTCGAAGTCCTTGGCCACCGGATCCCACCGCCACTCGCCGTCGGTGACCACGGGAAGGATGCGATCCAGCGGCTTGGTCGCGACCCAATGCTCGATCTCGCGATTCACCCACGGTGACTGCGCCGCCTCCGGAGACGCCATCAACACGAAGTACTCGGAGTTGTCCAAGGCCTTCTGGATGGAGGTCCACAGCGCGGGGGTGACCGAAAGCCCGGTCTGGTCCCGGAAGATCCACAGCGCACGGCGACGATGCCACGGCTTCGCCAACCGATGCAAACCACGCTGAACCGCCGGCGCGAGCCGCCCGTCCGCGGCATGACTGTACGAAATGAACCCGTTGAACGACACCAGAAGCTCCTATGGAGTTGCGTGGACCGCCGAGGGACTCAGCCGGCGCAGGTGCGCTCGTAGGGCAGCTCGGGGATGAGGCGGACCCATTCCCGTTCGGTGAGGCCCTTGCCGGTGACGGTGCAGCCGAAGGCACCCGGGTCCGCCCGGAGGTTGTTCTGCCGCGTCAGGTCCCAGATGCCGACCCCTTCCCGCAGGTCCTGGTCGGTGCCGACGGCGAGGGTCCGGCCGTCCGGGCTGAAGGCGAGCGCGCCCCGTTCGTACGCGTGGTTGGTCAGGATCCGGGAGAGCCGGATCGGCCGGGCCGGCTCGGCGACGTCCCAGATGGTCGACGACCTGGACGTCTCACCGGCGATGAGGGTCCGGCCGTTCGCGCTGAAGGCGACCCTGGCGATCGGGTAGTAGGCGCCGGTCAGGGTGGAGTACCGCTCCGGCTCCTTGAGGTCGGTGATGTCCCAGAGGATCACGGTGCGGTCGGCGCTGCCGGTGGCCACGGTCTTCCCGGTCGGCCCGAACGCCACCGACATGGTCTGGTCGGCGTGCCCGGACAGGGTGGCGACCTTCTGCGGCGACGCGGGGTTGCGGAGATCCCACAGGTTCACCGTCTTGTGGTAGGTGAAGGCCAGCATCTGCCCGTCCGGGCTGAAGGCCATCGCCCGCGGCGGCTGAACGGGGATCGGCATGTCGGTGAGCAGGCGCATGCCGCGGTGCTCGCTCACGTCGAACATCTGGAGGTGCGTGCCGACGATCAGCGCCAGGCGACTCCCGTCCGGACTGAGCTGTATCAACGACAGACTGTTCCCGAGGTGCGTGCCGGCGAACGGCGCCGGGTTCGCGGGATCGGACGTGTCGGTCAGCAGGAGCAGTCCGTCGTTGTCGACGGCGACGGCGGTACGGCCGTCCGCGCTGATCGCCCCCTGCACGATCCGCCGGCCGTTCAGCAGCGGGACGGTCGCCCGCCGGACCGGCTCGGAGCCGGACACGTCCCAGAAGATGGCCTGGTTGTCCCATCCGATGCTCATCAGGGTCTTTCCGTCGGTCGAGTACGTCACCGACAGCACGCCGTTGTCGTGCCCCGGGAGGGTGGCGCGCCGTTCCGGGGTGGCGAAGTCCTCCATGTTCCACAGCACCGCGGTCTCCGCCGACTCCACGGTGAGCAGGGTGCGGTTGTCCCGGCTCATACCGAGCGACGTGACCCCGACGCGGCCCGTCACCCGGGCGAGCTCGTACATGTTGCCGGCGGCCGTGTTCCAGACGATGGTCGTGCCGTCGTAGAACCCGGCGATCAGGCGGCTCCCGTCCGGGCTGTAGGCCAGCGTGAGGTTCTCGTGGGAACTGCTCCGGGAGGTGTACCAGACCCGCGGCTGCGACAGGTCGTTCATGTCGTAGACGGTGACCGCGCCGCTCAGGTCGCCGATGGCCAGCAACGACAGGAACGGGTGGAAGGCCATCCCGGCCGAGTTGTGGAGCTCGTTGATCTGACTGCGCTTCACCGGGTTGGCCCGGTCGGTGAGGTCCCAGACGACTGCCCCGAAGTGCTGGACCACGAGGGTCTGGCCGCCGTTGCCGAACGCCATGTCGTAGGCCGATTCCATGCCGGGGCCGTGCAGCTCAGAAAGCTTGGCCGGGCTGGTGCGGTCGGTCACGTCCCACAGCGACGCGTACCCGTTGTCGTCCTCGGGCTCACCGGCCTCGACGGTGCGGTTGCCGGTGGCGAGGGTGCGGTTGTCCGGGCTGAAGACGACGACGCCGTACCGGCCCGGAGGCAGCTGCGCGAGGCGGACGGGATCGGCCGGGTTGGTCACGTTCCACAGGGCCGCGCCGTCCGACCAGCCGATGGCCAGCGTCTTCCCGTCCGGGCTGACCGACACGTGGGCGTACTCGGCGCCGGGCTCCTTGATCGTGGCGAGGCGCCGCGGATTGGCCGGCTCGGCCATGTCCCACAACGACACGGTCCCGTCGGGGGCGCCGGTGGCGAACGGGCCGCGCGGCCCGTACGAGGTCTGGAACACGTCGTCGATCGTGCTCAGCTGCCTGGTGGAGGTGATCAGGCCGGTCACGTCCCGCTTGATCTCGTCCGTGGGGCTGACCTTCTGCGCGGCGACGCCGAGTTTGAACGCCGTCCGCGGGTTGTCGGTGACCGTGGCCTTGGCCTGGTTGACCAGGCGGCGGCTGATCGCGATCTTCTGCTGGCGGGCCGCCTCGTCGCCGGCCTCCTTCGCCTTCGCCTCCTGATCGCGGGCGATCTGCTCCTGTGCGCGCGCCTGCGCCTCCGCGGCGGCGGCCAGTTTCTGCTGCTCACCGGCGATCTTCTTCTGCTTGGCGGCCTCCGCGCCCGCCTCGCCGGCCAGCCGCTCCTGTTCCCGGGCGATCCGCTCCTGCTCCTTGGCCCGCTGCTGCTGCTTGCGCGACTCGGCCGCCGACTCGCGCGCCAGCACCCCCTGGCGCGCGGCCAGCCGCTGCTGCTCCTTGGCCCGCGCCGCCGCCTTGTCCGCCTTGTCCAGCTGGACCTTGACGTCACCCTTGGCCTTGTCAGCCAGAGCCTTCTGCGCCCGCGCCGACTCCTCCTGCCGATCCGCCTCGGCCGCCGCGGCCCGCGCCCGCGCCTCCTGGTCGCGCGCCTTCTCCTCCTGCTGCTGAGCCTCGGTGGCGAACCGCTCCGCATGCCCGCGCTGGGCCGAAGCCTCCTTCTGCTGCTGCCTGGCCTCCACCGCGGACGCGTTGGCCCGGGCGGCATTCTGCACCGCCGACAAACCGGTCACCGAGGCCAGCACAGTCAGCACCAGCAGCGAGGCCACCGCGGACAGCCGCATCCGGCCCGCACGGCGATGCTGGCGGACGTCCTCACCCTCCAGATCGTCCTTGCTCACACCGTGCATCGGCGCGGCCAGCTGAGCGATCGCGTCCCGGAAACGGGAGTGCCGCAAGCTCAGGTGGCGGTCGTCGCGAGCCCACCGCAGGTCCAGGTAGAGCGGCTCCTCCGCGAACACCCCGCGCAGCGCGGCCGGCACCGAGGTGGACTCGGCGTCGAAGTCCTTGGCCACCGGATCCCACCGCCACTCGCCGTCGGTGACCACGGGAAGGATGCGATCCAGCGGCTTGGTCGCGACCCAATGCTCGATCTCGCGATTCACCCACGGTGACTGCGCCGCCTCCGGAGACGCCATCAACACGAAGTACTCGGAGTTGTCCAAGGCCTTCTGGATGGAGGTCCACAGCGCGGGGGTGACCGAAAGCCCGGTCTGGTCCCGGAAGATCCACAGCGCACGGCGACGATGCCACGGCTTCGCCAACCGATGCAAACCACGCTGAACCGCCGGCGCGAGCCGCCCGTCCGCGGCATGACTGTACGAAATGAACCCGTTGAACGACACCAGAAGCCCCCGTGGAGATAACAGCATCGGCGATGGTCGATTCTGCACGTCACACGCGCAACCACCAAACCCGGCCATCGGAATTCCGGCCTATCCGCAGAAATACCGAATATGAGGCACCCAGCCGTGGCATCGTCGGGACGTGCGGTTGCCCAGGGTTCTGCTGCTCGCTGTCGCGAGCGTCATCGTGCTGGCGACGTCCGCGGCCTGCGCCGCCCCGGAGATCAGCGTCGCGGCGCCGGACCGCGGGACGATCGGCATCTCCTTGCCGACCACGAAGTCGGAGCGCTGGCTCAGCGACGGCCGCGGCATGGAACAGCAGTTCGAACTGCTCGGGTACAAGACCGACCTGCAGTACGCCGAGGACGACGTGAAGGGTCAGATCAGCCAGATCCAGGGCATGATCGACAACCGCGTCCGGGCTCTGGTGATCGGCTCGGTCGACGGCGGCGCCCTGAAGGACGTGCTCGCCTCCGCCGCCACCGCCGGAATCCCGGTGATCGCCTACGACCGGCTGATCCGGGACACCCCGGACGTCGACTACTACGCCACCTTCGACAACTTCAAGGTCGGCGTCCTGCAGGCCAGGTACATCGTCGAGGCGCTCGGCCTGCCGGAGGCGCGGGGGCCGTTCACCATCGAGCTGTTCGCCGGATCCCCGGACGACAACAACGCCGACTTCTTCTTCGACGGCTCGATGAGCGTGCTGCGGCCGTACCTGAGATCGCGGAAGTTGCGGGTCGTCAGCGGCGAGACCAGCTTCCGGCGGGTGGCGACGCTGCGGTGGGACGGCGCCGTGGCCAAGACGCGGATGCAACGCCTGCTCGCCGGTCCGCTCGCCGACGAGCGGCTCGACGCGGTCCTGTCGCCGTACGACGGCCTCAGCCGCGGCATCCTGGAGGCGCTGGTGGCCGACCGGCGGCGGCTGCCGATCATCACCGGCCAGGACGCCGAACTGGACTCGGTCAAGCTGATCGCGGCCGGCAAGCAGTCCGAGACCGTCTACAAGGACACCCGGGAACTGGCGAAGGTCGCCGTGCAGATGGCCAACTCCCTGCTGACCGGCGGCACCCCCGAGGTCAACGACACCAAGCAGTACGACAACGGCGTCAAGGTGGTGCCGGCGTTCCTGCTCCAGCCGGTGGACGTGGACAGGACGAACTATCGCCGGGTCCTGGTCGACGGCGGCTATTTCACCGCCGACCAGCTGGCCGGTTGAACCGGCGGAGGACGAGCGTGAACACGAGGCGTTTCCTGGACCTACCGATCCGCGCGAAGCTGGCCATGCTGGTCGTGGCGAGCCTGGCCGCCCTGGCGACCTGCCTGATCGTGACGATCGCGGGTGACCGGACCGCGACCCGGACCGCGGAGCAGCAGAAGGAGATCAACGCCGCGAGCACCCTGGTGCTGCGGATCGATCAGAAGGCGACCGAGCTCAAGGCCCTCGGCCAGGGCGCGGTCATCCGGGACAACCCCGCGCAGCAGGTGAAGCCGCTCCAGGAGCAGATCGCGGCGACCAACGACCTCGTCGTCCAGCTGGAGAAGATCCCTTTGCCCGGCGGGCTGGCCGCCGCGGTGGGCCGGGTCAAGAGCGTGACCGCCGACTACACCGTCACCCTGCGGCGCTTCGTCGACGGCGCGGCCGCGGACCGGGACGGCGCGCGTCTGGCCTCGGAGCAGGTCGGCGTCGACAACTACCTGATCAGCGCCGTGCTCGACAACGAACGAACCCTGTTCATCGACACCGTGACCCGGGCCGAGGCCGCGGCGGACGAGGCCCGGGCGAACGCTCAGCACGTGCTCTGGCTGGTGGTCGCGCTGGCCGCCGTCCTCGTCTGCCTGCTGGCCCAGCTGGTCGTCGTGTCCATCACCCGGCCTCTGCTGCGGGTACGCGGGGCGCTCCAGGCCATGGCCGCCGGTGACCTCACGGTCGGGGCGGCCGTGAACAGCCGCGACGAGGTGGGCCAGATGGCGCTCGCGCTCGACGAGGCCCAGGCGAACATGCGCCGCGTCGTCAGCTCGGTGACCGCCTCCGCGCACTCGGTGGCCGCGGCCGCGGAGCAGCTGACCGCCACGTCCGGCACCATGATGTCGTCCGCCCAGCAGGCGTCGGAGCAGGCGCAGGGCGTCTCGCGGGCGGCGTCGGAGGTTTCCGAGAACGTCTCCTCGGTCGCGACCGGCGCGAACGAGATGGGCGGCTCGATCCGCGACATCGCACACAACGCCGCCGAGGCGGCCCGGGTCGCCGCGCGGGCGGTCGAGGTGGCCGAGGCGACCACGGCGCAGATCGGCAAGCTCGGCGAGTCGTCCACCGAGATCGCCACGGTCATCAAGGTCATCACGAGCATCGCTGAGCAGACGAACCTGCTGGCGCTCAACGCGACCATCGAGGCGGCCCGGGCCGGCGAGTCGGGCAAGGGGTTCGCGGTCGTCGCGGGCGAGGTCAAGGAGCTGGCGCAGGAGACCGCCCGGGCCACCGACGACATCTCGCAGCGCGTGCAGGCCATCCAGACGGACACGGCCGGGGCGGTCAGCGCCATCGGCGAGATCACCTCGGTGATCGCGAGCATCAACGGCTACCAGGCCACCATCGCCGGCGCCGTCGAGGAGCAGACCGCGACCACCGAGGAGATCAGCCGCAGCGTCGCGCTGGCGGCCTCCGGCGCGGGTCACATCGCCGACAACATCACCGGGCTGGCCACCGCGACCCAGGTCAGCACGAAGGGCATCGCCGAGTCCCGGAACGCGGTGACCGAGCTCAGCAAGATGGCACAGGACCTGCAGTCACTGGTGAGCCACTTCCGCTCCTGAGGCCCGCGCCGGTCGCAGCGGGAAGTGGCAGGCCACCTGGTGCGTGTCGCCGGTCAGCGGCGGCTCGGTCTCGCAGATCTCCGCGGCCAGCGGGCAGCGGGTCCGGAACCGGCAGCCGGTAGGCGGATTCAGGGCGCTGGGCAGCTCACCCTCGATGGCGATCCGCTCGCGGGCCCGGCCGTCGGCAGTGAGGCCCTCGACGGTGGGGGCGTCGATGGTCGGGACGGCATCGATCAGCGCCCGCGTGTACGGGTGGCGGGCGTTGCGCACCACGTCCCCGGCCGGCCCGACCTCGACGAGTTTGCCGAGGTACATGACGCCGATCCGGTCGGCCATGTAGTCGACGACGGACAGGTCGTGACTGATGAACACGTACGCCAGGCCGAGCTCCTGCTGCAGGTCGCGCATCAGGTTGAGGACCTGGGCCTGGATCGACACGTCCAGTGCGCTCACCGGCTCGTCGCCGACGATCAGGCGCGGGTGCAGGGCCAGCGAGCGGGCCAGGCCGATGCGCTGCAGCTGGCCGCCGGAGAACTCGTGCGGGTAGCGCTCGAGGACCTGCCGGGACAGCCCCACCTGGTCGAGCAGGGTGTCGATGCGAGCGCGGCGGTCGCCGACCTTCTGGATCTCCAGCGGCTCGGCGAGGATGGCGTCGACGCGCATCCGCGGGTTCATGGCGGCGTAGCTGTCCTGGAACATCAGCTGGACCTGGCGGTGCATGCGGCGCCGCTCCCGGCCGCTCAGACCGGCGATGTCCGTGCCGTCCAGGGTGATCCGGCCGGCGCTGGGCCGTTCCAGGCCCACGGCGAGGCGGCCCACCGTGGACTTGCCGCAGCCGGACTCGCCGACCAGGCCGAAGGTCTCCCCCGGCGCCACGTCGAAGGACACGTCGGCGACGGCGCTGACCTGCCCGTAGTTCTTGACCAGGCCGCGGATCGAGAGCAGTGGCGGCCGCTCCGCGGCGGGCGCGCGCTCCGGGCGTACCCGAGCATGAAGTTGATCTTGATTTGCGGCGGGGTGCAGGCAGGCGAACTGGTGCGTGTCGCCGGTCAGCGGGATGTCGGCGGCGCGGCACTCGTCGGTGACGTGCCGGCAGCGCGGCGCGAACCGGCAGCCGGTCAGCGGCTGGGACAGGTCGGGGGGCAGGCCGGGAATGCTGTAAAGGCGTTCGCCGTCGGCCGCCTCGGGCAGCGACTCCAGCAGGGCCTCGGTGTAGCGGTGGCGGGGCGCGCGGAACAACTCGCGGGTGGCGGCGGTCTCGACGACGCGGCCGGCGTACATCACCGCGACCCGGTCGGCGCGGCCCGCGATCACGCCCAGGTCGTGGGTGACCAGGATGACCGCCATCCCGAGTTCCTCGCGCAGATCGTCGATGAGCTCGAGGATCTGCCGCTGCGTGGTGACGTCCAGTGCGGTGGTCGGCTCGTCGGCGATGAGCAGGCGCGGGGAGCAGCTCAGCGCCATCGCGATCGCGACCCGCTGCCGCATGCCGCCGGACAGCTCGTGCGGGTAGTTGCCGGCGATCCTGTCCGGGCGGGGCATGCCGACCCGTCGGAGGATCTCGACGGCGCGCTCGCGGGCCTCGGCCCGGCCGGCCTTCTCGTGCACCCGCAGCGGCTCGGCGACCTGGGCGCCGATGCGCATGGTCGGGTTGAGCGAGGTGAACGGATCCTGGAAGACCATTCCCATGCGTACGCCACGGATGCGGCGAACCTCGTCCGGCGGGAGCGAACGCAGGTCCCGCCCCTCGAAGAGGATCTCGCCGCCGGTCACCCGGCCGCCGGAGGGCAGCAGACCCATGATGGACAGCGCGGTCATCGTCTTGCCGCTGCCGGACTCCCCCACGATGCCGAGGGTCTCGCCGGGCATCACGCGCAGGCTGACGCCGTCGAGGGCGTGCACGGCGCCGCGGCGCACCGCGATCTCGGTGTCGAGGTCGCGCAGCTCGAGCAGGGGTTCGGTCATCGCAAGTCCTCTCAACGCCGGCGGAGACGGACCTCGAAGGCGTCCCGCAAGCCGTCGCCGATGAAGTTGAAGGCGAGCACGATCAGGATGATGGCGATGCCGGGCGGATAGAGCAGCCACCAGTGGCCGCTGTAGGTGTCGGCGAGGCCGTCGGAGAGCATCCCGCCCCAGTTCGCCGCGGGCGGGGGCACACCGAGGCCGAGGAAGGACAGGTACGCCACGTAGAGGATCGCGTCGGCGACCTGGAAGGTGGCGTTGACGATCACCGTGCCGATCGCGTTGGGCACGATGTGCCGGCGCACCGCCCGGCCACTGGTGCCGCCCATCCCGCGCATGGCCTGCACGTACTCGCGGGTGCGCAGGCTCAGCGCCTCGCCGCGGACCAGCCGGGCCGGGCCCAGCCAGGCGAACGCGCCGATGATCACGATCAGCATCGTGACGCTCGGGGTGACGATCGCGGCGAGCAGCATGAACAGGAACAGCGCCGGGATCGACATCATCGCGTCGACCACCCGCATCATCGCCGAGTCCACCCAGCCGCCGACGAACCCGGCGACGGCGCCCCAGATCGTGCCCACCAGCGTGGCGAGCAGGCCGGCGGCGAGCCCGACGATGATCGACGTCTGCCCACCGAGCATCAGCCGGCCGAGCTGGTCGTAGCCGACGCCGTCGGTGCCGAGCGGATGGCCGGGCGTGCCCGGGTCCAGGTGCACCGACGCGAGGTCGGTGTGCACCTGGTCGGTGTGCCAGACGAACGGGCCCAGGAACGAGAAGGCGGCCAGGGCGAGGAAGATGCCGGCGCCGACCAGGGCGAGGCGGTTCTCCGCGAAGACGCCGAGGCCGAGCCGCCACCGGGAGCGGACGGGCGCGGTCATGACACGTTCCTCCGAAGTCGCACCCGGGGGTCGGCCGCCGCGTAGAGCAGGTCGGCGACCAGCGATCCGGCCACCGTCGCGATCGTCACGACGACGGTCACGCCGAGCAGGATCGGGAAGTCCCGTTTGAGCGCCGCCTGCCAGAACAGCTGGCCCATGCCCGGGAAGTTGAACAGCGACTCGACCACCAGGGCGCCGCTGAACAGGGCCGGCAGGTACATGCCGAGCAGGCCGATCACCGGGAACAGCCCGTTGCGCAAGGTGTGCACCAGCACCACCCGCCACTCCGGGAGGCCCTTGCTGCGGGCGGTGCGCACGTAGTTCTCGTTCAGGTTGTCGACCATCGACGAGCGCACGTACCGCGAGTAGACCGCGATGGTGACGATCGCCAGCGTGACCACGGGCAGCACCAGCCCGGCCGGCTCGGCGAGCACCTCACCCACCGTGAAGCCCTGCGGCGCCTCCGGTGGCAGCACCGGCCAGACCTGCGAGAAAAGGATGATCATCAGAAGACCCATGAAGAAGATCGGTGTCGCGTACGCCAGAAGTGACAACGACGTGATGACGTAGTCGGCCGACCGGTTGCGCCGCACCGCCTGGATCACGCCCAGCGGGATCGCCACCAGCACGGCCAGCACCGTCGACAGCAGGGACAGCACGATCGTCTTGGGCAGCCGCTGCGTGATCGCCTCGGCCACCGACTGGTTCAGCTGGTACGAGTAGCCGAAGTCGCCGGTCACCAGCCGCCGCAGGTACAGGAAGTACTGCTGGAACCAGGGCTTGTCGTAGCCCATCTCGTGGTTGAAGGCCGCGAGCTGGTCCAGCGTCGCCTCCTTGCCCAGCGTGGCCCGCGCGGCGCCGCCGGGCAGCAGGTGCAGGATGAGGAAGGCGATCACCGTGACCAGCACGATGACGACAATCGCCTGCCCCACCCGCGTGACGAGGTATCGGACCATCGCTACTTCCAGGACCAGTCCTGGAAGCGCATGGAGTTCATCGGGTCCTGCGGCTCCACACCTTGCAGACCCGAGCGGTACGCCGAGATCTGGTAGACCGGGTTCGGCATCCACAGCACCGGCAGATCCTTGGCCAGGAAGTCGTTGTACGCCGTCAGGGCGCTGTCATCTCCGGAGAACTGGGTCGCGTCGATCAGCTTGTCCGCCTCCGGATTGCTGTAGCTGCCCAGGTTCACCGGGGCGTCGGTGGCGAACAGCCGCTCGCCGCTCGCGAACGCCGGGTAGTACCAGCTGCCCTGCGAGCCGAAGAAGGACATGTCCCAGCCGCAGGTCGCCTCGGCCGGCTTGCAGGCCGGCGTGACGGCCACCGAGTCGGGCACCTCCTTGATGGTCAGCGTGATGCCCAGCTTGGCCATCTGCGACTTGATCTCGGCGAACATCTTCGTGGTGGCGGCGAAGCCGGTCTGGCTGGTCACCGTGAACGTCAGCGGCTGACCGGCGGCCACGCCCTCGCCGCACTGGGTGTCCGCCGCGCCGGGGGTCAGGCAGGTGGTCTGCCCGTCCGGCGTCACCTTCCAGCCGTGGCTCTCCAGCAGCTGTTTCGCGGCGGCCGGGTCGAACTTGTAGACACAGCCCGAGGCGTCCGTGGTGCCCGGCTTCGGCGGGACCGGGCCGCAGGTGGGCGCCGCCATGCCGGCCCAGATCACCTTGCTGATCGTCGGCTGGTCGATCAGCATCTGCATCGCCTGGCGCAGGTAGGGCTGCTTGAACAGCACGCCGGTCTTCGGGTTGCTGTAGTTCAGCTGGAGGTAGGTGATGGACCAGCCGTACCAGGGCGAGACCTTGTAGTCCTTGGACTCCAGATAGGACTTCTGCGACGTGTTGGCCGCGGGCACGTACCCGTAGTCGATCTGACCGGCGCGCAGCACGTTGAACTCGGCGTCGTCACCGGTGAACGGGCGCAGCACGACCTTCGCCAGCTTCGGCTTGTCCCTACCCGAATAACTCGCCTGCGCGGCCAGCGTGACCTCGCCGCCGGGCACGTACTTCTCGAGCTTCCACGGGCCGCTGCCGACCTTCCACAGCGGGTTGGCGTCGTACGTCTTGGGGTCCTTCGCGGCCGCGGTGAGCGTCTCGAAGACCTTCTTCGCCCCCGCGGGCGTGCTCGCCGCCCCCTCGGAGTCCCAGGCGTGGGCGGGCAACGGGGTGATCCGGTTGAGCTGGTTGTCCACGAACCACGCGGGGTTGTACGCCTGCGTCGTGGTCATCGAGAACGTCTTGTCGTCCTTGACCGACCAGTCGGCGATGTTGTCCGGGAAGCCGCCCTTGCGGTACGACGCCCACTTGTCCTTGTTGGCGGTGACCAGGGCGTACCAGAACTGGATGTCCTTGGTCGTCAGCGCCGTCCCGTCGGACCACTTGTCGTCCTTGAGCGTGATGGTCAGCGTCTTGCCGCCGTTGCTGACCACCGGAGGTTCGGCCAGCGACCGGTTCGCGTCGATGTTGTACTGCGCGGTGCCGTCCAGCTGGTACGAGTACAGCGGCCGGTACAGCGCCGAGGTGAAGATCGCGTTCTCGCCCTGGGTGAAGCCGGGCGCCGAGATCGGCAGGATCCAGTTCGGGGTACGGAACGCGACGGTCGCCGAGTCCTTGCTCGCGCCCTTGCCGCCCTCCTCCGAGGAACCGCCGGAACACGCCACCAGGCCCGTCCCGACGAGGATCGCGCCGGCTGCCACCGCCACCGTGCGCAGAAGTCTGCTTGTCATCATCACCGCTCCTTGACGTCCGACGCCGTGAACCTAAACCCGCCAAAGTTTCAGGTCAACGAAAAATAAGGGCTTAGTTCGGTTACTTTCGCCGTGCTACGTTCAAAGTCACTGACGCCCTGACCGAACTCTTGCTCCCGGCGATCTGGGCGCCGGGCAGACTGTGGGTCTGTTCGGACAAGGAGAGGCCTGTGCACCCATCGATCCCCGCCACGCTGCGCGATCAGACCCTCGGTCTGCTCTCCAGCGGCGCGGCCACCTCGCGCGCCGACCTGGCCGAGGCGCTCCGGGTGGCGCCCTCCACCGTCACCGCCGTGGTGCGCCGGCTGATCGAGGAGGGCGTGCTGCTCGAGGAGGGCAGCGGCCGGTCCACCGGGGGCCGGCGCCCGCGCATCCTGCGGCTGCGGGAGACCGACGGAGTCCTGGCCGTCGCCGAGCTCGGCGGGAAACACGCCCGGGTGGGGCTCCTGACGGCCGGCGGCGCCGTGCGCGACACCGCCGAGGTCCCGATCGACATCGGGGCCGGCCCGGCCGCGGTCTTCGGCACGGTCCACGAGACGTTCGCCCGGCTCCAGGCGACGACGGCGCCCGGCCAGGCCCTGCTCGGCGTCGGCGTGGCGCTGCCCGGCCCGGTGGAGTTCCCCAGCGGGCGGGTCATCGGCCCGGCCCGCATGCCCGGCTGGAGCGGCGCCGAGCCGGCGGTGCACCTGGCGCACGCCTTCGACGACTTCGCCGGGCCGCTGCTGGTCGACAACGACGCCAAGGCCGCGGCCATCGGCGAGTACGTGACGCGCGGCCAGGACACCGGCGACATGATCTACGTCAAGGCCGGCACGGGCATCGGCGCCTGTCTGGTCAGCGACGGCCAGATCTTCCGCGGCGGGCGCGGCCTGTCCGGCGACGTGACCCACGTGCGGGTCGCCGACAGCGGCGAGCGGCAGTGCTCCTGCGGCAGCCGCGGCTGCCTGGAGACGGTGGCCAGCGGGGCCGCCCTGTCCCGGCAGCTCGCCGCACCGGGCACACCCGGCATGAGCCTGCAGGACATCATGGTCGCGGTCCACGACGGCGATCCCGCCGTGGTCACCGCCGTGCGTCAGGCCGGCCGCCTCCTCGGCGTGGCCCTGTCCGGCCTGGTGAACTTCCTCAACCCCAGCTCGGTCGTCGTCGGCGGCGCACTGTCCAGCCTGGACGTCTACGTGGCGGCGACGCGCAGCATGCTCTACGAACGCTGCCTGCCCTCGATGACCCAGGCCCTGGCCATCGAGGCCAGCGCCGCCGGACCGGACGCCGCGCTCACCGGCCTCGGACACCTGCTACGCACCACCGCCGACGTCAGATCCCCCTCCTAGGAGCCCGCATGCGCGTCGCCATCGGCGGCATCCACATCGAGTCCAGCACGTTCTCCCCGCACATCAGCACCACCTTCGACTTCGACGTCACGCGCGACAAGGAGCTGCTGGCCCGCTACGACTGGCTCGACCAGCCCTGGGCGGAGGGCGTGGAGTGGGTTCCGCTGGTGCACGCCCGAGCTCTCCCCGGCGGGGCGGTCGACCCGGAGGCGTACCGGGCGTGGGAGAGCGAGATGGTGGAGAAGCTCGCCGCCGCCGGCCCGGTCGACGGCATGCTGCTCGACTTCCACGGCGCGATGAGCGTGGTCGGGCGCGACGACGCGGAAGGCGACCTGGTCACCGCCATCCGCGCGGCGATCGGCCCGGCGCCGCTCATCTCCACGGCGATGGACCTGCACGGCAACGTGTCCCGGGTGCTCTTCGACGCCTGCGACCTGCTCACCTGCTACCGCACCGCGCCGCACGTCGACGTCTGGGAGACCCGCGAGCGAGCCGCCCGCAACCTGACCGACGCCCTGCGCCGGGCCGCCACCTCGACCTCCACGGGCGCCGCCTCGACCTCCACGGGCGCCGCCTCGGTGCGGCCGCACAAGGCCCTCGTGCACGTGCCGATCCTGCTGCCCGGCGAACAGACCAGCACCCGCGACGAGCCCGCCCGCGGCCTCTACGCCCGGATCCCGGAGATCGAGGCCCGCCCCGGCATCATCGACGCGGCCGTCTGGATCGGATTCGCCTGGGCCGACCAGCCCCGCTGCCGGGGCGCTGTGGTCGTCACCGGGCACGATGCGACCGCGGTCGCCACCGCTGCCCGGGAACTCGGCGACCACTTCTGGGCGGCGCGCGAGAAGTTCGCCTTCGTGGCACCCACGGGCACGATGGACGAGTGCCTGGACGCCGCGGTCGCCTCGTCCGCGCCGGGTCCGTTCTTCATCAGCGACTCCGGTGACAACCCGGGTGCGGGCGGGGCCGACGACGTCACCTACGCCCTGTCGCGGATGCTGGCCCGCCCCGACGTGCTCGCCCGGCGGTCGGTCTTCGCCTCGCTGGTCGATCCGCAGGCCGTCGCCGAGGTGGCGGATCATCCGATCGGCTCGCGGGTGCGGGTCACCGCCGGTGGGCGGATCGACGGCCGCGACCCGGGACCGCTGGACCTCGACGGCACCCTGGAAGCCGTCGCCGACGACCCGGCCGGCGGGCGCTGCGTCAGCGTACGCATCGAAGGTCTGAGCGTCTTCGTGACGTCCCGCCGGATGCAGTACCGGTTGCTGGACTCCTACCGGCGGCTCGGCGTGGACGTGGCGTCGGCCGGCATCGTGACGGTGAAGATCGGCTACCTGGAGCCCGAGCTGTTCGAGGCCGCCGGGAACTGGATGCTCGCGCTCACGCCGGGCGGCGTCGACCAGCACCTGGCCCGGTTGCCGTACACCAAAGTAGAAAGACCGTTCTTTCCCCTGGACCGCGATTTCGACGCGGACCTCACCGTGGTGACCGGGTGACCGTTCTCGCGGTCGACGTCGGCGGAACCACGATCAAGGGCGCCGTGGTCGACGCGGCGGGCCGGGTCCGGCACTCGGTGACCGCGCCGACCCGAGCCGACGACGATCCGGTCGCCGCCGTCAGATCCCTGTGCCGCCGGCTTCGGGACGAGGCCGCCGAGCCCGCGGCGATCGGCGTGGTCACCCCCGGGCTGGTCGACGAGGACGAGGGCGTGGTGCGGTGGGCCGCGAATCTCCGGCTCCGGGACGTCCCGCTGCGCGCCCTGATCAGCGAGGACCTCGGCATCCCGGTGGCGGTCGGGCATGACGTGCGGGCGGCGGGTGTCGCCGAGGCCCGGGCGCGGGGGCTGACCGGCTTCCTGCTGCTGGCGCTGGGCACCGGCATCGCCGCGGCCGTCGTGGTGGACGGCGTGCCGCTGGCCGGCGCCACCCGGGCCGCCGGCGAGGTCGGCCACATGCCGGTCCACCCCGGCGGCGAGCCGTGCAGCTGCGGCCAGCGCGGCTGCCTCGAGGTGTACGCCTCCGCCGGCGGCCTGGCCCGCCGCTACGCACGGCTCAGCGGCGCGGCCGGCAAAGAGCCCAGCGGCGCGGCCGGCAAAGAGCCCAGCGGCGCGCCCGAGATGGACAGCCGCGCGATCGCCGCCGCGGTCGGCTCGGATCCGCTGGCCCGCACGGTCTGGGACGACGCGACCCTCGCCCTGGGCACGGCCCTGGCGACCCTCACCCTCACCCTCGACCCGGCCGAGATCGTGCTCGGCGGTGGGCTCGCCGACGCGGGCGCTCTGTTCTTCGCCCCGGTCCGGGACACCCTGCGTGACGCGCTCGCCTGGCGCCCGCCACCGCCGGTGCTGCCGTCGACGTTCGGCGCGCGGGCGGCCCTGATGGGCGCGGCGATCATGGCTCGCCGCGAGGCCGGCCTCCCGGTGCCCGACGGCTGGGGCCTGCCGTAAGGCAGCGACGACAGCTACCTGGCAGCGGCGTCGCACTGGTGGGCCCGCCGGCCTCGCCGAGCGGATAGACATCGCGCGATCGCGTGGTTGAATGTTTCCGCTGCGTAACAGTGGGAGGAACCATGCGCGTCCGCCGTGCTCTGGCCGTGTTGCTGTCCACCGTGCTGGCCGGTGGCGTGATCGCGACTCCCGCGCACGCGGGCGGTGACGAGTTGCGGGGGCGGCATTCGCTGCGGGCGCCGGTCACCGACGAGAACTTCTACTTCGTCATGGCCGACCGTTTCGCCAACGGCAGCACCGCCAACGACCGCGGCGGGCTCGGCGACGACCCGCTGGTGTCCGGTTTCGACCCGGCGCGCAAGGGCTTCTACAACGGCGGTGACCTGGCCGGGCTGCTGCAGCGGCTCGACTACGTGCAGGGTCTGGGCACCACGTCGATCTGGCTGACGCCGAGCTTCAAGAACAAGGCGGTGCAGCTGGAGGACGGGCCGTCGGCCGGCTACCACGGGTACTGGATCACCGACTTCACCCAGATCGACCCGCACCTGGGCACCAACGCCGACCTGCGGGCCTTGATCGACGCCGCGCACCGGCGGGGCATGAAGGTCTACTTCGACATCATCACCAACCACACCGCGGACGTCATCGGGTACGAGCAGGGCGCGCGCCGGCCGTACGTGTCGAAGGACGCCGTGCCGTACCGGACCGCCGCGGGCCGGCCGTTCGACGACCGCGATCACGCGGGGACCGGCACCTTCCCGAAGCTGGATCCGGCGGTGTCGTTCCCGTACACGCCGGTGCTCGACCCGGCCGAGCGTGACCTCAAGGTCCCGGCCTGGCTGAACGACGTCACCCTCTATCACAACCGCGGCGACACCACGTTCACCGGCGAGAACTCGCTCTACGGCGACTTCTTCGGCCTGGACGACCTGTTCACCGAGCACCCGCGGGTGGTGCGCGGCATGACCGACATCTACCGGACGTGGATCGCCGATTTCGGGGTGGACGGCTTCCGGATCGACACGATGAAGCACGTCAACGACGAGTTCTGGCAGCGGTTCGGTCCCGAGATCCTGCGCTTCGCGAAGGAGCACGGCAAGAGCGAGTTCTTCATGTACGGCGAGGTCTTCGACACCTCGCGGCCGTTCACCTCGCACTTCACCACCAGCGACCGGATGCAGGCGGTGCTGGACTTCCCGTTCCAGGACGCGGCCCGCAACTACGCCTCCCGGGGGCAGCCGGCCGAGGCGCTGGGGCGGTTCTTCACCGACGACGACTGGTACACCGACGCCGACTCGAACGTCTACGAGCTGCCGACCTTCCTCGGTAACCACGACATGGGCCGGATCGGCGGCTTCGTGCGGGCCGACAACCCGGACGCCGGCGACGCCGAGTGGGTGGCCCGCGACCGGCTCGCGCACGAGCTGATGTACCTGTCCCGCGGCAACCCGGTCGTCTACTACGGCGACGAGCAGGGTTTCACCGGGCCGGGCGGCGACCAGGATGCGCGGCAGACGATGTTCGCCAGCCGGGTGCCCGACTACCTCGACGACGACCTGCTCGGCACCGCCGCCACCCACGCGCAGGACAACTTCGTCGCCGGCCACCCGCTCTACCGGGCCATCGGCGACCTGGCCGCGCTCACCCGGCAGCATCCGGCGCTGCGCGACGGCGCCCACCAGAGCCGGTACGCCGACCAGGACGCCGGGGTCTACGCGTTCTCCCGGGTCGACCGCCAGAAGCAGCGCGAGTACGTGGTGGCGCTCAACAACAGCGAGCAGCCCCGCACCGCGGCCGTCCCGACCTATTTCACCGGCGGCGACTTCACCGCCGTCTACGGCGCAAGCGGTTCCCGGAAGACGAACGCCGGCCTTCTGAGTGTGACCGTTCCCCCACTGTCCACGGTGGTCTACCGGTCCGCCGGCCGCATCCCGGCGTCCCGGCAGGCCCCGGCCGTCTCGCTGGCGGCCCCCGCACCGGCCGGCGCACGCATGGAGGTGACCGCGAACGTCGGCAGCGACTCGTTCCAGGAGGTCACCTTCTACGCCGAGGCGGGCCGGGGCGGCTGGACGCCGATCGGCACCGACGACACCGCGCCGTACCGGGTCTTCCACGACGTCTCCGGGCTGGCCACCGGCACGAAGGTGCGGTACCGCGCGGTCGTGCTGGACAACGCCGGGCACTCGCGGGCGAGCCGGCCCCGGGACACCCGGGTGCCGCCGCCGGCCGTGACCGTCGAGGCCCCCGCCGAGGGCGCAAACGTGCGCGGCACGGTCGAGGTGCGTGCGGTCGCCGACCCGGAACGCGCCACCCACGTGGTCCGCTTCGAGCGCGGCGTCGCCGGTGGGCCGTGGACCACGATCGGCCGGGACGCGTCGTCACCCGCGTACACCATCTTGGATGATCTTGGTCCGTTGAACCTGGCCGCCGGTGCGCAGGTGCGTTATCGCGCGATCCTCGCCGAGCCGGACGGCACCCGGGTGACCAGCGCGGTGCGGACCGTCCGGTACGCCGGACCGCCGGTGACCGTGGCGACGCTGCGCTACCACCGGCCGGCCGGGGACTATGACGGCTGGGGCCTGCACCTGTGGGGCGACGGGATCGATCCCGCGGTGCTGGCGCAGGTCGCGTGGGACCGGCCGTGGCCACCGGCGCGGATCGCCGACGGGTGGGCCGAGTACGAGATCCCGCTCACCGACGACACCAAGCCGGTCAACTTCATCATGCACACGCCCGGTGGCGACACCGTGCCGACCACCCGCGAGCCCGGCGGTGACCGGTCGTTCACCCCGATCGACCATCCGCGGGTCTGGATCGTCCAGGGGGATCCCGCGATCCGCACCAGCCCGCCACAATAGGCATCGTGCTGAGGTTCGTGATCGCGCAACTCCGCGGGCGGCCTCGGCGTGCGCTGGCGATGCTGGCCGGCATCCTGGCGGCCACCACGGGTTTCGTCGTGCTCAGCGGCTCGGCGACCACCTCGCAGGTGCGCACGGTCGGCACGGTGGAGGCGGGCTACCGCGCGGCCTACGACGTGCTCGTCCGGCCCGCGGGCGCCCGCGGAGGCGCCGAGGACGAGCGTGGGCTGGTTCGGCCCAACTACCTGACCGGCGTGTACGGCGGGATCACCACCGCGCAACTGGACCTGGTCCGCCGCCTGCCGGGCGTGGCGGTCACCGCGCCGATCGCGATGCTCGGCTACACCTATGTGCCGATCGAGCAGAAGGTCGATCTGACCGGGGCGATCGATCCGTCACGGCGTACCCAGATCTTTGCTCTGACGCCCACCTGGACCACCGACCGAGGTCTCACCGTCATCGCCGACGCCCCGCACTATGTCTATGTCACGCGCAACAGGATCTACCCCGAGAAGGACATCGTGGGTGTGCAGCCGCCCGGGCCGGTCTACGGCGACGGTACGCGGCTGCCGAAGCGCCCGCTCCCGCTGTGCTACTCAACCGTGCTCGAGGTGCACCCGGACGGCCGCAAGGTGCCGATGTGCGCGGACGGGCTGGTCCCGGGCGAGGACGGCACGACGCCGGCGGAGCGCTCCGAGCTGACGTTCCGGCAGGCGTCCAGCCCGCTCGTGGTCACCCTGCGCTCGCGGGTGATGGTGCCGGCCGCCGCCGTCGACCCGTCCGCGGAGGCCGCGCTGGTCGGACTGGACCGGGCGCTCGTGTCGGGACGGTATCTGCGGCCGGACGAGCAGCCGGTGCCCCGCCCGCCCAACACCCGCATCGCCGACCAGGACCTCGGTCATCTCGGCGTGCCGGTGATGGTCGCCGACCGTAGCTTTGTCGATCAGCAGGTGCGGGTGTCGGTGCGCCGGCTCGGCCCGGCCGCCGCGACGGTGCTGCCCGGCAAGGAGATCACCGAGTCCCTGCCGGCGCTGGGCCGGGCCGGCGGCGACCCGGTCGACACCGGTGTCACGGTTTCGCCGGCGGCGGCGCCCCTCGGGGACGGCGCCGACCTGGGGCTGCTCTATCAGCCGGGCGCGCCGAGCTACGACGGCCGGCTCCGCCCCCGGCCGGTGACCGGCAACGCGAAGGGCTGGCGGGTCGATCTCGACGGCGGCGGGCAGGGCACCGACCTGCCCCCGGCGGTGGCGCTGGACACCGGGTTCCGGCCGCTGAGCCCGCCCCGCGCTCCCCTGCTCACCCTCGACCGCTATCCGCGGGCGGACATCACCGGCGAGTTCGATCCGGAACGGCTGCGCGAGTTCTCCCCGCTGTCCGCGGTGCCGATGGAGACGTACCGCCCGGCGGGGGTGCCCGGCGCCGACGACCGCACCCGGGGACTGCTCCACGATCGGCCGCTGCTGCCGACGGGCAGCCCGGTCGGCTATCTGTCCGCGCCGCCGCTGATCCTCACCAACCTGGCCGCGGTCGGCGCGCTGCATCTGCCACCGGCGCAGCAGGCCGCCCCGATCAGCGCGATCCGGCTGCGGGTGGCCGGCGTGACCGGGATGGACCCGCTCAGCCAGGAACGGGTCCGGCAGGTCGCGCACGACGTCGCCGTCACGACCGGCCTCGACGTGGACATCATGATCGGGTCGTCGCCCGCGCCGCAGACCGTGGAACTCCCGGCGGGCGGTTACGGGCGTCCCGCGCTGACGCTGGCCGAGCCGTGGTCCCGCAAGGGTGTGGCGGTCGCGATCGTCCGGGCCGCCGACCGCAAGGGTGTGCTGCTGTCCGGCCTGGTGCTGGTGGTCTGCGTGCTCTTCCTCGGCAACGCGGTCGCGGCGGCCGTCCGGGACCGCCGCCGCGAACTCGCCGTCCTGGCCTGCCTCGGCTGGCCGGCCGGGCGCCTGGCCGCGGCGATCATGGGCGAGGTGGCCCTCGTCGGGCTGACCGCCGGCGTGCTCGCCGGCGCTTCGTCGATACCGCTGGCACGTCTGGCCGGCGTGGAGCTGTCCGCGACGCAGGCGGCGGCGGCCGTGCCGATCGGCCTGGTCATCGCCGTGCTGGCGGCTGTGGTGCCGGCCGCGTCGGCTGCCCGGGCCACGCCGGGCGCGGCCGTCCATCCGGCCGTCCGGGTGGCGCGGCGGGCGCGGCACCATCGCACGCTGGTGGGTCAGGCGCTGGTTCAGCTGGTACGCGTACCCGGACGCACCCTCGTCGGAGCACTCGCCCTCGCCGTGGGAGTGGCCGCGCTGACGATGCTGCTCGCCGTGCTCGTGGTCTTCCACAACGACGTGGTCGGCACGCTGCTCGGCGACGCCGTCGCGGTACGGGTCCGGCCGGTCGACCTCGCCGCGTCGGTGGCCACGGTCGTCCTCGGCGCGTGCGCGGTCGGCGACGTGCTCTACATCAACGTGCGGGAACGCGCCGCGGAACTCGCCACGCTGTGGGCGAGCGGCTGGACCGACGGCGCGCTGCTGCGGATGATCGCGTACGAGGGACTCGGGATCGGCGTGCTCGGCGCCGTGCCCGGTGCGGCGGCCGGGCTGGCCGGGGTCGCCTGGTTCGCCGGCGGGGTCAACAATCACCTGCTGGGCCTGACCGCGCTCATCGCCGCCGGTGCGGTCGCGGTCGCCGGTCTGGCCGTGGTGGCGCCCGCCATCGCGCTGCGTCGCCTGCCGCCCGCCCGTCTGCTGGCCGAGGAGTGACCGCGGTGACCTTTGTTTCGGTACGTGGCGTGAGCAAGGCGTACGGCAGCGGGCCCGGCCGGATCGCCGCGGTCGACGACGTGTCGCTGACCATCGACGCCGGCAGTGTGGTGGCGCTGACCGGGGCCAGCGGCAGCGGCAAGTCGACCCTGCTGCATCTGCTCGGCGCCATCGACCGCGCCGACGCGGGCACGATCGTCGTCGGCGACATCGAGATCACCTCGCTCACGCGGCGCGGGCTGTCCGCTTACCGGCGCTCGATCGGCTTCGTCTTCCAGCGCTACCACCTGCTGCCGGCGCTGACCGCCGAGGACAACGTGATCGCGCCGGTACAGCCGTTCCGGGTGGGCTTCGACAAGCGGGCCCGGGCACGCGAGCTGCTGGCCGCCGTCGGGCTCGCCGGTCGCGAGTCCGCGCTGCCGTCCCAGCTGAGCGGCGGCCAGCAGCAGCGGGTCGGCATCGCCCGCGCGCTGATCGGTGGCCCGTCGCTGCTGCTGGCCGACGAGCCGACCGGAAACCTGGACTCGGCCACCGGCGCGGAGATCCTCGACGTCCTCCTGGCCGTGCCCGACGTGACGATCGTGGTGGCCACGCACGAGCAGCAGGTCGCCGACCGCTGCGACCGGGTGCTGCGCCTGAAGGACGGCCGCCTCTCGCCCCGGACCGGCTCCTCCGTCAGGCCGGTACCCGGTCGGCCCGGGCGACCCGGCTCGACCAGCGCCGGGCGCGGCCGTTGACCCGGTACTCGAGGATGTACGCGTCGGGCAGGATCGGGATGCGGAACCCCTGATCGGCGGTGTACTTGAGGTACGAGTCCTCGTTCATCCACCTGGTCAGCCAGTACGACCGCTGCGGCCCGACGCTGAAGACGGTCTCCATCGTCACGGGGTTGATCAGCGAGAATTCGAGCTTCGTGCCGAGGTCGGGGGCGGGCCACCACACCTGGGTGTCGTCCAGGCCGGCGACGGCGCTGGTGTAGAACGCGCCGAGCGGTGCCGGCAGGAACGGCAGCGACGCCGGCAGAACGCGGCCCGGATCGCGGCGGTAGATGCCCACCTCGGCGCCGATGCCGCCCGGGAAGACGGGATTGTTGAGAAATTTCTGACACCATCCCCGCCAGAGTTGAATGACGACCGGCTCGCCGTCGATCACGTCCTCGATGACGGCGGTCGCATAACCCGGCCATTGCAGCGCGGTGAAGCACGGAAGGCCTTGGCACAGCAGTTTCCAGCGCTCCGAGGTCTCCACGTAGGAATAGCCCCGTGCGTCCTCGGTACGCATTGTCGGAATATTGAAGTTCCGCAAGGTATTCGTCGCCCACAGCGGGTTCCGGGCCACGTCGTAGATCACCAGATTGCCGTCGTTCTGGAGCACGAGCTCCGCGCCGGGATGACCATGGGTGCCGCTCGCCCACAGCGGTGATCCCTGGGCGTCCTGCGCCACGAGGTTGCCGTCGCCCTGCATGACGAGCCGGGAGATCGGCTGGCCGAATGTGTTGCTGGCCCACAGCGGCACCGCGTTCTGGATGCGGTAGAGCACGACGTTGCCGTCGGCCTGCATGACGAGTTCCAGCCAGCCCGTGACGGACCGGAGCCGCTCGCCCGTTCGTAATATGCCGCCCGATGTCAGCCGATCCATGTCGCCCTCCGTCACTGATAGTTCAATCAACCGGCCGAGGTTCGCACGCATACGGAACGGGGGGCAAAGGAATATGTTTCACGAGTCCCTGATCCGACAATATCCATTCACATTCGAGTGACGAATGTGGGATTTTGCACTCACAGTGCACTTGCCGAGCACCGCACTACTTACCTACCGTCGGACCATGCCTGGATCCTGGACCTTCGCCGTCGCGCGCGACGACCTCCGGCGCACCACACTCGCCGACGGCGAAGCGCCCGAGCCGGCCGGCGGCGAGGTTCTGCTGCGCGTCGACCGGGTCGGCCTCTCCGCCAACAACGTGACCTACGCGGTGCTCGGCGACGCGATGAGATATTGGGAGTTCTTCCCGCCCGAGCCGCGCGGGTTGACCGGCGGGTGGGGCCTGCCACCGCTGTGGGGCTTCGCCGACGTCGTCGCCTCGACGGTTCCCGATGTCGTTACGGGACAACGGGTCTACGGCTATCTGCCGCCCGCGGGCCATCTGGTGGTCCGGCCCGGCCGGGCCGACGAGCACGGCTTCCGGGACGGGAGCCCGCACCGGGCCGGCCTGCCGTCGCCGTACAACGCGTACCGGCTGACCACCGGCGACCCCGCCTACCGCAAGGACTCCGAAGACCTGCTCATCCTGTTCCGGCCGCTGTTCTTCACCTCGTTCATGCTGGCGGATCAGGTCGCCGACAACGGTTTCTACGGCGCGGAGTCGCTGATCTTCTCGTCGGCGTCGAGCAAGACGGCCTACGCCGCCGCGGTGGAGCTGCGGGGCCGCGGCCCGCGCCTGGTCGCGCTCACCTCGGCGGCCAACGTCGACTTCACCCGGTCGCTCGGCTGCTACGACGAGGTCCTGCCGTACGAGGACGTCAGCCGCCTCGACGCGGCGCCCGCCGTGTATCTCGACCTGTCGGGACGGCCCGCGATCCGGGACGCGCTTCGCCGGCATCTGGGTGGCCGGCTGGTCCGTGACATCGCCGTCGGGCTCACCGGACAGACGCCGAACGCCGACGCGGCCGGCGAGGTGTTCTTCGCCCCGGTGCAGATGCGCAAGCGCGGCCAGGACTGGGGGCGCGACGAGCTCGACAGGCGGTTCACGGTCGCCTGGCAGCGGTTTGCTGCGGCGGTCGGTGAGTGGATCGAGATCCGGGTCAGCGATGCGCCCGCCGACCTGCCGCGGGTGTGGCTCGAGGTTCTCGACGGCCGGACGCCGCCACGGGTGGGACACGTTCTCCAGCTGTGATCCCGGCGGCTACGTCGGGACCGGGACGGCCGGCGTCAACGGCGCCGGACGGCCGAGCAGGTAGCCCTGCGCGTGGTGGATGCCCGCGCCGATCAGGGCCTTCAGTTCGGCGTCCGTCTCGACGCCCTCGGCGACGACGGTCATGTTCAGCGAGGCGGCGAAACCCGTCATCGCGGTGACCAGGGCGCGTTTCGCGGCGTCCTCGTCGATGCCGGCGACGATCCCGCGGTCGAGCTTGATGATGTCCGGGGTCAGCCGCAGCACGTGCTGCATGGACGAGTAGCCCGCACCGGCGTCGTCGACGGCGACCCGGGCGCCGAAGCCGCGCAACCGCTTGACGGCGGCCGCGAGGACGTCGTAGTCGGTGACCGCGGCGTGTTCGGTCACCTCCACGACGATCCGGTGCGCGTCCGCGCCCAGATCGGCCAGCAGGGTGGTGAACCGCGGGGTGCTCATGGTCTGCGGCGAGACGTTGACCGACAGGTAGATGTCGGCGGGCAGGGTCGCCAGTTGCGCGCAGGCGACGCCGATGGCATGCAGTTCCAGTGCGGGGCCCTGCGCGACCTGCCACGCCTCGTCGAACCAGACGTCCGGCGTGCGGTACGGCTCGCCGGCGAACCGCGACAACGCCTCCATGCCGATGGTCCGGTGCGCGCGGACGTCGACGATCGGCTGGAAGACGATCTGCAACGCCCGCGGATCGGCCAGCACCGCGCTGATCCGGGCGTGCGCGGCCTGCTCCTGCAACTCGCGGGCCTGGTCCGCCGCGGCGGCGACCACCTCCGCGGTGACGTCGGTGGTGAAGCCGCGGTAGGCGACGATGCGGTTGCCGCTCCCCCGGCCCTCCTTGCTCAGGATGGGAGTGACGCTGCTGCGCACGTGGCGGACGGATCCGTCGCGGTGTCTGAGCCTGGTCTGCCAGTCGTCCCAGTTCTTGGTCGCGGCTTCGCTCTGAAGCCTGGCCAGGATCAGCGGCCGGCTCTCGTCGCAGTGGAGCAGGTCCAGCACGTCGCTGCCGAGTACGTCCTCCGGGTCGTACCCCAGCAACGCCCGGATGCCGTCGCTGGAATGCAGGATGCGGCGGTCGTGGTCGATCCGCCAGGCCCAGCCGTGGCTGGTGTGAACCGTCTGGTCGAAGGCGTCGAGCGCCTCCAGCGCGGTCGTCGTCAGCGCCCGGTGGGCCCGCACCAGGCGGATCACCGCCGCCACGACGACCGGTAGCCAGGCCGCGCCGACCAGTTCCAGCCATTCGTCCCGTTCCGGCGCCTCGCCGCCGATGAAGACCTCGGACCAGTCCCACAGGTACGACGTGAAGGCGGTCAGGACGCCGATGCCCACCACCACGATCGCCCAGGACAGCACCCGCCTCGTGCCCTCGATGCCGGAAACGGCCTTCGCGGCCGGGTCGGCGTCGTCACGCACATGGGGGACGGTCACACCGTTCTTATCGGCCGCCGCTCGTCGCTGATGAGGGGCAGGACGGTCAGGTGCGACCGGATGTCGTCGGCGGGACGTGGCGGTGACCACAGGTACCCCTGGCCGACGACGCAGCCGAGCAGTCGCAGTTCGCTCGCCTGGTCGGTGGTCTCGATGCCCTCGGCCACGGTGCTGAACCGCAGAACACGGCTCAGGTGGACGACCGCCTCGATGATCACCGCCCGTTCCGGGGAGCCGTCCAGCCCGCTGACCAGCGACTGGTCGATCTTCACGATGTCGATCGGGAGGCTGGCCAGGTAGTGCAGGGACGAGTAGCCGGTGCCGAAGTCGTCGATCGCGATGCGTACGCCATGGGCGCGAAGCGCAAGGAGGTTGGGAACCGCCTGACGCTCGTCGACGATGGCGGACTCGGTCACCTCGAGGACGAGGGACCGCGGGTCGAGGCCGGTCTCGCGCACGACCGACACCACGTCGTCGACCAGCTTCGGGTCGTGCAGTTGCTGGGGCGACAGGTTCACGCTCACGTAGAGGTCGCTGCCGCCCGGCAGGTGCTGCTGCCACGCCCGGACCTGGCGGCACGCCTGCTCGAGGACCCAGAGCCCGAGCGGGTAGATGACGCCGGCGTGCTCGGCGATCGGGATGAACTCGGCCGGTGAGATGGTGCCCTGGTCGGGGTGGTGCCAGCGGACGAGCGCCTCGACACCGACCGGGCGCTCGTCCTCGAGCCGGACCAGCGGCTGGTACCAGACCTCGAACTGCTCCTCCTGCAGGGCGGTCCGCAGGTCGGCCGCGAGCCAGTCCCGGCCACGCCGCCGATCGGGATGGATGCCCTTGCGGACGGTTTTGACCAGGTAGAGCGCTTCGTCGGCGGAACGCATGACCGCTTCCGCACCCTGACCCTGCTCCCACAGGGCGGCGCCGACGCTCACCCGCGGCGACAGCGTGCGCCCGTTGAAGTCGGCGGGCTGTTCCAGGGCTTCGACGAGCACCTCGACCAGGCGCTGCAGCTCGGCCGGGCCGGGCATGTCGGTGAGCAGCACCGCGAACTCGTCGCCGCCCAGCCGGGCGACGGTGTCGGCGCCGCGCAGGGTGCGTACCAGCCGCTGCGCCGTGATGGTCAGGACCCGGTCGCCGGCCGCGTGCCCGAACATGTCGTTGACCTGTTTGAAGCCGTCCAGGTCGAGCAGCACGATCGCGCCGCCGGCCGAGGTCCGCGCCTGCCGTTCGGCGGCCTGCATCTGCCGCTGGAGCAGCGACCGGTTCGCGAGCCCGGTGAGGCTGTCGTGGGAGGCCTGGTACTGCACGGCGTCGAAGCTGTGCCGCAGGACCTCCAGGGTGGTGTTCAGCGCCTCGCCCATCCGGCCGATCTCGTCCCGGCTCCGGACGGTCACCTTCTTGCTCAGGTCGCCGCTCGCGACCCGGCTCAGCACGTCCACCACCTCCGACAGCGGGCGCGAGATGCCGCGGACCAGGATCAGGGCGATGGCCAGCGCGGCGACCAGGCTGACGACGCCGAGCACCAGCATCAGCCGGGCGAGCTCGGCGCTGTCCGTGGAAGCCTGCTTGGCGCCGGCCGCGACCTTCTCGACCAGGCGGTTGAGCAGATCGTCGGACGACTGCTTGACCGCCCGGGCGACCGACTCGAGCCGGACGATCGTGTAGACGACGCCCTGCCGGTCGTTCTGTTCCTGGGCCGCGCCCAGCGCGACGCCGCGGGACTTGCGCCAGATCCCGATGTCCGAGCGGACGGCGGCGAGCATCTTGGTCTCCGCCGGCGGCAGGCCGATGCCGGCGAGGCGGGTGAGGCTGTCGTCGATCGTGCGGTCGGTAGTGGCGATCGCGGCGCCGAACGCGTCCCGGTACGGGCCCGCGTCGGAGAGGATGAACGACAGGACCGCCTCCTGCTGACCACCGATGGCCGACCGCATCGAGGTCATCAGGCCGAGCGCGGTGACGTTCGTCCGGTATTCGCCGTCCTGGCGGGCCGACAGGTCGTGAAGCCTCACCTGACCCACCACGCCCAGGACGGCGAAGATCATCGAGCCGGCGACGGACACGACGACGATCTTCACGCCCAGGCGGACGTCGGCGCTCCGACGACGGATTCGCTGCCACACGTTTCGCAGTATCGACCTTGAGCGGTGACCGCATAAGAGGACAGCCGAAACTTTCCGGACACCCGGGCGTTGCGGTCCCCTTATCCGGCAGGAACCGGGGCGCTGATCCGCTCGTAAAGCCCCAGGTAGGCGGCGGCCATCGTCGCCGGGGTGAAGCGCCGGGCGGCCTCGGCCCGGCACTCGGCCTCCTCGAGGCGTCGCGCCGCGTGGACGAGTTCCCCCAGCTCCTCCTCGTCCGTCGTGATCAGCCCGGTGCGGCCGTGCTCGACGAGCTCGGGCAGGCAGCCCCGGGCGATGCCGACGACCGGGGTGCCCAGCGCCAGCGACTCGACCACCGCGGTGCCGCCGGGCTCGTTCCAGCGCAACGGGAACAGCGCCACCTCGGCGGACGCGACCAGGCTGTCCCGCGCCGCCCCGGCGACCGTGCCCACCCAGCGGACCCGGTCGCCGTCGACGTGCGGCGCCACCTCCTCGTGCCAGAACCGCACGTCCGGGTTCCGCTGGTCGGCCGCCAGCAGGTCGGCGGGCTGCCGGTAGGGGCCGATCGGACCGGCCAGCACCAGGTCGAAGCCGGCGCTGTGTGCCAGCCGCGCGGCGAGGTCCTGTCCCTTGCCCGGGGTGATGCGGCCGAGGACCACGGCATACGGGCTCTTCTCCGTACGCGCGCGGCGATCCGCGCCGTCGGCCAGCGGGGTCGCCAGGTGCACGTGACCCACGGCGTGCGCGCGCAACGCCTCCGGGGCGTGCGTCAGCTGGTCGGCGGAGACGCCGTTGACGCGTACGCGAGAGCCACCGTCGAAGGTGCCGTACAGCTCGGGATGCTTCCGCAGATCCCAGTGCAGGGTGTGCAGCCCGGGCGGCGCATCCGGCCCGAGCCCGGCCAGCATGGTCAGGCCGGCCGCCTCGACGTGGTCGTGCACCAGGTCGATGTCGCCGCGGTCGAGCCGCCGGACCACCGCGTGCTGGTGCGCCGGAACCACGCCGCAGACCTGGTTGTACGGGCGCTGCAACTCGTCGAACCGGCCGCTGGGGAAGACCGCGACCCGTTCCTCGACGGCCAGGTCGCTGTCCCCCACGGTCGCCAGCACGACCTCGGCCCCGAGCCGGCGCAGCTCCGGCACCAGGGTCGCGATCACGTTCTCGATGCCGCCGTAGCCACGAGGCGGGACCGGCAGCCACGGGCCGGCGTTCATCAGCACCCTCATGCGGCCGGCACCGTCGCCGGGCGGGGCATGGTGGCCAGCGGCGGGCGCTCGCCCACGCTCACGTCGGCCGTGCTGACCTCGCGGTTGAGGTGCGGCAGCGGATCGGTGCCGCCCCGGCTGAACTGGGTGAGCGCGGTGGCCGGCGGCTGTGGCTCGGTGACCAGGCCGCGGCGGTGCAGCCGGCTCCATGCGGTCACCATGATCTGCGCGGACATCCGGCCGAGCGCGTCCAGGCTCTGATGCCGGTGGTGGCGCTCGCCGAGGTCGACCTGGGCCAGCGCGTCCAGGCCGACGAGGTCGAGCAGGTCGATGAGCATGGCGAGTTCGACGCCGTAGCCGGAGACGAACGGGATGCGCTCCAGGGTGGCCCGGCGGCCCGCGTACTCGCCGGCCAGCGGCTGCACGAAGCCGGCCAGATCCGGCCAGAACAGGTTGAGCAGCGGACGGGCGCTGATCTCGGTGACCCGGCCGCCGCCGTCCGCCTCGACGCCGGCCGCGCCGACCAGCGGGCGGTGGTAGAAGCCCTTGACGTACTCCACCGACCGGTCGGTGAGCAGCGGGCCGAGCAGCCCGGTGACGAACGCCGCGGAGAAGTCGCGCAGGTCGCCGTCGACGAACGCGACGATGTCACCGGTGCTGGCGGCCAGGCCGGCCCAGAGCGCGTCGCCCTTGCCCTCCATCCGGGGCAGGCCCCGGGTGACCTCGTCCTGATCGACGACCCGGGCTCCGGCCGCCCGGGCGCGGGCGGCCGTGGCGTCGGTGGAGCGCGAGTTCACCACCACGATCTCGTCCACCAGCGGGACCTCGGCCACCAGGCAGCGCCGGATGGTCGTCACGATCGCGCCGATCGTCTGCTGTTCGTTGCGGGCCGGGATGACCACGCTGACCCGGGTGCCGCGTTTGGCCGCGGCCAGGTGACGTGCGCTCCACTGCGTGGCGTTGCCGGTGCGGTACGTGGCCCAGGCCTCGACGACAGGCGAGACGGCCGGTGAAGTCGACTGCTGCATGCGCGGATCCCCCGAGGCTCGATGCGATTGGAGATCACCGCATTCCCCACAGTGCCCGGAACAATCTTTCCGGCGTGTGAACAAGATCGGTCCGAGGTTTCGACTCGCCACGCCGCGGAAGTCTTCAGGCCGGAACCGCTGAACGACGACGGGAGGCCCGATGGGGGCGACAAGGGTGGGACTGGTCGGCGCGGGCGGCGTGGCACAGAGGCATGCGCGCGTCCTGTCCGGCCTGCCGGATGTGCAGGTGGCAGGAGTTACGGACGTCCAACCGGCGGCCGCCCGCGAGCTCGCGGCCGAGCACGGCGCGAGCGCTCTGCCGGACGTTGCGGCCTTGCTCGCCGAGGGCGTCGACGCGGTCTACGTGTGCGTCCCGCCGTTCGCCCACGGGCCGGCGGAACGAGCGGTCATCGAGGCCGGTCTTCCTCTCTTCGTGGAAAAGCCCATAGAGATCAAATTGGAGAAAGCACGCGAGACGGCGACCCTGATCGCCCAGCGGGGGCTGCTCACCGGGGTCGGTCATCACTGGCGCTACAGCACCGTCGTGGAGCGGGCCCGCGAGGTGCTCGGGGATCGGCCGGTACGCCTGGTGACCGGCGCCTGGCTGGACAAGGTGCCCCCGGTGGCGTGGTGGCCGCACCGCGACCGTTCCGGCGGGCCGGTCGTCGAACAGGCCGCGCACGTGCTCGACCTGCTCCGGCACCTGGTCGGCGAGGTGGACGAGGTGAACGCGACGGGCAACGGCATCCCGCCTGCGGTCGACGGCGCCGACATCGACGGCGCGACCGTGACCACGCTGCGCTTCGCGGGCGGCGCCGTGGGCACCCTCGCCGCGACCTGTGTGCTGGGCTGGAAGCAGCGGGCCGGCCTGGAGATCTATGCGGACGGCCTGGCGCTGGCGATCACCGAGGACAAGCTGACGGTCCGCGACGGGGACGGCGAGTGGAGCGTCGACACCGACCCGGACGACGCCCGCGTGGCCGTCGACCGGGCGTTCGTCGAGGCGGTGCGCGGCGACGGCAAGGACGTGCGCGTCCCGTACGCCGAAGCTCTGCGCACCCACGCGCTCGCCGCCGCCGTGGCCGAGTCCGCCCGCATCGGCCGCCCGGTGGCGGTGCCGCATGTCTGACCGCAACCTGGTGGTGACCGGGCCGGGCAAGCCGGAGATCGTCGAGGAACCGCGAGCGCCGGGCCCGTTCCGGGTGCGCACGCTGTTCAGCGGCGTCTCGGCCGGCACCGAGCTCAGCTTCGTCAAGGGCACCAACCCGGCGCTGCACGAACGGTTCGACCCGGCGCTCGGCCTGTTCCGCGCCGGCGACGCCCCGGACCCGTACCCGGTGACCCGCCTCGGCTACATGGAGGTCGGCCGGGTGGAACGCAGCGACACCCCGGCGGTCGCCGAAGGCGAAGTCGTGGCGATGACGTACGGGCACCGGACCGGCTGGACCGGCGACCCGCTGCGCGACCGGGTGGTGCCGTTGCCCGCCGGCCTGGACCCGATCCTCGGCATCTACGTCGCGCACATGGGCCCGATCTGCGCCAACGGCCTGCTGCACGCCGCCGCCGACCTGTACGGCCCGGGTGCGCGCCGGCTCGGCGACGGCGTCGAGGGCCGCCGGGTCGCGGTCGTCGGCGCCGGCGTGGTCGGCCTGCTCACCGCGCTGTTCGCCCGCGCGCACCACGCCGCGTCGGTGGTGGTGATCGACCCGACCCCGCAGCGGCGGTCGATCGCCGAGGCGCTCGGTCTGGAGGCGCTCGACCCGGACGCCGATGACATCGCGGTCACCTTGAAGACGACCTGGCGGCACACCGCCGACGACCGCGGCGCCGACGTGGTGTTCCAGTGCCGCGGTCAGGCGTCCGCCCTGCACCTGGCGCTGCGCCTGCTACGCCCGCAGGGCACCGTCATCGACCTGGCCTTCTACCAGGGCGGCGCGGACGAGGTACGGCTCGGCGCCGAGTTCCACCACAACGGCCTGACGGTCCGCTGCGCCCAGATCGGCCGGGTGCCGCGCGGGCTCGGCGCGACCTGGGACCGCGAACGGCTGTCCGCCGAGACCGTCCGTCTGCTGCACCGCGACGGCGACGCGATCCGCCGCCACCTGATCACCGCGGTGGTCCCGTTCGACGACGGGCCGGCCCTGCTGACCGACCTCGCCGACCGCCGCCGCCAGGAGGTGCAGGCCGTGCTGGCCTTCTGACCGGTAGTACCGTCCACAGTCGACCGTCCGCACGCGGAGTCCGTCACTGCTCGCGCACCGGTTGCAGGTCGAGCGGGGCGGTGGGCTCGGCGTAGCAGAGCTCCAGATCCCGGAAGAGTTTCTGCGCACGGACGGCGGGCCAGTCGGCCGGGAGGTGCTCGACCGGCAGTCGGGGATCACGGCGGATGGCGTCGAGCCACTCGGCGGTCAGTCTCAGCCGCGCCGCGAGCGGGTCGGGCGCTGCCGGCGCGTTCTCCCAGCGGTCGAGGAAGTCCTGGTAACGGGCGGCCACCTCGGCCAGGTCGTACGCGTCGGCGATCATGGCCGCGATGTCGGTGATCTCGTCGACGCGGGCGTGGAAGACCCGGGCGTGCGCCTCCAGGCCGAGCCCGGTGACGATGTCGCGGGCGTTCACCTCGCCGGGCGCGATCCACAGCCCGCCCTGCAGCGGTCCGAACCCGGTCCAGCTGAGCTGGGACCGCAGGTCGTGGCGCTGCCGCTGCCAGGACTCGGGCAGCGAGAAGCTGAGCAGCGTCCAGGTGCCGTCCCACCGGTCGTTGACCGCGCCGGTGTCCCAGATGCGCCGGCGGCCGTCGCGCAGGATCGCGGTCGATCGCGGGGTGAGCCCGAAGTACATCCGGCGGCCGTGGCGCTGACGGCGCAGCAGGTCGCGGCCGGCCATCCGGGTGAGCGTCGAGCGGGTGGCGTGCGAGGAGATGCCGAGCCGGGCGAGCGTGTCGATGACGCTGCCGGAGTAGACGCAGACGTCCCGGTCGAGGACGAAGTCGCCGAGCAGCATCAGGACCAGGGTCTGCGGGGACGGCATGGCATCGATGTTAGTCAGATTGTTGACGGCCGATACGAAAGAGCCTAACTTCGATACCTACCGTAACGGGACCGAAACGCGGAGGTACTCGTGCGTAGAGCAGTGCCGCTCCTATCCGCCCTCATCCTCGTGACCGCAACGGCCGGCTGCGGCGGCGACGCCGCGGACGGCGACGACCCCGTCCGGGTCGCCCAGATCGTCTCGCTGACCGGCAACTACTCGCCGCTGGGCAGCGAGAACCAGAAGTCCGTCGCCCTGGCCGTCCAACAGATCAACGACGCCGGCGGGGTGGGCGGGCGGCGCATCGAGCTGACCGTCCGCGACGACAAGAGCCTGCCCGACCAGGCGGTGCTGGCCTTCAACGAGGTCAAGGGCGACGCCGACGCGATCATCGGCTCGCCGTTCTCCAACTCCGCGCTGGCCACGATCCCGCTGGTCGACCGGGAGAAGGTCCCGTACCTGTCGCTCACACCGGCCGACGAGCAGGTCCAGCCCATCCATCCGTACGTCTTCGTCGTCCCGGCCACCGCCGGCACCTACGCCGAGGCGACCCTGCAGTACCTCAAGGCCACCGGGGTGACCCGGCTCGCGGTCGCCTTCGACACCCGGAGCAGCTACGCGAACGCCGGGGCCAAGGGCCTGAAGAGCAAGGCCGCGACGTACGGGGTGACGCTCGAGCCGGTCGAGGAGTTCCAGACCAGCGCCACCGAGTTCGGGGCGGTGTTCACCCACGTCCGGTCGTCGCAGGCGCAGGCGCTGATGGTGTGGGCGACCGGCGCGCCCGCGGTGGCGCTGACCAAGCAGTACGCCGCGTCCGGCCTGAAGATCCCGCTGGTGATGACCGGCTCGCAGGCCAGCAAGCTGTTCCTCGACCCGGCCGGTCCGGCGGCCGAGGGCGTCACCGTCGCCAGCTCGATCGGAGTGGTCGGCAACGCCCTGCCGGCCGGTCCGCAGAAGGCCGCGATCGACGAGCTGGCCACCACTTTCACCGCCGCGCACGGATACCCGCCGCCACAGTTCGCGCAGGACGGCTACAGCGGGGTGAAGCTGCTGGCGGCGGCGATCGCGAAGGCCGGCAGCTCGGACCGGGAGAAGGTCCGGGACGCGCTCGAGGGGCTGACCCTGACCACGCCCAACGGCACCTACAAGTATTCGGCGACCGACCACAGCGGACTGACCACCGACTACATCTCCCTCAACACGGTCCGGGACGGCGGGTTCGTGCCCACCGGCTACTCCAAGGCCAAGCTCGCCACGGTCGGTGGCAGGTGACGTCCGGCGCCGCGCTCGAGGTCTCGGGGGTGTCTCGCGCCTTCGGCGGTGTCTTCGCCGTACGCGATGCAAACCTGAGCGTGGCGCCGGGTGAGCTGCGGGCGGTGATCGGGCCGAACGGCGCCGGCAAGTCCACGCTGTTCGGCCTGATCGGCGGCCAGCTCGCGCCCGACGCCGGCTCCGTACGGCTGGACGACGTCCGCATCGATCGCCTGCCACCGCACCGCCGGGCCCGGCTCGGTGTCGGCGTGGTGTTCCAGGCGGCCCGGATCTTCCCCGGCATGACCACGCTGGAGAACGTGATGGCCGGCGCGCACGCGACCACCCACGCCGGGTTCCTCGCCGCCGCGTTCCGGCTGCCGTCGCACCGTCGCGAGGAACGCGAGATCCGCGACCGCGCCGCCGAGTGCCTGCGCCGCACCGGCATCGAGGACTGGGCGCACCGGCCGGCCGAGGAACTGCCGCTCGGCCAGCAGCGCGCGCTGCAGCTGGCCCGGGCGCTCTGCGGCCGGCCGCGCCTGCTGCTGCTCGACGAGCCGGCGTCCGGGCTGCGCACGGCCGAGCGGGAACGCCTTGCCACGCTCGTCGAGGATCTCCGCGGCGACGGGCTGACGATCCTGCTCGTCGAGCACGACGTGGCGTTCGTGATGCGCCTCGCCGACCGGGTCACCGTGCTCGACCTGGGCCGGGTGATCGCCGACGGCACCGCGGCCGAGATCCGGGCCGATTCGCGGGTGGTCGGCGCCTACCTGGGCACCGCGGCGTGAACGTCGCCGAGGTCGCCGGGCTGACGGTGCGCTACGGCGGCGCCACCGCGCTGGACGGCGTCGACCTGACCGTGGCCGAGGGTGACCTCGTGGCGTTGATCGGCCCCAACGGGGCGGGCAAGACCACGCTGGTCAAGGCGCTGTCCGGGCTGGTGCGCCCGGCGGCGGGCCGGGTCACGGTCCGGGGCCGGCTCGCGCAGGTGCCCGAGGGCCGGGAGATGTTCGGCGACCTGAGCGTGGACGACAATCTACGCCTCGGCGGCTGGCGCAACGGGCGCGGCGGCCGTGACACCACGGAGATCTACCGGCTGCTGCCCGCTCTGGACGGCCTGCGACGCCGCCGCGCCGGTCTGCTCTCCGGCGGCGAGCAGCAGATGGTGGCGATCGGGCGGGCGCTGATGGCCCGCCCCGACGTCCTGGTGGTCGACGAGCTCAGCCTGGGCCTGGCCCCGCTGGTGGTCACCGATCTGATCGCCCATCTGCGCACGCTCAACGCCGAGCGGGGGCTGGCGGTGCTGCTGATCGAGCAGAACGCCCGCCTCGCGCTCGACCTCTGCCGCCGGGCGTACGTCCTGGAGGCCGGGCGGATCGTCCTGCACGGACCGGCCGACGACCTGGCACACAACCAGCGGGTGACCGCCGCCTACCTGGGTGGGCCGGTGCGGTGAGCGACTTCCTCGGGTACCTGCTGACCGGCCTCGGCATCGGCGCCGGGTACGCGCTCGTCGCCAGCGGCCTGGTGGCCATCCACCGGGTCACCCGGGTGGTCAACTTCGCGCAGGGCGCCTTCGCCGTCGTCGCCGCCATGCTCACCTCGTCGCTGCTCGCGGCCGGGCTGCCGCACGGGTTCGCCGAACTCACCGGGGTGCTGACCGCCGCGCTCGCCGGGCTGCTCGTGGGCCTCGTCGCGATCGGCCGTCCCGGCACCACGCCCGGCACGTCGCTGATCATCACGCTGGGGCTCGGCATCTTCGCGTACGCGATCGAGATCGTGATCTGGGGTGACCAGCCGCGGTCGTTCGCCGGAGTGCCCGGCGTGGCAGTGGTCGGCGGCGCCCGGCTGCAGGCCCACTACCTGCTGATCCTCGCCGTGACCGTGCCGGTGTTCCTGGCCATGGCCGCGTTCTTCGCCCGCACCGACGTGGGCAAGGCGCTGTCCGCCTGCGCCTCCAACCCCTACGCGGCACTGGTCGTGGGCATCGACGTGCGGCGGATGGGCCTGCTCGCGTTCGCGCTGGGCGGCGCGCTCGGCGGCCTCGCCGGAGTCCTGACCACGCCGGTGCAGCAGGTGACCTTCGACAGCGACGTGACACTGCTGGTCAACGGATTCGCGGCCGCGATCCTCGGCGGCCTGACCCGGCCGGTGGTCGCGCTCGGCGGCGGCCTCCTGCTCGGCGTCGCCCAAACCCTGATCGCCGGGTACGGGGGCAGCGCGTACCAGTTGGAGGTGGCTCTGGTCCTCATGCTCGCCGTGATGATCGTGCAGGCCTCCCGGCGCGGCGCGGTCCCGGAGCCGGCCCGATGAACCGCTGGTTGCTCGTCGCCGCCGTGGTCGTCACGCTCGCCCTGCCGCCGCTCCTGCCGGAACGGCATCTCGGGACCTTCGTGCTGCTCGGGCTGGCCGCGACCGTCACCGCCGGGGTGTCGATGCTGATGGGGTACGCCGGTCAGGTCTCGCTCGGGCAGGCCTCCTTCTACGCGATCGGCGGGTACGCGGCCGGCCTGCTCACCGTGCACGGCGTGCCGACCCTGGCAGGACTGCTCGCGGCGCCGGTGGTCGCGGCCGTGGCGGCGGTGCTGCTCGGCGCTCCCCTGCTGCGGCTGCGCGGGCACCACCTGGCCTTCGCCACGCTGGCCATGCAGCTGATCCTGCTGTCCCTGCTCGGGCGCGGCGACTGGGCGGGCGGCGCCATCGGTCTGCAGGGCATACCCACCCTCCCGGTCGGCGGCGACCTCGGGTACGCGTACCTGTCCTGGGCCGTGCTCGCGGTGGTGCTGGTGATCTCCCGCAACATCGTCGCCTCCCGGGCCGGGCGCGGGCTGCGTGCCGCCGCGACCAGCGAGATCGCGGCGGCGGCCGGTGGCGTGGCGATCGGCCGCTACCGGCTGACCGTGTTCGCCCTGTCGGCGGCGTTCGCCGGGCTGGCCGGTGGCGTCTACGCGTTCTACCTCGGCTACCTGTCGCCGGGCTCGTTCCCGGTGCTGCTGTCCATCGAGTTCGTGGTGATGGCGGTCGTCGGCGGGCTCGGCACGATCGCCGGCCCGGTGGTCGGCGCCACCGTCATCGTGCTGCTGGTCCAGGCGCTCAACACGCTCGGCACCCAGCCCGGCATGCCCGGCTACGCGCCGAGCGTGCTGTCGTACGCCGTCTACGCCCTGCTGCTCGTCGTCACCGTGCTGTACCTCCCCCGCGGCATCGTCCCCGCCGTGACCGACCGCCTCGTGAAGGAACGCAGGCCATGAAGCTCCTCCTCGCCATGGCGCCGGCCAGCACGCTCGACCCGCTCTTCGCGCTGCGCACCCTGCTGCTGCCGGGTTCCACGGTGCCGCTGGTCCGGCTGCCCGACCAGGCGACGGCGGCCGCGTCGATCGCCACGCTGTCGGCGGCGCTCGGCGCGGCCCAGGCCACCCCGCTCGGACGGGCGCGCACGGCCCTCGCCGCGGCGCTGCACAACATCTCCCCCGGCGCGATCGGCACGACCGTCTATGTAGGACTGTCGTGGCGACAGGAGGCGGAGAGCCGCTCGGGCGGGAACATGTCGTGGAACACGGGCGTCGACTACCGGCGCATGCTGGCCCGCTCGGCCGAGCGCGACGAGGTCCTGGCGCTGTACCGCGAGGCCGGCGTGACCGTCGAGCGGGACCTCGCCGCACTGGCCGCCGCGCCTCGGATCTCCGCCGACCGCCGGGCCGTCGCCTTCATGGCGCGCAACATCTCGTTCACCGGGCGCCTCGACAAGCCGCTGATGACCATCCACACCACCGGCGACGAGCTCGTGCCGGTCCAGGTGCGGGCGGCCTACCGGGACACGGCCGCCCGGGCGGGCCGGCTCGGGCAGCTGCGGCAGGCCTTCGTCGACCGGGCCGGGCACCGCACGTTCACCGACGACGAGATGCCGGCCGCGCTGGGCACGCTCGAACGGCGCGTCACGTCCGGCCGGTGGCCGCCGGGCCTGCCGTCCCACTCGTATGTGCACTACCGGCCGAGCCCCTACCCGCGCCCTTCGACCTCGCCCGCTGACGACCCGCCCGTTCATAGAAGAGAACGAACGTTCTTTCCCGCGCCGGCGGGAGATCAGGAGAGCTCATGGATCTGCACGGGAAGGTCGCCGTCGTCACCGGGAGCGGACGCGGCCTCGGACTGGGCTATGCCCGCGCCCTGGCGGCCGCCGGCGCCTCCGTCGTCGTCAACGACCTCGACCCCGGCGCCGTGGACGCCGCGGTCGAGGCGATCGCCAAGGACGGCGGCGCGGCCACCGGGGTCGCCGCCGAGGTGGGCGGGACAGAGACCGCCGAACTGCTCGTCGAGACCGCGGTCCGCGCGTACACCAGGATCGATGTCTTGATCACCAACGCGGGCATCCTGCGCGACCGGGTGCTGTGGAAGATGACCGACGACGACTTCGACGCGGTGGTGCGGGTGCATCTGCGCGGCACGTTCACCTGCGCGCGGGCCGCGGCCGTGCGGATGCGCGAGCAGGGCGACGGCGGCCGGCTGATCCTGGTCGGCTCACCGGCCGGGCAGCGCGGCAACTTCGGGCAGACCAACTATGCGGCGGCCAAGGCCGGGATCGCCGCCATGGCCCGCACCTGGGCGATGGAGCTGGCCCGGTCGCGGATCACCGTGAACGCCGTCGTGCCGGTCGCCGCCACCGAGATGACCCGGACCATCCCCGCGTTCGCGCCGCTGATCGAGGAGGCCGAACGCACCGGGCAGCCGCTGCCGGCGCGGCTGCGGCGCGACGCGGGACTCGGCACCGTCGAGGACGTCACCGGGCTGATCACGTTCCTGGCGTCGGACGCGGCGGCGGACATCACCGGCCAGGCGATCGGCGTCGGCGGCGACCGGCTCGCGCTGTGGTCGCACCCGGCCGAGAAGACGGTCGCCTTCGCCGACGGAGGCTGGACCGCCGAGGCGATCGCCGCCGCCTGGCCGTCCGGGGTGGGCGCCGAGCCCGAGACGTACGGAATCCCGGCGGTGTGACGTGGACGTCGAGAAACTGACCGCGATCGACGTGCACACCCACGCCGAGATCGGGCGCGACGGGCGCGGCTCGCTGAGCCCCGAGCTGCTCGCCGCCTCCGGGGCGTACTTCAGGTCGGGAGCGCCACGGCAGCCCGGAATCGACGAGACCGCGGCGTATTACCGCGAGCGCCGGATGGCCGCCGTGGTCTTCACCGTCGACGCCGAGCACGCCACCGGGCACCCGCGGATTCCCAACGAGGAGATCGCCGAGGACTGCGCCCGCCACCCGGACGTGCTGATCCCGTTCGCCGGCATCGACCCGCACAAGGGCCGGGCCGGGGTGCGCGAGGCACGGCGGCTGGTCGAGGCACACGGGGTGCGCGGCTTCAAATTCCACCCCAGCCTCCAGGGTTTCGCTCCGGACGACCCGATGGCTTTCCCGCTGTACGAGGCGATCGAGGAGCTCGGCGTCCCCGCGTTGTTCCACACCGGACAGACGGGGATCGGCGCCGGGGTGCCCGGTGGCGGGGGCATCCGCCTGCGGTACTCCAACCCGATGCTCGTCGACGACGTCGCGGCGACCTTCCCGGATCTGCGGATCATCCTCGCCCACCCCTCGTTCCCGTGGCAGGACGAGGCGCTGGCGGTGGCCACGCACAAGCCGTCCGTCCACATCGACCTCTCCGGCTGGTCGCCCAGGTACTTCCCGCCGCAACTCGTCCGCTACGCCAACACCCTGCTGCGCGACAAGGTGCTGTTCGGCTCCGACTACCCGGTCCTCACCCCGGACCGATGGCTGGCCGACTTCGCCGATCTGGACATCAAGCCCGACGTACGCCCGAAGATCCTCAAGGACAACGCCGCCCGGCTGCTCGGCCTCACCACCGACAAGGAGTCCCGCCCATGATCACCGTCACCGGACTCGACGAGCTCAAGGCTCTGACCGGACGCGACCTCGGCCACAGCTCGTGGCTGGAGATCACCCAGGACCGGGTGAACACGTTCGCCGACGCCACCGGCGACCACCAGTGGATCCACGTCGACGCCGACCGGGCCGCCGCGGGACCGTTCCGGGGCACGATCGCCCACGGCTACCTCACCCTGTCCCTTGTCATCCCGCTGTTCCAGGAGCTCCTCGAGATCCGCGGCGTCCGGATGGGCATCAACTACGGCCTCGACCGGGTCCGCTTCCCCGGCCCGGTGCGGGTCGGCGCCAAGATCCGGCTGGCCGGCACCGTGGCCGGCGTCGAGGAGGTGTCCGGCAACGGCGTGCAGCTGGCCCTCGACTTCACCGTCGAGATCGACGGCGCCGACAAGCCGGCCTGCGTCGCCCGCGCCGTCTTCCGCCAGTACGCCTGACCATGCTCGGGACCTGGCCGGCGCGCCGCGCCCTGATCTCCCCCGACCGCACCGCCCTGGTGTACGCCGGCCGCGCGACCACCTACGCGCAGCTCGCCGACCGGGTGGCCCGGCTCGCGAGCCGCTTGCGTGCCGCCGGGGTGCGTCCCGGCGACCGGGTCGCCTACCTCGGCCCCAATCATCCGGCCTTCGTCGAGACCATGTTCGCCACGTACGCGGCGGGCGGCGTGTTCGTCCCGCTCAACTTCCGGCTCGCCGCCCCCGAGATCGAGTACATGCTGGAGCACAGCGGCGCGCGCCTGCTGATCCACGCGCCCTCGTTCGTCGTCCGGACGGCGATCGTCACGGTGACCCTCGACGACTACGAACCCTGGCTCGCGGCCGGCGACGACGCCCCGATCGGCGTCCCGGCCACCGCCGACGACGACCCCGCGTGCATCCTCTACACCTCCGGCACCACCGGGCGGCCCAAAGGCGCGGTGCTCACCCACGCCAACATCGTCTGGAACACCTACAACCTGCTCGTCGGCGTGGACGTCGCCGGCGACGAGGTGACCCTGGCCAGCGCGCCGCTCTTCCACGTCGCGACGCTCAACCAGTGCCTGCTGCCGACGTTCCTCAAGGGCGGCTGCTCGGTCATCATGCCCGGCTGGGACGTCGACGGCTGCCTGGACGCCATCGAACGCCACCGGATCACGCTGATGTTCGGCGTCACGTCGATGTACGCCGCGCTGGCCGCCTCGCCGCGCTGGCCCACGGCGGATCTCGGCTCGATCCGCAGGCTGCTGACCGGCGGGACGTCCGTACCCTCAGCTTTGATCGAGCTTTATCAAAAGCGCGGGCTGACCTTCTGCCAGGGCTACGGCATGACCGAGACGGCGCCCGGCGCGACCTTCCTCGATGCGCCGGAGAGCGTCAGCCACCCCGGATCGGCGGGCGCTCCCGTGTTCTTCACCGACGTGCGATGCGTACGCCCGGACCTCAGCGACACCGAGCCCGGCGAGCCCGGGGAGGTCCTCGTGCGCGGGCCCAACGTCACGCCCGGCTACTGGAACGACCCGGCGGCCACCCGCGACGCCTTCACCGACGGATGGTTCCGCTCCGGCGACGTCGCCGTCGTCGGTCCCGACGGCCACTACCGCATCGTCGACCGCATCAAGGACATGTACATCTCCGGCGGCGAGAACGTCTACCCGGCCGAGGTGGAGGCGGTGCTGTTCGACCATCCGGCGGTCGCCGAGGCCGCGGTGGTCGGCGTGCCCGACGAGACCTGGGGCGAGACCGGGCGGGCCTTCCTCGTGCCGGCGCCCGGCAGGCGGGTGGACGCGGCCGAGATCCGGGCCTTCCTGGAGCTGCGGCTGGCCCGCTACAAGATCCCGCGCTACCTCGACGTCGTCGGCGAGCTCCCCCGCACGGCGTCCAACAAGGTCCGCAAGTCGGCGCTACGAGCCGCGCCGCTGCCGTAGGTCATCGGGTCAAGGCGGCGAAGACGACGATGTTGTCGCGGTAGTCAACCGGCCTCGTCCATCACTGGCGCGCCGCGTGGTGACAGGGGGCTACTCCGCCCAGGCGACGGCCTCGCACCAGAACCGGGCCAGGAACGCGCCGGGCTGCTCGCCCCAGGCCGTCCAGGCCAGGCTCATCTCCTCGAGCTCCGCCGCCGTCGCCCAGCCCTCGGCCACCGCACGGTCGACGGCGGCCGGGTAGCGGAAGAGTGACGCGGTGAACGAGCTGACGCCGGCGACCTCGTCCACCGTGCCGTGGTGGGTCACCCGGGCGAATCCCTCGGCGCGAACGAAACCCGCCTCGGTCAGCAGGTGACGCAGCTGCTTGCCGACGAACGGGCTGGTGCCCTCCCGCAGCTTTCGGGCGATCTCCATCGACCGGCGGATCACGTCGTCCGCCGGGTACAGCAACTCGCCGTCCCAGTCGGCGTCGACGACGCCGATCACCGCGCCGGGACGGGCGACCCGGCGCGCCTCTCGCAGCACCGCGAGGGGATCGGGCACGTGCTGGAGCACCGCACTGGCGTGGATGGCGTCGAAGCTGTCGTCCGGGAACGGCAGGTGGGTGGCGTCGCCGGCCACCACGGTGACGCCGTCGATGGGCTCGGGATCCACGTCGATGCCGGTGGTCCCGCCCGGCGCGACGGCGGCGGCCAGGCCGACGGTGATCGAGCCGGGACCGCAGCCGAGATCGAGCAGGGCCATGCCCGGCCGCAGATGAGGCAGCAGGAACGCGGCGTGCGACTCGGCGGTGCGCCCGGCGTGGTGGCGCCGACGGCGGCTCGTCGACTCGGCCTGAGTGGCTTGCAGAGACATTCGCATCCTCTCGGGGTCGTCGCGCGGAGTCCACTCTACGAGACAATGTGGCCAGGACAATGTGGCCAGGCACTCGTTGACAATGTGGCCGGGCACTCGTTGGAGACCTTCGACACTCTGCGGCGCGTCGTCGCCCACGCCACGGCGCCGGTCACGACCGCTCGAGTCGGAACGACCTCGGTCCGAGCTGGCGGCATCCGGTCCAGTTCGGACGCTTCATGACGGCCCTGGCCTGCCTGTCGTCGACCGTCCACCGCACGACGAGGCCGCCGCGAAAGCCACCGGGGGTACCGACATGGTCGAGAGATGGCATCATGTCGCCCCGATCGTGCCTTTCGATTCGATGTGCCGACAATGCCTCGCCCGCGCGACACGATGACCGGTAGGTGTGCCCGATGAACTCGTACGGTGATCCGCAGTCCGGCCGTGCCGGCGTGAGTGGTTCGGCCTCCGTGGGCGGAAACAGTGGCCGTGCCTCGGTGGGCTCGGCCTCGGTCGGGTCGGCCCGGGTCGGTGGGCGTGCGTCGGTGGGCACGGCCCGGGTCGGGTCGGCGTCGGTGGCCAGGGCCGCGGTCCCGCCCGGACCGGTGCCCGGGCCGGTGTACGACGATCTGGCAGGTCCTGGTGGTCCGCCGCCGCCGGGTAAGGACCGGACCAAGGCGGCCAAGAAGCGGCGCCGGGCGAACATCCTGACCGCGCTGGCGGCGGTCGTGGTGATCCTGCTCGGTGGCGGTGTGGTCGCCGGCACCTGGTTCTTCGACGATGTGCAGCTCACCGAGCCCAAGGCCGAGGACCAGGTCACCCAGCTGTTCGCGGCCAACGACACGACGCCGCTGGCCACCATCGGTGACACCAACCGGTCCCTGCTGCCGTACCAGAGCATCAACCCGATCATCAGCGAGGCGGTGATGGCCGCCGAGGACAAGGGGTTCCTCGACCATCACGGCATCGACATGAAGGGCATCATGCG